>JAJFJQ010000008.1 GCA_021773835.1 Gammaproteobacteria bacterium
TTGACAGCGTCCGGAACCTCCCCCGATTTTGCGTACACCTAATGACAAATTTATTAGGAGTAAGCAGATGGTTCGCAAGAAACGATACGATTTTTACGGGGATGACTTTAAAGCGACAGCGGTAGCACTAGGGGCATTACCTGGCGTTGAATCACGAGCAGTCGCTGGTGTTCTCGATATTCATCCGGTCATGCTTTACCGTTGGAAGAAAGAATTACGGGACGGGAAGATAATGGCTACCAATAATAGCAGCACGCTGAATAGTGAGATGAAACGGGAGTTGTCGCGATTACGTCGTGTGGAACGAGACCATGAGCGCTTGAAACAAGAGCACGAGCTATTAAAAAAAAGCATCCAGTACTCTTTAGCTCAAAAAAAGAAATCTTCGCTTGGATAGAGAGTCAACGGGGGGTGTATTCGTTGGCGATGATGTTTCGATTATATGATGTGAGTCGGACCGGTTATTACAGCTGGCGAGAGCGAGGCGCATCGAGGCACAGTGAACGAGACGGAGAATTGTTGGGTGCGATAGAACGGGTATTCGGAAAGGCAGATGGTTTGTACGGTAGCCCGAAGGTGACCCATGCGTTACGCGAAGAAGGGTTTGTGGTTGGAGAGAACCGTGTGGCGCGATTGATGCGAGAAAACGAGTTGGTGGCGCGTTGTGCACGGATCTACCGACGGCACGCGGGATTAAATCGGTTTTTTGGCCGTATAGGTAACGAGATCCGAGATAAGGAGGCGACAGGGCCGGATCAGATCTGGGTAGGCGATGTGACGTATATTGAAGTGAATGGAGTTTGGCGCTACTTGGCGATGGTGATGGACTTATATTCGCGGAAGATCGTGGGTTGGTCGTTGTCTAGGAGACGAGACGTGAGTTTATCGTTGACGGCATTTAAGCGCGCGACAAGGAAACGAATGTCAACGTCGGGACTATACTTTCATTCAGACCGAGGCGCTGAGTATGTGGCGACGAAGTATCAAGACTGGCTAAAGTCTCAGGGTGTGATCCAAAGCATGAACCGTAAAGGAAAGATGAATGATAACGCGACGATGGAGTCGTTTTTCCACAACTTCAAGGCAGAGCGATTACATCGCAACGAATTTATGACGGACAAAGAACTCCGGGCAACGGTGTCGAGTTATGTATCGTTTTACAACGCACGACGATTACACTCATCACTAGGGTACATTTCACCGAACGCTTATGAAGTGAAGGCAGCTTAAGATGGCTGAAGATAACAACCGGTGTACGCAAAACTGGGGGAACATCCCCCTTCTTGCGCTAACGTTCCAGTCCGCTACTATCAAACGCATGTTTTCTCGACGTCAGGCAGCTAAATGATTCGTGCGTCATAAATCCAACGGATTAGAATGAGTGAACCTGACGCAATCCAGGCTATATACGCCGTTCGAGAAGTGGCCGCGAGCGATTCAATGAACTTCATAGCACTAGTGTCGGCGTATCTCGCAGTTACCTATTTTGTAGGAACCAAATCACCAAATTTCCAAACCTGGGCCATCACCGGGCTGTACTCCGTGTGGGTAATTGCGCCAATTATGGTGGCTTACATAACAACCTCGGATATTAATAGTTTGGATGACCCCGATTTCCATCCAATGCTTCGGTATCCAAAATGTTACCGTTTGTAATGGCCGCGTCTTGGCTGATCAGTATTATCTTCATGTTTCAGATACGGAAGAACGCTAATGACAACACCTAAAACAAAACCGCCACCTAAAGTTGAAATATCCAAATGGTTGACTTTGCTGACGAATCTGGCAGTACTAGGTGGCTTGGTCTTAGTAGCATACGAATTGAATCAAAATGCTGAACTCGCACGTACGGCGTTCATAAACGAAGGAAGCGCGTTTGAGAATAATCTTTGGCTCGGATTAATGGGGAGTGCGCCTTCCGAGGTCATAGAGCGATCCGTAGCGTGTCCCGAAAAGATGAGTTATTCGGACTTTGTAGCAATGGACTCCTATTTGTATACAGGACTCAACACCGTCTATCGTAGCTACGAGATCGCTCATGAAGGGCTTTTTACAGAATCTCAATGGAAGTCAGAAGCAGATACTTACGTTCATTGGTATTTGGGAGATAAATTTAGCCGCGCATGGTGGGAAAATTCGAAGTTTTATTTCGAAGAAGAATTTTACTCGCACGTAGACGTGATACTCGCGAAGGAAGGAATTAGTATGCTGCAAGCTTGGAAAAATCTTAGAGTGAGATTAGGTTTAGCAGACACTGTACTAGGGGCGGACACCAAAGCGTGCGGGTGACAAAGGGATATTGCGCGTAACGAGGGGAGGTGCCTGCAGGTTATCCCAACGTTAGATGTGCCCTGTAGAACAGACGGCATCCTAATTCCGTATCTTTGAAATTGAAGGACCGTAAGAATGAAATTGCACAGCTCGTTTGGCCCGAACCCTCGAACGGTACGAATGGTGATGATAGAAAAGGGGCTATCTCTAGCTACCGAGGAGCTTGATATTTATGCGGGGGAGAATCGATCCCCAGCGTACCTGAAGAAAAATCCCGGAGGTCAAATGCCGGCGCTGGAATTGGACGACGGCACGATAGTCGCGGAAACAATTCCGATCTGTGAATACTTGGAAGAACTCTATCCACGTCCAGCAGTCATTGGTGAAACACCCCAAGAACGTGCAGTTACGCGAATGTGGTTACGACGCGTAGAGCTGAACATAACGGAGCACATGTACAACGGCTTCCGCTACGCGGAAGGCCTTCCTATCCTGAAAGATCGATTGTATTGCATACCGGAAGCGGCTGACGGGCTGAAAAAGAAAGCGTATTTCGGTCGAAAATGGTTGAATGATCTAATCGGTGATCGTACGTACATTGCAGGTGACCGCGTGTCAATTGCCGACATCGTCCTCTACTGTTGTATGGACTACTGCAAAGACAACGGTCAAGTGCTAGACGCGGACTTACCGAAACTCAGCAAATGGTTCAAGAATATGAACGAATCATCCACAGCCAAATCTAGTTTGCATAAGGATTCCGAAGCTATGGGCATAGCCGGCTGAATCTCCGCGTTGCATGGCATGCCTTACCAGGGGAAGAAAACCTGGCAACTTACAGGCAAACTTTCCTCAGCGACCGCTCGAGTTTCGCGTCACAGTGCTGACCTGTAAGCTGGGGGTTATCCGAACTTTAGGTATTTCGGCAAAACCTACATGAATTGGGATGCGATTGGTGGGCGGGCGCGAAAGGTACCTTCGTCCTTGAAGCTCAAAAGTGGGTCGGGAGACAGTTCGAAAAATCGGATCTGGAGTCCGACTATTGGGAATTGGAATAATAGTTAGATTTTCAACCAAAGTGCAACAGCTACCTAACCAATGCATCATGCTGCCGGTTATGCGGGCTTTAGATGAGTCCGTAAAATGAAACTAGTTAAAGCGACTATTTTAATTACGGGTTTAATTATGTCGGCGAGTATCGATGCGCTTGTTCTAGGTGATATTGAAAAACTCGCAGCGAAAGAAGCTGGCTGCTCCAGCAAAACACCCTGTCAAGTGACTGTGAGCCGAGTCGATGGAAAGTTTATGGCACAGGTAAAAAGAAGCAGTTTTATTTCGCCTGAAGGGGTACTGAAATTTCTAGCCGGTAGCACTGTCTATTACACCTTTAGCTCAAACGGTATCCTGATCAACACCAACAATACCACTTAAACATCCGCTCAGAACGTGTATGGAAAAGTCACGTAATAAGCGTATTTACAGTGACTGAAATATTGGCGGCCTCATTCCTTAACTTTCTTCCGCCGGCTAGCCGCATGACTGCAGTTCGGCAGGTCATGATTTGATGTGATATTTTGTTAGGAGTCCTAGTGCTTATAGGTTGGATCTTAACAATTCACCGCCTAGGTACTCTATTCTGCTTGAATTGATATGTTGCTTTTTTGCTGTCAGAATTTGCCCGAAATTTGGATGTCCCGTTAAATGAAAAACACTACATTGCTTGTGATAAGCGTAGCCGCTTTCTTCGCATTGCTGCTATTTGCAAGATCGGTTCAAATTGAAAAAGTCGCTCTCGCCGAAGGAAAGATGGAAGAATGCCACCTAGGCATTGGTAGCGCAGAAATAAAAGGGGCAATCGAGAAAAATTTAGTAGATTTACGAGAGTCGTTACCGGAAACATACGCTTCAACAATAGCGGTTAAAGAAGAACTCGGCCATGTTACTGAAGCGGTCGCAGCTACAAAACGCTCAATCGAGAATCTTGAACGAAAAGCTTGTAAACATTAAAGGTACTAGTCGGTGAGCAATCTCTAGAATAAGAATACACGTAGGGCATCTACAAAGTTTTTAAGCTAATTTCATTGAACTGCTAATCCGAGTAGGTCGAAAATACTCACTGAAGAACATAAGATAACTACGCCCCGTCCCGACATTGCGTGTCTATCAGACACGCCCTACTACCATAGCTTCTCCTGTTGTATGCGGCGCGCCTACGTGTGTGATGAAGACGCTTGTTCCGGTCAATCGTTCAAGCATAGGCATGACTGGTTTTTCAGGTGTTTTGTTAGTGCTAGCGAGGGATCGCTGGGACTGCCCTCCAAGCACATGGGGGACGCTGTTGAAATTGTTAATAACGCGCAGTAGTGGCTGCCGATCCCTTACAATATTCTCCGATCTGGTTCCGTAGAATCACTAATTCATCAGTGTCCCGAAAAAGCGAAATGGGCAGCACAGATCGTTCACCTATTTAATCCTATGCTTGGGTAGACAACATGACCGAATCACAACAACACGACGACGTAAGTCAACTACTGGGTCGATTTTTTCACGTGAATATTTGCGTGAGAGATATGGAGCGATCCATACGATTTTATGAGCGTCTTGGATTTCGCAAAGTTAACGATTTTATTCTTGGCGGCGGCGAACCGAGTATTGGTGCAGCGCTCGGGGTAGAAGTTAAGCAGTTGCGCGGCGTGTTCATGCGCTTGGGTACCGAGCGTGACTCTCCGATGATCGATCTTGTTCAGTTCGTCGATCCGCCGCCAGCAGGTGAACCGTATTCGAGCCTAAATAATGTCGGTATTTGCCGCATCGCGTTTTTGGTGAACGATATCGACCAGGTGTACCAGGAACTCCAGGCGCAGGAGGTCGAATTTATCCGACCTTTACAGAAACTCGATGGCCCCAAAGGATCGAAAATTGGTGTGGTATGTTTTAAGGACCCGGACGGCACAGTGCTAGAACTGCTTAGTAGCGAGATTGAAGCGATGGTGTAACCGCCCTGGTGGGGAGCCGATCCTCGATGTTCTCGTAATGTATTTTACCGAATTTCTGGACTTGGCGGCTCACTACAATCCTTGCTGATTTCTTTAAGTTTGACTCGGAAAAAACAATTGGACAGATGCCTACTTGGGCCATCGAGACCCATAAGTAGTAGTGGCCTCAGGAAATATAGGACAGACGCAAATTATGAGTACAGAATTTGAGCGAGTACCAACGCAGGACGTGGTCCTAGTGTTAACCCATATTCAAAATGATTTCTGGCACCCGGACGGCCGTGGCTATGAATTCACTCGCGATACGTTGCCGTTTCCAGATACGAAAGAACGGATTGTTCGCGTCGCAGCCGTGAGTCGGAAACTCGGTATCCCGATAATCTTCCACAACGAAACCTTTCGTCCCGGTCATCCGGAGTTGCGCATTCGACGAGGTGGTTACGTTCGTGGCTCTGGTCGGGTTCTGCGGTTACCAGAGGAGAATATGGCAGTCCGGGGAGAGTGGGGTTCTCGAACGCTAGATGAACTTAAACCACAGGACGACGATCGGGAGTTTGAGATTGATAACTCAAAAGTAGATCCGTTTACGTGTAGCGAGTTTTCGACGCTATTGGCAAATCTCAATCGGCATGTCGTTGTTCTGGCCGGCCTTGCAACAAATTTCGGAATTGAAATGACCGCTCGGAGCGCCAACGAGCGTGATTATGGGGTGATCGTTCTTTCCGACTGCGTCGACCGAATGCTTGGCGAATATAGTGAAATGACGATAACGGAGCTGCTTCCGTATTACGGACGGGTCATGACATCTGATGAGTTCATTTCGGAAGCCGGGGCGTAGGTAACGATGCGGTTGATGTCGCTATCGAACATGCGCATGGGCACCAATCCATCCTGTACGTAACACAGGAGCTCATTCCCCGGCATGCTCCTCGGTTTTTGAAACAAAGGGACAAGCATGGAATTTATGCGGCTAGGTTTTCGATCTATCCCTGCCCCTAAATTCTAGGATGCCGCTCATCCATAACTATCGTCGAGATAGCCGTGGCCAACTGTCCTATTCCAACGCTTTCCGCGCCGCTGCTGCCTTTTCCGCATCTTGCTCAACATGCCAGTTAAATTGGCAATGCGAAGCACCCTGCATGATCGTCTGCGGTCGATCCAACACGGCCTTTTCATCCATGCCCTCAGTGAATGGATAATCCTGATAGCACACAAACATGAAACCGAGTTCCGGCGCGTCTAACGCTTTGTATAGCTCAGCGTACTGGCAACGCGTAACGCGAAACTTAAGCCTCTCTTCGGTCATCTCGTCAACTTCATAGTCGAGCACGTCGCCTTCGGCAAACATGTCCATTAACGCGCGCACACGTTTACCAAAATGCTCCCCGTCGTCCTTCCCGATCTCGGCGAATATGGCTTTGCCAAAGCTGCGAAAATGATCCCCTAGCGCATCACGCATCAACCGTTGCGCGCGCTCCTGTCCCATTTCATTAGCAAGCGCTTTCACAACGGGCACGAGCACGTCCGCCTGAGCCTTGTAGATTTCAAATGCTGTCGCGGTCATCGGCTTCCTCCACTTTGAATGTTGTGTTGGGTGTTCAACATAGCATAGCAGCGCGACGTCGTTAGACCTTATGCAGGGACACGAGCAAAAGGACAGGCACCTACATTAGCCATCGAAGCCATTAGATTTTGGCAATCTACGAAGATATTCTAGACCCTTAGCCCTCCACAGCAGGTATGTTGGCCAACGATGAGTGGTGCGTATCGACGGTTAATCCGATCGTACTCGGGTTGTGACTTGGGTCCGAAATTATGCTGGTAGCACAGCCCCTATGTATAACAATGGTGGCCGCCGACGGACGACTCAGTCCAGCAAATATATTACGTGCGACAATACGTACTGGCGATAAATGCTTAGTTATCTGGCCTCAGAGAACAAATTGGAGACGCACCATGAACGAAGAAGTTAAATATGTAGGCTTCTGGTTGCGAACATTAGCGACGGTTATTGATTCTATTTGGCTTTACGGAATTATCTACACAGCACTGTATTTCATAGTCGGTCCGGAATTATTTGATCCCGATATGCCCTATTCGATTACACAACTAGTTTTCGAGGTGATAATTCCAGCTGTGGTCGTAATGGCTTTTTGGATGTGGAAAGCAGCGACGCCAGGCAAGATGCTCTTGGGGATAAAAATTGTGGACGCAGAAACGTACGAAAAAGTACCTGGAGGACGATTATTTTTGCGCTACGTTGCGTATTTCATCTCTATGATTCCACTACTTTTGGGATTTTTCTGGGTTGGATGGGACAAAAGGAAGCAAGGTTGGCACGACAAAATTGCGCGAACAGTTTTGATCAAAAACTAGTATGTGTGGGTGAACACAAAAAACAATAGGGTAACGATCTCCATAGAAAAACTGTCCTTTCGAGAATTTTATATAAAATCGGAATGTGTACGAAAGAAAGTATCATCAAAGTTCGGATATAAGGCGGCTCATCGGAACGTTATATGGCAATGCCTGCATCACCTCGTGTTCTCTAACCTCACACCATGGCTGAGCTAAAAACAAAGAAGACTAATGCCAGCGTTCCGGCTTTTCTAAAAGCCGTCGACAATGGGCAGCGCCGTAAAGACAGCCTTGAGCTGTTGGAAATATTCACACAAGTTACAAAAATGCCGCCGAAGCTCTGGGGCAGCAGTATCATCGGGTTTGGTGAGTATCACTACAAGTCGGAACGAAGCCGCCAAGAGGGGAATTGGCCACTCACCGGATTTTCTCCGCGCAAACGAAATATGACGGTATACATAATGCCCGGATTCAAAAACTATCAGGACTTACTGTCTAATCTTGGCAAGCACAAAACCAGCGTCTCTTGTATTTACTTCAACAAACTGGCGGATATCGATACAAAAGTACTTAAGCAGCTCATCCGGAAATCAGTTGCCGATATGAAGAAGATGTACGATTGGAAGTAGAGTAGTAGCATCCCAAGTTCGTGCGGCTTTCGAGGCACCCATTCAATCACGGACAGGCTGTTATCCGTACCTGAGTTGCTTAAATGTAGTCCTAGGTCGCCTCGAGACACTTAAAGACTAGCTCACCAAAAACTACTGATTAAAGGTACACCGCAAATATGGACTTCGGCATCAGTTTCCCCAGTTATATCCGCGCGTATCAGGACGCGAAAATGGCCGAAGATCACGGTTTCTCGCATGCGTGGTTTTACGACTCACATATGCTGTTCTGTGACGTTTACTGCGCGATGGCATTGGCAGCGGAACATACCGAGCACATTAAATTAGGGTCTATGGTTTCTATTCTCGGGAATCGTATCGCCCCAGTTACGGCACATTCGATTGCGACGATAAATGAACTGGCGCCAGGACGCGTGATCCTCGGTGTTGGCACTGGATTTGGCGCACGAAATGCGATGGGCATGCGGCCAACATCGCTGAAGACCATGCGAGAACATGTCACGGTCATTCGTGATTTGTTGAGCGGTGGGGAAGCGACCTATCGCGAAGGGAAAACTGAAAGAGTGATTCGATTCCTCCATCGACCTGACGAATACATTAATCTCAAGGACGAAATCCCGATTTATATGGCGACTAATGGCCCAAAGGGATTGCAACTCACAGCCGAAATTGCAGATGGGTGGGTTACGATTGGACTAGACCCCGCCTACCTTTCGTCTTTGATTGGTGGCGTTAACAACGCAAGGGATAGTCAGTCCAATAAACCACTCTACACGGTTAATCTCAGCGCCGGTTGCGTCCTACGCCCCGGCGAGGAACTCACTTCTGCGCGCGTCGCCAAAGAGGTCGGGCCGTACGCGATATTGGCTTTACATACCAATTGGGATCCGAAAGAAATGGCGATCGGCCCGTTTGCTCCACCTGGTGTGGCCGCGCTTGCGCAGCAATATTTCGACGAGCACGTGATGCACATGGAAACGCCCATGGAGAAACGCTACCAAGAAATGCATTCTGGACACTTGATGTATTTGCGTGAAGGCGAACAGAAATATCTGACCCCTGAGCTGCTCAAATTAACAACGCTAACCGGCCCGCCGGGTGAAATTATCGATCGAATACAAGCGCTTGAGGCAGCCGGCGTCTCAAATATTTCGCTCAACGTTTGTGGCACGGACGCGCACACCTTGATCCGCGATTTTGGTAACCACATTATCCCCCATGTTTAGGCACCAGTTGCTCTAGACGTAGTAATGCGGGTAAAACGAATGGAGAACAGCCGTTAACGCTTTCGATATGAGTATCTGGCAATTATTGTCCTAACTCGACGCGCCCAATCCGTTCTCCGGCAAATGAACCCAAATATAAGGTTTGACCAATTTGCACACCAACCGTCGCGGCGGCCATTGGCGCACCGATGCCCTGGTAACGCAAGGTGTAGCTGCCGGTGTTCGGATCAATCGCCATAATTTCGTAGGCGATTGGGCAGTAGGGGATATCCGCGCCGGCGCACTCTAGAACGTCTTTTAGTGTGGTGTGCTGATGCGTCGCCACCAATAACTTCCCGTCTGGCGCCCAACTAGTGTTGTCTGGTCCCTCAAGTTCTATCGCCCATAAATGTTTCCCCGTTTCGCGCTCAACGGCAACAATTTTGCTGCCCAAATAGTAATTGATGAACAGCACCTTTCCGTCCGGCGAAATTTCAATCCCATTGGTCAGCGCACCATCGGTGCCGGGTAGCTTGCGCCAACCACTGTCGTGGTGCCATTCCAGCGCGTAACCCGAATCGTCTTTCGATGCCTCGGTCGCCATCATCTGCTCTAGCGTAAAATCACGCGGCATCATATTGGTTGCGACAAAGCCGCCGTTGAGTGATCCAACAACGTCGTTTAACCATGTGCCTGGCGCCGCAACGACGCATCCACGCCACGCTAGCGATACGTTGTTACCGCCAGCATCGAGCGTGACCTCGAATATTTCGATGGACTCGCGGCCGCCGTGATTCACAACCAGCAATCGCTCTGGCGCAAGATCGATGTTGTGATGTATGCCGTGCGGACTAAATGCGGCCGTCGGTGGTCCTGGACAATTCTTGTCACCCCACATGCTATTCTCCGAGCTAGGTGCATGAATAGTTGCGCTAGCGTCAGGAAAAAGCCGCATGATCGTACCGTCTTCGGTGTGGTAACTCGACAATGAACCAGGGATCTTTCCGCTGATACTACCGTATTCGCTGACTATCATGAGCCGCTCGCCGGCCATGACCTCCAGATCTTCCGGATGCTTAAAGCCGCAAATTGGGGTAACGCCGTTCGCTGATTCGCAGTCGCTCGTGTCATCCGCAAGGGCATGGCTCAACCAAGTGCAAGACAACGAAACAATTACTAATCCCAGCGACAAACTGGGTAAGCGCATTGCGTGAGAAGATCGATTCAACATAAAGCCCATACCGGTTCGATTGATCATCAATAATTACGCATCTGGACTCATTTCACAATCAACGAAATAATGGTTCGACACACCTGCAGTCGGGTCTATCACGGGCTGGTTAACGTAACACTTAGGCCACTTAGAGATATCACATATGGCATGGGAAATTATTGGCGTTGTAGCTGAGGTCATCGGCGCAGTCGCTGTCGTAGTCACTTTAATATTTCTTGCCGTAGAGGTTCGAAGGAATCGACATGCGACTCAAGCTGCCTCGGCTGATGCGCAAGCATCTGGTATTAACTCGCTAAACTCTGTATTGGTATCTGATCCCGGTCTCGTCGATCTCTGGTTGGCCGGCCTAGCAGATCCCACCCAACTCGATGCCCAAAGCCGTATGCGGTTGGCGATGCATCTTCAGAGTTACGTAAACCATTACATTGCATTACGCCGGCACTATGATGCGGGTTCGCTCGCCGAAGGCAACTGGGATTTTGGTTGGCAGCCGTTTTGCGCCTTATTAAATACCCCCGGCGGTCGCATCATGGCAAAAGAACTAGCGATCCCACCGGAATTGATCGCAGATATCGTGGCGTATGGCGATGCGAATGGTGAATATTCCTGGATGCCCACGCCAGCTAAGGCAGACGATACGGGACAGTCGCGTTTGAATTAGTAAGTAGATCGACGTTACGATGACAATGGACTTTATGGACGCGAAAGCAACTTCCTTCAAGTACATTTGGTTGGTTACCATACTGATCTGCGTGGGTGGCTGTGGCGATAGTGCGATCGAAGAAAGACTAAAAACGTTGTCCGGAAACGACTATTTAGCGTTGAGTCAGGAACAAAAGAATGACCTCGTTGAAATGTCACTGAATCGTTACACAAGCTGGAAGTTTTGGGATAGACCGGATTTGTGCGACCACGTGCTAAGTGAAACTTCACTTAGTTCGCTGTACGAAAAATCTGCGCAGAATGCCAAAGATAATTTATTCATCCATTCGTTTGTAGTGTATGCGAATGAGGAATGCATTGAGCAAGGTCAAATGTGGAAATAGCCATTCGCTCGGCAAATATACACAAAGGAGGTATTTGGAAGTGAACACAAAAGATGCAGCCTCAGGTCACTGCTATTGTGAATCGGTGACATTTAAAATTCGTGAGAACACCGAGCTACTATTGAATGGTTATTGCCATTGTTCGGATTGCCGCAGAGCGAACGCCTGTAATTTGTACCACTATGTTTACTTAAAAGAAGAAGATTTCGAAATTACTGGTGGTGAAGATCTTCTAAGTTGGTACGTAAAGGACGCAGATACGAGCGATTCTTTCAGACGTTATTTCTGCTCTAAGTGTGGCACCCGGACTCACAATTTCCGCATTGTCGACATTGGTGGCAAACCAGAACGCTTGATCGGTACGTTTCCCTCGCTACTTGGAGATCTCGAGGTCGCAAAAAGTGAAGCATGGCGGCCGACAGAACATATTTTCACCTCCGAGAGCATTCTCAACGTAAACTTGTTCAACGATGGCTTGCCCCGGCATCCGGCGATGCCAACCCGAGGCTCTTAGTTGGAACGTTCTAATGGGCGACTTTTAGATGTTCGTGCGGGTTGCTCCTACCGCTTAACAATCAAAGTCGCTCGTCATGGCTCGAGCATCTCGATGGTAAGTCGGTCATTTTAGAATAGATGGACCGGGAGTGCTGGGGCTTTTGGGTCGACCGTCCGATTGGTACTTTTGCATTAATCGTCGTGGGTTTAAGCAACGACGACGAAGGCGGTTTGAGTAACAATTTTTTCGTTTTCTACAACATACGTATCGGTACCCTTACCGCCATTGCTGGTGTACCAAGTCGTATAGATGATGTTGCCGTGCTGATCGGCACTGTCAAATGTCAGTTCAGTCCCTAGTGGAAAACCGCCATCGTCTGCAAAAAACGCTTTAAAAAGTGGTTGAATTTCACCTTTGCCGTTAGCGGCAAGGATATTCAACGGCGTTCCTTCGACTGGGCCTACAATTATGCGGGCATTTTCATCATAAAAATCTGGCATCGCGCTATCGTCGCCCAGCGCAAACGTCCGATTCTGCTCGAGGATAAGCGCTATGCGTTTATCGCTACTCAAGACGAAAAAATCCTTTAGCGCTTGTGTTGCATATTTGAGTGCGGGTGCAACGTCGTCGTCGATCGGTAAGGCGTTCATCTTCCTATCTCCGTTTTAATCCTGGGCGCGCCACAAAATTAGGATCGCTCTGGCCGGGCATTACACCCCTAGCAGGATCCCAACGGCATCCTGCGCCGCTTGATGGGCATGCTCAGCAAGTTGTGATTCCGTCGCGCTTGAAATCGGATGCGGAGTCACCACGAATCGATAATCTTGCGCGCCTAGTACCCGCGCCATCAGTTCTCCAGCGCTGACAAATGCTGATGTCATGATCCCTACTGCCGGCAAGCGCAGGCGCTCGCCGATGATTGCGTCATGCAAACTGCACGACGAACAGCTGCCTCAGTCGCCGACCCCCGCGATCAACGCATGCCACCGTTCTGCATCGCCAAGTAAGGTGGTATCGACCGGGGTGCTGTAATTGTACTTCGTGATCCGCACGACCTCAGCGACTTTATGCGTTGTTGTGAGCGCGTGTTCGAAGGCATCAAAAAACGGGATCGTGCCTTTCTTGCCGTTCGAGACGATGGCGATCACTTTATCTGCGATTGTGTTTAAGCGCGGCGCCAAAATGAACTCGCCGGCGGCGTTTTCGTGGGTTGGATCGAGAAATTCGATACTCATGCGTGGAACTCCCGCTCAGATCTCGCAGTCGACGCAGGCGCCGATTGCCATCGTAACCGCTTGGCTCGTCTTGCCAAACCAGGGCGGAATAACCGCACCGAAGCCACCGGCCGGTCCCCCGGCGGCGATCACTAACAGATGATCTGACGACACTAGTGCTGCGTGTTCGCGATCACCTTTGTCCGCGACTACAGCGCCTTTGCCGCACTCCGCCCATTCGCGACGATGGATGCGGGCGTTGGCGAAGACATACTCTCGGATGTCTGCCTTCGACCATCCCGCCGCATCGAAATGTGCGCGCAACTGCGGGGGTATGACGATTGCGTAGTTACCGGGCCAGATCGAATAATGCCGCATCGATGCTTTCATTTCCGCGACGTAGGTATCGAGTAATTCTTCCGGTTTGGTCGTCCATTCGTTCAAAATTTGGCGCGGCGCGCCAGCGGCCATCACTGTTACCGCCGAGGCATGCGGTGGCACGCCACGCTCTTCGGCCAATGGCAACCATGGGGTGTTTTCTTCGTCCTCGGCCAGGCAATAACTGATCTTGCCTGGGTGTCCTAAGGTAGAGCGGTCAACTTCACCCGGACGCACATCGAGCAAGTTGTATAGGACTAAACGCACCGCACGTCCGATCGCAGTGGTCGCGCGGTCTGTCGCGCCCAAAGCACTGAAAGTCGGATCCATGCCCTGCTCGCGACGAACCCGGCCATTGACGACAATCAGCACCGCGCAACCGCCGGTGCTTGACGTCGCACCATGGAGTACGAAGGGTTCTTGCAGCATGGCCGTTAGCGCTGCGACGACAACCGGGAAATGCATCGGTAAACAACCGGCCATCACGGCGTTGATCGCTACCTTCTCTGCCGTGATAGCGCGTTCGCGTACGGGTTCTATCCCAATTAGATGTTGCGCGGGCAGTAGCGCCCAGTCGAGACAGGCAGCAACCAGATCCGGGGTCGGCGGGACAATGGGCAAACCGTCGCTCCACTCGCGCGAGTGGAACCATTCTTGTGCCGCGCCGAAGTCCGCGACACTGTACCGTTTGGCGGTGAATGTTTGGGTCTGGCTCATAACCCTTAGCTATTGGACTAACAGACGCCTTCGTCTTTCAAACGCTGACGTTCAGCCGCATCGTAGCCCAAGCGCTCAAGTAGTTCATCAGTATCACCACCGAGTTCGGATAAGTTATCCGACGGCTGACCCGGTTCGACCGCGTACTTAACCGGCGTGCCGAGGCGCTCGACCCCATCGGCACCGGTACTAATAATGCCCCTTTCGCGCAGAAACGGCTGATTCCAGCCCTCGTGGAGATCGAGCACGGGGGCGTAACACACAGAAATGTCGGCCATGAATGTGTCCCACTCGGCCAAGGTGCGGCTGGCAAATGTTTCCTTGAGAAATGCTTTTACCGGTTCCTGCTCCGCGCCCCATGGTCTGCGGCAAAGCTCGATCAAGTCCGGCCGCTCGAGTGCGGTGAGTAGATTCTCCACGAAGTTCATTTCGGCCCCAGAGAGCACAAGATGGCGTCCGTCCTTTGTGCGATAGACGTTATAGAACGCCGCGCCACCGAACAGGCGTTCATCTTCGAGCACCGGCGCACGTCCCTCCACGAGGACATCGCTGATAATGTGCGGACTCCACGACAGTAAACAATCGGTCATCGACATGTCAACGAAATCGCCTAGGCCGGTTTGTTCACGACGATATAATGCCATCAGGATCCCGACCAATCCGAGCGATCCCATTGCGATATCGGCAGCCGGCGCCGGTGGCAAACAGGGCTCGCGGCCCTCGCCTTGCATCAAACTCAAGATTCCCGTGATCGCCTGTGCGCCAACGTCGTGTGACGGGCGTTGCGCTTGGGTGCCGTGCTGCCCGAAGGCCGAAAGTGAACAATAGACGATGCGCGGGTTGCGTTCCTTGATCGCTTCGTAACCAATACCGAGGCGGTCCACTACCCCGGGTCGAAAAGAATCGATAACGACATCGGCATCCTCGGCGAGCCGAAGGAAGATTTCTAAACCATCGGGCGATTTGAGATTGAGTCGTAGGCTCATCTTGCCCCGCTGGGTATTTCTGAAGTATGCGGTATGACCTTTGATTTTGGGGCCGAGCTTACGTGTCGTCTCGCCTTCAAAGCTTTCTACCTTAATCACTTCGGCGCCGTGGTCCGCCATCATTAAGCTGATATAGGGGCCGGGTAGGAAACGTGATAGATCGAGTACGCGGATGCCTTCGAGTTTCATAGTTGTAGTCCGATGACGTTAGGGATTGAAATCCGTGATGTAGGTTAGGGTGGGTCGGCATGATAGCGGACGGCGGCAAACATTTTGTAGCTATATCGAAATATTAATCGAAGAATTTTGCGCGCGCGCCACCTTAGGGGTCGCATTGCGGACGAGAATCGGGCGGATATCAGGAACCGCGACCCGTTAACCGAATGACAGCGTACTCACGAGAACTCGAAAATACGCTCAACGAAGACTATGCTGTCCGGAACTTTTCAGCGGTGGAGGATCCGATGGCAGACACACCAAGTTGGCAATTAAAAGGTGATTGGTTCGATGTATGTAGTTGTAACATCGCCTGTCCTTGTGAGTTCGCAGAGCCACCGACTGGCGACCATTGCGAGGGCGTCCTCGCGTGGCATGTGCGAGAAGGCAGCTTTGGCGATGTCGGACTCCAGGATCTCAACGTCGTTGCGGTCTCGAAATTCGACGGTAACGTATGGGCTGGGGCGCAGACGGTGGTTTTAGGGATGTTTATCGACGAGCGGGCCGATGATGCTCAGCGCGAGGCGTTGGGCAAGATTTTCTCCGGCGCCGCCGGCGGTTTTATGGCGACCTTCGCCAACATCATCTGCGATACCTTAGGCGTCGAACCGGCGCCAATCACATTCGATATCGCCGACGATCTGGCCTATTGGAGCGTCAAGATCCCGGGCAAGGTGGACGCAAGCGCCGATGCACTCGGCGGGCCCACTACCCCACCCGGTAAACGCGTACAAACGTTCAATATGCCCGGATCAGAAGTCGGACCTGGCGACGCGCCGGCAACTTGGGGGAAGGCCACGGCAAATACCGTCGATGCATTCGGCTATGCATGGGATTGGGTTGGTAAATCCAGCAAACACATCCCATTCGATTGGGTCGGGCCTTAGTCTCGACTATCAATCGAACGGTATAAGACGGTCTTATGAACTGGGACGCGATGTCAGCGATGGCAGAAATCGTTGGCTCTGCCGGAGTCATCATCACATTGATCTATCTGGTGATTCAAATCAGAGCCAATACAAATGCAATGACGAGAACGGAAGCCCGCGAGGTCCAGGCTAATTGCATGACCGCCTACTATGCCGTTGCTAATGACAGAGAATTATCCGACATCATCGTTCGCGGAACGAAGGCAATGAACGATCTAGACGACGTTGAGCGCTATCGCTTCGACCTAGCGGTTGCTGGCTATTTGTTGCCGGTAGAGCAAGCGTTTGCTGCCAGCCGGTCGAATTTATACCTACAAGATGATCTCGCACCGCTCAAAACGATCGTCAAAGGCATCTTGGATTCGCCCGGCTGCAAGGAATGGTGGGCTGAACGCAAGCAATGGTTCACCCCCACGTTTATCACGATGATTGACGGCATCCTCGCCGATGAATCCATCCAAGGCAGTTTCATGCCTAAGTGAGTTATCGCCTAAAGACCATTAGATAAGGGGACCGGGCGCCGATCCGACAGGCAGATCATAATACCTAAGCGCGCAATGTTTGAGGACACCTACAAAAAGCACCGTGAGGAAAACGAAGAAATCGTGACGATTTGCTAATAGTTCGCGATCCGCGTCGTTATATCTTCGTGGGTGTCCTTAAATTTCCCCTAAATCGCACTTTATTTTCATGGATGATCCTAATTTTCGATGCCTAAATTTCGGTGGGTGTCCCTAAATTTCGCTGAGACCAGATTTCGACTACTGGTAACGAAATTCTAGCCCACCGGGGCTTTAATCAATCCAACAATCCGGTCGCCTGACCGCCGTCGACAAGCAGACCGGTACCGGTGATAAATTTCGCCTGTTGGGAGCACAAAAACGCGACGGCAGCACCGAAGTCATTCGGGTCACCGGTAAGACCCGCCGGGATCTTGCTCGCCGCTGCCTCTTTGCTTTTCGCGACCTTCGCCGCTCGTTCGGTCCAGTGTGTACCCGGTTGACAGGAATTGACGGTGACGCCATCGACGGCTACTTCGCGTGCTGTGATTTTCAAAAAGCTGGTTAGACCAGCTCGCGCGACCGAGCTTGCCATGAGCATTCCGATTGGTTGCTTCACACCAATGCTCGTGATCGCACACACCCTACCCCACTGACGCTCACGCATCGCCGGGATTGCTGCACGACACATCTCGATCATGGACAGACAATTCATCTCCAATGCGAGGCGATAGGCATCTGGTTCGGTGGTGGCGAAGGTACCACGGGGTGGACCGCCGGCGTTGGTGACAAGAATATCGACCCGGCCGAGTTGCTTGGTCGCGGCATTGATGAATGCGACGCCGCCATCCGCTGACGATACATCCGCCTCGATGGTAATTACCTCACCGGTAATTGCCGCGGCCGCAGCTTGTAAACGTTCCGGATCGCGGCCGCAAATAGCGACCCGAACGCCTTCTGCTGCAAGCGCTTTCGCGGCGCCGAAACCTAAGCCCGCCGATCCAGCGGCGACCGCCGCACATTTACCTGTGATCCCGAAGTCCATTGTTGTGCCCTTCTCAAAATTGATCCGGCGCCTTTCAACAACGTTCGAATCACATAACGTGTCCGTGGTTTATTTGATCAAGCGCAGGGTAAACGGATATTGATAGGACTCGCCCTCATTTGCTTTCAGGGCCGCGATGATGGTGAAAATGATCCAATAAATAGCCAATGCCGGCAGCAACAATAGGCCGATGAATACAAGGATCAACAGTGCACACACGATCCCTATCAGCGCCACGGTGATCTGAAAATTAAGCGCCTCCTTGCCATGTTCGTCAACCATGGGAAACTCTTCTTTTTTTATCAGCCATATCACCAGCGGTCCGATGATATTGCCAAACGGGATAAGGAATCCGGCGAACGATGCCAAATGACAACCCATGGCCCAGTTGCGCTCTTCCTTGTTCGAATCTGCGCCGCTCGATGGCGCTGCACTCGCTTGCACTTCTTCGGTGGCTGCTACTTCGCTACCGCTGCCTTCACTGTTATTTTCTTCACTCATTTTCGATTCTCCTCAAAATCGTGAAATACCAGTAAGTTGTCTTGCTGCTGTTGTTAACCCTGTCCCATCTGCGTTATTAGTTACTGTGGTCTATATGATAAATCAGAAGTGATTCAATGTATTTAGTTTGCCATGGCACCCCAGGCCGGGTTAGCGACCGGCGTCAAAGAATGTCCCATCCATATTACCGAACTCGCGCTTCGCGGTTCGGATCGCGTCGTTCGCCACATCGGCGAACGGTCGGCTGCGTTGTTGTTCAGAGATTATCTCGATCCCGAATGGACCGTCGTAACCGTGTGCTGCCAAAGCGTCGAGAAAGCGTGGGACGTCAAGGTCACCGTCACCACAAAACTTACGATGGTTGAGCGTGTCTTCCAACAAGGTCCCACGGATCTCGCTGTCCGCATCATCAATTTCAACATAATTGACGAGTCCACGTGGGATGTTGGCGATGTCGTCGTAAGAGACGCCACCGCGCGCAAGGTGCCAAATATCGAGAAGTAGACCGCCGTTGTCGCGGCCAGCACCTGTGGCGACGGCCACGGCCGTTTCTATGTCGGTTATATTGCTCCACGGCATCAACTCCAGCGAGACCGATGTGCCCACGGCTGCGGCGCGGTCGCACAAGCCGGCAAAGCGCTCGGCCATGCGCTCGATGGGCCACTCCGTCGCATTCATATCGGGGCCAACCTTTAGGTGCCGAATGTCTAATTGCGCTGCCGCCTCAAGCATATCGCTGAACACAACTTCAGATTCCGCAAGCTCATCGCCGTCGGCGATCCACCCCACCAAGAACTCGAGTTCCAGGTATTTCATACCGTGGTCGGCAAGCATCGAACGGATGGTTGCGAAGTCATAGCGTTTGCGGATACTCAGCAAATCAGAGCGCATCAGGCCAATGCCGGCGTACCCCGCTTTGGCCGCTACGGCTAGCCGGTCGCGTAGATCATGCGAACTTGCTTCTTGATCCGGTGGTCCGAGTGGTACGACATCACCCGCCAAGGTCCAGTAGCTTGCGATAAATTCTGGTGAGCTCATTGTTTAATCATCGCTAATGTTAAGTCTGCACTTTATACACGTTTCTAAGCGTTGTGTTGATATATACACACTGCGTCCGGACGACAATTTCAGCCAGAAATGACCTTCGTCGCTGCAAATCGATCAATCTCGACCTGTGAATACCCGAGGTCGCTTAACACTTCTGCGTTGTGCTGCCCTAGCAAAGGCGCGACTGGCGGTTCGGTTTCCGCTACACCGTGAAATTTTGCACCGCTTCGGGGTTGCCTCACGCGTCCGAGGCCAGGCTGCTCGTACTCCCGAATGATATCGTCGGCAACAACCTGCGGGTGGGTCAACATTTCGGTGCGGCTCAGCACAGGTGCACACGGTACGGCGAAGCGATCGAGGCGTGCCAACCATTCTTCGTTAGTCTTGGTCGCGATAATGGCCGCGGTTGCCGCCAAGCGCTCTTGCGCATTTTTGAATCTAAGTTGAGTAGTTTTAAATCGCGGATCGATGATCCACTCCGGTTTGTCCAATGCGCGGCATAAGCCGTCCCACTCTTTGTCGGACATGGCGCCGGTCGTGATATACCCATCTTGCGTTTTGAAGATAAGTTCTTTGACCGGCTGACCGAAGACAGGCTCTCGATCGTCGTCGACTAATGTCTGGTTAACCATGCCTTCCGGCCACAGATAGGCGATGGTGGCATTGAGCATGGCGATCTCAACGTGCTGCCCGATCCCGGTTCGTGCTCGACCTAATAGCGCCGCGGTGATCGCCTGTGCGGCAGTGAGCGCCGTTGTTTTGTCTGGAATCACCGTACGCACCATTCGGGGGCGGCCGTCCTCGGCATCAGCTTGAATCTCGGTGAGTCCGGATAGCGCTTGGACAACCGGATCATAGACGCGCTTGTTGGCATAGGGACCTTGATCACCGAAGCCACTGATCGAGACATAGATGATGTCGTCCCGCAGCGCGCGAACGGAATCAAGGCCGAAGCCAAGTTTATCCATCACACCGGGGCGGAAATTTTGGACGAGGACATCGGCGGTTTTGATCAACCGGGACACAACTTCGCTGCCTTCTTTGGTCTTGATATCCAACGCAATTCCCCGCTTACCCCGGTTCGCATTGAGGAAAAAGGTGCTCATGGCATCGCCGCCGACGCCCAATTTACGTGTGATGTCACCGGTTAGCGGCTCAACTTTGATGACCTCAGCGCCTTGGTCAGCCAGTAGCATCGTCGCCGCAGGTCCGGAGAGCACCTGGCTTAGATCAACGATGCGGTAGCCGGTAAGCGGGCCGCCGTCACGGGTGACATTGGTATCCATAGTTAATCTCATGCTAACGATGCAGTTGCGATGACATAGATCTACTTCAACAGAAGCAACACTACCAGCGTTTTGGATCTTGAATACGGTGTCGATCGATGCGAACTTGCACCGATGACGAATGCGAATTCGGAACCGCTGCCACCCGCGTTATTCGATCGACTCGATAACGCACCCGATCGGCTATTCTATTTACAACCGCGCTTCGTCGCGCACATCGACGAGGCAACGATCGCGGCCCTAACGAGCTTCTACGGCGAAAGACTATATGAAGGTGCGGCGGTACTGGATCTGATGTCGTCTTGGATATCACACCTACCGGCAACACCCCAACTCGCGCGTGTGGCAGGACTTGGGATGAACGCCGCAGAACTGGCTGAAAATCCTCGTTTGGACGATCACGTGGTGCATGACCTCAACGCCGATCAAGCCCTACCGTATGCGAGCGACGCGTTCGATTTTGTAATGATAGCGGTGTCAATTCAGTATCTGGTACAACCGATCGAGGTCTTTAAGGAAATCGCACGAGTACTCCGCATCGGTGGTCAGTTGATCATTTCCACGTCTCACCGTTGTTTTCCAACGAAAGCGATCCGAGCGTTTCACGAACACAGCGTCAAAGATCGGATCGGGCTCATTGCCGAATACATCCGCCGCACCGGTGGCTTCGGTGATCCGGAATTGATCGACCGTTCTCCGCAGGGTGCGGATCCGCTATGGCTGGTCTGCGCCACGCGTTGTGCGCAACGTGTTAATCGACACAAAGATAGTATTGAATAAATTGATACCTGATAATCTTGCAATGAATAACCGCGAGCAGAAACGATTATGGAATTAAACGAAATCATGCGGACCAACGGCACCTGCCGATTCTATAAACCTGATCCGGTTTCCGACGAGATACTGGCGAAGGTGCTCGACGCCGCACGCTGGGGGCCAAGCGGTGGAAATAGGCAACCGTTGCGTTTTATTGCCGTTCGCGACCAGAAGAAAAAAACCGCGCTGAAAAATCTCTATTTACCGATCTGGAACTCATATCTCGAGGGCGTTAACGCGGGAAAAAATCGGGTCGGCGGGCGAGCGAAAATTATAGACGACGCCGACTATTTCGCTAATCACCTGGATGAAGTTCCGATACAGCTTGTCGTCTGCGCGCGCCTCGATGACGTACACCCGACTGATGTCGAATTAGATCGTTTAAGTATTGTCGGCGGCGCGTCGATTTATCCAGCGGTGCAGAATGTGTTGTTAGCGGCACGCGAGTGCGGATTAGGTACAGCGTTGACGACGTTGTTGTGCGTTGTTGAACCTCAAGTCAAAGCGCTGCTTGGCATCCCAGAGGATGTCTCAACCGCCGCCATGGTTACGATAGGCTGGCCTGTAAACGCGTTTCCGAAAAAACTCACGCGCCGACCACTAGCTGAGTTTGCCTTCACCGACCATTACAACGAGGGTGCGATTGAATCGTAGGCGACAGCCATCGCGCCGCGACCGGCTGAAGCATCGCCCTACGCTGGGGGCGATCTAGCCTGCGCCTCATTTGTCCCATCGTGATAGCATCGTTGGTCCTTTAAATCAGAGGATCAGTGAATGAGCGTTCATGGCGGAAAGCTCGCGGCCAAGGCGTTAAAACAGGCTGGCGTTGAGTGCATTTTTACCCTAAGTGGTGGCCACGTAATGGCTATCTACGACGGCTGCATCGATGAGGGAATCAAGGTCGTCGACGTGCGTCACGAGCAGGCCGCTGTCCATGCCGCCGATGCTTGGAGCCGCTTAAATCCCGGAAAAGTCGGCTGCGCTGTACTCACCGCGGGCCCCGGAGTCACCGATGGCGTCACTGGCGTCGCGAACGCCTGGCGCGCGAATAGTCCCATTTTGGTCATCGGCGGCCAGGGTCCACTGAACAATCATCGACGCGGTTCATTACAGGAGATGGACCACGTGGCGGTGATGAAACCCATCACGAAGTGGGCCGACACCTGCTACGCCACCGAGCGCATCCCCGAATATATTGAAATGGGGATCCGCCAAGCAGTCTCTGGTAATCCTGGCCCCGCGTTTCTTGAGATCCCAATGGACATACTGGGTGCGGAAGTGGAGTTGGATCAGATCCGCTTTCCGACGATCCGCACCGTGCCACCACTGGTGTTGCCGGCGCAGCCAGACATCGATGAGGCGCTCGACATTCTCGCAGGCGCACAACGTCCCGTCATGATGGTTGGAACGAGCGTGAAGTGGTCGAACGCGGCCAGTGCTGTACAAAACTTTATTGAACGTGTGCACATCCCAACATTTGTGAACGGCATGGGACGTGGTGCCGTGAAGCCCGGCACACCGGAGCTCCTAAACCGGGTACGTAAAGACGCAATTAAACAATGCGATGTGTTCGTGTGCGCGGGAGTACTGCTCGACTTTCGCTTGGCCTATGGAAATACGATCCCCGCGGATGCAAAAATTATCCAAGTGGAAATCGAAAACGAATTGATCGGGACAAACCGCTCTGCAGATGCCGCGGTGGTCGGAAATATCGCGGCATCATTCGACGCGCTCACGGCATCGATCGATACGGGCAGCGCTAAATTGGATTACAGCGCATGGTGTGAAACCTTAATCGCGAAAGAAGCGCAAATGGAAGCAGCGTTTGCGGCCGAACTCAATTCTGACGAAGTACCCATCGACCCTTTACGTCTGTGTCGCGAAATCCGCGACTTTGTCGCCGACAAGGATGTGATCCTGATCGGCGACGGCGGCGACATTGTTGCCCAAGCATCTAAAGTGTTGCCGGTTCCCGAAGAAAACTGCTGGATGGACCCCGGCCCGCTCGGGACCTTGGGCGTTGGCATGCCATTCGCGCTCGCGGCGCAGCTCGCGAAACCGGACAAACGCGTATTGATCATTTACGGCGATGGCGCGTTTGGTTTAAATGGCTTCGAATACGATACGGCCGTGCGTTTCGGTCTACCGATCGTTGGCATCGTTGGGGTCGACGGCGCGTGGGGACAAATGGTGCGGCCACAAGCCCAGTTCTATGGCAAGGACCGAATAATCGCGACTAAACTCAACTACACCCGCTATGACAAAATAGTCGAGGCGATGGGCGGCCATGGCGAGTATTGTGAACGTCCTGAGGAGATCGGACCGGCACTTGCGCGCGCATTTGCAGCTGGGAAACCCGCCCTAGTGAACGTTGTGATGCGGCAAGATGTCGAAACTGGTATGAAGGGTAGCACCTACACCTAAGCGTTAGGGCCCAATGCCAACAAGTTGTATGGTGGAAGCAGATGTCTGCAGTAAGCTCACCGGCAAAATCGATTCACGAACTTCCTGGCCCTAAGGGCCTGCCGTTGGTCGGCAATTTGTTCCAGATCGACCTCTCGATATTTCACCAACAACTTGAGCGTTGGTGCGACGAACTCGGACCGATTTTCAAGATTAAAATGGGCAGCGCCGCCATCGCGGTAATTGCCGATCCCGAGATCATCAATCAAATCCTGCGAGATAGACCGACGACTTGGCGACGTCGGCGCACGATCGAAAACGTGATCGCTGAAATGGGTTTCAACGGCGTGTTCTCATCCGAGGGTGAACGCTGGCGGCGGCAACGAAAGGTCGTTGCACTGGCATTAAATAGCGCCCACCTGAATCAATTCTTTCCAAAGATGTTGGCAACTACCGAACGGTTGATGCGACGCTGGGAGGCGGCCGCCGCTAGCGGCGAGAGCGTCGATCTGTGTCGCGATGTGATGCGTTATACGGTGGACATCACCACGCAACTCGCCTTCGGGGTCAACGTCAACACGCTGGAAACCGACGGACCGGTGATCCAACAACAACTCGACAAAGTCTTTCCAATGATTGGCAAAAGAATGAACGCGCCTTTTCCGTATTGGCGTTATTTTCGCGGGCCAAAGGATCGAGAGTTAGAGCAAGCGATTGCGGGGATTGAGGAGACGGTCAATGGCTTCATAACAGATTGTCGCCAACGGATGCGCGATCAGCCGGAGCTGTATGAGGCACCCACCAATTTCCTCGAAGCGATAATCGCGGCGCAAACCGCAGAACAAGGGGAGAACTTTGGCGACGATGAGATCTACGCAAACGTCGTGACCTTACTGCTGGCGGGCGAAGACACGACGGCCAACACGATCGCGTGGGCGGGTCATTACTTTATGGAGTTTCCGGAATACTTAGAGCAAGTACGTGCCGAAGTCGACGCGCTTTGCGGGACTGCACGGTCATTGACTGAGCACAAACAACTATCGGAACTACCATATCTCGAGGCATTCGCAAATGAGACGATGCGCTTAAAACCCGTCGGGCCGTTGTTTCCAATGGAACCGAACGAAGACGTAGAGCTACTCGGCTATCAGATCCCCAAGCGTACGCCGGTGATCGCACTAACCCGGCACATAGCTATAAACTCATCTAATTTTGGCAAGCCCGACACGTTCAATCCAGAGCGCTGGCTGAAATCCAGCGAGGTCGATCTGGCGCCACACAACACCCAAGCATTTCTGCCGTTTGGCACCGGCCCGCGCTTTTGCCCCGGACGCAATCTAGCGCTCGCGGAAATAAAAATGGCGCTTGCCATGTTGTGCCGTAACTTTGACCTAACACCGAGTGATCCGAACGTCCCGGTCAAAGAAAAACTTGCCTTTGCGATGCTTCCAATGAATCTTAAGGTTCGATTTTCTCGTCGGAAGCAGAATTAGACAGCTCGCGATTTAGCCGCCCGCACAGTTTTAGCTGGAAACGCTCAAGAACATACCTGCGGCCGCAAAATTACCGCGGCACTATCGCACCGAACGCCCAAGATCCGTCATACTGCGTGGTCACAATGGAGAATGCCTATGTCTGAACAAGAACGTGATCTTTTTAACCTTGCGATGTCGTCAAAAGCACAGCCGCTGATGTACGCCGTGCAGAAACATGTGAACGAGAACGTCGAACCGATCACCGAGGAGTTCTTCGCGCTCGATAAGAGCAAGGAAGACCGCTGGTCGTGGCACCCACGCCAACTCGAATTGCTCGACGGCGCAAAGGCAAAGGCGAAGGAATCCGGCTTGTGGAATTTCTTTCTGCCGGATTCCGAAATGGGTGACGGCCTAACCAATCTAGACTACGCCTACATCGCCGCCGAGTTGGGTAAATCACCGCTCGCCTCGGAGACGCTTAACTGCAGTGCACCGGACACCGGCAACATGGAAGTGCTGGAGCGGGTTGGTACCGAGGCGCAGAAACGTGCTTGGCTAAAACCGCTACTCGACGGTGAAATTCGCTCTGCTTATGCGATGACGGAGCCAGATCTCGCCTCTTCCGATGCGAAGAATATCTCGACCACGGCAGTGCTCGACGGTGACGAGTGGGTCATCAACGGTGAGAAATTCTATATTTCGGGCGCCGGCGATCCGCGTTGCAAGATCATGATCGTCATGGTCAAGACCGATCCGGACGCGCCGCCGAGCAAACAGCAATCGCAGATCCTGGTGCCGAACGATACCCCCGGCGTCGAAATACTCGAGGCAATGGAGGTATTTGGACACGACCACGCACCACTCGGTCACATGCATATGCGTTTTAACAATGTACGCGTGCCAAAAGAAAATATTCTGCTTGGCGAGGGGCGGGGTTTCGAAATCTCGCAGGTGCGCTTAGGGCCCGGACGCATCCACCATTGCATGCGCTCAATCGGCAAGGCCGAGAAGGCGCTGGAATTGATGGTTAAACGGGCCGGTACGCGTGTCGCATTTGGCAAACCAATCGCGAAGCTCGGCAAAAACTTGGAAGTCATCGCCCGTGCACGGATCGAAATCAATGCGATGCGCCTGTCGGTGTTACAAGCGGCCAAGGCAATGGACGTACTTGGCAACAAGGAAGCGAGAGTCTATGTCAGCGCGGTAAAGGCAATGGTGCCGGAGAAGGTTTGTTTGATCATTGACCAAGCGATCCAGATGCATGGCGCGGCGGGGATCTCTCAATGGACACCGCTAGCACAGATGTACACAGATCTCAGACATTTGAGGTTCGCTGATGGACCCGACGAAGTGCATCACATGGTGGTCGGACGTGCAGAGGTACAAAAGTACGGACTTTGGTAGTCTTTATATGACGATCGGTAATGCGAATTAGCAAAGGAGAGAACGATGACTGATGAAAATGCCCAACATCACGGTTCCTGCTATTGCGGCGCGGTCAAAGTATCCGTATCCGAGCCACCAATGGCCGCTGGCTTCTGCCATTGTCTGTCATGCAGAAAGTGGCACTCAGCACCGATCAACGCGTGGGCGATCTGGCCCGCCGATAAGGTGACGGTTAGCGGTGATGTCGTTGGCTCAGAAGTCGACGCCGGAAGTCGCCGCCTTTCCTGCGCCAAATGTGGTGGCGCTATCGGAAATGAAAAACCGACGCTCGATATGACTGCTATCTATGCAATGGGCTTTGCCGGATCCGATTTTAAGTTTGAACCGACCATGCATATTTGGTATTCCGAGCGCGTCATGGACGTCAACGATAACTTACCAAAATTCGCAGATTTTCCGGAGGGCTTCGGCGGCACCGGCAAATTGATGGAGGAAGCGAGCAAAAGCGGATGGTGCGCCTGAGTCACTGTTACACCAATAGTATTGTGAGGAAATCGACATGCCCTTAGAAGTCCGTGAAAAATGGCTGGCGCAGGTCCAAGAAGACATCGTTGAACCCGATCGGCGCATCGTCGATCCCCACCATCACTTCTTTGTAGCCGGCGGGGTCTTCCCCTTCTACGACCTCGATACGCTGTGGGCCGATACGGCGACGCACAAGGTCGAACAGACAGTCTACATCCAATGCTGGGAAGGCTACCGTGAAGGCGGGCCGGAAGAGCTTCAGTGTGTGGGTGAAACCGAATGGGTCGACTCGATTGCCAAGACCGCTAGTAAGCGGCCAGAGGCGGCACAGATCCGCGGCATGATCGGCACCGCCGAGCTGCGCCTCGGTGCTGGTGTACGCGCGGTACTCGAAGCGCACCAGCAGGCGAGCAAACTATTCCGCGGGATCCGCATGGGCGCAGCTTGGGACGCGAGCGACGAAGTTATCTCGATGCCCGGGGTTGATAATGCAAATCTCTATAGCGATGCAAAATTTCTTGAAGGGTTTGCCGTCTTTGCAGAAATGGGCCTGGTGTTCGATGCGTATCACTTCTTTCATCAAACCCCGGGTCTGACCAAGCTTGCTCGGGCATTCCCGCAGGTTGAGTTCGTGCTCGACCACTTGGCCACGCCACTTGGGGTCGGGCCCTACGCCGGTCGGCAAGACGAAATCTATGCACAATGGGCGCGCGACATTGCGGAGATTGCGACATGTCCAAATGTGTCGATGAAGCTCGGTGACCTAGTGATGCCATGGTGTGGTTTTGGATTTGACGACCACGACCGGCCTCCAACATCAGATGAACTCGTGGCGCAACAAGCACACTACTACCACTACGCGATCGAGCAGTTTGGCCCCGAGCGGTGCATGTTCGAAAGTAATTTTCCGGTGGACAAATGCGCATTGTCGTACACCGTACTTTGGAATGCGTTCAAAAAAATTGCGGCTGACTATTCCGAGTCCGAAAAGGACGCCATGTTTCGCGGTACAGCGACTCGAGTTTATCGCCTCGAATAGGCGCGCTAATCGCTAGCCGGCGCGCGGCTCCACGACAAACTCCGAGAGATTTGCCTCCCGCGTCATCTCGTAGAAGTCGACGTTGCGAAACGGCGAATTGACCACTATCCGACCCCGAGCATTGCGGTAATAGGTGGTCATACCTTCGTGCGTCCACACCATATTCTCGTGCGCCTGATCTACCCGTTCATTGTACGCTTCGTGCACGTCTTGCCGACACTCAACCGCACCGAGGTTTTCGGTACTCATCTTTCGGATCACGTCCATCACAAAACGCATTTGCATCTCGACTACGAAAATCAAACTGCCGCCGTGGCCGGGTTGTAGATTCGGCCCGTAGAGTGTGAAGAAATTTGGGAAATCCGGTACGACCGTACCCAGATAGGCCTTCGCGTTATCGTCTTCCCAAGCCTCACGCAGGCTCTGACCTGAGCGACCGGTAACATTAAACGTCGTGATAAACCGTAGAACATCGAATCCCGTTGCTAACAACAATACGTCTGCTGGGTGCGATGCGCCATCGGCCGTGACCAAGCAGTCGGGCTCGATCTTCGTGACGGATTCGTCGACAAGTTCTACCCGCGGGTTGCGTAGCATTCGATACCAACCATTATCCATTAGCATGCGTTTGCCAAATGGTGGATAGCTTGGCAGGACCTTTTCGAAGAGATCGATCCGGTCCCCGAGTTCGTCTTTGATATGTTGCGTGAAGTAGGCCCGATGGCCATCGTTTATCGCATTTAGCGAGCGATCTTTATCTTTCCAGTCGGGATCCTTTTGCAGCGCCGAGTGGATACGGTCATTGAATGTCCACCCGAGTCGTACGCGATACCAGGCCTGATAAAGCGGCACTTCGCGCATCAGGAATCTCAAGGCGTCGGGAACCTTGCGGCGAAATTGCGCAAACGGTGCGGCCCAGTGTAGTGATCGCTGAAAAATTGTTAGCGACTTTACTTGATGCTGGATCTCCGGCCCGATCTGCATACAGCTCGCACCGTTACCAATTATCGCAACCCGCTTATCGGTAAGGTCGACATCGTCGCGCCATCGGGCAGTATGGAAAGCAGGCCCTGCAAATTGGTCAAGACCATCAATCTTAGGCAATACCGGCGGATTGAAGATACCGGTCGCACTGATCAAAATGTTCGAACTCAGTGTGTCGCTTCCACCATCTTCCGTAGTGAACTTTACTTGCCAGCGTTGATTCGCTTGATCATAGGTCGCGTCGTCGACATTGGTGTTAAAGCGAATGTGTCGTTTGAGATCAAATTGATCGGCCACCTGTTCTAGATAACCGTGCAAGTCGTCGCGCAGTGCGAAGAACATCGACCAGTCGTGCATCGCGAACGAATAGGAATACAAATGATTCGGCGTGTCGACCCCTGCGCCTGGGTAGCGATTCTCGTACCAGACGCCGCCGACTGTTGCGTTCTTCTCCAAGATCGTGAACGGGATGCCAGCCGCTTTTAGATTAACTGCGGCACAGATCCCTGAGACGCCGGCGCCAACGATCACAACATGGAAATCTTCCGCCACCGGTATTGCTTCATCTGATACCGGCCGGTGACCCAGTAGGCTAGAGGTAAACGTCCCGTACTCGGGCGGCACCGGTTCGCCCATTGCACAACTCAACATGTCCACCAACAGTTCGGGCGAGGGATCCGGTATCGCGACCGGCTGCCCGTCGCGCCACGCAAGGATCGCGTCTAAGGTTGCCGTGCGGATCTCGTCCTGAATTGAATCGGAAAAACCACCGCTATCATTATCCCCAAGGCCGTTGCCGCGCGAGGGGCGATAGGGTGGTTGCAACCAGCGTAACTCTCCCGTTAGTTGCACGAGCACCATTAATAATGTGGGAATATTGGCGACAGCGACAGCGTCGCGAAACTGTTGGTGATCAGCGGTATTCATGGGATTACTTCGAACGTTTTGGGTGGAAGAAACTTAATCGTAGATAACGATACAGCGAGTCTCGATGCTCCAGCGATCAGGCGCATTAGCTGGCGTCGCCGGATCTTCAAAGGCGGTGTGAAAACTAAATGTACAGGGTGCCTGGCGGTCGCTGGAATCTGCTTCCGCCCCGTCTGATCGAGCCAAGGGCCCGGCCGAGTCCCACTGCTTGATCAAAATCGCCTCATCGCCAGTCATCTCGGGGAAGAAATACCACTGGTGACCAGGCGCATGTTTAGCGAAATAATTTTCCCCGATCCGATCTTGGTAATGGATCTCGAATACCACTAAGTCGTTCGGATCCACACTTTGGCCATCGCAAAGGGCCAACGGATGGGTTGCAACCGGTTCTTTGGCGATATTCCGCCAGACGTTGATGATCGAGAAGCGCCCACCGTCGGCAAGCGAGCGCTCGACCATGTTAGCGTCGATAAGCGATTGACCCTCACTTAGTACTGATTTAAGTGTGTCGTTGCCGCCGGGTGGCTTGGCCAAATCGCGCAGACGCTGCGGCGCGCTATAGAGCGTGTAATCACCGTGGACAACGTGGGCCGGTCCTTGCACCTGTTGCCCACCCTGGATCCGTCGCTGAGTCTCCTTTCCCGACGCTGAACGTATATTGTGATCGAACGCAAACGCTGTCGCGCCAGTTACCTGCGAGACGATGTCCGCACAGTGTGCGTAGTACTCGCGCACAACTTGCTGATGGTCAAAAAAATCGAGACTCGGTTTTTGCAATGGCTCGGTAATTAATTCGAAGCCGTTGGCACGGACAGTGCGGCGCTCAGCGCCATGCAAGTTTCGTCCGTTGTGCACGATCATCTCTCGGTCTTCGAGATTCACGCCCTGGGACCCCCCATCGCTGCCGTCCGGGTCTCGGCGGGTGAGTACCTCACCATTGCGATAGAGCGACGGCTGGACCGTTGCGTCTAAGTAGTTAAACACCCCCGCCGTCGTTTCGTCGCGGAGCTGCTGTGCTGGGCTGCTATTCATGCGGAAAACCAAGTGGTCCGGAGCTGGGATCATACAGTGCTGGACAGCTTGGATCACCGGTCGGCCTGTTCAATATACTTTCATGCACTCGCGTACTTCATCATAGTTTGCGTTTTGTAAGTCCAGGATCCCCGCTGAATGTAGGTTGATATGTGCCTCACCCTCCCGCTGCCATTGACCATCTATTCGACGCAGACGCCAAAGCTCGGTTCGGTAATTGGACAAATCGGTATCGTCCGATGCGCGCAGACCGAACAGCACATCAAGCCGATCCGGCGATGCCGACGGCGGGCAGGCATAGAACGATACGATGCGCACGTCATCGATCACCGGCTGTCGATTGCCTTGGAGCGGTATCGACGGCTCCTTATAGAACAAGTTTTCGACTTCGCCAAGCAGACTTGCACTCGCCCACTCCGGCTCGAAGCGCCCTCTATTTCTCACCTCGAGCGGCGCGCGCTCAACCCCGACGAGTTCTAGCGCACGCCCATCCGCCGTCAAGCGAAATTGGAGCTCACGCACAACGTAGCCACCGTGACGGTAGAAAGTAAACGTGAGATCAGCAATATCAACGCCTACGAGCTCGCTGAAACCGCCGTGCTGTACGTCCGACAAGCCGAGATCCGCCTGCCACGCCGGAAAGGCTTCAAGACTATCGTCATCGAAATCAAAGATCCGCCAGTCACCAGATCCGGTGCGTACGATCAAACGTTCGGATCCGTGGCGTGATTGCGGAAAACGTAACAGTATCCGCTCTCCGGCGAGGATGACGAGGTCTTCGAGGTTGAGTTGCTCGAACGCGAGCATGGTAGTTCTATCGCCGCGTACGACACGCGGAAGCGAATTACCACCGTAGCGCTCAACGACCGATTCTGCCGCGCCGCCCGAAAGTGGTTCGAAGGTAAACGTGCTCAGATAGTTTTTTCCCCAGGTGTCGACCATCTCGATATCGATAACCATGGTTCCATATCCCGGGAGTTCGATACGGTGATGTGTTGGCGGTGGCGCAGACATCTCACAGGCAAGTAAGGTCGCGACGCATGCTAGGCATAGGATTTGACGGAATATCGAATTTAATCTGTTGCTAAGTGCTACCAATTTTTCGATACTCTTTCTCCTATGGCAATTCGACGCATCATCCGCATGGGCCACCCGTTATTGAGGGAGGTTGCCAGACCACTTGCCCCTGAAGAGATCGGCAGCGATGAAGTCAAACGCTTGCTCGGCGATATGGTCGATACCTTGCACGATTATGGTGGCATTGGGCTCGCCGCGCCGCAAATCGGCGAAAGCGTGCGCCTTGCGATCATCGAAATTCCGGGCGGTGCGACGCGTTATGGTGAGCTCGCACCGATGTCGCTCGGCGTGTTCATCAATCCGACAATCGAGGTCGTTGATGCGGCTGCATCCGGGTACTGGGAGGGTTGTCTATCGGTACCTGGCCTGCGCGGCTACGTAGAACGACCGCAACACATCAAAGTGCGTTATTTGAATGAACAGGGTGAAGCGCAGGAGATCGAACTCACTGGCTTTCCCGCCACTGTATTTCAACATGAATTCGATCACCTCGACGGTAAGCTATATCTCGACCGGATAAGCGATACTCGCCTGCTCGCCTTCGAGCACGAGTACGAGCGCTACCTACTACCGCAGACAGAGGGATAGGTTCACACCATTGGTTTAGGCGCCCGACTGTAGCGCCTAAGTCGCACCCAAGGTATTGGCCGCTGACGGAAACCGGTTGATACCGAGCCGCTCGCGAAAATCCTTGCTAGGCGTCAACACCATTTCATCAACGCTGATGCCGATCGCATTGGCCGCGCGGTCGACCAAACTGAATCCCGCTGCAATAATCGAAGCGGACACGACTGCAGCTGGGCCCATGCAATCGAGTAACTGGCGACGAGCCGCGGCGAGTTGATCGAGGTCTGGCGATAGCACCGATCTGGCAAACGTCACCAGCTCGCGACCGTGTTCCACGCCGCTGTCGAGATCGGGATCAAAGGCGCCACCGAGATTGAAGTTTTCACCTATTGCGCTACCACTCTCACGGAGGATAAAGGTGTGCCAGGTGGTTCAGTAAAAGCACTGGTTATATTCCGAGATTTTCGCCGCAACAATTTCGATTTGCGGTCTCGTTAAGGCTTCGTGGGTGCTTAAAGTGAAGTCGCCGATCGTCTCACCGGAAAAATACTCCTGGTCCATGATCGCAATTAGCCGGCGCGCTTCTTCGGGGACCAGACTTAAGGATCGCAAGATATTGGGTGCCGGATTTTTTCCAAACAAAGATTCGGCCAGCACGCCACCCTCCGGCCAATTCGGAACAGTGGCGGTAAAGTAGCCCTCGCGTTTCGCTTCTACTGGTCGTTCGCGCGATGGTTCCGTGTCATCCACCGGCTCCGCCAGTTTTCTCGACGGCACGCCAATGCCACGGGCGAATACATCGAGGTGCGCGAGCCGCGCGACCAAACCGACAATCTCAACATAGGCGCCTTCCGTCACCCCCTCTGCTTGTACTTGCGTGCAAAACGCTCGGTCGATACCGATGCCGCCGAGCGCTACAGCGCTCGCGACTCGAACTGCTGCGTCCGGCAAATTACCCAACGACGCCAGTTCTTCATCACCGACCGACTCTTGCACACACGTATCGCACCGGGCCTTGCGTGCTGTGGCTGCAATTGCGGTTCGTTGCGCCGCTGTCCCCCACGTGCCGGGACGCGCAAAGGAACGGAGTTGGTCCGCATGTAGTGTCTCGGTGTGGGCTGAGACCGGATATTCGGCGTCTGCGTAGAGACTCATCGTTACCTATCCCCTGAATTCATTGCACGACAGATACTAAATCATCCCCAAAACGCGTGCCACGGGCGGCATAAAACACGCGTCGCTACGAGGTGTATTGCTGCGAATATTGCACCGTTTAGTGGCTGGCGCCTGGCTGCGGAGCCTCGCTGCCTTTCGGGCACAGCGAAATTGTGAGAGATTAGGCCGCTATGCCAGATAATTGATACGTCCCAGGAGAGAACCATGAAATCCGCCATGTTGCGCCTTGGTATGCTCGCGATAATTTGTTTCAGTGCCCCTGTGTTCGCGGACGACCGCGACGGGGAAACGGTGTATAAGGCCGAATGCGCGAGTTGCCATGACTCGAACACGCCACGCACGCCGTCGTTTTCGACGCTCACTGAACTCCAAACTAGCCGCATAGTAGGAGCGCTCGAAACCGGCGCCATGCGCCTCATTGGAACGTTCAATCTGACCGGGCCGGAACGCGTAGCGGTATCCGAATTTATTACCGGTAAACCCTACGACCAGAAATGGAACGACAGTGGCACCAATATGTGCAAGCCGGCATCTTGGCCCGCGACTGATCCGTTCGCCGCACCGTATTGGAACGGTTGGGGCAACGGCCTTGCGAATACACGCTTTCAGTCCGCCGACCGTGCAAACTTAGACGCCGCCGATGTGCCCAATCTTGAACTTAAATGGGCCTTCGCGTTTCCCGGTGAGACCTTCATGGAGTCGCAACCCACTGTTGTAGGCGGACGAATATTTATGGGCAGCCCGAATGGCACGGTGTATGCGCTCGATGCGAAAACCGGCTGCACTCATTGGCGCTTCAAGGCAAAGGGCCCGGTCAAAGCGCCGGTGAGCATTGCCTATCTAAGAAACGGAAAGTACGGCGTGTTCTTCGGTGACCAAAGTGGTCGCGTGTATTCGCTCGATGCCGCCAGCGGTAGCTTGCGCTGGATGGACGTCGGAGACGATCACCCGAGTGCGCGAGTCACCGGCGGGGTCCAGATCCATAACGGCAGAGTGTATGTGCCGATGGCGTCATTCGAAGAAGTCTTGGCGATGGACCCTGATTACACTTGCTGTGTGTTTCGCGGCAGTGTGATCGCCTATGAAATAGACTCGGGTAAACGATTGTGGAAGCAGTTTACGATTGAACAACCCCCGAGCCCGATCGGTAGAGACACCAACGGCAAAGTGATGCACGGTCCTTCGGGTGCCGGCGTGTGGTCGGCTGTCACTATCGATCCGAAACGGCAGTTGATCTACATCGGCACCGGCGACAACTATTCGAACCCAGCGTCGGACACTAGTGATAGTGTTGTCGCGCTCGATTTGGACAGCGGCAAAATAACATGGATCTACCAAGGTCTCGGCGGCGACGCCTGGAACGTCGGCTGCATGGCCAAAGAGCAGGTGAATTGCCCACAGAATACTGGTCCTGACGAGGACATGGGCGCGTCACCGATTTTAGCCACGCTTGCCGACGGCAGTAATGTACTCATCGGCGCGCAGAAATCCGGCGTTGCCCATGTACTCGATCCGGATGCCAAGGGCGCGCTTAAGTGGCAGAAAAAATTAGCCGAGGGCGGCGTCCAAGGCGGATTACAATGGGGCCAGGCGACTGATGGCCGGGCGCTTTATGCCTCTAGATCTGACGTCCGCTGGCTATCCGAGGAGGGCGTATTAAGCGACCAAATCCAACTCGATCCGAATGCCGGCGGTGGGCTCGTCGCGGTTGACCTTACCTCCGGCGAGATCCTATGGGACGCACCACCGGTGAGCTGTGAAGGCCGCCCGCGCTGCAGCCCGGCTCAAGGCGCCGCCGTGACGGCGATCCCGGGCGTTGTTTTTTCCGGCTCACAAAGCGGTGAGATGCGTGCGTTCGAGTCCGCAACCGGAAAAGAGATCTGGCGCTTCGATACGCTACGCGAGTTCGACACGGTGAACGGCGCCAAGGGCCGGGGCGGATCGATCGACCAAGCAGGCACTGTGATCGTCAATGGGATGGTTTATTTCAATTCGGGTTATTCCAAATTCGGCGCAAATCCAGGCAACGTTTTGCTGAGTTTCGGCCTGCCAGGCTCGTAAATTGCCTATGGCCTGATCACGAGTACCGGAATACCGTGGAAATCACGCGCCGTTTATCACTTAAAGCCGGCGGGTAAATTGATACGCCTTTAGCGCGGCATTGAAGAGTTTCGGATGCCGTTGCAACCACGGGCGGATCCGGGATTGGCTTCCAGTTTCAAGCAGGTGCAAAAGATAGTGCATTGGCGCGCGACGGCGATACGTTGCGAAATATGCGGCGAGTTCCGCCTCGGTACGCGCGAGACCATTGTCGGCGTACTTTGGCACGAGCGGCATAAAATGTGGGTATAAGGTTTGCGTTGACCAGTCGCCGTGCAAGGTCGTTTTCGCGTAATTACCGATCATCAAATCGTCGAATAAACAGTGTTCAACTGCCGTCATCAGTGAATGGCGTGGTAGTTCGAATGTCACCCCCCGGTTTACCCGCGCCGAGTTGCCAACAGAGACCGTGAAGTCGTGTCCGCCAACGCGCAAAGTCACATAGTCGAGCTTGGTCGATAGTGCGGCGATGTCGGTAAAATATTTCGTGATTTTCTGTTTATCTTCCGCTTCCAACACATCTGCCCAGTTATCATCGAATGCTTCTGGCGCAAACAGTTGAACCTCGACCGCGGGCGGATTGAGTTCCTCAAAGGTTCCGCTCGAGCAGTCCCAGCGGATAAACGCGGGTAGCATTTCCGTAACACCTTCACCCCATCCATCTAGATAAGCCGAAAGCGGTGTCGTAAATTCATTCGCCCACGCGCTATCCGAGCGTTGATAGACATGGAAGGAGCTAAACGGTACGAAGTAGCGGGGTTGGTAATATTCCGTATAGAAACGGATCTTGCGTCCAACCTGAATGTCTTTGATCCGAGGCGGTATGCGGACATCGTGTTCGTTGTGATAGTTGATCATATTGGCGTCGCCGTAGCCGGCGATCTTGAGCATAAACGAATGCTCGTATGCTTTTACAATCTGTTTAACTTTGCGTTTCCAAAAAAATGCCTCATGCGATGAGTCGTTGAGGTTAATGAGCAAATGGCCGTCGACATCAATAAGTAGCACCGCGTCCTGGTTGTAATCCGATAAGCTCATTACTTTCACGCGTGGGCTAAGCGTCATCCATTCGGCGTCACGCAACACCTGCACGCTAAAACCACTTGCGCGCAGGCCATCTTCGATACGGCCACCGGCATGGTTCGGCAACAGCAAGGTCGCTGCGCGCAACTGCTCCAAGCACGGTCCGCTCAAGTGATCGGGATGACCGTGGCTAATAAATATGTAGGGGCAGGCTTTGATGTGATCGATCTGCTCGGCCGGAACATGATGCGACAGCCCCCAGCTCCCGAAATAGGCATCACCCTCAAACCAGGGGTCGGTCGCGAGCAACGGTTTGTCGTCGTGAACGATCACCGTTGCGTTGCCAATAGTCTCGAATCCAATCATGGTCATTTTTGCGGGATCAATTTTGACGCGCGACAATCGTGCTCGCGCGAGTTCCTCAATTATTAATATGTTCCCAGAGTATTTCCGCCAAGCGACGCTCACCCGCCGCGTTTAGATGCCCGTCTACCGCCCAATAATATCGCTTTGCATCGGCGGCGCCCGATATCTCATCAATTAGGTCGACAACCGCTAAACCGAGATCCCGAGCGCAAGCAGCGACACCTGATCCAGCCACGGCGCTTTCAGACCACCTAGCTAAAAAACCATCTGCTACCGCGTGTTTTGGGTAGAAAATGACGATGTCGAATTGCGCGCCGAGCGCGCGCGTCTCTTTCGCCACCGCTTCGATCCAGCCGCAACTACGATTAAGAACGGCCGGCCTCAAGCTTAGACGATAGCGCGTGCGCACGACTAGACCGCGGAGATTAAGCGTGCGGTAAACGCGACTGTGCCACAGCGGGCCTGGATGCGCCTCGCGTAACCAGCTTTTCATCTGGTCCACCCTATCGTTCGAAAACTGATATTCGCCGGCGGGGGTGATTGTCGCCGCATAATTCGACAGAAAATCGTTACCAACGAAAAAACCAAGTATCACGCGATCCGGACGCAACGCTGCGCCGAAACGTCGCAGGACCGCTAGCGCCTGGGCAGTATCGTAGCCACGCACGGCGAAATTGTATGCCTCCACCGGGGTACTGTTTGCATCTGAACGCGACAATTTCATTAGCCGGTTCGCTACGCGGTCGTCCTCCTGCGTCCCAACGCCCTCAAACATTGAATCGCCCAGTAACACAAGGCGTTGTACATCATTGCTCAGTGGCGACAATTCCCGCGTACGAAAGCCCAAACTATTGGTTAACACTTCGTACTCAAACTCCGGTGTCTTTATCGTGCGACGCACGTTCGGCCGGTGCTTAAAACCGAGAATAGGATCGAAGTTCGGATGATTACGTCCTACCCCGGTATCTGAATTCAACACGCGCCCATAGAGCGCCTGCAGATAAACATCGTTGTCCGAGATTTGTGGCCACATAATGCGCGCACCAAACTCAGCCGCAACGACCACGACAAGCGTTAATAATGCGAACAATACCGCGTAGAAGCTAAGCGTACGGCTCCGGCTACGGTTTGACCTCGCACTCCCCGAATCTCGTGTATTGGTATTTGTCACCGGCCGTCCCAAGGCACGCGCGAGGGCGATAGACTCATGTCACGATTATTTGATCACCTGCGTCGCGATATCCGGCACCACATGTACTAAATCGATATCAAGACCGGCCTGCGTAATTTCTTGTAGTTCAAAAATATTACCATCAGGATCACGGGCATAGGTGGTCCTGACATTACCCTCGTAATCTAATGGTTCGGTATGAAACTCCACTCCGGCGGCTAACAGTCGCTCGTATTCATGGTCGACGTCGAGCACGTCAAAACAGATATGCGTCAAACCCGCATCACATGCCGGCCGATTCGGGATCGGATCCTTGCCTACTGGGTTGGTGTACTGAAATATCTCAACGAAGGTGTTGCCGGCACGTAACAGTGCTGTCCTAACGGCGCTGTCCTTTAGACCGGTGACCTTGTCTGGAATTTTACTACCGATGTCCCAGTCGTAGCTGGCCGCAAAGGGCAAACCGATCAGATCGCGGTAAAAATGCAACATTTCGTCAAAATTGTTAGTAGATATAGAGATATGGTGTACGCCTCGGATCACGACAGTCCTCCTATTAGTAAATCTGTTCGTGCGTCAATATGACAGTTCCTTTGGCGCAAACCAATAAAACATTAATGTGTCATTTAACGGATCTGAGCGGTACGCCATCCGGCCAACCGACGAGCGCTTTGAGTTGTCTACGCGAGAAGCGGAAGTACTTCCGAGGCTGCTTTTTCTAATAACTCGGCTGCCGAGGCTGTCGGCTGCGGTAGCAACACCAGGTTATCGACGCCGGCTGCGCCGAATCGTCTGATTTGCTCCGCACATTGTTGCGGGGTCCCAGCCACTGCCAACTCATCGAGCCAGCTATCCGGGAAATGATCTTGCACATACGCCACGCCGCCCGTTTCAAGCAGCTGCAGAAGATGGTCGGTGTAGTCATAAACATCGACATGCGCTGTCTTGCCGCAGATACCTAAATAAAAGCCTATTAGCGGGCGAACCGCCTGACGCGCGATCTCGCTATCGTCGTCAACCGAAAATACGACATAGCAGGTGATCTCATGGTCAATATCGCGGCCGCTTTTCAGCGCGCTCTCGCGCATTAGCAATTTGGCGTGCTCGATAAACTTTGGTCCAGCGGTATTCCCAGCGATAAAGCCATCAGCGAGCGAACCGGTTAGTGCAATCATACGATTGTTCATCGCACCGATATGGATCGGAATCGGTACCGATGGCGGATGGATCAACTGCGCATTATTAAACTCGAAGTATTCGCCCTTGGTCGAATATTCTTCACCGTTGAACAGCGCGCGCAGCGCCGTTACGCACTCAGTCATTGCGCCGATTGGAGACTTTGGCGCAAGGCCCATTTGCTGAAGCCACGATACGACGCCAAGTCCGATCCCGAAATTAAATCGCTCTGGATACAGCTCGGTGATCGTTGCGACCTCCATGGCCAGTAGCGCCGGATGGCGTGTCTGGGTTGCCAGAATACCGGAGCCCACCTGGACCCGAGACGTCGCATTCAAGGCTGCGAGCACGCCCGCAATACCACCGGTGTAGAAGTAATCCTCGATGACCCAGATATCGTCAAATCCAAGCGCTTCGGCCTTTGCCGCCGTGGCTCGTATTTCCTGGGCACTGGAGGTGCCGCCGGACTGAACGCCGATCTTTATCCGCCGCATGGCATTGAGACCATTAAGATTACGTCTGCCTTCAGTATAGAACTTTCGTCGCCTGTGTTCTGCCGGGTCAATACATTGGAGAACGCCTAGCACTATCGATGTTCGGTCGATCGTCCCAGGGTTCCTCCTAGGCCTTGACGCCGCCGCGCTCGCCTATAGACGTGCAGGACCACTGGCGCTTTGGTAGGCTGCCTTCTGTCCAAACTGTTTGGAGCCACCAAATGTCCGAATGGCACGCAACCGCCTGCATGTTGTGCGAGAACAATTGCGGCATTGAAGTAAAGCTGAGCGACGATGGTCGCCGCATCGAAAAGGTGCGCGGCGACGCAGCGCACCCCGCCTCCAAGGGCTACTTGTGCCAGAAGGCATCACGCATCGATCTCTATCAAAACGGCCCCGCCCGTGTGACCCACCCACTACGACGAACTGCCGACGGCGACTACGAACGAGTCGACTGGGACACCGCGATCAAAGAAGTTGCCGCGCGCCTTGCGGCCGTTCGGGACGAATACGGTGGTGACAAAGTTTTCTACTTCGGCGGTGGCGGTCAAGGTAATCACCTACCCGGCGCCTACGGGGTTAGTACGCAGTCTGCACTTGGTGGGATCTACCGCTCCAATGCGCTAGCGCAAGAAAAGACCGGCGAAGCCTGGGTCGCCGCCTCGATGTTCGGCGCTTACGTGCGTACAGGGGATTTCGACAATTGCGAGGTGGCCGTATTCATCGGTAAAAACCCATGGCATTCACACGGGGTAAACCGTGCGCGGATTACCTTGCACGAGATTGCGAAGGACCCCGAACGTACGCTTGTCGTATTCGATCCGCGGGTTTCCGAAACCGCCGAACTCGCCGACTTCCACATTCAACTAAAACCCGGCACCGACGCTTGGGTACTCGCAGCTTTGATTGCCATCATCCTCGAGGAAAATATCGCGCACGATGATTGGATCGCAGAACATGTGAGCGGCTTCGATAGTGTCCGCCCATTGTTTGATCGTGTGGCGGTCGCACAATATTGCGAATGGAGCGGCGTAGATGAGACCCAGTTACGGCTTCTTGCGCGACGCTTGGCGGGAGCGAAAAGTGTCGCATGGTACGAGGATCTCGGGGTGCAGATGAATCGCCACTCGACGCTGGTTAGCTACATCCACCGTCTCGCTTGGCTGGTTACCGGTAGCTTTGGCAAAGCCGGCTCTCAATTTGTGATCAATCCTTTACGCCCGTTGGTGAATAGCAACCCCAGCCTTGCCCGAAAATCACCAGTTGCCGACAAACCGCTGCTTGGCAACCTGGTGCCGTGCAACGTGATCGCAGAAGAAATTCTGTCGGGCCATCCGGATCGTTATCGCGCGATGATTATCGAGACTGCCAACCCCGCACATTCGCTTGCCGATTCCGGCAAGTTTATCGAAGCGATGCGTAAACTCGACTTCAGTGTTGTGATCGATGTTGCCATGACCGAGACCGCGCGGCATGCCGATTACATTCTGCCAACCGCGACCCAGTACGAAAAGGCCGAGGCCACGTTTTTCAACTTCGAGTTCCCTCACAACTATTTTCACTTGCGCCACCCGATTATGGCCCCACCGGCCGACGCCGATGTCTTAACCGAAGCAGAGATCCACGCACGCATTATCGAAGAGCTCGGTGAGATGCCCGAGGAAGTCGAAGGCTTGCGTAAAACGCTGGAACATCAAGGCCGCGAGGCCTTCGCGCAGGCGTTCAATGTTGCCCAAGCGAATAACCCGGCTGTACGCCGGCTTGCCCCGGTGGTGTTGTACCGGTCGCTCGGCGCTTGTCTGCCAGAGAACGTCGCCCCCGCTGCGGCGCTATGGGGTGTTGCCCATTTTGTCGCGCAACGCGAGCCCGGCGCACTGCAACGTGCCGGACTTGAAGGTGAAGGTAGCACCCTTGGCGACGCATTATTTAATCGCATCATCGACAGCCCCCGGGGTTTCACCTTCTCGGTTGATGAATACGAGATGTCGTGGGAGCGCGTGCGTACCGCCGATGGGCGTATCAATGCGAAGGTCGAGCATCTCATTTCAAGTATCGAGGATCTCGCCAACGGACCGCAGGCGATCACGAGTCCGGAATATCCATTCGTATTGTCGGCCGGTGAACGTCGTGCCTATACCGCCAATACGATATTTCGTGATCCGGATTGGCGTAGAAAAGACCGCGACGGTGCGCTCCGGATGTGTCCCGCAGATGCCGCACGCTTGTCGTTAAATGACGGCGACGTCGCCAAACTCAGCACCGTAAGCGGTCATACAGAAGTTGTGGTGGAGATCTCCGAACGCATGCAACCGGGACATGTCTCTCTACCGAATGGTATGGGCTTAGATAATGCCAGCGGTGCGGGCAAGTTATCACGCGTTGGAACGGCACCGAATGAACTTACCGCATCCGGGCATCGAGATTTTTTCGCCGGCACCCCATGGCATAAGATGGTACCAGCGCAGATCGAAGCGGCATGAATACCGTCCTTGCAGTTAATGCTTGATCTTCCAGCCCCCACCCTGCTTGATAAAGGTCATAAACGACTCTTCGCTGTAGCCGGGGTCGGCTTTAATACCGGAACGCACCACGACCGTGCGTATTTCGTTTTCTGAGATCGCTTCCCGGCTTTTCAGTTCGATATTTCTAATAAGCCATTCGGGTGGCGCATTTCTTTCCGTGTTCCAAGTTTGCCGGGCAAACAGTTCCGCCGCGCTCATTTCACGCAGCTCCGCCAGTGGAATCTTTTCGCCAAAAGAAATCATCAGCGCGTTTTCTCGATGTTCCTCATTCTCAACGTCATCCAATACGGCATTGCGAAGATTGTTGAGATATTCGTCGCTGTACATTTCGGCAAGGACGATATGACACGTAAGATCGCAAGATTTTGATTGTAGCCGCTGCATCTCTTCGAGCAGCGCCTCGGGGCTTGCATAGCCATCGGCCAGCACCGAGCTTGGACAAAGTAAAATTAAAACGATAACGCCGAAAATCCGCGGGATCTGACCGATATCCCTCATTCGACGAATGTCTCAAGTACCGGCGCAATACGCAATTCGGCGGGTACCTGCTCGATACCGATACGACGATCGATTTCCTCGTGCCAATGGTAGATCCGGCGCTCCTGGTAACTCAGCGGAACGCCGCGGAAGCCAGGCGATTCGAGGGTTTTCTGCATTGGCTCAGCGAGCTGTATGTCTTCATCTACAATACGATCAAAGTTTGCGATCCGGGTATCCCAGAGCGGATCGCGTTCGCCACCGCCCCAATCGGGCGCGAACCACAACACTTCCATTGCCGATGTGCGGATGGTCTTCGGCCAGATCGCAACACAAGGTATGCCGGTTGGTGCGATCGGCCAGATCATATTCGGAAACACGCTGTAGCTCGGATTGAAGTCGCGTTCTATCTCAGTGCTGTTGTCCATCGCGGGCATACCGACGGTACCAGGATCGACCCAATCTGCACGGCGGTTAGGCGACAGCATCATCGAATGACCATTCTTCCACAGGTGCACACTGGTACCCTGACTGTCGAAGATACGGTCGGTGGTACCTGGGTGCAGCAACTTGAAATGATAGGCCTCAAGAAAGTTTTCCATCAGGACTTTCGCATTGCAACTCACGTCGAATTCTCGACGATTGACCAGGCGGAGGCTCTCCAGCGGCAGGTGGCGGACGAAGCGCGCAAGCGGTGCGACAAAATCACCCAGCGGCTCTGCATTGACATCCTCGCAAACAAACACCCAGTTGGCGAAACGTTCGCAGCGCACAGGAATGAGCCCCCGACAAGCTTTGTCGACGCCGAGCCAATCGCGCGGTTCGGTCATTGCGCGTAGCGCACCTTGTCGGTCGTAGGCCCAACCGTGATAGCCGCAAACCAAGGATTTGCCGGCGCGACCACTCGGGTTTCGAACAACCGGTGCGCCGCGATGGCGACAAGTGTTGTAGAACGCGCGAACTTCGCCATCGTCACCATGAATAATTAAGATCGGCGCGCTGCCGTGTGTCCATACCAAATAGCTGCCGGGCTCGGGCAATTGGTCGATATGCGCGGCATACAGCCAGGTACGTTGCCACAACGTCGCCCGTTCGAGGGCAAAAAACGCTTCGTCAATATAGCGGCCTGCCGGCACATCCGGTAGATCGGGGAATCCATCTGGCCTACTTGTACGGGCGCGTTCGCGTTCGACGCGAGTGATCCATTCTTTTATCGTTGTCTCATCGAGGCCTAAACTGCTCATCGCGTTAGCCTAGCACTGGGGAATTCGTTCCCAAAGGGATTTTGGGCGCGCCGTCACTACGAGCCGATCGTTCGAACAACACAAATTACTGTCGACGCGCGCACGGAAGAAATTTTTGTGGAATATTGCCTTCAATTTCGCACTTCCAGTTTAAGCTCTTGTCGCCGACATTAGTCCTCAACAAGATTGATCCGTTTTTGAGCCCGGGTTTTACCGAAAATCGGATCCTTATCTTGCCACCCCGATCCGAAGTGTAGTGCAGGCATCCGGACAAACTCCTTACCCTCGAGACCGAACAAGACCAATGCATCATTGAGCACGCCGAATATTGACGGGCGGCGCACCTTTTGCACTGCGGCAGTACTAAACGTTCCGTTTTGAAATATTTCGATCGGCCTGGTCACGATGATCACGATCAATACATCGAATGCAGTGCACAACATACGACTGCTGACGGGCGCCAATCACGATACAGGCTTAGTCGACGATCGACTTGGCAGGATGCTGTCGGGTGTTTTAGCTAACTCGTCGTTGGACACACTAAACGCGGTCCAGAACAGTCGCCATGAGCAGCGGTTACTGCGCCAGCGCGCGCCCGTTTTCCAGATCGATGTCCGCGTTTTGCCAAGCTTGTTCGAATCGCACCGCGACCTCTGCGGCTTGCGCCGATTTACCCTGTTGAATCAAACCTTGCCAAGCACCATGCAAGGCCCAACCGTTCTCTGGATTACGCCGTAAGTCTTCCCAAAAAACCGTCTCGGCCTCGGCGGCACGGCCAAGTACAAGTAGTAGTGCACCGAGTTCGTGTCTGACGGGATGTCCCCAAGATGGCGGTTCCATATAGTTCAATCCGTCTTCGAGCCTAATGCCTGCCTCTAAATGAAATATCGCCTGCTCGAATTTTTCATTCTTAATGGCAAGTTCGGCTGTGAGCACGTGAGTTGCGATGTCCAATAAGGTTCGACCTGAATTGACCCAGGTGCGGAAGTCTTTCATATCGTTGCTTACGGCAATCGATTTTAACGCGGCGAGTTCGCGCTCGGCGTCGTCCAATCTATGCTGGGCCACAAACGCGCTGCCGCGAACGAAATGCCAGATCGCTGTAATAAACGGATAGGTTGCATCAGGTGGCGGCAACTTGAGTATCCGGCCCCAGTCGGCATAACGCCTAAAGGTTAGCATTGGCCGTACATAACGACGCTGCAGCCCGCCGCTGATGGCGAGATGCGGTTCGGACATCTCAGCGAGCGTTTGCGCGATGGCCTGCGATCTTGCGTAGTTACCCTGAAGAACCGCAGCCATGTGAATAAAATCTGCCGGGTGCGGATCATTGCGTTTAACATTAGACGATAGACTCGCCACCCCCAGCGGCACCTCGTGGTCACCCCATTGGTCGAGGAACGCGCGATCGGCTTCGATTGATTGCTCGTTACTGTCGATCGCTTTCGCATAGCGGCCGGTGCGGATGTAGATATGCGATGGCATATGGACCATATGACCGACCATTGGCATCGTCTGGGCCAAACGTTCCGCGCTCGGGAGTGCAGCCGCAGGGTTTTGCGAGTCTTCTAGGATATGGATGTACAGATGATTCGCGCCGGGGTGATTCGGATCCTGCTCTATCACCGATTTCAGCGCGGCTATTGCGCCTTCTATCCCAGGACGTGGCTTACCATCGGGGGTCCAGTAATCCCACGCGAATTTTTTCATTACCGCTTCCGCGTATAGGGTTTGCACTTCCGGATCATTTGGATAGGTATTCGTCAGCGCGTTTAGTAGTTCGATATAAGCCTGATCCCTTTGGCCACGCCCAGGCTTGGTTAAGGCGTCGTATAGCGTATGCAGCACTTTGATTAATCCCCGCTCTTTTGGCGACGCGCGATTTTGCAATGCTATCGCTCGTTTGATCGCGGCGGCGCCGGCCCCAGTGGGGTCGTCGGGAAATCCGAGATAGCGACTGTTTGGATTTGGACCTATCGCTAGGGCTTCGCCCCAATGCGCCATCGGACAGTTCTCATCCGATCGCACGGCCTCACGAAACGACACCATCGACTCCGGGAAACGGAAGCCGTAGAACAAACGCAAACCCTGGTCGAAATATTGCTGGGCACGACTCGAGCAATTGGACACCGGATAGGTGTAATCGCCGAGACCGGTGAGTAGCGGCGCCAACTGCCCGCTGGTCTGTCCAGCAAACAGTACGTTTGGGCAAAGCGCCACAAATGCGATCGTTACAACGAAAGCACGGCGTGCCCGTTTCAAGCACGCCGCAGGTTCGAAATTTCTCATGAGTCCTGCGGTGGCGGCGGTGGTGGTGCCGGCGGTGGCGGCGGTGCGAACAATCCCGCTAGGGCGGGGACTTGCTGGGCCTCGGCCCACGCCGCCATGCCGGCGCTCCAAACCATCGTTGTTGGTAGTAGGCGACCGGCGCTTGCTGCCTGTGACAGCCCTTGCAGATCGAATGGCCCCGAAGTCTGACCATTTTCCGCGACGTGCCAGGCGGGGGCCAATGGCGGCGGCGGTGCGGCACCTGCGGGTGCGCCTTGTTGCATCATCCCCGGCACCATTTGATTAGCCATCGCCATACCCATGCCGAGTCCTACGCCCGCGCCCGCGAGTCCTCCGGCAGGATTGGCCGCGGCGATCGGCATCGAGGTACCCATTTGGTAGGCCTGATATTCCTGCATGTTGCCAATGACATTCATACTGCTGCGTGTATCGAGTGCCTCTTCTACCTCCGGCGGCAGCGAGACATTAACGATCTGCAACTGCGGGATGTCCAAACCATATTCGTCATCGACTCGTTCAACGACCGTCTGTCGTACTTGTTCGGACAATTCCATATAGCTGGTGGCAAGATCCATCACCGCGATCTTCGAGCTAGCAACGGCGTCGGAGAAGCTCTGCACGACGATCGCGCGCAAGAGTTCGCTCACTTCGTCTGCTTCGAAGCTTGAATCGGTGGCGACCAATTCCGTCAGCAAGGCCTTTGGATCTACTGCACGCAAGGTGTAGTTGCCGAAGGCACGGATCCGCACTGGCCCAAAGTCTGGGTCGCGCATGATCACCGGATTCGGTGTGCCCCACTTCAGATCGGTCACCTGACGGGTCGCGACAAAATACACTTCACAGCGAAACGGGCTGTCGAAGCCGTACTTCCAGCCCTGCAAGGTGCTGAGGATAGGTAAGTTGTCCGTCTCTAGTGTGTATTGTCCGGGTTCGAACGCATCGGCGATCTTGCCCTGGTTGACGAACACTGCGACTTGGCCGGGACGCACGATAAGTTGCGCCCCATGTTTGATTTCATTTTGATGACGTGGGAAACGCCACGCTAAGGTATGGCGACTGTCATCAATCCATTCGATGATATCGACGAGTTCATTGCGGATAGTGTCGAACAAGCCCATGGTCTGGTACTCCCGATCAAAGTTTGCTCGTGGCCGCGCTGTAGGCGAGCCACAGTGAATTAGGGATAGAACCGAAATCGATGCAGAATGGCACCCACCAATACTCGAACACGCCGGGTACCGGGCATATCCATAGCGCGAATAAACCCGCCACGCCTCCGACCCAGGGTGCGGGCGACATTCGGACATCGCCTTGGCTGATCTTCTGGAAGAAAAATCGCCAATTAAAGATCGTTAACCCGACGAAGAACCCGCCAACAATTACGGTCCCTATCCAACGCATTGTTTCCATCGACGCATTGCCTCGCTAGTTCGACGGTAATATTCGCATATTCCGCAGCGGTATTCGAACCCACCACCCGTGTAAGCAACGAATGTGATCGCTAGATTTACTCATACCAGCGTGCCCAGCCTTGTTCATAGTATTTCGGCAAGACATGCGTGTGAATGGTGTTCACCTGCGTTTCTGTCTCAGCGATGTCGCGAGGGAACCCATGCATCGACTGCAGCGTATTGGAATCGAGAAATCGGGTCGGTACGCTTAATTCGATTTGGTCCCAAGCGGGCAGATGTGGCGCAGCCAGGATAAACCCCCATTCGCCGAACGACGGGATATAGGCGTGATACGGGCGCACTTGCAGGAACTCATTGGTCTGAAACGGTGACGGTACGGCGCGTAAGGTCGTGGCAATACTCCAGAACGCCTCTAGCGCAAACACGGGAGAGGTCGCCTGGGTAACCAGCAAACCATCGGCATTTAAATGTTGCGCCAACAAAGTGTAGAAACTCTTTGAATAGAGCTTGCTCAGGCTGAGGTTATGTGGGTCCGGCAAATCGATGACCACGACATCGAATCGGCGATCGGTGGCCTCCAGATACCGCCACGCGTCGTCATTAACAATTGCGACTCTCGGATCGTTAAGCGAGTCCGCGTTGATCTTCTTGAGCAATGGATTGCGTTGGAAAAGGTTCGTAATGGCAGGGTCGAGGTCTACCAAGGTAACTTGTTCCACCTCTGGATACTTAAGCACCTCGCGTACGGCTAAGCCATCACCACCGCCGAGGACGAGTACCTGATGTCGACGACGTGATAGCGACATGACGGGGTGCACCAACGACTCGTGATAACGGTACTCGTCGATCGAACTGAACTGCAACGCACCGTTGATAAATAGATTGACTGTCTGGGTATTGCGCGTAACCACAATGCGTTGATACGGGCTTGTGGTAGCGGAGATAACTTCGCCTGCAAACAGCCGTGACTCGAAGTATCCCAAGAGACGATTCGCCTGAACGAATGCGCCAACCAAAACAACAACACAAGCGGCACAACACACGGTCAGGATCCGAGGCTTCAAAATCTCTACCCGAAATATCCAGATCGCCATACCCGCAACGGTTGCATTGAACAGCCCGAACAACACACTTGTTTGGATTAATCCGAGTTGCGGAACGAGGACCAGCGGAAACAATAACGATGCAAACAACGCGCCCAGATAGTCGACGGTAAGCACGTTGGAGACATTCACCTTCAACACTTGGTAATTCTGAAGAATTCTAATGACTATCGGGATTTCAAGCCCGACCGCCGCACCGATAACGACCAATTCGAGTAGCAGAAAGGCGCTGTAGTTATCGAGCACACTGAAGGCGTGAAACAAGACCAAGGCGCTGGTACCGCCGACCAGCCCAATGAACAATTGCACGACGATGAATACTTCCAATAGACGCTCGCCAACATAGCGCGAGGCGTATGAACCAAGGCCCATGGCGGCCATGAACAAACCGATGACAATGGAGAACTGATAGACGGAGTCGCCGAGCAAATAGCTCGATATCGTGCCGGCAAGTAGTTCGTAGACGAGACCGCATACTGCGATAACGAATGTTGACGTCAGCAGTAGTGCGTTGGTGTGCCGCGGCGATGGACCGGTGGCCGAACTCATCGACGTTGCATGCGATCGCCGATCATTAAAAATGATCGCTCGCGAGAGTAACTCAGCTGCGTATTGCGGCGGCGATAATAATGGCTAACGAAATTAATCCTGAGCCAATAATAATACCGAGAGCGACGTTATGATCTTCCTCAATTTCTTTTCGAATCGAAAACGGCGTCAATTTATCGAAGGCGACAAAACCGATATAAAAAACGATACAGCCGAGCAGACTGTATACGATCGTGCCGACCATCGGGGCAACGTGCAATTCCTGCAAAATGCTTTCCATAGTTACTGATTCCCGTACGTTGTGTTTGTGTAGAAGCCTACTTACCGCCGCGGCCACCGCCGAACGATGGCAGACGATTGCGAGCGCTACCGAGGCGCACGCTTTGCGCCCCTTTATATTGTTCAAATGAAGAATCTTGGATACCGGTATTGGTTGCGGTGGTCACCCCAGCCAGCGCCGTCATACCGGCGAAGACAGCCGCGAATAATCTATTCATCATCGTCCTCCAATACTGGTGCCCATCGCCGCGCCTCGAAACGATAACGCGACAGCGGCTCCCAGACCGATGCAGCGAGAAAAATCAAAGCCAATATAAAGAAATAGCGTGAGACAATCACATCTTCATATAACTGAAACCGGACACCCCGATTTTGCGGCTGATTGCTGTTCGCGCCCGTGCCCCCGGTGCCTTCGATATAAAATCGGTAAGTTCCAGGATCAGCCAGCGTGAAGTAGGCGCGTGCTGATTGCGAACCCTCGCTCCAACTCTCACCGCCCTCGACGCCGTGGTAGTACGAAATGCCCTTGCTCAAGCTAGCCACGGGCTGTTCACCTTGAACGACAGAGATGTCGTACCATGACCAAGCGTTGCTCAAATTCGAGCTCAACTTCAAGGCCATCATCGAATCCTTACCAGAAACCGTAAACTCCTCGGAGTAAGTACCATCGAGTATCTGTTGCAGATTGAATTCGCGATCAAGTAGGCGTGAACCACCACCAAAAACCATTATGCCGATGGCAATAAGTATCGTTGGGATCGCGAACCATCGTGCCATGCGCGAGAGGCTAACAGAAGCGGGCTTGGCAACGTAGGGTTGGCAAGCGTGGACCGAGCGCGGTGGGCGTGGAATCTTACGGACCCCAAATGCACGATAGACTCCATTCGCATCCAGGTATTCTCCGAACTGAAACTCCTCCTCGGTGTCGCTGCGTTCGCGGCTAAAATTATATGGTGGGCAGATCCCTTCTGTAACGGCGATTCGGTTGCCGACCTCAGCAACATAGGTCAACTCACCTTCGACGAAATACACTGACGCGGTGTAGGACTCATAGACCTTAAAGGTCATGCCCTTGGCTTTAAAAGTCGTCTTCTGGATCAAACTCACATCGACGATCTCACGCACGCGACGTGAGAAAACAAAATGCCCGTCAGAAAATACGAGCCAGTGGTAACCGTGGGTCGGCGAAAATATTTGATACTCCAACCATGGATAGCCTTCGCTATCGCGATATTGCACGACGCCAATGATGGTAAATTCGATGCCCTTGATGCGGCCCTGCATACCGAGTTCTAGCGGCATCTGCGGGCGATGAAGGTCGGTAAATTGTTTTACCACCGCATACTCCGACTTGGCGTCGAGCACTGCTCCGCAAAAACCGCAGTTCAAGGAGCGCACACGGTGGCCACCGTGCAGCTTAAGTGGCGCACCACATTGGGTGCAATTAACCGCGCGCGCAGGAGTCGGATCGTTCATGCCACTTTGATTTCGAATGGATCCAACCAAACGCCTTCGAATACGAATATCGCATCCTCTTCGTATTCCGTCGTTACCAATTCACTGTTTTGACCTTCGAGATGTGCATAACGATGGGTGTCACCAGGATTCACTATCTCCGGTAGCTGACCCTCGATTCCGATACAGGTCGCGTGATTGATCTCGGTTACGCGTAAATCTTTACCGAGCAACTGAATCGATGCGCCGATCTCCAATTGCTCGTAGGCCGGGACCTCGCCATCAAAATCAACCTCGTTTTCGATAACGTATTCACCCTCATCGTTGCTGATCCATTTCGTGCTGCCTGTGGACAACTGCACCCACCACTCGTCCCAGTAACCTTCGCTCGCACCGTACTCATAGCGGATGCGACCGACTGGTTCGAAGATCCAATTGCCGACTTGGAATTGCTGTCCGAGACGCAAGATCGAAGGTATCTCGGTAAGTACGGACTTTTCACCAGCACTGGCGACCTGTGCGTCTTCAATGAATAAGGTACTGTTGCAATACGCACACACGGCAAGCTTGCTGTGCTTGAGTAACGGCGGAGTAGCGGCGCCGCAAGACGGGCAATTGGTATCCGAAATGTTAGGCGAACTCATTCGATCACAATTTTTTTGTCATTTATTCTTGAGCACGGACCCGCAAATACGAGGTATTCGATGATACGACACGCGGAATACGATCCTAACGACCTATCGGCTAGAAGAACAGCAGAATGTGGCGAGAGGCAATTGCATTTAGTCGCGTTCGATAATCGGCAGCACGAGATGCGATGGATGGTCTGCGCCGTGCAGGATCTCGTTCGTCGCTAGCTTGAAGTCGGCTTCTGTTTCGGTAGCAATGACGCCGCCGGTGTTGGTGTTGCGATCGAAGCGTGGAAAATTACTACTGGAGACCTCTAGGCGGATCCGGTGACCTGCCGCGAACACATTGGCGGTCGCGACGAGATCGACCTCAATGCAATAGATTTCCCCCGGCGTAAGCGACTTCGGCTTGTCAAAACCATCGCGGTAGCGTGCGCGCAAGATCCCATCGGTTAGTATCATCGCCCGGCCATCCGGATAGACATCGACCAATTTCCCGGTGAAATCGGTATCTGGGGCCGACGAGCGGACGTACAAGACGAGCGTCACCGGCCCCGTTACCTCAAGTTCTTGCTCTAGTACGGCGCTCGTGTAACACAAGACGTCGGATCGACTTTCAACTACTTGTTGGTCTCGCGGTCCCGCGTTGGCGGCGACGAATAGGCCTGGTAGGAAGGTCGCGCCGCCGACTGTCGGTACCGGATCACTCGGGTCATACACGTAGCTATCTAGCGCGGCGCGCGTTGGCATGTCGCTTGAAAGTTTGCCGCCGTCCGCTGTCGCTTGCCCATCACTATCTAAGTAGTACTTGTGCCATTGCGTATCCGGTAGCGGCCAGTCTTGTTCTTCGCGCCACTGATCCAATCCCATGATGAACAATTTCACCGGTGCCTCAGTGTCGACACCGTTGTCGTCGCCTTTAAGCCAATGATCAAACCACCGGATCTGATCGGTGGTCACGTCGGCAACGCCATCATGTGCCATCAGACCGAAATTACGCTCAGCGAATACACCGCCGTTGTAACCATGCACCCACGGGCCGATAACAAGCTTTTGCGCTGTCCGAGATTTCATCGCCTGATAGTTGGCCAACGTGCCACCGAGGAATAAATCATACCAACCGCCGAAATTGAGCGCGGGAACGGTGATGTTTTCGTAGCGCTCACATGGTGCGATCTCCCGCCAGTAATCATCGTAGTCGGGATGCGCGATCCAATCACCGACATAGGGCGCAAGGTCCGCAAGTTCCGGTAGATCGGTAAGCGGCAAATGCCAGTAACGGTCGGCAACGTCATCTCCGGCCTCAATTGCCGCACCAACGTCTGCGCCGGTCGCTTGACCGTTACCTAAACGTCGCACGACTTCGCCAACGCCAAATGTCGCGGTTGCCCATTGCAAGATAAAGCCAAGTTGAAAGGCGCCGCCTTGATAGGTCCACTTTTCATAGTACTGATCGGTCGTGATAAACGGTGCGATCGCTTTTAGGGCCGGCGGATCTTCGATCGCGGCTAGTAGTTGTGTCGCGCCATAGTAAGACGCGCCCATCATGCCGACGACCCCGCTCGACCACGGTTGCGCTGCGGCCCATGCGATTGTATCTACGCCGTCGCTGGCTTCTTGAAAATAGGGATCAAACTCACCGCCGGATTGAAACGTACCACGGCAATCCTGCACCACGACCGCGTATCCCGCCTGGGCGATGCGTAGAATATCGCCGGCAAGAAACAGTAAAACAGGCTGCTCCTTGTTATACGGCAAGCGCATTAAAACCACCGGATGAGGCCCGTCATTTGCCGGACGGTAGACGTCGCTCGCCAGGGTGACGCCGTCGCGCATCGCGACCTGCAAATTTTTTTCAATCGTCAGCACCATCGTCCAATCTCCATCAACCGCTTATTATTTATCACTTGATGTCACAAAGAACTTCGGCGTCTGGCTTCGTTTCATAGCGAGCTCAAGCTATTTTTTCCGGCCCAACCGGCAGCCAAGGTCGTCATGGCAAGGATATGCACAACCTCTTTGGTGATCAGCCAGCGCTCCTCTGTCAGCTTGAATCCCCATTCGTAAGAACCCCAACCCATGACCGAATCGTCCCCGCGCGATTGAGTCACATGCCAATACATGGTGGCCTCGGCGTGAGCGCCGCGCACGGTGATTTCCTCATTCGCATAGTAGCGCCGCGGATCATCGAAACGACTCCAATAGTCATCGAAAAACGCCATGACGGCATCACGGCCGCGCGCTTCGATGTTCCAGTTTGGGATCGATAACACGGCCTCGGGGTCAAACAGTTCGCGCAATATACCCGGGCGTTTGCTGTCCACACCGACCGCATAGCGCGATAAAGCCCGACGTACAGCGTCCTTGCCGCGTAGTTCGGCGACCTCAGATTCGAGGGCCACGAGGCGTTCTTCAACCGTCCCCATAACGCGTCCTCCTAACAACAGTGACATGGCCAGAATAACCCCGCGGAGGGTGATTACAACTCAATCGCGGACCGACTCAGACAGCCAGCGGCTCGCCGAACGACAGATAATTGATAATGTTTCATGGATTTAAATTTTTATTTATCATATAGTTATTAAATAAATTTAAGGTTATTTATTATTATTATTCGTGCAACCCGATCATACGGCGCAGCGCTTTTCATCATGTCGCTGCTACTGGGCGGCTGTGCCGGGACAGTCATTGGAACGGCTACCGATGCCGCACTTGCGGTGGCGAAAGTCCCCTTCAAAACCGGTGGCGCGATCATCGATGTAATTGACGGCGATGAAGAGGACTAGGATCCGTTAGTAGTAGCGAAGCTGCCGCCGCTTCGGTTAGTTTTAGGCGGTTATGATTTCAGCCGGCGTGTGTCTGTTCCTTAGGAACCATCGGGTTTCTCCAATGGATCTTGCCGTAGCGGTCGAGGAACGCGGATTCGGCTCGCTATTCGTCCCGGAAAACACCCACATGCCGGTCCAACGCCGCCATGCATCACCTTACCCGGAAGATAGGATGCGGATATTGGCCAGCTTGCCAGATCCGTTTGTGACCCTGAGTGCCTGCGCCGCAGTAACCAAGCGCATTCGTCTTGGCGTAAGTGTGTGCTTACTGACGCATCGCGATGCAATCGCCACTGCGAAGAGCGCGAGTTCGCTCGACGCAATCTCAAACGGCCGCTTGATCTTGGGCGTCGCGGGGGGCCGCATCGCCGAAGCAATGGAAAACCACGGCGCCTCGTTCAAACATCGTTGGAAGATCGTGCGCGAGAAAACGCTCGCGATGCGCGCCATTTGGAATCAAAACGAACCCGAGTTTCATGGCGAATACGTTGATTTCGATCCGATTGTCGGCAACACCAAACCACTACAACAAGGCGGCCCACCGATTTGGATAGGTTCGAACTCTGCCGCGGTGCCCGATCGCGTGGCGGATTATGCGGATGGTTGGATCGTGTTTGACGGGCGTTATGAAGGCGACGCCATCGCCGACCTGAGGTTGGCCTGCGAAAAACGAGACCGAGAGGCCGACGAGGTCAGTGTCGTACTAATGGATCCGCCACAAGAATACGGCGGACTGCAGCAACGCTACAACGCGGGCTTTCGCGATTTCATCTTCATGGTCACGGTCGATCAGACGAACGACGTAGAGCGTACACTTGATAAGCTCGCACGTCTGACGGAAAAATTAGATCGGCTTAGTTAATCAAAAAAGTCACCGTCGAATCTTGATCAATAAATTAGCGCTACATCCGATCCAGGGCGATGACCTTCGAAAGATCAATCCAGATCAATGGGCCTTCGCGTGTAAAATGTATCTTGTTTTAGCTACTGATAAGAGCCCAAGCAGTTTCGGTTATGACTAAAATGACATCTCCAATTCCCCAGCCCGAACCTGATTTGACCCCCGAAATAATCGTCGAACGCGCACGCGATATGGTACCGATCTTACGGGCGCGCGCCGCCGAAACTGATCAAATGCGGACCCTGCCGCAACAAACTGTCGAGGAATGCATCCGTGCTGGGTTCTACCGCATCTTGCAACCGCGCCGCTTCGGTGGCTACCAGTTTGGACTGCGCACCTTTTGCGACGTCATGAAGAATATTTCACGTGGTTGCACATCCACGGGTTGGGTCCTTACGCTGACCTCCGCACATACCTTCCACATGGCGGCGTTTGCAGAAGCGGGTCAAATCGAAATGTATGGTGAGGACGGAGAATTTCGTTCGCCACTAATATTCGCCCCGCAGGGCACGGCGACTCCGGTCGACGGCGGATATCGGCTAACTGGACGTTGGAACTACAATTCGGGCGGAGAGCACGCAAACTGGCTAGCCGTTAACGCTGCGCTACCAGGTGATTCAGCTGATGCACCGCCTAAAGACTTTGTCATGACCTGGATCCGTCGAGATGATTACGAAATCTTCGATAACTGGCACGTGATGGGTATGCGCGGTACCGGTTCGAAGCAAGCAATCGTAGACGATGTCTTTGTACCGCAACGGCGAGTCATTTCTCAACCGCTGTGGTTCACGGGCGAAGCACCAGGATACGGCGTGCATGACGACCCTTTTTACATTACACCCCCGATGGAAGTTTTTTGCGCCGAAGTGGGTTGCGTTTGTATTGGTCTAGGAGAAGCGGCCATCGACGCGTTTTATGAGCGGGTTATGACCAAACAAAACCCCTTTCCACCGTTTGACCTATTACGCCAAGAGCGCAGTTCACAAAGACGCCTTGGTCAAGCGCGGGCTAAAGTCGACGCGGCGTCGGCGATTCACGACCACATCATTAACAATCAAATGCAATACGCAGCTCAGGCAGCCGACGGCACGCTCGAATATTCCAGCGAATCGCGCCGCAGAGTGCTCATGTTAACGCAACAAATTGCACACAATGTAAGCGAAGCCGTCGAGCTACTTTTCGCCGCCAGCGGCACCAGTGCTAGCCAGAGCGGCCAGCAGATGGAACGAATTTACCGTGATTTGGCCACAATCCGTACCCACTATTTCTTCGATGTTGATCGCAGTGCGGAAAACTGGGGCGCGACGTTCTTAGGGCTTGAGGAATATTCCACTTACTAAACCGCAGGTATAGACCACGACTTATGTAGCAGGTGGGTGAGGTTGAACGTTTGCTTGGCGTGCCCACGCACCTCAACGAGAATTTTACCGGTTCATTTAATCTGTAAACGGTGGCGCCCGAACCTATAGCCGATGTCGTTGGAACGCCCAAAGGTGTAAGTTTCCAATCGTGTAGGGTTTATAGGCGGCAACGGTCCTCGCGTAGCTCCCTTTCTGATTTCGTTGGGGCCTCATCGACAACGGCCCCGCCGGACGCCAGTACTGCGCCTGATTTGACAGTTACTGTGCCAGACGTGAGGACAGTACCGGACGCATCCACGATCAACCCACCGCTCGCCGGTGTTACCGGTTCTGCGGCTGCGATGTTTTCGACAGCACCCATTGACTTCATTGTTGCAACGATGCGATCCCGCAATTTAGCAGATTCAGTGTCTTCGCTGCTGCGATATAAGGTTTGCCCAGAGATCAGAATATCTTCCTGTTCCTTGGTGTAGAAATCATTTTCCAGTACGAATCCGAGATACGATTGGCCGCGCACGACCCCATTGACATCAACCCCGAGTGCCAACAGCGTCTCCACGACGTATCCACTCTCTGCCTCCAAGGCATCCTCGAATGCCTGTTGTCGGAAGACTTTGATCTTTTCCTGGTCGACGTCCGCTTCGCTGAAACCGGCGTCAATTAGCATCTGTCTCACGCGGTACTGCTTGCGGACGTTATGGTGCCTATGCTGGTCGCGTGTCTCAATGAATTCCATCATTGAGATCTCGCTGTCGTCAGAAGATTTCGCGGTCAAATGTGGCGCTAAAATACCAGCGGCAATGATCGATTGAATATCCTCCAACGATTTATATTTCAGGAAGTTCGGCATCCACTCGGATCGATAGCGGTCCAATTGCGCTCCATTGGTCTGCGCAGGGTCGGCGCCGGCCGCTAGGAGGAGTTGGCGAATTTCCACTAGGTGTTTGCTATTTTGAACGATCCTCGGGTGCTCGATAAATTGCAAATACGGTTCTTCGGGTGGCGGTTTTCTTGGATCGAATTTGCCTTCCCAGTGCTTTCGCGACGCGACCCCGTTGACATCGATACCAGCCTTGATGAATCGCGCGACGATTTCAGGCTTGTCGGCACGTAAAGCGCGTTCGAATCCTGCTTTTGTAATGGGTGAGTGTGGATCAAAGCTTTGCTCGTTCAGCACACGATCCAATAAACGCGCGTTGCCGAAAATGCCTTTGCTGGCCCAGATGTCTACACCTTCTCGCCATGGGTCCGCACCACCATCGAGCAAACTCCAAATCCCTGCGTCGCAATCGCCGGCGACGATCAAAGCATTGCGCTTTCTGTTATCAACTTGATCGAGATCCGCGCCCAACTTCACCAATGTCGAAACCGTTTCGAGCTGGCCGTTACGCGCAGCCAGCATCAATGCGGTTCGGCCCATGGGGTCGGTATGATTGACGTCGAAGCCGTCGGCGACCAGTGCTTTAACCCGATCCACCTCGCCATGGTAGGCCGCACCCAACAGCGTCGGCGACCACGGGAGCTTCACCACGCCCTCATTGACCACCGGGTCGATATCGCCGCCGATGCCGAAGTGTTTCCTGATATAGCTCACTGTGAAGCCGTCTTCGGCAATGTCGTAAAGTCGAGATGTAGCACTGCCGTGATCATCATAATTCGGGAACTCAATCGGATCGCCTATATTGAGCACCGAATTGGTAGCTACCTGATGGTAAAAAGCGATCGACATCCCACCGTCCAGATGTTCGGCTAATAAAATGTCGCGGTAGTAATACTGAATTTCCTGGAGGCGCTGTTCAGCGCTTATTTCTGCTTCGGGATCTTGGCCCGCAACCGGATCCGCTTGTCCTTGCACGGTAGAACTGATGTTGAGGACGACAATAAAAATCAGGATCGATTTTTTACTTAATGACATCATGATTATCTATCGCCAGGGCCGGATGATGCTTATCCAAAGACTACAATCACCTATCGTTTGTGGCCCCAAACGCTGCCACTCAAATGCTGCCGCACATCCCAATCGTCAGTTTCTAAATTGATCCCACCCCAACCGTATTCAACTGCAAAACCTGACGGTGTTTCCACGTAAAACGAGAGCATCTCGTCATTAGTATGTCTTCCAAGGCTAATGACTATTGGTATGTTTTTGCCCTGACACAAATCATGGGTCGCACCAACATCATCGAGTCGTTCCACTTCCACCAGGAAATGGTGTAATCGCTTTGGCGTTTCCACGTCCCAAAAAGCCAAAGAGTGATGTCGGGAGTTGCAGTGCATAAACGTTAGGGTCCGTGACGAATCGCCCTGCGGGTGAACCCAGTCACTTATACGGAGGCCAAGCAAGTCTTGGTAAAAATTTAGCGTTTCCTGTCGATCCTGTACGCTTATCACGATGTGACCTAACCCTTGATCCCCAGCGACAAAATTACTGACGGACCTACCAGATTTGAATGGCTTTTCACGCGTAATGAGAGGGCCGTAGTATGCTTCTGAGGCTAAGCCATTTGGATCTGAAAACTGAATTAAATCTACTACTCGGCGTTTCGCCTTCAATTCGTCGCTACCGGGCGTTACTGCGAATCCACGGTCCCCAAGCTTGCCGGCGAGGTCCGCAAGCTCCTGCGCTCCCTGCATTTCCCACCCAACTAGTTGCAGGTCATCTAGGTCCTTATCCTCATAAACTATGAAACGATAGTGGTAATCATCCATACGTAACTGCAACGAACCATCGTCATCTCTGCCGTTAGATTCAAGGCCAAGAACTTCTGTTCCGAAAACCTCCCACGCTTCGATATCGCTAACGCCGAGCCCTATATAGCCGAGTTGGTTTGGCCGTAACCTGGTATTCATATGCAAGCTCTCCGTTATTGTCTTAGAGGAATTTAGCTAGTGTGGAATTCTGGGTAATCTATAAATAAATCAGTGCCGTGCATTTTATACGCCTTCCTTGGACGAGTAGCCATTTTCGACACGAGGATACCTGGCGTTTTGTTAACTCGGCGGTCCACTATCATTTTGTTGTCGACACTCCTTCCTACCCGTCGAAGCGACAGAGAACGCGAATAAGACGAATAAACGTACCTCCCCCATTCCGCGGAGTATTACTAGAGCATAAAACCATCGCGACCAGTAGCTACGAGGAGCTGTTGGCCCAGATTGCGTCCAGCGTCGAAGCCGACGGTGAAGCCTGGCCGGAGCCGCCTTCGGTGAACCACGTCGATATTGCCAGTGTAGTTGGGGCATTTGGTGCCGCTTCCGCGCGTGCCCGTGCAGTAGGGTTAAAGGTAATCGACATTCATACCGGAAGCGGTTTTCTGCTGCATCAATTCTGCTCGCCGTTGATCTTTGTCGGCGTTTCTGTGCGCCCCGATTTATTCGATAAGAAAACCATAGAATCGTGCACGGTAATTCGATCTACCCCTGCGAAACCAGGCTTCGCTAATGTTGTTGCCATTGGCTGCTCGTCGTTGAAAAAGTCCTTGCAATCCAAATTACGTGAGTTATCATTACATATATAGTTATCTGCGTAATCATGCATATATTAATATTTAATAGTATTCTCGTCTGGAGGGCAGCACTCGATGCCCGGATGGAGACGGAGCAAGGTGATGCCCAGTCGAATTGTCGTAGCGAAAGAATTAGCCGAAATTTTTAAAATTTTGGCGCACCCGGACCGGATCCGATTGATAGAGGAAATGAAGGAAGGAGAAAAGGATGTCAACACCGTCGCCGAGATCCTCAATCTTTCCGGCCCGCGAGTTTCGCAACATCTAACTTTGATGCGTGCGCACCGCATTGTCGAAGAAGAACGCGACGGTCGTCACCATAGATATCACTTGGTACAGCCGGAAATTGCACAATGGATCATTGACGGTCTGGCGTTTCTGGAAAACCGTTCCCATGTGGTACCCAAATCGAAGATTAAAGCGGTCCGACGATTATGGGCGTCTGAATAGCGGTGGCGGCTGGTAATCCATCGATATTTAACTAGGGAAATTTTGATTTCAGGAGTCAGTAATGCTGAATTTCGCCGCCGGGGTAACACGTTTCCAACGGGACGTTTTTCCTACAAAGCAAGAATTATTTAAGAAACTGAGCAAAGGCCAAACGCCCGAAGCTTTGTTTATCACGTGTTCAGGCTTGCGTATTGAAACGGCGATGATTACTCAGACGAATCCCGGAGGCCTATTTATTTGTCGCAATGCCGGGAACATCGTACCGCCGCACACGACCGCCACTGGTGCGATGACGGCATCGATAGAGTTCGCGGCCGCCTCGTTGAAAGTACCTCATATTGTCGTGTGCGGACACACCGAATGCGTTGCGATGAAAGGCGCTATGGAATCCGATGCGCTAGACGAACTCCTCAACATCAAAGAGTGGTTGAGTTTCTCGAAAGCGGGAGTCGACCTCGGTACCGACTTAGATGAATGGGGACGCGTGAACACGCTGCTAGAGCAGAACGTGATCCTACAATTGCAGCATTTAAAAACCCACCCCACGGTGGCATTGCGTCTTGCCAAACACGAGGTGCAACTTCATGGTTGGGTCTATGACATCGCTTCCGGCAAAGTTCGCGCCTACGATGAGTTGACCAAGAAGTTTTTGCCGGTTGCCGAACGTTACGCTGACGCGGTCGAATTGAGCGAAAGTGCTTAAGCGGCACGGCATAAGCCAGAGACTTTTCCGAGCAAACTCGGTTCCCTGCAATCCGTTTCGAGAATTCGCGATTAATCGCGGGAAAGCTACGGTAGTTGTCGATGCCCTATATCAATCGGCAGCAATTCTCCTTGGACGAAAAGCAACTAGCTCTGCTTGACCCCAAGCGGCCGCGTATCGGCCATGACTCAAATTCTGGAAAGTTACCCGTAATAGTGTCGCCCTTAGTAGTCACCGAATCATCAGCCATGCAAAGAGAATTCACCGCGATCAGCACGTACTCGCTATTCAAGCTGATCCTACAACCCGAACGCCGCTTTTATTGGCTAATGCTGGTGTACGGTGGTGCTGTTAGCGCATTGAGTCTATCCGTGCCTTTGTCAGTACAAGTGTTGGTTGCCACGGTCGCTAATTCGGCCCTGATACAACAAGTATTAGTACTTGCACTAATACTTTTTGGTCTGCTTGTGTTGAGCGGGTTGTTCACCGCCATTCAAGTTTACTTAATGGAGTTGTTTGAACGTCGATTCTACCAACGTGTGGTATCGGAAGTTTCGTTGCGATTGCTCTACGCTCACTATCCATACATGGAAAGCATAAACCGCGACGAGTTGGTTAATCGCTATTTCGACATCATGACCGTGCAAAAAAACTTGCCACCGCTGCTGACCGGCGCGCTGACGACTAGCTTGCAAATTTTAGTCGGAATAGCGGTGACGTCGTTTTACCACCCCGCTTTTCTGATTTTTAATGCCGCGGTTCTAATCACAGCGTACTTAACTTTCCGGGTTTTTCACCATGGTGCCGCAGTTTCTGCGATCGCACTATCAACATCCAAATACGAAACCGCTAAATGGCTTGAGAACTTGTCGCGCGCGAACTCATTTTTCAAATCACAGCGAACGATTGCATATGCGCTCACACATACAAATGACGTGCTCGAGAGTTACGACAACGCGCATATACAACATTTTAAGTTTACATTCGCGCAGGTGGTCGGGTTCCTTATCCTGTACGCAAGCACGAGCGCGGCCTTACTCGGCGTTGGCGGCTGGTTGGTCATTCTCGGACAGCTGAGCCTCGGACAATTGATTGCTGCTGAACTGATCATGGTAGTGATATTCGCTGGGCTTGCTCGCACGGGTTATTACCTCGAGTTGTATTACGACTTATATGCCGCCATGACGAAACTGCAGCAACTTTACCTAACGCCAACGGAAGGCAACCGCGCCAACAGATGCAACACCCCGATAGTGGGTGCATTAAGATTTGATAACGTAATTTGTAAGCTTCCTCGAGGCCGTTTCCATTTTAACCTCGATTTACCCGCCGGAAACCACGCACTAATTCGCACCAGATCTAGTACGCAAATTACAGCGATAGCCGAACTATTACAGGGTTTTGCAGAGGCGGAATCCGGCGACATATTTTTTGGTTCAACGACAATCGACGATATCGCACAACAACACTTGCGCAACAGCTGTCTCGTAGTCGATTCAACCTTAATGCTGGAGTGTTCGATCGCCGACTATCTCGATATTGCATCGCCGGGCATACCGCGATCACGCATGCGGCAACTCGTACATGACGTGCACCTCGATAATGAACTCGACGGCCTCAAAAATGGAATCGATCAGGCCCTTACGCCTTACGGCAATCCGCTAAGCGTCGCAGGGGTCATCAAATTAAAAATAGCATTCGCACTGGCCGCGCAGCCGTCCGTACTCGTGTTGACGCCGTTGTTTGACTCACTTTCGTTTGATAGCAGACAAACGATCATGCGCAGCGTTCGCAGTTTAGATAATTGCACCGTCCTATGCTTTTCTAATCGCAGCGACTTAGCCGATTTCGACGACTATGTACTATGCGAATTTGACCGCCAATTTCGCTTCGACAATCTAAAGTCCTTGTCCGCAGCATTGGATGACGCGCTCAAGACACGTCAACCCCATTCACAACAAGCCGCAGACCTGCAGGAATTTGACCTGCCATGAATCGTTCACAGACGTTTGGCGTGCGGCCACTTACTGAATTTGTACAGCGCGAACACCTAGATGCCTTACCGGTCGACGTAATTACACCAGTACCGTCGATCCTGAGGGCACTTACCAGTGTGTTGCTGTTATTCCTTATTACGGCGATCACCGGGTTGTGGGCGATCCCGTGGGTTCAAACAGCTAGTGGTACGGGAGACGTGATTGCGCTGGATCCGGCCGACAGAGTGCAGGCGATCAACTCACTCGTCGACGGCAGGATCAATCGATGGTTTGTAGAAGACGGCGGGGTCGTGGCGCTCGATGACCCAATCGTGGAAGTCACCGATGTTGACCCGGACCTATTGCAACGCTTAGGCGCTGAGCGAAGGGCCGTCGCCAGTAGTCTAAATGCGGCTCGAGTCGCCACTGAAACGGCACTACTTGATTATGAACGCCAAAAGCGGCTGCTGGCCGACGGCCTTAGTTCCCGTCGGAACGTAGAAGCCGCAAAAATCAAATACCAGCAAATATTGGCGCACGAAGCTCAAGCACGAGCCCGCCTCAATAAAGCAGACATCGCGGTGACTCGACAATCGTCGCAACTCGTGCGGGCGCCTCAGGACGGGCGCATCGTACAAATTCTCGCCGGCAACACGGCGACGTTTGTAAAGGCGGGGGATCCTGTTGCGACTTTCGCGCCAGCGAACGTAGAACGGGCAGTTCAAGTATATGTCAGCGGTTTAGATGCGCCGTTGGTTCAAGCCGGTTTGAAAGCGCGCGTTATGTTCGAAGGTTGGCCAGCCGTACAGTTCAGCGGCTGGCCAGAAACGGCTATCGGCACGTTCGCAGGTGTGGTGACCACGATCGATCCAGTTGCTTCGGCTGACGGACGTTTCCGCGTATTGATTTCGGCGCCGAGAGAAGAACCCTGGCCCGACGATCGTTACCTGCGACTCGGCGGCCAGGCTCAAGCCTGGATACAACTTGGCGAAGTGCGCCTCGGATATGAACTGTGGCGTAGGCTGAATCGTTTTCCACCATCGCGTCCCGCCGCCGAACAGGCGGCACGCGCAAATAACAAATGAACTGGTACCGCATCTTTTTGATTTTGGTTTTGCCCACCGCAAATGCGATTGCCAACGGCGATGCCGGCCTCAGCTTGGGTACCGTGCTGGCCTCATCTGAGCGACATTTTCCTGAAATTCAGATCGCCGTCGAAGAAAAACTACTCCGCGAGGGTCGACTAACCAGCAAACTTGGTGCTTTCGATTTAGCCTTGGAACAGGAGTCCTTAGTTTGGGCCGACGGATTCTACGACGGCGTTTCCGCCGATACGAGATTCGTGAAACGGCTACCCTGGTCGAACACTAGGTTAAGCGCGGGTTACCGAGCGACGAACGACGACTTCCCAGTATATCAACAAGAGCTCGTCACAAATGACGCCGGCGAGTTCAATGTCGGGGTCGTTTTGTCCTTGTGGCGAGACCGTACGATCGACGATCGCCGCTTCGATGTCGAAAGCGCGCGTCTCGGTATTCTTGCAGCGGAGATTAATATCACGCTGGCATCGATAGTTACTCAACGCGCAGCGGCGCGCGCGTATTGGAATTGGGTAGCGGCTGGGCGCCGACAATCTATCTATGCGGATTTGACTGACTTGGCCGAAGGCCGTATGGCCGGGCTAGAACGCCGTGTTGCCGAGGGAGACGTCGCCCAAATCGACGTCATCGAAAATCGTCAGAACCTATTACGCAGGAAAGCATTGCTGACGAACGCGATGCGAGATTTTGTTGCCGCTTCCATTGAGCTTTCGCTATATCTCCGCGACGAAAACGGTGATCCCATAAGTCCGAGTCTTGCGGACATGCCGGTTGACTTCCCATCGACTATCGCCGGCACCGGCGATCCCGAGGAGGTTATAAACGAAGTACTCGCACGGCGGCCCGAATTGGCGAAACTAGATAATTCCGTAATTCTCGAACAACAAAAACTGCGCCTGGCGGAAAACGAATTAAATCCTCGAGTTGATTTGAGCTTCAAGGGTTCCCATGATATCGGCGGAGGCAACCGTAGTCGAAAAGGATTTGAGGCCATCGCCGAACTTACCCTGTCGATTCCCTTGGAGCGGCGTCGTGGCGAAGGCTTGGTTGCCACGTCTCGCGCGCGGTTACGCCAATTGGAGCTGGAACGCAGGCTACTTGAAAACCGTCTCTCAAATGAAATTCGCAAACTGCACAATACGCTGGAGGCAGCGCGACATTTCGTTGAAATCACTGCGATGGAAGCCAACCTTGCAGAAACTCTTGAAGATGCGGAGCGGAAAAAATTCGCGGACGGCGCCAGCGATTTTTTCATCGTCAATTTGCGCGAGGAACGACGTGCGGACGCAAGAATTCGTAATCTGCGATCTCAACTAGAGTATTTCCTTAGTTTGACCGACTACTATGCGATCACCGTCGATCTGAAGGAGCTTGGTCTTTAGGGCTACAAGCATCAAATATCTTGCTGCAGTAAAAGGCGAATAAATATTTCGATAAAGGACACCCTCAAAAATACCACTACGGAGATCGAGATTTAGTTCATTTTCTGTCCGCGCTCTACTCTTTTCTTGGGTGTCCTTATGCTTTCATGTCTCGATGTCGAATTATTCGTCAACAGCAGATCGCTCCGGTGGCTGGGGCCCCGTGTAGGTAACGTGTTCGTTGGGCACATGCCGCCATCGCGTGTTTTGCGACTTTTCCTCTAAATGATGCGCCAGCGTGCTAAAGCTTCGAGGAATCATGACAAAGGCGGCGGAACATCCCATAGGAAAGCCGAAGTCCATGACTAACGCGGCGACAATGCCATCCAGATTGATCGGAATGGGGCGACCTTTGGCAATTTGTAATTCGCGTTCCATGGCGACCAACAGACGACAGTATGGGCCCGCCGCACCAGTCTCTTGAGCCACTTTTAAAAGTGCCGGCGCCCGTGGATCCGTTTTGTGCGCGGGGATGCCAAATCCCGGCATGCGTCCTCCTGTGTTCATAGCGTCGGCAACGATACTTTTTGCCGCATTGGAAATCGCGACGCCATCCAGCGGGCCTTTTGATTCAACCGCAGCACCAATTGCTTCTGACATCAGCTGCGCAACTGGCTCTCCCGCGCCACCGTGGATGTCCCCGAATAGAAGGATCCCGGCCGCGATCGCTTGCGGCACCGTTGTGCCGTATGACGCAGACGCACGACCAATCATTGCGGCCGGCGTCACACCGTGATCGACACAGGCGGTAAACAATGCGTCAAGCGTTCGAGCCTGACCCTCGCTCGGCATTTGTCCGCTGAGCATCAGAAACACTGCTTCGGCGAAGCTGGAGTTTTGAATCAAGTCGCTGAGGCGGTGCCCGCGCAATACCACTTCCTCTTCAATATCGTTACTGACAATCTGTGAGATCGCGGTCACGTAATGATGCATATCTGCCATTGGTTGATCGTCTCGATTAATGGGTGGGTGAAAAGTGATGCAGAAGAATTAGAGGATACCACCAGCGCTCGAAGTAATTTTGTGGGTATCCTATCTGTGCTGCCAATCACTTATTTGACTGGACTGAAAATTAACTCCGACCCCTTTTATTCCTACATACGCAAACCCCGCGTCGCATTAATAATTTGCGCAACGCCCGCATGCTGCTACCATCGATTGGGTGGGGCAAGTCAGTACAGCGACAAAGCTGTCAACAACGTTACAACAACGCCGACCGCGAAACCCGCCGCACACAGAATCAAGAATAAAAACAAGCGGTCTTTTTCCCACTAACGGAATGATTATTTTGGTCAGGAGATTCATACCATGAATAGAATGAACAATATTCACACCAGTCTAACCGTGCGTCTGAGAGTAGCCGGATCAGCGCTGTTACTTGGCCTTCTCTCGTTTGCGCAGATAGCCTCGGCGGGCGAGGCCAACCTGACTCGCTTCGGGCCGAAGCTCTACAAGTCCGAGCGAGGAGCGTCCGCGCCGGCGAGCAGGCCGGCTTATTTCAGGGCCATGGAAGGTCCCGCCGAGCTGGTTCTCCAAGGCAACGGCGCGGTTAACGCGCTTATCAAGGTCAACGGCCTCGAAGTTGTCGGGCCGAAGGACTTTCGCGGAAACGGCAAGGTCGTCGTACCGCTGAACCTTAATTATCCGGGAAACACAATCGAGGTGAACGTCCGACGCGGGAAGCTCGACGTCCGTGTGACCCAGCTCACCGAGTCCAATATCAATGTCAGGGCCCAAATGTATTTCGGGCTCAACACAAGCAATTTTGTTGATCAGCTAGCTTTCTACGACAAGTTGGGCATAACAGGCCACATCAATCCGGCAGGACCGGACGAGTGCAAAACGTTTGCACGGTCGCTCGGGTTTGCGGACAACTACCTGATAAAGGTCGCGCTGAGTAGCTTTGACTTCGCACCGCCATGGATCGACACGGTGGGATTCAGAGACGAGGAAATCGGTGATTTTTCGTATCGCGATGATCCGCCCTATGCGAACCTAAATCACATCGGGATGGCCTACGCCACCTACTCGACGACAGACCTCGATGGCGACTACGCATACCTCAGGGGGCAAGGCATCGAATTCGTGTCAGCGCCGGCTACAGCGCCCAACGGTGAGCGGTTCGTATTCCTGAAGGATCAGGACGGCACCTTCTTGAAGTTGATCGAGGAGAGTGGGGACGCAACCGACGGGCCTGACCTGGTGCGGCTGGTGAACACGAACATGAATGTGGCTGATCTTGAAAGGTCACGCGAGTTCTACCGGCTGCTGGGGTTTATCGAAGAGGAGGATGGCTCGCAGAAAGGCGCCGGCTCGTTCGCCAAAGCCCACGGGTTTAAGGGCTTGATCAAGTTCAAGGGCGTGGACGTGAGCCTTCCTGGCTTGGGGGCCCCTTTCCCGTTCGGTGGTGACGATGAGGCAACGCTACAGCTGCGGCAGTGGAAGAGGCCCTTTGACGACGACCCGGCCTACTCGCCACCGGTGAATCACCTCGGCATCGACAGAATTGCGTTATTCGTAGACGATCTGAACGCGACCATAGAGGAGATGAAAAGGCTTGGTTTCAACCAATTAGGTCCGATTGGCGGTGGCGACGGCCCCGGTCAAATCGGCATCGTATTTTTCTACGACCCCGACGGGATTAAAGTCGAGTTTTGGGGTCCGGTAAGTGAGGCGAACCCAGATGCGGGATGCTTTTAGAGCCGCGCAGTAATCGGAGGGCGCGACCTAAAAACCAGGGACACCCACGGGAAGATCACTAGGCGTACCGATATCTAGATCGTATCCCGCCTGTGGCCTACTCCTTTCGCGGGTGTCCTTTTTCTCCGTGTTTCTTCCTCCTCCGGTCGGTTCAACGTCCCGAAGTAAGATTCGAAACGCTGAAGATACGCTTGATCTGCTTAGCTCCCATCGTCGGATGAAACGTCTCGGTTAGGCCCTGAACGACGGTGGAAGTATTCGACTTGTGATCAATATTAAATTGTCCCCGCCAGCTCGGCACCGAGGTATGCAACGGGGCGTCCGGGGTGTCCTGTGGCGCCGGCCCCCGATAGACGGTCAGGAATGTTTTCCACAACATGTGATCGTGGTCGAACGCCATCGATAAGACGGCAGCTAGCGTTTGCACATCGATAAAAAGCACGCGGCTACCGTAGGGATGGCCATCCCAGATTGATTTAGCTTCGACCACATAACAATCTCGGATCTGCCAGCGATCGTGGGGCAGACGGCTATACGGCCCAAACCCCTGTGTCACAAAATGCTGGCTGTCTGGGACATACATCAGCTGGTGCCGACCGAGGTAGTTCCAGGTGTAGTCGAGTACGCGTCCTGAAAATCCTTCGAAGTCGTCCATCGTGCCGGTAGAACCCATAAAGGTGTCGGCGCGTTCCTTGGCAGAGAAGCGACGTACTCGCCGTTCGGTCGGAGAATAGATATTCACCTGATCGTCGGCATGGGGATCAAGATTTCGCTCGACTACAAACATCGTCCCTTTCACATCAAACGGCGCAAGAAAAGAGATGTGATCCTTGAAGAAGTTGGTATCGCTACCTGCAACATCGAAGCGGTAATTTTGCTTGTCGAGCCACGCTAGCTTGCTGAGATAAACCCGGTGGTAGGATTGCGTTAGCTGCCGGGTCGAGGTACCGCCACCTATCAGTCCGTTATCTGGATCCAGCGGCCCATCGCCGGGCACGCTATCGATATAAGTCATGGTCAGTTCGTCAACCTGGTAGCCGGTATACTGCCACCGGTGGATTTGATTCCACGCCACCATGAACCCGGCTTTGTCCGGCTCGGCCGCGCTTATCTGATCCTCGTCGAAAGGCTGGCCAGCGGTATAGTTTTCAAGTTCATTACGGGGGCCGAGTCTGGTCTGCCCGCGAAATCGCTTACTCGCTTCTATATAACTGTGGTGCCCAGGATAGTTTAAGGTCTCCTGGATCTCGACGCGCACCTCTGGGAATCTAAACTCGTCGATCAGCCCCGGCGGAATCCACGGCTTCAAGGTATCGAGATGTTCAACGTCGATAATAGTACCGGCCACCGGCGGGTCGATGACGATATTTTGTTTTAACCAGGCATCCAGGTCATCTCGCGAAACATCGCTTGCTGCGCCCGCGAGATTAAAGGCGAACAATCCAAATAAGCCTAATACGTATACAAACGGCATTTCTAAACTCCAGTGAGTAGCAAATTCGGGATACTGCGGGCTTACAACGTTAACATGTTCGCAACGGTGAAAAGCGGTCTTGAAGGTGAGCGTAACAAACCCTGTTATCGTCGACGCTTGTGATTTCTTGCATCTAATTTTAGGAGCCGCGCAGTCTATCTCTAGAAGAACAAAGAAAAACTGGGACACTCAACAAAATACTACATCAAAGCATGACCTGCCGAGCCACCGTCATGCGACTAAAAAAGCGATAAAGCGCACCCACGAAATTGTCACTAACGAGATCGTTATCCAGTTCATTTTCCGACCGTGGCCTACTCTTCTCTTGTGTTCCTCTTGTGTTCCTACTCTGTGTTCCGTGAGTCAAAACTCGGATGAATATTAGTCTGGGAAAATCGAAGTTGTCACTGCGTCATGTGCGCCGTATGCGCACAACTCTCATGACTTCAAGTTCGACCCCTGCGACCGTCTCTGTGGCCGGGTAATACGTCAAGTTCACCTGCGCGCCAACCAAGCTCTTATACAATTTTTTTCGTTTATAACGGAATGGGACCGCGAGATCGTCGATTAATACGGTATTGATAAACCACTCTCCTGATTCGCGCTGGACATGGGACACAACTTTGCGTTTCTCAGAATGTACCAACGAACTGTGACGTGCGAGTAATTTGTCGGAACTTGAGTTCATTGTTAGGGACCACTGAATACGATGGCGACAGTAACTGCGTCCCCGTATTTCGCTTGGAGCTTGCGACTCAAGCCGCACCACAGCCCAACCCATCTTAACCCCGGTCGCCGTTCGTAAGATTGATAGGTCCCACGGTCGGTAATTAAAACTTCAAGCGAGATAGATTGGAATCGGCACAAAAGCGCGAGAACCCAGGGACAGACCACGTTTACCCAAAAAAATTAAGCGTGCTCTGTCCCTGATACTCTCTAAGGCATTTAGTCTAACGTTAAGAGTATGAATCGATTGTCTTTCATGACAGTCAGGCCGAGCTGCTTGTTCTCTGGGTTGTAGCCGAGATCGGACAATTGCTCGAATCCGGACAGCATAGTATGAACGGCCCCATTCAGCGCTATCCTCAAAAGCCGTCCGCCAGCCCAATCCGTTGCATAGTATGCGTCCCCAGTACTGATCACCCCATCAAAATGCGCAATCGGAGCGCCTTTTCCAACCGGCGTAATTGCTTTAGTCGCGAGATCGATCAGCAGGAGAGTCCCCGGGTGTTTGGCAGCGAATGTCGTTATATCGGTCATTGGCCCCCAAGTAGCGACGATTAACGTTTGGCCCGATACCCATAAGCCGTTTGGGCTTTGTAATTCCTCACTCTCGAGCCATATCGCCGCTGTTCCGTTCGCAATGCGGTATATACGATTCGTAGCAGTATCTGAAACAAAGACGTCGCCCTCAGGAGTCACCGTAGCGTCGTTCGCGAACTCTGATCCAGGGAGTTCAATTTGTCGGATCGTTCGTCCGGTATCAATTTCGATTTCATGAACTCGCCCCCGGTCAACGACATACAAACTGCCATCAAACCCTGTCATCCCACTCGGTGCATCGAGGCCATCGGCCCACCTTGGCGCTACGACGGCGCCGGACGCATCGAACTTGGTCACCCAGCCAAATCCATCCTTTTCTAGTGATAAACCTCCGCCGAGGCTAGAGACGAACCACGACCGTGATTCAGCATGCCAATAGGCGTTCTCAGGCGCATCGAGAACTGGTATGTCTTCCTCGGCATACACTTGCCACGGTAGCAGTAGTAACACGAAGTAAACGAATAGATTAAGCATAAAATTTTTCTCCAATAGGCAATGAGTGACGTGCGACATTGCTCGTCCAATGATCGCATTTTCAATGTGGCCTAACAGTCGGACATGGAAACCCAATTTCAACATCTCATTTCGAAAGGTGAACAGCGTGGGATCAAGATACGACGAGCGACGGCTGTGGACACAACAAATCCGGGTACACCAATTACAATGAACGTTCGCTTACCCTCTAACGCCGTATCTACCCGTGTCCGAAACTACGATCCCCGTAATCTTTCTGTCGCTTTTACGTCAATTGCCAGGCCTTCTGGATCCAGCGCCGGGTCTCCTGTGATAGCGACGTGGTAAATGCTCTTTGCCGCTTCGATGCTGACGTACTCGTTCTGGACATCCGCGAGAACACGCTCTGGTTCCCGTGATGCAGGGTCGCCCCAACCGCCGCCACCGTTAGTAATGTAACGCGAGGCTGCGCCAGCGCGCGTCTTCCAAACGTGTTGCCGGGCGAAGTAGAAGTATTCGCCTTGCGGGTCTAATGCTTTGGTTGTTGGATCGAGGACCCCGGCGATAGGCGTTGAGTTCGCGTAGATGTTGTTGTCGACTGGCAAAAGTTTGCCATGGCTGTTGAGCACCTCGTCGTCGGGGTCGAACAGCCAACAGGCCCCGGCGCGGCCTGTCATCCCGCCCTGAACGCCATTACCCGTGCCTTGCTTCAATCGTATCGGGATACTGTAGTGCTCGCCGTCGGTCTCCCAGTAGGCGTCTTTCAATACCCCGGCACCGCCGCGATTGTGTCCCGCTCCGCCGCTGTCGATGACGTATTCTTTGCGTAACAACAACACGGGCGAGTCCTGCTCCATCGCTTCCGTCGCGGGATCGAGACCATTAACCATATAGGTAACTGTATAGCTCTCGCCGTCATGATACTGATCTGCCCCCCACGGGCCATGTTCGCCGCCAACGATCGCAATGTTCTGCCATGGCGTGCCATCTGCATTGACCCCATGTGCGTTGTGTACCGCGACGCCACCATAGTCACCGCCAAACGCGTCGGTCCCTAGAACGTCACTTAGGCTCCGGTTAATCGCCGTCAGTAGGGCTTGGGTAACCTCCCAATACAACATGATCGCGCCGTCTGGTGGCATCGCCGACAATACCGTGCCTGGCGGTACGACAATATCGATCGGACGGTAGGCGCCGGAACTAAACGGCGTCTCGCGATCGAGCAGTAACTTAAAGGCTGCACCAACCGCGGTCTTCGTATCGAGCGGACCGGCATTGATACAAGTCCGCGCCTGGCGCGATGAGCCGCTGCAATCTACTTCTACCCGGCCGGCGCGTTTTACAATCTTTGCGCGAATGGTTATCGGCTCGTCATCACCGGCACCATCGGCGTCGATGGGTTCTTCGGCGTAATAGTCGCCGTCGGGAATACGGTCGAACGCGTCGCTCATTGCCTCCGCAGACGCATCGCAACAGTAGCGCACAGTCCCGCGGTACGCCGCTTCGCCGTAACGCTCTATGCTTTCGAGCAAGAGTCGCTCACCAAGCTTGAGCTGCTCGGCCATAGTCATAAAGTCTGGCTGCAGAAAAGCGGCAAAACGTGTGTTGTCGAACACCAGACTAAAGGTCGAACGGAGGGGCTTATCGTGCTCGAACAGTAACATCGGCCCCAGTACCAAGCCATTTTCATAGGCGTTGGCTTTTGTTCCGCTAAACCCACCCGGCGTTACCCCGCCCATGTCGAGTTGATGGGCACGTGCGTTAACAAACGCAATTGGTTTACCGTCGTGGAAGACCGGCCGAATAAAGCAAGTGTCGTTGACGTGCGTGCCGACTCGATAGGGATCGTTGCACAACAATACGTCACCGGGTTTGAGGTTTTCGACCCCATACTCCTCGACCGTATTGCGTACTGCGTCTTCCATCGTTCCGAGGAACACCAGTAGAGAGCTCGACACTGCGGGCATGGGGTAGTCCATATCGGGCGGTCCCGAAATCGTGATCGCAAAGTCATACCAATCGCGAATAATCGGCGAGAAGGCGCTGAAAGCAAGCCCGGTGCTCATATGATCAACGGTATAGCGCAATCGATTTGATAACACGATTGCGGTGAAACGATCGCAATCGTAGACGTCTCGAAATTGCTCTTCAGTAAAATTACGCAGGCGCGACGGTTTTGATTGGTCTAGTGAGCCGTCTTTGTTTGGTTGAGTACTCATTCGGAGCTTCCTATTCGACTGTCGAACACAACTTACTTCGCGTTTATTGGTAACATTATTTCGACGATCGCCTGATGCTTATTTCGCCATATTGGCCTACGTAGCCAGTTTGGTTCTGTGTAATGTACGTCGTCGACAGCGCTTCGCGCACAATTGCGGGGCCCTGAATGACATCGCCTAGGCACAGATCCTCACGCGCATAAATTTGCGCGAGTTCTTCGGCATCTGCAACGTATCGCAACACGCTTGTCCCGATCGGCCTCAGCGACCCACCCTGTCGATCGACTAGCGATGCGTAACTCACTTTATCCGTCTTAACCACGGCACTTAACCGATAGGTCACACCCTGCACAGGGATCGTTTCAAAGCGGTTACCGTTGCGCGCTGCATAGGCATTGTGGAAGTTAGCAATCATTGTCTCGAGCGTGCTGCGATCGATAGGGCCATCAGGTACCGGGACGAAGGGTGTCTCCCACGTCTGTCCAACTAGCTGACCGTCGAAAGAACGGACGATAACGATGTCCTGATTTGCGCCGAGCCGCTGGCGCAACTTATTTTCCATTTCGGTAAATATTGTCGCGATGTCTGCGGCTGCATCGGGTGAGAGCACGGTATAGGCGCTTTGCGATATTGAATAGGCTTGATCGGCGCTCAACAAACCCAAAGCCGAGAAGAGACCAGGATGCGGCGGCACGATCACGCTCTTGACGTGAATGAGGTCAGCGATCGCGGGCAGCAACAGCGGTCCGGCCGCACCAAATGCAATGAGCGAATAATCGCGCGGGTCGATGCCGTGTTTTACCGCGATGTTAAAGATCCCCTCCGCAACATTATTTAGCCCAATGTCGTAGGCATAACGCACACGATTTTCAAACGGTAACGGGGTGTCGAGATTTTCGAAAGCTTGTTTCGCGAGACCCAAATCAAGCTTCATTTTGCCGCCGGCAAATCCATCTGGATCGAGCAAGCCAGCAAGCAAGCAAATGTCCGTCATCGTGGGTTGAGTACCGCCGTGCCCATAGCAAGCCGGACCGGGCGCAGCGCCTGCACTTTCAGGGCCGACCGTAATATCACCGCTGGGTGAAATAGCAACGATACTGCCGCCGCCGGCGCCGATGCTGGAAATGTCGTTAGATAGCGCGTTGACGATCAAGTCGTGCTCAAGTTCGAAGGTTGTATTCACGAAGGGTTCGCCACGCGTAACCAGCGAGATATCACACGACGTACCGCCCACGTCCGCGCACAAAAGATTGGTTTCTCCTACGATGGCGCCAAAATGCGCGCTGCCAACTGTGCCCGCGGCCGGGCCGGCGAAGACAACTCGAAATGGCGCTTCCATGGCATCGCGCGCAGGAATAAGGTTCGCGGTGCAGTCGGCGTAATTAAGCTGACCACTAAAACCAAGGTCGCGCAGACCATCATCGAGTTGGTCGGTGTACTCGTCATAGATGATCTTCATAAACACATCGACCAAGGTCGTCGATGCGCGCGCGTACTCCTTCGCCAAGGGTGAAATCTCGCTTGATACAGAACACGGGATATCGCCTAACTCTTCACGCACGAGTTCACGTAAGCGCAACTCATGGCTATCGTTCGTATAAGCGTTGAGCAGACAAATAGCGATACCTTCAATTTCGCAACGCTTTAACACCTGCAGCTGTTCGCGCGCTTGTGCTTCATCGAGGCTCGCGAAGATCTCGCCGTTGGCCTTAGTGCGTTCGACAATCCCACGACGAAGATAGCGTGGCACTAGCGGTCGGGCTGCGTCGCCAAAAGTGCGTCGCCAACTTGGATCCGTCATTGCCGCCACTGGACGCCAGCTGCGCCCAATGTCCAGGATATCGCGATGACCCTCGGTGGTTAGAAACCCGATCTTCGGTAGTGAACGGGTGATGATCGCGTTGAGTCCATGGGTACTCGCATGATTGAATACGGCGGCATCGGCAACGCCTAATTCGGCCGCGCCTGCGATGACACTTTTATCGACCTGGTTTGCATTGGTTGAAACCTTTGCGGTCAATATTTGATCACCTCTTACCGCGACAACATCCGTAAACGTGCCACCTACGTCGACTGCCATCATCGTTTTTATTGCTCCTTAATTGACGCTAAACGGCGCACTACGCACCCGGGTGTGATGCAGGGTATGCGGGCATTTTGCAATGGATTGCTTACTCGATTGCGTCTGTGAGCAAGGTCACATGACCAAGCCGCGTCCATTTTTCGCGGCTTTGCGAATAGAGGCAGTCCTGACATTTCACCACCATGTACCAACCACCCTCGGACAAAACCGGATAGCGCATCAGGTGCTCAGCACCACACTCCTTGCAGTTGCCGTAGACCGGCTCACGTGCTTGCATTGGGGTCGGATCATCGGGACGGGCGAAACTAAAATTGCTCATCTAAATCTCCATCGAGATCAACTTAACTAACTAATTTATCGAACTTTTTCCTTAATTCACACGCCCGAGTCCGCGACCTTGGACCAACAACCTCGACAGTCGCAACACAAAGCTGCCGAGACCCGGAAATTACGGGCACCGATAGCCTATCCACAACGGAACAACGAAAAAACGTCGAGTCGCCTACGCGTGTGAGGCGGTCGCCATTGCACCGGCGGACCCGCCACCTATAGGGTAATTCGTGACGTTACCTTTGCCCAGCGGTTGCACCATGGGATAATTACCGGCCCCATATCGGTAAGCGACTAAGGACAAGACCCATGGCAGAATTCGATACGCTGATCAAAGGCGGCATGGTGATCGACGGTTCACGATCACCACGGTATCGCGGCGACATCGCGATCAAAGACGGTGTCATTGCCGAGATCGGTCATATCGAAGCGCACAGAGCGGCGAAAGTCCTCGACGCGGACGGCATGATCGTGGCGCCAGGCTTCGTCGACCTCCATACCCATTACGACGCACAGGTCTTCTGGGATCCCTATTGTTCCATCTCTAGTTGGCACGGCATCACGACCGTGGTCATTGGCAATTGCGGTTTTGGTTTCGCGCCGGTAGCGCCCGAAGCACGCGAACGCTCGATGCTGTCGATGACCCGGGTCGAGGCGATACCGTTGGCGTCAATGAAAGCAGGTATGCCCTGGGATTGGGAAACGTTTCCGGAATACCTGGATAGCGTGGAACGGACGCCGAAGGCAATGAACATCGTGCCCTATGTGCCCATCAGTCCGATACTTATCTCCGTGCTCGGGCTTGAGGACGCGAAAGCCGGACGCTTACCGACCGATGCCGAACACGCCGAGATGTGTCGGATCCTGAATGAATCCATGGACGCCGGTGCCTGTGGATGGTCTGCACAGCGACTACCAATTACCGGCCCGGGCGGTGCGCAGCTTGATTACGATGGCACACCGATGCCGACCGATGTCATGCACAACGAAACCGCGATCGAATTTGCCAAGGTCCTACGTCAGCGCAACGCAGGTCATATGCAGACGACAATGGTCACCGGCGATCCACAAGCCGATCAAGCGCACATGGAAGAGTTAGCTACCGTTAGTGGTCGACCGTTGGTGTTTAACGTTGTCCAAGCCCAAGACACGATGCCGCATATTCACCGCAAGGTGATCGCATGGCTTGAACGGTGCCGTGCTAAAGGGACCCGCGTCTATGGACAGGGCTTGACCACAGACGCCGGATTCTCGTTTACCTTTGTTGATTGGAATCTATTCGACGAGTGCCCGGCATGGCGCGAAGCCACCGTCGGTACGCGAGACGAGCGACTCGCTAAGCTGTCTGATCCAGAACGTAGGCCGGCGTTGCGCGAACAAATCCCCGGCTTTGTGCTTGGACCGTTCGAGAACATCGTGGTCACGGGGCCGGTGGCGCCGGAATCGCAACAATGGCTAGATCACACGATCGGCCTGATCGCGGAGAAGACCGGCAAACATCCGGTCGATGCAATGCTCGACATCGTCGTCGCCGATGGACTTGATACCGAATTCTTTTCGATGCCTCCCAATTCGAGACTCGACTATCTAAAAGAAATCGTCGACAACCCGTATATCTTATTTGGTGTTTCCGATGGCGGCGCGCACACGAAGTTCTTGACTGCCGGTCGCTACCCGACTGAGACACTCGTAAAGATCGTACGCGAGCACGGCATGCTGAGCCTTGAAGATGCCCATTGGCGCCTGTCTTCGCTACCCGCACAACTCGCTGGTTGTAATGATCGCGGGACGCTAATGGTCGGTTCGCCGGCGGACATTTTGGTCTATGACTTCGAGAACCTCAGCATCACGCCACCGGAAGTTGTGCATGATATGCCGGGGAACGAATGGCGTCGGGTGCAACGCGCTAAAGGATACCGCTACATTCTCATCAATGGTGAAGTCACCATTGAAAACGATGAGCAAACCAACGTGTTCCCAGGTGAATTGCTGCGTCATGGTCGGGGACGCCCACGCACCCAATCCGCAATCGCCGCTGCTTAAGAATTAGCATCCAATATTGCTGGATATCGATCTCTGATCGATTCCGCTCGGAACTACTATGTACGAAGTACCTAAAACCGATCTAGTCGGCGCATTTACCTTCCTGCCGATCGAAGACGTCTACTACGGCGCGGGCGCCATCGACAGCCTTGCTGATATCTTAGCGCAGCACGGGATCGAGCGTGCCCTTTTGATCACTGGCAACACGCTGGCGACCAAAACTAATCTCGTTGATCGCGTCGTAGACGCAAGCGCTGGACGAATTGCCGCAGTATTCCATGAGACCACGCAACACGTTCACCGTGGCTCAGTCGTCGAGGCCATCGAGATCGCGCGCAAGAATAAAGTCGATGGGATCATCAGCTTTGGTGGCGGTACACCAAACGATACTGGAAAGGCGGTACTACTTGGGCTCGCCGAAGATGTCGAGGTAACCGACGATTTCGATCGCTTTCGCGTACGCTTTGAATACCCCGCGACCGTAGAAATCCCGCCTGTTACTGGCGATGCATTGCCAATGATCGCCATCTCGACGACGCTCTCCGGCGGCGAGTTCACCCATTTCGCTGGGGTCACCGATAGCGACCGGCAGGTAAAAGACCTCTACATCGATAAAAAACTCGCGGCGCGGGCGGTTTATCTCGACCCTGAGCTGACCCTGGAGACCCCGGACTGGCTCTGGTTGTCAACCGGCATGCGTTCAGTCGACCACTGCATAGAGGCCTTGAGTTCAATCAATGCCCACCCTTTCACCGACGCATTGGCAAGTCGCTCGCTTAACATGCTGAATCGTTATCTACGTGAGTGTAAGGCGGATCCCGGCGACCTGGCTTCCCGAACCCAAGCACATATTGCCGCCTGGATGTCGGTGTGCGGTCTGGCGAATGTGAACCTTGGATTGAGCCACGGCATTGGACATCAACTTGGCGCGCGCAACGACGTTCCGCACGGCGTGACATCTTGTGTGATGATGGCACCGACGATGGAATTTAACGCCAAACATGTTGGCACGCGTCAGTCCTGGATCGCCGAAATCATGGGATGTGATGTCCGTAACCTCGATCCCAGCGCCGCATCTGCAGCGGGACGGGATGCGGTGCGCGCTCTTGTAACCGATCTCGATTTACCGCATCGGTTACGTGACGTTGGGGTTAGCGAAGACGACTTTCCGGCACTCGCGAAGGATGCACTCGAAGACCTCATTGTTGCGACCAACCCAAGACCTGTCGATAGCGTCGAAGATGTTATTGAGGTGTTAGCAAGCGCGTGGTGACCCGATCTGATGCTAGGGTGTTTCTGGTAACGCCACGATAGCAAACAACGCCGGCTCCACACTCACTACGCGTGTGTCGTGGCCTTTGCCGGATACGTCCTCAAGCAGAATGATGTCGCCAATCGAGAATCGCCGGATCTCGCCGTCGGCGACCTCGATCTCAATCGCACCGCCGAGCATAAACACGAATTGTTTGTGCGGCGTTGGATGCCAGTCGCCGTGCCAGTCGCCATCGGCAGTAGTGAAGACCACTGTTTTTGCCGGCTGCATCGCGGCCACCCCAACCGGTCCGGCCGGCGGCGCAAAGTCTTTGAGTTCGAATTTTGCCTCGGCATCGGCGAAATAGGTCTGCCCTTCGGCGTTCATCGCGACACGCGCGTAGGCCACACTCTCGGCGATGCCGACAGCGCTCGTGTCGTCTGAAATGTCGTCGGCATAGAGGTTGAGTGACAGCTCCAGACAAGCCAATCCGACAAGTGTTGCGATCCAGATCCGGTTCATTATCGTGCGCTCCCTGTGTGGTGATAGGTCATACTAGATAGTCGTAGTGCTGGACGATATGGCAGTGTGATTTTCCACCGCAACTAAGTCTAAGGTAGAGTAGGTTCATTGGAAACGACTGGCAATAACAGCCGCTAGGCGATGCTTCAAATTTCGGCGAAGGCAGTACTGCATCGCCACAGTATTAGTTGGGACTCAATGGAAAACAATCCGGCTAGAATAAAGTTCACGGGCATTCGCATTGCATTCTATTTATTTTCAACTTCTTGGTTGTTCTTATTTCTTTTTTTTGAAGATAGCGCGGCGTTTTTCGGTTGGGGCTTCTTCCAAATGGCGGCCGCGGTAGTCGGGGTACCACTGGTCCAGTGCGCCCTTCTTATCGATTTGATTATGCGTGTTACCGACGCCCGTACGCTAACCGACAGCGGCTTGATAGCTAAAGTAGTTGCCGTAGCAATTCCAGCGATATTACTTGCTGCATCCGGTGCCTGGATGTACTACGAGTACGTGTCGTAGGCCCTTCGTGCTCAAGCCTCACTTGCTATTGCGCAACCCACCCCCCATCTACCGGCATCGCGACCCCGGTCACATAGGATGACTTGTCCGATAACAACCATGCCGCCGTCTCGCCGATCTCCGACGGTTGCGCGACCCGGCGCATCGGCACTGCACCAATTAATTGATCACGTATCTTTACACTCGCATCGGTCACGCGGTCCAACATTGGGGTTTCGATAAAACCCGGACACACCGCATTGGCGCGAACCTTCTTAGACGCGTATTCCAGCGCTATAGTTTTCGTGAGTCCAATAACGCCATGTTTTGAGGCGTTGTAACTCGCCGCCCCCGGGATCCCGATTAATCCAGCCGCGGATGATGTGCTGACGATGCTGCCACCACTATCTTGTTTTACCATTTGCTCGATCTCACATTTCATGCAGATGAAAACGCCGGTGAGATTCACGCGTATTACACGTTCCCAAGCTTCCACTGGGACATCGAGGATCTTGGCTGTTGGCCCTTCGATACCGGCGTTATTGAATGCGCCGTCGAGCGATCCGTGCGACTCGGCTACGTGCGTTACCAGCGCGCGAACCTGCTCGTAGTCGCTAACGTCGACATGGTGATATTCGGCCTTACCGCCGGAGTCGTTCACCATTTCGACCGTAGTAGCACCTTCTTGGTCCTGAACATCGGCGATGATGACGGTTGCGCCTTCAGTGCCCAACACTTTGGCTGTTGCGCGGCCGATTCCGGTGCTGCCCCCCGTCACTAATATCACCTTATTCGTCAGCATCGCCACGACAATTACCTCCTAGAAAACAAACGTATTACACAAGTTGCAAAGGTCCCGAGCCCAAGGTTATCGTGACCACCAGGTGTTCACTATGGTCAAGCGTGGCTTCCAATTCAAGACGTAGGACCACAGGAAATCGATAAGGAAAGTTCTATGTCAGACTCAGACAAAATTGAAACGCTGATTGCACGACAGGAAATCGCGGACGTCATCTACCGCTACGCGCGCGGTATCGATCGCCTAGATTTCGATCTGGTGCGATCCTGCTACCACCCCGATGCCTATGACGACCATGGTTCGTTCGCCGGCAATGTCGAGGAATTCATAACTGCTGCCGCTAGTTTTTTAGCACGTTGGACCGCGACTCAACATTTTATGGGCAACATGTTGATCGAAATCGATGGCGACCGCGCTCGGGCGGAGACTTACGCGGTTGCTTATCACCGACGCGAGGACAGTAATGGTGACGGCAAAGATGACATTATGGGGATCCGGTACGTTGACCGTTTTGAAAAACGCAACAACGAATGGCGTATCGCCCACCGCGTTGTAGCAAGCGAATGGCGTCGCGTGGATCCTGTAAACGGTGCCCGCGGACGCAACAAAATTGGCGTTTGGGGTCAGCGCGATGATGGCGACGTGCTCGGCTGGATCATGGCGGCGTCAGCACCAGGGTCTTAATTGCAACGGCCAGTTCGACTAAAACTTTTTTCCGAAACGCTAAGCGGGCGTCCACCATGGCCGAAGATATCGATCAATCCTTCGCCGCGCAAATTGCTGATGGTTGCGCAGAACTGTTAGCAAAATCAGACCTTATCGTTGCCCGTCGCAAAGATGACGTGGAGATAAATTCTCGAACGATTGTTAAGGGAGGCGTTGCCGATTTCGTTAAGTTCATTGTTGAGGAAAAACAAGAAGACGAAGAGGTCGTGGTCTGGACGAGCGAAGAAGAACGTGAAAAAGACAACTGGACGATGCGCTATCCGGTACGCATGAAGGCGTTTTACAAGGAAGCACGAGAAGCGGTCACCGCGCGCCGACTAGCAGCCTTCGAAAGTGTAGATGATGGGTTTACCTTGCAGACCGAGGGGCGCAGTGGCTATCTTTACTATCGCGACGGCGCCCGCATGTTGGAGATGTATGTCGAGATGTCGGGCACACGTCAATATAATTTCATCCTCTATTGGGAAGGCTTGGAGCGCTGGATTTACCCGGATGAGGCCGTCATAGATACCGCACAAAAAGCACGCCTCGTCGACCTGACCAAAGCATGGCTCAACGAACACGACTACACGCCGAATTCACCAGAGTGAGCGACCGCGAAGACCATTCCTAGTTCTCGGCTTGTAGCCAATTATGCGCAGCGGTGGGATCGGCAAAATAGGCGGTAGGAAAATTCGCAGGTCCTTCTGCCGCAGGCGCCGCCCCGATCGCCGGCATACCGCCTGGCATCACGAAAGCGAACTTCTTCAAACCAGCGGCGTTGTAGCGGGGTATGATCTGCTGGTCGCGCCAGCCCATACTCACTCCAGCCGGATTCATGCGGAAGCGGCGCGCATCGACTAATGCAGTGTCGCATTGTCCCGATTCGACAAATCCCGCGAAGCGCTCCAACCATCCCATGAACTCCTCATCGCTCATTTCCGCGGTCGCCTCAAACCACAGTATCTCGATATGATTGTGCGCTCTATCGACGGCGATCGTGCCCCAGTTATCGCGGTACAGTTCTTCCAGGTCGGCCATTTCCGATGCTCCATATTACAGATTAGGCAAAGTCTGGCCATGGAGATTCTTTTCTGAAAGCGAAATATAAGAAATAATAGTTTCCATAATGGAAATAAAAAGATTGCGCCACTTCCGTACCGTTGTTGAAGCCGGCGGATTGTCGAAGGCCGCGGCTTTGCTGCACCTGACACCGGGCGCACTGTCGAAGTCGATCCGCCAATTGGAGGCCGCAACAGGTCACGAGCTATTTCGACGAACGGCACGCAAGCTACTCCTTACGGATGCGGGGAGACGCTTGTTTCATGCCAGCGAGTCACTGATGGCAGAGCATTCTCGCTTGCTGAAGACTCTGCAGGAGAAACCGAAGCACGGTGGCGCCCTGTTGCGCATTGCCTCATTTGAAGTATTCACAACGCATACGCTTGCGGCTGTGGTGGCTTGCGGTATGGAAGACACTTCGTTGCGCGTTTTGGAAATGCCAGTGCACCGGATCGGGGAGGCGGTGGCCGAACACGAGGTTGATCTCGGGATCACCTACGCCCCTTATCCTCAGCCGGGCTTGGAATTCAATCGAATTGGCATTGCAAAGTTTCGCATCTTCGCGCGCCGGGACGCGTTCAAGAAAACGGTATTCGAAGACCTTCCGTTTGCCATCCCGACAACGACAGTCGATGGCTCTACGGCCGGCCTACTTGGAATCGACGGCTGGCCTTATGAGCAGCTTAATCGGTTGGTCCGATACGAATTAACGTCGCTAGAATCCGCCTTAGCCCTCACACGCAATGGGAGCTGCGTGGTGTTCATCCCGAGCTTTGTTGCTGCGGTTCATAACAGTCAGTTCCCAGCCCGGTGCGCGCTGGTAGAAATCGGAGCGCCACGACGGATGCCAAACGTCGAGCACACCGTTTATTCCGTTACGCGGACCGAGCAACTAGGCGGCAACGAAATCGATCTTTTCGTTGCACGACTTCGCCAGATAATAGACATCCCATCGACGAAACCAAGCCCGCGAACGCGTAAGGTTCGCGGGCCTCGCGCTGACTAACCCCCACTCGCGGCAAGCGGTAACTTATCCGATTTTTCCTCGATATCGCTAAGCACTGGCATGATGTACTTTTTAAAGTTTTCCGGGTCCTCAGACATCGGAAAATGTCCCATACTTTCCATCAACGTATAGGTGGCACCCGGGACCTTATCGGCAAGTTCTTTCGATGCAGCTGGATAAGCGCTCCAATCGTAGTCGCCGCTGAGTACATATAGCATGCATTTGGAGGTATCGATGTCCTTCGCGGTTTCGCGCAGGTCGTGTTCAATCCCGTAGTAATTCAGATCACCTGTGAAAACCACCGGCGCACCCTGGCTGTACATCCATACGGTCTCGCGCACACGCTGCTCAGGCGCGTTTGGCGAACATAAACTCAACATCGCCGCCGGCTTCGACTCATTCGATAGGCGCGGATGATGCCACCACTTATCGATCAATTGATCCATGTTGCCGCTCCAGCAAGACGCTTCGAGACCGATGCAAGCGCGGAATTCATCTGGATAATTCAGCGCCAAGTCGCCGGCCAAATGTCCGCCCATCGAACAGCCCATGTATACCGGCCGATCGAGTTCGAGTTCGTGACATAGCGTCACCCAATAGGTCATAAACCATTCTTTGCGCAGCTTGTACTCCTGTTCCCAATAGCGAACGGAGTCCGGCGGTAGGGACTTACCGTGATACGGCAGGTCGACCGCGATCACGCGAAAGCGTGATGTGATTTCTGGGTCTTCCAGCAGGTGACGGTATTGGCGTCCGTCCGAACCCGCAGTGTGCTGGCACACGAGTGGGATCCCGCTGCCTGCCTCTTCGAGGTAAACACGATACTCAACATCTTCGACGTCGAGATATATATAGCGCCCCGTAATATCAGAATATTTTGCCATTTGATTATCCCCTCACGCGGCCTTCGCCGCACACCCGGCGCGAACGGCCTCGCCCATGATTGCCTTGATTCGACGCAGTGAATAGTAGTACGCGTATGCACTTTCTAGATCGCCGCCGAATTCGAATTCGTGATGAAACGACGCTGCGAACCAATCGTGATAAAACGGTTTTGGGACTTCTTCAAACATCTGGGCCCACACGTCTTCACCGCCACTAAGGTTAATCGTGTAGGGATCGAAACCGTTCGTGCCATGCGTAAACGACTCGACCTTGCCGTTTTCGATATGCATGAAATACTGCTCTGCACCGATGACGAATCGAATATCGCAGTACCAAAATCTCGCCGTTAATTGAAACTCGGGGTCCTTATTGAGTCGCGCGACGATATCGTCGACCGGCAATATTGCCATTTTATTTGTAGCCATGGCCTCCTCCGTTGGTCTTGTTGGGCACAGGGAAGCCTATCAGAAAAGTTTTAGCTGGCCACCCCGGTCGAAGACCTGCTGGTAGCTGTGTAACCACTGATCACCCCACCAGTTCGCATTCGCCTCGGTGTTTTTTAAATCCACCTGGCCAGAATCGCTCAGAAAATGAAAGCATTCGTGGCTTAGCGTGTGTACGGCGCATTCCTCAAGGTCAGCGAAATAGAACGTTTGCTCTCCGGATTTCCAACCGTGGTCGCTGTCGGCCGCAGGGATCCGACCCCAATGTTCATAGGAGAAAGGCGGTGCCATTTCAACATTGACGCTGGCGCGGATCCGATAGCCATAACGAACCTGGCGTTCCGGGGTCGCACCAGGGAAAGTACATTCTCCGTGAAGCAAGGTGGTTTTGCTTAAGGGCAGCAGCTTTACCCAATCGAGTTGGGAAGTGTCGAAGTCGGAGAGCTTTTGCCTGATGTAGTCGACAACATGGGGCATACCCACTTTGTCGATCACCTTATAACTGGTTTGGGTCAATGAAGTTTTGTTCCCGAAACTTCGCCGCGCGAGGCCGCCAATCGGACCATATCCATCGGTCGAGCTATCTCTGTCGAGAAGCCATCGGTAACGACCGCGCCACGAACCTGTTATTTTGTTTGCGCAATTGCGATTATAGTGAAGTAGACGACGGGTCGATACCGCACATCGCCAATTCTTTTTGGAAATAGAACCCATGAAACTTATCCCCGCTATCGTTCAAAAGCACGCGTCACATACGGCTTGGCGGCGCGACATTCATGCCCATCCCGAATTGGCCTACGAAGAGCATCGCACTGCGCAACTCGTCGCCGACAAACTTTCGGATTTTGGGATCCCGATAGAGACTGGTATCGGACGCACCGGTGTCGTCGGCACGATCAAAAACGGCGCCAGCGATCGCTGCATTGGGCTGCGCGCCGACATGGATGCCTTACCGATGCAGGAGTACAACGATTTCGAACATCGCTCGACCAATGATGGCGTGATGCATGGATGTGGGCATGACGGTCACACGACAATGCTCCTGGCGGCGGCCGAGTATCTTGCGCACAATCGCAATTTCGACGGGACCGTGCACGTCATTTTTCAACCCGCGGAGGAAGGTGAGGCGGGTGCAAAAGCAATGATCGACGACGGCTTGTTCGAGCGCTTTCCGGTTGATGCGGTATACGGCATGCACAACTGGCCAGGACATCAGGTGGGTAAGATGGCGACCCGTAGCGGCCCAATCATGGCTGCAATGGACATCTTCGAAGTGAAGATCATCGGTAAGGGGGGCCACGGCGCCCTACCCCATCTCGCCGTTGATCCAATTTTGGTCGCCGCTCAACTCGTGACGCAATGGCAAGGAATTGTTTCGCGTAACGTTAATCCAATAGAAGCCGCGGTGGTGACGGTCACGCAGATCCATGCCGGCGACGCATGGGCGGTGATACCAAATGAGGTGGTACTGCGCGGCACCGTTCGTTCTTTCAAGCCGGCGACACGCGAACTTCTTCAACACCGGATGAAACAACTCACGGCCGGCATTTGCGAGGGTAATGACTGTACGTTTGAGTGGTGGTACGACCATCGTTTTCCACCAACGATAAACTCCGCTGCCGAAACTTCCGCCGCCGGCCGCGCTGCCGCAGGGCTCCTTGGAGATTTGAATTTCAGTGACAGCGTTGACCCATCCACTGGCTCTGAAGATTTCGGCTACATGTTAGAAGAAAAGCCTGGGTGCTACATTTTCATTGGTAACGGGTCCAGCGACGGTGGGTGCTTGCTGCATAACCCGAACTATGATTTCAACGACGACATCATTCCGATCGGCGCGAGCTATTGGGTTGAGTTGGTAGAACAGGAGTTGGCGCTGGGACGCGGCCTATAAAAAATACTAACGTGACTTCTCACACAAATTCGACTAGCTGAATTAGACATTACGCGATAATTGAAATGACAATTGCAACTACACGAACAGAGGGCTTAGCTCATGTACGAAGATGACGAGCACGAAACCGTTGCCAAGACACTATGGTCGGAGACGCTTATTGAGGCGCTCTGCATCAACCTAAAGAAAGACAAGCCGGATGCAGCGATCATCGAGATGCTACGCGAAATCAAAGCCAAGGGCTTCAAACCCGATTACCTCAACAGTAAAATCAAAAAAGATGTAGGTGAAGCGGCCGCGAGTCGCGTGCGGGCCTTGCTGCGAAATATCTAGCAGGAGCAACCGATAATCCACGCCTCGCCGACACCTCGCTCAAGGCCGCTCACCATACGCTAGCGATTCCCCTACACCGGTGAACGCGGGTCAAACTTCGGCGGCCGTTTCTCTCGATGCGAGTCGATCCCTTCTCGCGCCTCCGGGCCAGCGAAACCGAGCATCTCGAGCGCGGTCGATGCATCAAACGCCGGCCCCGCCATTCGATACCAGTTGTTGAGTGCGTACTTCGTCCAGCGGATAGCTGAAGGCGCGCCAGCGGCGAGGCGCTTCGCTATCTCAAGCGCCTTGTCCTGAAGCTCATCGTCTTCCACACACAGCGAAACCAAACCATATTTTTCCGCATCTTCGCCGTTCACCGGCTCGCATAGCATCAGCAAATATTTGGCCTTTGCCATGCCGCACAATAACGGCCAATTAATCACGGCAGAATCGCCCGCCGCGACCCCAAGACGCGTGTGACCATCGACAATTTTTGCGGACTTGCCGGCGATTGAGATATCGGCCAGCAGACCGGCGACCAGCCCTGCTCCAACGGCGACTCCATTAATTGCAGAAACAATCGGTTTCGAACAATTGATGACGTTGTAGACGAGATCTCGCGCTTCTTTCCAAGCGCGCATACGCGCCTGCGGATCCTCGATGATGTCCTCGATCATGCCGAAGTCACCTCCAGCTGAAAACGCCCGGCCTTTACCCGTCAGGATTGCGACATCAAAATCCTCGTCCTCATCGATGTCACGCCAAATATATGTAAGCTCGCGATGACCTGCTTTATCGACGGAGTTTAGCGTGTCAGGTTTGTCGAAGCTTATGCGCAAGACCCGATCCGCTGGAGAATCCAATTTGAGTTCTGTGTATTTTGCGTAGTTTTCGAGCATGTCGTTTCCTTAACTTAATAGTGTTGAAAATTTTACTGTTGAGCTATCAATCAATCACGCGCTCTCCGGTAGCAAACGCCAGCCACACGATCGCACCAATAATGTTAATCGCAGCAGCCAACGCAAACGCAGACGAATACGTTCCAGATACATCGACCAACCATCCTGTAATAGCAACGCCAATGATTCCCGGGACCGTGCCAGCAGTATTCGTGATGCCCATGAGGATATCAGCGTAGCGCGGCGCGATATCGAGATGGTTCGGGATGAATCCCGACCAGGTAAACGCCAAAGCGCCGAGTGCTCCACACATTAGCAGCACGGCAACGCCGGCGGTATCGACATCGCGCGCGAGTAACAGAAAAACTGCGGAACCGACTAAGCCAATGGTCTGCATGATCTTCCGCACCATTGTTAGGCTGACGCCCCGTTTAACCATAGTGTCGGCAATCCAGCTCGCACCGTTGCCGACAATAAACATCGTCAACCACGGCGCGGCTGAATAGATCCCCGCGTTCGTGATACTCAATCCCAAGTGCCCACGGAAATAACTCGGTAGCCATGCGAGCAGCATGTAGAACGCCCAATTGCTGCAGAAGTGATTAAAGAATAGGGCCCAAATCGCGCTCGAAGAATAGATCTGACGCCATGGAATTGGCGGCTTTTCGGCGTCCAGATGCGCCAGCTCAGCGAGCACCTCACGCTCGGTGGGTGAGACCTTGGGATCGGCTGCCGGATTGTCGTGCGCTTGATAAAACCAGATCGCCGTCCACACAAATCCGGTCGCACCGAACAGGTAAAAGACACTCGGCCAGCCATAGGTGCTAACGATCCAACCGGTCGTCATCAACGCAAACAAGGTTCCGAGCGGAATACCACTGATCAATATAGCGACCGCACGCGATCGCTCGGCGGGCAATACCCAGCGTCCATAAATATTGTAGGCGGCTGGAAACATCGCCGCTTCGCCTAAGCCCATGGCGATGCGAGCGAAGATCAAAATTGGCAATGAGGCGAAGGCCGCAGCCGGGGTTAGGATCGTAAACAAGGACCACCACAACACAGCCAATCCCAACACAATGCGTCCGCCAATACGATTGGCGATCCAGCCACTCGGCGCCATGAACAACATGTAGCCAATGTAAAACGAAGACAGGACAAAGCCTTTGATGGTCTCCGACCAACCGAACTCTTCCTGCATCGCGAGCGCGGCTACCGAAATATTCACGCGATCGATATAGCAAACAAAGACCGCGCAGAAACACAGGCCAACCATGGTGTAGCGCCGCGGCCATCGCCCCGCAACGCCGTCTCGTGCGGCCCCCGGTTCAGCTACCGTCATGTGTTTCCCCCGATTCGTGACCCGAAGATAAGCCATAAGCCCCACGGTAGGGAACCGCTACGTTTGTGAGCAGAAGCCACGGTGGAACATCTATCGGCTTAATAAAACGCCTTACCTCTCAACCGCCAGCGGCCCACTGTTAATCGATCACACGCTCTCCACTCGCGAATGCCAACCATACGATCGCGCCAAAGATATTAATTGCTGCCGCCAGCGCAAACGCCGACGAATAGGTTCCCGTGACATCGACCATCCAACCAGTAATGGCCACGCCGATGATTCCAGGAATAGTACCTGCAGTATTTGCGATGCCCATCAGCAAATCGGCGTAACGTGGCGCGATATCTAAGGGGTTTGGGAGGAAACCGGACCAGGTCAGCCCGACGCCGCCCAATGCACCACACATCAACAATATCGCGACTCCGGCAGTATCCACATCACGCGCGAGCAACAGGAACGTAGCGGACCCAAGCAACCCTGTGATCTGCATGGTCTTCCGCACGAAGGTTAGACTCAGACCCTTGTTGACCATCGTATCGGCCGTCCAGCCGGCGAGATTGGCAACCACGAAAAGGGTCAACCAGGGCGCGGCCGAATAGATGCCCGCGCTCGTAATAGTCAATCCCAAATGTCCACGAAAGTAACTGGGCAGCCACGCCAACAACACATACAAGACCCAAGTGCTGCAGAATTGATTGATAATTAATGCCCAAATCGCACTGGAAGTAAAAAGTTTTCGCCACGGGATAGGCGGCTTCTCACCTTTGGGATCGGCAAATTCTTGTAGTTGGGCAAGTTCCTCGTGCGAGACTTTACAGTCCTCGGCAGGATCATTACGGGTCTGTAAAAACCAGATCGCGGTCCATACAAAACCTGCCGCCCCGAATAAATAAAACACACTCGGCCACCCGAAGGTAACGACTATCCAACCGGTGGTGGTTAGCGCGAACAAGGTTCCAAGCGGAATGCCGCTGATCAAAAACGCTACTGCGCGTGAGCGCTCAGCGGGTAGCACCCAGCGACCAAAAATATTGTAGGCGGCCGGGAACATGACGGCTTCGCCTAAACCCATGCCAATTCGTGCAGCGATCAGGATCGGTAATGATATAAAGGCCGCTGCAGGTGTAAGCAGCGTAAACGCCGACCACCATAAAACCGCCAGTCCGAGCACGACGCGTCCGCCAATTCGATTGGCGATCCAGCCGCTCGGCGCCATGAACAACATGTAGCCGATAAAAAACGACGACAGCACGAAACCTTTAACAGTCTCAGACCAGCCGAACTCTTCTTGCATTGCGAGCGCGGCGACTGAAATATTCACCCGATCGATATAGCAAATAAAAACCGCGCAGAAACATAGGCCGACCATGGTGTAGCGGCGCGGCCATCGTCCTGCTTCGGCATTTCTCACCACCGCCGGTCGACCTGCGGTCATTTGATTCCCCAATTTTGAGACCCGAAGATAAGGCATAAGCCCCGAGATTGGGAACTGCCAGGCATCTGCTTCAAGTGACGACCGCGGGCTTGCCGGCCGCTATAAAACAAGGCTTGTACCGTGCCCACGAGCGCCGACTATAATCGGGCCGAACACCTCCTTCTTCCGAGCGCAGGGTACGGCGCCATCACAAGCAATACGCAAACAGCTTCAAGTTTTACGCCGATCAAGGTCACGACCGGTTCTACTGTGATCGAATGCGGGGCACTTGGTACGGGACCGCCAGTGATCCTGCTGCCCGGTCGTGGCGGCTCTGGACCGGAGCAATTTGACCAACTCGGCGTAGCACTTGCTGGTGGTGGCTTCCGTGCCGTCGCCATGAATCCGCGTGGTGTTGGTGCCAGCAATGGCCCACTCGACGACCTGTCGCTGCATGACCTAGCCGATGATGTTGCCGCAGTTATCAACTCGATTGGAGGTCCCGCCCATGTCGTTGGCCGCGCGCTCGGTAACCGGATTGCACGCTGCGCCGCAGTTAATCATCCAGCACTGGTTAAAAGTCTTTCACTCATATCCGCCGGCGGCTTGGTGCCGCCAGTTGCCCGTCGCACAACCGCACAACCGCCAACACGGCGACGACCGCGAAACCGTTGGCACCAGGCCGGTCTTGCCCACGAGCACGCGGCCCAAACAACACCAGTGGACGAGTGGTGGTCCGGTGGAGATGCGCCAATATTGGTCATTCAAGGACTCGACGATCATGTCGCTGTGCCACAGAACGGGAGACAACTTGCCGCAGCGTTTCCAAACAGAGTGCGATTACTCGAAATTCCTGCGGCCGGACATATGGTGTTGTTCGAACGTCCGGATCTCGTAATCCCTGCGGTGTTATCGTTTATCCGAGAAATCGACGATGCCGAGCGCTAGCGCGTCGGCATCTCCGTGGCAAAGCCGACAGCGTGGATCCCATAATTTCGCGGCTACCAAGGACGATCGAAGTGCATAATGTTTGCAGGGGCAAACGATGCACGGGACAAGGATATTTGGCTACGGTGCGCGCAGCATTCGCGCGATCCCTTGCTCAGTGAAATATTCCGGCCAGTGGCTCGGACGCAGATCCGGTTCGACGTCGTTTAATTCCTCCAACCAGGCATCGTCTTGCTCATAGCCGAATTCGATCAGATCATCGGCAATTGAACCATGCAGGGCGATCTGGCCGGCGATCCGCGGCAAGTGATCGCGCCACTTGTCCACGCCCTCGACGCTGATTGCGCGCACGCCGTTGAGCGCTTGCGCCGCATTCGGTGCCGGTTTCGCGATTTCATGAAAACGACTGAACGGTGCGGTTTCCACCAAAAACGGCATTCTGGCGCTCAACGTCGACTGCACGGCATTCGGATCTGCAACCAGCGCTTCGTAGCGCACCAGTATAAATCGATGGTGACTCATAAGCCGCCTCGCGCACGGCGTGTAAGCCTTCCAAAACTTGAGGCCCGCCCAGTAACAACTGGGATCGCGCCGATGCTTGCTAACAATGATATTGCGCGGATCGCGCAGCAAAAACACGACGTACAAGTCTGGCGATTTCTCAAGCTCTTGTTCGGCCAATAGGATGTCGCGCGGCGCCTTTGTGAGGTAGACGTTACCGGGCGTCGGCGGGGGTGAAAAGATGCGCGCCTCATGATCGCAAAAAAGATCAATATCAAAGCAGGCGATCATCGCTTCGGCGAGCAGTGTCGTGCCGCTGCGCGGGCTGGCGCCTACGATATGGATCCTGTGCATATTCGACAGCGTGAGCTATGCATCCACGCGAGTTTCCTCCAATCCAACGGATATCATTTCACGAAGTCGCGAGCCATTACTCCTGGCCCACCCGCTGACAACTCGGCCTATAAGCCGACGCAATGCGGTTGCAGGTTGACGACAAGCTCCGAGGCGCTCTGGTACCGATCGGCCGGATCTTTGGCCAGCAAGTGGTCGACGATTGATTGAAACTTTGCGAGATCCGTCGGCAACGTCGGCACATCAGCGTACAAGTGTTGGTAGACCAACGCGCCGGGCGAGCTCGCGTGATAGGCCTTCTCGCCGGTTAACATCTCGTACATGATCATCCCGAGTCCGTAGAGGTCGGTGCGCAGATCAACCTTCTGCCCCAAACCCTGTTCGGGGCTGAGATAGTTGAGTGTGCCCAAGATACTACCGGTCTTGGTTAAGTCCCATGAACCGCCGAGGTGCTTGGATATGCCGAAGTCCGCGAGCGCGAGGCTATCGTCCGACCGGAACATAATGTTTCCGGGTTTCAAGTCGCGGTGTACGATGTTTCGTGTATGGATCGCTTCAAGCCCAAAGGCAATATTCAAGGTATAGAGTAAAGCCTCCTCTAAACTTACACCGTTCTCTATGCGCTGTTTGAGATCCCCGCGGGTAAAGAATTCAACGGCGATATATCCATATTTTGGCGTGAAATCGTGGCCGTAAAATTTAACCACATAGGGACTATCTATCTCAGCAAGCAATGCGGCTTCCTGGGCGAAGCGCTGCGTAACCGTCGCATCATCTATTGATTGCAGATCCATGATCTTGAGCACCAGCGTCAATTGGTCTTCGAGGCGCTCGGCCAAGTAGACGCGGGAATGCGCGCCCTGGCCGATCAGGCGAACAAACTTATAGCCGTTGTCGACCTCCCCCTCGTAGGTCGCCAGATCCCCGAATATCTTTTTGTCCCGCTCATACAAACTGCCTTCGAGCGGATCGGGTTTCCCAGCCAGTCGTTCGTAGACCCCAAGCGACTGCAGGACCCCAGGTAGGGTCTCACTGTTGAACGCCGATTCGAGCACATAGGCCGTCGCCGGCATTTCGGCGACCTTACTCGCCACGAACATGTTGTCCTCAGCAGCCAACATGATGGTTGGGGGGAGTTCCGTTTCGAATGAAAATAACGCAAGCCACGCAAGTCCGCTTTCGGTGCCGCCGAGCTGCTCTTTTATGACCAATAGATCGTAAAGATTCCAATGAAACCCTTGTTCGGGCCGTCCGACTTGCTCCGGATCATGCTCGGTGACTTCGACGGAGGGATCGAACGCAGCGAACAAACGCCGCAGCGCGACCATGTCCTCCTTGGAGTCGTTGATGATGATGATCCGCATAGGTCTGTTTATCTATGAAAAACGGGCCGAGATTATGCCATGACGATACATTACAACCATGAACCTGTACGCAAAGTCGCACGCCTCTCGTCGATCATGGCGATCGGCTCGGGCCAGGCCCTGGTGCTCCAATTCCTGGGCTGCTCGGAAACGTCTCCGGTGTCTCGAGTACCGGTGAACTTGGTTCAATGTGAATTTGTTGGTCACCTTCACGGTAGCGCTGATTGAAGTCGGGGACGACTGGATTGGGCCCTTGTGGTGCCTCGTGGTCGGCGATTTTAGAGCAGCCCTCGCCGTCGCAAAAATACATCTCCCGCGGGTACACCTCGCCGCTAAACGGGCCTGATAGCAAGGTCAAGATCCCGTTGTACGTAGTGAGATAGGTTCCGTCGGCCCGATTTGGGCAGCTACCGTTTTCGCATTGCTCGGCGAGTCCACTCGATCCGCGAATGCCGATGGTGGCGGTTCGCGTCGACAAACGAAAATGCTTGCGATTGGCCTTGCCGATAGCACCGGTAACGAATCGCACACCACCCTTAATTAGGCGGAAAAACCCGCGCTCGCTACCGTCGGCTGCACCTCGATAGCTGTACTGCGACAGAGAATATTCGGTTCGCGAACGGATAGACGCAAAGCCGCCATCGGTAAATTTTATCTGCGCCCGGCCGTCGCCGGTGACGATGGTATCGCCGGAGAACACTTTATCGCCACGAATGAGGTAGCGGCTCGTCTCGTTTGCATCAAGCGCCGAGACCTCACCTTTTGCGAACACGACGCTCCCGGCGGCGTCAACTGCCCACGCGGCCGGCACGGGCTGCCCCAGGATTGCCAAGCACACAACTACGAATCGTAATTTAGCCATCACACTGCTTCGAGACGAGGACCATGACACCGTCTGCATCACCGCCGAGTAGCTCCAGCATGCGCCACGGCCGGTGAGGATTCAACCGCCTCCGTGAAGCCCAAAGGACCCTAGATGCCTATGATTTCACTGGTGTTTCGCTATCAAACTCAACGGCGGTACAATCACCGGTCCTAAAAGCTACGAGTGGAGCAACCGTGACACAGATCCAATTTTCTGCACCGACCTCGGTGGATGATGCAGTACGCCAACTCACCGATGGCGGTAGCGCAGCAAAGATTTTAGCCGGAGGCACCGATCTGCTCGTGCAGCTCCGCGCCGGGTATGCGCGCCCGACGACGATTGTAGATATCAAGAGGATCCCCGAACTACGGCAAATCAAGGCCGAGAACGGTGGTTTTCGCGTTGGCGCTGCGGTCGCTGGAGCCGAACTCAGCGAGCATGCCGAAGTCAAAAATAGTTGGCCCGGCGTTGTCGAAGGATTGGACCTTATCGGCTCAACGCAGATTCAAGGTCGGGCCAGTCTTGGCGGAAATCTATGCAATGCATCGCCTGCTGCCGACAGCGTTCCAGCGATGATAGCGGCAGCCGCTACGTGCACGATCGCGGGTCCTGGCGGTCAGCGCGAGGCAAATGTCGAAGACATTGTCACCGCCCCTGGGCAGACCTCACTCGGTGAGGGCGAATTCATCGTCAGTTTTTTTCTACCCGCCAGACCGCCACATTCTGGTGACGCCTACCTGCGCTTCATTCCGCGTACCGAAATGGATATCGCGGTGGTCGGTGCCGGGGTGAGCTTGAGTTTGGATGACGGTGGCAAATGTGTGGCAGCCCGGCTTGCCTTGGGCGCGGTTGCCCCACGGCCGTTACTGGTCGAAGACGGGGCTAAGGCATTGATAGGGACCATGGTCGATGACGCAGCGCTAGCAAAACTCAGCGCTGCGGCCAGCGCCGCCTGCAACCCGATCGACGACAAACGCGGCACGATCGAATATCGAACAAAGGTAGCCGGGGTTTTAGCTCGCCGTGCTGCGGAAATTGCGCTTACGCGCGCGAGGGCAAACTAATGGCGAAACATCATGTTGCGACTACGATTAACGGCGACCCAGTTGAGTACCTATGCGACACCGAACAAACCCTGCTTGACGTCTTGCGCGATAACTTGCAATTAACAGGTAGCAAAGAAGGCTGCGCCTCGGGTGATTGCGGCGCGTGTAGCGTCACTATCGACGGCCGTCTTGTATGCGCTTGTTTGGTTCTCGGCGTAGAGGCCGACGGTTGTGAGGTCGGCACTATCGAAGGTATCGCCGAAGGCGATAGCCTGCACCCATTGCAACAACATTTTCTGCAGGACGCCGCGCTTCAGTGCGGTATCTGCACACCGGGGTTTATCGTCGCAGCGAAGTCACTGCTTGAACGAAACCCAAACCCCACCGAAACAGAAATGCGTTACTGGCTCGCCGGCAATCTGTGCCGTTGTACTGGTTACGACAAGATCATCACAGCGGTAACAAATGCCGCATCCGAACTTCGCGGAGAATAATCATGGGAAAAGAAGAACAATTCGACACCGCAACGCAAAGTGTTGAAGCCAGTGGCTATAAGGTCGTCGGCACCCGCCCAATCCGGCCCGACGGCATTGAGAAAGTTACCGGTCGCGCGAACTTCGGCGCCGACTGCAACCTGCCCGGAATGCTCGTCGGCCGCATCATTCGTAGCCCGCACGCACACGCGCGCATCGTATCGATAAACACGGATAAGGCGCTGGCCTTGGCCGGTGTAAAAGCGGTGGTAACGTCCGCCGACTTTCCGGAGATTGGCCCCAAAGCGCGTGGTGCCGGCGAAGCTCCGGTTAGTTTTCGCGACATGTCGCGCAACATCATGGCCCGAGATAAAGCACTGTACGACGGACATGCCGTAGCCGCCGTTGCCGCCACGACCGCCGCCATTGCTGATCAAGCAGCCGCACTCATCGAGGTCGAATACGAGGTTCTGCCACACGTACTTGATGCGCGCGAAGCAATGAAGCCAGACGCACCATTGCTACACGACGACTTGTTTACCAAGGGCCTGGATCCAAAACCGGAAACTCCGTCGAACGTTAGCCAACGATTCGAGTTTGGCATCGGTGATACGGCAGCCGGATTCGCTGCCGCCGACGTCATCGTCGAGCATGATTTCACGACCCAATGCGTACATCAGGGCTATATCGAAACCCATGCCTGCGTCGCGAATACCACCGAAGATGGTATGTCCACCGTTTGGGCGAGCAGCCAAGGCCAATTCATGGTGCGTAACTACAGCGCCACGGTGTGCGGCATGGACATTACGAAGGTGCGGGTAATGCCCGCGGAGATTGGCGGCGGCTTCGGCGGCAAAACCACGGTCTACCTAGAACCGGTTGCAATCATGTTGTCCAAGAAGGCCGGCAAGCCGGTCAAGATAGTCATGAATCGTGAAGACGTCTTTCGTGCGACGGGCCCGACTTCCGGCGGGCACGCGCACGCCAAAATCGGCGCAAAGAAAGACGGTACGATCACCGCCGGTGAACTAACCATGGAATACGAAGCCGGTGCGTTCCCAGGGTCGCCGGTGCAATTCGGGTGTATGACGGGGTATGCGCCATACGATATCGAAAATGTAAAAGCGGTTGGCTTTGACGTCGTAGTCAACCGTCCCAAAGTCGCGGCCTACCGCGCACCCGGCGCACCAGTTGCGGCCTTTGCGGTGGAATCTGCGCTTGACGAGCTGGCGAAGAAACTTGGGATGGATCCCATCGCGTTGCGTGAAAAGAATGCCGCGACCGAGGGCACGCAAGCTGCCTATGGACCGAAGTTTCAACGCATTGGTTATCTTGAGACCTTACAAGCAGCGAAGAATCACCCGCATTACTCGGCGCCGCTTGGACCAAACCAAGGCCGCGGCGTTGCCTCGGGGTTTTGGTTCAATATTGGTGGCGAGTCGAGCGCGGCAATGCATGTAAACGAAGACGGCACCGTCGAGGTCGTCACGGCGAATCCAGATATCGGCGGTTCGCGCGCGTCAATGGGAATCATGGCAGCGGAAGTTCTGGGTATCGACGTCTCGCAGGTCAAGCCATTGATCGCCGATACCGCTTCCAGCGCCTATAGCATGCTGACCGGCGGCAGCCGCGTCACCTTTGCGGTCGGAAAAGCTGTGTGCGAAGCCGCAGACGATGTGGTGGTCCAGCTCCGCGAACGCGCAGCCAAAGTATGGGATGTCGATATCGAGGCAGTCGAATGGAAAGACGGCGCCGCGATCAATACTAAATCCGATAGCGGCGAATCCTTAAGCTTAAAAGCCATCGCCAACACCGCCGGTAAGACAGGCGGTCCGATAAGTGGCAAAGCCAACATTAACGCAACCGGTGCGGGGCCGGGCTTCGGCACGCATATTTGCGATATCGAAGTTGATCCGGAAACCGGCCGCTCCTCGGTCGTTCGCTATACCGCGATCCAAGATGTGGGTACCGCGATCCATCCAAGCTATGTCGAAGGACAACTTCAGGGCGGCGCCGTACAAGGTATCGGCTGGGCGCTGAACGAAGAATACATCTACGACGACAAAGGCTGTTTACAAAACGGTGGCTTTCTCGATTACCGAGTGCCGGTTGCCTCTGACCTACCGATGATCGACACGGTATTGGTCGAAGTGCCAAACCCAGGGCATCGCTTTGGCGTGCGCGGGGTTGGCGAAGTCCCGATCATTCCACCGTTGGCCGCCGTCGCGAACGCCGTAGCTGCGGCCGCAGACGTGCGCATGACCGACCTGCCGATTTCGCCACCGAAACTACTTGCGGCAATTGACGGGGCCAAATAAAGCGGGCAAAGCCAAAAATCTAGCAGCTGTCGCTTGAGATAGTGGCGAAGGTTGTTCTGCAGCGCGAGGTCGCGCGCGACTTTGCCAATGGTGAAGCCGAGCTTGAGATCCTGGCGGACGATGTCCGCCAGTTGATCAATAAGCTCGATCTAAAATTCCCAGGCATCGGCGAGCGTCTGAGAGATCGCACCGCGGTCGCGATCGACGGCGAGATATTCCAAGATCCATTACTCCAGCCAATCCACGAAAACAGTGAAGTCTATTTCCTGCCGATGATCGAGGGCGGTTGATGACGCTCGCATCAGACCCGACCGTAAGCACCGGTAGGTTCGCACCAACACTGCCGGCACCTAGTTGGTTTCATTGGGCGTTGACCTATCCGCTGACGTCGAATTTTGTCGAGGTCGAGGCTTGTCCAATACATTACCTGCGCTGGCCAGGCCCCCGGGAGGGCCAAAAGCGTGGTCTGCTGTTCGTCCACGGCGGCGGCGCGCACGCGAATTGGTGGCGCTTTATCGCACCGTTTTTTACCCAAGATTTTACCGTCGCGGCACTCGACCTCTCCGGTATGGGCGACAGCGGCCACCGTGAACAATACAGTGCGGCGCAACGCGCCAACGAGATGCGCGCCGTGATCGACGCGGCCGGTCTCGGACCTAATCCGTTTGTGGTCGGTCATTCATTTGGTGGATTTATGACCATGCGATTCGGTGCGGATTACGGTGACGAGATCGGCGGCGCAGTGATTGTCGATTCGCCAATACGACGTCCCGAAGAACGCGATAAATTCAAACCACCGACGGCTAGCCGCCTACACGTGTATGACAGCTTTGAGACGGCGGCGCAGCGCTTTCGCCTACTCCCGGCGCAGCACTGCATCAATGACTTTATCGTCGATTTTGTTGCCCGCCATTCAATCAAGGAGACCAACGATGGCTGGACATGGAAATTTGACGTTGGTGTGCTCTCCTCACGCCGTTTCGGCGAGCCGTTTCACGAGCACCTGCAAAAAGTTCGCTGCCGGGCGGCGTTGATATTCGGGCAAAATAGCGCGTTGGTAAGCCGCGATACCGCTGCCTACATGTCCGAGCTCATGGGGCCGCAGGCGCCGATCGTCGAAATACCCGAAGCGCAGCACCATGTGATGCTGGACCAGCCACTTGCGTTTATTACCGCGCTACGGGCATTGATCGACAGTTGGGTTCGAGCAGAAGTTGCTTGAGCCACTCACAACGACAAACCCGATAAAGTTGACATTGATGCCCAATCGACCGAGGATTTTCGGTCACTAGAAAAATCAACTTCGCGTAAGGTCCACGACCCAAGCCCGGCGAGTTCGACTCCGCGATAACTAGAAGGATCACACAATATGAAACTACTGAATTCGTTTGGCCCAAACCCACGCGCGGTGCGCATGGCCTTGCTCGAGAAAGGTATCGACATGGAGTTCGTAGAACACGACCTCATGGGCGGCGAGAATCGCGCCGACGCGTACTCTAAGAAAAATCCCGGCGCGCAGATGCCGGCGCTTGAACTCGACGACGGTACTGTGTTCGGCGAGACAACAACTATCTGCGAATACCTTGAGGAAAAACACCCGACGCCCGCGTTGATCGGTGCCACGGCAGAAGAGCGCGCCAATACGCGCCAATGGATCCGGCGCGTAGAGCTCGGTCTCACGGAGCATATGTACAACGCGTTTCGCTACGCCGAAGGGATCGACATTTTTCGCGATCGCATGGTCGTCATCCCCGAAGCCGCAGACGGCTTGAAGGCCAAGGCGGCTGACGCACGTAAGTGGCTCGATGGACAGATCGCTGGACGCGACTTCATTGCCGGCGACAAATTCACGTTCGCCGATATCGTTCTATATTGCTGCACGGATTTCGCAAAAGGTGTCGCCCAGCCGATCGAAGGCGAGCTTAAAAATCTTACCGCCTGGTTCGCTCGGGTAGATGCACGGCCAAGCGCGGCGGCGAGTCTGCACCCAGCGGCAAGCCAGGTAAATATGCAAGGCTAGACCGAAGGCGCGTGCGAAGTTTCGCTTCGCTCGCGCCTTACCCCCAAGCGATGGTCGCTGCCCCACAGGACCCATCTCGATTTGACCGCCAACATCCGCTTACTGGATCCCCGATCCCTGTGATGGAGACGTAAATGAAGCTGTTGAATTCCTTTGGTCCCAATCCACGCGCCGTACGCATGTTTATTATTGAAAAAAACATCGACATCCCATTCCAGGAACACGATATAAGGGACGCAGAAAACCGGGGAGCGGCGTATCTGAAAAAAAATCCGGCGGGTCAGATGCCGGCCTTGGAACTCGACGACGGCACCGTATACGGCGAAACGACGGCGATCTGCGAGTATCTCGAAGAAAAACAACCGACCCCGGTATTGTTCGGCGCGACAGCTGAAGAGCGCGCCAATACGCGACAATGGATCCGCCGTATTGAATTGAATATCACCGAACATTCCTACAACGGATTTCGTTATGGCGCCGGGATAGAGGTTTTCCGCGAGCGCCTGTTCGTCATCCCCGAAGCCGCGGATGGCTTGCAGGCAAAAGCTGCTGACGCAAAAAGATGGTTGAACGACCAAATTGATGGACGCGAATTCATTGCTGGCGACAAATTCACGTTTGCCGACATCGTGCTTTACTGCTGCCAAGACTTCGTCAAGGATGTCGGACAGCCTATTGACAGCAGCCTTGATAATCTTACCGCGTGGTTTGCACGCATAGATGCACGCCCGAGCGCGACCGCCTCCATACACCCGAGCGCAGCTGAGCGGCAACGCCGCGGTTAGGGGTGGCGCAGAAATCCCGTTGAGTGCCTTCAAATGAGCTGGCAAGACCACGTTGACAAGATCGCGCAACGGCGAGAACTCGCCCGCGCGCAAGGCGGATCCGAGGGTGTAGCGAAGCAGCACGAACGTGGAAAATTAACCGTACGCGAACGCATCGACCGTTTGCTCGACGACGGTTCTTTTCGCGAACATGGGCGCATCGCAGGCGGCGCGCTACTCGACGACGCCGGCGAGATTGAACAATTTACCCCCGCGAACTACGTCGTTGGCTTCGGCACAATTGACGATCGGCGAATCGTCGTTGGCGGAGAAGACTTTACTCTGAAAGGTGGTTCACCGAACGCCGCCGGCTTACGCAAAAGTGTCTATGCCGAACACCTCGCGGTTCAATATCGCACCCCACTGGTACGTTTGCTGGAAGGTGGCGGCGGAAGCGTTGGTGGGGGCGACAGCGACCCACGTAAACCAAAGACCGTCGGCAGCCCGCTATACGATCCTCCACGATTTCGCATCATCGCCGAAGCGATGGGCAGCGTCCCAGTGGCCTCCGCGGCGCTCGGTCCGGTTGCGGGTTTTCCAGCCGGCCGGCTCGTCGCCTCGCACTTTTCCGTAATGACCGAGGCCACATCGCAGGTCATGATTGGTGGACCAGCTTTGGTAAAGCGCGCACTCGGCCGGACCATGACGAAGGAAGAGCTTGGCGGCGTTGCTATCCACGCGCGATCGGGTGTCGTCGACAACACCGCAGTGGACGAAGCGGACGCGTTTGACCAGATCCGAAGATTTCTTAGCTACCTACCATCTAGTGTTTGGGAACGTGCGCAGCGGCAGCCATGCAAAGACCCGTGCGATCGCTGCGACGACGAGTTGCTCTCGATCGTGCCGAACAATTCGCGTCACCCATTTGATATGGGGCGCGTAATCGATCTAGTCGTCGACAGAGATTCGTTCTTCCCGATGATGCCGGCTTACGGCCCATCACTGATCGTAGGACTCGCAAGAATCAATGGACAAGCCGTCGGCATTACTGCCAACGACTGTCGCTCCCTCGCCGGTGCCATGACAGCCGCGGCCGCGCAAAAGATGCGCCGGATGATTGAGATGTGCGACACCTTTCATTTGCCCTTAGTCAATTTTGTCGACGAACCCGGATTTATGATCGGACCGGATGCCGAGGCCGACGCCACGATCCGATACGGTATGGCCGCCGTAGCCGCAGCGGCCACGGCATCGATTCCGTCGGCATCGGTGCGGGTACATAAATCTTTTGGCGTCGCCGGTGCTGCACATTACTGCCCGGACGCCTACGTCTTAGACTGGCCGTCGGCACAATCCGGCGCCTTGCCGCTCGAAGGCGGGGTTGCCGTTGCCTTCGGACGCGATATCGCAGCCGCGGCCGACCCCGAAGCCAGGCGACGAGAACTCGAAGAACGCTTCGCCGCCGCGCGTAATCCATTTGGTGCTGCGGAGTCGTTTGCCGTCCACGACATCATCGATCCGCGAGAGACCCGCCCAATGTTGTGCGAATGGGTTGAATGGATCCAGCCGCGTTTGGAGACCCTGATCGGGGAGACTCGGTTCACGATGCGGCCGTAACTTCCAACAGAATCTGTAGCAAATGAAAACAAGCCAATCGGCGCAAAACCGGATACTGCACAGCGCGGCCGAATCGAGCATAATGCCGCCACCTTAGAGGAGGAGATAATAATGAATATTACGACTGAGAACGTGTCGATACCCGTTGGTAGCGACGCCATGCCCGCCTATATTGCACGACCGGAAGGCAGCGACACTCTACCCGCCGTTATTGTTTGGATGGAAATATTTGGTGTCAATTCGCACATCCAAGAAGTAACCGAACGAGTGGCGAAAGAAGGTTACGTTGCCTGCGCGCCAAATTTTTTCCACCGGGTGGCACCGAAACTCAACCTTAACTACGACGAAGCCGGCATGAACGAAGGCATCGAACACATGATGAAACTTACGGCCGACAATATGATCGCCGATCAGAAGGCGACGATTGCCTACCTCAACGGTCGCGGCGACGTAACCGGTAAGATCGGGGCGATGGGTTTTTGCATTGGTGGTCATATGACCTACCTCACCGCATGCGAAAATGATATCGCTGCTGCAGCCAGCTTTTACGGCGGCGGCATCGCCGCACCCGAAGGTCCCGGTGGTGCTGCATCAACGATCAGCCGCACGGGAAATATTAATTGTCCCATTCTGTGCCTATTTGGCGGACTCGATGCGCATATCCCGGTGGAACACACCGACGCGGTAGACGCAGCGCTGAAAGAACATGGGCGCAACGGCGAAGTTGTCGTCTACGACGACGCTGACCATGGTTTCTTCTGTGATCAACGGGCGAGTTTTAACGCCAACGCAAGCGCCGACGCGTGGACTCGAACCAAGAGCTTGTTTGCAGAGAACCTCAGGTAAGTCAGACACGAGTCTCACCACGTTCGTCATCGCGCGGACCAGGTCCAGGATCCTAATAAAATAAGGCCGCTTTCTGCGGGCACTGATTTTAATGGATGCCGGACCAGGTCCGGCATGACGAGGCGGTGGATCTAGGCGAGTAGTTTCAGGCGCAAATAGTTGAGTAAGCTGATCACGCTGTATTGACGGATGCGTTCACGGTCACCCGGCAGTCGTACCTGTTCGACTTCGGTCCCGGCGGCGGTGGACAGGCCTAAAAATGTCGTCCCGGGCGGTCGCTCGCCGGTTACAGGTAAGTCGAATAGGCTTGTTGTCGCGATACCGACATCGGCGCCAAGCGATTCGCGCACGGCACTCGCCATCGTCGCGGCAGCCTCTTCCGTCCCAATTGCGTCATGCGGTACACCAAGCACCGACTCGCGCACGCTGCCGGCGACCGGCACAATCGCACCTCGAAAGACCTCACCCGAGCCGTCGATGGCGCTCAAGCGAGTGCTGATCAACCCGCCACTGCTGATCTCGGCGACTGCCAAAGTCAAACCCTTACGTCGTAAGCCGTCCAGCACCACCGATTCCATCGTCTGGTCGTCGACCGCAAAGATGTAGTGACCAAGTATCTGTCGCAGGGCCGATTCTTCGGCGTCCAACATTGCGATCGCACTTGGTTCATCTTGCGTCTTTACGGTGATCCGGACTTTGATCCCTTCGATACCGCTCGCTTGAAATGCAAGCGTAGCGGAGCCTTCGGTATCGAGTGTTTCAATCCGTTCACTTAGGAGTTCAGCCAGCCCCGATTCTGAATGGCCCCAGGTCTTCAATACACGGCTCTTAATGATCCCGCCGAAACCGGCGCGGCGCTGCAGATCGGCCAATATCGTGCCGTTCATCATGGTGCGCATCTCATTCGGAACACCGGGAACTGCGTATATAACCTTTTCTCCCACGGGACAAATCAAACCCGGCGCAGTCCCCGGTTGCTGCGCAATGGTGGTCGCACCTTCGGGCACATCGGCCTGGCGAAGGTTGTTTTGCGGCATCACCCGGCCCCGCGATTCGAACATTTGCTGAATGCGATCAGCAATCTCGGCGTGCCGTACCAGGCCGACCCCCATCACTTCCGCAATCGCCTCACGAGTGATGTCGTCTTGAGTTGGCCCAAGTCCGCCACAGGTAATAACCGCATCGCTCCTCGATAGCGAGTGTCGAATGCATTCGACCATCCGCTCGGGGTTATCTCCGACCTTCATTTGGTATAAAGAGTCGATCCCAGCGAGCGCTAGTTGCTCGCCGATCCACGACGAATTGGTATCCGTTATCTGGCCGAGTAATAACTCGGTACCGATGGCTATGACTTCGCAGCGCATGACAGCTCGTACATTAATTAAACGGCGTTAGCCATTTAGGGTTTAGATTCGTCGTGCAATGAATTAGTAATTACTCAATGACGATCATGAATTATTGCGGCGCCGCTCGACGACGCGTAATAGCGCGCCGTCGCTCGGTCCGATCGATATCCCTCGGCGTACCGGTCGCGACACCGCACCAGGTTTACGCTCCATCCGCAAGCTGGCAAACAAGGTCGCCAATACTACCTTCATTTCATAAACGGCGAACGCCTGACCTAAACACGCACGGTTACCGCCTCCAAACGGGATCCATTCGTGTGGTGCAAATTTTCGTTCAAGAAACCGATCTGGGCGAAATCGGAGTGGTTCCGGGTAAAGGTCTTCGCGCATATGTAGAAGATGGATCGATGGGCACAAAACAACATTGCTGGGATAGGCGAAACCGCCGACGGAGAAATCTTCCTTTAAGACCCGCACGATAAATGGGATCACATTACGTACGCGCAAACTCTCGCGCACAACCGCATCGAGGTAGATCAATTGTGGTATCTGCTCGATGCTGGGCAACGCGCCGCCCGCAACCTCATCCAATTCCGCCTCAATTCGGCTCACCACATCGGGCTGTGCGAGGATCAATTCGAAAGCCCAGGCGAGCGCTAGCGCGGTGGTGTCGTGTCCGGCGGCGAGTACCGTCACAATCGCATCGCGCAATTCATTGTCGGTCATGGTGCTACCATCGTCATAAGTCGCAACCATCAGATCTTTCAGCAGACATTCGGGCCGATCGTCCGGGTCCATGGCTCGCTGGCGCGCGAAATTTTCAAACAGCATCGAATCAAATTTCCGCCGCATACGGTAGAACGGCAGCACGCGGGAATTCTCGTAACGATCGAGCGGGAACAAGTTCCACATCACTAATGCAAGTGGATGGCGCACATGCATCAGCAGCCGTGCCATGGTGTGTTGCATTTGATCGAATTCGGGTCCTGGCTGCAGCCCGAGTGAGGCGCGCAGGATAACTCTCAAGGTGATCGTCTGCATCGCCTTATCGGCGCGCACAAATCCCGCGCCACTCCATTGTTCTGCGACGGTAAGTGCCTCGCCTTGCATGGCGTCGAAAAATGTTCGCATGCGATCGCCCTTCAGCGGCGGCAGCATGGCCTTGCGTTGCCGTACGTGCGGCTTCTCATCCAAGACTAAAACAGAGCTCGCGCCGACGACGCTAGACAACAGCGCATTACCCTCTCCCGCGTGCAATATCGTTGAGTCGCCTTTGAAGACATCGCGGATATCGTCCGGACGGGTCAACTGGACTAATGTGCCGAACCCGGCTAGTCGCAGGGTAAAGGTCTCACCGTAGCGCGCGGCACACTCCTCAAGAAACTCGATCGGCCGAAACGAATAACGCAGTAACTGATTAGTCGCACCATACGCTGGGCCTGGGGGCAATTTTAACGGGCCAGTCATCCGCATCTACCTCATCGTGATCCGAGTGCGTGGTCAATTCCCATCAGTGATTTTGCACGCATCTAGGTCATGTATCATGCGCGTCCATCGTATGAGAATACAAGATTGAACGCTGAAAGAATTCACGGGCCGGTGGTGCTATCGGTGTACTTGCCCGGTGTACTGCTTGGTGTGTCCTCACAGGCGATCCTGATATTACTCCCCTTATACGTCATCGATGTCGGCGGCAGCCTCGCCGCCGCTTCTGCTGCGGTCGGTTTTCGGGGTCTCGGCATGATGGTCTTGGACATTCCGGCTGGGTTTCTGGCGGCGCGTATCGGCGACAAGCGGGTGATGCTTCTTGCGATCGTACTGCTCGGTGCCGCGCAGCTCGGCTTTACGACCACGCAAAATATCACTCTGATTTGGTTGATCGCATTTATCAACGGCGCGGGCGCAAGTTCCTTTCTGCTTGGTCGCATGTCCTACATAACCGAGGCCTGCACACCACAGACACGCGGACGCGTGATCGCGATGCTTGCCGGTACGATGCGGGGTTCGGCCTTGGTTGGGCCACTCGCGGGCGCGCTCATCGTAGAGCTTGCAGGGTATGCCGCTGCGTTCTATACCGCCGCTGCGGCTTCAGTTGTGGCATTTGCGATGATCGCCGCTTTCGCCAAACACGAACAACCGCTCTTAAGGGAACTAAGACTGCGCACGGTGGTGAACCTCTGCGTCGAGTACCAACGCGTGTTCTCAACCGCCGGGGTCGCCGCGATTACGTTCATGCTAATGCGCTCTTCTCGAACCGTATTGATCCCCTTGATTGGTACTGCTGTTGGGCTAGACGTCGGCACGATTGGGCTGATTGTGTCGATCTCTGCCAGCGTCGATATCGCCTTGTTTTATCCCGCCGGCCTAATCATGGATAAATACGGGCGCCGTGCAACAGCAGTACCGAGCTCTGCCTTGCTCGCACTATCACTTGCCGCGATGGCGCTTGCGAGCGGTTTCTATTCTCTACTCGCAGTGGCGATATTGGCAGGCGTCGCCAATGGCCTATCGACCGGCATCGTCATGACCTTGGGGACTGACCTTGCCCCGGCGCACAGACGCAGTGAGTTTCTCGGTCTATGGCGTCTGCTGACGGATCTCGGTGCCGCAACCGGGCCAATGGCGATCGGCCTCGTGGTCGCCGTAGCCCCAATCGGATTAGCCTGCATTAGCGTCGCCGGGCTCGGGGCACTGGGCAGTTATGTGGTCTACCAATTTGTCGAGGAAACGTTGGTAAAACAAACTTGATTGCAAAAGGGGTTAGCATCTGTTGCCGAGTGACCCTAGTAACCGGCATCCGAATTACAATACCATCACCCACCCGGATCGAATGATCCCGCAATGGCAACGATAAGCAGCATTTCAGAAGGTAGTTACAACGATGACCGTTAGGACAGGACAGGAATTTATCGACGGTCTTGATGACGACCGCGAAGTTTGGTATGGCGGCCAGCGGGTCGAAAAAATCACCGAGTTCAAGGAATTCAAGCCCTCCATTACTTCGCTCGCCAAACTCTACGACCTGCAACATGATCCCACCCTTAAGCCCGTTATGACCTTGGAGTCAGAGGACCTGGGTGAGGTGATCGCGCGCCCATTTGAGATCCCTCGCACGCTCGACCACTTGCGCCTAAAGCGAGAGTGCTACATCGCCGTGGCCGAAGCGACTTGCGGCATGATGGGTCGCAGCCCCGATTTTCTGAATGCGATGATGGCCTCACTTGCGGCCAAGCGCAGTTTCTTTCATGAATGTGCGCCGGAACGTGCTGAGGCAATGGTCAACTACTACGAGTACATTGCACGCAATGACTTGTTTATGACCCATGCCTTACTTGACCCCCAGCTCGATAAAGGCAAATTACGCAACGAACAAACAGACCCTGGTACACCGCTGAGAGTCGTCGATCGCAACGCCGATGGCATCATCGTAGACGGCATTAAACGTATCGCGACCTCGGCACCATACGCCGATGAGATCCTGGTGTGGCCGTTTCCGCCGACATTCCTACCAGGCGAAGAGGCCTACGCGAATGTATTCGCGGTGCCGATGAACACGAAAGGCCTGAAGACATTATGCCGACGCTCGTTTTCCAACTCGGGTTTGCAGGCAGATTTCCCGTTGTCTGGACAGTTTGACGAGATGGATGCGACCGTCGTGTTCGAGAACGTACTAGTGCCGTGGGAGCGCGTGTTTCTGCACGAAAATACCGCGTTTCTAAATCGAATGTACAAAGACACACGCATGCGCGAGATGACCGCGCATCAAACCAATGCCAGACTCGAGGTAAAGCTTGGTTTTGTCTACGCACTCCTCGTGCGTATGGCCGCCGCCGCAGGTACGGATAACCGATCAGAGATCATGGAGTTGCTCGGCGAGGCCGCGTTAAGAGTTGAAGTGATCCGCAATACCACCCGCTCGGCCGAATTGCAGGCGACGGTCGATCCGGATAACGGCGTGCTGTATCCGGATTTGCCAGCCCTGCAGGTTGGGCGCGCGCTAGGTCCTATTTACTATCCCGAAATGATCGCGATGATCAGAAAGATCGGGGGTGGCGGTTTGGTACAACTGCCGGTCAGCCTCGACGAGTTTGAATCAGCGATCGGCACCGACCTCGCTAAATCACTCTCCGGTTCCGGGATAGGTGGCCTCGATAAAACGCGTCAAATGAAGCTCGCCTGGGATCTCTGCGGCAGTGAATTTGGCGCCCGCCATGAACTCTATGAAATGAATTATGCGGGAGAGCGCGGCGCCTTGCTCGCCAGCGTCAACCGCGAATATTCTCGTAAGCAGCATTATCTCGATCACTTAGACGCCTTTATGGACAGCTTATGAACGACACCAACGACGCCCATCGGAGCTTTTGGACAGATCTGCGCAGTGGGACTTTCGAACAAGGTTATCTCCAAGCGGGAGAGATCCGCACGCGTTACCTACACGCGGGCGATGCGTCGTTACCCACACTGTTGCTGCTGCATGGGGTAGGCGGCCATGCCGAGACCTACACGCGCAACCTTATTGAGCACGCGGAACATTTCGATACCTATTCGATCGATATGGTGGGCCATGGCTATAGTTCGAAGCCAGATCACGACTATGAAATCGACGACTATGTCGAACACCTACGTAGTGTTATCGACACGCTTGGGTGCGAGAAGATCTTTCTTTCCGGTGAATCGCTGGGCGGTTGGGTTGCAGCGCGCTTCGCGCTCAAATATCCGGAACGTCTTGAACGCATGGTATTGAACACTTGCGGCGGTGCGACCTTAAACCCCGAGGTGATGCAGCGGATCAAGACACTTACGATGGCTGCTGTTAGTGAACCAACGTGGGAGACGGTAAGGGCGCGACTTGAGTGGCTGATGGCCGATCCGGCGACTGTCACCGATGACCTTGTCGCGTGTCGTCAGGCGATCTACCAACAACCCGGCATGCGCGATGCGATGGCTCGCATCATGTGTCTGCAAGAGATGGAGATCCGCAAGCGAAATAATCTTAGCGATGAAGATTGGGCCGCTATCGAAACCGAGACCTTGGTCTTATGGACTGACAAAGATCCCACCGCGGCGGTCAACGTCGGCGAAAAGATCGCCCGCCTGATCCCGAATGCACGATTCGCACTCATGACCGAGTGCGGACATTGGCCACAATTTGAAGACCCGCCGACGTTTAATAATCTACATCTCGACTTTTTGCTCGGGCGGAGTTGAACAGAGGCCATGACCGTCGCTGCACTTTGCGCCTCGCACACACCGTTAAAAGACTATTTATCGCCTGGTGCTGAGATCGAGCAGGAAGTCGCCGCTTGCTTTAACAAAATCCGGACGTGGGTCGGCGACTTCGCGCCAGAGTTCGTCGTCGTTCTGGGACCGGATCATTTCAACGGATTTTTCTATAAGCTAATGCCGAGTTTCTGCGTCGGCGCCGCCGCGCAAGGGGTTGGCGATTGGAAAACCTCGCGCGATCCGTTTCCGATTGACACAAAAGTTTCAGAGCAGTGCACCAAATACCTACACCAAGCCGGAATCGATGCGGCATTGTCTTACCAAATGACCACCGATCATGGTTGTGTGCAGATCATTGATCAGCTATTTGATTGGTCGGCGTTGCCGCCCGTATTGCCCATCTTCATCAATTGTGCTGCGCCGCCTCTGCCACCGCTACATCGAACCGTTGCGTTCGGTAAAGCGCTGGGACAGTTTCTAACGACGCTTGAGCGACGAGTGCTGATCATTGGGTCAGGTGGCTTGTCGCACGATCCTCCGATCCCGCAACTGGCCGACGCGCCCCCTGAAGTTCGACAACGTCTCGTTGAAGGAGGAGAACTATCAGCCGAAGCGCGCGCCGCACGCCAAGCACGGGTCATCGAGGACGCCAACAATCGACGTGCGGGAACGAGCGAGCGCACGCCGCTAAACCCTACATGGGATAAGCGCTTTCTTGAGTTGTTAATGGCGCGCGACTTCGACCAGCTGTGCACCTTAGACGATGATAGTATCACTAGGGACGGCGGGTGCGGCGGACACGAGGTCAGGACGTGGATTGCAACAAGTGCCGCAATTGAAGCGAGCGGAAGCTTCACACCAAAATTACACTACTATCGCGCGATCGAAGATTGGATCGCGGGTTATGCGGTGATGAGCTTCGACCCGAGCGAAGCCTGATCAATCAAATTTCAATCGGCGATTAAGGAGTCGAACATGACTGCGAGCGGACCATTGGTAGGGTATAAAGTGATCGAACTGGCGGGGATCGGACCGAACCCAATGTGCGCCATGTTGTTGGCCGATATGGGTGCGGAAGTGATTCGAGTTGACCGCTTGGTCGACGCCGGCCTTGGGATCAAAATGGACCCCAAACACGCATTGCTGGACCGCAGTCGCCGATCGATCGCTGTGGATTTAAAAAGTCCCGATGGGGTGGAATTGATCCTGAAACTCGTCGAACAATCAGACGCCTTAATCGAAGGTTTCCGCGCCGGGGTGACCGAACGCCTCGGACTTGGACCGGAGGAGTGTCAACAACGCAATCCCAAACTCGTCTATGGGCGCATCACCGGTTGGGGTCAGGATGGACCGCTGGCCAAGGTTGCCGGCCATGATATCAATTACATTTCTCTGGCCGGCGCGGCGCATGCGATAGGGCCGGCTGATCGACCGCCGCCGCCGCCATTGAACCTGGTTGGTGACTTCGGCGGTGGTGGTACCTACCTCGCGATAGGTGTATTGGCAGGCTTGCTAGAGGCACAAAAATCGGGTCTTGGTCAGGTTGTCGATGCGTCAATGGTCGATGGGGTCGCTTCACTCATGACCGCTATCTACGGCATGTATGCTGCCGGCATTACCACTGATGATCGCGGCACGAATATTCTCGACGGCGGCGCGCACTTCTACGACACCTATGAAACGGCGGACGGTCGCTACATTTCCATCGCCTCGATCGAATCGAAATTCTACGCCGAACTGCTTGAGTTAACCGGTTTCGAGGATCCGGATCATCAAGGTCATGGCAATAAAGAGGCATGGCCTGAGCTAGGCGTGAAAATGGCAGCGTTGATCAAGACCAAAACGCGCGACCAGTGGTGCGAGATCCTAGAAGGATCGGATATCTGCTTTGCCCCGGTCTTGAGCCTAGCCGAAGCACCCAAGCATCCTCATAACGTGGCGCGCGAAACATTTGTAACGGTCGATGGCGTTACACAACCGGCACCCGCACCGCGCTTTAGCCGCACGCCGTCGAAGATCCAAAAAGGCGCCTCGGTCCGCGGCTCAGATACCCAAGCCGTACTAACGGATTGGGGCTTCGAAGCGTCACAAATTGCCTCCTGGAAAGAGGCCGGCGTTATCTCCTAGTCGTCCGCCGTCTTTGATGAATCGCGAACAGACGCGGGGCGACTGGGCCGCCTCGTTGCGGCAGCGTGTTAACTTCCGTTCATGTCTTTGACACCTGAACAACGACAAATCCGCGACGCGGCGCGCGCATTTGCGGATAAAGCGATACGCCCGTACGCCGCTGCCTGGGACCGCGCAGGCAACACGCCGCGAGAGACCTACCGCGCCATGGCCGAGATTGGCCTGATGGGCGTGACCATCGACCCCCGCTATGGCGGAACTGGCGCAGATTTTGTCGCCTACGCATTGGCGATTGAGGAGATCGCAGCCGCCGATGGCGGGATCTCAAATGTCATGGCTGCGAATAACTCGCCGGTCGCCGTCGCGTTACAAGACCTCGGCAGCGATTGGCAAAAAACAAACTATCTGACGAAACTCACCTCGGGTGAATGGATTGGCTGTATCCAGCTCACCGAACCACATACCGGGTCGGATGCCGCAGCGATAACCACGCAAGCCGTGCGCGATGGCGACGACTATGTCATCGACGGCCGCAAAGCCTTCGTCACCGGTGGTTCGACCGCCGATCTTGCGATGATCATTGCCGTGACCGATAGCGCCGCAGGCAAGCGTGGTATTACTGCATTTATCACGCCGACCGATAATGCTGCTTATGAAGTCGTGCGCAAGGAATCAAAGCTCGGTCATCGAACCAACGACACCTGCGAGATCCGCTTAAACCGAATGCGTGTCCCGGCCCGCGATGTCCTCGGGGAGCCCGGACACGGCCTTAGAATAGCCCTGGAAAATCTATCACTCGGTCGGATCGGCGTTGCAGCACAAGCGACTGGTGGTGCGCGCGCAGCATTAAAAGCGGCACTGGCTTACGCTAAAGAGCGCGAGACGTTTGGAAAACCAATCGACCAACATCAGGCCATCGCGTTTAAGCTCGCTGAGATGGCAACGCAGATAGAAGCGGCGAGACAACTCTATTTACACGCAGCTCGCATGAAAGACTTAGATTTTGAGTGCATCCGCGAGGCATCTATGGCAAAACTGTTTGCCTCAGAGATGGCCGAACGCGTCGCCTCTCAGGCGATCCAAATCCACGGCGGCTACGGCTATCTCAGTGATTATCCAGTGGAAAAAATCTATCGCGATGTGCGTGTGTACCAAATTTATGAAGGAACTTCAGAGGTTCAAAAAATTCTGATTTCAAGGTTATTAAACGACCTCGACATATAAGAAAACAGTCAAAGCGATTGCCCGGCGTTACCGATTTTTTCTACTACACTTTAACTATGCGCTTCCCACTGCGATCGCATAAGGGAAAGGAGAGGCGCAAAGCCGATGGGCCGCGCGCATCTTGCGCCGACCCGAACTGGCAAACGTTCAGCCGCCCAAGTGGCGGGTTGTCAAACAACACTGCCAGGTGACGAACATCGCCTTTGCGCACGCGCTAGAAGATGGACAAGCAAACCCCGCAATAGCGGGGTTTGTTATATCTGCGACGGTGATTCGAAGCGCATCAATGTTACACGAAATAGAGGAGCTACAGCGCACTCGTCGGTGACGGTAGAATTGGACTCACCACGGTTGCGAAGTAAGACGAAACAAACGTAGTACGGGAGAAAGCGATGCCAGCCAAGACCGTAACCGGTGGTTGTTTTTGCGGCGCGGTTCAATTTGAGATGGACCTACCCACTTTGTTCTGCGTCCATTGTCACTGCTCAATGTGTCGGCGCCCACATGGTGCGAGTTTTGTCACATGGTGTGGCGTTCCGCCAGAGCAGATGCGGATCACGGCGGGTGAGCACGACCTGGTGAACTTCAAGAGTTCAAAACTTGGATCGCGAAACTTCTGCCGTCATTGCGGCAGTCAAATGTTCTGTCAGACACACGCCGAGTACATCGATATCGCGTTGGCCAGCCTGCACGATAAGATCGACCGCGAACCGGAAGCGCATTACTACTATGACTCCAGGGCCGACTGGACCCAAGTTAATGACGACTTGCCAAAATTCGGTGATGACGGTTCCGAGGCCGCTTAGTCCTGGGGCTGCGTCATTTCGCTAGACGATCGCCGATCGATAGTTTTCACTAAGTGCACCGGTAGCACCGTTAAGTAAAGCAGAGAAACTTTAAGACGCTATTGAGGTTTAGTGTCCACGACATTCGTCTCATGTGCCAGATCAGGTTCTCCTGAATGCGCAAGGATAAACGCGCGTGCACGATCTCTAAGTTCGAGCGACGCAGACCATTCACTCGGGTGCTGATTTACTCGCATCGGCTCCCCGATTGTCACTTTGATCTTGTTGCGACGGGGATACCAGGAGTGGGCGCGTAATATTGAACGCGTACCATGGATCGCGATTGGAACGAGGCTAGCATCAGCGGCGATTGCAGTTGTAAACGCGCCCATATGGAATGGCAGTAATCCAGGCATCCGTTTAAAGGTCCCTTCCGGGAAAACGAGTAGCGGACTCGCTTCACTTACGGCTGCCGCCGCATCGCGCATTTGCGCTATGCCTTCGGCGCCATCAAAACGTTCGATAAATCGAACGCCGAGCCGCAATAAAGGTCGACGCAACAACCACGATCCCTCAAGCTCACCTTTTACCAGGAATTCAACCGGGTTCGGCAATATCGACAACAACAACGGACCATCCAAATAGCTTTGATGATTGGCAACGATGACGCATCGATGTCCCATTGCAGGCAGTTGCCCTTCGACACGCACGGGACAGGCCGTTAACCACGAAAGAACGCGGATCATATATCGTAAACTAGACCACAACGCGGAACGTGGCAGCGGCGACATCGCGAGCACCCACGCACAGATCCCTGTCAGTGAAAATGTGACCCAGGCATACAGAGCAAACGCTGTCTCGCTGAGTGCCCGCAGGCCACGGCGAAATTGCGGCACGACCCCCGCCAGGGCGAGTCGTGCAATTTGTATCCAGAGGGCTGCTTCTGCCTGATCAAGACGGCCGGCTTCGTACAATTGTCGGCTCGCTGCCCGACGAATTTTACCGCTCGATGTTTTCAATACGGTGTTCGGTGATACCAATACAACATCGTCCGGCGGCGCAGTCACCACATCGGTTGCAATTTCGTTGATTGCGCTCAGCAGCCGCTCACGTGCCTCGGGTTGCTGCTTTCGCGTTTCTGCCAACACCACCAGACGCTCGGTTCCGGTTACGGGATCCGGCGATCCAAATACGGCGACACAGCCGGCGCGGATACCATCGAGTTCACCGATCAGCGCTTCTAATTCAGTGGGATAAATGTTGCGCCCCGCACGGATGATCAAATCCTTGCTGCGCCCGGTTATGAACAGCTCTCCGGCTGTGATATAGGCCAGATCGCCCGTTTCCAGCCAACCGTTTCTGATCAGTTCTCCAGTTTTTTCGGGGTTGCGATAATAGCCGGACGTTGCTGAGGGACCACGAAATTGCAACCGCCCCTCGCGCCGCTCAGGGAGTTCACGCTCAGCAGAATCTACAATACGTATTTCGTGCTTCGGCAATGGTAGGCCACAGCTGACGACCTCCAAGCGATGGTGTTCCGGCGTATTGTCACTAACAGGCTCCGCCCGCCCTTCACGCGCAAGAACCTCACGATCGATCGTATCGACCAGCGGATCGCGCCCGAGCGGAGAAAACGTCAAACCGACTGAACATTCCGCCAAACCATAGACCGGCAGCATTGTTGTTCGTTTAAATCCGTAGTTGGCGAAACGATCGCAAAATCCACGCATTGTCGCAGCACTTATCGCTTCAGCGCCATTCGCAACGATGCGCCATCGACTCAGGTCGAGGCCTTCAATTTCCTTATCGTCAATCCGTCGTACACAAAGATCAAAGGCAAAATTCGGTGCGGCGGAGATGGTTCCGCCGTAGCGATGGATGGCCCATAGCCAGCGCTGCGGCCGGCTCAGGAAACTCAGCGGCGACATAATTACTAACCGAGGCGCGTGGTAGATACTACCCAACCAACCGCCGATCAGTCCCATGTCATGATAGAGAGGCAGCCAACTAACAAACACGTCGTTCGATCTTACCTGCAAGCCATAGCCGTCGGCGCGAATGTTGGCGAGCAAATTTGCATGCGTTAGCACGACGCCTTTCGGATCGCCGGTGCTACCGGATGTATATTGAAGAAAGCCAATATCATCGGCCCGGCGGCTAACGATCTCACCAGCCACACTCAATGCGCTTAGTTGATCAACCGTCGCGATATAGCGTAGCGAGTCGACTTGGGAGGTGAGTAAATGGGCAACCGTTTTCGCATCTTCCTGCGTGATCAACATAGTTGCCCGGCAGTTAATAAGAATTGCGCTTTGGCGACGCAGGTGATCTTCAAGCTGTGTGCGTCGTACTGGAGGATAGATCGGTACTGGAATGCCGCCAGCGAGCACAACGGCACTAAAGGCAAAAAAATAGTCGGGACCCGTGGGCAGCATGAGTGCCACCGCCTCCCCTGGCATCAGACCGTGGCGTTGCAGGCCACCAGCGACAGCCACCGCACCTTCCCATAGATCGCCATAGGTGATGATCTGCCCATCGGTGTAGTCGTCGTAAAACTGAATGTGCGGGCGCTCGGGATGTTGTTCGACGTGCCAACGCAACATGTCGGTCAGTGTTTCCGCGGTATCCGGTGCGGGAATCGCGGCACTTGTGCCGACATCGATAGTTTCAACCGACAGTGCCATGGCCTTCGCGCCACCAGATTTTATCAGCGCACGCAGGACATCTCGTGGCGTCTCGGCGGTGGCCATCATCTTTTCTGACAAGCTGACGTCAAAGTTGCGTTCAATTCTGGCCATCAGCTCGACCCGTCCAAGACTGTCAAGCCCGAGGTCGCGGTCGAATGCGCTATCCAAGCGGGCAGTTGAGAAGGTACTGTCATTTGGGTGCAGCTCGCGTGTAACGGCACCGACGAGATCGAGCAGCTCGCTTGCGACAACATTGGGATCGGTAGTGGACAAACTCTTCATGCGCCGCCAATCAATTCGTTAGGTCTCACACGCCGCGTAGCGCGTTCACCGTGCAAACGTTCGTTGTACCTTACTTAATCTCCGGACAATCATAGACGCGAACCCCAGGCTGTGAAACCATCGGCCGCCATGAACAAAAACCTAAACCATGAGGCGACCTTGGCGGTCGCCAAACTTTACCACTGGTGGATAACCGGCGTCGTATTGGGCTTGAATACGCACAAGGGTCCGAAGCTTGCCGCCGAGTTTGTCTACCAATTGTTTCGTCGACAACATCTTGAACGATTTCTACCTGGATTAAAAAAACTCGGACTTGAAAAACTCCCACATGCAGTCGCCGCCGCACAGTATCACTATTTTTCCAACCAACTCGGCGGGGTCAAAGTAGAGTATTTCGAGGAGAGTGAACGTAAAGCATGGATCCGATACCCACCGCCACGGTGGATATGGTCAGGAACGGCAATTTGTGCGATCCCAAGCGAGGTGAACAACGCCATGTTGCACGCGTGGCATGCCCACAACGGTGTGAGCTTAAATAATCCGCGGCTCGGTTTTGTGTGTACCGGCACGACCGTCGACGGTGGACCTGGGCTTGAAGGCTATTACTTTGAATACGAGCGCGCGCTTGCCCCTGAGGAGCGATTGCGCTTTGCCACGAATGAATCTTGTCCTCGGGTCGATCCCGCAACTTTGCCGGCGCTTGATAGCGAGTCGTGGCCGGCAGCAAGGCAAGCAAAGGCATACCGAAACTACGCCATGGAATACATTCGAAATGGGCTGCCCTTGTTGCCTGAACTACTCGGCCCGAACGAGGCTCAACGGCTCGGACACTTATGCGGCAAGCAGATCGGTATGCAATCCTACGATGACGTCGTCCAGCGCCTTAGCATCACGGGTGATGATGAGACGACTTTTATGGATATGTTAGAAACATTGTTACGCGCCTCAGGTGACGAGCTCGAGCGTGATGGCAACGTACTCACGCGTAAGACTTGGCGCTTATTCGCCGGATCGGAAATGCTGCCACCGCTGATTGAGCTCTGGCGCGCGCCGTTTCTAGGCTTGTTAGCGGTCCACAATCGTTTTCTTGAACTCGATCATAGCAGCGATGATCGGTTCTCGATTACCGCTAGCACCGATTAAGTCAATTCCAATTCGACCAACCGCCGTGCTCGGCTTTACTGTCTACGCTCTGGGCGGCGACAATTGCGGGCTTAGCATTCAATTGAGGTGACATAGATGACGCAAGGTTTGTTCGACCTAACTGGGAAGACGGCATTGATCACCGGATCAAGTAAAGGAATTGGTCGTGCCATCGCCGAAGAGATGGCGCGCCACGGTGCACAGGTCGTAATCTCCAGCCGTAAGCAAGATGTTTGCGACATGGTTGCCGATGAAATCAACACCGAGCTGCGTGACGCGGATGGCGGCGCCATTGTGATCCCAGCGAATATTGCACACAAGGAAGAACTGCAGCACTTGGTCGATGAGACGCGCGCTAAGCTCGGAAAAATCGACATTCTGGTGTGCAACGCCGCGGTCAATCCGTTTTACGGCCCGATGAAAGACATGCCAGACTCTGCCTTCGAGAAAATACTCGACGTCAATATCTTATCCAATCATTGGTTAATGCAGATGGTGTTACCGGAAATGGCTGAGCGAAAGGACGGTTCGATCATCATCGTCTCCTCGATTGGCGGCTTGCGGGGAAACGCCGTGCTCGGAGCCTACTGCATTTCTAAGGCCGCCGACCTGCAAATGGTGCGAAATCTCGCGATCGAGTACGGACCAGATAACGTGCGGGTCAATGCAATTTCTCCCGGCCTCGTGCGCACGGAATTCGCCCGCGCACTGTGGGAAGACCCCAAATACCTTGAGATCCGCACGAGCCGAGATCCCTTGCGCCGGATGGCGGAGCCGCGCGAGATCGCCGGTGCGGCTGTATACCTCGGTTCGGCTGCCGGATCGTTCACGACCGGTCAAAATATTGTTGTTGATGGGGGCGCCACGATTGGATGACCGCTCGTTTTAAGACCCTAGCCCTTTTATAATGCCGCAAATCAACTAGCAATTGCTGAATGTGAGGACACCTGTGAGTAGATTCGACGAACAAATTCAAAAGATTAAAGCCGGCAACGGATTTATCGCCGCATTGGACCAAAGTGGCGGCAGCACGCCGAAGGCTCTGGCACTTTACGGGATCACGGATGACGCCTGGTCGAACGACGAAGAGATGTTCAGCGTTGTCCACGAGATGCGTACGCGGATCATGACCTGCCCAAGCTTTAACGGTGATCGAATTCTGGGCGCCATTCTGTTTGAGAACACCATGGACCGTGATGTCGAAGGACGGCCCACACCCGATTATTTGTGGGAAGTTAAGAACGTTGTCCCATTTTTGAAAATCGACAAGGGCCTTGCCGACGAAAACGACGGCGTGCAATTGATGAAACCTAACCCTGGGCTCGACGCCTTATTGGAAAAGGCGAAATCCAAAGGGATCTTTGGAACCAAGATGCGCTCGGTAATAAAGCAGGCTAGCCCGAGTGGCATTACTGCCGTTGTGAAACAGCAGTTCGAAGTTGGCCGCCAGATCGTCAAGGCGGGTCTGGTACCGATCATCGAACCAGAAGTTGATATCCATTGCCCCGAAAAGGCGCAAGCGGAATCGCTGTTGAAGGCCGCGATGCTCGATGAACTAAATCAGTTGGATGCCGATCAATTGGTTATGTTGAAACTTACCTTACCGGAAGAAGATAATTTCTATGCCGAGTGCGTAAGCCACCCCAATATTGTGAAGGTTGTGGCGCTGTCCGGCGGCTATAGTCGTGAAGAAGCAAACGCGAGACTTAGACGTAACAATGGTGTCGTCGCAAGCTTCTCGCGTGCCCTCGTTGAAGGTCTAAATGCGCAACAATCCGATAATGAATTTGACACGATGATAGGTGCGTCTATCGGCAGTATCTGCGAAGCCTCGGTTACCTAAGGCTAACGGGCCACATCAGTACCGCCGAGCCTGTCACTCGGCGAGGGCAAAGGCGATCAAACTATCACCCGGGGGAAACCCGAAATACTTGCTACCGCCGGCGGCGACGGCCACGAATTGGGTATTACCAACCTGATAGCTAACCGGCGGCGCGTTAACACCTGCACCACAAGCATAGCCCCATAACCGCCCACCGTTTGCAGCGTTAAACGCTGCAAAGTTACCATCACCCTCCCCGACAAAAACGAGACCGCCGGCCGTCGCTAAGACACCACCGATCAGCGGCCGCTCGGTTTTAATCTGCCAACGAATTTTCCCCTTGTCATTGGTATCGAGCGCAGATAGCGTCCCCCAGGTTGACTCGTCGAGTGCGATGTTGGTGCTGATATAAGGAACCCGACCGGCTACCTCGTCGGCATAGTTTAAGGTCAGTCGTGTTGGTTTATGGATTGCGGCAAAGTACACGTTGCGGCTCGTTGGATCGAAGGATCCCGGCGACCAAGAAACGCCGCCGAATGAACCCGGCGCGATCACCACGCCTGCGGGCGTTGGACGAGCGAACATATTTTTCTGCGGCACCAATGGTTCCGAACGATACAACAATTTCCCACTACGCCGGTCGTGAACGTAGAACCAACCGGTCTTACCGGCAATTCCAACTGCTGGAATCGTGGCACCGTCGACCGTCGCGTCAAATAATATCGACGCGCTTGCGACATCGTATCCCCAGACATCCTGCGGCACCTGCTGGTAATGCCAACGGACCTTGCCTGTGTGGACGTCGAGTGCGACGAGCGAGCTGGCATACAAGTTATCTCCCGGTCTCGCGCTTGGCACATCATTTGGCGATGCGTTGCCAGTACCGACGTAGAGCAAGCCAACGGTGGGATCCAATGATGGTGTTGACCAAGTTGAACTGCCGCCAACCCGCCAGTTACGCCTACTATGCTTAGCGGCTTCTCGTTCGGCATCGAGATCTCGCGAGAGCGATTCTCCCTCGGGTGTTGTCGCTGAAAATTTTCCTTCCCAGTCTCCGGTACGAGTCGTATACCACCGCCAGATCTCATCGCCTGTCGCGGCGTCAAAAGCCGCTATGAACCCTCGTTGGCCAAGAAAGTGGGTGATATCCGGCGCTGGACCGACACGCGTAGGCCGTCCAAGATTGTAGTAAATACCGTAGCCCGCCGAGGTTACCCCGACGATGACCATGCCGTCGTAGACAAGTGGTGACATTTTCACCGGCAAGCGATCGACGTTTTTAGACCAGATCGATCGCACACTTTCATCAACGGCGTCGAGTTCGCCCGGCGCCGGAACCGCTATGATTCGATCCCATTTGACCTCACCTGTCGTTGCGTCGAGCGCTACCAGACGGCCATCGTTAGTCGCCGCAAACACCAGGCCATAGGCCATCGCCGCACCACGATTTGCCGGACTGCCTTGCGTTCGTTGATAACGCTTTTTATGGGTATAGCGCCATCGCGCGACCCCAGTCGCGGCGTCTAATGCAACCACATCGTTGCCTGGCAATGTTATGTACATCACTCCGTCAGCTACCAAGGGCTGCGCTTGAAACGGGCCTTTCGCGCCGGAATGAAATGTCCAAGCGGGAACGAGTCGCGCGATATTATCGACGGAAATTTGTGTCAGCGCCGAGTAGCGTTGATTGGTGTAATTGTGACCGAAGGTCAACCAATTCGCTGGATCGTTTGCCGCGCTCGCGAGACGCTTGTCGTCTACGGTATCGGATGGTGACGACGCATCGGTCAACTGTGCAAACGCACTACAAATAAAAACGACCAATAGACGCCGGGAAAGATTCTTCATTTGCCTAAACCGTAGTATTCAATCTGCAAAGAACTTATGCAGTCGATCTGCCAACGATTCCATCGGCGATCAACTGATCCACTTCTTCGTTCGACAAATCGAGCTCGGTCTCCAATACCGAACGCGTGTGGGCCCCGAGATTCGGCGCCAATGTTATCGGAACCGTGCTTTCCGACATCCGCGCAGGCCAGCCAAGCAACGTGAGATCCCGTTCGCCGTCACCCTGCGGAAACTCATGGATAAAGCCCCGTTCATTTAAATGCGGATCTGAAAATAGATCTTTCGTGTCAAACACCCCACTGGCGGGTAATCCCACTTCACACAATTCGTGCATTGCTTCGTGCTTGGTGCGCGCCCCGGTCCATACGCTGATGATGTCATTGAGTTCATCACCATGTTGCCGGCGTGCGTCCAAATCGACAAAGCGCGGATCATCAATCAACTCCGGCCGTCCTATCGTGTTGCAAAACACCGACCAGTGCGGCTCGGTGACAATCATGATGTAAATATAGTCGTTCGGACCGAACGGCTTGCACGCAAACATGTTGATCGTTGGATCAAACTCGTTGCCGAGTCTGGGCGCAACCTTATTACCGCCTTCCGCACCAAGCGCTATCATTGTGCGCATGAAATACGTCACCGATTCCTGCATCGACAGTTCGATATGTTGGCCGATACCCTCGCGAAGTCGCTGCGCGTAGGCCGCCGTGATCGCGAGCGCCATCTGTACTCCGGAGCCGGAGTCTCCGAGCGTCGGACCGGGACGCATGGGCGGACCATCGGGTTCGCCGGTGATCGACAAGGCGCCTGCCGCTGCTTGGGCGACCATGTCGAAGCATTTGTATTTTGCATACGGACCAGACAGACCAAACCCTTTGATTTGCGCGTAGATCACCTGGGGGTTAATTGCCTTAATCGCGTCATAGCCAATGTCGAGTTTCTCAACCACCCCAGGCCCGAAGTTTTCTATAAAGACGTCGAACTGTGGGACCATGCCCAACAATAGATCACGACCACGCGGGTCACGCAGGTCAATCGCGACGCTACGCTTATTACAATTCCAGTTGATGAAGTATTCGGAATCTTGCCAATACCCGCGCTGTAACGTGCGCCCAGGATCGCCTTCGGCGGGTGATTCAATCTTGACCACGTCCGCACCTAGCCAGGCGAGCGCTTGCGTACACGACGTGCCTGACTCCCATTGGGTCAGATCGAGGATCCGTAATCCGGTGAGCGCAGCCATCTTCGTCTTACCTCTGTTGTTATTTAGTTTCCGAAGCAGTTGCCTGCGACCGAAAGGCAAGCGTACCAGACCCGAACAAGACCGCCAGCTAAATGCATTCGATCATTGGGAAGTTTTAAATCTTGCGATCCGCTCGGCATTGGCCGGGTGCGTCGATAGATATTTTAGCCAGCCGCCAGTTTTTGTACCCGCTTGAGCTTCGTCTTCAGCATGCGCACGCACACACTCAGGAAGCGTTTCCTCTTCTTCGAATGCGCAACGCTCGATGCGCTCCATGAAAGTGGCAAAATGTATTGGGTCGAGCCCTATGTCGCGCATCCTCTCCAGCGCATAGTCGTCAGCCTCGGATTCAAACTCACGCGAGTATGCGGATTGCACCAACACGCTAGGTAACGCCAACACCAACGTTCCCGCTGAACTCACGTCGCCAATGATCAGGAGACCCAGCACCGCCAGCCATGAATGACGGATCACTTGACGCAGGCTGTGGCGATGAACGACGTGGCCGATCTCGTGGAGGAGTATCGAGCCCAGTTCATCAGGGTGGGTGGATATGACGACCAGCTCATCGGTTACAACGACCGATCCGTCTGGCAAGGCGAACGCGTTAGCGCCGATGAAACCGCCGCTGCGAAAAAAGATCTGGAAGTTTGTCTTGGCATTCGCCGGCACCAATTGTTGAAACCGTTCACGAATGCCATCTTGGTCAGTCTCAGGCAACTTGCTCGGCTCGAAAACACCTTCATCGAGTGCTTCTAAAGCGCCGGCTGCGATCACCGCATCAACCTCAGGTGGAAGACGATCTGCAATATAATCGCTGAACGCGGGGATCCCCCACTTAGCGGATATTAGGACGACCAACGCGGTTACGACGAGCGCTACCCCGGCAAAGCTTGCGCTTCGTTCAAGCCGATGGCGCCAGCTCGTGCGCCCGCCGCACTGGTCCAGCCATCGATCCACCTGGTCATTGTCAGACGTCTCGAACATGACGCCGTCCGGAAACGTCATTGTGCGTGGAATGTCGCCGACTCGCTCCGATATTCGGACGTCACTGAATTTAACGGACTCGCCTACGGTTGACTCGAAGCTGATGTACCCCGAATTCGAGCAAACGGCGACTGCGTCCTCGGCAAGTGCTGAGCGCCCACTGTAGAGCTTGCCGACAATGCGAAGCGTCACAAGCCGATATCTAAATCGAACATATCTCCGAGTTCTTCGCCGATTGCGCTTTGATCGGGTTGTGCAATCGATTCAATGCTAGCCATATCCTTGGCCAGAAACTCGGTCCGACTCGCTTTGTATTTCGCCATTCGAATTTTCGCCCACGGCACCAATAGTCCGAGGCTAAACAATACCGCGATCGTATTAGTTAGGTACAAATTACCGAGGTCGCGGCCGCGCAAGGTGCTATGTAACAGTAGGGGTCCGATTTCGACGCCGTTAAAGGTTATATTCGTCAAGCGTGAATTGAGATATCCCAAGAGATAGAACCCGACCCCATAAATGGCAACGACCATCAAGATCATCGGCGCCACCATTGCGGCCGCCGCAGCTTTCGAGTCGACGTTACCTTCGGCCAGCTCTTCTAGACCGAAGGCGGCGCCGACAATGGCAATGATAATACCGATCACGAACATTAATCCGAAACTCAGCACAAAAAGCTTTAAATAAACTTTATAGAAATCCCATGCGCTTGCGACGAAATCACCCTGGGCCGATCCGTAGTGCATATGATCAACAACAAAGCGCCGCAATAGGTAAATAAGATACGGAATAAATGGAAGCGCTGATAAAAAGAAAATAGAAAAAAACATGTCTTCACGCTGGAACTCGGCATCCTCGATGGCCTCCATCGCACTAGCCATGTCGCTCGCAGAAAATATCGCATAGACCAACGCCGTGAATCCAACGATTAGACCCAATGGGAGGAGTAGCGTTTTATAGGCATCGAGGTACCCGGCATCGAAGCGGAATCGAATATTGCGGTACATTGAATTTCTGAGTCGAAACGAAGTGGATGCAACCACGACGAAAGGGAACATTAGGCACGCAGCTAGCAGAGTCCAGATAAGCATCGCCGGATAGTAGTTAAATAAGATCCAAAACAGCGTGAACACTAAGACCGAGTAGATCCGACCCTTTAAGATCTTCAGGGGTTCGCCGGTGTAGCGAAAGCTACTGCCATTGACCATCGTATTGCCGTAGAAATACGACTCGGTACGAACCTTCGCCCAGGCCGAATAAATTCCAAGGGTCGCGATCGTCAGCAATACGTTGACGATCCAGATCATGAAGTATTCAGATGCGGTCCCCTCGAACTTGAATTCTGCCCACACCGGGAACGGTAGGTTTTCAGTTGAGCTCATTCGATTACTCCTAATTGCCGCCGTTTCACCGCTTAGGCTACTAGTAATTCACCTGAGATCCTAAAGTGGTTTAATTGCATCGTATTGTGGCTACACTGTTGCGGTCTGCTTTGCCTTGAGGGTCCCCCAATGATTTCGCGTTTCGCCGTGTCGATGTACGTGTTCCTATTTGTTGTATCTGCAGTTGAGGCGAGTGACTTGAACGCCGCAATAAAATCTGACTACGACGCGTATTTGGCTCCGTTATTCGATCATTTTCATCGCAACCCTGAATTATCGGTAGCCGAAACGGAAACGGCCGCGCGTATGGCAGTTGAATTGCGCGATGCTGGATTTGAGGTCACCGAAAACGTCGGTGGCACCGGAATTGTTGCGCTCATGAACAATGGCGAAGGTCCGCTCGTGATGATGCGTGCCGACATGGACGGACTACCAGTCGAAGAAAAATCCGGATTACCGAATGCATCGAAGAAGCAACAACAAAGCCCAATCACGGGAAATACGGTATTTGTCATGCATGCATGTGGCCATGATGTCCACATCACGAGTCTAGTCGGTACGGCGCGGCAAATGGCTGCGCGTAAAGATGAATGGCAGGGAACAATTATGCTAGTGGTGCAACCCGCCGAAGAACGGCTGATTGGTGCCAAAGCGATGAAAAACGATAAGCTCTGGGAACGTTTCGGCACCCCCGACTATGCGCTCGCCTTGCACGTCTCATCGAGTAGAGTTGCCGGGGTGATCAACGTCACCGAAGGCAGTCCATATGCCGGTGCCGACACAGTCGATATTATTATTCACGGGGTTGGCGCGCACGGCGCGAGCCCACACCGCGGTAAAGATCCGATCGTGTTGGGTGCTCAGATCGTTTTGGCTTTACAAACACTGGTCGCACGCGAGCTATCACCACGCGACCCCGGGGTCGTCACGGTTGGTTCATTTCACGCCGGCAGTAAACACAACATTATTTCCGACAAGGCCGTCCTACAGCTCACCGTGCGCAACACCAGCCCCGAGACGCGAGAACTGTTGTTGAATGGGATCAAGCGGATCGCTGAGAACATGGGACGGGTTGCTGGTTTACCAGAGGACCGATTGCCGGAGGTCATTGTCTCCGATGCCGGCGTTCCGCCAACCGTCAATGATCCCGTTTTAGCGCGGCGCCTGAAAAAAGCCTGGGCCGATGCCGTGGGACAAGCGAGGGTGGTGGACATTCCAACCAAGAGTATGGGTGCCGAAGACTTTCCGTTTTTTACGACCGATCCGGCGATCAGCAGTGTTTACTGGACCGTCGGCGGCACCCCCGCTACGGACTTCGAGCGGGAAGCCGAGGGCGGCGCTCCGGTGCCAAGTCATCATTCGCCGCTATTTAAGATCGCACCGGAGCCCTCCGTGAGAACGGCTGTTGAATCGACCGTGATCGCGCTGATGGAGTTGTTGAGACGCTAGCAACTCGCGATCGGGATCAATTGCACACGCGCCCGTTATATCTGCACCGTAGAGGACCCACCTACAGACGGTCCTAGCCCCGTCCTTAAGCTTCTTCAAAACGGTGGTACGGTTTCCAAACCAACGCCCAGATATTGGCTAGACTTACGGCACCCGCCATCGACACCTACGTGTCGTTTTCCAAGCGCGTCCTCAGTCCAAAATGAAGGTGACTTTAAGCTTGACCCGGTAGCAGGTAATTTTTCCTTTTTTGCAGCTTAACTCTTGATCCTGTACCCAAGCGCCGGTGACGTTACGCAAGGTCTTATTGGCCCGTTTCACCCCGACTTCGATCGCGTCGGCGAAACTTTTTTTAGACTCTGCTGATATTTCGGTTATGCGAGCGACACTACTCATGGGCTATCTCCTGTTGATTAGTATTAATGGTCACAAACTACACGGAACATTCTCCGTACCCAGATACTAAAAGCAAGCTGCCCGATATATTTCGACATACCGATCACGTTAACGGCGGATCCTTCTGTTGCAATTGCGATATTTGACCGGCGACCAAGAAACGATTCTGACGTGCAATGCCTGCGGTCCAATCATTTTCTACCATGAAGGAAGATGGATCTATCGGTCAGATCCTAAATCACAAAACGGCGCTCGAGCTTGTGCATGGGGCGCAGAAAGAATTTACGGTTAACAGCACCGCACGAGCCGCTGTCTAGCGAGTACGAGGCCAACGCGGTTGATCGCTTAAATCTCGGATTTTTAGACGAAATCTTTAGAGCCATTGGCGACGGCATCCGCACAAAGATGCTGGTAGTTCACGAAACCGCCCATATACGCCTGGATCACGCGTGGTTTACCGGGGATATTGGCGCCCATGTACCACGAGTCGGTCTGAGGTAGCAGCGTTCGATCGGCGGCTTCCTTCGACTGCTCGATCCACCGCTGTTCTGCCGCAGTGGTCGGCTCCAAGGTGCGCTTAGGATCACTATGCATTTCCTGCATGCGCGCAACGATCCATCGGATCTGAAATTCCGCCAACATGATTGGTGCAAACAATGCCGCTGGGCTCGACGGCCCGCTGACATAAAACAAGTTGGGGAAACCGTTACTCATCAGACCGAGATACGTGCGCGGGCCATGCGTTGCCCACTCTTCACGGATCTGCCGCCCCTCACGGCCTTCGATATCGATGTTTGTGACCGCACCGGTCATGGCATCGAAGCCGGTGGCAAAAATCAAGCTGTCGAGTTCGTATTTGCGGCCTGCAACTTGCACACCGGTGTGCGTGATTGCTTCGATCGGCGTGTCTTTAACGCTAACTAAGCTAACGTTGTCGCGGTTATACGTTTCGTAGTAGCCAATCTCGGCGCACAACCGTTTGGTCATGATCGCATACTCTGTTGGGATCAAGAGCTCGGCCACCGCCGGATCGTCGACCTTCGCGCGGATCTTTGCGCGCACGAATTCGGCTACTGTTTCATTCGCGGCCCTATCAGTAAGAACGTCGTTATAACTCCAGTACAGTGTGAAGTTCGCCGAATTCCAGCAGCGCTCGTATTCCGCTTCACGTTCTTCGGCCGATACCGAAAGCGCGGAAGTTTGCGGTAGACCAAATGTAATTTCGTCGTTCTTGATGACCCCGCCTTGGAACGCGAGCGACTCGCGCCGTCGCACCTCCGCGTATTGCGCTTTAACCCGATCTTGGAATTCAGGATCCACCGGACGATTACACGCGGGCACGGCATAGCTCGGCGTGCGTTGGAATACCGTTAAGTGCCGGGCCACTTTTGCAACGTGTGGAATCAATTGTACGCCCGTGGATCCAGTACCGATGACCCCAACCCCTTGACCGCTGAAATCCACTGGTTCGTGGGGCCAACGCGATGTGTAGTAACTATTACCGCCAAAGGTATCCAGACCGGGAAAATCAAGTTGTTTGGGTGCGGAAAGGATTCCAGTTGCGAGAATAACGAAACGCGCACTGACCGCGTCTCCGTGATCGGTTCGTAACGTCCAGAGATTGGTCGACTCAGAGAATGTCACGGACTTAATCTGCGTATTGAACTGAAAATCCTTTCTCAGATCGTATTTGTTCGCGACGAAATCAAAATAGCGCAATAACTCGGGTTGCGATGCATAGCGCTCGCTCCATGACCATTCCTGCTCGACTTCGGGGGAAAAAGAAAACGAATACTCGACGCTTTCGTTATCAACCCGAGCCCCTGGATAACGATTCCAATACCACGTGCCGCCAACGTCGCCGCCGTCGTCATAGCCCAACACCGAAAAGCCCATCTCCCGAACATGGTACAACGCGTACAGTCCGGAAAAACCAGCGCCGACAATAACAACGTCTAAATCGTCGCCTGGCTTGACACGAGATGATTTCGACGTGTCCATAGAAAAACTCAATTACGCTCTGAAAACTCAGGTAGCGGGCTCGTATAAGCGGGCAACTTCTCAACTGTCGGCGTCCACTCATTGCGCGCGATTAAACCTTGCACGTGATCGGCAATCTCACTGGTTGTTGCAAACCACACGCCACCTTTGGCCTGCATATATTCGATTAACTCGATCACCGCCCGGATCCGCGCCAGGCGTCCGGACAAGAACGGATGCCACACCGAGATCCAGACGCTCCCGAATTCCCATGCGGCGTCGAATTCTGAGCGAAAGACCTCGAGCGCGCGTGCAGGTGCGGTGATCGGGGTCGTCATATTGATCTCACGCCCGTAAGCGTAATATGGCCAATCATCAAGCGACCATTGTGTTGGCAGTTCGATTAAGGTGTCCCCATTGTCGTCCAGCACATACGGCACGTCGTCGCCCATGAGTGATGAATCGTATTGAAAGCCGGCATCGATCAAAAAGCGTAACGAGTATTTCGAAAACGCGAAGCTCGGCGTCCGCCACCCCGCGGGCGAACGGCCGAAATGCTTCTTATAAGCGTCGATACCGCGTTCAAACCAGTACAGCTCGTCCTCTTTCGACAGCTCGTTCGCCCGCTCGTGCAGATAGCCGTGTAGGGCGACTTCATCACCATTGTTGGCCATTTGGTCAACGGCGTGCGGATACCGTTCGATACACCACCCAGGCACATAAAGCGTTTGCTTTATGCCGAAGCGGCGACCGAGTTCTACCAAGCGTGGCACCGAGATATTGGGGCCGTAACGAAACATCGTTTGGCACGCCACCATCGTATCGGCGCGCTCGGGATTCCAGAAATTAAGCCCGCTGTCGGCGTCCATGTCCCAAGTGATCGCGACCGCACAACGCGCACCGTTCGGCCACGGAATCGGATTACTGATCATGCTTGCTCCTCTATTTTCGTTTGCGCTATTCCCGCCAGCAAGTACATCACCACATAGACAATGGCGCGGTAGGTCAACGCCGATCCTGGTGGAATACAAGCAAAAGAAAAGCCACTGAGACCGCGCTTGCCGATCGCGTGCGCGATCCGGATCACCTCGTAGTCGGTCATTCCCATGGGTTCCGCGAGTTCGCCCAAGGTATCGCCGGGACCGGGGCCGGCACCGCCAAGCACATCCATATCGAAATGCACGAACACACCGTCGGTCCCTGTATAGGCGTGCTTGAGTTCTTCGCAGATACCATCAATTCCGAACTCTTGACGCATCCGCCACAAGGGGTAGAAGTTCGTCCCTTCCGCCACCCAGGCGCGCACCATGTTCTTGTCCTCCAACATCCCGCGCTCACCGATCTCGACCAAGTTGCGCTTGTCCATATTCTTGTGGAATTCGTACATTTTGTGTTTCCAGCTTCCGCTGCCGGCGATCCGAGGGTCCATGGTTAACCGATCGAGCGGTTTCGCGTCCCAATGGGTATCGAGACAAATGCATCCAACCTTACCGGCAGTGCGCTCGGCGATTGGTTTGGCAATGGCATAAGATCCGCAGGGCGAGTTTTGTCCGATGACAATCGGCAGCGCACCGACCGCAAGGCAGTCATTAACTTTATCTTCGACCGCGCCCTGTGCGCGTAAGATGTTCTCCGCCGTTGGTGCGTCGACAACCTCCGGCGGTATGGCGGCGTTGCCATAGTCGACAACCTTCAAATGCTCGAACACGTCTATATCGAACTCTTGCACGTAGCCCGATGCATAACGCGCCGATTGCTGGCGCACCCGCTGCGGCGCAGCCAGCCACTCATCTTTACCAACGCCGCCGTACTCGCCCCAGCCGGCGACATATGGAGCGCCAATGATCACAGCATCTGCTCCATCAATCTCTGGCGGAGAGGTGGCTAAAGGCAACCGCATAAACGACGGCGTCTCTGCGTCAAGCTGCGGGAAATTGACATTCTGCATCCAAAAAGAATTACGGATCTCATTCCAGCTCGGGTAGCTCATCGATCCTCTCCTATTAGGAAAATGCAATCGTTCGACATTCGACGATAAACGCTGGTAGTCGCTCAGTATCCGTGATGGGCAGCCATTGGTAGGCAGAATAAAAGCGCTATCCCCCTAAAGTCCACTACTGGAAGACCCTAATTCGGCGAAGCAGTTTTCACGGTATCTGTATCAAACAACACGAAGACGGTTTCCGAGCGACGCATATTGGCCACATTCGTTACAATCATCGAATATAGGACGGAACATAAATATCGATGAAAGCGGCGATTCTTGCTGCAGGAATGGGTACACGACTCGCAGAGCATGCCAATGGGAACCCAAAATGCCTGCTCGACGTCGGCGGCACTACCCTGCTTGAACGATCCTTAACTAACTTGAGTAAGGGCGGGATAACAGGCGTCGTGGTAATTCTCGGATTTCGCGGCGAGGCGATCAAAGCGCTAATCGGCGATAGCTACAACGGTCTATCGGTTACCTATGTCGAAAATCCGGATTATCAAACGACGGGTAATATGTTTTCCCTCGCCAAAGCCAAGCATTTGCTGGATACCGACACCATGATTGTTGAAGCGGATCTTATTTATCAAGCAGACGCTATCCCGCGACTCGTTGACGCAGAAGAGGACGACGTGATCTTGGTTGGGCGGCTGCTACACCACGGTGACGACATCTATGTTTGCGTTAACGACCAAGGACAGATCACAAACCTTGGCGGAAAAATTAAAAATAAAGATGAAGCGGTGGGCGCGCTATTTGGAATCTCAAAGTTTTCCCCGGCATTCATGGAGAAACTATTCGACCAAGCAAGCAGAGATTTTGCCGCAGGAAATACGAATTTCCACTACGAGGAGACCGTGCTCAAAACAAGTATGTTGGGTCATCCTGTACACACATTGGTTTGCCACGACATCCATTGGACTGAAATTGATAACGAGGCTGATTTAAAAAGGGCACGCGAAGAAGTGTTACCGAAGATACTGGAAACTGGTTTCTAGATGGCTACTTCAGTGATGTCCCACTAGCGATGTCGTCGTATGGCACGTCACGCAGGAGTTGATCCGTCGCCCGTTTGGATACCGGATCAGGCCCGGTATGACGTCGGTGATATTGTCTGTCGAGAAGCCGACGGGATTGTGCGGGCGGATGATCTAGCGCTGCACCCTTGTGTGCGATGCTGATCTAGGCGACGCGAATTAGTTAGGACGCCATTGCAAGCGGGCCTGAGGATGCCCTGTAATCTTTTCGTGTCGGAATATATTTTGCGACCCGGGGCACGGTGTGTGTGGTTACGCACAAGTCACTTAGGCCTCGCGGCTCCGCGTGTTTTTCAATCGCTTCGCAGATGTTGTCGGCTACCGACTCGTCAGTAATACACCGAAACATCGCGTATTCCTCGGAAACGCTGGCATGATCATGTTCATTGCGATCGCGTGCAGTAATGTTTTTCGAAAACGTTGTGTTGAGGCCAGGCGCCCCAGCATCAAGCATTAGATTCATTAGCGCTACGTGGTTGTCGCGATTAATGGTCGCCGACAGGCACACCTGATTAAACAATGCTGGAGCCGACGCTTTAAGAAAATCCAATCCCATCGCTTTTGCATCACCACCAACTTCTACAACGGATTGGTCGCGCCAATGCGTATGACCAGCGAGATGATCGATCGCGCTAATGATTTGCTGCATGTTTGCATCGTATTGATGATGCGCGGTACGGCTAGGTAGGTTGAACATACCCTTGTCGATATTGAGGCGATACATAAAGCCACGGCCAGGCAAATGCAGGCCACCTGCTTTCGCCATTGCATCAAATATTTCTTCGACATTGGCGGAATCGGCTATCACCATCAGCACTTCCTGTTCGGTGTCTTTAGTAATTCGTAGCCAACCGAGCCGATCTCTAAGGCCGCGCCCTTCCACGTAATACACGATAGGTCCGTGGGCGCCCGCTCTAATTGCAGCTTTAGCTATCCGATCACCAAGTTGATGCCCAACGACGCAATAGATGATGCTTAAATTTGCTTCTAAATCATGCGCGCGATGGTCCGGGCTGGGATCTGCGTTACCCGGCCATGGTTGATAGGCAGTGCCGAAATAAGCTTTGTCGCACGGCGTGCTAAACACCGCACCAGCCGCCTGTAGATGCATGTTGCTAAGTTCCACAATCTCGCTGACGATGCCATCGATCTGGTCGTCCGGAACGAGCATTTGCAGCATTGTTCGCGACGGGCTAATTGGCGGCACCCAGGATTTCCACCAGCGATCATGTAGTAAAGTGCCCCGCGCCTTGCGCGCGAACGCACGAGTACCATCCGCACAAATGACAGCCTCGACGACTTGGTTCGAGGCCGCAGTCGGAAGAACGGTCGTGATGGAAGAAACATTGTGATCAGCCGTGAACATCATGAAGTTACCTCCGCCTGGGTCGCTGAACTTGGAATATCTTGCGTCGCCGGCGGCATATAAGCGCGCCGCGCCTTACGCTCCTTGTGCTGCGTATATAGCCCGACCGTCAATACCGTCAAGATCGGCCCCACGGACGCGAGCGCAAGGATCCCGAAGCCATCACTGACCCCGGGCACGTTAGCGCCAACCCCAAGTCCCATGGCAAGTACTAATGGCACGGTGATCGGCCCGGTGGTGACACCTGCGCTATCCCAGCTGAAATTTACAAAGCTATGCGGCGAATACCATGTCAACACGAGGACTAACATATAAGGCGGCAATAGCATCCACATCAGCGGTAAGTTGTAGGCCATCTTGACGATGCCGGCGCCGATCCCTACACCAACGCCGATTGCCACACTTTGCATCAATAGTCTTTTGCGGAATGCGCCGACGGTGATGCGCTCCACGGTATCGCCCAGGGCATTTAGCGCGGGTTCCGCGAGGGTCGCACCGTAGCCTAGGAAAAACGCAAAACCAACCGCCAACAACTTTCCTACATTACCGTCGGCAAATAGCGGTGGTGCGGCGTTATCTAACCCCCACGGCACAATTTCTGCGAATGCTAATGGAATGTTGCTGCCGAGCTGCCCACCTAACGGCGTCAGGCCCAATGCGATGCCGAGGCTGAATATGGCCATGCCAGTTACAGCAAATACAATTCCGACTCCAACGTCACTGGATTCGTCTAAGCCTTGTCGCAATACGAAGCGCAACACCAAATATAAAAACAAGCACAGTGGTATGATGGCACGCAAGGCGTCGATGCAGGCGCTACGGATTTGCGCCGCGATACCACGGCTTTCGTCCCAAGTCTTTTCACTGATCAGCGCGAATTCGCGACTGTAGTTCTTTTTGATTACCAAAGTAGGGTTAGAGACAACGATGGTTCCGTCGACAAGCTCTGCGTTGGCACCGTCGAACTCGAACTCGTATCCTTTGGGTAGCTCACCGGACATCGCATAGTGCGCGAATTCCTGTTCGGTAATCGGCCTAGTTAGCTTCGACTCGATGCGCTCACTTGTTGTCGGTTGGACCGCGGGCGCCTCGATTTGCAGCGAGCTACCAGCATAGTGTTCGGCGCCAAAATAGTCTTTATTCACGAAATGGAACAGCGCAAGCAATAACACCGCGAGGATCGGAAACAGAGACGCGAGCGTAACGATCCCGAAACCCGAATGACCCCCGCCGCCGGAGCCGCTACTCACGACACGGCAAACGCCTATGCCAAGCGCAAGCACAAGCGGTACGGTAACGGGGCCAGTGGTAACGGCGCCGCAATCCCATGCCAGGCCGAGAACGTCGTTTAAGGCTGGAACTTGACTAAAACTCAGTGACAAGGCCAACAATACCAACACTGCGGGCATCGCAAGGTATTTGAGCGGCCACGCGTAGAAAAATCGAAGCACGCCGAGCAAAACGGCAAGTCCGACCCCCACTCCTACTGCACTAACGAGTTGACCAGAAAAATCGTTTAAGAGGCTATACAACAGAGGTGCGTCATTCGGTAGAACTCCGCTACCGGCGGCCTTCAGCACCGCGATTGCCGGTTCCGCAAATGTCGCCCCTGCGCCGAGCAGAAATGCCACGGCAAGGATCACCGGCATCTTACTATTACGCGGTAAGACACTACCGATAACCTCACCCAGGGGCATCAACCCGAGCCGCAGCCCCTCCATGAAAAACATCAATCCGATAGCAACCAGTAATATGCCCGCCGCGATCATCGCTGCGTAGACAATCGGAAGCTGCAAAATGAAGATTTGGAATACGATGAGGTATGTCACGATGAACCAGATCCCATTGAGTTGGCTCATAAAATGGCGTTTCAAGTATGGCCCCAAGATCCTGAGCGTATCTTGCAGGCCAAGCCGATAACGGGGGCTATTCGTAAGATGTGATGTGGACACCGGAGAGGACTACCTAATATTCCAATTAGTGCTATAGCGGCTGCGATGAATTTTGCTTAAATCGGGATCAGCACCCCGAAGAAACGGTCAGCGTCAAACCCCTCACCACGCAACGAGGCGCCGACTGCCTTCACCACCAAGGCGAGTCGGCGTGCGTCATTTCGATACAGTGAAATGTGCAGGACAAATTCGTCCACTACTGACAATGCCTCCAATGTCCGAGGCTTGGCCTACTTGCGACGATACGCTAGGTGACGGCGTACCGAATATCTAATGCCGCCACCCTACTTGGAACTCAGGATCATCCGTTGCAATCATTCAGCTTCTAGGTCTGGGCCCGAACAATCTTCGATCGCCTAAAACGCGCTGGTCGTAAAGTACGCTGCTATCCAGTGTGGATCCTAAGCCGTTGATTTATCTGTCGGCCCCCTAGCCTCAGACTCCAGAAGTTCATAAACTGTCGCTACCGTCGCAGAATCAGGATTTACTCGTGCGCCGCTGGATTGAGTCAATAAAAAAGCGAGCCGGGGGTTCACACAATGGTGCCGCATCGGTCGATGGGTTTACCCAACTTGAACTCTTAGTTATTGAAGGTGACGATACCGGGCAACGTTTTACTCTGGACGGTGACGTTATGCACGTGGGGCGGCGACCTCCTGATGAACTCGTGCAGAGGGAGATCCTGTTGCAGGACACCACGGTCTCTTCACGCCAAGCGCAAATTAAACGCCACGACGACGGCTACCACATAATTCACTACCCTACGGCGACAAACCCGACCTTAATCAACGGTGAAGTTGCGCGTGATAGCCTACTGACTGTAGGTTCTAAAATTCGCATTGGCCGAGTCGTCATGCTCATAAAGCATAGCGAAGATCTAGAGACTCGATCGGTGCCGGTCATCACCACCGAACCAGTCGACCGAAACAGCGAAACATTATCTCCGTCGAAGGTTCAGTCCAAAGATTTACTCGCGAACCCACCGCCGGTCGTCAGCACGACCGATGGCACGATAACCGGGATGGCTGGGATAACGTTTATCGGCCAGTTAGTTGTTGAACAAGGCTCAGATTCTATCGGGCATAGCATGTTTCCAATAGAAGCGCGGTCGATGCTGCTGGGACGTGGGGATGATTGCGATATTCAGATTTTGGACGCAGAAATTTCGCGCGTTCAAGCCGAGTTAGTCTATGAAGACGGTGTAAGTTACCTCGCCCAACGCAGTAACACGAAATCTTCCAAACTTAATGGCAAAGAGATTTCCGATCGGATACGTCTCAATAACGGTGACATCATTACCTTAGCGGAACGCATTCAACTTAGAGTCGAACTACATGAGGGTGATACGACAATTGCACAGTCGACTTCCGAACGTTCCATTAGCGGCCGCAACGCGGGAGGAGCATCCGACAGCGAGTCCGAAGCGGAATCATTGCAGCGTGTGATGGAGGAAAAACTGCGTCTCGATCGAACGATCGAAGAGCAATTTACCGTACAAGGGAGCTTCCTTGATGTCGATGTGGCGGATTCTTATGGTATGAAGCTTGGCAATGCCACACCGGAACGTACGATCGTTTCTTTCGAACGATTTCGGCAGTTCGTTGCGAATACTGTGGCCGCATTTTCAGGGCAGGTATTAAATAGTAACGGCGACGAACTGATGTGCTTCTTTGACTCGCCGGTGGACGCAGTTAAATCTGGCGCCGCGTTACTTACCGATCTGGAGAAGTTTAATCAGGAAGAAAATCTACTGGCGGCACCGTTTCGGATCCGCATAGGGATCCACACCGGACGTTCACTTGTGGACTTGGAGCGCGGCGTCGCTTATAGCGAAATCCTGGACGTTGCCGGTCACTTGCAAAAAAAGGCTCAGACGAATCATATCGTCGTATCTCAGGATACTCTCGACCAGCTTCCTGCCGATTTGCCTTTTGAATACGCTGGCGAAATTGACAATGGGATTGTGTTCCATACTCTGACCGATCCCACTTCGTTGAACAGGGGTTGAAATCCGCGACAGCTAAATTTTGTCAAAGCATAAGATCCCTCGTTACGGGGGACGAAAAAGCGCCTGTTCAATCTAATTGAGATAGATCGGCATTTCCCTACCCAATTAGTTTCAATTTGCTTCAGCAGCCTCCTGGCGTAGCGTCGCAAGCTCTAACAGCTCTGTGGCGCGTTTGTTATTACGCTCGACGCCTTCACCAGCCTTATACATTAGTCCCAATCGATGCTGGGCGTCGGCGTAGCCTGAATCGGAAGCCGTGCGCAGCCATTCGACGGCTATCTCATTATCTTCGACGAAACCGAGGCCCTCATCGTACATGCGCCCGAGCATATACTGCGCCTTAGCATTGCCTTGCCTTGCGGCTTTTAAATACCAATTCGAGGCGATCTCAAAATCCTGGTCAACGACTTCCCCATCAAAGTAGGTGTCAGCGAGATAAGCCTGAGCGAGAGCGTGACCTTGCTCCGATGCCTCCTCTAATAGCTTAAGACCAGCTGCAAAATCGCGCATCAGCTCCGAGCTCGAAAAATACAACATGGCTAACTTGAATTGTGCTTGGCTATCGCCTTTATCCGATGCCATCCGAAACCACTTAGCGGCCGCTTCTATATCCCGGGTGGTTTCATTCTCTGACAGCAACACACCCAACTCTAACTGCGCCTCGATGTTCCCTCGTTCGCCGGCCTGAACTAGCAGTTCGAAAGCGTGTTGCTCGCTTTTCACGACCCCCTCTCCACGCTTTGCCATTTGCGCGAGCGCGTAGGGAGCATCAGGATGACCATTGTCCGACGCACGTCTATACCACTCTAGCGCCTGCTTCAAATCCTTGGTCAGGCCCGATCCGGTTTGATACATGAGTCCAAGTACGTACTGTGCACCAACCACATTTTCCTGCGCGGCTTCGTAAATCCACCGGAAGGCTTCTGCGTCCTGGTTGGCAAAACCATCACTCTCTCGATACAAAACGCCGAGTTCAAATTTGGCGACTTCACTGCCTTGTTCAATTGCTTTGCGAAACCAACGGATCGCTTCGTCACTATCAACTGGTACGCCGGCGCCTTTCGCAAACGCGGCGCCGATTGCTGTTTGCGCGATTGCATTTCCCTGATTAGCAGAGCGGAAATACCAATTTAAGGCCTCTTCGTCGTCTTTTCGCACGCCTAAACCCCGCGCATAACTAAGCCCGAGTAGAACCTGCGCATCGCTACTACCTTGTTCTGCCGCCAAACTGAACCAATTCGCTGCTTCTTGCACATCACGTGGGGCGCCATCTCCTCGTAGATAGCTAAGCCCCAGCATAAGCTGTGCTTCGACGGCTCCTTGTTTTGCGGACAATTGATACCATTTCACAGCTTCCTCTGAATCTTGCGGAACACCATCTCCAAGTGCGTAGTTGAAGCCCAAGGTTACTTGAGCCTCTGGGTTCCCCTGTTCCGCGGACCGGCGATACCACTGCAATGCGAGTGCGTGATCGATCGCTACGCCGTCGCCGTTATCGTATGTAAGGCCGAGATAATATTGAGCCAGCGCGTCGCCTCCTTGCGCAGCTTCGTTATACCAGTCGAACGCTTCTACCTGGTGACCTGCAGCGCCACCGCTCTCCTTGTAAATCATGCCAAGCTCATGCATCGCCGCGACGCTACCTTTTTCGATAGCTTTTCGATACCAAGATATCGCTTCAGCTATATCGAGCGGTACGCCCGTTCCCTTCGCGTAAGAATTCGCAACTGCCATCTGCGCTTCAACGTCACCTTGTTCAGCAGCTTTACGATGCCACTTGAATGCCTCGTTATAGTCAATATCGGTACCGCGCCCGAAGAAGTACATAACGCCAAGGTTATATTGCGCGCGCGAATAACCTTGCGCCGCCGCCAATTCGTACCAGTTAAATGCAGCACGGGTATCCCGCTCAACACCGAATCCATTCTCAAACATATAACCAAGATTATTCTGCGCTTTAACGTTTCCTTGCGCGGCTGCTTTCCGATACCACTCGATCGCACAACCGTAGTCTTGCTTGACTCCGACACCATCAGCACACATCAACCCAAGCGCCATTTGTGCATCGGCATAGCCGTCCTCAGCAGCGCTTTTAAACCACCGGAAGGCTGCAAGGTGATCCTGACGCAGGCCATCGCCTTTGTAGTATTTGACCGCCAACGCGTATTTAGCAGGATTACTACCCAAATGAGCCATGATGTGATCGGAAAAGAACCACATTACGGCGCCCGCGATGATTAAAATTATTAATGACAGCGACCTAACTAATGTTCGCCGCTTAAAACGTGATGGCGTCTCTTCAATATAAGGTGACGTCCAGACTGTATCTATTTTTGTCGTTTTCGGCCGCATCGGCGATTCGATCGAATCACCGATGCGATGGTAGGGGGTGGATAACATTGCGGATTGGCCTGGTTCAAGCAATTTGCTCAGCCAGTCGCCGATCGATTGCGGGCGATCTTTGGGGCTAAATTCGAGCGCTTCGTCAATCGCATTCAAAAATCGATCAGAGTAACGACCGGCCCCAATATCAACAGCCCGGACGATAGGCTCTCGTACGGACATCCTTAGCGCTGTAGAGCGGTCAATAGCGCTAATCGGCGGCCTCTTGCTGATCGCGTGATACAGCGTTGCGCCCACACCGTAAATATCGCTCCAAGGACCTTGGTCTCTACCTTCTGATTGATACAGTTCGATCGGCGCATAACCAGCAGTGACGATCGTCGTTAGCGGATTCGATTGCGCACCAGCGGCGTGACGGGCCGATCCAAAATCGAGCAGTACGCCGGTGGCGTCATCGCGGATAATGATGTTGGCTGGTTTAATATCGCGATGGATAAACCCCGCGTTATGGACGAGGTGCAAGCCGTCTAGAATTGGGATCAATAATCTCAGGAGATATTCTTCGCTTGCGACATTGGGTGACTCAATGCGTTGCAAGAGAGTCTCCCCGGGTTCGTACGCCATAATCATGTAAGCGGTATTGTTCTTTTCGAATACCGACATTACCCGGACGATATTGGGGTGTTCGAATTTGGCCAAGGTTCGAGCCTCGTCGATAAATCGCTCCAGCCCTTTGGCGTAATCGTATTCCTTATCCGAAGAGATTGGGTGAACCGAATTGTCCGAATCACGTACCGCGAAGATAGCTGGCAAATACTCCTTAATCGCGACATCAACGTTGAGGTTTCTGTCGTGCGCTAGATAGGTAATGCCGAACCCACCTTGACCGAGAACACCCTTAATTCGATACCAACTAATTTCTTGGTCCGGCTGGAGTGAATTTCGGTGAGCAGTCAACACGAGTAAGCCTCACATACTATTGAGCAAATACACAAGCCAAAGCAGCTACCGATAATACTTTATTTCGCGCGGCCTAGAGGATGCTCACGAGTAAGATTTTGTTTCTGGGCAGCATAGGTGTCCAGCCTATGCATCCCTGTTAAGAAAACCGCTTTCACAAGCTGACTCCACGTAGCAATTAAGACCTACCCAGGACGAGCGAGGCCTTTAGATTTTTGAGATTAACGCCGTCCCCATGAAACAGATCGACCCTGGTTTCGCCGGAATCAAAGCTTGGGTTTTATTTGGAAACAGCCTCGGTCGAAATTACGCCACCAGAACTGTTTCCTCACTCCCGGCGACTAACGGCTGGAGAGCGATCTCATCATAAGCAGTTGACATGCTATCCGCGTGCATAACTATTTCTTACGTCCAGCGGCTCATCCAATTACTCGGCTGGAATCGATTGATTCTAAGTGTGACTGCATTGATCGGATTACGCATTGACACTGTAGGAGTTCGACATATGGCAAGAAATTTTTCGAAGCTAACACCCTCGCGTAACAGTAACGAAGCAAGTATCGAAACTTAGGCAGCTCGATTTTACTATCGATTGTTGAGAATGACGTGTAATGATTTTGGTAGAAATCGGTTCTAATGGTATGATCATAAAAAAGTTATCGGGGAGAATTCGGATCGTGACAAAAAAATTAGCGTGTCTGAACGCGCTGATATTGGCTGCCGCGTGCTCAATTCAGTGCTTTGCCGACGAAACGACGGACGAAGCGCAACGACTGATCCAAAGCAAGCAATTCGATCAGGCTTATGCGCTACTTCAGCCGCTGGTTGACGATCGCGCCGGCGATCCTGAATTTGATTATCTAATAGGCATTGCGGCGCTCGATGCCGGACACCTAACTGAGGCCGTCTTTGCGCTTGAGCGGGTTCTATCGGTCAATCCGGATCATGCGGCGGCGCGAGCAGAACTAGCTCGCGCACATCTCAATCTAGGCGAACTCGAACAAGCGAAATTCGAGTTTGAAAGCGTTAAGCGATCGGATTTACCAGACTCTGTTGCACGCACTATCGACGATTACTTAGCCGCAATTGCGTCAGAGTCAAACCGTAATCCCACCCTCTACGATGTCTTTTTACAGACTGGGTTCGGCTACGACGATAATGTGAACGGTGCTACCGACGCGTCCCAGGTGGCTATTCCGGCGCTCGGCGGATTGCTAGTTTCCCTTGACGGTTCGGGCCAGAATGTCGATAGCGCTATCTGGAATATTAGTGCCGGTATCGGGATTAACACCCCGGTGCGCCAAAGTGAGACCTTAAGATTTTTCGGCGGGATCCTATTCGACGAACGCCTTGCCCTGGCAGAAAGCGATTTCTCAACGCGCAGCCTCGGCGCAAACAGTGGCTTCCACCTGCAACGCGATAAGCATCAATTCCGCGTGGCCGCGCAAGTCCAACGCTTTTATGTCGACGGTGATCCGAATAGGGATCTGTTTGGCGGTACGTTCCAGTGGCAATACAACATGACACCAACCACCCAGCTAACACTGTTTGGTCAGGCGGCGGCATTACGCTATCCGGATCAGGAAGTGCGTGATGTCGACCGGTATACGGGCGGCATCGGAGTTGCTCACGCGTTCAATGTACGTGGGGCGCCGATCCTCTTTGTCAGTGGTTACGGCGGTGTCGAGGACGAAAATGAAAATCGCCGTCCAGATTTAGGTCGCGATCTGTACGGCGTGCGTGTCGGCGGCCAATATTCATTTACGGATCGGCTGGTGGGATACGCAAGCTTTAATTATGAAGATAGCGAATACAACGGGCCGGATCCGTTATTTTTTACAGACAGAGACGACAACTTATTCGATTTCACCGTGGGGGCGCGTTTCGCATTCGATCGCCATTGGTCTATTCGCCCAGAGATCCGTTACACGGAGAACGACTCGAATTTAGTTATTAACGACTATGAACGGGTTAATTTCATGGTTTTTGTTCGCAATGATTTCTAAGAGGCCGCAACGATGAAGCTTCGAATGCTGGCAGTACGTGCCATTATTTTTACCCTTGCAGTCGTGGCCACACCTGCGAGTATTGCCGCAGCCGGGAAGGTGGTTTTTTCCTACGGTGAAGTGGCGGCACTCGGCAGCGATGGTACGAGACGAGACCTGAAACGCGGAGATCCAGTTGAATCCGGAGACACATTAAAGACACTCAAGGGCCGTCTTCAGGTTAAATTCAATGATGGCGGATTCGTATCGTTGCAACCGCGAACGGAATTTAAGATCGATGATTATCGATTCGCTGGGGTCGAGGACGGATCTGAATCCGCGGTTTTTGGTCTGTTGAGCGGCGCGATTCGCGCTGTCACGGGCGCGATTGGTCGGCGCGATAAGAGCAAATATCAAATTAGAACAAAGGTCGCGACTATCGGTATCAGGGGCACTGCCTTCACAGCGCTTATGTGCGCCAGTAATAGTTGCGTTACGCCTTGGGGTGAAACGCTCCCGGACGGACTGTATACGAAGACTGGAGACGGCGTCATATACGTAGCGAACAACGCGGGTTCGGTAGATTTGGGCGTCGGCGGAGGTGGGTATGTACCCGATATCGACACGATACCGGTCGAGACGTCGGCGCCACCGCCCACAACCATGTCGACTATCCAGAGTTCAAACGTCGTTGCAGAAGGCGACGCCGCTGATGGGGGCGAGGCAGTCTTTACGACCGGCGAACAACTTGGCTCCGGCGGTGGTCAAGAAATCCTTATCGGTGATTTTCCAATATCGACCCTAACGGATCCGTCTTCTTTGATTGCGTTCGCGAGCGTCGACGATATCTTTGTTGGCGCCTCGACGGGGACCACCGGCAGTGCTCCGTTCGGCCGCGCCTCACTTTTCATTTTCGTTGATGGATTTATCGCGTCTCCAACTACACGTGTGTCGCGATCCATCAATGCCGCTGTACCGTTTTTTGACCTTCTCTTAAGTGCGGATCCGCTATTGGATCGGGACGATACAGGAACGACCAGCACGATATTCGTGGAACGGTTTTCCAATGGAACTCTCGAGACCGAATTCGCGTTTGTGGATCCGGCGTTTTCAAGTTTAGACGGTACTGAGTCCGATACCTTCTCCGGCAATGAGAGTTTTTTCCAAGTTAGTGGCAGACCGACAACAAGTATTCCGCTGACCGGATCCGCGAGTTACGTGCTTGAGGGTAGCTCTCGGTCGGCGACAGTGGTGAGTGGGCCACTTGGCATCGGTGTCACCAGCGCCAATGTTAATGTCAATTTCGCGACCGCATCGGTAGGTTTGACTTATCAGTTAAACCATTTAGGTACTATCTACAACGCGTTCCACGCTGCCGAACCACTGCTAACGACTACCGGGGCGAGATCAACCGCCTATACATTCGGTACCGTTGGCGGGGCAGCTTTTGGAGGCGCCGGCGCATGCGCGCTCGGTTGTGCATCGGTGGTCGCCGGATTTCTAGCCGGAAATACAACGACGGCGCTTGGCAATACGCCCAGTGGTGCTGGGTTTACCTATACCGTGGTTGAATCTAACCCAATTCAGGGTGGCGTCGCGCTGGGGCTCGATCCAGGGTCGGTCGTACCCTAAACGGCCCCCGAAATTGGTTGTACTCTAGTGGGCTTCACTGATGCTAAAACAGGTGCGGTCTAGCGAAACCATCGCCGTCTCCTGCTACCCTTCTCGTTGACGTCCCAGTCGGGTAGGCCATTGTTGCAGAAGACTTTTTTGACAACGACGTTGCCAGCGGCGCCGGTCAGGGACCATGTGTCCCGAATTCTTCTTTGACCACTCAGCATTTGGCGCAATTTTGGATGCGGATACCTTTTCATCGTCGATTGCTTTGAATGCTAATTTAGCGAAGAGACGAACGATAACGGTTCATACTCCGTGCCTCTTGTGGGAGGTCTGGTTCGGATTGGTTCGTTGACGCGTAGAGTGCAATTCTGATCCGTTTGGTGACTGTCCGTAAATGTTCCACTAAGCTTGGACCGACACGCAAACCAATATACAACGCGGCGACCTCTGCAATGTCGACGCGCAACGGAGAAAAACGATGTACAAAGTCCTAGTTGAAAAAACGGTCGATCTGCCCCGTAAGAAAGTATTCGACATTTTGGTTGATTTCGGCGGCCTGGAAAAACTGCTGCCAGATTTAATCGCGTCTCTTGAAGTAACCGGTAGCGGTATCGGTGCATCGCGCGATATAAAAATGAATGATGGCGGGCGTGTGGTTGAACGGTTGGACGTTGCCCATAACGACAACATTTTTGGTTACAGCATTACCTTCAATGACGCCCTACCGTTCAAGAATTATTGCGCCGTTGTAACCCTAGAGGATGCCGGCGATAAAACGCTAGCCCGTTGGGGCAGCAACTGGGAAGCTGACGGCGCGACCGATGAGGAAATTGTCCCATTGCTGGAAGGACTTTACGGAACCTTACTTGACGGCATACCGCAGCTAGCCTGATGCTTTTGGCGCAGTGGGAAGCGAAATCTTGCCACTGCGCCGATCCAGAAACGGCAGACAATGACTGAATCGGCCGGGCTTCGTTGCTCGCCCGGGAAACGCGCGAAAATTGCGGCCTTGGATAAAGACTCGCCGGTATTCGTAGCGGAGAGACCTGGCCGGCTCCTCTAACGTGCGGACATTCGTCAATCTTTTTCTGCTCGCCTATCTCGTCGACGCCTTGCTATCGGTTGCCGATGAGTTATTAAAACATTTTCTTGATCTAACCTTTCTCGCTGGCGTACGTTACGTTTTCGCGATGGCGGTCCTTGCGTGGGCGCTGGTCCTCTATGCTGCTTTGGCCTTCGATAGCCGGATCCCGAAACGGGTCGTCCTTCCGTTAGTTGGTTATTTGTTCATTGTTAGTTTTTTTTCGTTTCTGCTGTATCAGGTATTCTCGGAGACAAGCGTTAATATCACCATTGCGCTCGGGCAACTCACGCTCGTTCTCTCGGTGCTCACCGGTTTCGGTAAACGGTTCGGTGGCCCGTGGCATTTGCCCGAGGCGGCGTTTACTGGTCACGCCTTCACGTGGAGAAATCTTGGTAGGTTTGCCCTAATCAACTTCGGTATCGCGATTCCGGCCCTACCATTGTTGATTTATTTCATCACCGTAGAGTCGGTGCGCCTCGCAAGCGCGGAGTTCATTCGGGTAGATTACGCGGGCGTATACCTAACGGAGAAGCGTTATCGATCAGATAACAACTTGATCCGATTGATCCCGATGATTCATATTGGTGAGCAATCTTTCTACACCGAGATCAGCGAAACGCTTTCGTCCGATCGCGCCGTCATCCTCACTGAAGGCGTCAGCGACGACGATAACCTCATGGGCGGTTTTCGGGGCGCGCAGGATGCCGCTCAGATACTCGGGCTCCAATCGCAAACCGACATGCTCGTAGATGGCGAGCATATCGATCTAGATGCTATGGAAACGGTAACCGACAGCGCGCCTGGTTCATCCGCACCGAAGATTGTTCACGCCGATATTGACAGTTCGAGCCTGCTCCCGGAAACACGTGAGTATTTGAATCACATTGGTAGTCTGGTTAAACGATATGACTCCATGTGGGAAAGCATGCGCGCAATATACGCGTGGGCAGATGCGAATGTGACGGCCGACGAGCAGAAGCGCATCTATGAAGATATCCTCGATAAACGAAACGTAGTGTTGCTTTCGCACCTTGACAAATCACTGACCCTCTTCAACGAGGTGCTCATTCCGTGGGGCGCGATGCACATGCCGGCGCTTGAAGACACAATACTCAAGCGCGGCTTCCGGCTTACTTCAGAGCAAGAACGTAGTGCAGTTCGATTCTGGGACTAGCGCTCGAATGTCGATTGAACAGTCGCGGCAAGTTCAGCTGTTAATGCTTGTCGTTTAGCAAGATGCCGACATCGTTGCGTAGCACGCCCGCGCCCGCTATTTAGTCGTTCCGATTGCTTTCGATGTAAGGACCGCAGTAGCTTCAATCTCGACCCGATACTTGGGTAGCGCAAGGGCCGCGACACCGATAAGCGTACTCGCTGGGCGGTTCGTCTCCGCGAAAAACTCATTACGAACGTTCCGGAAAACATCCAGGTGCGCGGCCTCATAATCGACGATATAGGTATTCAACTTCACCACGTCGGTGAGATCCGCGCCGGCGTCGGTAAGCTGCTTACGCAGCGATGTGTAGGCGCCGCGCAATTGCGCCTCAATCGTATCGCCCTCGCTGACCTGTCCTGAAATGTACAGGGTCGTTACACCATTGGCGGTAACTGATACGACTTGCGTATAACCCGTCGCAGGATTAATGAATTGCCGCTCGATCTGATCTGCTTTGATATTCGGGCTCACCACCACAGCGAACAAACCCGCTATCGCGATAGTGCTTAGAAATGTCCGGCGTACGGCGGATGCCGAAAAGCCGTCTGTTGAATGCTGCATGTCGTATCTCCGCGTTATGAAAAGCATAAATAAAAAGGGGTCGGAGTTAGTTTAGCGCCCAACTAGAACAAAAGGGCTCGAAACGAAACCGAAGGACGCCCACCAAACCATCACGTCACAGATCGTTATTTGCGACCAACGCCTAGGCGACTAAACATTGATAAATACGCCTCGCGGTCTAACGGCTTGAGGGTAGACAAATATCTATACTGTGTTGTTTTCCTGGGTGTCCTCTAATTTTTCTTTAATGATAGTCCTGAAGTCGCTTACCAGAGTTGCCTAGCGTTGGATCCTGTCGCCAAAGCTTAGTGGCCTAAGCCTCAAGTTCGTCGGCTAGTGCCAGCAGCCAGCGGCGATAATCTATCGAGAACGTATCGACGCCCTTAAGGTGGATCTCCTCAGAGAGGTCCTCAGGCAATTCCTCCGGGCGTTGCGACTCCACGATCGGCTGATCCTGGTCGTAGACCATGGTGACAAACTCGCCGAGCTCTTTGTCCTTATTGTCGGGATCGCCGAAGTCGCGCGAGGCGATCGTGAAATTGCGGATCTTCTTCGGGCCAATGGGGGTCGGGTGAAACAGCAGATGGTAACGATTTCCATCTTCGAACAGCAGGTTCAGCACGCAAGTGAGCGGCATGAACACCCGCCAGTCGCCCGCGAACCGAATGTACGGATCTGGCGGCAGATCCTTTCCGCCCCACGCCGCGGTGTCAATCGGCACCGGTATCCACGTCCCTTCGCGCTGGCGGTTCTCCAGACGGTTCTCCTCTCGCCAGACCTCGTGCGGCGGGACCTCCGGCTGCATGCGATCCCCGAGCGTTTTATCGTGCAGTATCGGAAAGTGCGAATAATCGGTGTAATTCTCTACTCGGCGAGGAGCGCTGCAGGCCCAGTCGACGGACGGTACTGCGACATGGTGATACTCAGGTTCCTTCCACTGCGGGTAATCTGGTAGCGGGAAGTACGGCTCGTCGACAAGTGCTACCCAGATCATGCCGAGCCATTCCTCGACCGGATACTTGCGTAGCCGCGCATTAAGACGCGAGGCGAGATCCGGCCGCGCCGGGACGACGGCTAAATCGCCGTTCTTGTCGTAACGCCAGCCGTGATACGGGCATTCGAGCAAACAGTTGTCGAGCACCTGGCCAAGCGACAGCTTCGTGCCACGGTGCGTGCACAGATCGTCGAAGGCAACGACGCCACCTTCCATCCGCACGACCACGATATCCCGGCCGCAGAGCGTGAACCCAATCGGCGCGTCTACCAAGTCTTGCGCGTAGGCGACCGGATGCCAGAAGTGGCGAAGCGTACGATAAATCCGAGCCTCGGCCTCAACGTTAAGTTCGTTGGCCCTAGAGACATGCACTTCAGTGCCCATGAGTTCCCTTCTCCCTCAATTCCATTCCCAAAGCATCCATGCTGGTGCTCAATGGATTTGAACACAAAAACGCGAATATTAGGACTTATTTTCTCGTCGCGTCGTCAGCAGAAAAATAAGTGCGTCCCCTTATTCCCATCCGCGTGGCTACGTCGTAACCTGTCCACGAATCGCCTCGATCGCCGCTTGAATTTCGTGTGAGGCTTGACCCATTCCAACGGAAATTCGAACCAGTCCGTCGCTTGCCGTCCCCAATGTCTGGTGCGCAAGCGGTGAACATTGCAGACCGCTGCCAACGAGTATTCCGAGCGTCCTAAGTGAGGCGGCAAGCTCCGCACTCGGTCGATCGTCAACCGAAAACGCCAAGCTTGGCATTCGTCGCGATGGCCTTTCGATTCCGTAACAACGAGCACCGGCATCCTTCAGTACAACTTCCATGTGGCCGATTTGTTCACGAGCCAGATCCATGTGCACTGATCGATCGATTCGGTTCAGCCAACCGACTGCGGCATGTAATCCTGCTAAAGCGACCTGATCGACGGATCCAACGTCACAATATCCGGGCCGCAATGGCCGATCCGCTTGCGGCAGTTCGCAGCTCGCGCCGCTGCAATTCAGCCGCGCGTGGTCCGAGACGTAAAGTCCACCGATACCCCACGGACCTTGCAGACCCTTATGACCACCAAACGCGATGAGGTCGGCCCCGAGTGCGGCAAAATCAAGGTCGAGCCAGCCGACGACCTGAGCCGCATCCAGCAAGACTTGTGCATCGTGTCGATGGGCGAGCTCGATCACCGCTTCGAATGGCAACAAATCGCCCGTGACATTCGCAGAGGCCGTGATCGCAACGAGCCCAACATCGCCCTTGGACAGTTGATCTTCAAGATGGTTGAGATCGAGCGAACTCTCTTCGCTCGGCGGAACGTATTCCACCGTGACGCCTGCATCGGCTAGCTTCAACAACGGTCGATGCATCGCATGATGCTCCCAAGCGCTGGTCAACACGCGATGGCGCCCACCGAGGTCGACGTCTCCGATAGCGACGGCGATCGACGACGTGCAACCGGGTGTTAACAACAGTAACTCGGGATTGAGTATGCCGAAAAATTCAGCGATTGCGTGACGCGCCTGACTAAAGTGTTCGTCCCACTGACTCGGCGACCGGGTCATTGCGTCCCGTACAGTGTCCACCACGATTTTCGGCTTCGGCCAGCTCGTTCCCGCGTGGTTTAGATAAATTTCTTGTTGCGACATCATAAATAAAAGGGGTCGGAGTTGATTTACAGCCCGACCATATCAACGAAGATAAACGGGACGCACTTATTTTAAAACTCCTGGTTTCACGCCTTCTTGCTGGGTGGCACGACAAGTGCGTTTCCTTTTCGCATCACTGTAGATATTGACGCCGCATTCTCTGTCTGCGCCTAATGCGTATCTCTCATGAACAATCTATTTTACGGTTGGGTCATCACGGCCTCCGCCTTTACCATACTATTCTTGACCTATGGGGCACAGTACTCATTTGGGGTTTTTATTCCTGCGATGTTGGACGACCTAGGCTGGACGCGTGCAAGCCTGGGTGGCGCGTTTTCTGTATATACCGTCGTCTACACCAGCCTTAGCATAGTCAGCGGCCGGCTTACCGATTCACTTGGACCGCGGCGCGTAATTGGATTCGGAGCGGTGCTGCTCGGCGCTGGACTCACGATGACCAGCCAGGTTTCGTCACAGTGGCAAATGTTCTTTTGCTACAGCGTGGTTGCGGCCTTCGGCATGAGTACGGCCTACATTCCATGCAACATGACAGTTGTTCGATGGTTCGTGCGTCAGCGCGGCCTTGCGCTGGGCCTAGCCTCAAGCGGTGCGAGCTGCGGATTTCTAGTTGTTCCTTTGATTGCGGCGTATCTGATAGCTGAAACCAATTGGCGTGTGGCCATGCTAGTCGTAGGCATCGTTGTCTTGGTGATCATTAGCATCGCTGCCCATTTCATGGCGACGAGTCCCGAATTGATGGGACTGAATACAGACGGGGACGATTCTTTAGCCGACCTGCCTGAAAATACCACCGGTGCCAACAGCGCATACGCTGCAAAAATTACATCGGCTGGGATCCCCTTACGGGAGGCCGTTAGATCATCGTCGTTCTGGATATTTCTGGCCGCCTTTACCGTCACTATGCTGAGCCTGACGGTACCGTTCGTACACCTAGTGGATCACGCACATGATATTGGGATCACGGGTCTACGCGCCGCGATGTCAGTTAGCGTTATCGGGCTTTTTTCGCTTATCGGTAGCGTAGGCTTGGGTACTGTCTCCGATCACATCGGTCGCAAAGCGGCCATCATAATTGCGCTGACCTCTCAGGTCGTAGCGTTCGGGTTTTTTCTTACAGCGGACACCGCACCGGCGCTTTATTGCGGGTCGGCCGCATTCGGTGTGTTTTACGGCGGCTTTGCGACGCTTTTTCCAGCACTTATCGGCGATTTGTTCGGGCGGGCGCATGCAGGCGCCATCGGTGGAGCCATTTTTGGCGCCGGCGGCTTTTTAGGTGGCTGGGGTCCGGCAATCGCCGGCTATCTACGAGATGTTCACGACAATTTCCATCTTGCCTTCTTGTGCTGCATTGTCACAGCTGTGCTCAGTTTATTTTTGTTCGCACTATTACAAAAACCACGACGCGCCTGAAAAGAGAAAAGAGACGAGTAAAGGGGAGGCACTTATTTTCTTTGGAACGCCGAGTTGGGGCATTTTATTATGTGACACCGAAGATAATTCTGCTGTTATTTGATTTTCGCTCGGTACGGAACTGTCAGGCGGCGGAGATTTTTCTGGGTGTCCCGAACTAGTTTCTAGAGTTGAAGCGAAAGCTCCCCTAATCTAAATAAAGATGAGACAAGGACTACGATGATGACTTCTCAACAACCAGATTACGACGCAATCGTCATTGGCGCGGGCTTTGCTGGTCTCGCGGCTATCCACCACCTTCGCGAAGCCGGTCTGTCGGTGAAGGTATTTGATAGAGCTGCCGACATCGGCGGCACCTGGACCTGGAATCGCTACCCGGGTGCGATGACGGACAGTGAGAGCTACTACTATTGTTTGACGTTTTCCAAGGAACTCTTGCAGGAATGGTCTTGGTCCAAGCGTTTTCCTGATTGGAAAGAAACCCTCGACTACATGCGCTTCGTCGCGGACAAATGCGACATGTGGCCCCATATCCAGTTGAATACTGAAATCGTCAGCGCTGATTACCAGAAAGACAGCGGTCACTGGCTGATCACAACGGGCGGTGGCGAGACGTACACTTGTAAGTATTTCATCAGTGGCATGGGCATGATTTCGGAGCCGGTGATTCCGAAGATCGAGGGCATGGATCGGTTCAAGGGCCCCCTGTTTCACTCCTCGCGCTGGCCGCAGGAAGGTCTCGACTACGCGGATAAGCGGGTCGGTATCATCGGCGCCGGAGCGACGACCGTCCAGATGCTGCCAGTGATGGCCCAAACCGCCGCAAATGTGACGGTCTTCCACCGGACGCCGAACTTCATCATGCCCGCCATGCAGAAGCCCATGACGCCGGAGTGGGAAAAGGAGATCAAAGACAATTACGACGAGATCGTCTCAATGTGTCGCAACCATGTGTTTGGCATGGCCTTCAACACTGCGGGTCGCAACCTGGCCGATACCCCACCGGAGAAAATACAGCAGATTTTTGAGGAAAACTGGAACGGCAGCTTCCGCTGGGTCTTCGAAACCTTCGACGATCTGCTCTCCAATCCTGAGGCGAACAAGATGGCTTCGCAGTTCATCATCGACAAGATGAGGGAGCGGGTTGACGACCCTGAGGTTGCGGATCTGCTGATCCCCTCAACTGACGACTACCCGTTGTTTGCGAAGCGCCCGCCTCTGGATCACGGCTACCTTGAGGCCTACAACCGCGACAATGTTCATCTGGTTGACATCAAGGACCGCGAACCGATCGTGGAGATCACGGAAACGGGCGTGCGTACCACTGAAAACGACTACGAGTTCGATATCATTGTGCTCGCCACCGGTTTCAGGGCCTACACAGGCGCGTTGGAGGCCTTCCCCATCCGCGGAGAGAGCGGCGAGTCGCTGCGTGAGAAATGGAAAAAGACGTCCGCTTGCATCATGGGTGTCTGCACCGCAGATTTCCCCAACCTGTTCATGGTAACGGGCCCACAGGCGCCTTTCGCCAATCTGCCGACCTCCATCGAGCAGAATGTTATCTGGATCACCGACTGCATCAAGAAGATGGAGAGCGAGGGGTACGATTTGTGCGTACCCAGGCAGGCCGCCGAGGAAGAGTGGACGGCCCACGTCGCCGACATTCATGAGCAGACCTTGATGAACCAGGGTGACACGGTTCATTCCTGGATGATGGGCGCCAATATTGAGAACCACAAGCCACGGGTGTTGATCTACTTTGGTGGCGCCAACGCCTACTACGACAGACTGCGCGAGTCTGTAGACGGTGGTTTTCCAGAAGTGGCGTTTGAGCGGCTGGCGAGTTAGACGGCGAGGGGCGCCGTTGCGATCGTCGGTGGTCGTATAGAAAAAGGGGGTAAAAAGGGGGTCGGAGTAAATTATTTCAATTGCGAGATCTGTTACGAATAATCAGACCGACAAAGTAAACAGATAGCGACTGAATTGAGGAAGCGTAATGGCAAGGAAGCCAACCAGTTACATCGCAGAAAGCGCATGTTACGAAGTGCAACGGGGACTTGCTCGTCGAGCGACTTTAGACACGACCGTCGGCGATGGGTTGTCTCTTGAAAGCCTAGATCTGGTGTATCCAACAGTACGACGAAAATTGCGCAGCGCTATCTTGATTACGAAGCTTCGAAGCATCGTAACTGACTCCGACCCCATTTGTCGTCCATTTGTCGTCTACCCCGACCTCAGCATTATGAGGACGGCCAGTAACTTTTAACTTGTTGTTTTAATGACATTCTCTTCGGCGCCCGTTGCAACTAAATGCCCAGCAAAGCTCAACGATGTTCAACTGAGTCACGCAAAAGTCCCACAAGAATTCCTGGCTGTTCGAATTCCGATCCTGGACGAAACGCCACCGATTTCCAATATTTGTTATCGGAAGTAGGTTCGCTACGATGGTCGGGCGATGCGTGATCTCATTATTCTTTTTTTATTCGCGTTCTCGTCACGATCGCCCATGTGTTCGGGCCGGACGGCACGCGTTCCGTTTTCGCTGAATCGTTACTTACAAAACATCAACTGCTGATAATCAGGCGCTCACGAACGTGAGCGCCTCGCCAACGGTCGAAAGACGGAACTATAGTCGGGATATGCGTCGTATCGATGCGGCCTACCCGCTTGCTACGGGCTGCAATTATCCTGAGACCCTCGGCAAACCCCGGCTTTCACCGAACATTACTGAAACGTAACTTCAAACGATCCGCTGTTCAAGTTTCATCGATGGAAGACCACCCTACGGATCTTTGATGTCACAGAAGTAAAGACTGCTCTCTACGTTCCGCTCTTCCACCCATTTGTGGAACTACTCATCGGAACCATGAAGCGAGAGTTTCTCGACCAGGTACCGTTCAGGGGTACACGCGATCTGCAGCGGAAATTACATTCACTCGAAAAACACTACAACCATGGTCGTGCGCGTCGCGGACCTAGAGGTGCGATACCTGAGTCGGAACCGGCGAACGCAGTTCAAGGCATTGATCGCCTAGATAATTATCGATGGAAATCCTCCTGCCGAGGGTTATATCAATTGCCAACGGCAGCTTAGTTAGTAATTCGCACCCAATACCTTCTGCTTGATCAATTTGGAATTGATCTTGCCGAGCGGCGATGCTTCGACTATCGCAACCGCGATCGATCCGAGCGTATCAATGTCAGATGTGCAGTCGACTGATCATATAATTTTATGATCTCCATCCATTCTTCTATTTCGATGGCAGGGATGTCATCTGAATACCTCCCGGTTATCTGGAAGTAGAAAGATGAATCAGCGAGAAATCGATTTATAAATTCTTGTTTGATCATGATCGCTTCTTCCATCAATTTATCATCGCGTTAATGATCCGATCGAAATGTGATCTTTCTGTGAATCCTTGATGAAATTATCATGACGGTTTGCTCAAAAGACGAGTTTTGATCTATTACGGCAAATCTTGCCGTCAAGACTCGTACCCAGGTCCAATAGCGTCCTAATTAGTAATTTACACCCAACAGGCAACGACGCGCTCGTTGGCCTGGGTGAAATCGGTTGCGTTGTAATAATACTTTTCGGCCTTCGACGAACGCACCTCCCGCAGCCCTTCCGGCTTTCATCGCAGCGACTTTTTGTTCCCACCAAATGCGTGATCTCTATGAAAAGCGATGAGCGACAAATTTTTCTAATCACATCTAATTGTAAGAGCACGTCGGTATCCTGCTCTCGTCTCACAGAATTGGCTTAAATCGTTTTAGCCCTGGGAGCGGATCGGCCCGAGATTTAGGAAACCCCGAAGCCTGAGCACTGTAGTGCCGCCCGCATGAAGACATCGGAGTAGGAAGGTGACGAGTCTTAAGAGATTTTTTGTACTACCTGTGCTTACAGTGCTGGCGGTTTTCTACAGCACCGCGCAAGCGACCTCCGTTTCGGTCGCGGCCCACAATGCCACAGTTCCCGAACTCGATCTCAACATCTACCTAACAGTCGAAAGAGGGCTCGCGACCTTCTGGTTTAGCAACGACTCGACCGGCGACGCTGTGGCGGCGCGGATCTATTTCGAAGTAGGTCTCGGCGATCTCGGCTTCCAAGATCCCGTGATCGTTGGCGGGAGCGGTGTTAGCTTCGGTACAAGCTTCCCCGGACAAGCTCGCTTCCCGATGGGAATTTAGTGAACTGGGCCGGGGAATTCTTCGCAATCGGTGCCACCAGCCCGCCGCCGAAGCACGGAATTGGCGTCGGCGACAACCTCGTCGTAACCTTCGGCTACAATAGTACGCTCGCTGCCCTTCTCACAGGTCTCACCGATGCCTCCGGCAATGCGCGTATCGCCGCTCACGTGCTCGACTGTAACGGTGGAAATGGTTGCGCCGCTGCCACGGTAGTCCCCGTGCCAGCTGCATTGCCTTTGCTTTTGTCGGCGCTCGCCGGTCTATTCGTCGTGCAGCGCCGGCGCTCCCTAACCTTCCTCACAAGCCTTGTCGGCAATATGACACCGATCATCGATGACCCTTCAAACACATCTCTACTCGCCGGCTGCAAACCGACGTCGTCTGCGCTCGCGTTCGTCTAGAGATCCGGGGACTATAAAAATAGACATATGAGAAGCAGCCAATTTATAGGAGACGGGGCAGCTACCGCGGGGTTAATTTCCGAGTACAGGTCGGTTGACGCTGCGTCGACCTCGAAATAAGCGCAAGGTGCGAGACGAACTCCGCGGTACAGCGTTGCCAGGTAAATTGGCGCGCATAGGCAACACAATCCGCGCGCTGCAGGTTCAACGCACCAACGATAGCGCGAGATAGGTCGTCATCGAGGAACCCGGAACGGCCGTGATCGACGACATCCAACGGACCCTGCACGGGATAAGCCGCGACGGGCACCCCACACGCCATCGCTTCGAGCATTACGAGTCCAAAGGTATCGGTCAGACTCGGAAAGACGAATACATCGGCCGCCGAGATATGACGCGCCAACTCGCGACCGAACTTTGCGCCGAGAAAGTGGGTGTCTTGGTAACGCGTTCGCAATCGCTCCAAATCAGGCCCGTCACCGATCACGACTTTCGACCCTTTAAGCGATAAATCAAGAAACGCCCCAATGTTCTTCTCGACTGCGACGCGGCCCATATACAAATGCATCGGGCGCGGCAACGACAACTCTATCGGATCACCGGGATGGAAAACGTCGCTGTCGACACCACGCCGCCACAAGCCCAAGCGTTTGAAACCGCGTGCTTCCAACTTCGCAATTTGCGATGAGGTCGGGACCATAGTGCACTTGGCGGAGGCATGGAAAAGTCGCAAATAAGCATAGCTGAAGCCAATGGGTACTGGTGCACGCAGACGAAGATATTCCGGGAACTGTGTATGGAAGGCTGTGGTGAATGGATACGCTCTACGGCGTACGTAGCGCCGCGCCGCGTGCCCTAATGGGCCTTCTGTTGCTATATGCACCGCGTCAGGACCGAACGTGTCGAGCATATTCGTGATTTTGGTCGCGGGGAATAGCGCGAGGCGAATCTCCGGATACGTCGGGCATGGGATAGTCGGAAACGCGTGTGGCGTTATTATCAAGACGTCGTGCCCACCCTCCTCGAGGCGGCAGGCGGTCATCTGTAATGTCCGCACGACCCCATTTACCTGCGGCTCCCAGGCGTCCGTGACAATCGCGATGCGCACGGTACTACGCAGCCTCTCGTGTTAACGACGCGGGAATTGCAGTCGCCTGATTGTCGTCCCAAGTCAGGATCTCTAGCTCACCGCTTTGGTGCTCGACAAGGGTCGTGCAACTTTCGACCCAGTCACCACAATTGCAATACACAATCTGGCCGATCTGCGAAATTTCCGCGCGATGGATATGACCGCAGACGACGCCCGTCACACCGTAGCGCTCGGCCGCCGCCGCGACAGCGCGTTCGAAATTACTGATCGCCTGGACCGCGTTTTTTACTCGGTGTTTGATGTATTTCGCGAGGGACCAGTGCGGAAATCCAAGCCTTCTCCGACAATAATTGAGAGCGAGGTTCAAATACAATAGCGACTCATATCCACGCGCTCCCAACATGCCGAGCCAACGCGACGACGTTACAGCCGCATCAAATTGATCACCGTGTAAAACCAATAATTTTGAGCCATCGAGGCGAACATGTATCGCCGTATCGACGATCGAGATATTGCCAAAACTGTGCCCGGTGTAATCGCGCAGAAACTCATCGTGGTTTCCTGGCACATAGATGACTTTAGTGCCGACCTTTGCTTTACCGAGAATAGCGCGAACGACATTGTTATGCGCCTGTGGCCAGTAGCGTCGCTTTTTTAGCTGCCAGATATCGACGATGTCGCCGACCAGATAAAGGTATTCGCAATCGACCGATTTCAGAAATTCGAGCAGCGACTCGGCGTTGCATCCCCGAAAACCGAGATGAACGTCAGACAACCATATTGTGCGGAACTTACGGCTACCTGAATTATTAAGATATCGCATGAGCTTGTCTCCATAATCTTTTGTCAGCCTGTAGTGTTTGAGGTTAAAGTGATTTTGAGACAAAAAGATGACAGAATCGTTAGCGTTCGGTGACAGAAATTAGCGTATGGTTATTTTTCAACCCCAAGTTTGGAATAGACAGATTCAGACTTGCCCGTGGCGGCTTCGTTAAGTCACTATTTAAGTTTTAAGTAGATCCCGCCGCTCTAACTTGTTCGACAATGTGGCACGTAGCTAGCACGAGACTGCTTCTAAGCGTATGGGTAACAAACACCAACCGTTCCGCAGATTCACGCTGCTTTTCAGCTTAACGTTTGGAATTGCCTGCTCCGCGGGCGCCACGGAACTAACCGAAGCTCGCGAAACTTGCGCTCGGAAGGCGAACAATATACAGCGCCTCAATCTATCATCGGGGATCTATACCGAACGTGCCATCGCGAGCGCACCACTCTATATCGATCTACCGATCGGTTATGACACTGGTCAATATTCAGACTGCATGGTACGCGAGGGTTTTGCCGGGGATGAGAAAATACGCGCTGAGTTTGAACGCCTGGATGCCTGTTGGAAAAATGATACCCGGCCGATAAGACTAACTAGACATAGGCGTTCCACGGTCTCGATAAGCAGTGAGATTGACAACGTTGCCTATAGGCGCTGCGTGAACAGAGAAATCACAGTCGAAGCCGAGATATCGAACCCACCGCGGTAAACCCTAGCAGTACCTGGCAATCTATTGGCCACGACCAGAATGTCCGGGCAAATATTTTTCGATCAGATAATCGTGCAACACATCATGCAGGTCTTCGATAGCGATATCTAGACCGAGAATACCCTCAAGCCGCCGTTTTACGAGATTATTTGATACGCCACATGTCGCGACGAGCTCGAAGTCCTCGTCCTCCACGAGAAATTGACCGTCCGCCGATCGCCATCGAAACTTAGCCTTCAGCGCTGCGGCATCATAGTTGAAATAGGAAGCTAACTGTGGACCAAGTGTCGCCAGGAGGACGAGTCGCGATTCTTCCGTCGTAGATTCATCATATAACGGCGCCAAATGTTCGAGTGCAATCCGTACCAGTAAGCGAAACACCTCTGAATTTCGGATCCGTAGTTTTTTAGACAAAAAACGTAGTCTGCCATAATCCGACACGTGAATTCGAAATGAAATGGAACGCATCGCATCGTCGTCTATCAACTTTTTAAGGTGCTCTGTTGAGTCATGGAAGGGAATTGAATTTGCCATCTGGGATCACTTATCGTTGTTGCGGAAACCGTATCATCGTGTTGCGAATTCGCCGACGAGTTATTACCGAGAGTGATTTTTTTCAGGTCAGCCCGCATTTCGCCACATAGAATCGCCATTGCGCTGTAAGCGCCCGCGCCTTGTCTCGATTACCAACGCGAACATCCTCATACATCTTGTATTCGTATTCTTCGAGCATGGTCTCCATTTCGCTCGTCGTCGATCTCGATGTCCGCAACCGCCGGTAATCAGACGTATACATGTGAAACGAAACACTTCATTTCGCATCGTCACGGATTGGCGTATTGAATTCTTCCGTCATGGCCTACGGCGAGATTGGCTTGGCCACTCCGTCCCCCTGTCCACAGTCGTTGTTCCGTTCACCCCATTTCATAATGAGTGTTCGAGGTTACATGTTTATGACAACCCCGTGATCCGGTTCACCAACCCTGGTCGCGAGATCGAGTCACCTGATCCCGATCACGGTATCGCCCGCGCGGCGTCGAGATTGCCGTCACGCAACTGGTCGTACATCTCGTATTCGTATTGCTCGACGACGTTTTCGATCTGCACGTCTTTGATGCCGGTAAACGGTTCCTTCTGTAGAAAACCGTCCCACCCCGATTTGTTGTTGTACAGATCGAGGATTTCGCGGTTCGATTTATAGAGCGCAAGATTTTTTTCCTCCGCATCGGCGAGTTCCCCTTGCGTGGTCTCGAGCTCGGATTCCACCGATTGCTTTTCGAACTTCGTTTCCGCGAGACTCTGCGCGGTGGTCTTGTACTTTTCAACGAACTCCCTCAGACGCTCCGTCGTCTTGTCGAGACGTGCGCGCGTTCGTTCGAGCAAAACCTCGGTACGCGCATGCTGACGTTGGCTGGATTCGAGATCCGCGGCGGTATCGTCGAGTCTCGCTTGGGCGCTTTTCAGCTTTTTCTCCAACCCGGCGTTTGCCGCTTTGATCTTCGCGTTTTCGATCTCAAGCTGAGCCTTCTGCTGACCGATCTGGCGCAGCAGTCCCTGCGCGCGAGACAGCGCCGCCGCCGTTTGCTGGGGATCGGCCGCCTGCTGCGCGCCGGCGGGAATGAGCAGCACGAACCACAGCCAGGCGGCGCAAAGGATCCGATGGGGCAGTGATGGCCGCCGGCTTTCCATCTAGAACCGCGTATACAGATCGAGTTGGAGAATATCGACGCCGAGGGGCGCCAGGTCGATCTCATTGGCCGAAAAGTAACGCAGTCGAACCCACGCGTTCTCTGCGAGCCCGAAATTGCCGCCCACGAGCCAGCCCTGGGCATCGGTGCCGAAGAAGTTGAAATTCGAATCCGCGAACGCGTCGAGCACCGCGTCGCGTTGCAGATACTTGTAGCCGGCATAGAGGTTCCATTGACCGAATTCGCTCACTCTCGCCCAACCGACGTCGAGGCGTGCCTGCCAGCCGTTCGTGCGGTCGGGAACCCGTACTCCGGTGCGACGGAAGACGTCGCCGTCGTCGAAGCCGATGTTCTTGACGAAGTCGCCTGTCAGGGTCACGTAATACGGCGCGAAATGCGAAAACCTGGCCTTGCCCGTGATGTTCGCGAGCGTGAAGTCCGAGGCGAGTCCGAACAAGGTGGGATCGCCCGACGCGTTGAACTTGATCGGGTACATCGTGTTGCCCTTGGTCGAAAACGACGGCGCGGTCCAGTCGTAGCGCGTGCTGCCGAAGGCACCGTCGGGATTGAATTTACCGACGATGTTCGTGTAGTCGTAGAGTGCGGCGGCAACTTCGAATGACGACTGGTTGTCCCACTCGTAGATGTATCCCAACTGGCCGCCGAGCAGGTACTTGTCGTTCGAAGAATCGTCGTCGAACGGGAGCTCGTCCATGTCGACGGGAAACCCGCCTAGGGTGAGATACACCGACTGATTGTGGCTGTCCTGCCCAATCAGATCGTCGCCGCCACCGAAACGGTGCTTCAGGGTCGCCGCCACGCCTTCGAAGCCGATATCATTGTCCCACACGAGATCCGTTGCCAAAAACGGTCGCGGCATCCGGCCGCCGGAGAGCGCGAGCCATTCCTCGCCGTATTGGTCGTCGAAGCCCCAGCGGATGAACGCGCGGTCGAGTAGGATATTGTACGGTCCGAAAGACTGTCCGAATGTTTGATTCATCGATAGCGGGTTGTTTTCGTTGCCCGTGGTGAGGCGCGCACCGACCTTTATGTTGTCGTTTACTCGTGCGTTGAAGCCGACACGAAAGCGCATGCGAGCACGCTCGCGATCCTCGGTGAAATTGAAGAACGTGCCCGGACCGTTGATGCTGCCGGCCTGATTAATGGCCAGGAAATTAGGATACGTAAAGGGTTGGTTTTCGTCATCGAAGGTCGTGCTTTGAAGACGCAGGCGCGCTTCGCCGAACCACTCGAAGCGATTCACCCAATCCGGCAGCGCGTCCGCCGTGCCCCAGCGCTCGCTCTTCGCGGTGGCGACCACGTCTTCGGTGACCTCGCGGCGCAGCTCTTGTTTGACTTGGTTACGAATGTCTTCCTTGACGAAATCCGGCACGTAGGGCACGCGCACGACCTTTTTCGCTTGCGCGCCGCCTGCCGGCGTTTCGTCGTACTCCTCGGCGGCTTCCTGCGCGGCGAGACGCGCCTTGTTCGCGGCTACCTGCTGCAGTGCTTCCGCCTGCTCCTCGCTCAGGACACCCTGGGCCACGAGCGCATCGACCAGGTTAACGATGGTGTTCTTAAGCTCGAGCAATTCCTGTTTCTGCGTCGCAGCGGCATAGTGCGGCCACAACAGGAACCCCGCGATGGCGAACATCGATAGATAGCGTGTCATGAACGGCGACTCTCGTTGCTTTGTCGTGTCGTTGTTCGTCGCGTCACGCGCGCGAAGTGATGCGCAGCTTCACCGGCTGCGGCAGATCTTCCGGCGGCGCGTTGCTGATCGTCACGCCACTCGCCAGGACCCGCGCGAGTTCCGAGTCGAGTTCAGCATCGCCGGTGCCACGCACGATTTCCGAATCCTCGATGCGGCCGTCGTCCCCCACCCAGATGCGCACGACCGCGGAATACTTACCCTTCCTGATCTCCGTCACACCAGCCAGGGCTGACTGCACGTCTTTCTGCAGCAGGCCGGCGTACCACTTGAAACGATCGCCGCCGCCGATGAGGCCACGGCCGCCCTTCTTTGCTTTCAGACCGAACCCATCAGAACCGGCCGTGCCGTCGGCATCGAGACCAAGCTCGTCGCCGGGCATGGGTTCGTCGGCATCCATGGCTTCATCTGCCAGCGGCTCAGGTTCCTCCGGCGTCTCGATCTCCTCGATCTGCTCGGGCGGCGGTTCCTCGATCTTCGGCGGGGGCGGTGGTGGTGGCGGCTGCACCAGCGAGATCTGCTGAATCGGCGGCGGCGGCGGTGCGCTGACACCACCGAGGCTATCGACGAAGCTCAGGAGCGCCGCGCCGACGCCGCCGATCATGAGAAAACCACCGAGGACCGGCAGTAGTTTCTTCATTTTACTGTCTGAGTTGGACATGGCTGGGTTTCTACTTAACGAGTTTCTGGGTTACGAGACCGATCTGGGTAATGCCGATACGGCCCATGAGATCGAGCACGTCTACAACGAGCTGGTACTGCACCGCGGAATCGCCCTTGATCACGACCGGGAGCGACGGATCGGCGGCGTAGAAACTCGCCAGTCGCGATTCGAGCTCCTGGAAGGTGACGGGGTAGGTATCGAGAAAAATCGTGCCATCGGCCATGATGGTCACGGCTTTCGTCTTCGGTTCGTCGAGGCTCGGCGCGTTGCTCGCCTGCGGTAGGTTCACCTGAATGCCCTGCACCGCCGCGGTCGTCATGATGATGAAAATGATCAACAGCACGAACGTCAGATCGACCATCGGCGTGATGTTAATGTCATCGTAAGGTTCGTTCTCGCCTTTGACGTCGCCGGCCATGGTTACCTCTACAAGCCGTAGCGTTCGTTGACCCGCGCGACGAACTCGTCGGCGAACACGTGCATGTCGGCGTTGATGTCCTTGGCCTTGGCGCTCAGGTAGTTGTAGCCGAACAACGCCGGTATCGCGACACCGAGTCCCGCAACCGTCGCGAGCAGGGCGGCGGCCATGCCCGGCGCGATCGCCGTGATGTTCACATCGCCGGTGGCCGCGATGGCGGCGAACGTCACCATCACACCGACGACGGTACCAAGCAGCCCGATGAACGGTCCGCCCGAAATCGCGATCGTCAGCAGCACGAGCAGGGAATTGAGCTTCTGTCCTTCGCGTACCATCACGGCATCGAGGGTCGCACGGATCGCCTCGAGCGATTTACGCTCGAGACCGGCGACGTCCGCACCGACCGACGGAGACAGACGCCCGCGGATTTCGCCTATGCCCTGCGCGTAGACCGCAAACAACGGCGAGTCGCCGAATGATTTCTCGCCGTCCGCGAGCGAATCGAGCTCGTTACCGCCGAGGGTCTCGTAAGCGCCCAGGAACTTGTTCGTCGCCCGGCGCGACCGCGACAGATAAACGGCCTTGAGAAACATCACGAGGATCGCAACGGCCATCATGACGCCGCACAGGCCGATGACGAGCTGCTCGACAATGGCCTCTTTCTTACCGAACACGTTCTGGATAATGATGCCGAAGTGGCTGGTGTGCCCGGCCTCACCGCCCGCGCCCTCGTGATCCGCACTCTCGTCCGCCGCGTAGGTGAGCAGCGCGTCGTTGCGCTCCCCCTGAATGGCCGCGGCAAACGCGATTTCGTCCGCGCTCCTGGCTTTCGCGTCGATCCGCAACTCGTCAATCGAAGCCGTCAGCAGACCACCTCCCTCGACATCGCCGCCGATGTAAATCGGCCCGCCCATCTCCGCGAACGTGGCCGGAGCGGTGCCCGCCGCCGTGCCGTCGAGGTACAGGCTCAAACCGTCGCTGCCGAGTACCACGGCGACGTGGTGCCAGCGGCCGGCGGCCAGCGGACTCGAACTCGCGACCTCGGTCTCGCCGATGCGGGCCGTAAGGACACCGCCCATGGCACGCACCGACAACACCTGTTCGCCGTCTTCGCGGTAGAAGACCTGGGCGGGTTGTTCGGTCGGAAGCTCGTCGAGCTTCACCCACATTTGCAGGGTCATGCCCTTTGCCGGTACGAGACGCAGCTGCTCGGCGGCGGCGACCACGAGCGGCGCGGTTCCGGGCAGCAGGACGCCGTTGCCGACGATGGATGCCGGATTCGGGAACACCTCACCGCTGACGACCTGCGTTGCGTATGCCGTGCTGTCGCCGGGCAGACCAACGCTCTCGTTGAAATGGAATACCGCGCCAGTATCGACGTCGAAGGTCGCGCCCGGGTCGTCACCCTTGACCGCGGCCTGATTGCCAAAATAGAGATAGAACTGGTCGTTCATGGACTGCGGGCTGACCACCGGCACCTTGACCCATACCATCGCGATCTGGGAGACGGGATCGAAGCGCTCGACGTGATACTTCAGCGGGGTCAGGTCGTCGCCGGCGACAAACCGGAAATCCGCACCGCCGTCGCGCACGTTCAGAAACCGCGGGAAATTCCCACTATGTAAGCGCACCAGCACCGGCACCTCCGAGAGCACCTGTTGCGTATTCGCGCCGGTGCCAGTGGTATTCACGGTGATGGATTTGCGCTGCGTCCACTCGGGCGACCACCAGCCCTGGGCGGCACTCGAGAGGGCCGCGAGCATAAATAAAAACGCCATACGTTTCATGGAGTTGACAGACCTCCCCCGGGAGTCATTTAACTTGAAGCGAACGCGTCGATTATTACGGCAGTTAATTACAGGAATGTGACGTTTATGTTGCAGTTGAGCGCATGCAAATGGTTCTGCCGAACCTCACGTGCCGAACCCGAGCACCTCGACTTGGATGATCGACAGTGACGCGGTATCGAAAGCCTCGGCTGCCTGCGCCGCCTGTTGCGCTGCCCTCTGGTCGGTCTGTTTTTCGGTGGCTTTCGTCGCACTTGCGGCGACGTCGCCGACCGACACGAGCCCCGCCGCGAGCCCGCCCGTATCGCCGGCCGGCACGCCTATCGCGACACCGCCGACATCGATGTTCTCGGCGCCGATGACTTCGGTGGCGCCAATAACGATGTTACCAGCCGAACCGATACCGGCGTCGCCGGCGTTGATCACACCCTGCGGGGCGAACAGGAACAGCGTGCCGGGGGCGACACCAGCGGGCGCGAAATTGCGGATGCCGCTGCCGACGACCTGCAGCGGCGGCTTGTCGAGAAAATTACCGAAGGGATCGTATTCCGGCGACGGTATACCCAGCGACGTCGCCGTTTTCGCGCCGCGCCCGGCGTCGATATCGCCGGTGGACGACCAGATGAGAATATCACCGCCCTGCTGCGCGAATACGCGGGTGCTGTTGACGTTGAAGTCGTCGTGCACGAACGCCTTGATGTCGCCTTCGCGAAACGCAATGAAACCGAGTTCGTCGTCGCCCTTGAAACCCGCGCCTAGTCCCTCGGTCGCCGTCAGGCCGGCATCGACGATGCCGCCGGGGGCGAGCAGGCGGATGCTGCCGCCTTCCTGCGTCTGCACGGTGGACAGCGGCGTGCGCACGTTGCCCGTGTATTCGGTGCCGGCGAACAGGGTCGCGATCGCCGTGAAGCCGCGCGAGTAGTCCTGGAACGACAGCGATTCCGGATCCGAGGCCGCCACGCCGCTGGCCTCAAGCTCCGCGAAGAAAATGTCGGCGACGAACGGCAGCTGATCTTTGTGCTCGAGTTGCGCGAACTGATCGACCGGGGCGAGTGCCGCATCCACACCGCGACCGGCCGCGCGCTGCTCCGTGAGGTATTGCCGCAGCGCGGTTTCGTATTCCCCGCCGCCATCCGCATAAGTCGCGATAAAATCCATGAGGTCGGGCGATTCCGTCATACCCGCGAACAGGTTCACCGAACCGCCGCGCTCGGCGAGCCGCGAATCCAGGGCGGCGCCCACGGTGACAATACCGCTCGAGGTGCCCATGTTAATGTCGCGCCCGGCGAGGAAGGAAAATTCGCCCGGACCTTCCAGGGTATAGAACGTGCTGCCGGAACTCAGCAGCGCGCCGGACAGGGCGTTCCGCACCGTTGGCTGCACGATGTCGCGGCCGGCGACGACGATGCTGCTGTCACCCGCATTGACGTGTTTGCCGAAAACCGACACGCGAGACACGTCGCGGCCTGCCTCTAATACGAACGACTTGCCGCTGGTAAACCGCAGGTTCCGGATATCGCCGGCATCGGCCACAACGACGTTGGGTTTTATGTCGCCACCGTGCAGCGGTGTCAGTCCCGGCACGTCGGTGCCGAGGACGGCGGACGCGCTGGCGGCGCTGGTCGTGAGATCGCTGGTCTCGAGCGCGCCCGGGTCCGCCTCGATCTGCGCTATCTCGAGTACGCTGTTGCGGGCGGGCCCAATGCCGTTCTGCGCGAGCAGGGTGAACGTTCCATGGCTGGATGGAAAAAACGACATCGGGCCGGCAACCAAGAGACTGCCCGACGCCGCGAGCACGTCCACGTCGTCGGGATACATATTAAGGAGGGTATTGAACGTCGTGAAGACACCGGCGTCCGCCACCGCCGGATTGTTAAAGCGCACGTCACCCGAGGACGCGACGACGTTGAGCGCGGAATTCGGCGTCATGCTGAAGTATTCGGTCTCGAAGAAGCCCACGAGCGGGTTCGGATTCGACAATCCCGCCCGCGTGATCGTCGGATCGACCACGAGACCGAGTTCGACCCCGCGCGCCGCCTGCAGGTCGAATGCGGCATCACCGATGAACAGCCGGGGATCGGTCGACGGCGCGTCGGCGGCGCCGATCGCACCGAACGACCGGACCGTGGCGTTCCCGCGCATTACTGCGAAGTCGATGTCGCTGACATCACCGCGCGCGAAGACGTCGATCGTGCCGCCGCCGAGTTCGGTGACATCGTCATTGATCACTTCGACGAATTCGCCAATGAAACCGAGGGTCGCTGCACCATCCTGGCGGCCCGAGGTCGTCATCGAGATCTGGCCGCCGTTGATCGCGCCGCCGGCTTCCAGCGCAATGTCGCCACCGGCGAGCGAGACGACATTCTGGTCGAGCAGCGACAGCGAATAGGCCCAGGCGCGCGGTGCCTGCGAGAACGAGGATTCGGAAATAAGTCCATAGTAGTACGTGAAATCCCGGATCGTCTGATTCGAGCTGACCATGTCGATGTCACCACCGGCCCGGATATCGATATCGCCACCAATCTCCGGGTATGACGTGCCGGTGGTCCACAGAAAGAAGGAACCGGTAAACTCGCCGCGGAAATCGACGGGATCCATGTGTCGTCCTGTTGACGCCAGGCTGGCGCCCGCGGCGAAACTCATATTGCCGCCGCTTCGCAACACGATGTCGCCGGTGCCGGTCCAGATATCGACGTTCGTGCCGACCGCCAGGGCGCCGGTTCCGTCGACGACCGCGAGCGCATCAGCCGCCGCCAGGTCGGCACCGGCAACAAAACGCAAAGTCCACGAATCGTCCGCATCCGCGATGAGACCGCCGAACAGATCCGTGGTGAGACCGTCCTGGATGTCCGCCGCGATGGTTACATCCGCGGCACTGCGAAACGTCAGCACACCCGGTGTGATACTCGCCGCGTTGAACAGGCTGGTAAAACTGAGGCCGAGTGCGCTGACGTTCATTGCCCCGGCGGAAAACACTTCAACACCCGGCACGACACGGGTCGCAAGACCGGTCACACCGCTGCCGGAGAGCGCCTGTGTCACCCCCGCGTCGCCGATGATCGCAGCGACGTCACCGACACCGTAACGTTCGTGCCCGACCAAATCGAGCTGGCGCGCGCCCGTAATGGCGGCCTCGATGACGCCGTTCATGACCGGGCCCGCGCCGTCGACGCGGGTGCCGAGATCGACGCCGTTACCTGCGGTCCGCGGGGCAGTGAGACGAATGAAACCCGAAGGGTCCGCGACCAGGGTTCCCGTGTCGGTAGCCTTCGTGCCGGCGACGCTCAGCGCCGCCTGGTCGGTACCTGAGGTTTCGAACACGAGCTGCCCGCCGGTGCTCGTGAGGTGAATGCGTCCGCCAGCAAATCCGTCATCGTAGACAGGAACCTCCGAACTGCCGTACGGCGCGAGAAAACCACCGGTCGACACGGCCGAGAGCTGCGCGCTCGCGCCGACGACGAGATCTCCCCCGGCAATGAGTTCGATCAGGCCGCCGCGTTCACCCGTAGCGGACAGACTACCGAGCAGGTTCAGATCACCGTCGTCGACGGCGAGCCGGATTTCATGCGCGCGCACCGTGTCATCCACCGCGACCGTCAGGTCTTCACCCGCGCCGCGTATTCTGAGTGAACGTTCGCCGGAAAAACCACCGTCGTTCAGAAGGGTATTAAGTCCCGAAAACGTCGTGCCGTCGGCGAAACCGTTGACGTCGAGACGCGCAGTCGCGCCTTCACCCACGCCGTGCAGGCGGGTAGTCGCAGCGATCTGCAACGTGCCGCTGGCGGAAACGTCAAGCATACCGCCGTCGACGACGATGTCACCGCTGCCCGCCGCGACATCGATCACCGCATTCGGCGCGAAAGCGACGTTGCCGCCGGCCGCTTCAATGCGCACGATCCCGCCCGGCGTGTTGACCCCGACCGGGCCGAATGCTGTCGCCTCCAGACCGCTGGTATCGATATGTGCCGTGGGACCGAGCAGCACGTCGCCGCTGCCTGCTGTGAGTTCGACGACGCCACTGGGGGCAAACAAGGTCGATCCGAGAGTCACACTGTCGGCGACCACCTTGATGCGGCCACCGAGGTGACCGCGCTTGGAGGGCGTTTCGGGTTCTGCGGCGACGGGCAAGCGATTGATCTCGAGATCGCCGGTCGCGGCGAACGAGAGTGCGGCCGCGTTCTGCGTCGTCACCCGGCCGGTGTCGACCTCGAGCGTACCTGCGTCCACCTCGATTGCGTGCTCGGCGATGCCGATCACGTCCGCGGCCCGCAGGCCGACATTGGCGAAGCCACGTATGTCGAAATCGCCATCTTCGATCACTGCCGGATCGAGGGCCGCGGTATGGCCGAGACGCACGCTGCCGCTCGCGGTGAGCATCAGGTCGCCGGTGCCGCCGGCGGGCGTAGTGAACAGAGTTCCGGCCGTGTTTCTGAGTTGCAGTTCGTCGCTCGCAATCGTTACCGTGCCGACACCCGCGCCGCCGCCGATCCCAGCCGCGTCGATCAACAAACGCGAAACGACGAGGTCGACGTCGCCGAAAAAGTCGACCGTCGAACGACTGACGAGTTCGAGCTCATCAACGATCACGGCGCCGGACTCGTCCACGATGAGCTGGTTCAGCACCGTCGGGGAAAGTCGCAGTCCGCTCAGCGCACCTGGGACGTCGCCGATCAGGATCCGTGCCGCGCCGAAATGAACACCGGCGCCGCGACCGGCGGTAATGTCCGCGCCGTCGATGATCGTCTCGTCGCTGGAATCCAGAATCAGGGCGCCGGCGCCGAACAAGGTCGCGCCGTCCTCGACGGTAAGCGTGGCGCCCGACGTTGCGCCCGTATCGTTGCGGTTGTAGCGCGGCAACTCGCCCGCGGAGACCAGCAGCAAGGCGCCGTCGCCTTCGACCGTGAGAGACGAGGCACCGCCGGACTTGCTGCCGCTCGCCGAGACTGCGGCGCCCGCGTCGACCGTGACAGCGTCGGTGCCGACCAGGATCAATTCGGGCAGGGTAATGTCGGTGCCCGTATCGACGCTGACCGACTCGGCCGTGACGACGTCGATAACCGAACTACCGCCGCTGCCGGCGCGCGTGCCGCCGATAAGAATACTGTCGGCGTTCAACTGCTCCAGGCCGGCGGCGTCGAGCAGAATCGTGCCGTCGGCAACCATCGACTCGCCGGGCGTCCCGACGACGATGTTTCTGGCCGAGATGTCGACCCGCGATCCGATGCCGGCCGGATCCCGCTCCGGCGCGATGGTGCCGCCGAGACTCAACGAAGCGTTCGTCGCGATCGACACCGCGCCGGCGTCGCGTGGCAGCAACGGCGGCTGCACGCCGAGATCGCGGGCGTTCGCGCTGAAAAAAGCATCGGCGGAAGTCTCGGCGTATTCGGCCCGCTGACGCACCGCCGCGCCGGTTTCAACCGTGAACAGCGATACCTCGTTTACCGCGGCACCGTCGCCGAATTCGCCGATACGACCCGCCGCCAACGGGATCCCCGCGGCGCTCTTGGTGGGATTGACCGTAACACCAGGTGCACTGCCGGTATCTGGGGCTGGTGTCAGTAACACCGCGCCGGGCAGCAAGGCATATCGCGGCGGCAGCACCGCGTAACTGCCGGCGGGCAGACCGCTGTCACCACCATCAGTAATGACGATCTGCGCCGTCGCGCCGAATTCGAATACGGGCGTTTCCAGCGGATCGACCGGGCCCACACCGCGTTCGTTCGGCAACAGCGCGAACGAACCGTTGCCGCGCGACGCATCGAGCAGGTCGACCTTGCCGAGTGGTCCCGGCAGAAATTCAGTCGCGATGAGGTCACCGCCGCTGCGCACGTCGAGGATGGCACCTGGGTTGATCTCCACCACGCCGATCGGGGTCGGCGTGCCGCCGACGTCCTCGACCCCGTCCGCGATCAAGGAAATGCGCTTGTCGGGCGGCAGCTCGAACTCCGTGTCGACGGCGTCGAAGACCCGGGTCGTGCCACCTTCGGGGAACGGAAACGCCCAGTCGCCGACTTCCGTGCGCCCGAACAGAATGCTCAATCCGCTGGCGGTGACCGACGTGAGGCTGTCGGCACCGAGGATCAGTTCGGAGTCCGCATCGAGCGTAATCGATCCGATGGGCGCGAACACGTTGCCGAGTTGATGGATGCTATCGGATTCCACCGTGAGCCGGCTGCCCGCCGACAGCGGAATGGCTTGGTTCGACCCCGCGTTGCCCGCGAACGTCACGCGGCCGCCTTCGAGCTCGTTCAGGATGAGAAAATTAGTCAGGGTAGAGCCGTAGATGCGGTCGCCGCGCAACAACACGTCCGATTCGGCGATGAGCGCACCGGCGACGTCGAGCGACAGATCGTTCGGCGCACGAACGCCGCGAAAACGTATGTCCCCGCGGCTGGAGAAGCGGACTGCGTTCGCGCTGCCGCCGAATCCGCGCAGCGCGGTGAATCCTTCGAAATCGATGAAATCCGCTTGGAAGGTTGCGGCGCCGATCCCGGGCGCGGCGGAAAAGTATTTGGTCTCCGGATCGATCCCTGCGCCGATCCCAACAACGGGCGTGTCGCTGGTGACGAAATCCTCGTTCGCGAATCCGAGGCGCAGATATCGGGTATTAATTGTGATGTTGCCGCCGTCTGACTGAATGACGGGTGCTTCGATCGACAGCTGCCGCGGTATCGCTATCGTGCCATTGCCGACGAGTTCAACCACGCCCTGCATCACCGGGTCGGGACTGCTCGCATCCGACAACGAGACGGGATCTTTCTGCACGAGATTCGGCGATGCCGCGAGATCCAGATCCGCGAAACCGCCGGCGGCGAAAGCACTGAGTGAGAACGTGCCGATATCAAAAATCGCATCCGGCACGGCCTCGCCCGTTGTGATTCCGGCCGGGAACGCCGTTTCTCCTAGCAATACCCGGATCTGTTCGATGCCGAAGGTTTCCGTCGAGCCGTCGATCACAGCCTCGAAGGTTTCGGTAATCACCGCGGGAAAATCGACATTAGGATCGACCACACCCTGATTCGTCTGCCGCAGGTTGCCGTCCATGGTCAGCGCCAGGGTCGCGCCCGTGGCGCCGAGTTCGGACGCTGCCCCGCCCTTGAGATCGGAAAAGAACTGGATGCCCGCGGCGGAAGTGAGGCGGATTTCGCCGGCATCCGAACCGACGCGCACGATGGCCGCTTGCGGCAAGCCGGACCCGGGCGTGGCCGCGGTGATGGTGAGATCGCCTATGCCGCCGGACACGTCGACTCTCGATCCGGGCATGCCGATCACGTAACCACTGCGGGCGTTGATATCGACCGTGCCGCCGGCAACGAGATCGACCGCATTCGTGCGTCCGAGCGCGTCGCCGCCCGTGGGGACCACCGCACCGGAGACGTCGATGAGGCTGCCGCGCGCCAGCCACACGCCGAAGTCCGGCAGGTAGCCGAAATTCGCAACCGGCGTCGTGGCCAGAGAGACCTGCCCGCCACGAGCGGTGAGCGCACCGGAGACGATGATGCTGCCGTCGTTGGAGAGCGACAGCGCGCCGCCGGTATCCACCGCAATCCGGGTCGTCGCCGGGATCGTCAATGCCTCGTTTGGCGCGATTGCGCCACTGATGGTCGAGAACACCTGCCGGCTCTCGACGGCGAACGAGGTCGGCATGCGCAGGGGGTCGTCGAGCAGTTCAGTTACTGCAAAGTCGTCGATATCGGTTCCGCTGACGGGCAGCTCGCTAGTGCCGGCCAGTCCGCCCGTATCGGGCAGCATAAGGTCCAGTGCCTTAATGTCGAGATCCAGACCCGGGGCGACGACTACCGCTCGTTCGTTCGATGCGAGCTCGAAATCGTGAAACCCGAATTCCGAGAACAGGGCCGGGGCAACGGTCACGGTTCCCGGCGCAGGTACCCGATCGCTGCCATCCACGAGTACCTGCGGCACGTTCAGCGCAAAACGCGATCCGTTCGCGGCACCGGCGAACGTGAACCCCTCGAACCGCGCCGCGATCTCGACCGCGGATGACGTAAGCGTATCGACCGTCGCCGGCGACAGCAGGAACGTCGTCGCCGTTAGCGACACCTCGCCACCGCGCCCGGCTTCGATCTCCCCGGACGCATTAACGTACGCACCGCCGCCAACGTCGACGAAGCTGCCGGCCGCGAGGCTCAGATCACCGACGACGTTCGCGGAAAACGACCCGCCGTCGATGAAGATCGGATCGTTGTCGGCGGTTTGTGTGCGCGCGACATCATCGAGCACCCAGGCGCCTTCGAGATCAATCGTCGCCGCGGCGCCGAGGGCGATCGCGCCGACGTCGTCCTGGAGCTTTTCCGCGTCGCTGTGCGGGGGATTCACGATCAGCGCCACTGTGGCGCCGGGTCCCGCGATCGTGCCATCGATAACGATGGCATCGGCAGCCCGGATCGAAAGCGATCCCTGCGGCCGCAGCGCGAGCGCCGCTCCGGCGACGAGTTCGAAGTCCGCCAGCGCCAGGTCGTAGTCATCGAATCCTTCGGCGCCGAAACTGAAGCCGTCGCCGTCGTACACCAGCGACTGCCCGAGAGTCGTCGATATGAGTCGCAGTTGCCCGCCGGCGGCGATTTCGTCGAACGCGCGCGTAAATCCCGACGACGCACCGGGGGCCTTGCGCTGCAGATCGCCGTGTACGGTACGCGCGTACAACTCGCCGCGCACATCGAATTCCGGCGCGGTAACGGCTATCGATCCCGCATCCTTGCCTTCGAGATAACCGGGCTGGAACCCGGTCAGTGCCACGAGTTGCGCGGGCCCGAAACTCCAGAACGATTCGGTGGTGGCTGCGCCCCACTTTTCGTGTTCGAAATCATTATTCGAAAGCACCGCATCGTAAGTGATGAACGGCGACGCCTCGCTGACGTCGACGACCCGGCCCTCGACGATCAGCTTCGTTGCGCCGACAAACGCACCCGCGTATGTCAGCACGCCACCCGAGACGTCGAGCACGGCGTCGGGTTCAACGACAACCGCTTCGGCGGCAGTTAGCGCGATACTGCCACCCACCGTCGATCGCTCCGCAACCGTGCGTTCGACGTTCGCGACGGCGGCGTCGACGTTGACGATGTCGGGCAGGGGTTTGCGAATATCAAACGTCACGGTCTCGCCGAACAGCGGACCATCGCGCTGCACGGGCGAATCGGCGAGTTCGTTGCGCCGGATTTCCTGTTCGAGGAAATTGCGCGCAACCGATACCGTCACCTCGTCGAGCCCGCTGACGTCGATGGACGCACCACGCTCGATCCGGATCGTGCCCTCGGCGGACACGGCGATATCGTCGACCGACGAAGCCGACATCTCCACCGTGCCCGCCGGCGCGGTGATCGAGGCGCCGGAACGTAGGGTGATGTCTTTCGCATCCGCCTCGATGCGCGAAGCGAACACGGGCTGCCCGTCGATCGCCGCGGCCGTGTCGTCAGCCAAGGGCAACACTTCGGTGCGGCTGCCGCCACCGAACGTCACCGTGCCACCACGAACGGGTTCGGGCAACTGCAGTTCTCCGGTTCCGCCCGCGATAGCCGGCGGCCGGCTCCGATCGCGTGCGAGCAGGCGAATCGAACCGTTCGCGTCCACCGCCGTGGTCGCCCGCGCGAGGCCGTTTTGATTGACCGTGAGACCGGCGAGCGTAATGTTGCCGCGATCGGCGAGCACCGTGCCACCGTTCGTCACCTCGCCGCCCTCGGTCAGCGCAACGGCGAGACCGCGTACGTCCGGATCGTCTTCGAGATACAGATAGACCTCGTCGTTTTCCGCCGCCAGCAACGCCTGCCCGCCGCGCCCCGATACTTCGATGCGTCCCGAATTCTCGACCGTGCCGCCGATGAGGATCACGCGGCCGTTCTCCCGCGCCCTGATTGATGCACCCGCCTCGACCCGCACGCCGGCCGCGGCCCCGCCGCTTGCATTTTTGAACGCGGGCGCGAGGTCCGTTGCGACGACCCCGGCGATGTCCAGCGAGTCGCGCGCGGCGTCGGAGATTTCGAGCGAGGACGCGACGAGCGTATTCACGTCCACCGACGAGCCGGGTTTGAACAGGATCCCGTTCTGGTTGATGAGAATGACCTGCCCGTTCGCCTGCAGAGCGCCGAATATGCGCGTGGGGTCGCTCTGGAAAATGCGGTTGAGCGCTACCGAGGTGCTGTTCGGTTGCTGAAACGTGACCTTGTTATCGGGGCCGATGTTGAACGAAGCCCAGTTGAAGGTCTCACGCTCGAGTGCCTGGCGCACGAACGCCTCGGCGCCGTCGACGACGTACTGGCTGGCGGAGCCGGCGCCTTTCCACGACACCATCGAACCACCCGTGTCACAGGGCGCGCATACCGTTGGCAGTTCCGCGTGCACGGCGGTGGCGAGCGCAAGCAAGGCGGTAACGATCGCGCGCCGCGCGCAAGCGACAAGGCGCGGTGTGGATGTGTGCGAATTCAATTGGGCGGTCTTTCGCATCAACTTCAGAACTCCTGTGCAAAAAGAAAATGCAGGCGTGATTCCCCGCGGCGAATGTCACCGTCTTCGGCGAGCGGATAAGCCCAGTCGATCTGGGAGTTGAAACCGAAGCGTGTATCGAAACGCAGACCGACGCCGAAGCTGGACAAGGTCACGTTGTTCGGTTGGCCCGGCAGGGGTTCGCGAAACCGCCCGTAGGCGGCGTCCCCGAAAATGAGCACGCGGGCGACGTCCAGCCAATCCCAATCCACCGCGCCGGCGAGAGACGGCGAGCGCAGTTCCAGTCGCGTGCGCAAGGCATCGTCCACCAGCACTTGGGTGTCGACGTAACCGCGTACCGAGTTCGCGCCGCCGAGACTGTACTGCTCGTTACTGATCAGCGGACCCGAGGCGACTTGTCCGGCGAGCTGGAAATAGACCTGGGACCCGCGCATCCAGTCTCGCTCCAGGGACGCATCGGCACGCAGGTAGGCGAAGTTTGGTTTGCCTTGAAACCGTTTACGCTCGAATTCCTTCTCGGTATTGCCGAGCCCGCGCAGGCCCCAGTTCGATTCTACGTTGTAACGCATGGTCGAGTTATCGGCGATCCTGAAACCGCCGTAACCGGCGACGAACTTCGCATACGAAATCGGGGTGTTGAAACCGACACCGCCGGCAGGGTTGACGGTGTCTTCGAAATCCTTGTAGTCGAGTCCGAACGTCACGTTGTGGAACACGCTTTCGACGTTCGGCAACGGTTTGATCACGCGCACGCCACCGACCCAGCCCTTGCCGAGCACGCCGACTCCGGCAGCACCGTTACCGGTGAGAACGTCACTGTCGGAACGCAGTCCGTATAGGGCCACGAGTGCATCGAACTTCTCGGGTCGGAACAGATAAGTGCCGGAAATCACCTGCACCTCGCTCGGATCCTGCTGAGAAACCTGATAGGAGACACCGAGGCTGTGTTCCCGCTGCCATAGATTGTCATAGCGAACGGACGCGTTGAGACGCGTGCGGGTCGTATCCCGGGTGAACTGATCATTGATTTCCAGCGAGCCGTGCAACGGGAGCTGGTCGTCGACCTTGAGCTCGACGTCGACCATGCCGGGGCTGCGGCCGGGACGGAGCACCGGCGTCACCACGCGATCCGGTGTTGCCTTGTTGAGGACCGCGAGTTGTTGCTGCACCTTGGGCAAGTCCGGCAGCGCGCCTGCCGCCAGCGACGGGACCTTCGACTTGATCCGGCCGAGCGAAAAATAGCGCGAGCCCGAGACCCGCAGACGTTCGATCCGCCCTTCAACGATGGCCAGTCGCACGATACCTTCGTCCACATCCTGTTCGGGAATGTTGACCAATACGGTGCCGTAACCGCGGGCGCGAAATATTGACTCCAGCGCGCCGCGCGCAGCTTCCACGTCATCGATCGTTTTGTCCGGGCCGAGATAGGGATAGACGGCGCGGCCGACGTCGGCGTCAGAGAGCAACTGCGAGCCCTCGATCTGGTATTCCCACACGTCGAAGCGCGGCACGCCGGCCACTGCGGCTTCGTCCGGCGGCGTATCCGCCAGCGCACGCAGCGGCGCGCCCGCAATGAGTCCTAGGAGCACCGCGATAGTGCTAAATCGCCGTAGTTTGTTAACCATCTGTCGCCCGAATTCTGCCCTGCTTAAAACGCCGAAAGGGCCGACTCTTACGAGCCGGCCCCGGGGCATCCTTTCCGGTGTACCGCACCGGCATCCCTGCCGGTACGGCCACCTTTCCGTCAGTTTGCTGATCAATCGACCTGCGAACCGGCGGGTGCATACGGACCGAAGCACGTATTCTGCACACCCGTTGCTGGGTTCACGTGGGTCAGGGGATTGACCGGATCCTCATAGATACCGCCGACCAGGGTCTGCGGGAAAGGCACCACGGACGGCGGGTTCGGACGCGCGGCCCAGCCGGCATTACCAAACGGATGATAGAACTTCGAGCTTGTGTTCAACGCCTCGGCGGCCGCCGGGCCGCTCATGGCGGTAACCATGGTCTCGAAGATCGTGTTCACCTCGGTGGCGTTCGACGGCGCGTGCACAAAGTCGACACCGGCCAGCGCGGCCGCGCCGGTTTGGGTGACGCGTTTCTGCATCGTCACTTCGCCGAAGTTCGCGTAGTTGCCCGAGACCATGTTCTCGATCGTGGGCGCGAAACCGTCGACCTTGACGAAACGGAACGGATGCGACAACTCGGCGTTCTTCTCGACGCTGTGGTAACCAACAGCCCACTTGTCGTTGCCGGAAGCCGCGTTCAGGCAGTCCGTCATTTCGCCGGATCCTTGCGCGCCTTCGAAGCCGTTGTTGCAGTCCGCGCCGTCGACCTTCGTGTTACAGGTCGGGTTGCCCATGGTGATGCTGCCGCTACCGCAGTTCGTGCGCAGGAACGTGATCGCCGTACGCGCGTGCGTGCCGGATCCCTGTACGCGGCGGCACACCTTGGCGTTGACGTTCGTGGTTTTCCAAGGGTTGGCACCCGTGAACTCCTGCACGAACAGGCTCTCGCCGGGCTCGCCGGCGGAACCGTCACCATCGGTGTCAGTTACCATTTCCGTCCACAGGTTCAAGTCCCCGCGGAAGATCGAGCGGATCGTATGCGAGGCCATGTTCGGCAGACACATTTCCGTATCGCCATTGGTGTGCGATCCGCCGGCCGGGACCGCGTCACTGGCCGCCGCATCGTAACTGCCCCCAGCCGCGATGGTTCGGGTCGGGTTGCACAGGTCGTACAGCGGGTGACCCGACTTGAACTGGTCGTTCTGTAACGCCCTATACAGCTGTTCGGTGACAACGACACCGAAACCGAGACCGGCCAGGGTGCGCACGTCCATGCTCGATTCGTTGACAAAATCGACGTTCGTGTTGATGTCGAGCGGATCGCTCAGCGGTGCCAGCGCACCGGTGAACGCACCCGGTTCGACGTCGGATACGCCGATGTCGGCAACCAGGGTCGTGAGACCTTCGCCGCCGGCGCCGGCACTGTTGCCGCAGTCCTTCCACGCTGTATACGCCGTGTTGCCGGTGCTCGCCGCAGAGGAGGAGCAGTCAACCACGCTCTGGCCGCCGTCGAAGAATTCGACCGTGGTCGAGGCGTTGTCGACCGGCGAGGTACCGGTGCCGGAACCACCGTCGTTCTTGCGGAACAACACGTTGTCACCGTCGACGACGCAGGCGATGTTCCAGTGCTTGTTGGATTTGTGCTGGTAATAGTCGATGCTCGAATCGCAGACGTTGTCGACGATGACGTCGCGGAGCGTGTTCGTCGGCGCGGTCGCGCCGGCCATGACGACTTCGTAATCCGGCGACGTAACGTCCGGGTCGAACGCCATTGCCGAACCGCTCGCGATGCAGGCGGAGGCCACTGCGATAGATATTGCTTTGCGTTTCATTCCTGTTTGTCTCCCATAGGGTAAATTCATTTCGTGTGTTTCTATCCGGGACGCGTGACCTGACTGCACGCTGCTAAATAGCTCCGGATGTCTCGTCAAACGCGGAACCTAGACGTTTTTACGCCGGGCGATGCCGCCGAGTCCCACTATCGCGCTTCCGAACAGCCATACCGCCGCCGGAACCGGTATCGCGGCCGCCGCCGTGAACTTCAGATCGCCGTTGTCGAATAGCTGGAACGTGCCAATATCCGCAATCGAAATTGGCAACTCGTCGACACCGGGTAGGACGCACACGCAGCCCAAATCGAAAATGGACTCGCGGCTGCCGGCCTGCTTCGACAGGAACTGCACGTTTGCGGTCTGCCCGACCGCGACGGTTGCATCGGTTGTGAAGATGTTGGCGCCGTGTTCGTTCAGGCCGTTGTCCCAGAACCAGGAGTCGGCATCCGTGGCGGTGAGAACACCGTCGTCGGTAAGACCGCCCGGGTTGACGTTACGGTTGATGACCCAGTTCGCCGGACCTGTCATCGACAGTTCCAGGGTTGTACCCGTCGTTGCGGGGTTCACAGCCGAGTCGATCGTGCTCAGTACGCCGAAATTCGTCACCGTCGAGGCATCCTGATTGTTGGCCATCGCGAAGACATGCCAGTCCCAGCTGTTGTCGATCAAGCTGCCGACCGTGGCGTTGTTGATAGTGAACATGCCGCCGGGATTCGTGCTCGCCCAATCGAGAAAACCACCGAGGTTCATGTCTTCGAGCCCCGGCATGGCGGAACTCAGATCCCACAACAGCGACTGGGTGCCGCTGCCATTGACCGCGGCCAGCACGAGGTCACCGGAAACGCCATCGCCGCCGGTCGGGTTCGGCTGTCCGTCCATCGAAGTGCCGCCAAGGGCGTATGCACTCGATGCCACACAGGCTGAGAGCGCCGCCGCGGCGAGTGTCAGATTCTTCATGATGCTCCTCCAAGTTTCATTAAAGTGAGTGTCAGTTTTTTCATGATGCTTCTCCAAGTTCAGTGAGTCGGAAAAGGCTTCGTCAGTCCGGTCGTTCGGGTTTTTCACCGCACCGCATCTTGCGCCTGAATCCAACATGCAGTGCGGCCGTGCTTTTCTTGTGTCGAGTCCGGGCTTGTTCGTTGCCGCTCCGTTCGTGGAGATTCCTGTCCCCACGGCGAGCTATCCTGAGGGGATTTGATGTCAACGTGATTAACGATTCATGACATTCTTATGAAACGTAATACGGCTGTAGTACCTGTCATAAAAAGCGCATGCACACGTATGCGACCGATCGAAATCGCCCGTCAAAAAGTCCTGCGGTGTTTACCGCTGTACCACGTAAAAACGTGTTTCGCGGTCGAAACCGTATGCGCTCGTTTGTCATGAGCGGCGTGGCGATCTTCGCCGTCGAGGAATGAACTCGGGGGGATTTCATTTCAGCGCTACAGCCTCTGCTTGAGCGTAGCGACCGCGCGCTCGACCAGCGGCGCCCAGTCGCCGGGTTCGTCCTGGTGCCACAGCCGGGTATTCGGGTACCAGGCGCAGTCTTCCCCATGCCCGAACCAGCGCCAGTTGGTCTGGGCGCGCGGCAACAGCACCCAGGTTTCGCATCCAAGCGCCCCGGCGGTATGGACGATCGCGGTCTGCACCGAGATCACGAGGTCGAGTTCGGCAACGAGGTTGATCGTTTCGTTGTAGTCGTCGATGGCCTCCGACCAGTGATGGATCCGGATACCGTGCGCCGCTTGGAAGCGCGCAATGTCATCGGCGCAGTCGGTATACTGCAGGCTGACGGGTACGATGCCGTCGAGCGCGAGCAAGGGCCGTAATTCCTCGAGCGCCATGGAGCGGAAACGTGCCCCGTTGTTGAGCGTCCCGCCCTGCCAGCTCAAACCGACCTTCAAGTCCGCGCCGGTCGCATCCAGCCGCTCGCGCCAGTACCGGCGCCTCGCGTCGTCGCCGCGCAGGTAACCCGGCTGCCGGGGGAAGGATTGCCGATCGCGTCGCAATACGCGTGGCAGGCTGCCCATGAAGATGTGGTAATCGCCGTCGCGAATTTCACCGCACAGATCCACCCAGTCCGCGTGCGATTCGGTGGCGGGGCGGATCTCCGCTTGTGGAAACGAGCGCTCGAAAGCACCCTGCAGGCGCAGATTGCACTGAATGATGCAATGGCCCGCGCGGGCGATAGCCTCGCGAAACATTGACGCGAACATAATTTCGTCGCCGATCCCCTGCTCACGCAGAATGAACAGCCGGCGCCCGGCGACGTCTTCGCCCTTCCATACAGCGCCGGGCGCGTTCACGACTTCGATCGGTCGTCGCTCCTTCGCGTGCCAGCGATTTTCGTACAGATCCCAACCGTTCGCGAGATCGCCCTGCAACAGTCGGCTCATGCCGTCGTAGAGATCGGCGCGACCGACGACGGTCTCGATTCCGGCGCGCCGCGCCATCGGGCAGGCAGGTGCGAGCTCGCGGACTTGATCGAACACCTCGTGCGCCTTGGCGTGCCTGTCGAGTGAGTACAGAGCAATGCCGACGTGCAGGCGATACACCGCGGATTCCGGAACACGGTCCGCCAGAGCCTTGAACAGCACAAGCGCTTCTTCCGTGCGTCCGACGTTATAGAGCAAATTGCCGAGGTTCGTCATGGCCACGGCATTGGCCGGGTCCCGATCGAGGATCCCGCGATAACGCGCTACCGCCTCGGCAACCTGTTCTGTCTCGCCGAGCGCAATGGCAAGCTTCTCCGCGACGTTCGCATCGTTCGGGTCGTAAGCCGCCGCCTGTTGAAGGTGACGCGCAGCTTCGTGCCAACGCCGCGCCGTGAAATACATCAAGCCCAGATTCGTTATCGCGGGCGCGAACTCCGGGGCCCGATCGAGCACCTGCTCGTAGAGCTCGATGGCGTGCTCGATGTCGCCGAGCTTCGCCTCCACGTTGGCGAGATTGCACATCGCCTCGACGAACGCGGGGCGAAGATCGAGCGCCGCGCTATACGCATCACGCGCCTTGCCCAACTGGCCCAGCGAACTGTGCGTCATACCCTTGCGCAGAAAAAAATCCGGATGACGCAGGCTCTTCTCCTCGGCCGCTTCGAAACACGCGAGCGCGGTTTCGTGATCGCCGTCGCAACGTTTCGCTTCGCCGAGATAGAAATCGATATTCGGATCATGGGGCGACAGGCGCGCAGCCCGGGCGAACACTTCCGCGGCCCGCCCATAGGCACCATCCTTGAGGCACAACAGGCCTTCGGTTACGAGCCGTTCCACCAGGGTCATCCGGCCATCTGTGCCATTTGCGCGGTGCTCACTCGGCGAACGGTGCGCCGTTCGTCCGCAGGTCGCGCCCGAGCATCTTCAGCGCCGGCGTCCAACCCTGACGACGGTCTTCGCGATAAAGGCGCGCGCGCGGCATCCACGGGGTTGAGTCGCCTTCGTCGCGCCAGCGCCATTCGCCAGGAGACTTGACCAGCACGCGCGCCGCATTGCCGAGGCTCGCCATCACGTGCATGTTCGTATTGCTGACGCCGACGTAATCGTCTGCCACGTGGAGCAGCGCGGCCATCTGCACGAGATCCTCGTTCAGCGCGCAGAAGTCGTGCACGGGCGTGCCGGCAAGTTTTTCGATCGCTTCGATTTCACCCGGCGCCGGTGCGCGCTGAACCGCCACGACCGGGCCTTCCCATGTAGCGATGAGCGCGGCGACGTCCGCGAGCGCTATCTGCTTGCGCATCGCCGCGTCGCTCGCGAGACCGGCGCGCCAGGTGATCGCAAGTGCCGGGCCGGCGCCGAGCTCGCCCAGAACGACCGCCATCTCGGTTACGACGTCGTCCGGCGGTATCAGGGGAAACGGCGCCGGTATGGCGCTGTCGTCGCGGTGCCCGAGCACGAGCGGTAAATCACCGACGGCCAGCACTGCAGAATAGATCGACGCGTCGCCGCCGTCGGGAAAGAGCGTCAAACCGGCGGCGCAGCTTTCGAGCAGCGGCCGCATTTTCGCCGACGGCCGGTAATGCGCATCGATCCCGAACGCACGCAGCTGTGGCAGAAAGCGCAGGAAAAACAATTCGTCGCCGAGCGTCGCTTCGGCGACCACGAGGATCGTTGTGCCGAGCAGTGCTCGTACATCCAGACGTGACGGCCGCGTCGCGAGCGCATCCGCGGTTCGCGGATCTTCCACATACGCGCGGCCGGTATCAGCGAGCACGCGCCATTCGAATTCGCGCCAGGCTTCACCATAGCGCCCGCGCGTGAGCAACAGGTCGGCCCGATAGGCGTGCGCGAGGGCGAATCCCGGGCTCGTCTCGATCGCCCGCTCGCAGGCTGCGAGCGCTTCATCGGCCTCTCCGTGGACGAGCAGATCCTTGCTCAGATTGAACCAGGCGTCCGTGTAACCCGACAGCTGGGCCACGGCGTAGTGATAATTCTTCACTGCCTCCGACGTGCGCCCGGCGCGCGAATGCAGATTGCCGAGGTTGTTGCGCACCTGCGGAAACACCGGTTGCAACTTCAGCGCGGACTTGTAGCATTTCAATGCATCGTCGTCGCGGCCGAGCTTGTAGTAGACCAGGCCGAGCTCGTTGTGGAGATCGGGATTGTCCGGCGCGAGGTCTCGGGTGCGACCAAAGGCCGCGGCGGCTTCCTCCAGGTCGCCGGTGGCGAGCAGCAGGCGCCCCAGAAATACCAACAGCTCCGGCGAATCGGGGGCCAACAGCAAGGCCTCGTTGATCGCGAGCTTCGCCTCTTCCAGACGTTCCTGATCGGCGACGATATTCGCGATATTCACGAAACAGGCAAGTGCCACTTCCAGCTCGCCCGCGTCTTTTTTCAGCATGCCGAACTCGAAAGCCGCGGCAAAGAAGTCGGGTTTGTTCTGCAGGGCGGCGACGAAGCAGGCGGCCGCTTCGCCGGGCCTGCGCTGCGGGCCCATCTGGTAGGCGAGCGCGAGATGGTAGAGGAGATCGGGATCGGCGCTGCGCTCGCCGCGACAACGTTCGAGATGCTTCCTGGCATTGAGCGCGTCATGTTTCTGCAGATAGGCTACACCGTACAGATAGTCGACTTCCGCCGGATCGACGGACGCGTTGTTCAGATGGCGCAGGTCGTCCAGGGCCGCGTCGACCGCGCCATTCTTCAACGCGGTCGCGATCGCTGCCATGGACGCCGTGACGACGCCGGACGACGGAATACCCGCTGCAGTCTGAGTCACGGGTTCAGGCCGCCGACGAATCCGGCACAAGCTGCGGCTTTCGTTCCTCGACCGAATTCATGTCGTCGCGATAGCAAAACCATTCCTCCGCGTACGGCACGTCCGCATACTCGGCGAAGTACGGCCCGCCGGTCGTGTAATGCAGCAGCCCGACGGCGGTGTTTGGTTCGTCATAGCCGACCAGGTGGTTCCAGCGGGCGGGTAATGCACCAATCAAACCGTCATGTGCCAGCCATTTGAATTGATGCAATTGCAGTCCGGTCGCTGAATTGACGTAATCGGGCGTTAGCCCAACGCACCGCGCATTGTTGAACAGCATGACGCTTGACCAGTTCTTCTTTTCGTATCGGGTTTGTTGTTGTCCAAGGAATTTCGTCGACTCGGTAGGTTGGTGGTCGTGCTTGACAACCTGTACGGCGTATTTCTCATCGCGGAGCCGCCATAACTTCGCAATGTCGTCTAGCATGATCATGTCGCAATCCATAAACACAGCCCAGCCGTTGTAATCGCATAAATACGGTGTAAGAAATCGACTGAACGCAAAATCCGTAGATTGCAACGGGTCGCGGGATCGGGTCAGGGTCCCTTTCAAGTGTTCGATATGCAGCGGGGTGATCGCGACCGGCACCGAGGCATTTGCGAGAATACTTTGGCATAAAGCATGGTATGCGGCAGTTTCTCTCCGGTCGAAGCCGATAAAGATCCGAATCATCTACCTTCCCTCTTGCTCGCCAACCCAACCTATAGGCGGATCAGCGTAGCCAGCGATTGTTACAAAAATACTACAGCCGGCGATTGGTTTCGGCGCACGCACATTGCATTCGAATTGACTACGTTTCGCATACGGTTGTAATAGAGCTGTTATGTTGAGGTCGCAACATGACGCCCCGATGGCGTACTCAAAGTTCCTATACGGGGTGACAAGGTGGTGAAACCTAACTCGGTCGCATCCGAGCGATCGGACAATCCAGATACTAAACGCAGTATCTCTTTGCGCTTGTCTCAATCCGACTACGATCGGATTCAAACGATCGCAAAGCGCTTGCGCGCTCGCGAGTCGGACGTCTTCCGTTTTTTGCTACGGCTTGCATTAGCCGAAGTAGCACCGTTGGACAATATTCGAAATTCTGGAGCGGAATTACTGCCTGCGTTTGTGAATTTCGCGACGGAATTCGCGACACATTTCCAACTCGATGCCGCGCGCATTCAACGCGTTATCAATCTCGACGCAACTGCGACGAATCGGGTGGACGATGACGATATCGAGATGCTCGCCATGGCAGGCATGTCGCATCGGTACCTCGCGATACGGATCGCGGAAGTCACCGGCAAGGATGTCGGCCCGGACGATGTATTACCGGCGATGCGCCAATACCTCGCAGAGAAGTATCTGCAAGCTTCGACCGTTAAGACACCCGCTAGCGACATCAAATGAGTCGCGATTACTTTACTCCCGCGCTCGCCGGGAATGCCCTGATCGCAATCGCAACTGCTTGCGTCGTAGGCGTCGTCGCATGGCATTTTTTCGATCCCGCGATTCCAGGGGGCGGACCCGCCGTACAACACGTCGCCACACGTGAACCGGAAGCGCCGCTTGCGCCCGAGCAACCCGACTACACGCAGATCGCCGATTGGCACCTATTCGGTACCGCCGCTGAAGAGATCGCAGACACCACTGGCGGCGGAGAAATACTTGCGCTCAATGCCGTAGCGGAAAGCACGCTGCAATTGACCGTCACTGGGACCGTCGCCACCAGTGATGGCGACGACGCACGTGCGATCGTAAGGGAACCAAACGGAAGCCAGCGTGAATATCAAGTCGGCGAGATCCTACCTGGCAACGTCGGGTTACATGCAGTTGAGCAAAACCGGATCGTGATCCGTCGCAACGGCGTACTCGAAGCGATCGCACTACCGAAGCGTCATGAGCTGCAGCTCGATTCCAGTCCCGGTCGAACTCATAGACACGGAAATAACAAGGCTGGTCGGTCGGATCTGGCGACTACCGAAAACTATTTCGACAATGATTAAGTCTCAGGAACCGGGACGTTGAGCACAACATTACGAACTTTTCGACGGCTTGGGTGGACACCGGTGCGTTCGATACATGCTTTGGGCATGTGCCTCATGTTCGCGCTAACAATACTTTCGGCAAGCGCCAACGATGAGACCAACATTCCAGGGAACCCGGATGAAGAAATCACCTTGAACTTCAAGGGCGCCGACATCCAAGCGCTCATCGAATCCGTGTCAGAAATGACCGGTCGTAATTTCATCGTTGACCCCAGGGTTAAAGGCACCGTTACCGTTGTTTCGTCGGCGCCGACCAGCCTCGATGGCTTGTATGACGTATTCCTGTCGATCTTAAAAGTGCATGGATTTACCGCGGTGACGAGCGGCGATGTAACGAAAATAGTACCGGACGTAACCGCGAGAATGGAGGCGGGGGTTGTAACAGGTAGCCCATCGCGATTGCCGGCAGAGGAAATCGTGACCATGGTTGTACCCTTGAAATATGCTGAAGCTGCAAATCTGGTGCCGATTTTAAGACCGCTATTGCCACAGGAAGCACACCTCGCGGCCCATCCCGACAGTAATGTCTTGATCGTCGCGGACGCTGCGGCAAACGTCGAACGCTTACTCAGTGTCATTCGCAAGGTGGACAAAAAAATTACGCAGAATTTCGAACTCATCCAGCTCGAACACGCGAACGCCGCGGATGTGATCCAAATAATCTCCTCGATCGAGCAAGCGAATGGCGGCCCGACCGAAGCGAAATCAGGTGCGGCCTTACCGCTAGTCGCCGATACGCGGACGAATTCGATCTTGCTCGGCGGCGACGATAACACGGACAAGGTCCGTTACCGCGCGTTGATCTCAAGTCTCGATATCGCGGTCGAAGACGACGGCGGAATTGAAGTTGTGTATTTGAAATATGCAACCGCGGCCGATCTGGTGCCCGTGCTGCAGAGCGTTGCGAGCGGCGAGACTGCTGCCGCTACAGTAGAAAATCGCGCGCGGCCAAATCGTGTGCGAGGCGCAGCGGCCGCAGAGGTACAAGTCCAGGCGGATGAAGTGACGAATGCGCTGATTATTCAGGCGCCACCGGACATCATGCGCACCTTGAAGGAGGTGACGACGAAGCTCGATATTCGCCGCGCACAGGTACTTGTCGAAGGCGTGATCGCCGAAGTATCGAGCGATCATGTCGATGAACTCGGGGTGCAGTGGCACACGAATCTACCGGAAACGGGGATCGTCGCCGGTACCCGCTTTCCCGGTCAGGTCTCGGGGCCAATCGACAGCCCTTTTGATCTGGACGATTCCGTTAATTTTCTCGACGGTTTAACTATTGGTTATCTGCGTGCCGGCGATCTGCGCTCGCTCATTCGCGCCTTGAGTGGTGACCAGTTCACGAACGTGTTGTCGACCCCGTCACTCGTCACGCTCGACAATTCCGAGGCCGAGATCGTCGTCGGGCAGAACGTACCGTTTATCACCGGTCAATTCACAAATAACGCGACGACGCCCGACAACCCATTTCAAACGATCGAACGTCAGGATATCGGTATCCTGTTGCGGGTGCGTCCGCAAATCAACGAAGGCGATACCGTTACGATGGAGATCAGCCAGGAGATTTCGAGCATCGCGGCGGATACGACCGGTTCCGACCTCATCACGAACAAGCGTTCGATCGTGACGAACGTTCTCGTCGATAATCGTGAAACGATCGTTCTTGGCGGATTGATCAGTGAGGATTTGCAAGAAAACAGTCAAAAGGTCCCTTTTCTCGGCGACTTGCCACTAATTGGGGAGTTGTTCAAAAACACGCGCTCAGACTCCATTAAACGTAATCTTATGGTCTTCCTGCGACCGACGATCATGCGCGATAAGTCGACGAACCTAGAGTTAAGCAGTAAGCAATACGACAAGATCCGCAACCACCAGATCGAGCACGAAGACCGTCCTGGGCGCTCGCTCCTACATCGCGACGGTCCGGTGTTACCCGCGTTTAAAGGTCTGCTCGAGTGAACGTGCCGTTCGCCTTCGCGAAACGCCACGGCGTGATCGTCGAGGATATAAACGACGGTCACGCCAGGCTCGTGTGCCGCGCGGATACGTGCGTTAACGCCTTGCTCGAAGCGGCGCGCGCAGTGCACACCGCGATCGATTTTCGTGAAGTTTCGAACATTGAATTCGACAGCTTGCTGCAGGCGAAATTCGAACGGATCGACGGATTCGATAACGAAACGGTCATGGCGGGACTTGGCGACGAACTCGACCTCGACACACTCGCCGAACGATTGTCCGAGCCGGCGGACCTCCTGGAAAGCGCGGACGACGCACCGATTATTAAAGTCATCAACGCGATCCTCGCCGAGGCAATACGCGAAAACGCATCGGACATCCACATTGAGCCATTCGAGGGATCACTCGTCGTGCGGCTCCGAATCGACGGCGTGCTGCGGCGTATCACCCAATTTCCATCCGCGGCGACACCGTTGATCGCCTCGCGTATTAAGGTCATGGCGAAGCTCGATATCGCCGAAAAACGTATCCCGCAGGATGGACGAATTTCGCTGCGCGTGGCGAATCGCCCAGTCGACGTGCGCGTCTCGACCTTACCTTCGGGTCACGGTGAACGCGTCGTCTTACGGCTACTCGACAAACAAGCCGGGCGCCTCGAACTCGAACAAATTGGTATGGACCCGGAAACGACAGCGCAGCTCGACCAGATGATCCATAAGCCGCACGGCATTTTTCTTGTTACGGGCCCTACCGGTTCGGGTAAGACGACAACGCTTTACGCGGCACTCACCCGGTTGAACGAACACAGCCGCAACATAATGACGGTGGAAGATCCGATCGAGTATTTCGTCGATGGCATCGCACAAACACAAGTAAACAATCGGGTCGATATGAGCTTTGCACGCGGCCTGCGCGCGATGCTGCGCCAGGACCCCGATGTCGTGATGGTCGGGGAAATCCGCGACCTCGAAACGGCGCAGATCGCGGTACAGGCGAGTCTCACCGGACACGTCGTACTTTCAACCCTGCACACGAATACAGCGATCGGCGCGGTTACCCGTTTGCGCGATATGGGCACCGAGCCGTTTCTACTGGCATCGAGTCTCGTTGGGGTGTTAGCTCAACGTCTCGTCCGTTTGCTGTGTCCCGCGTGCAAGCGTGAGGTCGATCTCGGCAGCACCGGTAAAGATTTCTTTGGACCACAGTTCGTCATACCTGCTCCCGAGGTGTACGCAGCCGTCGGGTGCTCGGCATGTAACCAAATCGGCTACCGAGGACGCACCGCCATATACGAACTCGCGAGCTTTGACGAACGCCTGCGTGAACTCGTCCACGACGGCGCCGGCGAACACGAACTCGAACGCTACGCCTTCGCCAATGCGACAACCCTGCTCGATAACGGCCGGCATAAAGTCGGTGCCGGCGTTACGACCATCGAGGAAGTCACGCGGGTGACGCAGGCGGGCTAAGCGCGACGATGTCCGCGTTCATTTACATCGCGCTCGATCGTGACGGCAGGCAGGTCAAAGGGCGTACTGAAGCGGATTCCGTAAAACACGCGAGGCGGGTCTTACGTGAACAGGGCCTGGTACCGGTCGATGTGTCGGAGAATATCCGCGACTCGCCGCAGGACATAGCCGCCCCGCAGCGTACGCGTTTCTCGGTGAATGATCGGATCCTGTTGACGCAATTACTAGCGGCGTTACTCGATTCGGGCTTGCCGATCGACGACGCACTCGGTGCAATCGCGAAACAATCGTCGTCGAAGAATCTCGAGACAACCGTACTCGCCTTACGTGCGAAGGTCGTTGAAGGGCATTCGCTTGAACAGGGCATGGGGTTTTATCCCGCCGCCTTCCCCGCCGATTACGCAGCCACGATCGGCGCCGGTGAACAAACACGGCATCTTCCGCTCGTTCTGCGGCGTCTCGCCGAACACCTCGAACGGCAGCAGGAAGTCGCGCAAAAAATCAAAGTTGCGGCGATCTATCCTTCGATTTTGATCTGCGTGTCGATCCTCGTGGTCGGTGGGCTGCTGACGTTTGTCGTACCCGAAGTCGTGCTGGTGTTCGCCGATATGGATGCCGATCTGCCGCTGATCACGCGCGCCTTAATTGCGGTGAGCGACTTCGCCGCGGCGTGGGGGGTTGCTTGTTTCGGTATGCTTCTCGCGATCTGGATCGGCCTGCATCGCGCTATGCGGCACGAGCGTTTCAAGCGCGCTGTGCATCGCCTTGCCTTGCGCGTTCCGCTCGTCGGCGCGCTCGTGATCGACAACGACAGCGCACGCTTCGCCCGCACCTTGAGCGTGCTACTCGAATCCGGAGTCAACATGGTACCCGCGTTGAACATCTGCAGTCGTTCTGCGGCAAACCTATGTCTCGCTGAGATCCTAAAAGACGCGGCCGCACGGGTCCGCGAAGGCGAGAATTTGAGCGCCCCGCTACGCGAAGCGAAATTGTTCCCGCCGCTGCTCGTTCATCTGATCGCCAACGGCGAGAACTCAGGCGAACTTTCAACGATGCTCGATACGGCCGCAAACGCCCATGAGCGGAGTCTGCGTACGAAAATCGCGGTCATGTTGGGATTCATCGAACCAGCACTGATCCTCGGCATGGGGGTTATCGTATTCGCCATCGTGCTCGGGATCCTGCTGCCGATTTTCGACATGAACCAGCTCGTTTAACCTGATATTTTTATTTCGAACCGAGGACGACAGATACGTCGGTCCGACCCGAACTCGAACTCGGGTTCGCGCTGAGCTGGGTCACGGTGATACCGAAATCGGTTTCGAGTAACGCCAACCATAGGATCAGCTCATCGAATCCGATGTCCTTGAACGCAACACTGGCCTCGTGTTCTCCCGCCGGCACGATGCGTTTGATTGTGGCGGCAATACCCGCAGCTGTCGCGGTTCGGTCGAGTAGCGCCATTAGGGTCTCGCCCGTCGGGATCCCGAGGCCCTCCGCCGTCGGAGTACGCAGCGCCGCCGCCCGTTGCCCAGCGAGATTCACGTAGTCGATGGTCGCCCGCGCACTTTCGATCTGCGCCAGTGTGCGCTCGCGCTGCTTTTCCATAGGCTGGGTAACGCTAAGGAAAACACCCGCCATGACCAAAACGAATGCGGCAATCGTTATCGCTGCTCTTTCGCGCGGCGATCGCGATGACCGTAACGTCGTCATCGTTCACCCCCGTCAAGCTGTAATTGTCCGACAACGCGGTCGATCCGGTTTTCAACTGAGACAATTTCATTGTCGATTGCATCCGTGGTTAGCGCGGTGCGGATATTCTCCAAGGCGCCAATGTCAGGCACATCGAGTGCAACACTAAAGCGGCCTTGTTCGTAACGTATCGACCTCACGCCCGTGTCGTCGTCGAGGGCATTGATGGCCGCGCCGAGTGCGTACAAGCCCTCGAAAAATCCGATTCCAACGGGTTGCCGCGCCGACATTGCTTTTAGTTGCTGGTCGGCCTGCACTCGAGGATCAACGATACGTTTTACCTCCGGAAAATTTACCTTGAACGTAGTCGCCGTATCCGCTTGGATTTGTCCCAATTGCTGTTTCGCGGTCTCTGTTTTCGAATAGAGGAAACCGGTATGAAAAAATAAAGCACCGAGTAGCAGCATTACCACCACGGCGAATTTTTTCTCCGGCAATGCCGCGACCGTGACCACGCGCGGTGCCAGTGAAATCACTGGACCCGCCTCAAGTGCCTCATCAAACCAGGGATTCAGCAGGTTTGTACGCAACTCGCGCACGTCGTCGGTTTCCCGCGCATGCTGGAACGCAGAACTGCCAAATACCCACACTTGTCGTCGAGGCCGTTCGTTTCGTTCGACCTCGAGTCTCTCCAATAGACGTGGCAGTGCCGCCGCAGGCGCCGTGAATCCGCTGAACTGCCCCGTCCTGACCGCGATAATTTCGCCGTCATCGAATAAGGTCCAAGCACCTTCGATGAAAGGTATAGCGAGCGCGTACGGCACGATGTCATTCACCTCGACGTTCGCCTCGCGTAGGTCCGAGACGATACGTTCGATGACGGCATCGTCCGCAACAGCAACGGCATGCATATCTTCTACGGCATCAACGCCAAGTTCGATACGTAGGTCTTCGATGTCGCTTGCGAGCTGCTCCTCGAGTGCGTACGGTAGTGCACTGAGCAGAAGACGCCTGTTCCGCGCCTTCAATGCGATGCTCGTTAGCGTCACTAATGAAGTGTCGAGCAGCACCGTCGCCGTCGTAAACGGATTTATCGAGGCAGCCAATTCTTCCGCCGTACCGTCGACGAAGTCGGATCCGTCCTGCGGTTGCCAACGATAACGCAGGGTCGGTCCACTTGCCGTAGCGACGATATAAAGATTAGTCATCGAAATAACCGACCCGCCGTTCGATGACTCGGGTCTCGCCATCGCGCGAGCGCGTCATAATCGCGCGCGAATGCGTCACCGCCGAATCGCTCGTAAGCGTCGTCGTTGATTCGAAATATTCCGAATAAACGCTGGTACCCCGCGTGTCGATTGCGGCCAGAGCGATCATCGGTAAGGCCCGAAAATCGTCTAGAGTACGGAACGCTTGCACATCCCGCGCGTGAACGATCATCTCCGCGAGGCGTCGGTCTAGCGCCGGCGACAAACTCATCAATACAGTGAGCGGTGCGGTGTTTAGGTTTACACTTGTTTGATGAGGCAGCGCCGTGATATGCGGCGCCAGTTTGTGGTAGATCTCCGTAGTCACTCCGCGCACAAGCAGCAATTCACTGGCGTCATTGAAGGGCCGATTGGCGCTGCGATAGGTCGGATCCTGTTTCATGTAATAGGCGTCTTCGGCGCCGTTCGGAAATCGTGTATCGGAATCGGGGTCGAGCCAATCCTGTATCGCTTGTAGGATCGGTTCATCGATTTCGAGAACATCCAGTAAACGGGAAAATCGAGCAACCGCGAGTTCATAGGCGGGCGATCGCTGATGCGTCGGACCCGCCGCCTCGACCTGCACGTCGTCGATATTGCCATTGGTGCCTGCCTTGGCTGCGTTGCCTGGTTGAGTAAGCTGCTCACCCGACGAGGACGCGGACGTTGGCCCGATTACGGCACCAGTATTGTCGAGCGACGGCTCCGGATGAATCTGTTCGATGTAAGTCTCCGCAACAAGCTTCGGCGCGTTGCCAACGATGTTGACAAAATCGGAAGGACGTCCCCGACCACGCACACTTGCTGCAGTTGCCGCATCGAATACGTAGCGGGTCGACTCAATGAACTGTGGTTCGGCAGCCGTATCGGATCTCGCGCTGTCGGCGCTCGCGTTGCTATTGTTGTCTGGCACCGTTTGGCGTTTCGGGCTAGCGGCGGAATTTAATCCGGTGGACGGCGTGCCCGGCGATTCGAGTGCTAACTCTGAGTCAGGGGGCCGTGCCGCTGTTAATTCACGCCGTGCTCTTGGACCAGTTGTTGCAGTTTGTACGCTTCGCGCAAGATTATTTAGATTAAAAAGGCGTTGTACGTCGCGAACCGTCGCCCGCGCTTCGACATCATTGGCATGTAGCGTCGCGGTAGGCGTCGCCCACATTTCACTTGCCGCGTCGTGACGGGTATTCAGAGCATCGCTACGCAATGTATCACGTACGCCGAGTTCGACGCGTGCTACGAGCGCACGGCGCGCGGCCTGATCGAGTTGATTCGCAACTCGCGCCACTTCCAATTGCGTGCGTGCGGCCATCGCCACCGCCGCCGAGGTCGTTAACGCAGCGACGACGAGAGCAGTGATAAGCGCCACACCGCGTTGTCGTCGACCGTAGTGGCAACTAGTCATGCATCGTTCTCTAGCATCACAATGCGGCGGGCCGATTTGCCATTGTGAAAGTTGACCGTCAGCTCTATGGCCCGCGGTAATTCGTCGTCTATATGATCATTACTCGACGGAGGCCAAAATTCACTCCAATGCCCGTCATTAAATCGGAAACTCACGGACTCAACCCCCTCAAGCAACACACGAGGCTTGGGAACCGTCGCTTGTACTCGGTCAAGTACCGGCCAAGTGAGGCGAACTAGGCGACCTCCGCGTAACTCGTAACCGACCCGACTTAAGCGAGTAACTGGCTGTGTGGAATATGAGTCATCGACATAGCGCGTAAATTCGATCGCAGCGATGTCAGGCGGTGCAAAGAGCGCCGGGATCGGATCTCCTAGCGCACCGCGCGCACCACGCGCGACGACATTCATGAAATCATTTTCTATTAGAGAAAATGTGTTTCCCAAACCGGCAATGGCGTCTTGATGCTCGGTAAGCGTATCCTTGGCTTTAAGCGTATGCCGCAACCCGCCGTAGGCAAGCGACGCAAAAACCGCGAATATCGCGAGCGTCACTACAAGCTCGATCAAGGTAAAGCCGCGCTGACTGTGATCACCAATCATCGGGATTACCTAATGCCTTCTAAGCAAGGTACTGTGACTCACAATCACCATGCTATCTGTCGACACGGTAATTTCGGCGGAGATTAGCGAATCATCAATGGGACGTAATATTGTTTCCGTGAGATATCGTCGACCCATAACCGTTTCAGAATTTTTGATAACGCTTTCGTCCAAATCTTGATCCGATAATGCCAAGCTTGCAGCTTCATTCTGGGCAACCCAATAGGCTTGGGTTTTAGTTTCAAGATGACCCGAACTACTCACAGAGGATCGTATTAGACTTGCCGCGCCGACTAAAGACAGCGAAACAATTGCCAATGCAATGATCATCTCTAACAAAGTAAACCCACGATGTGAAATCAACTGCGTCACCGAATAATCACTAAGCGCCCGAAATCATTCGCACCGTAATGAATCGTTTCCTGGGAGCGCTGATCGAGTAACGTGAAACCCCTTGCGGTCATTTCTCCGCTAGGTAGCATCACGAAATTTTTGACACCCTCGTTACCATCGATTGACAATTGCACCCCCACTGGGAGCGCACGCGAGGGATCGATACCGGACAAGCGCTTGTCTACCCACGTACCGGAGCGAAACTCCCGTAAACGATAACCTGCGCCGCTCACTTCAATTGCGTGTGGAGTACCGTGGACGATAGCTTGTTGCGAGAGTAGATCGATCGCCGCCAATACTTTTCGTCCTTCGACCTCGAGCGATGAATTGGCCCGCGGGAGTTGAACAACCGCAGCGGTGACGATGATGCTCAAGATCGCGCTCACCACCGTCAGTTCGATAAGCGTAAATCCTGCAGCCAAGCGGCGACGATTGACCACGGTTAGCGGTCCAGATCCCAATTACCGATGTCGGCATCGGTATTTTCACCGCCTACCGCGCCGTCCGAACCAAAAGAATAGAGGTCATAGGCACTGTGCGCACCGGGCTGTAAATAGAGGTACTCAGCGCCCCACGGATCGCGCGGCAACATCTCGAGATAGCCGTCTGCTTTCCAATTCGATCCGGCAGCCAAATCGGCAGGTTTTTCGACCAGTGCACGCAAGCCTTGATCGGTGGTTGGGTACTTGAAGTTATCGAGTTTATAGAGGTCCAGTGCAGCGCCTATGGCTCGTATATCTTGTTGCGCTTTGAGGGCACGGGCTTCATCGGGTCGGCTCATCACTCGGGGTACGACGATCGCCGCAAGAACCCCGAGAATGACCACCACAACCATTACTTCGATTAACGTAAACCCTTCGGATTCCCGCTTCATAAGTCCGCTCATCATGCTTCGAAACGTTACGAGTTTATTACGGTCAACATTGCACAATGATGACAATTGAGGCGAAATTTTGTGGTTTTCCATTGAACTTACTGGCAACGGTGGCGTGATGACCGGTATTGCGCTGTCGATTGGCTCGGAAAACTGACCCGTTAAGAACGTTATTCTCCGTATTTGAATCGCCAGCTGTCATTGCCGGTTTCGATGATGTCGTAATGATGGGTAATGCAATCGAGGAGCCAAGCATTGAGATTGAGGGGCTCCCATTAATCCGGACCACTTGTTACGAGAATTTCCGGCCGGATAACCCGTGAAGGAAGAGACGGTACTTGCCGCGGACATAAACGTCTCCCAGAACGTCGTCGGCAATGCCCCAGATGAAGTTGACGATGGAATTATGGATCAGGTGATTCGTATTAATAAGCCTGTTCGTCCATTATCGAGCGAAGTACAGCCGATTCTATCCGCACTGCAATATGCTGTTACGTTCCCGTAACGATCGGCCGCGTCGTCGATGCGGGGTGTCCCGCAAAAACCCCGCAGTGTGTGTTCGCTTTTCTCCGAAACCTCCTTCTGCCTTAGCCTTCAATGAAGCAATCGCAGCAGTGACGATATTCTAGTTTTTGCTAACTTACGATGGTCATGGCATGACGCATCGGCTTCGCGCAGCCCGACGAAGAGCCGAACGAGTCGTGAGCACGCGTGATGTCACATGGACTCAGCAGCTAGATCTCGTATCACCGGTTGCGACGATTAGAGGCGTCCCGGGTATATCGACAATCGGGATAGAACGAGCAGCCCCAGAAATTCCCAGTCTTCCCAGTACGCGGTTTGAGACTCCATTTCGTCCCAACCAGTTGCAGCGTTTTTAGCGCAATTATCAAGGTCTTGAAGTCACGCTCTTTTCGGTATCTAAATTTAGACGACAGACCAGGTTCTTTCGGCCGAATTGCACAGAATCGGAATTTCTGGCGCTCATTGCTTATGCAGTGGCCGCCGGAAGGCGTTTGAGACGCTGACTGAGCCCCTCAACGATTGGGTCGGACACTGCCGCCGGGAAATCCGGGGGCAGGTTTTCACAAACTTGTTTAATTGCTGTGGGCACCGTGTCGATCATTTCATTGATCAAACGCTCTACTGCAGACGGCGGTAATCCTGCGCGCGCAGCAGTTTGTACAAAGTGGCGCGGCGTGAGTTCGTGAATGCGATAGTGCCGGTTGTCACCGACGGCCATGGCAAGACGTAAGTTTTTTTGCTGGAGTTGGCCAGCCGCAAAGAGGGGCTGCGCAGAGATCACGTCGTAAAGCGGGGTCAATCTAAAGCCGCCTGTCGGATAAAGCGCGATACTGAAATTCTTGGCGTGGCCGTCAGTCGCCGCGAGTAACCAGAATGCGATTTGCGCTTTCAGGAATGTTTCCTGATCGATTTGGGGACGGTCAGCGCCTTTCAGAAGTTCAAAAACTTGGAGCATTCCAGGCCCGCCATCAACTTCATATTTCAGTGTCGGAGGCACTGATAGCGCCTGACAGCAGTCTTCCTGCGGAAGGCGCAGGAGACGGTTATCTTTTGTCCAGCGACGGTCAAACCGCGTGATGACCAAGGTGCGCTGACTTCTGAAATTTTCGATCGCCGTCTCGGCAACGGGGAGTCCTATTGCGGATAAAAGTTGCATACATAAATATTCATTCTCGACGCTTTGCGACAGATCGTGCCCGCCGTGCATCCCGATCTGCGGCTTGAGAATATGTGTTGTCGGCGTTGGGCCATGGGGGACATGCCAGGCGCCGTCGTAATAAAGGAGGGCCGTCTTTCCCTGAACGCCTGCCAGGGAGATACGAAAATCTTCCGCTGTGTCGATCCCAAGCGGGGCGCCTTCGAGTGCAGCGAGTTTTTGCGCTATCGCATCGCCCGCGATGAGTTCAGCATTAATTACCCCGGCCGGCCCCGGTTCCACCCCTTCCGGTAGAAACTGCAATGCACCGACGCAATCGCGGCCAATGGCTCCTAACAAACTATAGACATCGGCGCCCTCAGCGCCTGCGCGCTCCGCGAGACGGCGGCGAATCACATCGTTATCAGGAAGCAGGTTATCGAATACTGCAGTAACGGGCGAGCCCGTATAGCGCTCCTCACGGAGCGGTAAAGAGAGCGAAATCGGAAAGCCGTTATTCCATTCAAGCCATGAAGGGTCGTATTGAAAATAAGTGGCCCCTGAGGTCTCCCGCCGCAGCGTTCCGACGAGCCGGCTGTTCAAGTAAACATGCAGTGGTTTGTGGGTGGAACGGCGAGCCATCAGAACATGTCCTCAATGTCTTCAGGACTGCCCTGCCCCCGCTCGAGGACCCGTATTTCGAGGCCAAGCGCTGTGAGCGCATCAAAGAGTGTACGGAGCTGCGTGCCCGGCTCGCCGTGCTCAAGTTTGGAGATCGTGGCCTGACGCAGGCCGATCGTCTCCCCGAGCTGCCTCTGGGTGAGTTCTCGGAGCTTTCTCTCCCGGCGAATAATCGCTCCGAGCTGTTTGGCGTTGCGCGCGGCATTCTTCATTGCATTCTCCTTCCGATGTATTAATACGCTTTTGCGTATATCTAGTCAATATACGCATTAGAGTATTAATTAAATTTATACGCAAATGCGTATATACGAAATCAGCAACGCTTCCGGGGTACGCGCTTTGGATAATCCGCTGTTTTGGCCCATATTTTCTTGCAAAAGGAAGGCACGTCAGGTCAAGTTAAATCGTCAAGAACAGACGTCACCGAAATACCACCGCCAACCATGGTAGCTGCAATCACCGCATCGATGCTTTACGACCTGGTGCGATGCCCGCACCGGCAGGCGATGGACCTGTACGGCGATCTCGGTGCGCGTGATGAGGTCAACGTCTTCGTGCAGCTAATTTGGGAGCGCGGTTCATTCTATGAGAAGAAACTCATCGCGGCCCTGGACAATCTTTTTACAGACCTTTCGGCTTTCCGCAAGGATGAAAAGGAAGCGAAGACTACCGAAGCTATGAGTCGCGGCGATCTGCTTATTGAGGGGCTCTCTCAATCACGTTGAGCAAAAGAAAAGCATCGTAACTCGCGCGAGAAAAATTTCGGAGATTTGAACGAGATGGAATAGTGGCTATGGGTGGACTTGACGACACTGCGTAAGCGGCGGCGGACGACCGCAGGTCGCCCGAAGGGACGCGCCGTGTAACGGTGCGGTCTACCCCGACCGTAGGTCGGTGGTTCGCACTTCGGTGTAATGTCGGCGATTGAAACGTTAGATTATGGATTGGTGGCTATGGGTGGACTTGACAAGCCGCGCAGCGGCGAAGGACGACCGTAGGTCGCCCGAAGGGTCGCGCGCATCGCGCGCGATCTACCCCGACCGTTGGTCGGTGGTTCTCTCTCCGGTAAAACTTTGGCTAATGAAACGTCAAACTGAATAGTGGTGGCTATGGGTGGACTTGAACCACCGACCTCAGCATTATGAGGATAGTCGCTTACTTTTAACTGTTTGTTTTGTTTATCGTTTCTCGGGCGCCCGTTGTGGGGAATGTTTGACTGTGGGGGACCGTGTTTGGCGGTGCCCCACAATTTCCCCACAGACTTTAAAAGCTCACAGTGCGCATCACGCGCTTGGTCGAGGATTGTCGCGGAGCAATGAAAAGACGCGCGGGCGTTTGAACCCTCCCAGATCCGATGACTCACTTGCGACGGATCTTCTTCCGCGTCTTTTCCAACCAATCAAGCCCGCCTTCTCGTTCCCACAGGTGCCGCGCAGACATTCGATACAACCAGGCCTCTTGTTTGCCGCCGACAGCAATCCCGAAATCATTACTCACTTTGGGAGCACGAGGATTCTTCGCAAGCAGCATCTTCAGCGCCACGTCATGTTGTTCAATCGCCGAACTTAGTTCGTGCGCCGCTTCAGTCTCGCGCCCCAGATTCACCAGCGCAAGGATACGGTTTAACGCTGGACCACAAAAATCATCGGGATAGCGATCAGTCAGCGTTATTACTTTCTCAGGACGGCCGCGTTCGAGGTACGCAAGGCTCAGCGGTTCGCGCAAGCCGTGATTGTCGTTCGGATTGAGTGCAAGAAGCATCTCTGCCGGTTCGATAAAATCATCACTCGCAGCACCATCGGTCGGCGTGTGCAACGCGCGGAATGCTTTGTGCGCCAAAAGACGCAGCGCCGGACGGTTTTCGACCCAGGCCCACGACAAGGTGCCGTCGCCAGGTCTTGTTGAGCGGAGATTGGCTTTGAGCAAAGCGACACCATGCGAAAGCAGGCGTTCGAGGACCGAAGTGCCAGCGACCATGATTTGCAAGGCATCAACGGCGAGGACAAGGTCGTCGATTACATCGAAGCTCTGCCAGGCAAGCGGATTACGGCTAAGAAAATCGAGCCATTCGTCGGGTTCGTCCCACATCTCGTCATTCATGAACTGCGTGGCCGTCAAGGCGGGTTTTATCTGCGGATAAACTTCGCGCCAACGCTGTTCGAGCTCGAGCAATGCAGTGCTCGGTTGCAGCAACCGTTCGCCCTCGCCCATGTCCTCAACGACGTATCGCGCCTCTACCGCCGATAGTGCGTCTACCAATTTTCCCAGCACTTCGAGGCCAGGAACCTGAGCTTGCTCAACGCTGCTCATCACCGCTTGCGGATCCTCGGCTGCCGCACGAACGAAGTCGATCAATTCTGCGAGCTCCGGATCACGCATTCGTTCGAGGCGCACCAGCCAGAATTGCGCACGTTCGCGGACCCGGTCTATATCACCCTGGGACATAAGTAAGGTCAATTCGAGCGGCACAAGTGACGGGTTATCAGGATCCATCCGCTGCGCCTGAGAAAACACGTTCCACGCCTCGACCACATCGCCCTGATCGGCAAGCATCATGCTGCGTCGCTGTAACGCGACCGCACGGAGCACCGTGTCGCCGCGTTCCAGAACTGTGGCGACCAGGCGTTCGCGCTTGCGCGAATTCCCCAGTTCCAGATAACAATCCATCAGCTGATCGAAGAGCGGTTCGAGCTTATCCGCCAGCACGTTGCTGCCTGCGAACCAAGGCTCCAACAGCTTCACCGCGCGATCGGCTGCACCTTCTTCTTGCCACTGCCGAGCGCTATCCCACACTGCGAGCGGATCGACACGCGATTGCGGCAACGAACGAAAAGATTTCTGAGGAACGTTATCGAGCACATAACGCAACAGGTTGAACGTCGAGAAATCGAGCCCTCCGGCTAGCGGTCCACAGCAGCGTTTGTACTTAGCACCAGAGCCGCAAAGACAGGGTTCATTGCGGCCGGGAACCGGGAGCTTGAGTGGGCGAAAGCCGGCGTCGGGTTGCGGCATGGCATTGTAAATCGCCACCCCCATAGTGCGGAACAGCAATCCGGGCGGGCCGGTGCGAGGTTCAACCTGCGCTGCAATGGCTGGAGCCAAAGACGGACCGGCATCCGCGATCCAATCAAGAAATTTCGCCGGATCGGGAGATTTCACCAGGACGCGCGCGCAAGTATCAAACAGCAAACCAAGTTCGTCTGGGTCGCTATCGGGCTGCTCGCTCCAGGTTCGATTAGACATATCGTAGGTTCCAGTGCTTTCTTACTCGCATAGGCCGCGGCGACGGCAATAACGCGATAAACGATTTTAAAACCTGCGTGTTATTACCGAAAGGTAAAGGTATGTTGAATCCGTTGTAAGGAATAATTGAACCGGGCGCGGCGAACTCTTCGCGTCCTATCGCAAGTAGGTTTGTTGATCCTGCGCCCATGATCGACTACCCGGTGTCAGCCACTGACGAGAGCCGCGCTTAACAAGACGAGCGCACTACCGAGATCGCTCAAAGTGCCGAGTCGTTTGATTTTAGGTTTAGAGGTTGCTAAATATGTATAGCTGTACTGTACATATCGATTGAAATATAAACTTGGCGAAAGTTTATAAATAGACTATTTTGTATAATATGGCTATACAAAAGCTAAACAAACTAAACCAGCTTGAACGGGACTTACCGGAAGGATTGGTCGTCACGGCCGCATGGCTAGAAAAACGCGGCTACTCCCGCTCACTACGCAGCCAGTATGTCGCTAGCGGGTGGTTAGAGAAGCCGACGCGCGGCGTGTTTCGGCGTCCGCGTGGTGCGCTGCACTGGGAACATCTCGTGATTTCCCTGCAAACCTTGTTGGAATTCCCGGCTAGTATTGGCGGACGCACCGCGTTGGACCTGCAGGGTTACGCGCATTATCTCCCGCACGACTTGCAGGAGATCAACCTGTACGGCGACGGCAAATTACCAAGCTGGGTTCCGAACCTCCCGCTTAAGGAACGCATCAACTTTCACAATCGCGCCCGGCTCTTACCCGGCGATAAGTACAGCATTTCATCGCTGCCGCCCTTAGCCGAATCCGACGGCGCAAAGGATGAAGCATTTCTGCCTGGTGCGTTGCGGATTTCGCGTTGGGGCCAGTGGAACTGGCCGCTAGTGCAGTCGAGTCCGGAACGCGCCATTCTGGAGATGCTTGATGACCTGCCCGGCGAGGTCTCGTTTCATCTTGCCGATGTGACAATGGAAGGCCTTGTTAATCTTAGTCCGCGCCGAATGCAGAGGCTGCTGGAAGACACTAAAAGTATCAAGGTGAAACGTCTCTTCTTTTTCTTCGCTGACCGGCATAAACATCGCTGGCTGGAACGGATCGAGCGTAAATCTATCGATCTCGGCAGCGGTAAGCGCATGCTGGTCAAGGGCGGCCGCTACGATCCGAACTACCAGATCACAGTGCCCAAGGATTTCGATGCCCTTTAGAGATATCTATCGCGCGCAAGTTGAGCTGCTGATTCGGACCTTACCTTACGTCGCCGAAGAACAATGCTTCGCTTTGAAAGGCGGCACGGCGATCAACCTGTTCGTCCGTGATATGCCACGCTTGTCTGTAGACATCGATCTAACCTACCTGCCCCTGAATGATCGGAACGCTGCTCTCGACGATATCGAAAGCGCATTGATGCGCATAGCCGACAGGATCAAGCGCGCCGATCCCGCAATGGTCGTCACGTCGTCGGCACCGGGAACACAAACACAAATTAATAAGTTGGTCGCGCGTACGAGAGAGCGCGTGCAGATCAAGATTGAGGTGACACCGGTGCTTCGCGGTTGCGTCTATGCCCCGGTGATGATGGGCGTGTCTGAGAAAACCGAAGACCGCTTTGGCTTTGCGGAAATCAACACGCTCAGCTTTGCCGACTTATACGCAGGCAAGATCATGGCCGCGCTTGATCGGCAACATCCCCGCGATCTGTTTGACATTCTTCTTCTTCGGAACACAGAAGGTATAACAGATGAACTACGCACGGCTTTGGTCGTTTATCTGATCGCGCATGGACGACCACCGCAGACTTTATTGGCGCCGACACTAAAGGACATCGCTCCTGAATTTGAACACAATTTCCAAGGAATGACCGAGGACGATATTGAATTCGCGGTTCTAATTGAGGCACGCGCCGCTCTCATCGAAGACATTCGCGTAAACATGCCTGAGAAACACAAGCAGTTCTTATATTCGTTCTATCGCCGCGAACCGGACTGGGATCTGATAGGCGTAGACGGCGTCTCCCGTCTGCCGGCCGTTCGCTGGCGCGAACAAAATCTCGATAAAGCAGGAGCCGATACGAGAGAGGAAATTGTCACCCGCCTCGAACAGATTTTCGATCGTTAAAACTTGAGAGCGTTTGTCGTTAACAATTTCGAGACGCAAAGCCAGTGCTAAAGATTCGAGCGAGGTGAAAAAGTTTTTCTGGCCGTCGAGAAGACGCACCCCACAAATCCTCCGCACGCTCAGATACAGACGCTCATCAACACGGGCAAGGTGCTGATTAATAGAAGGTATTTTTCTTACACAGACCGCCGACCTTAGTGTTATGAGGACGGCCAGAAACTTTAAATTTATTTTTTTAAATAGATTCTTTCGGGCGCCCGTTGCAGCTAAATGCCTGACGATGCTTAACGATGTTCAACGTAGTCACGCAAATGTCCCGCACGATTTTCGGATTCCCGATGGAGCTTATTGGATAAACGTTCAATTAGGCCTCTGTCCGCTCGATGCAATCAACGGAAACGAACTTATTCGAATCGAGCGTTTGCTCACCATCCCACCGATAAGCGACGAGCTTACCGTTCAACGCGATGCTGTAATCGAGACACGCGATGTTGGGTGCCAGCGGCTTCGGAGTACCCTCGAGCCAGTAATGCCCGAGAAATACCGGCGCTTCGTGGTGTGAATAGACTATGAGGTGATCGCTTCCGATTGGCTCGTCGGGCATGTGCGTCAGGGCACTCGCCGGCCCCATGAACGCCGCTTTGAAGTTCGTGGCCCGTTCGTCCCACCACCGGATGCGGATGTGGTGGCGCGGCGTTCCCCCTTTGTCGTGAAAGCTGAAACCGTCGGGTAGCGGAATCTCCTTGCCCTTCAGGAGCGTCTCTATGGCAACGAACTCGTCCGTTCCCCCGGTATTAGCACGGGCCAGCAGCTCGTCGCCCAGAAGGGCCGCCTCGGGGTACGCGCGTTGGATTTGGTCGATCGCCGTTCTATCCCAGCAAGCATGGACGACTCTCACGCCATCGAGCTCGAGCCACATCGGCAACTTCCTGAACCAGTTGATGACGTCGTCATAATCAGCGGTCCCGTCGTACGCCTCAAGGAACGCGCGGTGTTGTTCTTGGTTCTTATCCGAATGGGGCCGGAGATAGTCGCCTTTTGAATCATCCCAGGTGTAATAGGCGATCGCATTGAATTCATGGTTCCCCATCACTGACAACGCGGAATTCGCATCGGTCATCCGCTTGGCAATTGTGACGACCTCGCGCTGCATCGGTCCGCGGTCTATGAAATCTCCGAGGAAGATCACTTTGCGCGACGGGTGTCGATAAACGCCAGCAACTTTGCGATACCCGAGTTTCGTTAGCAGCGCTTCAAGCGTGTGAGCGTATCCGTGGATATCGCCGATGATGTCATAACTCATGCTGCGTAAGTCCTTACAGGCAACTCCCGTTCTCTATTGTCGTTCAAGATAATGCTCATTCCGCAGCATTATTATGGAGGTGCATCCGTGTCACCGCCCCCTGTAGTGATAGGTATTGTGCTCGCGGAACCATCCTGGCAGCGACGAGAAACCTATCGTCGTCAAATTCAACTTATCCTGTAGTTCCGAGGCTATGCGGCCCTTTGAGGTGAGTTCATGCGTGTCGAATTGATGGGATTTACGCTCAGAAGCAACCGATGGAGGTCACGGCTGAGGCGTAAGCTTCCCCAGCAGGTAGACACCGAAGAAGTAGAGATTTCTGGCAATTGACGTTGGCCCCGTATCGAGATCATTCGTTACTGACACGAAAGCGCATAATCTAACTAACTACCTAAAGACTACGTGATCCGTAAGGCGGACGTAGTAGGAGATCCGCATTGGCGTATCACTAAGTTCGAAATCAGGTAAATTAGTAATTAGAGGCGTCCCGCCCCGCAACAATCGCCATCCACCGCCGAAGGAGAAGCGAGTCTGTCCTTTGTTTACCTCGACATCGAACTTGGCCAAGACGGCGTATTCCACGCAATGGCCGCTCGTCGAGACTGCGAGGAAAGGCTATGGGAACGTGCGAAGGGTGTGGTGTTCGATCGGGCACACCGCGATCTCGTTGACTGGCTGCAGCCCGAGGACGTCCTCGTCGGGCACAATCTTCACCGCTTTGACCGTGCCGCGATCGGGGAGCGATGGCCCGACTCCCCCGTGCTGCAGATGCCGACGCTCGATACCTTGGAGCTGTCAGTCCTGGCCTTCCCTCGACGCCCGTATCACCGGCTCGTCAAAGACGACCGCCTCGTTCGCGACGCACGCCCGAACCCACTGTCCGACGTTCGTGCCTCGGAACGTGTGCTCGAGGATGCGCTCGCCGTCTGGGATCCTTCGCCGCTGATCCCGCTCGCCGATGTCCCGGAACACGCCCGAGCCGGGTGGCGCCGTCTATACGCACGGAACGGGTGGCCTTGGGAACCGACGCATCCGGTTGATCTTCGGACCCGCTGGGACGGCCGGGTCTGTGCCAGTAGCCCGCTCCTATCGTCACTCAATATTGACATGGCCTTGGTCGCGTTTGATGCGTGGCTCGGGGTGCAGGACGAGGCGGGCTCCGTCCTCCCACGCTGGGTGCGTGAGGCCTGGCCGGAGATCCGCTCGCTGGCCCGTAAACTCCGAGCGACCGACTGCCACAATGCATCGTGCGCCTGGTGCGCAACGAACCTGAATCCGGACCACTGGCTCCGCGAGGTATTTGGATTCGACAACTTCCGCGAGCAGCCGGCTCTGAGCGACGGTACGTCGCTTCAGCGGGACCTCGTAGCTCGTGGCCTGCGCGAACAGTCCACGTTCGGCATCCTGCCGACGGGTGGCGGCAAGTCGCTCTGTTTCCAGGTGCCTGCGGAGGCCCGCTATCGTCTGCTCGGACAGCTCACAGTGGTCATATCGCCATTGCAGTCCCTGATGAAAGACCAGGTCGACTCGCTCAAGGAGCGTATCCCGCACGCCCGCGCCATCTATAGCGGCCTACCCAGCTTACTGCGCCCGCAGGTGCTCGACGAGGTGCGAACCGGTGCATGCGGGTTGCTCTACCTGTCGCCGGAGCAGCTACGGAACGTTGGTATCGTCCGGCTCCTGCAGACCCGGGAGATCGGTGCGGTCGTATTCGACGAAGCCCACTGTCTATCCCAATGGGGCCACGACTTTCGGACGGACTATCCTTACGTGCTCCACGCGATCCGGCGGATCACACAGGCGCCGATGCCGCCGGTCTTTCTCTTCACCGCTACGACACAGCCCGACGCAACGCAAGAAGTTATCGAGCACGTGAAGACGCTCAGCGGACACAACGTCGAACTGGTCGATGGCGGATCCGCGCGAATCAACCTCAACTACGTCGTGCGACAGGTGCCGCCGGGGGACCGCATTGATGCGGTTGTTGAGCTGTTGCACGAACACCTTCGCGATGGCTCCGCGATCGTCTTCTGCGGCAGCCGCAGCCGCACGGAGGAAATCGCCGAACAGCTCAGCATCCTGGGCTACCCGGCCGAGCACTACCACGCGGGGCTCGACGCCGATCTGCGTCGAGAGCGCCAGGACGCCTTCATCGGCGGTGAGATCCGCGTGGTGACCGCGACGAACGCGTTCGGCATGGGGGTCGACAAAGACGACGTCCGGCTGGTGGTGCACATCGATATGCCGAGCAGTCTCGAGGCCTATCTACAGGAAGCGGGACGGGCCGGACGCGACGGCAAGCCCGCCACCGCCGTTCTCCTCTGGGCCTCGGGCGACGCCGAACCCCGCTTCTCGCTGGCGGCGCTGGCGGATCTCAGTAGTGACGATTTGAGAGCGATCTGGCGCGCAATCCAGCAGCTCCCGTCGGCACCCCATGAGCACCTGGAGCGCCGCGTAGTGACGCCGCGCGAACTCTTGTTTCAGGAAGCACTCGCGGGCCGCTTCGATCCTGAAGAGGAGCACGAAGAAACGCGCGTCAAAGCGGCAGTGAACTGGCTTGAGCGAGCCCGCGTCTTGCAACGGACGGAGAATCAAGTCCGCGTTTTTACGGGCCGACCGCGCCTCTCCACGCTCGAAGAAGCAATCCACGTCGTCGAGTCGCTCGACCTCCCGCATCCAAAGTTCGCGCAGTGGAAGGCGGTGCTGACGCGTGTTTACGAGGCGGACGACGAGGGCTTATCGGCCGATGATATCGCCGTGCTATGCCGGGAGATGTCGTACGACGACCCCCTCGAGGGCGGACTCAGGGTGCTTCGAATCCTTGCTCAGATGGTCGAGCGAAAGCTGCTGACTGCGGGGCAGACGTTCACGGCCATCGTGAGTCACGGTGTGGCGGATAGCAGCCTGCGACGCCTCGCCCGCTGGTGCGACTGGGAGCAGCAGGTGCTGGACGCTGTCGAGGCGGAGGCCGACGACACCGGATGGGTCCATCTGCGCCCGATTGCCGAGCGATTGACGTCGATTGAGGCCGCGTGCACGCCGAACGATGTCGCCCGCCTCCTTCGGACGTGGCGGACGCTCGGGAACGGGCATACCCACCGCAAGGGTGCGCCCGACTTCAGGAGCCCCCGCGGCGAAACCGGGCGCTTGACGATCGAGGCCGAACTCCGCGACGTTCGCGATTGGATTCGCACCCGACAGAGCGTCGCCGAGACCTGCCTGCGTGCGCTGGTCGAATTAGCCGACGGCGTGGGAAGCCAGGTGTTCGTGTCGGCCGATCTTGAACACCTCCTGAACGCGGTCGAACAGGACATGATGCTGAAGTCGGCGCTGATCAACGTGCAGGACGCCGTGCTCTCCGCCGTCGGCTGGCTTCACGCGCTGCGCATTGTAACGGTCCAAAACGGGCTCGCCATTTTCCGCATGGCCATGCAGATCGACCGCGATCCGGCTTGGCCAAAACTCGGCGACCAGGAGGCCCAGCAAGCCACCGCGGCACTTGCGGCGCATCAGGAACAGAAAATCCTTCGAGTGCACGTGATGGACGCCTGGGCACGACACATGCTCGACGAGCCGGATGTGGGCGAGGCCTTCCGAGCGGACTGGTTTGCATTGCCGATTGAGGAGTTCACGCGCAAATGGTTCGTGGGCCGCAAGCAGCAGATCGCGCGCCCCACCACCCCCGAGAGCTACGATGCCATCGTCACGTCGCTGAATGACGAGGCGCAGGAACGGATCGTCACCCGCGACATCCGCCGAAACCACCTGGTGCTCGCGGGCCCCGGAAGCGGAAAGACGCGGATTCTCGTACACCGTGTTGGATGGCTGCTCCGCTGCCAGAGAATCCGACCGCGGCAAATCCTCGTCGTCTGCTACACGCGTGCCAACGCTTTGGAATTGCGCCGACGGCTCTTCGACCTGGTCGGCCGCGACGCCCGTTTTGTCACGATCCAGACGATCCATGCGGTAGCGATCAATATGGTCGGGATCCATCGGATCGGGCCTGATGGCGATCTGAATCTCGAGACCTGCTTGCCCGTCGCCGCGGCGATGCTGCGCGGCAAAGCGATGGAAGAGGCGGAGCAGACACGGCAGCGCGACGCGCTGTTACGCGGATTCAACTACCTGTTCATCGACGAATACCAGGACATCGACGCGGCGAAGTACGAGTTGCTGTCAGCGATTGCGGGGCGCGCTATGGCAGGCGATCAACGCAAGCTGCGCGTGTTTGCCGTGGGTGACGACGACCAAACGATCTATGCGTGGGACGGCGCGAGCAGCAACTTCATCCGCAGCTTCGAAGAGGACTACAACGCAACCCGTTTCGTCGTGCCGCACAGCTACCGAACGCCGAAGGCGATCCTCGACATGGCGCAGAATCTCGTGGAGCCCCTGCCCGACCGCCTGAAAGCCGGAACCTGGCTGACCGTAAATCCCGCGCGCGCCGATGATCCCGACGTTGGCCCGTGGATGGCAGAGCATCCCGAGTTGCGGGGCCGAGTCTTATGGCACCGGTCGACATCGATTCAGAACGCGGCCGGACGCCTAATGGAGACAGTCGGCCGCTGGCTCGGCGACGGGATCGAGCCGGCATCGATCGGGGTACTCGCCCGGAGTCGGCCGACTGGGCTGCACAGACTGCGCAGCGCAGCCGAGAAGGCGCGGATCCCGTTTCAGTGGACCCTCCCGGGTGACAGCGCGCTTCCGATGACCCGCATTCGCGAGGTGACGGCATTATCGAATTGGCTGCGGATGCAAGACGGAGCAAACCAACGCGTTTCCGCTGGCGATGTGACAGCACAGATCCGGCAGTTCGCCGAAGGCCCCTGGCGGGACAGCCTCCAGGATTGGGTGGAACCTTTCGTAGGCCGAAGCCTGATGTGTTCGCAATGGCAATACGAGCTGATCACATGGGCGCAGCTCGAGCGCCGGGCCCGCGTCATCGGAAAGGGTGTGCACGTGGGCACGATGCACAGCGCCAAAGGGCTCGAGTTCGACCACGTAATATTGCTCGACGACGGCACGCTTGCCGCCACGCCGGAGGAACGCCGGCTGCTCTACGTTGCGCTCACCCGAGCGCGCCTGTCCCTGCAGATTTTCTCCTCGCACGGACCAAGCCCCGTGTTCGCCGCTTTGCGTCACCCTGCCCTGGAGATCACTGAGGAACCGCTGATGGTGGCCGATGCCGCGCCGCCTGCGGATCACGAATACGGCTATGTGGGACTCGATGCGATCTGGCTCGACTGGCTGGGGCGGCAGAAAGAGACTCATCCTGGGCACCGTGCCATGCAGCGCGCGCAGTACGGAGATCCGTTCGAAGTCCGAAAGGACGGCGCCATTTTCGACGATGCTGGGCAGAAGGTCGCGGTTCTGTCCAAGGCGGGACGCGAGGCCTGGCTACCACGTGTCGAACGGGAGCTGAAACTAAGACTGGTCGCCGTTATTCTCGAGCGGGCGGACGCGTCGTCACGTACACCTGAGTACGCGGAGAAGCTGGAGGTCGAGGAGTGGTTTACTGCCGTTTGGGAAGCGCGGTGGCGATTGTGAGCCGCGAATTTGTAGATCAATGCTTACCGATGGTGCGCTGCGGATTTCGCTGAAGCTTACGATAGCGCGACCCCAATGTGCGCGACTTTTATCCGCCGTCGATCGCCGCGGCCGTCTAACCGGAATACCGTCTGCCAATCGGTTTCGTTTCTCATTATCGGATAGGCGACTAAATTGAAGTGCTCTGTCGCGTATTGTGCCGCTTTATTACCGACGACATCTTTACCGGCCGACGTTTCAGCATTTTCTCAATATCCTTACTGGCGAATAGCCGCACGTTATAGCCTTTTGCCGCTTTCTTCGCGGAGCTTACGTACTTCACTGCATTTGTAAAAACAGTTAGTTCTTCGAACGCTTTTCCGAATTTTCTTTCGTAATGCGGTTGTGAACCATAAATCTCAGTAATGGGTAGGTGCGCATTTAGTAGCGTTGATTTTTCGGTGTACTTGACCTGTATTAAGCGACTTGGTTTGGTAGAGCTTATCGCGACTACATCGCACCCGAAATCGTTTGACGTTGGCGTCAGTTCGACCGTTTCGTAACCCTCGCCGACATGCAGCTCGGCTACAAACGCTTCGAAGAACTCCCAGCTAAGCTTATGCACCTCCTGCATTGTCAATGGTTGCTCGGCAGCCTTTTTGTGATCCCCGAACAACCCGCTTCCGAGTAGTTCTTCAGCATGGACCTCCTCCGGCGCAATCACGGCATCCTTGAGGCTGACTTTTGACTCAATTAATCGGTTTAGTTTTAGATCGAATGATTCCAGCTCAGGATGAAGAACAACCGGATAATAAACATGCACGTCTTTATCCTGTCCGATGCGATACGCCCGATCGGTCGCCTGCGCCTCTTTGGCCGGATTCCAATGACGTTCTAAATGGATTACGTGATTCGCTGAGTTAATCGTTAGCCCTACGCCCGCCGCCACCGGAGACATCAGCAAAACATCAAAGCCTTCCCGGGCCTCGAAAGAATCTATTAGTCCTTGGCGGGTTTTGTTCGGTTTATTTGTTGAGAAAGTCTTCGTATCACCGTTAACTATCGCTGCGGAACATCCAAACAATTGGCGCAAAGCGGCTGACAATGCCTGCTGCATTTTTTTGTTGATGAGAAAAACTAATGCCTTTTCGTTTGCGAGGCTAATGTCTGTGAGTATATCCAGTAGGCTATCGAGCTTACCGGACGTTTTCACAAATGCTTGGGCGCTTGTCTTGGATGTGGGTATGACTAAATTCCCATCACCTACAAGATCAGGATGCAACACAACCTGCCTCAGATACCCTATTCCGGCAAGCGCTTGGCCGCGCCCGTCCTCCTGTTCTAATGCAGCGATTGTCGTGGTCAAAACCGTGTTGTAACGATCGAGCTGCGATCCATCCATAACGCGCATTAATCTTGAATCAGCCGGCACCTCACTTTCCAGGGTATCGAGAGCTGCGCGATGGATAATCTTCTTGGGCAGCCCTTGCAGCTCGTCTTCTTTTAAGCGGCGGAGCATAAACCCATCTACATCTTCCCGGAGACGCTTCCCAATCTGCTTTCGATTCTCGGCAAGCGATGTATCACCATCTCCAAGTAATGGCTTAACGTACTCTTTGCGAAAATCTTGATATGTCCCCAGTAAGCCCGGCAAGCAGGTGTCGATCAGACACCAGAATTCGCCGAGGTGGTTCTCTACAGGCGTGCCAGTCATCATCAGCTTATAGCCCGCCTTAAGCGCCTTAGCGGCACGTGTTTGCATCGCGTTTGGGTTCTTGATGTTCTGCGCCTCGTCGAACACAACGACGGACCAATCAACTCGGGCAAGTGAAAATTGATAATCACGGAGTGTCTGAAATGTCGTTACTACGATCGAATTCGGTAGGTCGAGGCGATTACCGCCAAACGCCGAACCAATCTTCAGCGCATACCGAATAGAATCCAAGAGAGCATTTCGCTCCATTTCGGAGCCGCGATTAAGATCTGGCTCGGTTCCTCCCCCCGTTGATGCGCCTCGATTCATACGCATTTCGTTGTTTGCACCGCTAACTCTGTAGTTCGGTAAATCCGCTTGCGAGTGCAGCACCACAATTCGTTTGAAAGGGTTTTCGACATAGGTGACTTCGATTTCCCGCTTCCATGTTTCGAGCAAGACTAGCGGTGCGACAATTAGCACTGGTCCTGCGACCGCCTTGGATTCGCTTAAGTGCTTTAGATACTCTGCAATAAAAACTATTGCGGTATATGTTTTACCGAGTCCCATATCATCTGCGAGCAAAGAACCGCGCAGCGCGCCGCTTTCCGCCCAAGGCTCGAAAGCGATTCCGAGCAACCAGCGTATTGCCTCTTCTTGATGCGGGAACGGCGTTCGTTTGTACGCATCGAACTCGATGACGCCATCGAAACGAACATTACCTGGGCGTGCGATTTCCGGAGTGGATTGAAGTGCTTCATCGTTGGTTTCGATGTCCAACACGGTAGGATCTTCAAGGTGGTCAGGAGAAGGTTTCTCGTCGACTGAAGTCCCTTCCAACTTTTCAGACGCGGTGTCCAATGCCTTCGCTAATGCGGCGGGGTCCGAGATGTTTATCAGCTTTCCTTTGAAGCGTATTTCTTCCGCTCCAGCTGCGACGCCCTCGCTAATTCGCTTCTGGCAGCTCGTCAAATCATCTGCATTTTGAATCAGATCGACTAAATCCTGGGGCTCTACCTGAATTAAATCGGCTTGCTCATTTTTCTCACGAGAGCACGCAGCCTCGAACCAGCCGACGCCGGAATCTTCGTGATCGCCGAAATATGCAAGCTTCAGCGGCCCAGCCCCCTTAACTCGAAAGGAAAATCCGCTGTCAAGATCGACAAGCGATGCGTCGAGCCACGCTGTCGGGTTAGACAAAAACGTTTTTCTATCTTCAGCTTCGATAGAAGGGCTACTAAGTATTTCCTGGATTGCTGCCATGCGTTTTTCGTCTAGCAGCAGTATTCGGCGCCCGACTCTAAGGCTGCCGGATGGCTCGCCGTTTTGTAGTTGTACTAAACGTTGTTTTATTTCTTCTGGATCGATCTGCGTACCGAACGAGGGTGTAAGCTCTAAATCCCCGTCGCGATCGACTTCTACAGTTACACCGATTTTCCCAGGAACAACTAAATCCAATTCATCAAACACGGGCGCACTCAAGTTTGCTCCAGCAGCTTTTGCCTCAAGTATTTCGCGAACCGCCGAAAGGTTTTCATATTCTCCTCGCTCTGACACGTCGGTCTTTGCGTGGAAGGCCACGCTTTGCAATGCGCTGAATTGCTCTGGCGACGGTAGGTAGGTTTCTTGTTTGGTGATTGCTAGAAGCGGGCCATCCAATGTGTAGTTCGTGATCCGAGTACCGTCGACGCTAACGAGCGCCAAGGTAATTCGAAAATCTGACTCCCAGGTCCGCCCCTCGACCTCCGCAATCATTTGATAAGGCCATTCCGTTGGAAGATCGAATAACGCGCGCTCGTCGATCCCCAGGCGAACCGCATTCTCGGAATCCATATAAATTCCATTCCTTATCGGTAGCGCAAGCCCCTCTTCTAGCAACAATTGCATCGTAAGATATCGGTGAGCCGTTAGTTCATCCGCTTTCCCATCGATTGCAGCCGTCCAGTCCTCGGGCAATAGTTCTATTCCCAGCCCGTCGCCATCGGATGTATAGAATATCTTAGGTGCTTTCGTCCCAAACCTGTCCAGCAGTGCCTCGATAACCATCTTTACTAAAACTCACCTCATCCCGTAAAGTTCTCGGTACCGACGGTAGTCTTGCTCTGCGAGTACATCCTTCGGCGATACCTGAAGCTCGCAACCCGGGCCATTCAAGATTTTTAGAAGCTTTCGCTGCCACGTGTAATTTTTAGATGCAACGTGATTCACTTTGCCGATCGATGTCCTAACGGTTAGTTCTCCCCACCTGAATGAATCGCGATCATACGAGGTGAGCCCCGCCACCGGCATTTTGTCATCGACGCGAACCGCAAAATTATGTGTCCCCTCAAGCAGGTGGATTTTCCCATCTAGCTCTAGGTAGATAATTGAAGTATCGCCGCTTCCGTCGAGTACCGCATAACCCGGTAAATCCTTGGCGTCCGCACGTCTACGAACGTCGAAGTCTGCCGAGCGACTTAGGACCAGTCGCGAATGTGTAACAATCCCGGATTCGAACAATCCTTCAAGGAATCGCCGCCTTGCCGGAAACATCCTTTGTAGCGCCCGGTTCCCAGTTGCTTCTCCATGGTCTTCCAGAATTTCCAGGAACAACTGCAGGTCTAATTCTGCGAGCCAACCTCGCATGTGGTGTACGTAATCGGGCTTAAGTAGTTGCCACCACTTTTGAAAACTCGTTCGGCTCTTTGGGATGCGAGGGTCCCCGCAGATAGCCAGTATAAGATCGCGCCACTTGTCCGGCATTCGCTGGTTTTCTTCGAGGACCCGTTCTATAAGGCACGTTACGGCTGCGTGACCTAACAAAACACCATCTTTGAATGAACGCTCGTTCACAGCCCGATCGGCGAGTTGCTTAGCAACTTTGCTCATCTGGCCGATTGGTAACGCCTTCAGTTCGTCCAGATAGAAGATCGACTGAGCTTGTATGAAGAACCGGGAGTTTTGACCGGTGGGGATGTTTGCACCTCTCGCGGCAGTTTCCAAGGTGCTTTCGCTGTGCCTCGCACGGTCGGCCAGTTGCTCGGGGCCAGTAACGGAGAATATTTGCTGCGCGCCATATTTCAACGGCCCGTAATACGTAGAACGTTCCGCCGAACTTCGCATTTGATTCAATTCGCCTACGATGAGGTCGGCAAATTTTGCCAGCACCGGTAGTTGGTCAAAGCGAAAAAAGAATAGCTGAATAAATGCGCGTAGGCATGTGAGACTCATTGGTGCCGCCGCGTTTTGTATGCACGTAAAATCGTTATCGCCAAACTCGACACGTTTGAAAAATTCTTCGTCTAAAGAGAGCAGCTCTAAGTACAATCTCGCATCGCGGCGCGAGTACACGATATATTCAACACTGCGACCTTCTAGAATAGCGGTTCTTATTTCCTGTTTTCGGAGCTTCGACGCGCTAGATACAGCAGCTTCGCCGGACAACAATGGTTCAATTTTTTCGAGGATCTTTTTGTATGCGAGCGAGGCCGGCAATCCCGCGTCAGATGAAAGTACGAAATCTAGCTTGGCTACTGGTAAATTAATCTCCTTCATTTTTCAGATCTTCAATCAACTTTTTTAGGTCGCTGCTTTCTGTCGCGCGCATCGTGAAGCGGATGTCGATCCTTCGGTTTGCTCGGAAATCTTCTTTCGTCTCTTCTACGGATCGTACGCGCCGAGTGTCTGCGTAACCACTGACCGAAAAAAGGGGCTTTCCCGCCTTATTTTTTAGGTCTAATAATCCTGCTGCGGTTCCGGGATCTTCCGTCCAATATTTCCATACTGCTATTGCTCTGTTGGCCGACAATCCCCAATTCCCAAGTTCGCTTCTGTTGAAAGGAACACTATCGGTATGACCTTCGACAAATATCGTACTGATATTTTTGTTTCGATCTTTCGAACGTATAGCTTCAAGTAGAACGTTACCGAGCTGCGCAACTGTAACGCCTTGATCAGCGGGGACTGCAAATTCGCCTGGTTTAAATGCGATCTGGCGGTCTGGAATGCGCAGAACGCTGCCGTTGTCAGCAACCGTAACCTCAATGCCGGCATCGCGCAGGTCGCTCTTTATTTCTGTAAGAATAGTCTCCCTCTCAGATTCCATTTTTGCTAATTCAGCCAGTGCCTGCTCTATGCGTTCTTGTAAGTCTTTCTTTCTCGTCGTTTGCTCGTGCAATTGAATCATTAGCGCGACGAGCGACAAGATGAAAATCACCAGCAGGCCGGCCATAATGTCGGAGAACGATACCCAATACGGATTCTCCCCGTCCGGTGCCCCGGGTTGGCGCTGCGAGTATCTGTAATCTGGCATGCTATTTTATGGCCATCAACGTCTGTTATCGCCGTTCTGGCATTAACTCATCGATCTCGTCGACTACGTCTTTTATTGTCGATATCGCGTCGACCATCGATTGGGAAAAGTCCTGGGTTTGCACATTCCACTCATTTAGGCGCTGGGTGGTTTGGCCTTGTACTTGCTCGGTGTAATTAACGAGCATTCGATTAACTTGTTCGCCAAACGTTTCAATTTTGCTTGCTAATTCGTCAAGGTATTCGGCTTGACTTGTCTGCAAGCCGGAGAATGTTGTACTTGCCAGGTCAGCAGATTTCTGTAGCGAGCTAGCGGCACTTTCGAATTCTTTTTGCGTATTTTTTATTTCTGTGAAGAGATCCTTGAATTCGGTCACGACAAGCTCGTTACCGCGCGCCGCACGCTCAGCCGTTTCTGCGGCAGCCGTTTGCTCTCGAACTACAGTAGTTGCTGCTTCGCCGAAATGTTTCGCTAATCGCTCAAGGGCCGTAACGGATTGCCCGAGCAAGTCCGCTGCAGCTACCAAAGACTCTGTCGATGTTTCTAACTTTTTATGCACTACTTCGTTCTGAGATACTATTTTGTGACTTCCTTGCACTAAGTTATCTGCGCTGGAAAGGTTGTGCGCGAGGATGTCGTTAATGTCTCCGATCATCTTCCGCTGCCCCGCCTCCAAATTTATCAAGTAATCCTTAAACGCTGTTTCACGGCCAGTCTCGGATTCGGTCCAGGAGTCTAATTTCGCATCCATGTTATCCGTAAAAAACCCCATCGCCTTCTTCAAATCTTGCAGCGCAGATTGAACAGCCACGGTGCTATTCTGCATGTCTTTTCGTTGCTCCTCGCCGGCTTTCCCCAACGTCTGGGAGAATTGCGTAACAAGGCCGCGTAATGCATCTTCTGATCCAGTGCGATTTTGTTCGGCTAGTTCACGGCTTAGATTGGCCAATTGCTCAATCGACGGAGTTAATGCGGCATTTAAGCTGCTACTAACTTCGTCCGAAAGTTTTTGTATTGCCGTCTGCATGTGGGCCCCGATCTGTTCGGCAAGCCCATCTAGGGTATTGCTACTTTTAGAACTGTAATGTTCAATCTCAACGAGATTTTGATCGGGACTGCTACGCGGAAAAAGTCGATCGACCTTTTGTTGGACCTGCCAAATTCTTCGTTGCAGGCGTTGCTCAATTATTTTTTCAAAGATATTAAATAGAACGCTCGTGGCAACGCCCCACACAGATGTCGAGAATGCTACGGCGGCACCAGCAATCAGCGGGTTAATGCTTTTTGCGACGTCTGGGGCATTCAAATCAATGCTGCTTAAGCCGAGTTGCAAACCGACGAATGTACCTAGAACTCCGAATGCCGTTAGAATCCCTGGCAACGCAGAAATCAGCCGACTTTCCGTAATTCCCCGTGCCAATGTATGCGTACTGAAAAAATACGATGCGTCGACGGTGTTCCATAAAAACTTTTCATCATGCGATTCGACTAAGGTTTCATCGAATTCCGCCCATAAATCTCCAATTAGATCGTGTTTGGCCGCGTCCTCGACGAGCTGCCTACGGTCTCTGCGCAGGGTATCGATTGACGTTTGATCAAGTAGACGAGAGAGAAAAGCAATCGCAGCACGACTTCTTAGCCATTTCCAAACAACATAAATTGCAGCTAGCAACGTAATCGCCACCATAAGGTAGATGAACGTGGCGCTTAACGAATCTGTTGTATAGGCACCTTCGAAGACCTCACGAGGAGCCTTCGGAAGCAATAGAGCCAAATCGAAATTGGACGAGGCAGCCATGAATTTCCCCCCGGGACTTTATTCGCAGTTCGACTCAGCAACCCTCAATAGATGCAGCAATATTCAAGGTTTAATGAGCACGCTTTCTTATTGTTGTTTTTTTGCGCTCAACGGAGGTTTTCTTAAGTAGGCTAGTGCGGAAACAGCCTAAGCCTAATAAATCTCCGAAGTTTAGTGCAAACCGTGTTCTCTACACGGCCGATTCAAAATTAGGCTCAACATGTTAGCGGCCTGGGTTCAAGCACCCTTCCATAAAACAAAAGAAACCTCAATCCTTGACGCGTCCCTCCGATAGTCGGCCGGCCATTGCGAAAGCTTATAACCCCGATAAATCATCGGTATTCGTGGGAGTCATCGACTTGGCTCTCTTCGCCAACAACATATCAAACACCACCCGCTGAAACCCCGCCTGCACTTCCTTGCTATTCAAGTACTGCATCATCTGGCTTTGATGTGCTTCGCTGCTCTCCATAACCGCATCGTCCAGCGCGCCCGCGAAATCGCCGAGCAGCGCTTGCTCGGCGGAATTGTTATCGATCTGGTGCATAACCGCTTCGTTCTCGCTGATCTTGTCGCGAATGGTGTATGCGTAGTTGATGAGGTCGTTATCCGTGAGGCCGTCGGTAATGAATAACTCGTTCAAACGCTGGATGAGTAGCGAGAGCCACTCCTCTTCTTTTGAGCGCGGTTTGCCGGTGCCGAGATCGTTGGTCGCGTAGAGGCCGGTGTCTCCGTCCTTAACCATCTGCAGATCCTGCTGTTTGATCTTCGACAGCCGGTAATGGCTGAGCTCCACGGAACTCAGGTCTATGGGGTCTTCGTCTATGTTCTTTTCCCGCAGCAGCGGCGCAAGATGTCGCGCGTACAAGCTTAGTCGTTCCAGATCGGAACTGTCGTAATCGACGATCTGCGACATGAATTCGTAGTAACGGGTGAGTGCGATGAGGTCGGACTTGAACAGCTCCAGTGCATCGATCGCGGCCTTGGCCGCTTTCATGTCGGTTTCGGCGTTCGCGATGAACGTGGGATCGCCCAGCGATTTAGCGTGGTCGAACAGTTTCTTCTGCTTCGCGTAATCTGCTGATGCGTCCTGATGGCGCTGCTGCCAACGGTCGACGGCCGGTTTGCAGACATTGCTCAGCGCCGCGTTGCTTTTGCTCTTTGCATAGAAAATTTCGGAGAACTGCGTCACCTCGGTCCAGAGGAAAATTCCCGTGGCGCGGAGTTTGTCGAACAGATCCCAGATTAGGTTCGGATCAGACACGTCGAGCAAGTGCGCGGTCTGATAGTACTCCTGGAACGCCGCGAGTACGTCGGCCGGCTCGTTGAAGAAATCGAAGACGTAAGTTTCCTGCTTACCCGGGTAGACCCGGTTCAGACGCGACAGAGTCTGTACGCAATCCACCCCCGCGAGTTTCTTGTCGACATACATCGCACAGAGCTTCGGCTGATCGAAGCCGGTCTGGAATTTGTTGGCCGCGATCATCACATGGTAATCGTCGGTGTCGAATGCATCGCGCAGATCGCGCCCCTTCAGATCCGGATTCATGCTCGCTTCGGTGAATTTCTCGCCAATGAGTCCTTCGCTGTGCGGGTCTTTCGTGCTGAAACTCACTTCGCCGGAGAACGCCACCATCGCGTGCAACTGGCTATAGGCTTTCTTCTGCACGTACTTGTCGAACTCGAGCTTGTAGCGCACGGCTTCCTTGCGCGAACCGGTGACCACCATGGCCTTCGCATGCCCACCTAACTGCCCCATCACCGTTTC
>JAJFJQ010000071.1 GCA_021773835.1 Gammaproteobacteria bacterium
CGCGCTGAAGCGATTAGGACGACCGTAGGTCGCCGCGCAGCGGTGATAAAAGCGAGGCTTCGCTTTTTCATCACAATCTCGCGGAGCGAGATTGGACGCCAGAGCGAAGCGGCGGCGCCCCGAAGGGGTAAGCAAACGATACTTCGTTTGCGCATCCATCCTTGCGTTGAAAATTAGACAAAATTCATAGGCGGCGTTGGTGTAAAATCACGCTCTGAACATAGCGCCCGTAGCTCAGCTGGATAGAGTACCTGGCTACGAACTAGGGGGTCGGAGGTTCGAATCCTTCCGGGCGCGCCAATTTTGCACGGTCTGTTCCGGCCACACAGGCAACAGATCGCAACAAGAGCATAGGCCCCAAAAGGGGCCTTTTTAATGTGACGCGATAGCAAATGAATATTCAATCTATCTCATCGCGCCACGCCGTGCGTCCCCACCATCCACCGAGATCACCATGACGTACCGCATTTCCATCGATACAGGCGGCACCTTCACCGATGCGGTTGTCGCCGATCCCACCGGCATACTCGCGATAGGCAAGGCGCTGACCGACACCGAGCGCAATTTTGTCGGGGTGCAAAACGCAATCAGTGACGCCGCGGGGCAGCTCGGTCGTTCGATGCACGATCTCCTCGTCGAAACGGACGTCTTCATCTATGGCACGACCCGTGCGACCAACGCCATCGTAACGCAGCGCACCGCAAAAACCGCGATGTTATTGACCGAGGGCTTCCCTGATATTCTGGTCTATCGACAAGGCGGAAAGCTGAATGCGCATCAACTGAATGTCGACTATCCGCAACCTTATATACCGCGTCAACTAACCTTCGAAGTGCCAGAACGCATCGATGCCGAAGGCGCGGTCGTCACGGCGTTGGACGAAGTTCGCGTGGTCGAGGTCCTCAGCAGCCTGCGCGATGATAAAATTGAGGCCGTCGCGGTCTGTCTGCTTTGGTCAATTGCCAACCCCGCGCATGAACGCCGCGTGGGTGAACTCATCGCCACGCATCTGCCCAGGCTGCCGTACACATTGTCACACGAACTCAATCCGGTCTTGCGCGAGTATCCCCGCGCCTCGTCTACTGCGATCGATGCCTCGTTAAAACCCTTGATGCAGGAGCAGCTGCGGCTGCTTGAGCAAAATCTCGCAGCGTCTGGATACAACGGCGATATTTTGGTCAGCGCCTCGGTCGGTGGCGTAATGCATGTCGAAGACATGATTGAACGCCCCATCTACCTCGTTAAGTCAGGTCCAGCCATGGCACCGATCGCTGGACTCTCCTACGCCACGATGGAGGCATTAGGGCACGATGCCGTGGTCGTAGACACCGGTGGCACAACATTCGACGTAAGTCTGGTTCGCGATGCGCGGGTTACGCGGACACGCGAAACCTGGCTCGGTGAGATCTACACCGGACACCTGCTCGGCATGGGCTCGGTAGATATACGTTCGATCGGGGCCGGAGGTGGCTCGATCGCTTGGCTCGACCCAGGTGGCCTATTGCGCGTTGGCCCACAAAGCGCCGGTGCACGGCCCGGCCCCGCATGCTACGGGCTCGGCGGTGACGCGCCGACGGTCACCGACGCCGCACTAGTCCTTGGATATTTGAATCCGCAACACTTTCTAGGCGGCAAGATGGCGTTGGATGCAGATGCGGCCGAGCGCGTGCTGGAGCCTGTCGCGGCACAGCTCGGCAAGTCTATTGTCGACACGGCGCTCGCTATCATCGCCGTAGCCAATGAGAACATGATTAAATCGATCCAGGAAATCACCGTTAAGGAAGGTATCAATCCTGCAGATTCCGTATTAGTTGCTGGCGGCGGTGCAGCCGGTCTTAATATCGTTCCCATTGCGCACGCTCTTGGCATGCAACGGGTGCTTATTCCGCGAACGGCGGGCGCCCTCAGTGCATGCGGCGCACATTTTTCTGACATCGTACGTGAGTTCAACGCCAGCCGGTTCGCCTCTACCGCGAATTTTGATTATGACGCCGTCAATGACACGCTCGCTAGTTTGGAGGCACAACTCGACAGTTTTGCCGCCACACTCGAACAGCGCGGTTTGCGGGAATTTCACAAATCGATGTCGGTTGAGGCGCGCTACGCCGGCCAGATTTGGGAATTGGAGCTGACCCTGCGCGGCTCACGTGTAGCGGACAGCGACGCGCTCCAGACATTAATTGAAGATTTCAATGATGAGCACGAACGTGTGTTCGCAGTGCGCGACCCGGATAATCCATTGGAATGCATCAACTGGCGCGCGCACATCAGCGGACAACTGCCGCGCGGTTTACAGCAATCCGATCGACGAACGCGCGGTGACACGTTAAGGCCTCACCATTTGCGTGACAGCCATTTTGGTCTATTAACGGCAGAGCAGGCACGCGCGGCGGTGTACTATGGCGAAGATCTGGTTCCTGGCGATCACATCGCCGGGCCTGCGATCATCGAAGAGCCAACTACCACCATCGTGGTATATCCGGATGCAACCGCGACTGTCACGCCCTACGGCCATTATTTGCTAGAGGTTCAAGCATGACCGACCGTTCAAGCGAGGACGCTTTTGACCCTATATTGCTCGCCGTATTGAGCAATCGTATGGACGCCATCGTGCGCGAGATGACCAACACGTTGTTGCGTTCGGCGCGTTCGGCGGTTATTGCAATGTCGCGGGATTTCTCCTGTTGTCTCGTGACCGGTGAAGGCGATCTGCTGGCGACGGCAGAGGCGGCGCCGGTACATGTCTTCGGCACACACTTACAAGCACAGTCGATGGTGGATCTGCATGACGATTTGAGCGAAGGCGATGCCTTTCTGCACAACGATCCTTATCTGGGTAATACGCACCCGGCCGACCACACCATTTTGGTTCCAGTGTTCTGTGCGGGCGTACATTTATTCACTGCGGTCGCCAAGGCGCATCAAGCCGACATCGGTAACAGCATTCCCACTACCTATCACGCTGCAGCCAAGGACATCTACGAAGAAGGGGCGCTGATATTTCCTTGCGTGCGTGTTCAGCGTGACTTCCAAAACGTAGAAGACATTATGCGCATGTGCCGTCGGCGGATCCGCGTGCCGGACCAATGGTACGGTGATTACCTCGCTGCGATTGGTGCCGCGCGAATAGGGGAACGCAGGCTGAAGGCATTGGCCGAACAATATGGCGTCGACACACTAAAAGCTTTTATTAAGGCCTGGTTCGATTATTCCGAGCGGCGCATCGTACAAGAAATAAAACGCTTGCCCGCCGGCCGACTAGAGAACCACGCCAAACATGATCCGATTCCCGGCGTGGTACCCGATGGTATCCCGCTGAAGGTCGTACTAGAGATCGATCCCGATAACGCGTACATCGATATCGACCTTAAAGACAATCCAGACTGTCTTCCGTGTGGCTTGAATGAGTCTGAGGCGTGTGCGATCAACAATGTAATGACCGGCGTATTCAACTGTCTGGAACCCGACATCCCCCACAACGCAGGCACCTTCCGCCGTATTCGTGTACATCTGCGCGAAAACTGTGTCGTGGGTATTCCACGTTTCCCGCACAGTTGTTCGGTGGCGACGACGAACGTCGGTGACCGACTGGTTAACGCCACCCAAGCGGCCTTCGCGGGTATTGGCGAGGGCTGGGGACTCGCCGAAGGTAATCCGTCGCTAACGTCCGGATGTGCAGTTGTCTCCGGAGCAGACGCTCGTCACGACAACCGCGCCTTCATCAACCAAATGTTCTTAATGGGTGGTGGCGGGCCGGCCTCCCCGATCTCCGATGGTTGGATCAATTTGTTGATTCCCGTTGGGGCCGGGTTACTGTATCGGGATAGTGTGGAGTTGGACGAACAAAAATACCCTCTACTGGTGAAGAGCTTACACCTTATCCAAGACAGTGGTGCCCCCGGCCGTTTTCGTGGTGCACCGGGCACAGAGGTCGTATACGGTCCGCGTTCGTTACCCTTGCGCGTGGTATCCGCACCAGACGCCTGGCAAACCCCGCCGCGCGGTGTACGCGGTGGCCACGACGGCACACGGTCCCAAGATCATGTGTTGCATGCAGACGGCAGCGAGGACAAGGTCGAAGGTTTCATTAACGTTGAGCTGCAACCCGGCGAGTTCATCCGCGGTCGCGACTGCGGTGGTGGTGGCTACGGCTCACCGCTGGAACGCGACCTTGATCGTGTACTACACGATGTACAGGAGCGTTGGGTGAGCGCGGAACAGGCAGAAACGACATATGGCGTGGTGCTATTGCGTGATGCTAATGGCCGGTATATCGGAGTGGATGCCGCCGCGTCGGCGCAGCGTCGACAACAAATGGCAGAAAGCGCCTCTCAATAGCACGCTATAGTTGTTCCATTGCTGGTCACGCGGGCATAGTAGCCCACCAATTATTTTTGAGGTGAAATAGTCGACGCCAATATTGCTACGCCCATTCGAATTAAAACCGCGTGCGAAATTCGTCACAGTCTGTGCCTTGCCCGCGTGCTAGTGTCACTCGATGCATTAGTTACGGAGGACTCGCGCATGGCCAGATTTTCCCTACCGTTCATCATCACATTTGTCGTTCTCCATCCGATTGTTGCTTCGGCGATCGATCACGTGGTCACTAACAATTCCGAGTTCAGTGCGGCGCTCTCGATTGCAGCTTCGGGCGATAGCGTATTGTTGGCGCCCGGAACCTATGCTGGTGGAAATTTCGCCTCAGGATTAACCGGGGTGACTATCCGCAGTCAAAGCGCGACGAGTTTGGCGGTGATCTCGGGTGGGAACGAGGGCCTGCATCTCACTGATGTGACGAATGTAACGGTACAAGACCTGATAATCGAAAATTCGCTCTTCAACGGTATTAACATTGACGATGGCGGATCGTTCGCGTCGCCTTCGACGAACGTCACTTTGCGAAATCTAATCGTGCGCGATATTGGAGGAGGTGGTAACAACGACGGCATAAAACTTTCTGGTGTTACTGGATTTACGATCGAGCGGGTAACCGTTACAAACTGGGGTGAGGGTGGCAGTGCGATTGACATGGTCGGCGCGCATAACGGGCTCATAGAAAATTCATCATTTCGTCACGATTCTTTGAGCGGCGGCGGTACCGGGATCCGGCCTAAAGGTGGTAGTAAAAATATCGTTATTCGTGCGAATCGGGTCGACCTTCCTGGCGGGAATGGCCGCCCTATACAGGCAGGTGGTTCAACCGGCGCGGCGTTTTTCCGCTTTATTGATGGTGATAGCGGGTATGAAGCGGATAACATCACAGTTGAAGGCAACGTTATCTTGGGTGGAATCACCGGTGCGTCGTACGTCAATATCGACGGCGGAAACTTCCACCATAATGTCATTAGTCAACCGACGTCATGGGCTATCCGGATCTTGAACGAGAACACCGGTCTTGTTGAAACTCAAAACGGCGTGTTTAACGACAACGTCGTGCTGTTCGACGATGGTCTGAGCAGCAGTTTTGTGAACATAGGGCCAAATACGCAGCCGGGAACGTTTATGTTCGCACGTAACCAATGGTTCAATGTCGACGACCCCGGTTCTAGCACACCAAATCTACCATCCGTTGAAACCGGCGGCATCATCGGAATCGACCCCGGAATCGACTTGAGCGGTGTCGTAGATTGGGATTTCGACTGGGGGCTTTGGTTAGTCAACGCCAACGACGCGTCGAATAATTTTATTGTTACGGAGCCGGCAGGTTTTCTGTTGGCAGTTCCGGGTGTTGGCGCTGAATTCGATCCGTTGCTCGGAAATCCCCTGATCGGTGCGTGGACATTAAGCGCGCTGACGGGCACCAGCATTGATCTGGCTGCATTTTCTCAAGCAATATTGATAGCGGTGCCAGTGCCCCCCGCGATTTGGTTTGGGATCACGGGGGTGTTGATGTTATCTAGAGTCGCGCGGCGACCGACCGGACGACTGGGTAGCGAGTATTAGTCAATCAACTCTAGCCCCGATCACCGCGTGTGCCTCAATCTCGATCAACCATTCCGGGTGAAGTAAGGCCGCAACGACCACTGCGCTCGTTACTGGTTTTGAATTGCGGAAGATGTCCCCGTGGATCTGGGCTACTACATCGGCGTCGGCAGCATCTACAAGAAATACTCGAGTGAGAACGACCTCCTCGAGACTCGAGCCAGCCTCCTTGAGCGCGCCCTCAATCACCTCAAAACATCGCCGCGCTTGTGCCGCGGCATCACCGATACCGACGTTTTTGCCGTCGGCGCCAATCGCAGCACATCCCGCGACAAACACGTGATCGTTAGAGCGCACTGCGCGAGAGAATCCCATCGCATCAGCATAAGGGCTTACTGCTGAGACATTTTGTCGAGCCATATTTCATTTCTCCAATCAATGTTGTTTGTTCGTTGTGCCGTAACGCCAGGCTGTTGCTACTTACCCAAGTGTAAGAACCTTAGGCGATATGCTTACGGTAGCCTGAGCATGCTCCCGGGACAAACAGTGTCCATCGTATTTGCAATACACGCTAGCAGCATTGAGCCCGATAAGTACTTTGTTTGAACTAGCTTTTATATATTAGAAATATCTTATATAATTGCCGCGCAATCTAGCAACATAGACTGACGGATCTGTCGGCATGGCCAATTCCTAGGAGATTTGATGGAAAATTTTACCCCCTTCTCGGCGCTACTCGGCGGCGTGTTACTTGGTACCTCGGCCACACTTTTACTGTGGATGAATGGTCAAATAGCCGGCATTAGCGGCATCTTTCGGGGCGCAATCAAGATGCGCGCACCCGACCGACTGTGGCGCATACTGTTTCTAGTAGGCTTGGTTTGCGGGGGTGCATTATGGTGGCAGCTTATGGGGCCAAGCTTCATCCCTCGTGACGATTTTCCATTGCCCTTGCTCATTATTGCCGGGATCCTGGTCGGTTTCGGTAGCCGAATAGGAAACGGGTGCACGAGCGGTCACGGGGTATGCGGTCTCGGTAGAACTTCTGGTCGTTCGGCGGCGTCCACGGCAACGTTTTTTTCTATCGCACTGGCGACAACGTTCATCGTTCGGCACCTGCTTGGGGGCATATCGTGAAACGACAAATCGTTGCACTACTGACCGGTATTCTGTTTGGCATTGGTCTGTCTATATCGCAAATGGTCAATCCTGAAAAGGTGCTCGCATTTCTGGACATCGTAGGAAACTGGGATCCGAGTCTTGCGCTCGTTATGGGCGGTGCCGTAGGCGTAACCTTGTTGACCTTTCGGCGTGTATTACGGTTGCCGAAACCGCTTTTTGCCAGTCGCTTTGAAGTTCCTGGGACTGATGGGATCGACGCCCAGCTGTTAACCGGTGCCGCAATTTTCGGCGTTGGTTGGGGGATCTCCGGCTACTGTCCCGGACCAGCCATCGCGTCGCTGACATTTGGATCGGCGGAACCGGCGATATTCATCGTAGCGTTTATCATCGGTAACGCTATCGCTATCCGTTGGCAGGCAATCAATAGCGAGCTAATTGCACAACATTAACTTCAGTGCATTTTAAGTTTCGACATGCTTAGCACGGGTGCGTTTCTAGCGGCGAATGTTGTCGTTGAGCAATCGGTAGGATCATGGATAACAAAATACTAGCGAGACTATCGACTTATCTGCCGATACTAGATTGGGGTGCAAAGTACAATCGCGAGGCCGCGTCAAGGGATGCGCTCGCAGCGGTGATCGTGACGATCATGTTGATACCACAGTCGCTGGCCTATGCGCTCTTAGCAGGTCTCCCGCCAGAGATGGGCATCTACGCGTCTATCGCACCGATAATTCTATACGCGGTATTCGGAACCAGCCGCGCTCTGGCCGTTGGTCCCGTTGCTGTCGTGTCTCTCATGACGGCTGTCGCGATCGGTAACATCGCAGATCAAGGCACCCCTGAACTGATTACCGCGGCATTGACGCTGGCCTTTCTGTCCGGTCTTTTCTTGCTGCTACTTGGTATTTTCCGACTTGGTTTTCTGGCCAACTTTCTTTCACATCCGGTGATCGCCGGATTCATCACAGCCTCAGGGATCATCATCGCTGCCAGCCAAATGAAACATATCTTTGGCATCGATGCTGCCGGTAATAACCTTTACGAACTGCTCGCTGCGCTCTTCAATCATCTTGGGGAAGCTAATTGGATCACCAGTGCGATCGGTGCTGCGACGATCGGTTTTCTTTTCTGGGTTCGTGAAGGTTTAGCGCCAGTTCTAGTAAACATGGGCATGAAGCCACGTTTATCTGAGATCTTCGCGAAAACTGGACCCGTGGTTGCGGTCGTAGCGACGATTCTCGTAGCCTGGAGATTTGACCTTAATGCAAGGGGTGTAGCGGTTGTCGGCGAGGTTCCGCAAGGGCTGCCGTCAATTACTGTACCGTCATTTTCATTGGATCTTTGGACTAGCATTGTTGGGTCGGCAATCCTCATCTCGATTATCGGGTTTGTGGAATCAATCTCTGTGGCGCAGACGCTCGCCACAAAAAAACGCCAGCGGATCGATCCGGATCAAGAATTGATCGGACTCGGCACGGCTAATATTGGTGCGGCGTTTACCGGCGGCTTTCCCGTTACAGGCGGATTCTCTAGGTCGGTGGTGAATTTTGACGCTGGCGCCGAGACGCCGGCGGCCGGTGCGTATACTGCTGTTGGGTTGATGATTGCTGCGGTATTTCTGACCCCGGCCATTTATCACCTGCCGAAGGCTACGCTTGCGGCAACGATCATTGTTGCCGTGCTCTCTCTTGTAGATTTTTCTATCCTGAAAAAAACCTGGGTATATTCGAAAGCTGACTTTGCGGCGGTAACTGCCACTATCATCGTAACGTTGGCATGGGGAGTTGAATCCGGCGTGAGTTCCGGCGTTGCCATCTCAATACTAATTCATCTATATAAATCGTCTAGGCCACATATTGCAGAAGTTGGGCGCATTCCGGGGACTGAACATTTCCGTAACGTGATGCGCCACGATGTAACAACCTATGACAACATATTCACACTGAGAGTCGACGAAAGTCTTTACTTTGCGAATGCTCGATACCTGGAAGACTACATCTATAGTGCGATGGCAATGCGCCCGAAATTAGAGCACGTCGTCCTCATGTGCTCGGCGGTGAACGATATCGATATGAGTGCACTCGAGTCGATCGAGGCAATCAATGAGCGGCTTGGTACGGTGGGCATTAAGTTTCATCTCAGCGAAGTGAAGGGTCCGGTAATGGATCAGCTGAAGCGAACGGCGTTCCTTGAACATTTGAGCGGTGCGGTATTTTTGAGCCAACACGAAGCGACGCTGCAACTCGCAAATGGGAGCTCAACGGGTGAGCGGTCTGAGGAATATCACTGACTAAGATCGTTGGGTAAGGAAAACGCGCCTAATCGGTTCTTAGGAGAAGACTAAGCCTCGATGGGCTTGCTGGAGAAAGCACATGAGAAAGCAACTCGCTGCTTTAGCCTTTGGCCTTTGCGTGACGGTTGTACACGCGGATCCATTTGACGATGCGCTTGCCGCTTATGAGGACGGTAATTACGCCCTTGCTTTGCAGTTATTTAGCCCGTTGGCCGCTGCCGGGAATGCGAAGGCGCAGGGCAATCTGGGCAATATGTACGCCCAGGGCCAAGGCACGCCGCAAGACTATGGCAAAGCGCTGAAATGGTATCGGTTGGCAGCTGAACAGGGAATCAGTCAGTCGCAAAATAACCTGGGCTTTATGTACGACTACGGCAAAGGTGTCCATAGGGACGACGTTGAGGCATCGAAATGGTTTCGATTAGCCGCAGATCAAGGCAATGCGACTGCGCAATTCAACCTTGGCTTGATGTATAAAAGCGGCCATGGCGTAGAGAAAGATGAGGGCGAAGCCCTGCTATGGTATCGCTTAGCCGCTGAACAAGGGCACGCCAAAGCACAAACGATGTTGGGTGTTGTGTACCGCGAAGGTTGGAGCAATTTATACGGACAAGACCACGGCGTACCGCACGACTATGTCGAGGCGTTGAAATGGTTTCGATTAGCGGCCGATCAGGGGAATGCGGTCGCACACTTCAATCTTGGTCTGATGTACGACAAAGGCCAAGGTGTGCAGCAAGACGAAGAAGAAGCGCTAAGGCGGTTCAGCTTAGCCGCCGAGCTCGGACATTCCGAGGCACAAACGATGCTGGGGCTCGCGCACGAGGGAGGCTGGGGCAACATATTCGATCAAGGCTACGGATCGGTGCAAAACAAGGGTGAAGCGCTAAAGTGGTTTAGACGCGCGGCGGAACAGGGCAATGCGACCGCGCAATACACCCTCGCCACCATGTACGACCAAGGACGAGGTGTAAAGCAAAACTACGTTGAGGCCCACAAATGGTACAGCCTTGGTGCGAGTCGAGCTGTTAACGAGGCCGGCAGAAAGCGGGCTCGCAGGAAGCTCATCGATCTCGAGTGGTTAATGACACCCGCGCAGGTAGCAGAAGCACGGAAGTTGGCCGCCGAGTGGCAGGAAGCACATCCGCGCGGCGCTGAAAAGACTCACGAATTACGGGCAATGGATTGATCGACTGCGTCCGCGCTCCTTCAATTATCTCCGAGGTCTGGCGTAAAATTCATCGTGACGCCGCTATCAGTGGCAGTCCACGCCCGTGCTATCGTATACCCCACCATAACCGAGCCGGCCGACCCTTGCGTTGCAAAGTAGCGTAAAAAATATCGCGCGGATTGGCTGGAGGGAGGAAGCAGACAAATGACGGGTAGTCAGTACCTCAGCGACATGATCAAGGGATACGGTATCGAGCACGTATTCGTAATGCCTTACATTCTGACGCCAGTGCTGCGCGACCTCGAGCGCCTCGGCGTTCGCCGCATCATGTGTCACAGTGAGAAAGGCGCCGCCTATATGGCTGATGCCTACGCGCGCATACGTCGCGCGCCCGCCGTGTGCATGGCGCAATCTGTTGGGGCGGCAAATCTGGCGGCGGCACTGCAGGACGCGTGGCTCGCCTGCTCTCCGGTCGTTGCACTTACTGGACGACTCGAACAGGGAAAGCAGGACCGTAACGCTTACCAGGAGATCGACCATCATGGTCCATTCTCGGCGGTGACTAAATTTAGCGGGCTAGTAACGAGTGTGGATGAGTTGCCGCATTTCCTGCGCCAGGCCTTTCGGGAAGCAACGACCGCGACACCAGGTCCGGTACACCTCGATATTAGCGGCTTTGATGGCACGGTGGTCGCCAACGCGGTCGCGGACCTCGAACCGATAGTAGAAGACACTTTCACCAAGCTGCCGCCATATCGACCAGAGCCCGATCCGCGTTCGGTGCTGGGCGCGCTGCAGCTGCTGGTTGCAGCAGAGCGGCCGATCATTGTTGCCGGCGGCGGCGTGATTGCGTCCGGGGCCGAGGCAGAATTGGTCGCCCTCGCCGAAAAACTTTCTATCCCTGTCGCCACCTCGCTTAACGCAAAGACTGCCATGCCCTGGGATCATCCCTTGGCGGTAGGTGTGCCAGGCAGCTACTCGCGGGCCTGCGCCAATCGTGCGGTGTGTGAGGCCGATCTCGTGTTTTTCGTCGGCAGCCATACTGGCGGGCAGGTGACGCATGACTGGCGCATCCCGCCGGCAGGAACGCCGACCATTCAACTCGACATCAATCCTGCCGAGCTTGGGCGGTCGTATCCAGTCAAAGTTGGCATACAGGCGGATGCCCGCGCGGCCTTACGTCGGATGATTGATGCCGCGGATACGGCCGCGCCACGGCAACAGTGGATTGAGCGGATCCAGCATCTGGTTCGGGAGTGGCGTGAGGAGACTGCCCCACACGTCAACTCCGACGAAGTGCCGATGCGGCCCGAGCGTCTGTGCCGGGAGCTGAGCGACTTGCTCCCTTCCGATGCGGTGCTGGTATCAGATACCGGGCACGCCGGCATATGGACCGGTTGCATGATCGACCTTAAGCACCCCGCGCAATCGTACCTCCGCTGCGCTGGATCACTCGGCTGGGGGATCCCGGCGGCAATCGGCGCCAAGTGTGCGGTACCAGATCGTCCGGTCATCTGTTTCACTGGCGACGGCGGGGTTTACTATCATATGACAGAGCTAGACGTTGCCCTGCGCAATGGCATCAACACCGTGACGGTCATCAACAACAATGGTTCTTTGAACCAAGAGCGCGATCTTGTCGAGGCGGTCTATGGGGGCGCCGAGCGTGGGTCGGACCAGTTGTGGAAGTTGTCGGAGCTCGATTTCGCTGCGATGGCGCAATCGATGGGTTGCTTCGGTGTGCGGGTTGATCAACCCAGTGAACTCGCAGGTGCGCTGGACCAGGCATTGAACTGCGGTCTGCCAGCGGTGGTCGATGTCACAACCGATGTCGAAGGCATTGCACCAGGCGCTTGGTTACCGGACTAAACGCAAAAAGGTGACGAAGGGTTTAAGGGTCAGTTACTTTTTTTGCGCCTGCGCCGCAGAAGTACTCGTATAAGGTCCCCATTATTTCTTGTGCAGGTTCATTCGCGAGGCTATAAAAAATGGTCTGCGAACTCCTACGGGTCGAGACAATTCCGTCTCTTCGCAGTACTGCTAGGTGTTGCGACAATGCCGATTGGCTGAGGTCGAGGTGTGATTGCAGCTCACCGACCGACTTTTCACCGTCAGCTAGGTGGCACAATATCAACAGACGCGATGCGTTTGACATCGACTTAAGAAATTTAGCCGCGTCGCCCGCTCTGTCTCTAAGTTCTGCTACTTCCACAAAGAATTCCTATCTCTGACCAATATACCTTTACTATTCGCAGCCATCGAATCCGTCCGCATCCATTTTGGCTTCGTACGGTGCGGCTACATCTGCTCCTGCAACTAGATTCGGTTTTACGCTATCCCAATCTTCCCCTTGGATGATGACCATCCAACCTGCCTCGTACGGGTCATCGTTGGCTAGGCTTGGGTTCTCGACCAACTGCGCGTTTACTTCCAAGACTTCACCACCAACGGCCGATTTTGCCGGGCCAACCCACTTCCCGGATTCCACCGTGGCACATGATTTTCCGGGTTTTACCGATCGTCCAACTTTCTTCGGTGTGAAGGCTACGAGTTGGCCTGCCATTGCGGTCGCCACTGCAGTCATCCCAATTTTAATGCGTCCGTCACCCACTTCCTGCAGCCAAATATGGTTTTCGACGTCGTAGAGACGATCTTCTGCTAGGTTACATCCCCGAACGTTAGGCATCGGTTACCTCCGATAGGTCATTTATTTCTTCATGCAGTGGTTTTGCTGAACAACAGAATTCACCAAGCCCTGCTTCTTGCATTTTACCGCCAACAAACAGCACTAAATGATTCGCGATCAATGCCATCATTTGCAAGCTTGATTGCGCGTCATCTGTATCTGCACGCAGTTCAGACATTAAATTGAAATGGTAGACGAGTTCACGGCAGGTTTCCCGGCACGCATTAAAACTTGCATCGCCGCGCGCTCCCTGCCGGTGCAGTGCGAGTATACGGAAACCTTCGTGTTCGTCGTTCGTCGGGTCTTCGCCCCTAACCGTGATCCAATGTTCCAATACCGCTTCGCCGCATTCGAGCAGTTCTTCGGCGCTCGTGGGTTCACCTCGTTCGGTAATAATGTCTTCCAAACGTGCTTCCAGTTCTGCGAGCGATCTCACGCCAGTCCCTTTTCCTTTAGTAGCCCGAGGGAATCCGAGATATTCTCATGTATCCCAACCTTCTTTGGCTTTAAGCCCAAGGCGAGGCCGAGCAATTGCGTAAAGTAGATGATCTTCACCTTGGTCTCGACGCCGAAGCGTTTTTGTGCGCGGATCTGATGCATCTCCAATCCAGAGTGGCAGGTCGGGCATTCCGTCGCGATGACATCCGCACCGGCGGCTTCGGCGGCTCGGATAATATTCAAAACTAGCTTGGTCGACATGTCACTGTCGGACAAAGTGTGGGCGCCACCGCAACACGCGGTTTTGAGCGGGAACTCGACATTGACGGCGCCGGCTGCCGCGAGGAGGTCGTCCATAAAATGTGGTTTTGAGGTCGACTCGCTACCTGGACCTTGGTCTTTTTCCGGGAAGATATGTCGCGGTCTGGTGTACATACAACCGTAGTAATTCGCAATCTTTAAGCCTTTGAGCGAATTTTTAACACGTTCGCCTAAGCCTTTCTCGCCAATGGTGTCGCGGATCCAATCGAGCGCATGGATTGTTTCGACCTGGCCCGACGCATAGGTCGCATGTCCTGCCTTTTCCGATAGTTTGCCCACGACCTCGCGTGAGTTTTCGTCGTTTTTAAGGTCGTACTCGGCCTTTTTTAAATTGTGATAGCAGCCATTGCACGGTGCCATGACGACATCCATGTCCATTTCGTTGGCGGCGATCGACATGACCCGCGAGGATAGATAGGTTTGGATCTTCGCATCGATGTTTTTTACCTCCATCGCGCCGCAACAGTTCCAGTCTTTTACGTCGACGAGATCGAGACCCAAGGCTTTGCCGACCGCCCTAGTCGATCGATCGTAGGCTGTTGCACTACCTTCTAATGCGCACCCGGGATAGTAGGCGACCTTTTGGTATTTGGCTTTCTTGTCCGTCATCTACTGTTCCTGGCTAGTCAGTTCTTGTTCGGCCATGGCAACGAGCTCGTCGAGATTAAGCGCCTTGCGATGCTTGGCTTGTTGTTCATCTTGATATTCTTGGATTGCCGCGCCCGCCTTTGACCAACCTCGGGTTCGTGGCGCAAGCACACTGCCGATCCCCATTTTGGTCAACATCTTAAGCGGCAGATTGGTTAGCAATTTCTTACCCATTTCAACGATCCAGTCTTGCATCAGCGGCTGTGCAGTACGTCCTAGAAAGCGACGTAGTGTGCGTCCTTCTTCGATTTTGCCAGTCGCGATTACCTGCTCGGTAAACACTTCATCGAACACCATCGATGGTGATTTCGGTGTATGTCCTTTTAACTCCAACCAATGCGCCGTCGCCTTCATTACACCTTCGGGGAATACATCTCGGGGGCAAGCGTAGGTGCATTGGTTACACGACACGCATTGCCAGATGCGTTCTTTGTCGCGCAACAGTTCTTCTTCCATACCCGTGCGGATGAGGTAAATCCAAAAACGCGGATTGAACTCTGGGTCGATCGCATTGACCGTGCACGAGTTGGTGCATGATCCACATTGCCAGCAGCGATGAATATATTCCCCGCCTGGCAAGGCCGCGATTTCCTCTTCCAATTCCTCGTTGTAGTCGGTGACGACTCGCGGTTCGATGAACGTGCTCCAATGTCCTGAGACATCGACACCATCGATCACTAACTCCTCTTGAACAGTGATGTTCTCCTCGCGGATCAGTGATTTTTCATGGATAGGCATAGCAAACGTTCTCTATTCGAGGAGGTCGGGATTTTCTTCGATGACGTAGGCTTCGCCATCGATCGCCTTGAGACGCGTGCGGTCGGTACCGGCGCGTACGCCGTCCAAGCCAAGCAAGCGCCTCGCATGCTGCATGGGATCATCCGGTGAGCTGAAATCCGCCCGCAGGTAACTGCCACCCTGAGCGCAGATGTAATCCGCGTATATCTGAGCACAAATAAGGTCGATATAAATCATCACATCGCTAAACACGCCGTTCTCTGTTAGAAACTGACTTAGCTCTTCACGTAACATCAGAAACGTTGCGTAGTTACTCGGTACATCGATGGTGATGTGATCGACATCGTCGGCAAACCAAATTTCACGCAACACGCCAGTATTCGATTTGCGGTCCCAGACCCATCGACACATCAAAGGATAGCGTTCTGGATAGGTGTTATGCAGAAGCTCAGCGGCGAGGTCGCGCACCCAACGGTGCGATTTATCATTGGGGAAACGGCCACAGAAAGTTTTGATGCGTGCATCCGTCGCGGCCGTATCGGTAACCCCAGCCAGTAGCTCCCCGATAGCACCACGCAGTAGGGGAAACTTATCTTCTTCTAGATAGGCGCCAATGCGTCGGCGGATGCTCGCCATGAATGGGCACAATGCCTGAAACGTCGCTAGCTCTAAGGTACGCCCTTCGGATCCACGAAGCGCCTCTTGAAACAAAGTGTTTTTAAGCCGCAGTGCCTCGACATAACGCTCGATACCGCCGAGCGCTTCGCTTCCAGCAAGCAGGGCTTCGAATGCCTGGGTCAGGCGCGGACCACTCAGATCGAGGTGGGGTCGTTCGAGCTCGTCTGGTACAGGCGCCAACGCCGACGTCACTGCTTGGAGCAAGGACACGGCTTACTACCCCGCGGCGGCTGCGTCTGGTGTGTGTACTTGCGCAAGCGCCGCCATCGCGGCGGCAGTCGCCTGTGAAATTGAATCGTCGATCGTCTCGGGGCCGGTCGCCGCGCCGGCAACAAATACACCGGGGCGGGACGTCTCGCCCATGTTGCCGTACGAATTTCCGCGATCGATAAAACCGTTCACCTCAAGGTCGATGCCGAACACTTCTGCTAGGTTTTTATTGTCAACGTTCGGATCCATACCGATGGCGTGGACCACCATGTCAAATGGGATCGTGATCGGCCGTTTCACCAAAGTGTCTTCACCCTTGACGATTAGACGTTCACCGTCGGAAGTTACCTCGGCAATTCGTGACTTGATGTACTTGACTTTAAATTCTTCTTGGCTACGCCAATAGTATTTCGTTTCGTAAAGACCGAAGGTGCGGATATCCATGTAGTAGATGTAGACGTGGCAATCGGGCAACTCTTCGCGGATCTCCATCGCGATATTGGACGAGACCGTGCAGCAGATCTTCGAACACCATTCGCGACCGATTTGTCGATCGCGGGAACCCACGCACAATAAAATCGCAACCCGCGATGGCTTGCGCCCATCGGAAGGGCAGCGAACGCCCTTACCGGAGGAAATCATTTGCTCCACTTGGGTCGTGGTCACCACATCCTCATAAGTTCCAAAGCCCCATTCGGGTTTATTAACCGAATCGAAATGTGTGAATCCGGTACACAAGACCGCGGAGCCGACTTCAATTTGATCGCCGCTTGAGAGCTTCGCCGAAAAATTTCCCGGTTGGCCGCTGAACTCGGTGATACGCGTTCCCTCGCGCACGTCAACCAGCGGACTTTGAACACTACGTTCTACCATCCTGCCAATTGCGTCCTTCGCCCACTCGTCACTCGGCACGAGCCGGGCGTAGCCCGACAAAATCGGAGCGCCGCCAAGGGTGTCTTCTTTTTCAACGAGGATCGACGGTTGTCCCACCGCAGCGAGTGCGTGAGTAGCCGCGAGGCCGGCCGGTCCAGCGCCGACTACAAGGATCGGTTTCGTCATGCTTGATGCTCGATGCGGATCCCTTTGAATCCTGGCCCCGAGGTAACCATACGCCGTGGGTCGTATAAATTATCTTGTGCACCGCCGGCTTCGATTTGTTTCAGGTAGGCCTCAAATTCTGCCTTCTTGGCTTGCCAATCGATACCGAGTTTCTCCATCAAGGTTTCAGTCGAGGACGCATGCCAATGCGATTGCACGATCTTATAAGGGTGGGCGCCGCACACCAGCGCGGCGAATTGACAATCCGCGAGCACCGGCAAGTCATAGCCCTTGCCTGCGGCTTTGCCGATCCATTGATTCTTATCCAAGGTGGTGATGCAGCCAGTATCGTGTCCGATCATCATGTCGGCATTCGCCTCTTCGACCGCAACTTTGACTTTCCGATCAATGGCGAATGAGCGGGTAAATTCACGCTCCGAAATAATATGCCGAAAGCCGAACCCACAGCAGTCGTACCAGGTCTTATAATCGATGACTTGAGCGCCCAAGGCCTCAATGAGGCCGGTGGATACAGCGACCCGATTGCCCTCTAAGATATCGTCGTCGTAGATCGCATCTTCCGGCACCATTTTGTACACGTGACATGCAGGGTGGATAGTTGCGCGAATTTCCGATGCGTCGATGATCTGGCGCTCGGCAATTTTATCGCGCATGACGTGCAGCCATTCAGAATAGTGCACGACTTCTTCCGGGATGAGTAACTTGCCGTCAACGAGACGCCCAAGCTTTCCGAGGATCTGCTTCGTGCGCTCGCGCAGTTTCGCCGAATGCATCAAGTAACTGCGCACTTCTTTGTAGTTGCCAAATGAGGTGCCGCAGTGGACTAAGGGATAGTAATAACTTTCCGGTAGACCCTGTGCCTTGGCCGATACATAGGCCTGGTGAAAGTTACGCAGGAACACAGCGGCCAAGCTCTCGATGTTACCGATCCCGGAGCCGTGATAATTCCATGCCGTGCAAGAAGTCTGATCGGTCTCGTCTAAGTATTCAATGTTGAGTTCGTTCATCAACCACAGCAGAGAGGCCGGGTAGCCAGGAATATTGCCGCACTGTCCACAAGACTTGTGGTGCCAAAGCTGCTTGGTCGGGATCTTCTTATCCCAACCGTAAAGCGTCTTCACCATCACCGGTTCGTGTTCGTCGGCAACGCGATGCACGACGATCTCACCTTCCTTTTCCAGCTGCCACATGATGTCACGCACGTCTTCAACGCGATCCTTATTCGTCAACATCGATCGCTTATCGATCTTCTGTTCGACCCAGCTTGTCGCAGTAGCCGCTTCCGTTGGGCTCAGATTCGAATCGCGCCATTCTGCGCCGTGGCCGGTAAATCGTTCGCCAGGTGGGTTGTCTATCGGTGTGGTCATGACATATCTCCTAGGGCGCGGTGGCCATTAATCGTCGTCGTCATCTTCTTCTTCAAGGAAGTCTTCCCAGTCTTCGCGTTTCTCATCCATGATGTCGGTGATGACGTCAAATAGGTTCTCATCGATGGTCTCGAGTTGGTCGAGTACGCCAGTTGCTTCCCAGATCGTGTAGAGCTCGACCGAGGTCTTTAGGTTGACCTCCCAAGCGGTCTTCGTGGTGTTCAGGGTCGGCATTGGGATCGCCTTGCGTAGGATGGCTAGCGGCGCATCGATTTTGGAGACGTTCGGTCCCCAATCAGCAAAATGGTCGGCCGTAATCATATCGGGCGCCAACTGATTGCCAGTAGAAATAAGTTTCAGCATGACCCGGCTAAACGGGCGCAGCACGTTTTTTGCCGACTCCATGCCGTGCTTGATTGCCGCCTCACGCATTAGCATGATCAAACCACCTGGGGAGTTGCCAAACGGGCAACGCGCCGCACAGGTATAACATTGTGCGCAGGCCCAGATCTTCTCCTGCATCGCGTCATAAATGCCTTCGAGATTTTCCGTCCACAAAAGTTGGACAATCTCGCGCGGGCTAAAATCGTAATAATGAGCGGCTGGACAGGTCGCAGTGCAGATGCCGCAATTGAGACAACCATTTAGTTCATGGTCGTAGCGAAAATCCGCCTGGATGTCGGCGAAGATATCTTCGAGTTCCGCGCGTGGAACGGGTGCTTCATCGGAAACTGGATCGCCGATGAAGGTTTCTACTCTCGTGGTGGTGGCGGTTGTCATTTACCTTTCGATAGTCCGTTCTAGTAGGTCAAAACTTTGCAGTCGTCTTCCATGATTTGTTCGATCAGGTGCGCGCCACCGACGATGCCCTCACACTCCGGTACGAGGTCGTCTTTCGTCATATCGAATAGGTCGAGATTAGGTGAGCAGCAGTAGAACTTAACGCCGGCTTCGTGCGCGTCTTTGATGAAGTCGTAAACCGATTTGGGTGAGCCTTCTTTGACAAATAAAGTTTCAGCGACGCCTTTTTTCATCAATCTGCCGGAAGTTGCCGTGCATATTACATCTACGTCGTATTCCATAGCGGCGGCGACGGTCGCCTGGAATATTGGTGCACCGAGTTCTTCGCCGTTCCGAGGATCGGTATTGGCCATCACTATCACGAGTTTCTCAGCCATCGTTGCTACCCTTAGTATCCTCGTTCATAAGTTTATTAGATAAGACTAATATAATTGCGTTGTAGCAGCAAGCAATGCGGCTAAATGTTGCGCTGCGATATTGGTGCGAATTCGAATTAAGTTTGCATCAAACGTGTCAGTTGTACGAGTCCAGTCATTATAGGGACAAGTGCGTCTTCTATTTCCGTTTTCATTGCTCGCAACGTATCAAGCTGTGGCGCGGGAGCAGCCGGTCCGTCCTCGAATTCCATTAACAAATCTTCTGCCATTGCGAGCTTGGCGCCAGGGTGACCGGTAAATCCGAACGCGTTGTCGCCGATCTGGAACAGCGCTGGACGCCCGTGTGCGTCGATCGAGAGGATTGTGGCGTCGGTCGGTGGTTGCGGCCGATCGCGCATATATTCCACGAGCGGGTAGCGCTCCGGTAGATACCCGTTCAGCGCCGCTGATGTCGTGCGTTCAGCATAGCCGACAGTAAAGCTCAGTGGCGCTTCGATGGATGTCCCACCAGCAGCCAGGGCGAGGATCTGCGCGCCGAGTCCAATTCCAATCACAGGCAGGTTCAGCTTAAGACATTCGTAGGTCAACTCGACTTCTTCGATCAGGCTAGGCACGTTCCTGATCCCAGCCGTGCCCCACGGGCCACCACCAAGCAGTACCAATCCATCGCCGACCCGCTTTAACAATGGTACGGCGCCCTGTTCGGTAAACGGTCGCGAGTAGTTAAACCGAATACGGCGACCTTCGAGGTGGTCTTCAAGCAAACCAAGATAGTCCGCGGAGGTGTGCTGGATCGCGGCAAGTGATTTCATGGAAATGTGCTAGGCACGCTTACGTGCAAGCGCCGCGTCGAAGGCGGCGACGAAATCACCGGCCGCCACACTGAGTAGATCGACCTCAGTTTCATCAAAAAACGTGTGCACCGATTCCGCAAACGCATCGACGCTGACACCGCGCAAACGCGCTTCTAGGTCCCAGATGAACCGCGGCGGTGTAACGAAGAAATCACCGGTGAGTAAGATCTCCCGGATCCGATTTTGGCGAGAGCCTTCTAGGCGTACATAACAGGTTATTGTACCCCCGGCGCCAGTATGCGATCCCTCGTAGACATCGGCGTCCAAGCTTGGATCATCGATCTCCGCAACAAACTCGTCTGTGCCTACTTCGTCTGCGAAAATTTGGCGTGCTGTGTCCTCCTCCTGCGCGCTAACTTCGCCAATGAGCGGTGTGATCTCGAGCGTTTCAGTGAAGCCTTCGATCAACGCCGCCTTTATGGCGGTCAAATCCGGTGTCTGGTCTCCCAGCAGCTCTTTTAAAGTCACGATCCTTTGGGCGGCTGAATCGATCCCGCGTTTGCCGAGTTTTGCGGCAGGTACACGCAGCGCCCTAACCATGTCGGCTGGATTCATGTCGACAAGCACCGTTCCTTGATAAAACAATGTGTCGCCGTCAAAGAAGCCTCCGGTGCCGCTGATCTTGCGCCCGTTAACCTCAATATCGTTGCGTGGTCGGTAGCGGGCATCGACACCGAGACGGCTAATACCGTTGGCCGCCGCCTCGCAGATATCGCGTGCGAGGATCTCGAGGGATGCGATGCCTAGAGTTGCTCGGTGAAATACGAGTGACCAACCCAGTTGCCCCTCGTCGAAATAGATCGCACCACCGCCGGTGATACGGCGCGCGATCCCGATATTATTTTGCTGGCAGTAATCGACTGAAACTTCGTGATTGAGTGCTTGGTGACGACCGATGAGCGCGGTCGGCGGAAATCGGATAAATCGGATGCTGTCGGGGATCTCGCCTGCTCGATGCAATTCGATCATGGCCTGATCGAAGGCGATGTTCTGGCGCCCTTCGCGAACGCCGGTGTCGATGACGCGGAAGTTGGATGTCATGTGGTCACTGATTCCGGCCTAGGTGACCTCCAGGGTCGCTCCATGGCTTCCTGCCATCGCGCCATTTGTGCATCCGTGCACATCAGGTGGCGGAAATGCATTGGGTGTGCAGGACTAAGCCATGCCGGAAACGATGGCCTGCCGAACACCAGAAAATTCACCTGACGCCTCAGCGCACAACAACCGGAATATCCAGTTGGCGACGGATCTTCTTGAGATCCTTTTTTTTGGGTTGAAACGGGAAGCTCGCAATATTGCTTGGTGGGGAATCACCGTACGGTCTATCACAAGCAGAGATGTCTTCCTGGAACTTACCCGGACAACCCGAAGTGCGAAACGCGATCCCGGCGTCGATGACATCACTCAGTTCGGAGCTCGCGAGCCCGTAGTCTGCTACGCGACCCTCGCCATCAAAAGTCATGTGCTCGACTCGCACGTCTCGATAATCGATCAAATAGCGTGCAAGTTGTACCCGACGCCACTGATCACGTGGTGTGGCCGGCAGGTGATCCATGAGTGAGCCTTGCTCGGGAAAGAAGCAGAACATGTGGCTATGCCCACCAAGATCGACGAGCTGTTGGACAAGCTGGAGTACGTCGTACTCCGTTTCACCCATGCCCACGATGATGTGCGCGCCAAATTTTTGTGCGCCAAAAACCTCTCGCGCATCATGCAATATTTCCCAATACTTCGACCATTTATGCGGTGACTGTACGCCTTTACCGCGAGTGCGATCGAATATCTCTGGGGTGGCCGCGTCTAAGGCGACGGTAAAGATGTCTGCACCCAAATCTTTCAGCGTTACGACATCGTCGCGCGTCATTGTGGTTGGATTCGACAATATCGAAACGGGTAGGGCGCTCGGATCGATGCGGTCGGTCCATTTTTTTAAAACAGAGACCGTGTCACGATCAGATTTCGGATGGGTAATCATCGAGATACACATCCGATGGAAGGGCGTGTTATCAACGTCGCGGGCCACGATGTCAACGATGTCGTCGATCGGTACGGCCGGCCAATCAACCCGGATAAAATTGCGATCTGCGTAGTCCCGTTCCGCTTCCCGGTGTCGTGCGAGGCCACAATAGGCGCAGTTTGCCCGACAACCCTCGGGATAGGTCAGCAACAGATTTAGGCAACGTGTGCAGTCACAGCGGTACATCTTGCCTTGCATGATGCCGAGGGTAATCGCCGCGGCGGTCGAGAGCTGCACGTAATCCGGCGATTGCATGTGCGGCGCGAGAAGATTGTTGTTCGGTTTATAAATACCGGTTGGGTCTACGGCGTTGGCCTTAACCCGACCGCCGTTGCGTAATTCTTTCGGCGTTGGGTTTGGCGCTCGCGGCTGCATCACGCTACCCGCGTTAAAGTCGCGACCGTCTGCACCACTGTCGGATTGCGTTGACTCTGATGCTTTTACGCAGCTCATGGTTTCTCCCCAGTTTGTTTCATCAAGCAGCCCAATATTCCGGGTAGGCGATCCATGCCGAACGCAAATCGAGCTGCGTTGGGCCGGAACCTGTGTGATATCGCGACAACAACGTTTGTCGTCGCCGAACGGCACGCGCTAATGCAGTGCCAAATAGGTCGTGTAACTCCTCGACATAATCCATCGCCGACTCCGTGTCTCCTTCGAGCACGCCATATGCGCTCTCGCCGGCAAGCATGCCGGACAGCACGGCGGCGCTAATGCCGGCACCGGTTATCGGATTGGTTAAACCTGCCGCGTCACCGCAAAGTAAGACGACAACTTCACCGAGTTTGCCGTGCGGATTTGTCATGCCACCGACCGGAATGGTGCCGCCGGTGCGGTGCAGTACCTCGCGACCAACACGGCCTGCCGCGACCATCGATCGATGTAAGTCATCTAGTAAGGACGTTAACCTTGCAAGCGCTTGGGGAACTACACCGATACCGAGATTTGCGATACCGCCTCGCGGGAATAGCCATCCATAGCCGCCGCGATAATCGCTAGACAGAAATATGTCCGTGGCGCTATGCGCATCAGTGAGCGCTACGGTCAGTTGTCGGGCAACAACGATGTCACGATTCTTTGAATCGATCGCAGCGCCGATCCGAGATCGGGGTCCGTCTGCGCCGATCAAGACTTGAGATTTGATCTGCTCACCGGTGCTTAGCTGTACGGTCCCGGCCGGATCCAGCTTGGCGACGGTTACGCCGAATCGACAATCCGCGCCTGCGTCCTTTGCCGCGGCGACCAACTCCTGATCAAACTTCGCGCGATCGACCATCACTCCGGGGAAGTTATTTTTCCGATCCGGTGGCGCATTTTCGACGAAGGTTTGCATCGACTTGATGCGCTGGCATTTCGCTTGATTCACGGCATCTACCGTGGGACTCAACATGGTCGGCACAAACTCCGCGCATTGAACCGGTATTCCAGCTTGCTGTTTGCGATCTATAGCGACTACCCGACAACCGGCACGGGCGGCGCTGTGTGCGGCACTCGCGCCAGCCGGGCCGAGGCCAACAACTAAGACATCGGTTGAGCGTATCTGGGTCACGCTACCGACAAGCGAGCAGATCGCATCTGTGCTTGGGTGCTACCGAGCTTGATCGAGCAGCACGCGTGTTCTTGGCTGTAGGATCTGCCGATCGTTTTGGCGACGGCAACGGCGCCATCAGCTGGAAAGGCGATCCCGTCGATACCAGCCATCACCGCATAGGTATCGGTCACCCGTTTATGCATGCCTGGAGGGCGGGCGCACCCCAGCAGAACTTGTCGCTCGGGCAACATCGCACGCGCCTGCAAAAATATCCCGCCAACATCGTGCGTCGATGGGACTTCGAACGTTCCGGGTCGCGCATAGAACGGCATTACGACGACCAATACAAGTGCGGAAACAGGATGTCGCGCAACGATTTCAAGTGCGTTTGATTCTCCGAGTAGACGGCCATAGTGCAGGCCGATAACAATATGCGGTGTCACCTCCATGTTGGTGTTGCATAAGGCAGTGAGCGTCTGTTCAAAGTCACCGACGGGACGATCCAAATGGTAGACATCGCGGATCGTCTCCTCGGCACCGATAACGTCCATCATGGCAGTGTCGACCCCCGCAGATTCCATTGCTCGGGCGCCTGTGTCGTCGGTCAAGGCGGTGTGGATCGCGATCTTTAAGTGCGGGTAGTCGCGTTTTAAATTTTCGATGACGGGATAGAAGCGCTGGTAGCGGATCTCGTTGCGTCGATTGGAGCCCCCGGAGAGTAGAAATCCTTGTAGATTTTGTTGCTCAATGAGTCGACGGACTTTGCTATCCAGCATTTCGGGGGTGGTCGCCGGCAGCATTGGTTCGAGGATCTTTGCCTGACAGTGGTCACAATCGAGCGCGCAGGCGCCGGCCGTGATTGAAAATGCCGGGAAACTGTTTTTGCCGCATCCCTGTAACTCGGCGCTGGCATAGTCCTTAAACGTTGGCGTGGAAAAGCGGATAGGTGGCAGGACTTGTGAGCTAAATTGCGACTCCATCCGGTGGACTAACTCGGCGCTGAAATCGGCGTCCTCAAGTTCCTCTATCGCGCGAATTGAATCAAGCCAGCTCATCGGAGTTCCGTTTTATGGTTTCGTGGATCGCCCATGGTAGCGCCTATTGCGACCAAAATCGTATCTATCGACCCGAACATTTGACCCACTGAATTCATCATTGCGAAGTGACACCTACTCGGTCCGCAATACTCGACATCCAAACGCTTTGCATATCGTCTTCGTCAATGAGATCGCACGCCAGAGCAGCTAAGATCCGTTGTGCGGCGCCGGGCAGTACAGATGGGATCTCAAACTCGGCAAGGCGTGCCCACAATCCAACCCAACACCGAGCAAGTGTCCACGGGTTATAGCCACCGCCGCCGAGCACCACCACTGCTGGCGCGAGGGCGGAAAAGTTTTCGACAGCTTGCCATAGTGCAACGTTACTGAGGCGCATCGAAGACAGCGGATCACCGGCAAGGCCGTCGGCACCGCAGGTGATGACGATTGCCTGCGGCGCAACATCAACCGCGAACGGTAGCGCGATATCGGCCATTAGGGTTCCAAACATTTGGTCCCCGCAGCCCTTCGCGACGGCTAAGTTACAAATTCGCGGATTAGCGTTTTCACCACCCGTGTATGGCCAGCGGTCTACTTCGTGCACCGATAGAAGATGGACCCGGGGATCGGACTCGAATGCCGCCTCGACGCCATCGCCGTGATGTGCGTCAAGATCGATATACAGCACGCGCTTGAGCCCGGCGTCGAGCAACGTGAGTAAGGCGAACACGGGGTCGTTGAAATAACAAAATCCACTTGCGCGCCCCGGTCTACCATGATGGGTGCCGCCGGCGGGATGAAATACGACGCGGCCTTCAAGGCTAAGTTCAGCCGCCAGTATCGAACCACCTACCGCCGTCGACGCGCGTTCAAACACGCCGTCGAACAAGGGATTCTCCATCGTTCCAAAGCCGTAGCGCAAACGACAATCGCGACCGACTTTGCCTGCGTGATCGGCACTTCGTAGCGCCGCGACGTAGTCTTCATCATGGAATCGGCTGAGCGTTGTGGGTGACGCTGGTCGGCTGGTCTCTAGCGCTGCTTCGGGCAGCCAGCCAAGCGCTCGGGCCAGCCTGCCAACCGTCTCGGTACGCGCAATTGCCAATGGATGTTGCGAACCATAGGCCGTGCGGCTGAACACGGGACTGTCGACGTACAAAGCGTGGCGAGATCCGACGCCGCGCAAGCTATCGTCCATGGGCAAACTTGGGCAGGTCCTCGGCTTGTGCGGGACGGACGATTGCATGTACGGCGGCGGCCTTGGGTGTCACGGAAGATTTACTATATTCGATTTCCCTAATAAATGTAATTCATATATAGTCGGCCGAACAACCCACCAAAACGAGGGACAAAGCAATGTCTGTTGAATCCAAGAGCATGTCCATCATCGTTACCAAGGGCTCGCTTGATTGGGGCTACCCACCGTTCATTCTCGCCACCACTGCCGCCGCGATGGGGCTGAACGTGACCATGTTTTTCACTTTCTATGGTCTGTCACTTCTACTGAAAGAATTTAACCCACAAATTTCGACACTCGGGAACACTGCGATGAAGTTGCCGATGGGGGGCATGCATATGTCAATGCCAAATATGTTGTCCGCGATCCCTGGCGTCGACGCAGCGGCTTCGGTGATGATGAAGAACCTTATCAAGAAGAAAGGCGTTGCATCGCTTGAGGAACTACGTGAAGCGGCGGTTGATTCGGAGGTCCGGCTAATTGCTTGTCAAATGACAATGGACTTATTCGAGTACGGACTCGAAGATATGATTGAAGGCCCTGAACTTGGCGGGGCAGCGACTTATATTGAGTGCGCGACGCAATCGGATATTAACCTGTTTATTTGAGAGGCAACGACCAACAAATGTTGCCTAACTTGTGGAGAACGTAAATGGCTGACGAAGTACTGGACGCAAAAGGTTTAAATTGCCCGCTGCCTATTTTAAAAGCTAAAAAAGCGCTCAACAGTGTGCCAACGGACGGTACCCTTGAGGTGTTAGCGACCGACCCTGGATCGGTTGCAGATTTTCAGGCGTTCTGCCGCACAACCGGCAACGATCTCGTTGAGCATGACCAAACCGGTGATGTGTATCGGTTTCTGATCAAAAAAACTGCGTAATGACGAGATCTCGTCTGCTATCGGTGGACTAACGCATGCACCGCTGAGTTTGCTCAGACATATGCAAACCATAGGAAACCAGCGCGGCTTGAATGACCCACGAGCACTTCGGAATCTGCCCGCGCTTGTAGCCGTGGCAGCGTTCGCCATCGTGGCCGCAGTACCGATGGCACAGGAGTCTGACAATCCAGCAGTTGACCACGCGGTTACCGCCTCACCAGTGACAGCTAATGTGGAAGAAGAAAAAAAAGCACCGGCACAAGCTAATCAGCATGTGCAGCCAGCATCCGATGAACATGATCCCAGTCGTTCACCATCGCCTAGTACGCCGGAACAGTCTGACATCTTGAAGATCAGTTGCGGTAAAGCGAAACAAGCGGTATCGCGCCACTGGATGGATGTCATCGTCTATGGCCGTTGCGACCATGCCCTGCGCGAGGACGCGGAGGCTTGGGCCATCTCCAAATTGGTTGCGGAGGTGGTACTAAGGAACCCATTATGTATCACTAATGCACGCGGTGCGGCATATAAGATCAGTGAATCTAGATATTTATCCTACGCAACTTGCTGGCTAGCCGGGCGCTAAGGGCGGCGGATAGCGAGCTGAACGATTGAGTTCAAAGCTGGGATACGAGTTTCGCTTCGGGGATCTTCTCCCGTAGTGCATCCGCGACCTTGACACGGATCCCTCGCAGCGGCCGCACCGATGTCCATAACAGATTGCGTGCAATCACCAACTCGGCAAATACGATGGCATTAGCAAAACCGTCAAATACCTCATGAATGTCCTGGACCGTGCACGTTCCAAGTAAGCTGTCGATAAAGGCGCGTGCTATCGTCCGTCGAATTTATAGGACCAAGTAGATGTCCACATTGGACGCTATTGACCTTGCACGAATTCAGTTCGCGTTAAATATCAGCTTCCATATTTTGTTTCCGGCGATTTCGATCGGTCTGGCCTGGATTTTATTGTTCTTCCGCTTAACCTACACGATGACGGGCAATCAGCTGTGGGAATATGCGTACTATTTTTGGGTAAAGATCTTCGCGCTGACCTTCGCGATTGGGGTCGTCTCCGGGGTCACCATGAGCTTCCAGTTCGGCACAAACTGGCCTGGATTTATCGAGAAGGCCGGCAATATAGCCGGACCATTGCTGGGGTACGAGGTACTCACGGCATTCTTTCTCGAGGCAACATTTCTCGGGGTCATGTTGTTCGGAAAGCAACGCGTGTCGAATCGGACCCATTTATTTTCTTCGGCCATGGTCGCGATTGGCACGGCTATTTCGGCATTCTGGATCCTGAGTCTCAACTCCTGGATGCAAACACCGCAAGGCCACGAAATTATTGAAGGAATATTTTATCCCGTCAGCTGGTGGCAGATTGTATTTAACCCATCGTTCCCGTATCGCCTCGCGCATATGCTGAATGCGTCGTTGCTAACGAGTGCCTTTTTAATCGCGGGGGTCAGCGCGTGGAGAACGGTGCGGCAAGTCGATGGTCCAGCAACGCTGGCGGTGCTTAAAACCGGGGTTGTGCTGGCCGCGGTTCTGTCCCCGGTCCAAGTCATTCTCGGTGACCTTCATGGCCTCAATACACTCGAATATCAGCCGGCGAAGATTGCGGCAATTGAGGGCCTATGGCACACGGAAAGTGGCGCCCCACTTACCCTCTTTGGTTTCCCGGATGAAGATCAACGCAAAACGCACTATGCGCTAAAGATACCAAAAGCAGCGAGCGTTATATTGACGCACACGATCGACGGTGAGCTGATGGGCCTTGATGAGTTTGAAGGTCATCATCCGCCTGTCGCATTTGTTTTTTGGTCTTTCCGCGTAATGGTTGGCGTTGGGTTTCTTATGATCGCCGTGTCTTGGTGGGCCGCGTGGTCGATTTTTCGCAAGGGGCTAGCCTCCGCCTTGGTTTTACGGGCGCTATCGTGGATGACATTTGCCGGGTGGGTGGCGACTTTGGCGGGGTGGTATGTAACCGAAGTTGGCCGCCAACCCTGGCTTATCAGTGGTCTATTAAAGGCGGCTGACGTTGTGGCGCCGCATTCAAGTGCAACCGTGGCAGGGACATTGATTGGTTATGGACTGCTGTATGCCTTTCTTTTGATTTCGTACATCGGAACCCTGCGCTATCTTTCGACCAAACCCGCTGCTTCCCTGAGCATTCAAAATGCTGCCTCAAATCCGCCGCATGATCGGCCTCCCGCGGCGCGTCCATAGTGGAGAACGTTCTACCACTTATTTTCATGGGGATCATGGGTTTTGCACTGTTGGTCTACGTGATCCTTGACGGCTACGACCTCGGTATTGGCCTTCTGCTGCCATTAGCAACAGATGAAGAAAAGGACATCATGATCGCATCGATCGGTCCGTTTTGGGATGCCAATGAAACATGGCTAGTGCTCGGTGTTGGCGTCCTGTTGATTGGATTTCCGGCGGCCTACGCGATGGTATTAACCGCTCTGTACCTGCCTGTGACAATAATGTTGTCCGGTCTGATTCTGCGAGGCGTTGCGTTCGATTTTAGAGTCAAAGCAAATGCAAAGCATAAGCATCTCTGGAACCGCGCCTTCGCGCTTGGTTCTGGAATTGCCGCAGCCGCCCAAGGTTGGATGCTTGGAAGCTATATCACCGGCCTCTCGCCGGGAATTATGAACACGGGTTTTTCCTGCTTAATTGCGCTAACCATGCCCGCGCTCTACGTCGTTCTTGGAGCGGGGTGGCTTATGATCAAATGTGAGGACGCACTGTTTGACAAGGCTGCCCGTTGGGGAAGAAATGCGATGCCCTTAATGGGTCTCGCCTTGTTGGCAATTTCTGTCTCAACTCCGATCGTCAGCTCAACAATTGCCGAGCGTTGGTTCACACTGCCAAATCTCATTGGACTGGCGCCGATCCCCCTCACCACGGTAGTGGCCTTCTTCTCAGTTTATTGGGTGTTATACAAGGCCGAAATAGCGCATGCGGGATATGCGTGGTTGGTGATGGCCGGCACTATTCTGATTTGCATCATGGCGACCCTTGGTCTCGCGTATAGCCTCTATCCATATGTCGTGTTGGATCAACTGACCGTTTGGGAAAGCGCAGCGGCACCACAATCGCTTAAGTTTGCGTTATGGGGCGTCGCGCTCGCGGTACCGGCAATCATGGTCTATACAGTTTTCGTGTATAGCGTATTCCGCGGGAAGGCGTCTGCGCTTAACTACGGTCAAGACGAATGACTTACGATTATCAATTTCCGAATTAAAATTCTGCGATGGCCTCGGCTGGCAATCTTTCTGGTACGAGTGAACTCACAGGTGCGATACGAGTTTCGCTTCGGGAATTTTATCCCTCAGCGACGCCGCAACTGCTACACGGATCCCTGGAGTCGGGCGCACCGATACCCACAGCAAATTGCGCGAAATAAGCAACTCGGCAAATACGACGGTCGTTGAAAATCTACCAAGGACGTCGTGAATATCTTGGATCGTGCGATTGATCTCGATTCTTGATTTATCACGTAGGCCGGGCATTAGTACCATCAAATCACCAAGTGGCTTTCCGTGTTCGTCCTGCGTCGGCACGCGACCTAGCAGCGGTTCATTAGCCGCACTAATTTGTAGGCTGACTTTAGGTAATGTCATCGCGCTCCGATTTGCGCTAAGCGATTTTGACGCGGTGTGTACCGTACCGCAGCGTAACTCTATGCTGCGCGGGTGCGCAATCGAAAGAGACATTAAACAGCGCTCGGTATTGAGGTTATCGATTTAATATATCGCGCTGGTTAACATGGATGAGATACCCATAATTTGAAATATTTTGACGGAGAACAGTATGCATGCGTTGGTCGTGGGTGGGACTGGCCCGACCGGGCCCTATATTGTCAATGGCTTGCTGGAACGCGGCTACAACGTGGCGATCTTTCATCGCGGAACGCATGAAATTCCTGAGATCCCACCTGAGGTTGAGCATATTCATGGCGATCCGCACTTCCCTGAGACCATCGAGGAAGCACTCGCAGGGCGCACATTTGACCTAGTTATCGCTACCTATGGCCGCGTGAGATTTTTGGCGCAGGCCTTGGCTGGAAAAGTTGGGCGGTTTATTAGCGTTGGCGGCGTTGCGAGTTACCGGGGCTATCTTAACCCGGAGAGCTTGTTCCCACACGGGATGTCGGTACCTGTTGCAGAACACGCGCCCGTTGTCGCCGATGAAGCAGAGCACCGCTTCTCCTATCTTATCGCGCAAACCGAGCAGGCAGTATTTCAATACCATCCGCAAGCTGCGCATTTTCGTTACCCCTACGTGTACGGTCCGCGGCAACTCATACCGCGTGAATGGTCGGTCATCCGACGGATCCTAGATGGACGATCACACATGATACTTGCCGATGGTGGGTTGACCTTAACGACGCGTGGTTACGTGGCAAACCTTGCACGTAGCGTGTTGCTGGCTGTCGACAAGCCCGCTGCATCGGCAGGGCAGATTTACAATTGTGGCGACGAACAGCAATTTACCTTCGGTCAAGTCGTTGCAATGATTGCCTCTTATATGGGTCGTGAACTTGAAATTGTCAGCATACCGTACGACCTAGCGTTGCCGGCAAGGCCGTACATTAGCGAACAAACGACCCATCACCGATTGATGGACACGAGTAAAATTCGAACTCAGCTTGGTTATCGAGATGTGCATCCAAGCGCGGCAGCGCTCGGCTTGGCCATCGACTGGTTATTGGAAAATCGCCCCGAGCCCGGTGGCGATCTCGAGCAGAGGCTGCAAGATCCGTTTGACTACGATGGTGAGGACCGTGTGATTGACATGTGGCGAGGCGTTACTGAACAGTTGGAGAACGTCCACTTCGAGTCAGTTTCAGAACGACATCACCCTTACGCCCACCCAAAAAAAGCGGGCGAGCGCGATCACCGTAATCGTTGATCGCCGCATCGGCGACGCTCCCTATTAAAAGAACCCGTTAATCGGAAGCTTCTCGCCGTTGGCGAGATAATCGCCGAGCGCGCGAGCCTTATACGCGGTCGGATTATGGGAAGACAAGGTACGAATATTTCGCCAATGCCGATCGAGATCCGCGCTTTGTTTTATCGCCGAGGAGCCGCCCACATCAAACAGCATGGTTGCCGCCCGCGGCGCGAGCTCATCGACGATAACCTTTGCTTGTGCGGCGAGCACGGAGCCGTGGTGGGCAATATCAAAATCAGCAACGCCGTTCACCATTGACGCCAGCGTATTGTCATGTGCGTCGGCGGCGGCCAATACAGCGGACTCTGCCGCCATGGTGCTAGCTGAGATCCGCCCAATGATTTCTTGTAACAGCGGATCCGCTGCGGCGGTCTCGGCACTTCCATGGGAATAAGTACGTGCACGTTCGCGCACAACGCGCGCTGCATCGCTAACAACGTTGCGCATAATACCCACGATGATGGCGGTTAGAATCAGCTGACAAAGTTGTCCGATGACATAGGTTTTGATTTCGACGGATGCGTCTTCGGTAGTGAATGCGCTAGTCTCCTGCAGGACTTCGTCGGCGTTTACCGATACATTCGTAAATGTTCCGGTTCCGCTACCCGTTAGTCGTTGTCCGATCCCGTCCCAATCGTCCTCAAGCACAACCCCCTCACGGTTGGTGGGAATCACGCTCGCCACGACCTCGTCTTTTTCATTCGATGCCTGAACGCTGACCCAATCTGAGTACAGGCTACCGGTTACATAGTATTTTTTCCCATTAAGAACATAACCATCGCCCTGTGACAGAAGTTTGGTCTGCATGATCCAGGTGCCGACTGCGGCGCTGCCGCCAAGTTCGGTTACGGCATTGCCGAAGATGTCGCCAGCGACAATCCGTTCTATCCAACGGGCACGCTCCGGTGCATTGGTCGAGCGCAAGCGATCTTCGACAAACCAATAGTGCGTTCGCAAGATGTGTGGGATATCGGGCGCCACTTCCGCGAGATCGATGAGGGTCGCGAACAACTCACGGACGCTGCATCCGCCACCGCCATCGGCTTGTGGTACGCGTATCGCGCCCAAGCGCGATTTCCGCACGAGGTCGATGGCGGCATGCGGATTTATGCCCTCGCGTTCACTCTCCGCGACGCTGCGCCCAATCTCGTCGATGACTCGACGTAATTCTGGTGTACCGAATCGAACTGGACTTTGTTCTCGTTTCGCAGCCGAGGATGCCAGGTTTGATGCTCTGTTCATGGTCGCTCCTCCGGGGCCATGGTGTGCGCGAAGATGGGGTCGCCATCGGCAGTATGTCCAATCGTCGAAAGGTGGGCAACAGATACGTGTTGGCGAGCCGTCGATGGTGATTGTGCACCGTATTCGCGCTGAATTTCAGTTTATTGCGCGGCATAAGCGCGTTGTTATACTTGGTGGCACCATCAACGGGGAGCAAATGTGGCTCTGAGATATGCGATCCTCGTGTCGCTGCACGATAAACAAGGTACCGGCTACGAGATCGCTAAAGAATTTGATAATGGCGTGGGCTATTTTTGGAATGCCACTTCGCAACAGATCTACAATGAGTTGGGCAAGCTCGCGCGGGATAATCTGATCAGTTTCAAGGTCGTGCCCCAGCGCGATAGGCCGCAAAAAAAAATATATCGGATCACGAGTGCGGGTAAGAAGGCCTTGGTCGAATGGTTGTCGCAGCCTACAAAGATTCAACCGATCCGCGACCCGCTACTGATCAAGCTATTTGCAAGCGATCTCATCCCGCCTTCTGTATTGCTTGAAGATATCGAAACCCACCGAAAACTTCGAACGCAACTACTCGCCAATTTGGAGGCTCTGCGAGATCGAAAAACAGCTAGCGGTAAAAAAATTCCTAAGGCGCTTCGCTACAAATATTTTACCCTCTTGCGCGGAATCGGTGCGCTGCAGGCTTGGCTAGATTGGTCGACGGAGGTCGTGCAAAGTCTCCGAAGCGAGAAAAGACCGTAAACCCGCAGAAACGGCGTTTCAATTTGTAGCGCGATGACAACTGCGGCGAATGGCGCGCTGTGGTGCTTTTCCTTCGGTGATTATGTGCAATATGGTGCATATGCAATTAATTGTATATGATTCACATTCGACCCAACACAAGCTAGTCAAGTCTCTTACATTGCACTGGCCAAGCGGTTCACCACAACGGTCTGTGGCCATCTTCTGATTGAAAGGAGTGTTCCCATGGTTTCTATAGGTTCTCCGCTACCAAGATTCGAATTCCACACAGTTATTTCCATACTCAGTTTGATCTTGGTGCTTGCGTGCATTGTTGCACCTGTCCGCGGAGATGAATTTGATATTGATCTGGACCAAATCGTAGCAGTCGCGCCACCAGTCGGCACTGTTATCGGGGTCGACAACGTTAAGGAGTATCTCGGTGTTATCGATGTCGACCTGGCTGCCTTGATTGCTCAAGGGTGGCTCACGATCACCGTCGGTGAGCCCTTGTCATTTCGGCCCCATGACGCCTACGTCGCCGCTACGGAGCAATACGGCAGCGGAACGCAGTTAGGAAGCAACCCCGGAGAGCTCCTTAATTACATCGCCGGTAGACCGTTTCCCGGGATCCCGTCGTTAGATGACCCAAGAGCCGGAGAAAAACTTGCTTGGAATATGCGCTACATCTATTCCGGTGATTCGTCGGAAGTCCCAGAAATGTACTGGCACTACATCGATATGAACAGTCAAAAAGTCGAGCGGGTGCTGGAGTTTGTTGGCAGCCAAATGCGCTTCAAACATCGTCACGTACTTGAGCCGATTCCTGAAGTAAAAAGGAATTCACATAACGTTTACAACTCGGTGGTTTTGGAAGCGCTCGATCCTGGAGACGTAGCGGGAACGAAACTGCTGATATTTTATAACAGCGACGATACCCAAGATGAGCAAGGTTGGATGTACGTACCGCTGTTGCGTCGTGTGCGCCGCATCGCAACGACTGCACGTACCGATTCGTTTCTCGGTAGCGATTTAATGATCGAGGATTTTTTCGGCTACAGCGGTCGAATCATGGATATGGATTGGACGTACAAGGGTATGCAGTATGTATTGCTACCAATGTACAGCCATGCCGATACGCAAGCATCGGGTCGTAAGGCGCGCAAACACGATTTTCATTTTGCTGGTTTTCACGGCCACTCGGGTTGTTTTCCGAATGTAACCTGGCAGGTGAGAAAAACCTATGTCATCGAAGGTAGTCCGAAGCGTTCAAGTCATCCCATAGGCCGTCGCTATGGCTACATCGACGCGCAAACTATGGTTCCCGTATTTGGTAAGATTTACGACCAGGCGGATGTCTTGTGGAAGTTTCTATTGGGTGGATTGGCACACCCGGATACGCACCTACAAAGTAACCATAGTACCGGTGTACCAATGCTCGATACCTCGATGGCTATTGACGTGCAGAACATGCATTGCACGGCCATTCAGTTTCTGACCGTTGCGAATGTGGGAAAAGTACGGCGAAAGGCGTTTGAGCCTTCAGAACTGAATGTCGGCGCACGCTAAGTTCGGGGCTCAATTTCCACAACTATTCAGAAGTTTTGGAGGATCGGAGTTTAGTCTTCGTAGAACGCTTTAGTTGCTAGAGAATTTCCTAAATTGGGCGCACAATCCCTGTTGAGGTCGTTTGCGGAAGATCTACGCGTACTTGGGCGCGCAATATTCGCGTCGGATCGAAACCGCAAGATTGAGGAGGCGCGATGTGACTGAATCCGAACTCAATGCGTGGTTAGACAAACTCGGTGACGCGTGGGAGAGCCAGAACGCGGACGCGGACGCGGCCGCTGCGATATTTACCGAGCAAGGGACCTATGCCTGGGGGCCCTTCACCGATCCGATCCGCGGCCGCAAGGCGATCCACGCAGCGTGGGAACATGCGACCAAGGGGCAGCAAGAAGACATCAAATTTGGGTATGAAACTCTCGCCGTAACCGACACGCGCGGTATTGCGAGGTGGTGGGCATCGATGACCGTAAAGTCGACCGGGCAGTTGGTCCGCATGGAAGGGATCTTTCTCGTGACCTTAACCGTGGACGGCTTGTGCAGTGAATTTCGCGAGTGGTGGAATGAAGATCCACCGGCGACTGGCGTGGCCGAATATCAATAAGCAGCCGAAGTCGTATTGTTCCGGGCGCTTTCTGCTCATGCGCCGGACGCCGAAATTGCAAAATCTTGTGCATAAGTCGACGGATTGGACGAATTCACTTCGCTAGTCACGCTTATTTTTATATCATCGCCGGTCCTTTGACTGCCGCTCCCAAGCGGTACTTAGACATCCTTGTATGAGAGATCAATCATGAACCTAGGCACGGGCAAAGCCAGTAGTACCCACATCGCGATAAGCGACACGAATCTAGAGGTCTGTAAACCTCTTGTCGATCTGGTGACAAACGAAATATTGCCTGACCTTGGGATTGAGGCGGTGACTTTTTGGCGGATCCTCGAAGAGGTCCTCACTGAGATGGCTCCTAAGAACAATATCTTGCTTTTAAAGCGTTATCAGCTCCAGGCAGAGATCAACACGTGGCATCAAGCGCGCTGTGATGCGCCACATGATCCGGCTCAGTACAAGAAATTCCTTCAGAAAATCGGTTATCTGTTGCCCGAAGGTCCGAGCTTCACGATCACCACAGAAAACGTTGATGAAGAAATCGCAACGATTGCGGGGCCGCAGTTGGTGGTTCCGGTAAACAATGCGCGGTATGCGTTGAACGCAGCCAATGCCCGTTGGGGTTCGCTATATGATGCGCTGTACGGCACCGATAGCATCCCGGAAAGTGACGGCGCCGAGATCGGTGATCAATATAACCCGATACGCGGCGCCAAGGTCATTGCCTATGGGCGACAACTATTGGATGAGATTGCACCGTTAGCGGCTGGATCGCATGCCGAGGCAACAGACTATTCTGTCGCGGATAGGAATTTAAAAGTTTTGTTGCGTGATGGTACGGTCACGAGCTTAGATCAGCCTGAAAAATTCGCCGGCTATAACGGCCGTGGCGACGCGCCATCTGAGATTTTACTTTGCAATAATAATCTTCACGTAATTCTCCAGATCGATCCTAGTCACCCAATTGGTGCAGCAGACGCCGCGAACGTAAAAGACATTGTATTAGAATCCGCGGTCACCACAATCCAGGACTGCGAAGACTCGGTCGCGGCTGCGGATGGCGAAGATAAAGCCGAAGTCTACCGCAACTGGTTGGGCTTGATGCGTGGTAATTTAAGCGAGACCTTTGTTAAAGGCGGGAAACCGATTACCCGTACGCTCAATCCGGATCTGCATTTTTTGGATCCAACCGGACAACAAATAACGCTGCATGGTCGCTCAATGTTGTTGGTGCGCAACGTTGGACATTTGATGACGAATGAAGCCGTGTTGTTAAACGGCCAAGAGGTGCCGGAAGGGATCCTTGATGCGGTAGTAACGGCAACAATTGCACTCTACGATCTCAAACGTCTCAATCAAATGCGCAACTCACGTTGCGGTTCGATGTACATCGTCAAACCAAAAATGCACGGGCCCGAAGAGGTCGCTTTTGCATGCGATCTGTTTGCAAAAGTCGAAGATGTGCTCAAGCTGCCGCGCTATACGCTCAAGATCGGCATTATGGACGAGGAGCGTCGAACGACGATTAACTTAAAAGAATGTATTCGGGTTGCGAAGGACCGCTTGATCTTTATCAATACCGGATTCCTCGACCGTACCGGTGATGAAATCCACACTTCCATGGAAGCCGGGGTGATGGTGCGCAAAGCGGATATGCGACAGGAGAACTGGATAACCGCCTACGAAGATTGGAATGTCGATGTCGGGTTGGCATGCGGACTACAAGGCGTTGCTCAAATCGGTAAGGGTATGTGGCCAAAACCAGACTTAATGCGTGAAATGCTCGACACCAAGCTCCAACATTTGGACGCCGGGGCGAATACCGCATGGGTCCCGTCGCCAACTGCCGCGACATTACACGCGATGCACTATCACAAGCTGTTAGTTAGTGATCGGCAAGACACGCTTAAGCATCGCCGTCGCGCGAGCCTCGACGATATTCTGACAATTCCGCTGTTAGGCGAACAGCAATTGACCGATGAAGAGATCCAAGCTGAGCTAGACAACAATTGTCAGGGAATTTTAGGTTACGTGGTCCGCTGGATCGAACTTGGCGTCGGTTGCTCAAAAGTACCGGACATCGATGACGTCGGCCTGATGGAAGACCGCGCCACGTTGAGAATTTCAAGTCAACATGTCGCCAATTGGCTGCGTCATGATTTTGTCGGACGCAAACATGTCTTGGAAACGATAAAAAAAATGGCAGCCGTTGTCGATCGACAAAATGCGCACGATCCACTGTACCAACCGATGGCGCCAAATTTCGACGATTCGATTGCGTTTCAAGCAGCCTGCGAATTGGTCTTCGGCGGGGTGCACCACCCGAATGGATATACCGAGCCGGTGCTGCACCGTCGACGGATCGAACTGAAGGCCAACGAGCGATAGCGTACTTTAGTTCTCCAGTGTGGGAATTAGGACGGCGGTGCGTCCACTGCGCCTTCACCTTTGACCGTAGTGCGATGCGCGCGTCGGATTTCCCGTTCCGGGATCACAGTCGCACGATGCAGCGTACAACGGTTATCCCACAAGACTAGATCGTCTTGTTCCCACCGGTGGCTATAGACATATTCCGGTTGTGTGCACCATTCGATTAGTTCGGTGGCGAGTTGCCGTCCTTCATCGACCGGCATACCGACGATCGATTCGATATGTCCGCTGACAAATAGACTTGTCTCGCCAGTGCCCGGATGGACCCGCACGATAGGGTGTTGGCTCGGCGGAAGACTATCGAGTTCTGCCTGCGGTACACCACCGTCGCCGATCAGATTCAAGGAATAGCCATAGTGATGGACTGCAATTAACCCACGCAATGCATCGCGACGCTGTTGTGGTAGACGCGCGTAGCCAACCCGCATCGATGCAAAATCCGTGTCGGCGCGCTCGGTTGAGGGAATTTCGCGGCCGGACAGGATCGATGCCATCGCCGGTACCGGCTTAAACGAGCTGTCCGTGTGCCAGCGGGAGTTTACTTTGAGAAAGACGCGCTTTTTCGAATCGCTGGCCAGTAGGCGACCATTTTCATCGACATTAGATAAGTGATAGACGTAGGGGTTTTCTGCGGCGACGGAGAACGTTATCTTTTCTAGGTCATTAAAACGGCGACTGAATTGGACCTGCTGATCGTCATCTATCGCCTGGTTACGAAACACCAACACAGAATGCCGGTTGAACGCTTCGCGTATTTGAGCAAAGTCAGATCCGCTGAGCGGTTGGGTAAGGTCGACGCCACTGACTACGGCACCGATGTGCGGATGGAGTTGTTTGATATTCACAGTGGTTGGTCGATTCGTCACGGCAATGTCATATATCAGGGCTCAAAAGACGATCGGCAGCTCTAGATATTTTTCATAGATATAGTCACGGTGCTCCAACAGCAGCGTCGATAACACGGCCCTAACTTCTTCGTCCGGGTTATTGTATGGCCAGTCACCCATCGGACACAGCGCCGGTGACAATGGCTGCAATAGCGCAACAAAGCAGGCCCAATAGATGTCGAGTGCGGATAACTGATTGCCAATGAAATAATGGCTGCCGGCCATTTTCTGCGCTTCAAGGCGTTGGTCCATGTGGGCGACGATACTTGCCATGCGCCTTGGAGCAGCGGCACCGAGCTCTGGGGTGTAGAGGTACTTTTGGCCGACATGCACCCACAGCGAACGCCCGAGATCATCGGGATCCATCTCTGTCAGTGCCCGATGCAGTATCGCAATACGTTTGGTCCAACCAAAACCTCCTTCGCCGGCGAGCAATTGGATCAACCCAAACATAACGGTTTGGTCGGCCACCGAGACTGGGATCAGCGGGGGATCCGGGTTCAGTAGCTCGGCCAGGTGTAGTTGATCTGCCCAGTTTATGCGGGGACGCTCGTTGTTCCACAGCGCGACCGGTGCGCTAGATTGACCGGTCCATGCGCGAAGCTCCGCATCGGCGCCGTTGCGCCCGAAGTCGAGGTCGCTAAATCCTTCGCCGCTGGTCACCACCGGGGTGTAGGGAATGCGTTTGACGTGGAATAGGCCCTTGCATGATTCACGCCACGGGCCCGGGATCGCATACGCGCCCAGTACCAGCCGCAAACCGGACATCTTGCGTGCCTCGGCGATGCTCGCATAGTCGAGATTGACGTCGGTTAATTCGACTCTTGCCGCCATGCTCAGGTTGCCTCAATTCGTCGTGTAACCGTAGCGCCAGAGTTCGACAAATGCCAGTGCCGCGGATTGGAAGCTGCTACACGATTCGGGCACCGATGGTTCGATTAACCTATTTACAGTCGATGCACAATTCGGAAATATTTGGACCTTCGAGCAAGCGCGTCTATGATCATATGCGTCATGGGGAGACCCCGTAGTTGATCAGGGGATCTTACCAACGTCCAATGCCGCATGGCCTCAAACACACAGATTGGCAAGATTGTTGTCGACGCAGGACGAACCTGTTCCAACCCACCCGGGCCAATGTCAGACAATTGATTAGTGCTATATTTCGAGGGATGGAGAGAAGCGAATGCTAAAACCGATCATATCGGCCGATAGCCACGTCTGCGAACCGCCGAATTGTTATATCGATTTTATTGACGAAAAATTCAAAGCGCGTGCGCCGCGTCTCGTCAATGACCCAAAGCGTGGCGATGTATTTCGCGTGGAAGGCAGTAGGCACTCTATCCCAATGTCGTTGATTTCGGCTGCCGGCAAGACGGCGGAGGAACTATCGGTGAGAGGTGCACGTTTCGAAATGCTCCACCGCGGCGGGTGGGAGCCACATGCGCGGGTCAAAGACCAGGACATCGATGGCGTAGCGGCGGAAATTATTTATCCATCGGTCGGGATGGAGATCTGTAACATTCCTGACATCGATCTGAAGCAAGCCTGTATGGAGGCTTACAATCGCTGGCTGGCGGAATTTTGCGCACCCTATCCGGACCGGCTGATCGGACTAGGGCAGTGCGCCGTACGCTCTCCTGATGAGGGGATCAAGGAACTCGAGGCGATCCGCCACTACGGATTTAAAGGCGTCATGCTGCCAGGGCTGCCGGGGCAAGAAGACTATGCCCACGCGATGTACACGGAATTCTTCGATGCGCTAGTTGAGCTTGGGCTCGTTCCCAGTTTTCACATCCTGACCTCAGGTGAAGGCCTGACGCAAAACTTCCGCGGCTCGAAGATCAACGGCTTCATGTCGGTCGTGCGTGGCAATCAAGAACTGATGAGCATGTTCGTGTTTGACGGCATTTTTATGCGCCATCCGAAACTAAAGATTGTATCGGCAGAGGCGGACGGGGGCTGGATCCCGCATTATATGTATCGAATGGACCACGCCTACGACAGGCACCGGCATTGGATGCGCGGCCAGGAACTTGACCGGATGCCAAGCGAATACTTCCGCGAACATATCTATTTTACGTTCCAGGACGATTACACGGCATTTCAGTTCAAGGATCATGTCAATATCGAACGAATGATGTGGGCCAACGATTTCCCGCATTCCGATTCGACTTGGCCGTCGTCGCAGCAACTGCTAAAAGATAGCTTAGGTCACATGACGGACGCAGAGAAAAATTTGATTTTGCACGAGAATGTCGCCGCGTTATATGGTCTAGATACGTCTGCTTTGGAAGTTGCGGCCTAGAGGCTGATGCCGGGTAAGGACGGAGTCGATCGATTGCGGCCGCCGTCCTTGAAACCAAAATTTTTCAGAAACATACCGCTTCGTAGTGGTAGATTATCGGATCACTAAAAATACTAGAACGGAGGAAACGAGTGGCTGATTCACAAATGTTAAAGGACAAGGTGGCACTGGTCACCGGAGCTGGTCGCGGGATCGGCAAAGAAGTAGCACTGTTAATGGCCGAGCACGGCGCGAGTGTTGTCGTGAACGATCTTGGCGGTGGCGTGGACGGCAGTGGATCAGACACTGGACCGGCGACGGAGGTGGCCGAAGAAATTATCGCAAAGGGTGGTAGGGCAATCGCCAATACGGGATCTGTCGCTGAACGCAAAGATACCGAAGAGATGATGCGAACGGCGATCGAAACCTTTGGTCGCATCGATATCGTGGTTAATAATGCCGGGATCCTACGCGATACGATCTTCCATAAGATGAGTGAGCCGGACTGGGATTCGGTGCTTACGGTCCATCTGAAGGGTTCGTTCAATGTCAGTCGATCGGCGGCGACTTATTTTCGCGAACAGGAAGGTGGCGCTTGTGTACATTTTACCTCGACGTCAGGGCTGATCGGTAATTTCGGTCAAGCGAATTACATGGCGGCCAAACTTGGTATCGTCGGTTTGTCTAAAGGGATCGCATTGGACATGCAGCGTTATAACGTCCGTTCGAATTGTATCTCTCCGTTCGCTTGGAGCCGCATGATAGGTACGATCCCCGACAATACGCCGGAAGAGAAAGCGCGGGTTGAAAAGATCAAACAGATGAAACCAGCGCACCAGGCGCCGCTTGCAGTGTATCTCGCCAGCGACGCGGCTAAAGATGTAACGGGCCAAATATTTGGCGTGCGCATGAATGAGATTTTTCTTTTTAATCAACATCGCCCGGTCCGCTCGGTGCATCGCAGTGAGGGATGGACGCCGGAGACGATCGCCGACCATATGACACCGGCATTGAAAACCAGCTTTACCGCGCTCGATCGTTCGGCCGATATCTTTAGTTGGGATCCGATCTAGGCGACGGAAGTAGAAAACACGACTGGATAACGTGGGAATTCCGCGACGTTGGGAGCAACGTCGCGGAACCCACAGTTTTAATCGTCTGGTTTAACGGCAACAGGCAGTAGCGACGCGATGAGTCCTGAAAATAGGTAGCCCAGATTCAGGAATCCGATCACGCCAAGCCATCCGGCTTCACCAATCAAAAATAGGCCGATCGGAAAGAACGACGCGAAAAACAACACAATCAAGGTTATCCCATGGCCGTGATAGGCGGCTAAGACCGCGATGCCGGCCAGCATCGCCATCATCAGTGCAACCGCAAATCCAAATCCCGACAAGTGCAGCGCAGGCGTCGGTGACCACATCTCGACCATCCACGCCGCACACGCGCCGACCCCAGAAATAATTCCAACGGTCTTTCCAATGAGTTGAACAATTGATGTCATGTTGATGATTTAGTCCTGGGTTTGCGTAATGTGACCGAACCGTGCTGTCGTGCGGGCACGTGCCTTCGCCGCTACGAGTTCACGATTTTTGGCTGGAGCAGTGGTTACAAGATCGGCCATAAGTGTTCGTACCACCGCGGCAACATCCCCTACCGCCCGCTCAAATACAATTTCGTTTGCTTTCGAAGGCTTGGTGGATCCGGTGATCTTCCGCACGAACTGCAATGACGCAGCATGAACCTCGTCGTCCGTAGCCGGTGGCTCGAAGTTGTAAAGCGTCTTGATGTTTCTACACATCAACTTATCCCTCCAATATTTTGTTCTAATTACTTTGCGCTCGCGCGATTACCGTTTCAACGTGGTGCTTGAACCCTTCGTCATAGACGAATCCGCAGTACTCCCACATCTGCGCAAAGGCCGGAGTATGGCGCATTAATAATTCGTACCCGTGGATAACCAACTCCCACTTTTCTCGGTCGAGCAGCGACAATTTGTCGTTAGTGAACGCGACATTCCATTGGGTGAAGTGGTTATAAAATACCATTTGCAAACGCAGTAGTTCCGCAGAGCTGAGTGAATCGAAATCTTGATTCGCTCGATCGATGAGTTCCGATACTGCCGGATCATCGGATAGACCACGGTTTACGTTTACTTGGGTATCGACCCACTGTTGATAATTCGATGCGCGTGATGCAATCGTATTTTGTCGGATCTGTAGTCCAACGTATATCAACGAGACGATCACGCCAATTGCGCCAACGGCCTCTGCAATGCCGCTGATAGCCTCCCAATTCATGAACACCTCATAATCGAATGTCTTAAGCTGCGTGCTCGCGGATCACCTGCTTTCCTAGTGCCATCATGTGCACTTGGTCTGGACCGTCGGCCTGACGGCACCAGCGCGCGTAGTTGAATGCCTCGGCCATAAAGTAATCACCGGTGAGTCCGCCGGCGCCGTGGATCTGCATGCAGCGGTCGATGACTGTTTGCGCCATCATCGGTACGGCGATTTGTCCGGCGGCGATCAGATCGCGCGCATCCTTGGCACCGACCTCGTCCATTTTTGTTGCGGTTTTTAGCGTTAATAGACGGGCTTGTTCGATTTCACAATATGATTTCGCGATGTCTTCGAGAACTGATTGGTGTTGGGAAAGTTTCTTCCCGAATGTTGATCGTGAAACCGCGCGACGACAGGCGAGTTCGAGTGCGCGTTGGGCGCAACCGATAAGCCGCATACAATGGTGAATGCGGCCGGGACCGAGGCGCCCTTGAGCGATTTCGAAACCGCGACCTTCGCCAAGCAACATGTTCTCGACCGGGACCCGCACGTCCTCCAACAATATTTCCGCATGACCTTGAGGCGCATCATCGTAGCCCAAGGTCGTTAGCGGTCGCACAAAAGTGAGGCCTGGTGTCTCGCGTGGCACCAAGATTTGGCTCTGTTGGATATGGCGATTGGGGTTGTCCGGGTCTGACTTACCCATAACGATAAAAATCTTTGTGCGTTCGTACATCGCGTTGGTGATAAACCATTTGCGCCCGTTGATCACATACTCGTCGCCATCTCGCTTTATCGATGTTTGCACGTTGGTTGCGTCGCTCGATGCGACATCAGGTTCGGTCATCGCGAAAGACGAACGAATTTCGCCGGCCAAAAGCGGTTTTAACCATTGCTCCTTCTGCTTTTCACTACCGTATTTCATGAAGACTTCCATGTTGCCGGTATCCGGTGCATTACAGTTGAAAACCTCCGGGCTCCACAGGACCCGGCCCATGATTTCCGCCAGTGGCGCGTAATCGGCGTTGCTCAGCCCGCCATGATCAACCGGCACGAATAGGTTCCACAGGCCGGCGGCGCGGGCCTTTGCTTTAAGCTCCTCCATCAAAGGTACGGTTTGGAAACGATTCGCTTGCGCATTGAGCTGTTCGTGATAGATGGATTCATTCGGGTAGATATGCTCGTCCATAAAGGCGAGTAGGTGATCTTTCAGCTCTTGTGCGCTGGCGTCGATAGTCGCGTACATGTAGATGTTCCTTAAAAGTTGATCAGCACTAGTGAAGTCCCAGTAGCTGCATCGTTGCACCATCGGGCACATGGCCCATGAGCACCTTGCCGCAGTCTTGGACGATTTGGTCGGACAACAGGACATGCTGTAGGCCTGCATGAAGATCACGGTAGGCACGTTGCAGCGGACTAGGGCGCAATGCGATACCGCCGCCACCCTTGTAGGCAAATGTGGTGACCTCATCCATTACGTCATGAGAGTAGCGAAAGGCGAGTTTGATCAGAGCGATCTGTTCGTTGGTCGGTGGTTCTTCGTTGAGCAATGTTTCATCGAGGTCGTTCCAGGCGGAATAGACCAGTGCTCTCGCGGCACGATACTGTGCTTCGGCGTGCGCGTATTTTTCTTGGAAGCTCGGCGAGTCGGCAAGGATCCCGAAAGGTCCGGCTTTTTCCCGCGCGATTTCCGCAAGTAGATCTAATGCGTGCCGGCCAACCCCTAGCGCAAACGAGGTATGGCCCCAGGCTGTGAAGCCGACGATGCCGAGCGAATAATGGTAGCCGCCGCGTTCGACGGTATTTTTACTGTAGATGTAGGTGAGATCATCGGGTACGAAACGTTCTTCGGCGATGGAGTAGTCGAAGCTGCCGGTGCCACGTAAGCCCATGACGTCCCAGTTGTCCTTAAGCTCAATGGCATCGCGCGGAACGTAAGTGATCACCATAATTGGAGCACCATGGTCCATCACAGGTTGACCATCTTCCATCAGAATGCAGCCGCTGTGGACCCAGTTCGAATGGAAGATCCCGCTGGCATAGCTCCAGTCGCCTTTTATCATATAGCCACCGTCGACCTTGCGGGCGACGCCGCGTGGTATGCCTTGGCCGGCAACATTCGTGTCAGGGCCGGCGCCAAACACCTCTTTGCTCCCCGCCTCGGTGATTAAGGATCCGCAGGTCCCGTGCTGCACCCCATAAACCATCACGTTCCAACCGGTCGAGCCATCGATTCTGGAAACGCGCTCAGCAATCTCAAGTCCATCTGAATAGGCAAGCTCAGAGCCGCCGAGCGCGCGTGGCGTCATCATATGAATGAGGCCCTTTTCACGCAGAGCGGTGTACGTGGCATCGCTCATATGCCGAAGCTTTTCAGCCTCGTCGGCTTCGCGCGCGATCAGATCCTCTAGGCTTTCCACGCTTTGTAATAGTTCGCCATAGCCCGGCGCCACCGATGGGGCGATTGCTTGGTTCATTTCATTGTCCTCATGAATTGAGACAGCAGATAGTTGCCGGATCATGCCATTCGGGAGCCATTACCGCGACCTTAGCTAGCACGGGTAGTTAGTTTTCGCGTAATGATGCGGCAAGCTGCGAGACACTCGCACGCAAAAGCACGACATCGACACTGCATGCGACTAAGGAAAACCCCTGGTCGATGCGTTTCTTGGCGTCATCGACATCAATGCAAAATATCCCGGCGGGTTTGTGTGCTCCGGCAAATGCCGAGGAAATGCGTTCGATCGCGGCGTTCACGTCCGGATGGTCGAGCTGCCCTGGCAGGCCCATGCTCGCGGACAAATCGTATGGTCCGACAAACACCCCATCGATGCCGTCGACCTCTGCAATCGCACTGGCATTAGTCAAGGCATCGACGTGTTCCGCTTGGACCATTACGGCGGTCCCGGCGTTTGCGCCGTTAAGATAATCGCCGACCGCATAACCGTAGGCATTCGCTCGACTGACGCCGACCCCGCGGGTACCGTCTGGGGTGAAGCGCGCCGCTTGCGCGATTGCGGCGGCCTCCTCAGCGCTATTGACCTGTGGCACGATGATCCCGGCGGCGCCGAGATCTAAGGCGCGTTTTATCCATGTGGGTTCGTGGTTTGGCAATCGCACTAGACACGGTGTGGTGCCGGCTGCTACGAGTAGGCGTTCGAGTGACCCCATGCCGATCGGTGCGTGTTCGGCCTCGATGAAGATCCAGTCGAGTAACCCGCTTGCGAGTATTTCCATCACCGCGATCGAATCAATGCTCACAATCGTGCCTATGAGTCGTTCGCACTGTCGCAGTCGATCGCAAAATTCGCGGTTCATTAGGGTTGCCTGTTGTTGATTAGCCGCAGTGATTATATAGCGCGTAGCCGCACACAGTTATCCCGGTCCCGGCGTAATTCAAGGTGCTGATATCGCGTCAATTTGGACCGGCGGATGGTGTATGATGCCAGGACCATAGTGGTCCACAAACCGCTGGATCCATGCCGCAAAAATTGCGCCTATCGCACCTGATTCCATTAATGAGATCACACGCAGGAGCGGTCTGAACAGTATCCACGGCTGCCATTTGGAGCGCGGTGAGGACGCGGCTTTGAGTTGGCGATAAGCTCCCCAGGGAAATGACCGAGCGGAGATGACAGAAAACCAAACTACGAAATTCGGTCAATTTAGCATTGCGGATATTGTCGCCGGGATCAGCGTCGGGCTTGTACTCGTGCCGCAGTCTATGGCCTACGCCGCACTGGCCGGTTTGGCGCCAGTGCATGGTCTCTACGCTGCGGCTATTGCGCCCATTGCCGCTGCATTTTTTGCCTCTTCACCTTTCCTACAATCGGGCCCGGTTGCGATGACCAGCGTGTTGAGCTTCGGTGCCTTGACTGCCATTGCTGTGCCGTTGACGGAAAGCTACGCCATGCTGGCGGCGTTATTAGCCCTTATTGTCGGTGTCGTGCGGATCGTTTTCGGAATGCTGCGAGCAGGGTTTGTCTCGGACCTGATGTCGCAGCCGATCACGATGGGATTTAGTCGTGCGGCTGGCCTTTTGATCATTGGTTCGCAATTACCCAAGTTTCTGGGGGTGGAGGTACCGGTTACAGGCATCGTAAGTTCCGTGATATGGACACTGTCGAATCCTAGCAGCTGGTCGTTGGAAGCAACCATGATTGGTGGAGCAACGCTTGCGTTGATCGTTCTCGGGCGACTATTGCACACCCTGTTTCCGGGGGTGCTGATTGCTGTTGCTGTTGGGATCGGCTACAGCGTATGGACAGGTTATGCGGGTCCAGTTGTCGGCGATGTACCGTCTACTTTGCCGTCGATCTCATTGGCCCTGCCATGGGCTTCATTGCCACATTTAATTTTCCCGGCCGTCGTAATCGCACTTGTGGGGTTCGCCGAGCCAGCAGCCATCGCGCGCACGATGGCTGCGCAGACCCGCACCCGTTGGAGTCCAGACCGTGAACTCATATCACAGGGAGCGGCAAACTTCGCCTCGGGTTTAGTCGGCGGTTTTCCGGTCGGGGGTTCGTTTTCGCGGACGCTGGTTAATCGCAGCGCAGGCGCGAACTCACGCTGGAGTGGCTTGATTACAGGGCTGTTCGTATTGGGGGTTTTGCCGTTGGCGACGTATTTTGCGCCGTTACCACTCGCGGTACTCGCGGCAATCGTCATTCACGCGGTGTTCAAACTGATGGATTTTAGGCGCCTGATCCGCCTCCTACGCATATCGCCGCCGCAAGCGATCGTCGGTTGGACAACCTTTGGGCTGACCCTGGTGTTGGCGCCGCGTATCGACCTTGCGGTCATGATTGGAATCGGTTTCGGCGTTGGTGTGCACCTATGGCGCGAACGAAATGTTTATCTCAATACGGTCTACCGGGACGGTGAGTTAACCCTGGAACCGGTAGGCGTCATTTACTTCGGTTCGGTCACCTCGTTCGACGATGCGCTGATCCGCGAACTGGCATTGCACCCAAATGCGAAGCGTCTAGTGATCGATCTGCGTAAGATCGGTCGTCTGGATTTTACTGGCGTACAGACCTTGCGCGATTTGGCTGCTGATGCGACTTCTGCAGGCCTGTCGGTGCGCATCATTCCCGGGCATGCCGTGCAAGGGACGAAAGTACTTAAGCGGGTGATCGGTGAGGACTCGAAATACTTGGAATCCGATCAAGAAGTCAAAATTGATAATGGCGTAGAACGTTCCGATTGATCAGCGGGTTTATGTAAGCCGGTATTCGCCACAAATCCATGGGCAGGTGGATCCCGGCCTTCGCCGGGATGACGTCGGGACTGAAACTAGACTCGTCATCCCGGCGAAGGCCGGGATCCAGTCGACCGAGACGAGCGACCGATGCGATTGTGATCCGGTACGACCTTATTAATGCCGAGCAGCCTGATGGATTTAGACGATGTCGCCCGTTATGCTGAGTGAAAATACCAACTCCAAAGGGAAGCCCATGAAATACAGCCTACATGTCTCGACTCGCATTTCTGACTGGAAATTTATCAAGGAGCTTGAGGACCTCGGTTACGACGCCGCCTGGGTGCCGGATTCGCAAATGATCTGGTCCGATTGCTACGCCACGATGGCATTGGCAGCGGCGAATACGTCCCGGATCAGAATTGGTACGGGGGTTGCAATACCAGGCACCCGGATCGCCCCAACCAGTGCGGCGGCGATTTCATCGATTAATCAGATCGCGCCGGGCCGGATCTTTTGGGGCGTGGGAACCGGGCATACGGCGATGCGGGTGATGGGCCAAGATCCGATGCCGATCAAGGAATTCCGTGAGTATCTGCGGGTCATGCGAGCGCTGCTCGATGGCGAGGAGGTCGACTATACCTACCGAGACAATACCGCACCGATCAAGTGGGGCGATCACGGCGAAGGCTTCCGCAACGTCGAAGATCGCATTCCGATTTATGTCGCCGCCAATGCGCCGATGGCCTTGCGCACGGCCGGCAAGATCGCTGACGGCTTGATTGCAGTGTTCAACGAAAAGCCCGACGTCCTCAACTACCATATGGACTATGTAAACGAAGGTGCGGAAAAATCAGGACGCGCCTTGCCGGACGATTTTCACACCGTATCGCTGACCAACGCGGTTGTCTTGGCACCAGGAGAAAAACTCACCGATGATCGCGTCATCGACGATGCCTCCTCTTGGGCCATCGCCGCCTTACATTTCGTCTACGAAATTTGGCAGTTCAGACAGGACGATTCCGTGGTACCCGATTACATGAAGGGCATCTGGGAAGAGTACCTAGACCACGTCGCTGAAATGGATGTACCACGTGAAAAACTTCATCAAGTCGTACATACCGGACATTGTAGTTTCTGTCCGCCGTCCGAACGGCGTTTTATTACGCCTGAAATGATCACGGGAACGGGGATGGCGGGTACGCCGGAAGAATTGGCCGAGCAAGTCCGCGTGGCCGAAGCGGCCGGACTGAAAGAGATCAGTCTCATTCCCGGTATTAACTATACGCGCCAAACCGCGCGTGACTTCATGGAGAAAGTAGTACCACTGATATGATGACAGCACTGCCGAAAACGGCTTCCGTCGTGGTCATTGGTGGTGGCGTTGTTGGCTGCTCCGTCGCCTATCACCTAACCGAGGTCGGTATTACAGACACGGTACTGCTTGAGCGCAAACAGCTGACATCTGGTACGACGTGGCATGCCGCGGGCCTAGTCGGTCAACTGCGCGGTTCGCAGAACATGACGAAGCTGGCACGTTACACCGCAGATCTCTATCGCGATCTGGAAACCAAAACCGGGCAGGCCACCGGGTTCAAGCAAAACGGCTCGATTTCAATTGCGACGACAGAAGGTCGTTTTGAAGAATTAAAACGTATGGCGTCGATGGCCAAGGTCTTTGACCTCCCGGTCCATGTTATTTCCGTAGACGAGGTGCGGGAACGCTATCCGCTTATTACAACCGACGATGTCGTCGGCGCGATCCGCATTCCGTCAGACGGGCAAACGAATCCGGTCGACGTCACCCAAGCTCTCGCGAAGGGCGCGCGCATGGGCGGGGCACGGATCTTCGAGGACACCAAGGTTACTGCTATCCATCACGAGCGCGGACGTATCACCGGGGTGAGTACGGACGCGGGAGACATCAAGGCCGACTTCGTGGTGATCTGCGGTGGCATGTGGACGCGAGATTTGGCGGCGACGATTGGGGTCGATGTACCACTGCATGCCTGCGAGCATTACTACATTGTCACCGAGCCGATCCCCGATCTTCCGCGTGATTTACCATCGGTGCGCGACTATAACGCCTGCGCCTACTACAAGGAGGATGCAGGCAAGATCTTGCTCGGCGCCTTCGAGCCTAAATCGAAACCGTGGGGGATGGACGGGATCCCGGAATCGTTTTGTTTTGACCAGTTGCCCGATGATTTCGACCACTTCCAACCGATCTTAGAAATGGCCATGCGCCGCATGCCGATCTTGGAAGACGTCGGCATCCAAACTTTTTTTTGCGGGCCAGAGAGCTTTACCCCGGATGTTCGCTACAACCTCGGTGAAGCGCCGAACATGGCGAATTGTTTTGTCGCCGCCGGATTGAATTCGATTGGTATTCAATCTGCAGGAGGGATTGGACGGGTGTTGGCCGATTGGATCAAGCACGGTCATCCGCCGATGGATTTATGGGAGGTAGACGTACGGCGCAACCTGCCGTTTCAGACGAATCGCAAGTATCTCCGCGACCGGGTCAGCGAGAGCTTGGGCCTTTTATACGCCATGCACTGGCCGTTTCGACAATACGAGACCGGTCGCGGCGTTCGCCGTTCGCCACTCTACGATCGCGTGCAGGCGGCCGGCGCCTGCCACGGTTCGGCATTTGGATGGGAGCGCCCAAATTGGTACGCGCCGGCCGGTGTTGAGCCGCGATACGAATATAGCTACGGGCGGCAGAACTGGTTCGAATACTCAGCAAGGGAACATCTAGCGGTTAGGCAAAATGTGGCGCTATTCGACCAATCGTCGTTCGCGAAGTTTCGACTTAGGGGCCCTGACGCGATGCGTGAACTCAATCGCATCTGTGCGAATAACGTCGACGTCGCGCCCGGTCGGATCGTCTATACGCAGTGGTTGAACGACCGTGCTGGTATCGAGGCGGATCTGACCATCACCCGCATCGCCGAAGACGATTATATGGTTGTCACCTCCGGCGAGACCGAGGTGCGCGATTTTGCTTACCTGCAACGCAATCTTAGTGACGGCGCTAGGGCGCAATTGTTCAACGCCACTTCCGGGCTTGCCGTTATTTCGGTTATGGGACCACGCTCGCGGGAGTTGCTACAAACGCTTACCCCAGATGACCTATCCCATGCGGCGTTTCCGTTTGCAACGAGCCGCGAAATCGAGCTTGGTTACGCGCGTGTGCGCGCATCACGTATCACCTACGTTGGAGAGCTCGGTTACGAACTTTATATCCCTAGCGAATTTGCCGTCGGCGTTTACGACACGTTGATCGATGCCGGACGCGCCTTCGATTTGGTGCATGCCGGGTATCACGCGCTCGATTCCTTGCGCATCGAGAAGGCCTACCGTCATTGGGGGCATGACGTGTGTGATGAGGACTCGCCATTAGAGGCCGGCCTAATGTTTGTTGTGCGACCCGACAAGCCCGGTGGTTTTATCGGTCGCGATGCCTTGCTGCATCAGATGGAACAGGGCCGTCGGCGTGCTTTAGTGCAATTCCTTTTAGATGATCCTGAGCCCTTGCTCTATCACAATGAGCCGATCTGGCGCGACGGCGAAATCGTCGGCTATATCTCGTCCGGCAACTATGGCCACAGTCTGGGGGCGGCGGTTGGTCTTGGCTATGTAGGTCATGGTGATGGCGTTAGCGATGAGTTTGTACTTTCAGGGACCTATGAAATCGAGGTGGCTTGTGAGCGGATCGGCGCAAAGGCGTCGCTGGTGCCGCTATACGACCCGGATAATCGCCGGATCCGAGCTTGACCAGAGACGCCGGTGAGGTTCACAGTAACGGTGCCGTCCTAGGAAACTGACCGATTATTAACGACTAGAATGGCAGAGGAGCGACCGTATGAACGAACCTGTCGAACAATTATTTCCCGAACCGTCTGAGCTTAACCTCGATCCGCTGTGGATGCCTTTCACCCACAACCGATATTTCAAGAAGCACCCGCGTTTGGTCGTCGGCGCCGAGGGTGTGCATTACACCACCGACGATGGTCGTCAACTCATCGATGCCCTATCCGGGCTGTGGTGTTGTAACGCGGGGCACCGGCATCCAAAGATCATTGAGGCGATAAAATCGCAACTGGACACCTTGGATTATGCAGTTGGCTTTCAGGCGCACCATCCGAAGGCCTTCGAGTTGGCGGATCTTCTTTGCGATCGCGCACCCGAGCCATTCAAACACGCATTTTTCACAAACTCCGGATCCGAGGCCTGTGATACCGCGCTCAAGATCGCGCTTGGGTACCATAAAGCGCGCGGTGACGGTTCGCGCTTTCGTTTAATCGGACGCGAAAAGGGCTACCACGGGGTGGGATTCGGCGGTATGTCGGTTGGTGGCATGATGCCGAATCGGAAGGCGTTCGCGAGTGCGATGATCCCTGGCGTGGATCATCTGCCGCATACGCATAGTATCGAGCATATGGCATTCACCCGGGGACAGCCCGAGTGGGGCGCACATCTGGCAGAAGATCTCGAACGGATCATCGCGTTACACGATGCATCGACGATCGCCGCGGTGATGATCGAACCGATGCAAGGATCTGGTGGGGTGATTGTACCGCCGATCGGTTATCTCGAGCGGATCAGGGAGATCTGCACGCAACATGGGATCCTGCTGATCTTCGACGAGGTCATCACAGGCTTCGGCCGCATTGGTGAGATATTCTCGCCGGATCGTTTCGGGGTGATGCCGGATTTAATCACGTTTGCAAAAGGCATCACCAGCGGCATGGTGCCGCTCGGCGGCGTTCTGGCGACGGCCGACATTTACGACGCGTTCATGCAAGGCCCTGAACACATGGTGGAATTCTTCCACGGTTACACCTACTCGGGTCATCCACTCGCGACCGCCGCTGGCATCGCGACGATCGGCGTGTATGAATCCGAGGATATGTTCGCCCGCGCACGCGCGCTTGAGCCGGTGCTTGAAGATGCCGTGCATTCGCTTCGCGGTGAACGGAATGTTATCGACGTTCGCAATTGTGGTCTCGCCGCCGCGATAGAATTATCACCGCGCGACGGTGCCCCGAGTGCCCGGGCGATGGAGGTGTTTCATTGGTGTTACGACAATGGCGTGATGGTGCGCTATGGCGGTGATGTTATCGCGATCGGCCCGCCCTTGACGATTTCGGAAGAGCAGATAGCGACAATCGTCGACACAATCAAACAGGCAATCCGCGCGACCAAATAACGCGCGGCGCAGGCTAGGGCTGCGGCAGCCATCCGCCGGTTGCTTGCAGTGGTGCCTGCATGCCCCGACGACTTACCCACGCAACAAGCCCGTAGCGGGGCGCGGCAATATCCGTTGTCGGTAGCCGAGATTGGGATCGATAACCGTCACTGTCGCGCTTGAAGTTCATCGACTCGACACCGAGCACAATGAAATCGTGCGCTAGCTTTCGCCCGCGATTCTCTCCTGAGGTGACTTCCGAGCTGAGATCGAACGCCAACAGTGCGATGTTCAGGATCAAATTATCATGGGTCTCGGTCTGCGGCACAAATTCGGCGTTCGCGAGCCCGTCTTTAACATCAAGCTTCAATACACCTGGATTATTCCCTACGGGTAGGTCGATGAAACGACGAATGAACCAGCCGCGCCACTCCTTGCCGTTGTATAAAAATCCGGGCGTGTAAACCGTTTTAAGCGATTGTTCGCGTGCGTATTGGCGTTGGCGGTTACTGTTTATCGGTGAGGCGAAGCGATCTGCCCAGCCGATGTAATCCCAATAGTCGACATGGAAGGCCAGCGGGATGAATTCTCGCCAAAGCCCGTCCTCGTTTTTCAAGGAACTTAGCCACGAGTCCGCCGGCGGGCAGCTACTACAGCCTTCGGACGTATAGAGTTCCAGTATTCCCGTTTGCGCAGACGTGCTTTTAAAGCTTACCGCTTGGTCTAAGGGTGCGGCATTAATCGCTACAGCGGCTCCGCATAACGCAATAAATAGGATTAACCGGCCGACAACTGCCATCAACAATGACATACAAGATAGACCACTAAAGAAGTTGCGAAGTTGGAGTGCAGCGAGACCGTGAGGTTCAAAATAATATACTTGGCTTGTTGCCAGATGAACGGCACCTGCACTATTCGCGGTTAAATCCGGGCGTCAAACGACGCCCGGAATTCGGGCCTTTTGATTACATCGCTTCGCGTTCCTCGCGGTGTCGGCGGTGTCTTTCGCGGCGTTTTTCCTGGCGTTCTTCGATCATGTCGGCGAGTTGTTGACGTTGTTCATGAGTGAGAATCGCGCTGATATCGGCAAACGTTTTAGCCGTTGCCAGAAACATTTGTTCGGCGTTTTCCGCCTGCTTTAAAGCCAAGGCCTCGATTTGGCTTGGATCGTAGTCGTCGCTGGTCAGGATCGCGTGTAGTGCCTGCTTACCATCCATCATGTCGAACATGAATTCGCGCATCACGGGTCGATGTTCGTCCATTATCTCGCCGATCGCCGTGCGTTGCTCCCGGGTGACATCGAGTTGGTGCAATAGTTTAAACAAACGATGCGGGCCGAAATCGCGTGAGGTATGTCGAAATGCTTTGCCGTCTCGCCACGTCGACTCAGCCAATGCTTGATGTGTTATCAATGCGCCTGAAGTGACCACGAGAACGATGGTCACAAAGCGAACGAGTGAATAAATTTGCCTATTCATTTTGCTATGCCTCAAAACTGTTTCAATCACGAATGGTGATAGGAAATACTGTAGCTAAGGATAACGAAATGGTGCGTTACACGCTTGTAAATTGCGTTCGATTTTATGTAAATGTGTGTAACGTGCCGCCTACGGTATTCCTTCGACAGTAGCTTAATGAAACACTAGGGTTGGTCGAACTTTGGTGTGCGCAACTGTCGAGTATATATAGCAGTAATGAAGGCGCGAGGAGAGTAGTTTGGTCATTCCAATTGAACGAGTAGTAGCATTGAGTAACGCGTCTTTATTCTCAAGGCGAAGGGTTGGGACGATTTTTGCCATCGTTTGTACTGTCCTTCGCTTATGTAGTGTGACAACACGGCGCGCACCCTGCGTTGCTGCGGGCAAAAATAGACTCCGGCCACGGCGCACGCGAAGCGTTGTCAAACCATAGCCAGATGAAATACAAACTGCTAATCGTGGATGACGATGTGGCGTTCTGTGAGCTTCTGTCGGACTATCTCGCCGGTGAGGACTTTGATGTCGATACGGCACACGACGGTCGTGCTGCGATTGACAAGATTCGAACAGCCGCAATCGATATTGCGATCCTCGACGTCATGATGCCGGTGATGAATGGTCTCGACGTGCTGCGCGAACTGCGAAATTTTAGCCAAGTTCCGGTGTTGATGTTGACTGCGCGCGGCGAAGATATTGACCGCATCGTCGGCCTTGAATTGGGCGCGGATGACTATGTCGCCAAGCCGTGTAATCCGCGTGAAATCGTCGCTCGCGTGCGCGCCATATTGCGTCGGGCGCAGGCGACAAGCGCGCTACCGATAACTGCTGCGCCGCCGGTGCTGGTCGATGATGTCGAACTACGGCCAAATGAACGGGCGGTTTATCAGGCGGGTCAGGCAATAGAGTTGACGTCTACAGAGATCGATGTGCTCGCTGTGTTACTGCGCAATGCCGGCAGTGTCGTAGAGAAGACAACGGTGTCGAACGAGGCATTAAGGCGTAAGTTGGGGCCCTACGACCGGAGTATTGATATGCATATTAGTCGACTGCGCCGCAAACTTGGATCGCTACCGGACGGCGGCGAGCGGATCAAAACCGTGCGTGGTACCGGATATTTATACGTGAGACCAACGGACAATGGTGGATCCTAGCGAGCCCGCCAGACCGCTGATCCGCCGCCTATGAATCGTCTATTCGCGAAGATATTTTTTTGGTTCTGGTTGACCACGATTGCGGTCGTGGTTGTGACTGCAATCGCTACCGTGCAATTGAACCGATCGATGAATCGAGATCCGTTGCAGGTACATTTTCAACGGACACAGTCGGCCTATGCGCAGGCCGCCGCCTCAATCCTTGATACCCAAGGCCTGGATGCGCTCGGCCGTTGGATCGATGAATTGCAGGGCCCCGGCGGGGCGCAGGGAAATGTTCAATTACTTGCTGATCAAGGCGAGTCGGTTTTTGGTGTAGAGACCGCCGAGGATATTCGTGCCGCACTCGCAACCCGCGGTAGCGGGATCTCGTCCCCAATTTCCCTCGATGGGGTCTTTTTCGATCCGATATATGCGCCGGATGGCGAGCGTTTCTGGTTTGTCAGTGATATGCGTCCTGCCGCCCATATGGGCAAGGTGTTTCGTTGGCGCCGGCATACCCCCGGGATCGGCGGTTTCCGTTTTATCGTTGCGATAATCGTCAGTGGTCTGGTGTGCTACGGCCTTGCGCGATATCTAACCACACCGATCCGACGCCTTCAGGTGGCCAGCGCGGAGATCGCGAACGGCAATTTTGGAGTGAGGGTTGACGATGGTCGTCGCCATGATGAACTTGGCGATCTTGGCCGTGACTTTAATCGCATGGCGGTGCAACTAGAGCGCCTCGATGCATCGCAGCGACAATTGTTGCGCGATGTCTCTCACGAACTACGTTCGCCCCTCGCGCGTTTGCAGGTCGCAGTCGGGCTGGCGCAACAGCGGAGCGGCGAAGTGGTCGGCCCAGAGCTTGAGCGGATCGAACAAGAAGCTGAAGCACTTGAGCAGCTCATTGCACAATTGCTATCGGTCGCGCGCCTAGAATCCGGTACGGTCGAGCTCGCTAACGACGAGGTCGTGATAGACCAATTGCTTGAAGACATCGTACGCGACGCAAATTATGAGGCCGGCAATGGCGGCAAGTCGGTTAATATTGCAGGCAGGTGCGCGGCGATAGTTCGCGGGGACGGTGCGCTGTTGAAAAGTGCGTTCGAAAACGTAGTACGCAACGCGATCACGCATACCCAAGAACATACGGCCGTGGATATAACCGCGAATTTAGCCGCGGACGGCCGCACAGCAGCGGTCCGTGTCCGAGATCGTGGCGCCGGGGTGGCAGCGGAAAAAATCAGCGATTTGTTCAAACCGTTCGTGCGTGGCGACTACGCGCGTGACCGCGACAGTGGTGGCTACGGCATAGGATTGGCAATTGCCGACGCGGCGATCCGGCGCCACGGCGGTACGATCGGCGCCTACAATCATGTCGACGGCGGGCTGTGCGTTGAGATTGCATTGCCGTGCGAGGCGCGCGTAGACCCAGCGGATACTTAAAAAGCGTATCCATAAACGTTATGCTGGCAGCATGCAGTACTGTCCCCATTGCCGAAAACCACTCGAGAAACTTTTCCTTGGTGAACGTGACCGCCTTGCATGCCCCGACGTGCAATGTGGGTTTGTACATTGGAACAATCCGATTCCGGTTGTGGCGGGTATCGTAGAGCACGACGACCACATTGTGCTGGTACGCAACGTCGGCTGGCCCGAGACCTGGTACGGACTGGTAACCGGATTCCTCGAGGCGGGGGAGATGCCGGAGGAGGGGGTACTGCGCGAGGTCGAGGAGGAGGTTGGCCTTAAAGGGACGCTCGGATCCTATGTCGGAATGTACGAGTTTTATCGCCAAAACCAGTTGATCATTACCTATCATGTCGAAGTGGATTCACACGACGTTCGGATCCCTAAGCACGAAATTGCCGACTATAAGTGGGTGCATATCGAGAAGGTGCAGCCGTGGACGGCCGGCACCGGGCAGGCCTTGCGAGATTGGTTGGCGACCCGGGGGATCGACCGCGGTATGGTTGAATTCGGCAGCGCGAATCTTGAGGACCGCGGTGCCTGAGGGCGTCGCAGTTGTCCTAACGCCGTGTTGCTGGGACTCTGACGTTCGGCGGTACAGGGTCAAAGCCGCTAGTGCCCCAGGGATTGCAGCGCACAACACGTTTTAACCCGTAGTAGCCACCTTTAAATGGGCCATGCTGCTCAACCGCTTCGATAAAATATTCGGAACATGTTGGTAGGTGTCGGCAACTTGGCGCGAGCATCGGGGAGATGCCGAGCCGGTAGGCCTTAACCGAGGCAATCAGTGCCCACTTAAAGGCGCGTATCACCGGGTCGTAGATCCGGATCACAGACTCTCGCTCGCACCCTTCGGTTTCAAGGCGCGCGCTTTCGCGAAGCGGCGGCTGCAGTAATAGCAATCGACAATATCGCCCTGGTCGAACGTTAGATACACCATGGGATGACCGAGCGTGCCGCCACCGTCGCAGCCAGTGGTTTCGGTATCGTCGTCGACTTGAACTATTTCGCGTGAATCCATATTTTCTACGTCCGCCAATTGAGGACATTTTATCCGGCTTCATCGTTTCCGGATAGTACGAGCGAGGCGAATAATGATTGTAGCCCGAAGTTATCCTAATATTGCGCTAGCGAATGAGAGGAGCAAAGACTATGGCCGAGATGCTGTATAACGAGGAACATCTCTGGGTTCGCCTCGATGACCATGGGATGGCGGTTGTCGGGATCTCGGAACACGCCCAGGAACAACTCGGCGATATTGTCTATGTCGAGCTACCCGACGTCGGCCGTGAAGTCATCGTTGACGAGGAGATCGCGCTGATTGAGTCGGTCAAGACCACCAATGAGATCAACGCACCCGTTTCCGGGACCATCCTCGAAATCAATGAAGAGCTGGCTGAGCGGCCCGAATTGATCAATGAATCGCCGCTCGACGACGGATGGCTAATGCGAGTAGAGCCCGACGACAGCGAGGATACGAATGCGACCATGGATGAGGATGAATACAAAGAATTTGTCGATCTTGAAAACTAGTCGATTACCTCGAATTACAGATCCTTTTTGCGTAAAAACGCTTCGATGTCGCTGCCGATCGAGATCTGCGGATCCGACGGCTTTTTCCCCTCCTCGTTTTCGCGCTTACCGACGATCTCTCGAGCCAGCGCGAACGCGGTAACGAAAGACGGTGATTGCCGGAGCGCTTGAGCAAAATAGGCATCGCCGAAATAGGTCCATTCATTTTCATGGGCGCACCCGAAAGAGGTGCGATCCGCTGCGGCGGCGGTGATCACCAAAGTTGTCGGCGACGCGAGGGCGTCGATGAAGCTACCAGAATAGCAGGCGGAGACGACAACTATCCGCCATTTGATTGCTGCGCTGTCGAATATCTCTCGCACCTCAGCAGCCCTGAGATCATTTAGCCCAAAGCCCGGCAGGTCGACCGAAATAGTTGCATCCTCACCGCCGTGGGAACTCAAAAACAATACGACGACGTCTTCGGCCGGATCGATTTTCTCGCCCAGTGCATGGATTATTTTCTCTAAATTGTGGCGGCTTGCAATCGGCGTATTAGCAAGCGTGCTGTGATTATTTATTAGAGAGATAGTGCGACCGATCGCGTTAAATTGCTGCTCGATGATAACGCTGGCTTGTTCAATCTCGCGCTTGAACACATCTTGTCGGCCGTAAGCCGCAAACCCGACGAAGTACAAATCGGTGCTGCCCGGTCGTTGTGGCGATAAGGCATACAAGCTTTGCCGTAATAGGTTTGTTTGCGCGTAGTAGGTTGCTTCGACGTTGACTCGCGCGTGATCGCTTTCGGGCGGAACCCACGGTTCAATAAACAGCGGGCTATGTGGCAGATAATTTAAGGTCGCATAGACGCTTAGTCCGTAGATGGCGGTGTGTAGCACAGCGCGATACCACCGCGTTCCGAACACCGTAAACAAGATCCGAACGAACACTACCAGCTCCCACGCGAGGAATGCGTGCCAAAGGGTGTCGAAGTTGTCGTGGTAGGACTCACTTTCGATGCGGATCCATACGCTTGTGACGACGGCCCATACGACTAGGATCCACAGCGTCACGCTAGCCATGCACACGGCGAGGTGTAGAAATTCCCGGGGACGGCGATCGAGTAAGACGATAAGCGCCAAGGTTGCCATCCACAGATAACTCGCCGCGGCCTGTGAAACGAGTCCCCAGGCGGAGAATTCAACCGGCAATCCCGATCCGAACAGATCATTGGCCGCCGATACTAACCAGAGGCCAAGCACCAACGCGACGAATTGCCCGAGCGACAAATCGAGAGAGCTCGGCGCTGCGCGCCATGGGAGTGTGAGCCGTAAGCCGGCCACGAGATTACGGTAAAACGCGTTAAGTCCACGGACGAGCGGGCGATATATTAATTGCACTGAATACATCGTAAGTCAGTTATCGCGTAGTTTTGAAGCATCCGCCATCGCTTAAAATTTCATGTACTCTGTTCGGTTGAAGTCAAATATACTGCCGCTAAAAGTAATATCTGGAATCTTCCTACTGTAACGGAAAGAATCAATTAGATGGAATTAAACGCGGCAACAAAGAAACGACTGCGTGCGCGAGCACATCCACTCAAACCAGTGGTCATGATTGGACAACATGGGTATTCGGCCGCGGTTGCGGCGGCGATAGACGAGGCCTTGGGTGATCATGAATTGATCAAAGTCCGCTTACGGGGTATTGAACGCGAACAGCGCGGCCCCGTTGTCTCGGAGATTTGCCGTGATTTAGACGCGGCGCTTGTTGGCCTCGTTGGCGCGGTGGCGACATTATTTCGACCACTTCCGGACAAACACAAATGACCGATCTGCAAGTAGATGTCGTGGTGCTCGGCTCTGGCCCTGGGGGCTATACGGCGGCATTTCGTGCGGCCGACCTGGGATTGACCGTTGCATTGGTCGAGCGCGATCAAACCCTGGGCGGGGTTTGTCTCAACGTCGGTTGTATCCCGTCGAAGGCGCTTCTGCACGCTGCGAATGTTGTTAGCGAAGTGCGTGAAATGGCCGCACACGGGCTGACCTATGGCGAACCAACAATCGATTTACAGAAACTGATCGGATGGAAGTCGAAGATTGTCGGCCAACTTACGTCAGGGCTGGCCGCATTGGCGAAGCAACGTAAGGTACAAGTCGTCGAAGGTAGCGGCACGTTTACCTCGCCGACCGGAATGCGGGTAAGCACTGCGAACGGCGAGACCGATATCGAATTTAAACACGCAATCGTTGCCGCAGGTTCGGAGCCGGTGCAACTGCCAGAATTTCCAAACGATGATCCGCGCGTGATCGATTCAACCGGGGCCTTGGCGCCGACCGATATCCCCGCGCGTTTGCTGGTGATCGGCGGGGGTATCATTGGTCTTGAAATGGCCACCGTCTACATGGAACTCGGTAGCGCGGTGACGGTGGTTGAACTACTCGACGGGTTAATGACAGGCGCCGATCGCGATCTAGTAAAGCCGCTTGAGCGCCGCATGAAAAAACAACTCAAGGCAGTGTATACGAGTACGCGGGTGACTAAAGTAGAGGCGCAAGCAGAGGGATTATCGGTCCATTTTGATGGGGCAGGTGCGCCTGCCACCGATACCTACGATAAGGTTTTGGTCGCCGTTGGGCGCAAGCCCAACGGCAATGGTATCGGTTTGGAGCATGCCGGTGTTATCGTCGATGAGCGTGGATTCGTTCCGGTGGATAAACAACAGCGGACGAATGTCGCAAATATTTTCGCGATTGGCGATATTGTCGGCCAGCCCATGTTGGCGCATAAAGCGACTCACGAAGGAAAAGTTGCCGCGGAAGTGATTGCGGGGCACAAGGCCGCCTTCGATGCTCGCGTTATCCCTTCCGTTGCCTACACCGATCCCGAAGTGGCGTGGGTAGGACTCACGGAAACCGAGGCGGAGATACAAGGGATCGAGTTTGAGAAAGGTGTCTTTCCCTGGGCTGCGAGTGGTCGCGCGCTGACCTTGGGTCGCAGTGAAGGCACGACGAAGTTATTGTTTAATCCACAAGACGGGCGCCTTATCGGTGCTGGGATCGTTGGCTCGAATGCAGGTGATCTGATCGCCGAGGCGGCATTGGCAATCGAGATGGGCTGTGATGCAAGCGACATCGGGCTGACAATCCACCCGCATCCAACCTTATCTGAGACCGTGGCAATGGCTGCGGAGGCCTTCGACGGCACCATCACGGATCTCTATATGCCAAAGAAAGCGCGCAAATAATCCGCTGCCGCTGAGCTCAAGGCGATTGCTGTTGCGGTGCAACATTAATCACCTGCATAATCGCAGCTGACCGACGCCACTAAGCACGTTGGATGGAGACTACGATGGCAAGTGAGCCCACCATACCCGATATCGATCCCACTGAGCTGTCCGAGGCGGTGATGAATATCGCCGCGCAAAGCCACGAGTTGTTACGTGAATTTATGCGTGCACACGGGGTCGATTTGGAGGCGGAACCGGATCCGTTTGGCTTGCTCCCGGCATTCATTGAATTGACGGCCAGTTGGGCGCGGGATCCAGTCAAGCTGCTTGATGCCCAATTTCATGCATGGCAGTCCTACATGGCGTTGTGGCAGACCAGCGCGCAGGCGTTGATGGGGATCGAAACCGAACCGGTAACTACCGCCGCGGCGGGCGACCGGCGGTTCCAAGATACCGACTGGGAGAAGCACCCCCTATTCGCGTATATCAAGCAGACCTACCTCATCGCGTCGAATGCAATCCACGCGAGTGTCACCGATCTCGATAACGTTGATGAGCACAACGCACGCAAAATCGCTTTCTTTACCCAACAATATATCGACGCGATCTCGCCAAGTAACTTCGTCTTGACCAATCCCGAAGTTTTGCGCGCAACGATCCAGACCGGCGGAAAGAATTTGCTCGACGGGCTTAAACAGTTTTTGGGTGACATTGATCCTAAAGACGGATCCCTGCATACGAAGATGGTCGACCCCAATGCCTTTGAGCTCGGCCAGAATGTCGCAGCGACTCCCGGCAAAATCGTCTTTCAAAACGAGTTGATCCAACTCATTCAGTACACGCCGACAACCGCGGAGGTCTATCGACGGCCGCTTCTGATCGTGCCGCCGTGGATCAACAAGTACTACGTGCTCGATCTACGCGAGAAAAACTCCTTCATTAAATGGGCGATCGGAGAAGGCCACACGGTATTTGTGATCTCGTGGGTTAATCCGGATGAAAAATTAGCGCACAAAGATTTTGAAGATTACGTCTTTGAAGGGCCATTGGCGGCGATTGATGCAATCGGGCAGGCCTGCGGCGAAACGCAAGTCAACATGATTGGTTATTGTCTTGGCGGGACACTGCTTGGCGCGGTTCTCGCGTATATGAGCGCGCAGGGCGATGATCGCGTTCGATCGGCAACCTTCTTCACCTCGCTGTTGGATTTTTCCGAGCCTGGTGATCTTGGGGTCTTCATCGATGAAGCCCAGGTACAAAGCCTAGAACAAACCATGAATGTACGCGGTTATCTTGACGGTGCCGAGATGGCGACGACCTTCAATCTGCTGCGCGCGAACGATTTGATTTGGTCGTTTGTTGTGCACAACTATCTTCTAGGTAGGGAGCCGGTACCCTTCGATTTACTGTACTGGAACAATGATTCCACACGCATGCCGGCGAAAATGCACAGCACCTATCTGCGTAGGATGTATATGGAAAATGCCTTTCGCGAACCCGGTGGCATAACGGTTGGCGATGTCGCGATCGACCTCGCCACCGTGGACATGCCGGCGTATTTCGTCTCCGCTGCCGAGGATCATATTGCCCCGTGGAAAACGACCTACCTCGGTGCGCAGGCATTTTCGGGGCCGGTGACGTTTGTTCTGTCGAAGTCCGGACACATCGCGGGCATTATCAACCCGCCGGGTCCGCGAGCGTATGGACATTTCACCGGACCAGATATTGACCAATTCGGCCCGGATGAATGGTTTGCGGCGAGCGAAGCTCAAGCGGGGAGTTGGTGGTCGCGTTGGTCCAGATGGGTCAGTGAGTTTGGCGGCGAAAAAGTCGCCGCACGGCATCCGGGCGATGGTGAACTGGCGGTAATCGAAGACGCGCCCGGAGCCTTTGCCAAGACGAGAATTTTATAGGGGCCGAGTTTTCGGCGGCTATTATGGTTGCCCGATCAGGCGGCGCTTACCGCTGCGACCCGCGGCGCAAGATTTGTCGGTACGTTCGGTAATAGCAAGGTCATCGCTTCGATCACCGCCTCGTCGGCTTCTTGCATGATTGATTCGATTATCTTGTCATCGATGTCGTACTGCTGTAGCGCCGCCGGATCGAATTCAGGTACCGGCTCGTCTGCCTCTGAGCGCCACATCGCCGCCCGCGCGATCACCGCGCTGACGTGCAAGATGGCCGTCTCGGCACGCTGTTCAATGGGCATCGCGGCGACGTCCAACACGTGGTGTTGCACTGGCGCGATAATTGTTTCGGGTAGTTGCCAATTGTTGAGTAGTGCTGCGCCTAGCTCGGCATAAGTAAATCCAAGTTCGTTTTGCTCGATTGTTGCCATAGACATCTTGGTTGTAATCGATTCCGTGCGCATCTCCGCATAACGCTCGGGTTGCCGGTAGGCGAGTAGTAAATGTCCCGTATCATGCAGTAGCCCAGAGACAAAAAGACGTTCAGGCGAGCTAATCTTTTGTTGCTTACAGATGATCCGCGCAACGACTGCGCAATAGACACTACGCCGCCAGAAATCGCCGATGTTGAGCGATGGCGTTTTGATCTTTGTCAGCGAACCAACCGCAGCGCCGGCAAGCGCGAGATCGTGTACCTGGTTCAGGCCTAGGACTTGTACGGCGCGTGCAACGGTGTCGACTTTCGACGCCAGCGCCATATAGGCGCTGTTGGCAATGCGCAGGATCCGGCTGGTCAGGGCCGCATCGTTGACGATGACTTTCGTCACATCATCCAAGGACGAATCCGGATCATTGACCAGTTCCTGGATCCGAATATATGCCTTTGGCAAAGGGACGAGATCTTGTACCCCTTTGACCAATTCCTCGATTGTGAGCATCCGTGGTTTCCTCGATTGACAATCGCCAGCCAGCCACGCCGCGACCGAGACCTAATCTGGCCTACTGGTGATCGGCGAATTGGCATAGAAACTTTAGGCGGGTGCCGGCTATATCGGCCGCATTGGCGGGTCTTATGAGACAGCCTTCACAACTTAGGCGACGCGGTTTCTAGCTGCCCGGCACCCTACGGTGCGGTTACGTGGCGCATTTTCAATAAATGGATGTATTCGAAGCAGCCGGGGCCAATATTTTCGACTGCTTTGATGATGCCTTTCGAGTCGAGCTTCACCACGACATCACAAAAGTCCCGGGACATCGCCAGCGGTGGATAATCACCGCCAGCGCCACGAACGACTACACCACCGCGTCCAAGGGTCACGGCGGGATTGGGAGCAGCAGGATCGCCGCCGACGATTTGTGGGTCGTTGCGATACCAAAGCTCACGGGGGGTGCGTAGCAGGGGTTCACCTAAATCACTCAAGATCTGCTCCGCCGGCATTCCGATGTAGTCATCAAGTTCGCTTTTGTTAATGTCGGCAAAAGCTATATCAACGCACACGAATACGTAGAGTGCTACGATGATTGTTAATAACCCGCCACCGGAGTTCTCAAGATGTATGTAAAGCATGATGCAGGCTGCCCAAATTTCAGAGTGTAGCGATCCTGTACGCATCGCCGCGGATCATCACCGCAACCGTCGCTAACCCTAAGACCAGATTGGTAACGAATAAATCCCCGCGATCTCGAAACCCTCGCACAAAAATACTTCAAAAGGAAAGCGGCACTGCGCTCATATCATTGAATACGGGAGTCGCATACTCGATTACAGAACATTAGCGGTATCGGCGCCGACAATTTGCCTGAGATTTTCAGGGCTGACGGAGCGCCGCTCTAATTGGCGCATTGCGTCGAAATAGCGTCGGATATTAGTGACAAAATGCACTGCTTGGCCACCGCGCGCTCTGCCATAGCGGGTGGTCGCGGCAATCGAAGGTTTGCTGAGCAGGGGTAGGTAACGGCGGACCTCGCGCCAGCGATTCGGATCGCCGCCGCGCGTTTGGGTGAGCGCACGTGCGTCTTCAACATGGCCAAGCCCCACGTTATAGGCGGCAAGTGCGAACCACAACCGATCATCATCGACAATTGAGCGCGGTAAGCGTTGCAGCAGATTGGCAAGATAACGGGCACCGCCGGCAACAGATTCTGCCGGATCAAGACGGGAGACTTGTAGCCGTTTTGCGGTGCGCGCGGTCAGCATCATTAATCCGCGCACGCCGGTTGGCGAACGCGCGTTGGGATCCCAATGAGATTCCTGGTAACTCATCGCCGCAAGTAAGCGCCAATCCATACCCGAAGCCAAACCTGCGTCGAGGAAGTACTGTCGTAGTTCCGGGAAGCGTTCGTTATAGCCGCGTAAGAATGCGCGCGCATCAACGAAGTCGAATTCGCCATGGTGCCCGTAGTAGCGATCCCACAATCGTTCACGCAACCCTTCTTTCTCGCTGTGGACGAAAAAATTAATCAGCGCGCGGTCGAGGCTTAATTGCGATCGGCCCGCAAGCGCCCACGCTGTCGCATGAGGATCGCCGAGGTTAAAGCCGATCTCGAGCCGAGGATATTTTAGGCGCAGCATCATAAAGTCCGTCGAGGGAATAACGGCGTAATTAATTTTACCGGAGTTGACTCGTGCCAGTAGCTGTTCTGAAGAAACCGTGTCAATTGCTCGCCAGCTAAGCTTGTCATCGGATTTCGCGAGTCGTGTGAGTTCGATGTCGCCCAAGCCACCAGCCAACGTCTCAATCTTGGCACCGACGAGATCGTTAATGTTACGTGGGCGGCGTGTGCCGCCGATATAGATAACTTGGGCTTGAATTATTGAATAGCTCGGGCCAAACCGGAGTCGTGGATGCTTGAGTTCGCCGACCGGGATCAATCCGGCGGCGAGGTGGACCTTGCGCTTTATCAGCAGTTCCTTTGCTTGTGCGCGGTTTTCAACCATCGCAACCCTAAGACGGATGTCGTGGTGTGCACAAAATTCGCGTAGTAGATCGTAATCGAACCCAAAGATCCCGCCGGGATCAAGGTAATAGGTGTGCGGTACAGATACCAAGGCGACCCGCAATTCGCCGCCAGCGCGCAAGGCCTCGATCGACGGACCGCGGGACTCGCAAGCGCCTAGAAGAATTAGCACTCCGAGTACCAAAGCGCGCTTGATAAAACCGCATGTGCTGGCGCTAATGTTCAGCCGATGGAGAAACGATCGCATGGTTACCTTGGGATGATCTTTTGGTCTTGATTCAGGTGGGACAGAGCTTGACTGCTGAGTGTTCCATCGTGTGTTGCGTTAATCGCACGACACCATGGTGTAGATTTGAAAATAACAGGTTGAGTGCAATGGGGCCTATTTGACGGATTATACAGGCCTAGGATGGCACTTGATTTTCGTCCTACAGCCGCGGGCTCAACGACTTCAATCCGAGTTTGACGCAGACTTGACCCACTTCCATCCGCTAATCATGGGTATAATCAAATTCTCTCTTTTCCATAGCAAGTAAAAGAAAATCGCGACAACGTGCAGGCAGACGATCCCCAATACAAATTTCGATAGTAGAAGATGCCACCAAGTCAGCCGGTTACTCGTCGCGTCCGAGACCAAATAGGACAATGGCCCCGATTCGAAATAGTCATCCGATACGATAAACAATCCGGAGCACGCTTGTGCCGTCAGCAGTAATATTATTGCGATAACGGATAAGGAACCAAGCGGGGTGTGGCCACGCGCGCCACTTGGCTCACGTCGGACAAAGTCTTTGAGGTAGGCAAACACCTGGGAGGGTTTTGGTATCAGCGCGCGATAGCGAACTGGCCTTGGACCGAAAAATCCCCACAGGTAGCGAAAGGCCAACAAACCAAGGATCGTGTAGCCACAGTAGAAGTGCCACTTGATGGTGGCGAACGACATGAACTTACCGAAGTACCACCCAGTCACCACGACTGTGGCGAATACCCAATGCCACAGTCGTGTCACCGGGTCCCAAATTTTCTCCCGGTGCAACTCTTTCAAGCAGGGTTACTCTTTTTCGCGGAAGTCGTCGTGGCAACCTTTACAAGAATCACCGACGCCACCGATCTTGGAACGCAAGGCATCGAGCCCGTCGCCCGCTACGGCCGCTAATTCTTCAACTGCCGCACCGTAGGCCTTGCCTGCTTCGGCAACCTTGGGATACGTACTCCAAATCTCTGGCAGAGCGTGGCTTTTCCCCGGATATTTATCGTTACCCGTGCCTTGCGCCCAGGCACTACCGATATCGAGCTGCATTAGTAGCTTTAGGTTGTTGACGAGTTTCACGGCCTGCTCAGCATCGTAGGGTATCTCGCCCTTCGCCATGCCAAACAACGGCATGACACTGTAGGTGCGCAGTTCCATATCACCCTGGCGTGCTTTGATCAGCTGTAAATTCGGGTCTTCGTCTGCGGCAAACATCGGTGCCGAGAAGGTTACCGCCAGCGCGGTCAAAAACAGAAGTAGTGTTTTTTGCATTGCGTTTTCCTTTCTGGTTTTTGGATGAGGAGCAGGGAAATCGTACTGTAGTCTACAAGATTGCCGATTGAACGGTATTCCGGCCTGCGGCCTTTTGCCCCGCATTAAGTACCTATTCTAAAGTTGCGGATTTCCCCCAGTTAGTTAGTCCCGCATTTTCGGCTTCGGTTCAATTGCGCCTTGCTTAGCCTGAATGATAACGCGGCGTGGCACACGGCATCAAAGCTAAGTGACTGAAAAATAGGCATGGATAGCATCAAGCTCCGGGTTTGCAGAAGATGCTTGCCGCGCGTATGTCGGGTAAAAGCGGCGCGACACACCGCGCCCGCCGATCTGTTCCGGTACTCACGCGTTCAAGAAGGAATAGCCATCCAAATTCATTGGGAACTCGTTCACTTCTTGACCGGTTGCCGCGAAAACCGCTTCGGTCACCGCGGGAATGAACGGCGGCACCCCGACTTCACCGACGCCGGTTGGGTGCGTCAGCCCGTTGTCGACCAAGATGACCTCAACGTCTGGTACCTCGCTCAATTTGGCTACGGTGTAGTCATGAAAATTGCTTTGCACCGCTTTGCCGCCTGCGATTTCCACCTTCTGACCGATGAGCGTGGAAAGCGCGAACGCGACTGAACTGTATATCTGTGCCTTCACACTCTCGGGATTGACGACGCGTCCGCAATCCATCGCGGCGATGACTTTATGGAAACTCAGATGCGTGCCGGTCTTTTTCAATTCCACGATGTAACCAGACACGGATCCAAACGATGGATGTACTGCCATTCCGCGATAAATATTCTCTGCAGGCTTTGTCTTCCAGTTCGAGCTCTTGTCCAATGCGTCCAAGACACCAACGATTCGGTGCGCTTCGTCGTTGCCGGCGAGCAATTTTCGTCGATAGTCGATCGGGTTCGCACCGGCGTTGCGCGCGAGCCGGTTCATGATTGCCTCCACCGCAGGCCCGGTGTGTGAGTCGGCTTCCGAGCGTAACCACAACACTTCAATAGGATGCTTCGTTGTGTGCAGCCCAAACTCGAGGTTATCAACGTGGTACTTCGTGTGGCGCAAGCCCTCCGTCGATAAAGTATCGAAGCCGTCAACCACGAACGCCTCTTCGAACGGGGTACCTTCTGAAATCGACGCGCCGACGACCTGGTGCGCCCAGTGCGCTGGGAGTTTGTTCGCGTCTAGACCGATCTTATAGCGATGCAACACCATCGGACGATAGAACCCGCCTTGAATGTCGTCTTCGCGTTGCCAGATCATCTTTATCGGATTTGGCAATTTCGATGCCTTGGCGATCTGCACCGCTTCGACGAGAAAGTCCGCATGTGGCGCCGCGCGACGGCCGAAGCTGCCGCCCAACCACTGGGTATTTATCTTGATCTTAGATGCGGCAATGCCGGTGAGTTGCTCGAGATTGACTGCGTCGATGCCTTGTAATTGGGTGCCGGACCATATCTCGCAGCGATCTTCGCTTAATTGCACGGTTGCGTTCAGCGGTTCCATCGGCGCATGGGCGAGAAATGGAAAGCGTATCTCACCTTCGATTTGTGAATCGCTTTGCGCGAAATCGATTTGACCGCGTCGTTCGAAAACAGGACCTTGTGTATCGGCAAGGTCGCTGTATTGCTGCCAGAGATCGTTTGACGAGGTGCTTGCAAACGCACCACTTTCCCAATCTATCTTTAGGGCGTCCTTTGCCTTTTTGGCTTGCCAGAACGTATCGGCGATGACGGCAACGCCGGTTGGGATCTCCACGATTTTCTTTACCCCAGGCATCGACGCGGCCGCGGCTGTGTCGAACGATTTAACTTTCCCGCCAAATACCGGCGAGTGCGCGATCGCGGCCACGAGCATATTGGGTAACTGAAGGTCGATACCGAATGTGGCCGACCCACTGCTTTTCGCGACGCTGTCGATACGCTGCACGTTCTGCCCGATGATGCTGTATTGGTCTGGCGTCTTTAAGGTGACCTTGGCCGGCGGTGTCAATTGCGCCGCGCTAGTTGTCAGCTTGCCATAACTGATCTTGCGTGAATTTGCCTTGTCGATAACCATCGATCGATTTGTCGTCAAGGTGGCGGCCGGTACGTCCCAATGTTTTGCCGCCGCTTCAACGAGCATCGCCCTCGCGGTGGCGCCAACTTCCCGGAGATTATTCCATTGGTTGCTGATCGACGTAGATGCACCGGTCGCGATTGTTCCCCAGTCTTGATGATTGAACGCTGCATCGAGAGACTCGAGGTGTTCGGCGACAACGTGGTGCCACTCGGCATCGAGTTCGTCGGCGATGATCTGCGCTATACCGGTATAGGCACCTTGACCCATTTCCGCGTGCGGCATGACCACGCGCACGGTGTTGTCGGGTTCGATGCGCAACAAAGCGCTCGGCGAGAAGGTGCTGGCAGGAGCGTCCTGCGCAAGCACTCGGTACGGACTTAATGCCAATCCGAAACTCAAACATGCGGCACCCTGTAAAAATCCGCGACGACCTAGCTGAAGCTTATCCATTTTGCAGCTCCTTCGCGGCCTGCTTGATCGCAACTCGAACCAATTGATAGGTGCCACATCGACAAATGTTCGTCATGTGTTTATCGATATCGGTGTCGCTTGGGGCAGGGTTATTTTGCAGCATTGCTGTCGCGGTCATGATCATGCCGGACTGGCAATAGCCGCATTGGGCGACACTGTTTTCAGCCCAAGCTTTTTGCACAGCGTGATGCGTCGCGCCGGGTAAACCTTCGATCGTAGTGATGTCCTGCTGTTCATTAAATGCACCGACCGGCATCGCGCAAGTTCGGGTTGCGCGGCCGTCCACCATTACTGTACATGCCCCGCAAGCCATAACGCCGCAACCATACTTCGTACCAGTTAGACCAAGGTGATCGCGCAACACCCACAACAAGGGGGTGTCCGCATCGGCGTCAATCTCCTGAATCTCACCGTTGATCTTGAGTTTCTTTTTCATGCTGTACTCCGGCGCCATTGAATTCGGACGTTAGCGGATGCAGTCGTCGCGCTAGTGATCAACGCGGACAAGGCATCGGCAAGATGATTGCGTTGCCGCAAAATCATCTAGCAGCTTATCCTAGCAGACCCTTTTGACGTCGTCGCGGGCGGGGCCGGCTTGGAATTTTCGTCGGCTGGGTTTACCGTTGTTCGACAGCCGGTTGGGGGTCTGACTGGCCAAAGAAATGCATTTTGAGCGCGACGTGGACCTTGACGTTAGAGTCGTTCAGTAGATGAGCCAATTGGATCACTAAAGGGGGGGCATCATGGAACTTGACCATGCCGTGCTGTGGGTAGAAAGTTCGAAGCGCGCGCTAGACTTTTATGTCGAGGTTCTTGGCTTCGAGCCGGTGCGGGCGGAAGAATATACGGCAGGTAAAGCACGTTTCCCGAGCGTTCGAGTTAACAAGAACACCGTATTCGACCTAATGGAGTACGGTGAACTACTGTCGCTAGTTCAAGAGTTCACCGGTGGCGGCAAGGACATTGGCGGGGCCCCCATGAATCACTTATGTATCGCAATGAGTCAGTCGGAATACGAAGCGGTATCGGCACGGCTCGAGGCGCGTGGAACGAAACCCAAACCAGGCGGTGAGGACGTCTTCGGCGCGCAGGGCCAGGCTGTGCGCTCGGTCTACTTCAACGACCCTGACGGCAATGTCCTCGAGATACGGTATTACGATAAATCAGAGTAGCGCGTTGCCGAGAACTGGCCCGTACCGATAGCCGTTGGTCACTAGGCGTAAGCGTTCGCGTAAAAACGGCCCAGTCGGTTACAATGCCGCGCCGCTAATGGAGAGGTGCCAGAGTGCGATCGAATCAAATCAGTTGAGCAGCGATGTGAAACATCGCCGGTTAGTTAAGGAGAGGTGCCAGAGTGGTCGAATGGGGCTGACTCGACAGCTTTCCGTAGGAAAGGTGGACGCACGTAGTGCGCCCCGCAGGGGTGAGAACGCGCACTAGCGCGATCGAATCAAATCAGTTGAGCAGCGATGTGAAACATCGCCGGTAAAGATCGGAAGAATTATGGAGAGGTGCCAGAGTGGTCGAATGGGGCTGACTCGAAATCAGTTGAGCGTTTATGCGTTCCGGGGGTTCGAATCCCTCCCTCTCCGCCATATAATCAATGATTTAGATAGTCATCGTGTCTAAATTTAGGGGTGTTTTGGGGTTGCTTGGGCTCGAGTTAGACACGATTTCGGACACGATTTTATGTGTCGACCGGGGCTTGAGTGGCGCCGTCGCTGAGGTCCGCGTCGGCAAGCATCGACACGGTTTTGAGTCGCGCGATTGAGCGCGGATCCCCATGGAAGTCGCTAGTGTTCGTTCTGTGCCATCACCGAGTACGCGAGGCGCTCCGCGTAGATCAGGCGTAGCTCGTCTACCGGCAACCGCTCTAAGTCGTTCAAGTCGGGAGCGTCTTTCATGAACTCAAGAAGCTTCGCCTTCGGTGCCTCTCGATAGCCGTTGAGAAAGAAGTAGAAGAGATCGATTGGTTCGTCGACCTTGCCACCCTGATTTAGCACGCGACCGAAAAATGTCTCCGGGTGCGCCCTGTACGCAGCCAGTTCTGCGTCGGTCAATTCGGCTGTTAGGATCGGCGCCCTGTCATCGTCGGTGTGGAAGCAGAGGTAGGCCTTCCTTTCACTCTCCACGACTAGCCCGGTCGTCAGTGTCGCAAAGACCCCTTCAGTGATCTCGTATTGCTGCCCGATGTTGAATCTACGCTCAGCTTCACCGAAGGCGAACTGGGGAATTTCGCCGTCGAACGTAGTAGGGATCGTGTAGTTCTGAAAGGCCTCTTGGATCGCGAACGCGTCGGCGTGCTTCTCTCGGGCCCGATGAGCGTCAATTAGTGACGAGAACGGGACGCCGTGGCCGAAATCAGGGATTTTGAAACCGACGGAAAGAAGAACACGTGGCACCAGTTCATCATCGAGATTCAAGTGGTAAGGCTGGTTTGTCACGAAAACGTAGGCCGGTGGAGCAGGATCACCACGGATCGTCATTTTGGATTCCCGCCCCTGGATTGCGCTTGTCACCTCGTTCACGAATTCGTCTGGGTTGATGTCTGCGGCGACATTTGCGTCGATAAATACGAAACGCGGGTGTTCCGCGTCGATTCGTAGTGCCTTGTAGAGTTGGTTACCGACATCGAGGTTGGCTTTGTCGGGTGCGCGCGTCTTCGCTTCTACTGAGTAACTTCGTCTACCCCTGGTGGCTATGAACTCTGCGTGTGTCCGAGTCGAATCCTCCTCGTTCTCTATCGCTAGGTCGAACCCCGCAAGAATGAACCAAGCCGCAACGAAAGTTTCGTAGTATGCGGCGTAGAAGCTATTGCGGTGTTTGAGACGACGAATGAGGTACGCTTGGAGCTCGGCATTGTGCTGTAGCAGGTAGAGGTTGTAAGCCAATCCATAATAGGCCGATATGAGCCCAGTCATCGGCGAGTCTTGAATCTCGCCTTCTGGCCGTGAAGCGTGTTTCCTTTGGTATGAGCAGAGTGCGTCATACCACTGCAGGATCTGGTGGCGTTCTTCGAGATGTTTTCTGATCTCGGCATTGCCCCAATCCTCGTCGAGCGCCCTTCGGATGAAATTGTCGAGGAAATCGATGAACGTCTTCTGGTTCCTTCCGAAATAAACGGTGTTGCCGACTGCGACGACGCGATGACCCGCAAGCTCCGTCGAGATGATCGGTTTTCCTTCCCCTTGCTGATGCTTACGCAAAGCCTCCTTAGCCTGGTGAGCATCCAGCGCCGCTATTATCTCCCTCGACGACGGACCGGTTTGCTTCAGAGCGCCGTGGCACTTTTTGTACTTACGTCCGCTCCCGCAAGGGCATGGATCGTTGCGTCCCGGCCTGTCGCTGCGGGAGAGTTTTGACTTGGTACGCTTCGTATTCGACATCTAAGGACGAACCTGCACGCAAATCGAATCGCGCGAGAAAACTTGTGGCGCAACTCGCGGCCAGCCGAATCGCGCCTGTGGTTGTAGCGATGAGTCGCCTAGATGATAGCAACTACGCTATCAACTTACTGTCAGCCAAGGCGATCCGCGTACGATGTTAGGCGGTGACGTACTTCAACCTTTGGAAGGCGACAGCGGGGATGCTCAGAAATCGCAGTTAGACCATTTTGCAGTTCTGCAATGGTCACCGTGGCCGCCCGTTCAATCTCATCGAGAAGCCAAAGCACTCCGTGACACTCGATGTCCTCGTCGTTCGCGAGCTGACGAAGAGCGCCGTCCCCGGCGAGCAACGCCCATGCCCGAGTCTTCGCCAAAGCAATAGCGAAGCTGTCTGGGACGGAGAGAGAAGGATTACGCTGACGATAGCCGACTGCTTGCGTGATCTCATCTCCGTTCAACTCTTCTACGAAAAGACCAAGACGTATCAGCTGCTCGCCGCCATAGCCCTTTAATTCGCGCTCGTATAGGAGGTCGGGTACTGCGAATTGCAACGGCAGTCGGAAGCTTGCCTCAAGGAACGACCCTCGTTCGAGATCTACAAGAACGGACGTGTCCGAGACTAAAATTCTCACCGAATCTACTCTGCAATCGCCTCGCGTTCGGCAGGGGGTTCGACTTCCATCCTCCGATTTAACTCGCGCACTGACAGTCCAAGCAGTTCTGCCGCCTTGGGCTCGGAGACAGCTTCTTCGGCAAGTGCACGATACGTAAGTCGTTCGAATCTCGTCGGTAGCTCACCTTCCATTGCGAAGGGTTCCTCGTACGGAGGGCTTCGCCAGCCCAGACGGCTAAACTCATGGAATAGCCTACGGAACAGCGATTCGCTGAAGATGCTGAGGTCCTTGCAGCGATAGGCGAGCGCTTGAACGCTTACGCCGAAAAGTCGCTTCAGAGCGAAAAGCTCGCTGCCCCCAATTGAAGTGCGGTGTTTGCCAATTTCGGACCAAAGCGCGTCCGCTGGCATGAGAAAAGCGCCGGCAAATCTGTGCGCGGCCTTCTCTTCATCGACCTTTCCTGCCACCTCCATCATCATGTGACCAAGTTCATGAGCTAGCGTGAAGCGCTGGCGTTCGCCCCAGTCCTTCCGATTGACCACGACGACAGGCACGGCATCCTTACCCGCCCGGCGGACACGCGCCGTCAACCCATCGATATTTGAAAGATCGACAGAGAGAATCTTGATTCCTTGCTCTTCCAGCAGTTCGACGAGATTTGGAATTGGATCGGTGCCGAGGCCCCAATGCTCGCGAAGGCTCTGGGCGGCGCGGTCGGCCTCCGACACGTCTTGAATGACTGGATAGGGAGCCTCTCGCGGTCGGTGCCATTCGACGCTCCGAAGGCCCAGGAGCTCCTCGACCATGAGGTATCGCTCCAGCAGGTGCAGGACCTTGGCCTCGACCTGAGATTCTTCGCGTTTGCTCGTGATCTTCTTTTTCCTAAACTCGACGGCCTCGAGGATCATCTCCTGATCGCCGACCAGGTAGTCCACTGAGACGTCTAAGGCGTCGGCCAGCGCTATTAAGACACCCGAGCTGGGCATCGATTCGTCGCGTTCGTACTTCCCGATGGCCTGCGCCGTCACTCGGTTTCCAATTCGAGCTTCAAGCTCCCTGAGAGAGAGTCCGGCAGCGGCGCGGGCGAGCTTAAGTCGTTGTCCTATCACGGGCTTTCCTCCATAGTTGCAGTTTACAAAAATATCATTTATATTTAGTTTTGTAAACTGATTGTGTACCTGGACCCCAGTATACGCAACTCAACATCATCTGCGCCATGCGTTTGGACAGTAAGGAGTACCGATATGGACGAGCAAACCCCCCACGCGCCGGAAACGACGCCGAGCAGTCTCGATGACGCCGTACGAGAGGAGATCCTTGACGAGATCGCGGACCTTGAGGAGTACGCCGCGCAGGGCAAGGCTCCGCCGCGGTGCCGCGGTTACCGCATCCGCGTCAATCGCGAACGCTACGAGATCTACGAACCGATTCCAACGCGCGAGACGATCCTTGAGACGGCTGGGCTGACGCCGGTCTATCAGTGGACGTTACGGCTCAAGATGCGCGGCGGCAAACCGGAGCTGATCGAGCCGGGTGAGCGGGTCGATCTGACGAAGCCGGGTGTCGAGAAGTTCAAGGCCCTTCCGCGCGACCAGACGGAGGGGTGAAATGGAGTTGCGGCGTCAGTTCGAACTACCCGAGGAGGACCGCGCCTTCCTCGAGGAGTACGGTTACTGGTGGGAGACCGTCATCGATGGCTCCTACTGGATCCTGCTGCATGCCTTCTCGACCATGCATATCGGCTACAACCACGAGACCGTGACCGCCGCGATCCGGATTGAGTCCGGCTATCCGAAAGCCGCACTCGATATGGTGTATTTCTACCCAACACTCAGCCGCAAGGATGGGAGCCCGATCGCCGCGACGCAGGCGACGCAGGCGATCGACGGCAAGACGTTTCAGAGGTGGTCCCGGCACTACACGGGTGAAAACCCGTGGGTGATCGGCGAGCACAACCTAGGAACGCATATCTGGACGATCGAGGGCTGGCTGATGCGCGAATTTCAGAAATAAGTCTAGGCCGTGGATGTCACCCTCACTCTGAGCGCCGAACAGCACGCGGAACTGCAAACGCACCTGTTCCCCAGTGATGGCTGCGAGGCGGCGTCGATCGTCTTGTGCGGACGCAGGGCGGGGGAGCGGCGACACCGGCTTGTCGCCTGCGAAGTTCACGCAATACCGTATGATCAATGCTCTGTGCGTACAACCCAGCGCGTAACCTGGCCGACCGACGTGATCGTGCCCCTGCTCGGTCGTGCCCACGCGCGCGGCCTAACGGTCGTGAAGGTGCATAGCCATCCGAACGACTATGGACAATTCTCCGCGACCGACGACGAAGGCGACTACAGGCTGATGCCTGCGATCCGCGACTGGTTCGATATCGACCTGCGCCACTCAAGCGCCGTGATGCTGCCGAATGGGCGCATGTTCGGGCGCTTTATCACTGCGCAGGGCGGATTCCAACCGCTCGCCCATATCAACGTCGCCGGTGACGATCTGATCTTCTGGTATGTCGATAGGCGAAACGACGATACCCCGGAATTCGCAGCCTCCCATGTCCAAGCCTTCGGCGAGGGCACATTTGAGAAGATGCGACGCCTGTCCGTGGCCGTCATCGGCTGCTCGGGTACGGGAAGCCCGGTGATCGAACAGCTTGCACGCCTCGGGGTCGGTGAGCTGGTGATGGTCGATGATGACAAGCTCGAAGCGCGCAACATCAACCGAATTCTGAATGCCACCATGTCCGATGTCCGAGCACGGCGGTTCAAGGTAGATGTGCTGGCCGACGCAGTACGGCGGATGGAGACCGGGACGCGCCTCGTGCCGCTTGCGCTAAACCTGTGGACGCAGGAGGCAGTCAATGCCGTGGCGGGGTGCGACCTCGTGTTCGGCTGCTTGGACACGATCGACGGGCGATTTCTGCTGAACACGCTCTCTGCCTATTACCAGCTCCCCTATATAGACCTCGGCGTAAGGATCGCTGCAGTCCCGGACGGGCCACGAACTGGGAGAATCCTCGCGGTATGCGGTGGTGTCCACTACCTGAAGCCCGGTGGCTCCAGCCTGATTAGTCGGGGTTTGTTCACCATGGATGACGTGCGTGCGGCAGGACTGGCGCGAACCGATCCGGCGGCATACACACAACAGCTCCGGGAAGGTTATATCTCGGGCGTGGCAGTACGCCGCCCAGCGGTCATCACTTTGAATATGCTGCTTGCGTCCCTCGGCGTAAACGAGTTGCTGTCGCGGCTGCATCCTTATCGGGATGAGGCGAACCACGCCTATGACTACACCCAGGTCAATCTTGGCGATATGGAGATGTTCTCGCGGTGCGAGCGCGAGCCGTGCTCAATCTTCAAGAGCGATGTTGGCAAAGGCGATGTCTGGCCTTTGTTGGGCCTCCCCGAGCTTTCTGGGAGAGGCGTTTGATGGGAATCTGGATTCGAATCAAGTCATGGTTTCGAGAACGCGTGCGTCCGCGATTCGGCACCCAATATGTCGCGGAAGACGCGCCAAAGCACCTGAAAGCCCGGACCCTCTATGTCGTTACGGAGGATGGAGAGCCGTGGAGCGCCGCCATGCTTTGCCCCTGCGGGTGTGGCGAGACGCTGCATATGAACCTAATGCCCGATGAGCGCCCCGTCTGGCGCCTGAGCGCGGATGCGGATGGTTCGAGCTCGCTGCACCCGTCAGTCAACCGCATGAAGGGCTGCCAGGCGCACTTCTGGTTCCGAACTGGTCGAGTGTATTGGTGCGGGGATCAGAAAGTGCCCTTGTGGAAAGACCTTCGCCTTCTGCTCGGACTGGAGAAATAACGCCAAACAACAGGCTGGGCGAGCTTTATCCCTTTTCCATGGCCACAAGTGTCCGATCGGCTTGTCAACGAATACCTCGCGAGTTCGGCGCTAAAACAAAACACCGAGGGAGTGAGAGTTTCGCGTAGAGGATTATCTCGGTGTTTCGGACCATACGGTCCGTGTAAGGTCCACGCGCACTAATCATACGAGCTTCTTGGTTCGCTATTGTTAAATGATTCCCCATTTTCCCGTGACCTTCTCTCCGGCATCCCCCGCGTCCTTCGGAATCCACCGATAGTAGACCCGTGCAGTGAACGTCCAGTCCGTATGCCCCATCTGTGCCGCGACCCATTGCGGTGATTCGCCCGCCATCAGCGACATCGACGCAAATGTGTGACGCATCTGGCCGGGCGGTCGATAGCGAACGCCAGCCCGTCGGCAAAGTGTGTTCCATTGTCGCGTGCGAAGCGCCTGGTCGCCTGTCCACCGCTTTCGCGTATGCGGATTTTGGAACACTTCATTCCCTTGCAGGAACGTGTGCTCCTTTTGCGCCTTCAGGGCGGCGAGGGCTGGTGGCAACAAATCGACAGTTCGCTCACCGGCTTCGGTTTTTGTTTCTTCGATTTCGTCGGCGTCTTGTGTAAGGGCGCCGTCAACATAAATTCGGTGGTTGATCCAGTCGACGTTCCCCCAGTTGAGGGCGAAGAGTTCCGAAAGCCGAAGCCCGGTCCAGAATCCAAACTGAACCAGGTTTTGCAGTTGGCCACGCGCAGTATTGACGAGTGCCGCGCGCTCTTCATGGCTGAATGGATCGATCTTGGTTTTTGTACTTGCCGCGGATCCGCTCCGCGATTTGCGCCGACGAATAAGTTTGTTCGCCATCGGGTGGTGGTGGATCAATTCTTGCTCCACCGCTTCATTCAAGGCGCGCCTAAGGACACTGAGTTTGTTGTTCTGCGTCTTGCGGCTGTTACCTTGTGATTTGGCCCAGTCTCGGATCAAATGCCATTTAAGATCCGTTAGCGCGAGATCCCCGAATACAGGAACTATCTGGTTGAAGACAATCCGACTGTCGCTTGCGCGCGTGGATGCTTTCAGTTCCATCTCTTCGACGCGCCACCAATCCGAGAGGAAAGTTTTTACCGTTATCGTCGCGCCGGGTTGATCGCTGAATAGTGGTGCGTTGTTCGAATTCGGAAATGTCGTGGCGTAATCAAACGTTCCCTTTTCGATCGCATCGAGGATGGCAGTCCGGTGCCGTTCCGCCCGTTTTAGGTTAGCGGCCGTGGGCTTGAGCTTAATTTTTTCTCGGCACCTTTTGCCATTATAGGTGAAGGAGATTTCGATCGACGAAGCGCTTGCCGCTCGCGCACCGGCCCGTTGTCGTTTACCCATTGGTTATACCCATCAACACTTATGAGGTTGCGGCCGTCTGGGGCCTTTTTCCAGACTCGATCTTCTAACCATACACCGTCTCTTATTTTTGTTCGAATAGCGGATTCCGAGTATCCGGTTTCCTGGGAGAACTTCCGGATGGTAAGCCAGTTTATCGTCATTGCGAAATTGAATCGACAAAAAAAAGAGAGTTCTGCTCGGCTTTCTGAGCAGAATTTATTATTGAGATGCAAGGTGTACGGTCGCTGTTTCTACGCATCTCAATCTCTACAAATCCTTTGGTAGAGGACGCTCGTTCGCATGCGAATCGACATCGTCGAAAGATTTCAAAAAATCTCGGTTGGACAATGTGCGAAACATTAGCACCAGTAAAAATGACATGGCAAAGACAAAATATTTAGCAGTGAGCTAAAAGAATGACGGCGAATTATGTGTCTGCGGCGCGTGTCAAACGTAGGAACAAAGGCCGACGCAGTAAAGTTCGTAGTTCGATATGGGGATTTGCCACAGCCGACATATCTGAAGTAACCCGCTGTTCTTGGGAAATGTTCCTGTTCGATGTCGAATCTGTCTCGATTTTGATCAGTTTAAGGCGGAGCGTCGCGACGGTTACTTTTCGTGATCGTCACTCGTACCTAGCTCGGGTATTTGACGATACGAGTGTACTGAATCGCAGTTTGGATACGATCCAAACGTCCAAAATTCAGTACAGAACAAGATAGTGTTTTATGGCAAGGATCGAGAACTGAGAAGCCGCAGAAATTGTTCTAATCGTTTAGCACGAGGATAAGAAAATTCTTCGCTCGTTAGCTTGCTGATGCAAATATCCGTTGGTACTGTCGGGTTCGATTTTACGTCATCAACCGCAACTGGAGTCGCGCTGATGTGCGCGTCGCGGTTTGATGTTTGGGGGAAAAGAACGGCTCATAAGGAACCAGGGTCGAACGTTTAGATCAGGAGCGATCGGTTAATGAAAATCAAAACAGTTATCAGGCGGTATGATCGAAAGACAGAAGGTTTAAGCGTATGAACCTAAAAACCTTCTTGAAGCAAGCTACCAAAAAGGAACAGGCGGAGCTCGCCGCAGTGTGCAGCGACTCTGTTCCCTACCTCTACCAGCTAGCCGGCCGGCATCGCTATGCGAGTCCGCATATGGCAATGCGCATCGAGCAGATGAGTCGACATATCGCTGCCAAGTCCAACGATAGGCTCGAACTCGTGCCGCGCGAAACACTCGTTCGCCATCCGGAGATATTTTCCGGCTTGCTCCTTGGTACATAACGCATGGCCCGCAAAACCGTTCAGTCGAACGAGGGCTCTACAGCATCGAGCCAGGTTGTGATGGACATCCACCGGATCCAACCGTATGAGCGCAATCCGCGACACGGTCCGAATCCCGAGTACGATCGGATCAAAGATTCGATACGTCACAACGGCCTTGATCAACCGTTAGTGATCACGCGCCGACCGGACTCAACCGACTACATCGTTCACTCGGGCGGCAACACGCGGTTAGTGATCTTGAAGGAACTCTTCGAAGAGACTGGAGATACGGGGTTTGCCGAAGTGCCGTGTTTCATCAAACTCTGGCGTTGCGAATCCAGTGTCGTATTAGCCCACCTGAGAGAAAACGACCTACGCGGGAACTTGACGTTTATCGATAAGGCGCTAGCCGTCGAAGATACACGTCGGCTACTCGCTAATGAATTGGGTCTTGAATCGATTACGCAGCGACGCTTTGCCGCTGAACTCGCTAAAGCCGGATATCGGATCCACCGGCCAAGTCTGTCGTTGATCACCTACGCTGTAGAAACACTGTTTGAGTTGATCCCACGAGCTTTGGCAGGTGGGATGAGTCGAAATAAAATCAGGCAAACTCGGGCACTGGACCAGGCTGGCAGGGAAGTGTGGCTCTGCCACTGCGAAGGCGGCGACGGTGCGTTTGATACGGTGTTCGCTACGCTCTGCCGGCGGTACGATGCCGGGGAATGGGATAACACTGTTTTACAGGGCGCTATCGAAAATGAGATTGCTGAAGCATCGGATGCGAACCTACAAACGATCCGAGCGGCGTTTGATGCCGCGCTTAATAAACGGAAAGTCATTATCCCCGAGTTCGTCGCGATTAAGGCTCCGCCGGAGCCAGGCAAGCGTCAGCAGAGCGATGTTGAAACGACTGTTGAGATACCTGCGATCGACAACGCGGACACGGGATCTGATCCGAACGCATTAGACGACGACTTGGCGCCCCTAGTCGCTGAAGTGGCCCTCGGATCATCGAACGGCGAAGAGCATCCGGATAGCGAGGCAGCGCGTTTACTGATTGGCTCCGTCCACGCCAAATCAAGCGATCTGAAATCCTTGCGCGGAAGAGCGTGGACGTTAGCCGTACGGATTGCGCAGCGCAATGGGCTTGGGGACTTGGTGTTGCCGTTGTCCGGCAAAGGGCTTGGCTATGTCTTGCGCGACGTACCCGACCCGGGCCTCGCAGATAAATTGGACGACACGGCGCTTGGTCAAATTAGCATGCTCTGGTGGCAGCTTGCGGCCTGCGCGGAAATGACGGCCGCACCGCTTGACTCGGTCCTGCCTACGTTGCCCGACGATTCCATCCTGCGTCGGGCACTTGAAGACGATGATGCCGATCTATTATTCAAGAGTATCTGGACCTTGGACCCGGGCCACACTGGTTATCGACTCTGGCAATTCATGCACGATCGAGACTGGGAAGATCTGTTGGGTCTCATGGACACCTATCGTCGGATCCGCCATCTCGCGACACAAACCGGCGTTACCCTCTGGAATTAGCAGCATGGAAGGCACGAAGGAAGCGGATCTGGTGACCTCGGTCCTGCTGTATGCCATGCGATGCCTCGCCGAGGGCGATCAGGCCGCCTTACGGAACATGAATTTCGGGGTCAAAGAAATCGAATCGTTACGCGAACTCCGTGTTGGCGATCTATATCGGATCGAATCGCTACGGGCGCACTGCCTCTCCATCGCACTGAATCGGGAAGCCTATTGGCCCATGATTGATAACCTTTGTCGTCAACGCGAGATGGAGGACACGATCCAGATGTTGATCGTTGCCGACGCACCGAAGGAAATGATGCAGGTATTGTTTGGTCTCAATCAACGCGATTACACCCGCTTGCGTCGGACTTTGATGGTTGATCCTGCCGTCGGTCGACCGCCGGAAGTGAATGACGAGACGTCGCACCGACTATGGGCGAGTTGGTCGGCACGGGTTGATGATGACCCATCTGGCCTCTTAACGCCCGAGCAATACCTTGATATTCAGCATGAAACCGAGCTGCCGATTCGTGCCATCTGGACCCAGACACAGCGCTTTGCGCAGTACGGGCACTTGAACGGTCCGTTCGAGACAGTTCCGACGCCGGCTGGTACTGATGAATGAAACGCCGGTCAACCTTCGGGTAGAGACACTCGCACTCGACACCATTATTCAAGAGACCGTTGCGGCGGCTGAGGCGTCCATTAATGACGGGCCGGTTGATCGAATGGTTTTCCTCGGCAATCGGCATCAGTCGATCCCGACCGCGATAGTCAAAGATCCCATCCTTGAACCGATCGATAAACTCGTCTGGATGGTGATTATGCTCGCAGTTCACGACACCGGCGGTCACAGCGCGTTCCCTGGATATGACGCAATCGGTAGATTGGCGAACGTCGCGTCGCGCTCAACGATCGCCCGGGCAATCGCGATATTGCGTTCTACGCGGTGGCTGACCTTGTGTGCGCGGCGTCGGCGGATCAACGGTCGTTTTCGAGGCCATATTTACGCGTTACATGATGAACCCATCCCGCTGGTTGATGCGCTACATCTCGATCAGCACTATCTTTCATTTCTTCGCAGAGCTCTTGACCACGCCCACCGACGTGTCGCTTCGGTAGCGAAAGGGGTGCTCGATTCCATCGATGAAGATATCAAGTTGGGTGAGGCTCTATCTGCTCAGCCGCATCCAATTGATCGGCGCTTACAGAGTGCTATTGCAAACGACGGGTCCGTATCAGGTCGTTGTTTTGCATTGACGAGGCGTAGTGTGCAACGCCTACGTCGAGATTTGCGGCAAGCTCGCAGCCGCGCTCCGCACCATGACCAAAATTCGAACACGGTAGATCACCATGACCAAATATCGAACTTGAGTAGTAGTATTAATAATAAAAAAAATACTACTACTACAAAATGCGCTGCGTCGAATTTTGACACTACAGGGGAAAGCGACGCGCCATTAATCTATCCGAAACGGCTAAGCGAGAATCATCGCGACATCGCAGCGCGATACCTAAAGACCCTCAAGCCTGAACAGCGTCAGCCCGTCTTAGATGAACTCCAGGGGCGCTTCAATGCGGAAGCGAAGGGCATGAGGCCCGTGTACGATGAGATCAGCTTTCTGCAATCCCTGTGCACCTTGATGCGTCGAGGTAGGTTCCAACCGAACTTAGGTCTGCGGGTGAGAGAGGCGAGGGAGCATCGACGACTCAACGAAATCAATCCGCGGCGTGCCGAAAAACGTCCTGCCGAAGAGACGGATGACGAGCGCCAGATCCGAATTGCCGAAGGCCAAGCACGACTATCCGAACTCCGCCAGGTTTTACACGGCGCACCGGTGATCACAGATCAAAACCTTACGGACGAAAATTAACCCCAATAAGTTGGTCCCCAGGGGACCAAGCGGTTAAATCCGATTTTCAAGGCCGGCATTGAGTACTATTTCTCGATAAACCACACCTGCGTTCGATTGAATTAATCCTTGGATCCGCTGGCCGTCTTGGTGCTCACTAGCACCATGAACGCAGACCCTGTCATCGACATTCCGCACGTCGACACGGTTGCCAATCGATTGGTCGAGCCGAGGCAACCCGGTGCGCTGCACGGCGAGGTGTGGTTAACACTGCAAACCTATCAAGCCGTGAATCTCGTTCACGGTCGAGCGCCTTCGGCGGATAAACCGGCGATCATCGGGCTCGTCGGATTTGCGGATCGGCTTCGGGTGATCTGGCACGCGGCACGCCACGATGATCCGTACGCGGACTGGTGGTTGATTAAAGTACACGAAGAGGTCCAATTGGTGAACGAGGGCATCGAAGCCTATCAAACAGCGATCACTGAACAATTGAACCAACTCGCCTCGATGGACGTCAGCGTTGCGAGCTCGGAAAGACCGACCCGGGTACGTCTGCAGTTTGCGAATCCCTACGCGTACCAAGCGGCCCGCCTCCTCGCACATTACGACCGGTTGGTGTGTGCACTGGCGACGGTTGCGCACGTCGGGCTGTTGGATCCTGAGCGTCGACAACAGATCCTGCGCGAGTGCGCACACAAGCTCCGCGGCCTATTCATGGTCCCGCAAGGTTATCGATTTTTGAAACTCGACCGCGCGACGTTCCGCGAAAGAGCGGGCAGGAGTCACGAGGCACGTCAAATCATGGGCGAACTTCCAGAAGATATTTTGAGAGGTGAACGCCGGCCGTCGCTCGCGCCTCGCAAACGAGCGTTTCCAACCGCGATCAGCGGGCCGATGCCACCCCGCCCGACATCGTACTCAGCGGCAGGCCGACCTGACGAAAAGAATTGCGATGGTTAATGATTGGATCGTTCCTGGTAGGAGACTTACTCAAGCTCATGCTCTCTTTTGCGTCGTCGGGAGTGCCAGGAGGCAGCCGAATGGCTAGAACGAAACCGAATGGGCGCATTGTGTTGCAACTGGACCCGCGGATCGCGCTTGAGGCAATCCTCTTGAATCGATTGGAGCGCACACCCGCAACGCGCCGACAGGAATGGCTTCGATGTTTGTTGCTTGTTGGTTTCAGGTCCGAGTGTGACGTTCTACGTGGAGTGACTGAATCGCAGAGACGGTGCATGACGATCCCGATTTCCACGTGGAACGAACGAACGACGCCGACGTCGAGTGCGTTACGACGATTCGATTCAGCGGTAGTCGCATCGCGAAGCATGCGGCCGCCTGCCGGAAATAAGCGGTTCGCCGCCTTGGCCCGAGTGATTGGGTAATGCAAAAGCGTGCGCGTCACATTAGAGGATCGCGAGCATCATGACTGAACGTACCCCTATGACACCGATTGCGGCAGGCCTTGACGACGGTTATGCGTATACGAAACTCGCACTGCCCGACGGCCGCCTGCTGGTCACACCATCTCGGGCTCGGATTGGTCGTACCGCCGTAACGTGGATCAATGAAGCTGAGCAACGTGTCTTCGAGTACGAGACGGACGACGCGCTGTACTCGGTAGGCGCGTTTGACGGCGCGTCGACTCATTTCGAGGGTTACCCCTGGTCGGGTCTGAACCGGGCAATTGTGCAACACGCCTTCCAAAAAGCGGGTTTGGCCGGACATTCAGTTCATGCGGTTTCGGGACTACCAGTCAGCGCCTTCTATCGCAAGAACGGCGAACACCGCGACGATACGATCGGTAAAAAGCGAGATAGCCTCAAGATACCCGTTCAACCGATAACGGATGCGCTGCCGGTTGGGATCGCCTTTCATGAAGTGATCCCGGAAGCGCTGGCCGCCTGGTATGACGATGTGATCATCGAGCAACGTGATGGCATCACGCTTGATGCCGATCGGGTGTCTGTACCGGTCGCCGTCGTCGATATCGGGGGACGCACGACCAACTATGTGGTGGTTAAAGATCAAGGGGTCTTGCACGCCTCATCGGGGTCGCTCCAGTGCGGGATGATGAGCGTCAAACAGATTGTAGCAGGCGGGATCGAAGCGCGCTTTGACCTTGAAGAGATCAGCGAAGAACGCATAGATGACGCGGTGACGTACAACGTCGTGCGTCTGAAAGGCACAAACCATGACGTTACGGCGTTGGTGGCGGCGGCGAAACGCGAGGTCGTCGAACAAATTTATATGGAAACCCGTCGACAACTGGGATTGGGAGTGGAACTCGACCGAGTCCTATTCGTGGGCGGCGGTACGGTCGCATTGGCTGAGCACATTACCAACTGGTACCCACACCAAGCCGTAGCGGCACACCCAGCCTTCGCCAATGCGCGCGGCATGCTCAAGTATCTGCGCTACGTGTGCGAGGCCTCCGATGCGGCGTGAGGTTAACGCACTAGACGAATTCATCCGTCGTCACTGCGGTTCAGTGGCAATCGAGGCACCTTCGGGCCGTGCAACAGGTGCACAGCGGCATACTTATTGTCGTCGGCCCGTCTTCAGGAAGCCCGTTGGTTTCCATTTCCATCACCCTGCCGGGCAAGTCTTCCCGTCAGGGATGTGCTTGCTTCCCCAATTACGTTTAAGGAGAAAGCGCTATGTCAACTAACGAAACAACGAAGTATTTCGATCTTCATATTAACGGGATCGGTTATCTCAATCGGATCCGTGAAGTGACGCCGAAAGAGGGCTCGCCCTTTTTAAGCGTCACGATCGCGGCCCTTCGGGGAAGCGTCGATAACGCCGAGTACACCTACTTTGAGTGTCGCGTGTCGGGCAAGCAGGCGCAGGAAATCGTGCGTCAGCTGAAACCGGCCGCCGAGGGTGAGTTGAAAGTCTTGATCGGCTTCACACTCAGTGATCTCTTTGCTGAGTCCTTCACCTTCAAAAACGGTGATAAGGCCGGTGAGACCGGTATTAGCTTGAAGTCCCGACTCCTACGCGTTGCGTGGGCCAAGGTCGACGGGCAGCCGTTCTACAAGGCCGAAGTCGCCGCGGCGTAAATCAACGGTCGGCCGGGTAACTAAGTTACCCGGCCATCTTTACAACCCAGCGGGGGATCCTTCCCCTGCGGGTTCGATCTCCCGTCTGATCGAGGAGATCCATCATGAAGCAATCGAAGGATCGGTTCGCCGATCTGAAACCATCAGCGCTTAACGAAGAGGAGAAACGATCGTTGGTCGATTTGTCGATGAAATTATTGGCTAGCAAACATCGTGTCGGTAGTGCGTTGTGCAACGCGACGGAGACGCGGCAATTTTTGTGTATTCGGCTGGCTGAGTATCGCCATGAGGTCTTTGGTTGTCTCTTCTTAGACACTCGACATCGGATCATCGCGCTGCGTGAGTTGTTCCAAGGCACGATTGATGGTGCGTCGGTTTATCCGCGCGTTGTCGTCCAGCAAGCCTTGGACGTCAACGCGGCGGCGACGATCTTTTTCCATAATCATCCGTCAGGTGTCGCTGAGCCGAGCCTTGCAGACGAGGCAATCACGCGAAGGCTTAAGGACGCCTTAGCACTGGTTGACATACGCGTGCTGGATCACCTCGTGGTCTCGGCCGGTGAGAGCGTTTCATTTGCTGAACGTGGTCTGCTTTGACTTAAACTTTTATCCAACCCTGTCCGGGAAGCTTGTTCTTCCCTGGCAGGGAAGGAGGTGTAGCCCGGACACCATCCAATGAAGGAGCAAATCCATGTCTAACACCTCAAACGAACAGTCTGTCGAGTATTTCTTCGGCAATGTGATATCTACTTATACCAGAGCGCAGGCCATCGAAGACGGCGTGCTGATTGATCCGGGTGATATGGCCAAGGAGGCTGGCATCGTCTGGCCTGTTGCATTGACTGCGGGAGCTTGGGCGGACTGTGTTGCCTGGACTGACGAGGATAGTGAGCAACAAGTCTATCAAGATCAATCGGGTCGCCTGTGGGATGTTATTTACATGGCATCGCATGCCATTCGTACCTGCAAGCGCCAGACCAACGCGTTGTCATTCCAACTTTATCGGGTACCCCGTGACGGGAAGTCGACGGAGTCGGTGTTGTCGACGCTTAAATTGATCGTCGGTCCCGGCGACGCCGGAGAGCCGGTGATCACTATGCTGCTGCCGCATGAAGACTGAAGCGTAGATTCACCGCTCGTCTTTGAAGTGATCGATTTAGTGAATTGTGAGGATCGCCGTTCTCACCGGGGAGATTTTCTCCCTGGTGTGTAACGGCTTGATCAATTAGCCGTAAAACTTCGGCGTCAGTCTCACAGTTTCGCGTTCCAGATTGAAAGCTAGTCTCACAACGGATTGCTGTGGAGCCAATGATCTGGTTCAAGGTCTTGACAGCGATCTCACCGCAAGCCCAAACTTCCTCTTCACGAACGTGTGCTTGTTTGCCTTACGGCGCGTCAATTCTATAGTGACGGACATCAATATTGTCGATGTGAATACTATCCCCATCGATTACATGGGCCGCCCATTAATTTCATTGGCGATTACGTTCACCGTTAAAAACATCAATAATAGAAACCACTTCATACGATAGATCCTGATCCGCGCAGCTCGTCTAGGTGAAAGGCGTGTTCATTTATAGGAAATATTCCCCCTGCTTATCGATTGGTGTGTAACAGCCTATTCGGCGCATCGATTTACGCGTAAGAAATACAAAAGCCAAGGAGGACATTATGTTGATACTGAAACGCAGGGAAGGTGGATCCATTGTTATTAACGGGGATATTGTGGTGACGATCCTGAAGATCGAGGGCGGTTCGATTAAGATCGGAATTGATGCGCCGCAGCAGGTAGAGATACTGAGGGACGAGCTTATCGGATCTAGACCGTCGGGTGCTGATCTGGGATCGAAACTGTAACGACAATTCGTAATAGTCGTCGCGCCGATGCTCGGCGCTATCTAAGCGAGCGAGTGTTGTTGGTCGCTTTGCGTCATCGCGAGTTGGTTATCAATGGTCTCGTCAATAGCAGTAAACTAGCGCGATGAGGAAGACGATGTACATCTGCAGGAATGCTTTACGGCCTATTCGACATTGAGACCTATAGGAGAGGGGCTATGGAGAAAATGATGTTTAACGAAGAGCAGATTGCGTTCGCTTTGCGTCAGGTTGAGACAGGGACGAGTGTAGACGAGATCTGTACGAATTTGGGCATAACGCAGACTACGTTCGACGACTGGAAAAAGAAATATGGCGGACTTAGCGTTTCTGATCTGCGCCGTTTGATGCATCTGGAGACGGAGGTTCCTCGGCTCGGGAAACTCGTCAGCCGACTCATGGTCGTGGCCTGGCTAGCCATAATAATTGTGAGTATCTATGCGGTACGTGTCGTGTTGCAATCCTGATCGATATTTCGCGCTCATAAACTATTTCTACTTGCAGTTCCATCGCGGTGATCGGGCGGCGACGTCTAAGGCGGCGTGTCTCAGCGGCCTATCGTACGGGGTGTACAGCAGCGCTTAATCGCGAAGAAATTTGTTCGCGATTTTCATCCGGAATGAAATGCGATTGCCCAGCCTGTCGAGTTCAACCGTGATCCGTGACGCGAGACGCACGTGCTTTTTAGTTTTCCACTGAGTGCATAGGTCCTGCCCGCGACGGCAACGCGAGTTCTAAACTCGCGTGCCAAGGGCGGGGCCGCATTCAGCGGCACCTGTGGACCCCAGTGGGCAACTGATCATGATCCGAAAGGCTGGATCATCTTAGCGGTGCACGCGACGTGACGGGCGAATGCCTGGCGCAATGCGTGCCTGAACCGAAGGCAGCACTCGTCACTAGTGAGCGAAGCGGGGTAGTGACGAGGGCTGAGTCCCATTAACGGCGCGGGTTTGAGATTGGATTTTCGGATTACGCCGGGGTTATGTGTTCTTACAATGCGACCTGCGTCCGAATTCATCCGTGGCCACTACGGGATTAGTGGCAATAGAGCGTACTCGGATCCTTTAACGCGCTGCGGCTTGTCGCCGTGGGTCCATCTTCATAATCGAGCTGATCGTTACGATCAATTCTTCTTCGCAGGCATTCGCCTGCACTCAATCAACGAGCTGAGACGATCGCGAATAGCGGTGCCGTCGATGTTCATTTTCAATAAACCGCGGATCCGATCCGCACATCTAAAAGGAGGTGCTGTGATGAAGCCACCCTAAAAGAAGGCCCATTGTGGGCACGTTGGCCGGCGCTGGGCCATTACCCTAAAGGGAAAAACAGCGTTGCCTGAGACCAGGCACATTCAGGTCTATTGGGATTGGTGTCCCACGGTCGTTTCGCGTAAGCGAACTCGGTAGTTTCCACTGCCAGGTGACCATTAAAACTTACCACTGGAAATAGCACCATGAGAGATCTGAACTACCAACTCAAACAACTCTGCCAGCGTAATCGAGATGGCAGTTATGTAACGCAAAGCAAGCGGAAGCATCATTTGATGCAGATCGCCAACCAGTTACATGAATTAGGGTTTCGTGGCATGCAGGCGCGTTCGTTAAAGCCGAAGCATGTCGATGCGTTAGTCAAAGAATGGCTACAGCAGAAACTTGCTATCGGGACGATCAAAAACCGGTTGGCGGTGCTCCGTTGGTGGGCACAGAAAGTCGAGAAGCGGAATGTTATTGCAGGCTCTAACGATCACTACGGGATCCCCGCTCGTCAGTTTGTCACGAATGACTCGAAAGCAAAGGGGGTAAATGCGCAGGATCTGGAAAAGATCAATGATCCGAATGTCCGAATGAGTCTCGCGCTGCAGCAGGCCTTC
>JAJFJQ010000072.1 GCA_021773835.1 Gammaproteobacteria bacterium
GCGCGAGCTGAGTTGGGCCTGGATGCTCGAATACAACGAGGAAAGAGATCACGACAGTCTCGGCGGGCTAACCCCCGCCGAGGTCCTTTACAACGCCAGAGTCTCTACTTTTGAGTTGTCCGCTTGACGGGGAAGCTTACGATGGGATTGTCCCGCGATACGTTCTATCGCTACAAAGCAGCGGTAGATGAGGACGGCATCGAATCACTGATCGATGCGAATCGGCGTAAACCCAACCAGAAGAACCGTATCGAACCAACGATAGAGGACGCCGTAGTCGCCTATGCGATAGAGCAACCGGCGCATGGGCAGGTACGCACGAGTAATGAGCTGAGAAAGCGCGGTGTTTTCGTATCGCCGTCGGGCGTGCGGTGCGTGTGGTTACGGCACGACCTGGCGCGCTTTAAAGACCGATTACGGGCCCTGGAAGCGAAGGTTGCCGCCGAGGGCTTGGTCCTGACCGAAGCCCAGGTGGTGGCGTTGGAGAAGAAACGCCACGACGATGAAGTTGCCGGTGAGATAGAGACGGCTCATCCAGGCTATCTCGGCTCCCAGGATACCTTCTACGTTGGCACGTTGAAGGGCGTCGGGCGGATTTATCAGCAAACCTTCGTCGATACGTATTCGAAGGTCGCTGCGGCGAAACTCTATACGACAAAAACACCTATCACCGCTGCTGATTTACTCAATGACCGTGTTTTGCCGTTATTCGACCAGTACGATTTGCCGCTGCTTCGAATGTTGACGGATCGAGGAACCGAGTTTTGCGGTCGCGTTGAGTGGCACGATTACGAACTCTATCTGGCGGTGAATGATATCGACCACACGAAAACCAAAGCACGCTCACCGCAAACTAACGGCATTTGCGAGCGTTTCCACAAGACGATTTTGCAGGAATTTTATCAGGTCACATTTCGCAAAAAGGTATACGAAGATATCGAATCGTTACAGCGTGATCTCGATATCTGGATCCACGATTACAATCACGAGCGGACACACCAAGGTAAAATGTGTTGTGGGCGAACACCCATTGAAACGCTCGAAGATGGAAAACGGGTTTGGCAGGAGAAGAAAATAGCCTAGACTTCGACTGACAAAATTTCTCCGAAAAATCGGTAACTGTCAGATCGGGTCTGAACTTCTACAAGTTAACGTCGAAACCACATGAGTAATATTCAAGCATGCCCGCACTCGATTTGACAAGAATTTCTCTGAAACAGCGGCTTATATCGGGAGGGTTTTGGGCGTTCGTCGGTAAATTCGCATCGACGTTAGTAAACGTGCTCTTAAGTGGACTTCTTACTCGCCTCCTCGACCCCGAAGACGTCGGCGCATATTTTCTGATCTTCAGCATCGCGTTAGTTGGTTCAACAGCTGGGCAATTGGGACTAAACCAGTTAGTTGTCCGGCTGATCGCCGAAGCTGTCGCGGTTGACAAGAATGTCCAGCTCGGTCCTCTTATAGTTCGCGTAATAGCATTAACATCAACAGCAACTTTGACGATTGTGCTATTGCTAAATAACGGTTTGGGTATATGGCTTGCAAACCACCTGTTCCATTCGCGCAGCATGGCTACTCTTATCGGCCTCGCAACTTTATGGATGTGCGTGCTGGCAGTACAATCGATCATTGCAGAGTGTTTTCGAGGTCTACACGAGATCGGGCGTGCGGTACTTTTTCAGGGCCTCGCCTCAAGCACAATGTTCCTTGTCCTAATGGCAATTTGGCGACTCCTCCATGGGCACGCGACCCTAAGCCTCGTAATAAAATCAATCGTATTCGCAACGATCATAAACATTATGATATCTGCGATGTCCCTCTATCGACGGTTGAGATCCATCAAAGGACCCCCTGATACGGGGCACCCAGCCGGCGAACTCTTGCGCCAGTCGTGGCCAATATTCATCACTAATATCGCAGTTTTTTTTCTCAGCCAAACTAGTATCTGGGTACTTGGTATATTCAGTAACCACGAAAACGTGGCGTTATACGGTGCTGCCGCACGCTTAGTCACCCTAGCTGCGATGCCGTTAATGATCGCCAACGCATTTCTACCTCCAATTATCGCCGAATTAACTGCTGAGAATAAGATAATTAAGCTCCAACGTATTCTCCGAACGACCGCTTCTTTAACTCTAGTCCCGGCCGTTATAGTAGCTATCTGTTTCACGGTATTCTCAGCAGAAATTCTTGCCGCGGTATTTGGAGAATTTTATACCCGTGCAGCCGGCGTTCTTTCGATTCTTACTCTTGGACAGATCACCAATATATGGGCTGGATCCTGCGGGTTAACACTAATAATGACTGGGCATCAGCGAACTATGATGATAATCACACTTTTCGCTGGACTCATTACAGTAGCATTGTCGTTGACGGTCGTAGAAGACTTTGGGCCAACGGGTATCGCCGTCGCCACTGCCACCGTACTAGTATTCCAGAACGCTTTGATGCTGTATTTTGCTCGACAAAAAGCCGGAGTCTGGACTCATGCGTCAATATCAGCGAAATATCTAAAAACTAGTTTTGCGAGCTTTCGAGAATAATGCACTGTTCCCCGAAACCAATATTCATATTTTCTTTACCTCGCAGCGGTTCGACTTTACTACAACGGATATTAGCCACTAGTAGTGCGATTACAACTGCGTCTGAGCCGTGGATACTCCTGCCGCTTCTGCACATGAGGAACGAGAACAGTACATTTGCCGAATATGGACATCGCGCCGCGGCATCTGCCATCAACGATTTCATCGGCTTGTTGCCCAACGGTGAAGACGATTTCGCACACGAGATCCGCGAACTTACATTACGGCTGTATAAACTCGCCGCCTGCAAAAACCCAGCATCCGTATATTTTCTCGACAAGACGCCAAGGTATCACTTAATCTGCGAGCAGATAATAGAAATATTTCCGGATGCTAAGTTCATCTTCCTTTGGCGAAACCCACTATCTGTTGTTGCTTCAATCATCGATACGTTTGGCCGTGGAAGTTGGCAACTATATGATTACAAAATCGATCTATTCAATGGTCTCGAGTCCCTGATCTCGTGCCACGAAAAACATAAAGATAAAGCGTTATCTGTAAATTTCGAAACTCTAGTCGCCACACCTGAAGATGAGCTCTCAAGGCTACTACAGTTTTTAGCCCTCCCGGACGATGCATTCGATATAGCCAACTTAACGGCGGTAAAACTAAATGGGCGAATGGGCGATCCAACTGGCCCCGAGCACTATGAAACCATCAGCCATGTGCCAATTGAGAAATGGTCGAAAACCCTTTGCAACCCAATTCGCAAACGTTGGACTAGGAACTACGTTAGATGGATCGGACACGACAGACTCAAACAAATGGGATACCAGATTGATGACTTGATAGAAGCGCTAAACGAAAGCCCCACTTCACTACAGCACATCGGAACCGACAGTCTCCGGCTATTGTACGGTACACTTCAAGCGGTTGCCGAAATTCGGATTCTCAAGCGTAAGTTAGGCCTTCCGTGGAGATACGTTCATGGGCATACGTAATATTCTTCGGATCCTACTGATTAGGGGAACGTGCTGTTTTCCAATACCTACCGCAGGAAGCCGCTCACTCGGCCGGAAAGCAAACTACCGACGCGCAATCAATGTCTGATAATTGTCAAGTCATTTCTAGTGAATCAAGCCTCGAAATGGCCCACAGACTCTTCGAATATATCGACGATCAAGGTATTAACTATTGCATATTAGGCGATACTAGCAATTACGCATCGAATATCAGTAGCGATATCGATATCGCATTAAGTCCCGCTGTTTTCTCGCGATTCGCGGAAATATTGGATGATTTCTGTTCGATGTATAACTACGCTTTAGTGCAACAACTTAATCACGAAGTTACTGCAACCTATTTTGTGATTGCCGATGTAGCCAATCCCGAATGCATGATTCAACCAGATGTTTGTTCTGATTATATGCACGGCGGAAAGACCTTCATACTAAGCGAAGAAATTGTCGGATCTAGCTTACGAAAAACTTTGCACGGACGGCGACCAATATCGATTTATACCGCGTCGCCTGCAATTGAATTCATATACTACCTAACTAAGAAGGTGTTAAAAGGTCGATTAGACGAAAGCGCAGGAATACACCTCCATTCAAACTGGATCGTGGGCGAAGACAAAATTCGCTCACTGATTCCGAGACACTGGACGAACCCTGAGCACCAGCGGCTCATTGAATCCGCCGCAGAATCCAATAGCTGGAATAAATTGTCTTCACAAATTGAGGAATTGCGAGATAAACTTCGGCCAAGCCGCCGTAACCGACCAGCGCTATTCATCGCTGAAATCAGAAGGAAATTTTATCGCGTAGTGAATCCGACAGGTACATTCATCGCTTTCTTCGGCCCCGACGGCAGCGGTAAATCAACGGTGATAAACGCTATTGAGCCAACGCTGAAACACGCGTTTCGTCATACTCATAAAATTCACCTAAGGCCACACCTTACAGCCCAGGGTAACGCCAACCACGCGCCGGTAACTGATCCTCACGGAAAGCCAGCAAGAGGCTCTATACTATCTATCGCCAAAATAATTTACCTCGTACTCGACTACGTTTTGGGGTACTTGTTCCTAGTAAGGCCGCTGCTCGTTCGATCTACATTAGTAATTTTCGATCGCTACTATCATGACATCCTAGTAGACCCAAGGCGTTACCGCGACGGAGCACCTGCATGTGTTGCCGCAGCCTTTGAACGCCTGATCCCACGTCCTGATATTCTTATACTGCTTGACGCTCCAGCCATCGTCTTACATGACCGGAAACAAGAGGTTTCGATGGCGGAGACCGTGCGGCAACGAGAAGCGTATCGTGAAGTCTTACTTCAATTTCCAGAGACCGTTATGATCGACGCAAATCGACCAGTTCAGCAGGTCATCAAGAACATAAATCAGGTGATAGTCAAGTATCTTGCTGATAAGCACCGACGATAAAGAATCAATCCTCGCATGAGTACTTCCTCGCGTAGGATGGAAGATTCGCTGTATACATCTGTCGACAATCAATCGATGTCAACACATTTTGGATATCCAGCTAACAACATCAAATTCGTAGTTCCAAACTCTCGGCAGCTTCGTTATTCCGCCTTGAAGTTCTTTCTATCGATTAGCCATCGAATGTATTTGCAATGTATCGATATCGCATTTCATCGCCATACATACTTTAAAGAATTGCCCTTGATGCAAACAATAAGATCCATTTCATCGACGCCTGATGCCGTCTCCTGCACATCGCTCGGAACACCCGGGCCTTACAACAAGTATTCGGTACTACTCATGACACCCGAAGGAACCCCTATTTTGATCACTAAAGTCGGGCCGTCTGATAAAACACAACTACTTCTTAAGAATGAGGCACATTGGCTACAGAGGCTAGCGTCAATTCCGCCACTGAATGGGCAAACACCAAAACTACTTGATTATCGAATCGTCATCGGCCATGCGCTCCTCTCCCAAACACCTTGCAACGATAAAGTCGCTTCGATTAAATTTACAAAAGAACACATTTCATTCCTCAACCGTTTCCAAGCTGCATGTACGAGCAACGTTCAATTCGAAAATAGTGGAATGGAACTTTCTATACGGAAACGGGCGCAGATGCTGGTGCCTTTGGTCGATGATAAATGGGAACGGCGTATTGTCAACTCAATCTGGAAGATCAAAACCATACTGGGTAATAGTAACGTACTGATGACAGCGGCCCATCGGGATTTTGTGCATTGGAACATTCGCAAAGGCCCGAACGGGGTATACGTTTTCGATTGGGAATACGCTGCAGAAGAATATATTCCACTTTACGACATTTTCAGTTTTCTAATCATGCCACGGGTTCTGCGAAATCGACTTCATGTGACTGACATTCCGATTCTGCTCAAACGAACTCGTGATATTGCGTTGCAGCTAGATGATAACGGACGAAAATGTAACCAATTGCCTGCGCAACTCTTGGCATATTTGCTTGATGTCTGCCTATTTTATCTCGAATCCAATAACGGCGCGGCGACAGGAGATGTTGTTGTCAGCCGCTATGGAATATTAATGGACGAGCTTTGCTCAACATTAAAGGTATGAAATATCCAAAGATTAGTGTCGTGATTCCCTCATACAACCAGGGGGAATATATCGAGCAAACACTTCATAGCGTGATCGAACAGAACTATCCAGATCTTGAGTTAATCGTAATCGATGGCGGTTCGACCGATAACAGTATTGATATTATTAAGCACTATGCCGAACAGATTGAATATTGGATTTCCGAGCCGGACGGGGGACAAACTCCCGGTTTAATAAAAGGTTTCGAACGCGCGACGGGCGAAATTCAATGCTGGCTAAACAGCGATGACTTACACACGCCTCATACGCTTCATGAGGTCGCAGAATTTTTTCTCAACAACCCCAACGTAGATGCCGTATTTGGAGACGCATTGTGGATCGATGAGAACGGCGAAGCCATAAGAGAACAGAGAGAGATTCCATTTAACCGCTTTTTGTGGATGTACACTCACAACTACATACCGGGACAATCGATGTTTTGGCGACGAAATATGTATCAGCTCGTAGGCGGACTCGATCCGGCCTTCAATCTCGCCATGGATGCAGATCTCTGGATTAGATTTTCGGATCACGGGGAAATTAAACATGCACGCCGCACGTGGTCAAAAATGCGCTTCTACCCAGAGCAGAAAAACCGAGCGATGCGCGACGCAAGTAACCGAGAAGACCTTGCGATTCGAGCTCGATATTGGGGTACCGAAACCCCGAGCTTTTATCCGCATAAGCGATTAGTGGCACACGCAATACGTATCGGCTGGAAGGTTATAACCGGCTGCTACAGCCCGGGATACATAAGGTTCATGGAGAACCGGTAATGCGGATACTCCTATCCGCCTATGCGTGCGAGCCTGGTGTAGGTTCAGAGGCTGCGGTTGGTTGGGGTTGGGCAAGTCACCTATCTCCCAAAAACGAGGTACATGTACTCACTCGCGAATCGAATCGCGAGCGCATCGAATCGGAAATGCATGCCAATCCTATTTCTAATTTGCATTTCCACTATTTTGATCTTGCGTCCTGGATGAAAGGATGGAAAAAAGGAAATACTGGAATCTATCTCTACTACCTGCTTTGGCAATTCGGGGCTTACCGACTGGCAAAGCAACTTATCAACAAATACAACTTCGATCTTGTCCATCACGTAACGTTCGTAAGCGCACGATTCCCAAGTTTTATGGGGGGCCTCGGAATTCCTTTTGTATTTGGTCCGGTCGCCGGTGGAGAGCGGGCTCCTCCAGCGCTCTGGTTATCTTTCGGATGGCGAGCGGTCGTGAACGAAACTATCCGTACTCTTTCTGCAAATTGGCTTCGATTTTCTCCGTCCGTTCAGCGAACTTATTTCAAGGCATCTCATATTGTAGCGACATCACCCCAAACGACAGAAATAATCCCGGATCGAATGCATCATAAATGTTCAGAAATACTCGGCATCGCATTAAGCAACGATGAATACGCACTATTGTCATCAATGAGGGCAAATGCAGAGAACCAGTCAGCGACAGTCCGAATTTTCTTTGCCGGCCGGTGTTTATACTGGAAAGGCATGAGTCTTGGACTACGCGCTTTTGCTCGAATAGTCGCGGCAATACCTACCGCGAGACTAACAATTATCGGTGATGGACCAGATCGCAAAAATTGGCAGCAACTCGCAAATAATCTAAACATTCACGAATCAGTAGAGTGGATATCCGAGATGCGACGAGACGATTTTCTTCGGCTTTTAGCGCACCAAGATATACTGTTGTTCCCGAGCCTGCACGATTCTGGAGGGATGGTTGTACTCGAATCGATGGCGGTCGGAATACCGCCAGTCTGCCTGGATATAGGCGGACCCGGCATTCTTGTAACGCCCGCTGCTGGTGAAAAGATACTGTCAAGCGACCCTAATAACGTAATCAACGATCTCTACGATGCGATGCTACGACTAGCTATTGATCTGAAAGTGAGAAAAGAAAAAGGTGAACAGGCAAAACGCCGTATAGAAGAATATTTCATGTGGCCAAAAAAAATTCGTCAAATGGAAATTATCTATGATGAAGTCGTAAACGAGGTGAAACATTGTTAAACATCGGGAAATCCAATATTAGCGCAATATCGATTTTAATTTTGCTTTTTTTCGCCCCTTTATTGAGCAGCGGAAAAACGCTATATGTCTCGGAAAACAATAACCCAGAACTAACTAAATCCGACGACGATTCTATACTCGTATTCAAATCAATTGAAGCCGCGACGTCTATGCTGAAATCCGGAGATACGTTAATTCTGAGTGATGGCATCTACCGCGAATCCATAATATTGCCGAACCAGATCTGGGATGAAAGTAAAGCGACGCGAATAATCGCCGAACATGTAGACAAAGTTGTAATAAAAGGATCCGACATCGTCAAAGGTTGGAAGCGCTTGAACGATACAACGTACTACATCGACAATTGGAAATATAATAGTCAACAAGTATTTGTTGACGGCGAGGCACTTCAGCAAATTGGTGGCGTAATTTTTGGCGGATACCCTTCCGACAGTAGCCATAAATTCCATTCGTATTTCCCAAAATCTTCGATATGGCCTGCACGTATAAAACACTCACGAGGGCAATTGCCGACCAAGAGCTTTTACTACAATCTCGGCAACCAAGTGCTAATGATCAACCCCGGGATTAGTAACGCGATAAGCAGCCACACTGTAGAGGTAAGCACACGACCGCATTTAGTGTATGGAAAGAATTCGCACGGTGTTCAAATTGTAAATATAAAATTTCAGCACTCGAATACTTCGGACAATAGTAGGGCGGGCGCTATTACACTACGCGGTACGAATATCCTACTGAATAACATAAGCATTACGTGGACAGACAGTGTCGGGCTCAACCTTTCCGGTGCAAACAACAAAGTGATCAATAGCAAAATGAATTTTTGCGGCCAATTAGGCATGAAAGTCCGGGGGAAAAACGTATTAATTAAAGGAAATGAAACTAGCCGGAACAATACTCGCGGTTTTAACAAATGGTGGGAAGCCGGTGGCGCAAAGTTCGTTGGAGAGAATGGCCTGCAGGATTCTCTTGTAAGTGATCATCTAGCCGCATTTAATCATGGTGATGGAATTTGGATAGATTGGGGAAACCGAAACGTCGAAATTAAACATTCTACTGCTGCATATAACGAAGGCTTCGGTATCCATTACGAAGCAAGTCAAAATGGGTTCATCCACCACAACATTGCGTTTTCAAACAACCAACGGGGGATATACGCTCCGCATAGTTCTGGGAATTTCATCTCCAATAATCTTGTCGCGTTTAATAAATTAGCTGGGATAATAATCATAGATGAACAAAGACGCGATCCGAAAAACGTTTTGGATCTGGAGCCACGAAACAACTCTGTGTTTGCAAACGTAATCGCGTGGAATGGCCCGAATCGACCAACCTTGATTATACCTGATCCGAAGCTGGGCACTAAATCCGACCATAACCTTTATATCTCGGATTCTGGCGATGCTAAATTTGCAACCGATTGGCCGAGTCGTCTATCAGTCAAATCTACAGACAATTTCGATGCGTGGCGTCGCAAAACCGAATTTGATCGGCACTCCACGATAGTAGCCGCCACTCCTGACCCGATCATTACGGCAGCAATTTCTAGGCGAAGTCTCGTAATTGATTGGAGTACTCTGATTAATATAACGAAAAAATACCGAATTAAGTTTCCGGATGAAGAATTGAAAAATATATATAGGACCGGGGAACATGACCCGGTCCTGTTTCCGGGGCCGTTCGAAGCACTATGACGTTTCGAGTACTATTGACTCACAATCGCTATCAGCAACAAGGCGGCGAAGATTCCGTTGTCCGAGACGAATTTAACTTGCTGGAAAAACATGGACATAGTGTCGAGTTATATACCCGCGATAACAACGAAATAGAACTACTGAATAAGCTAAACGTCGCAGTTGATACAATTTGGTGCCGCAGAACGTCTCAAGATGTTAGACAATTAATTAACGATTTTAAGCCCGACATCATCCATTCACACAACACCTTTCCCCTCATCTCGCCATCAATATTCTGGCTTGCATCAAAAAGCAATATTCCCATAGTACAAACGCTACATAACTTTCGATATTTTTGTCTACAGGCCATGTTTCTGAGGGAAGGAAAAATTTGCGAGGACTGTGTAGGGAAGCTGCCATGGAGAGGTGTCGTTAAGCGATGTTATAGAAACTCGTTTCAACAAAGTAGCGTTTTACTTTCTAGCATAGCCGTTCATCGCTTCCTCGGAACTTATCAAAAAACCGTATCCCAATATATAGCGCTGAACGATTTTTGTAGGCATCAGTTCGTTAAAGCCGGGCTCCCTAGAGACCGTATTTCAGTTAAACCGAACTTTGTTGATATTCCAAGAATAGTCGAACGCGAACGAGGGGCGCCTTTGTTTGTTGGGAGACTGTCCCCGGAAAAGGGAATTAGAACTATTCTAGAGGCAGTTAAGCGCTATCCAAATTTGTATGTAGATATCGTTGGAACTGGTCCTCTTGCAGAATTGGCACAAAATTCGCCCAACATGCTAGTCCATGGATGGCTCGAGCCGGACGCAACAATCAAATTGATGCGCAAAGCAAGCTACCTTGTCATGCCGAGCATATGGTATGAAAATTTTCCGCGTACACTAGTCGAAGCATTCGCATGCGGGCTCCCAGTCATTGCGAGCGACCTTGGCGCCATGGCGGAACTTATCGAAGACGGTAAGACTGGGCTCCTATTCAAACCTGGATCAGCAGATGATTTAGCGGAAAAAATGGAATGGGCTAACGCGAACAATAGTGCAATGTGCGCGATGGGAGAAAGAGCCCGAACTGTTTACGAGGAGAAGTACACGCCTCAGATAAACCACTCCCAGCTATTAAAAATATACAATGATGCAATCAGTAGCGTTTACTCTAGTTAGATCATGCCCATCGAGACAAGCATTATCTCAAGAAACAAAGAGCGGATCCTGAACTCATTCATTGATGCTCTATCTTTGAACTCAGCGACTCAAACGATTATCGACTGGGCACGAGATAATAAATCCAAATATGTTTGCATCTGCAACGTACATTCTGTCGTAACTGCAATGAACGAGCCAGAATTCCAATCCATAATTAACCAAGCGGATATGGCAACACCTGACGGGTATCCGATTGCATGGATGCTGCGTAGAAAAGGCCACTTGAATCAACAGCGTATTGATGGACCAGGACTCATGCTAAACCTCTTTGAGCAATGTGCCGATAGTGACATCCGTATTTTTTTGTATGGATCAACCCAGTCGACACTAAAAGAATTGATACTTCGACTAAATAATATGTACCCTGATGCAGAAATTGTTGGCTCGATATCTCCACCATTTCATGCTTTGACTCCAGATGAAGAAAACAACATTACTCAAATTATAAATAAATCCCGCGCGCAAATTGTTTTTGTGGGACTCGGATGTCCCAAGCAAGAAATTTGGATGGCGCGAAATAGAGACCATATTAATGCTGTGATGATAGGCGTAGGTGCCGCCTTTGATTACCACGCCGGCACACTGAAGCGTGCACCAGAATGGATGCAGCGCAATGGCTTTGAGTGGTTATATCGATTGGTAAAGGAACCGCGACGATTGTGGAAAAGGTACCTACAAACCAACACAAAATTCGTTTACCACGCCATTAAGACGCTGATTAGTCATTAGGGGTAAACCGAAATTCAAATAAGCCACTATTCTGCCTACGGGATTGTCATTGCCGAAAAACGATATCGGCGGATTACCTGCTTGTGCCCTCAGCGCCTTCGCCCACCTTACGGACCTAACCATCCGAAAAATACGATTGCACGGATACCGCCTCAATCGGTAGTTCACGTAATTGATAGCCGTCAAAGTTTGTGCTTGAAAGATCTGCGTGCGCAGCCAGTGCGCTTCCTTCATGTGTAGAATCTCGTCGCGGCATCTACGAATTCCAACCTCATCGAGACGGACAACTTTTCTAAATATCGTAAAGCTTTCTTCCTTCATTGGTAGCCCCTCATTTGTCCGAACTGAAACTTGGCGGTAACAGTTTTCGCAGTTCAGGGCGACCGCTCATCAATTGTGCGGAATCGTTATAACGTTATATAAATCAATCCAAGCGATTTTGGAGTGAGATCCAACTTAATCAACCGAATTACGATTCGGTAGACATTTCTAATTAAGATCCGTATGGATTCAACTGCAGTGAATATCATGATAGGGTGAACGTGAAACTTACATATAATTTCTATTTAGCGTTTGGAATGGTGAGGATCGTAACTTGCTTCGCTTTTAGATTTTCAAAACACTGATCACCGTCAATATGTTTAATCCTACTTTGTACTTCGCGCGAGATCAAAAAATTCTCGAGATGTGCGCGGAAAAGCGAGTCCTTCATTTAGGCTGCGTTGGTTTCGTTGAATCTGCGCCAGAACAAAGGATCGCATTAGCAAGAGATTCTTTACATTTCAAGCTGACACAATGCTGCGATGTGACCGGGGTAGACTATTCAAGAAACGAGATTGATTTCTTCAGAAAGAACAATGTATTTGACAACGTCGTTCAGGGAAACGTCGAGAACCTAGAAGAATTATCGTTCGAATGTGGACAGTTTGAGGTGATCGTAGTCGGCGACATAATTGAACATTTAAGTAACCCGGGTTTGATGTTGAACGGACTAAGGGGGATTCTTAATGAAGATACCAAAGTTATCGTAACTACACCCTCAGCATTTGGCCTCCCAAATTTGATGAGATTTTTACTGAATCGATATAGAGAAGGCAACGATCACGTGTTGTCGTTCAGCGCTTTTACCCTGACCCACCTATTTCGACGCCATGGATACATCCTAAGTACTTTTCACACTTGCTATCATGTGGCTTCTTCGAAGGAACGTTCTTTATTGTTTATAGTGGGGAAAGTGATTTTGAAACTCTTCCCTAAATGGGGCGGCACGTTATTCTGCGTTTTTAAATTGGATCCCCAACGTAGGTGAATAAGTACGGAATTATCCGCGGAAACCTTTGACATTCTCCCCGGCCGGTTAATCGAGATAAATGAGCGAGTTCCTCTATTTGTAGCCATTGGGGTATCTCGAGATTATGGACCGAAGTTTTTCCAAATTTTTATAGCACGAGATTCTTGATTCCAATTGCCATATTAGAGGAGATTGGATCTGAATCTAAGTTACAACAACGTGCGAATAGTAGGTTTTTTGCGCTAATCAGAACCAAGCGTAAGCTTCCCCGTCAAGCGGACAACTCAAAAGTAGAGACTCTGGCGTTGTAAAGGACCTCGGCGGGGGTTAGCCCGCCGAGACTGTCGTGATCTCTTTCCTCGTTGTATTCGAGCATCCAGGCCCAACTCAGCTCGCGC
>JAJFJQ010000073.1 GCA_021773835.1 Gammaproteobacteria bacterium
TCAGCTTCAGTTTTGATGCCTTTTGCGATCTCTTCGGCTAATGCACGGACCTTTGATTTGTCCATCGTTGCTTCCATGATTGTTCTCCTCTGATAGGATATTTAAAATCATGGCCGCTTACACAATTTCGTGGACAGTCTCCCGGACAACGTGAGATGAGGTATCTACGTTCCCCTTTGATGGCTTCTTCGCCACTAGGCTTTCTCAATGTGCATGTTATTTTCAAACTTAGTCGGATTTGTTCTTCGTATTCGGTCTTCAAGCTTAAAAATTTACTTAGACCCCTTTTTCTCTTTTTCCTACTCGTCTCTAACCAAGCACTTTCTTTAGCCATGCTGCGGATTTCTTTTGCTGGCGTGGATCGACCTTTTCAGGGATCTCGGCAATGAGGTCCGAGAGCGTGCAATTCATTAGAGATCCCCGCCACGCGGCGTCGGCGTTTGCAAACGCGGCTGCAATTCCACACGGGCGCCGATAACACTTTGAGCCAAGCGCACTAGGTCCACGCTGACGGATTTCGGAGCAACGGAACGCCGGTCTTTTCCCGTCAATCGCATCAACTACGTCGAGCAAGGTGATCTGCTCGGTCGCTCGTGAAAGACGAAACCCACCACGGGGTCCAGGGATGGATTCCAATATGTTATCCCGAACTAACGCTTGCAGATGTTTTGTTAGGTATGCGGCCGGTATACCGTGAAATTCTGCCAAACGTTTTGCGGACAGTGTTCTGTCCGGCGGTAGCGAGGCTAATAGCGACAAACAGTGCACGGACCACTCTACGCCGCCACTCATTTTCATCGTTGTCCCCTCGGTGTTTAGAGTTTGAATATATCCTGGATATTTAATATCCTGGATATATAATATCCCGAATATAGTTCTAAGCAAAGCGCTATAACCCAATGTCAGAATGCGTGTCGTACGCAACCGAAAACTCGATTAACAGCTAATGCAAGGTGCCCGACCGGTATCAATCTTGCGGGCGAAGGAGTGACGATGAAGAACGCACTGTTAAATTTAATATTCCTCTTGACTCTGGTCGTAGCGAGCGTAAGCATCGCGGCGGAACGAACGAATAGGACGAACCCTTATCGCGAAATCGTCGAGGTTGGCGAGACGGAGTATTTCATGCCTTATGCATCGGCCGTGAGAGTAAAGGCCGGAGCGACACTTTTGTTTCTCTCGGGAGCGACGGCGCTGCCAATCTATCACCAGCACCCGCACGAGCACGACAAACTCGATCCACCTATGGATGTTCGAGAACAAACGCGTTTGGTGATGGAAAACTTAAAAAAGATGCTCAATGCGGCCAACGCCGATTTCTCGGACATTGTTCGAACAGATGTCTTCATTACCGATATGGAAGAACAAGACGCGATAGGTGAAGTGATGGGGAAATATTTCAAAGGCGATTTTCCGGCCAGCACATGGATTGGTGTGACCCGCCTCGTGGACCGACGCTTGAAACTCGAGATGAACGCCATTGTCGCCGTCGAGTAGAAATTATTGGGGCTAGTTAATGGGGTCGGAGTCAATTTCGTTTTGGTTACGATACGCCGATGGTGGGTTATCAAAATAGACCTGAACGAATGACTGTCATGCTCTTAATCCGAGAGATTGCGACTTTCAAAATACCCGTGTTCGGCCGTAGTGTATAAATTTACAGGGCGTCCACCTCCGATTGCACAACGGGAGATGAGGTATCTGCGATCCTGATTCTTGGCTTTCTTGCCATTACGGTTTCCCAATGTGGCCGTAACTACTTAATTTAGATGGACTTGCAACTCGTAACGGCGCGTTTAGGTTTAATTATTTACTCCGACCCCTTTTTCCTTTTTCTTTTCGCGCCTAAATTTCAGCAACGGGAAATTTCCGTCGAGTTCGATTTGCTAAGACCACAAGTGACAACATCACGGGCACCTCGACTAATACACCGACAACCGTTGCCAGGGCGGCGCCACTGTCAAGACCAAAAAGACTAATTGCCACCGCCACCGCAAGCTCGAAGAAGTTCGAGGTCCCAATAAGTGCTGCAGGCGCGGCTATCTCGAAAGGTGTACGCCACAACCAAGCCCAGCCATAAGCGATAAAGAAAATCCCGTAGCTTTGGATCAACAGCGGTATTGCAATTAAGAAAATGACGAATGGTTGCTCGATAATACGTGGCCCTTGGAAACCAAATAACAATACAACCGTCGCGAGGAGACCGACGATCGTGAATGGCTTGAGCATCGCGCTAAAGGCGATTACGCGAGAAACATCTTCAACTCCATCTGTCAATGCTCGACGCGTGACAACTCCCGCAAGAAGCGGAATGACGACGTAAAGAAGTACCGAAAGAAATAGGGTTGACCATGGCACAATGACGTCGGCAATTCCCAACAGCAACGCAACAATGGGTGCGAACGCGAAAATCATAATGAGGTCGTTTACTGACACTTGGACGAGCGTATAAGTCGCATCGCCACTTACCAGTTGACTCCAGACGAAAACCATCGCGGTACATGGTGCCGCTCCGAGTAGGATCATTCCGGCAATGTATTCACGCGCATCCACTGGATCGATCCACTCGTGGAAGAGTATCTCAAAAAAGAGGACTCCCAGACCTGCCATTGTCAGCGGCTTAATCAACCAATTAACAACAAGCGTTATTAGAAGGCCCTTAGGGCGATCTCCTATTCGGCGCAACGAAGCAAAATCAACGTTCACCATCATCGGATAGATCATGACCCAAATGAGGACTGCGACGAGAAGATTTACACCGGCGAATTCTATGTTCGCGAGCGCGTCAAAACTTCCGGGAAATAATGCGCCAAGCATCATTCCGCCGCCAATGGCAAAAGCTATCCATAAGCTAAGATATCGCTCAAAGATTCCCATCAGCAGCATGACCCCTATGTATAGTTTGTGGTCGAATCTTTATTCGAAAATTCCGGATTTACTACAAAAGCCTCAGAGTCTTCAAGCACCCGGTGCCTTTTCCGACGCAGCCAATCGGGCTCCTTTTAGCCAATGGGGTGCCAATGGGGTCGGAGTCAATTACGTTTTGGTTATGATACGGCGACTTTTGGTCTTCAAGATAGAGCTACACGAATGGCAGTCGTGTCCATAATTCGAGAGACTGGGACTTTCAAGATATGCGAGGTCGACCATCGTGCATATAATCGCCGTACGAATCGTCCACGGTTGCACAACGAGAATTTCGATATGTGTGATCCCATCGCGTAGCTTCTTGACCGTTACGCTGCCTCAACGTGTTCGTTATTATCTGACTTAGTCGGATTTGCTAGCCGAAATCGATCTTACAAGTCTAATAATTTACTCCGACCCCATTTTTAATTATTCGCTGGCGCCAAAGCCTCTAGTAAGTTCCAATCTACCCCCGGTTGACCATCGGGTCGAATAGAATCGATTGCGAGATGATCGGCGCCCTTGTCGTAGTTTCCCTGCAAGCCGGCCTTGATTTGCTCTATATCGCCCCATACGACCAACGCATCAATTAGTCGATCGCTGCCCCCGTTTTCGAGGTCACTCGCGTCGAAGCCAAATCCCATCCATGCATTGGTGTAGTTTGGCAACGTGAAATACAGTGCTAAGGCCGCCCGCGCCGCCGCTCGCGCTTGTTGCGGATCTGGACTCATGCACACATGAATCATTGGACACACGACACGTGTTGGACCAACTTGTGCGCGCGCGATGGCTGCGTGCTCCGTGGTTACGTTGGCGGGCATCACGCCTAAGCTTCTTTCGCCGCCTAACTTCAGCATATTGGGGCCGAGTGCCGCCAAGATGATTTGTTTTTCCTGTGGTGTGTTGCCAAGCGATTCCCACGTTTTATCCATCGCATCCAGATATGCACGCATTGTAGTCACGGGTTTTTTATACTCGTGGCCGCGCAGATCGGAAACTAACGGCGCATGTGATACGCCGAGACCTAAAACGAAACGCCCCCCGTAAAGTGCATTTAGAGAATTGAGCCCCATCACCGACGCTGCAGCATCACGGGCATAGATATTTGCGATTCCACTGGCAACAATTAGCGTCTTCGTTTGACTAAGCAGGAACCCACCGAGTGCCAATGCTTCGTAATGAAATGCTTCGGGATACCAGAGGGTTGTGTATCCCAGGCGTTCAATACGTTGCGCCGATTCTGCCAATTCGTCAGGCCCGCAGGGGTCGGCATACATAAAGGCACCAAGTTTTCCGAAGTCCATGAGCTGCATTCCTTGTGATTATTGAATTTCAAACAAAGTGTGAAACTCGGGTTGCTACGGAGCTGGCGATTACCAGCTGAGCATTAGCGGGTACATACAAACCCTTGGTTGATTGCCGGCTTACCGTCCTCCGTAAGCACGCTATAGGCGATAAGGTCATCTTCGGTCGCATGCACCACTAAGGTAAGGTGTGACGGCATCGTTACCATAGCGCTGAAGCGCCCACCGAGGCGCGCGACTTGCGTCGAATCTCCGGCTAGGTACTGATCCACAATGGTCGAAATAGCGAGTGCCATTGTTGCGGTTCCATGCAAAATGATATCGGGTAGGCCAGCTTCGAGCGCTACTCGGCGATCAGTATGGACTGGATTCCAGATCCTTGCGCACTCGGTGTACACGTGGGCGGCCGCTTTCGATACTGGTATGACAAATCGTTGTTCGCCGCTCGATGATTTCGGTAGGCTCGGTAATGCAGGGGGATCTTCAACGAATTTTGGTTCGCCGATGATGTCGACGCCACGCTTGATTCCCAATTGATAGGTTCGGCAGACGAGTTCGCCGCTCTGGTCTACGGTGTCGAGTCGGATCGTTTGTGCCGCTCCAGGTCTTATTTGCTCGATGCCAACAATTTTTGCTGTTGTCGTGAGCTGGTCACCGACCTCTATTGCGCGGTAGATGTGTAGATCGTGGGCTGCATGAACATCGCGCCGACGTTCGTCAAGGGTGATGGATTCGCCGCCGGGGATTTTGGTGCAGTCCAATATTGCAGGCCATTCGAGACACACCGGAAACATTGGGTGGCCAATGACGGTATTTGCGTCAGTATCGAAGTATGCCGGGGCCGTATCACCAATCCCGGCTGCATAGGACATTAGCCAGCGCGCGTCTATGTCATTAACGAATGCCTTGCTGGTTCCGCCAACCATAGCCGTACTGAATGGCATTAGGTGCGTGCTCGAAGGTAGGGGTTAATGATAACGATATTTGGCGATTTCGAATCCGTCGGCTTACGGAGAAGTGCCGATCCAACTTGGACTGCCTGCCGCAGAACTAGGTCCATTTGATTTGGCTAACGTCTTCGCTTTCACGTAGCACTTTATCCACGGCGTTGAGCAGATCCTTCGCAGATTCTATCGGCACACCCGCCAATCCGAACCATCGTTTTGCCTGTGGTTGCAATATCATCCGCCATCTATTCTCCTGCCCATCGATATTGCCGCAGCAAAGCCAATATTCGTATCCGTCGTTAATATATTCCAGAAACCACCCCCAATCTTCGAAATTAGGGTATGCGGTGTAGACACCTTCTTCGGCGAGTTTTTGGCACAACCACCAGGTGAGCTCCGCACCGTAGCGCTCGGGGTTTATTTGCGAATCCTCCGGCAGAAATGGTCGGAAACCTTCCGAATAGAACTCAACCTGTGGTGCCAATGTCGCCGCCTATAAGGTAATTAGCATTTTATCCGCTGTGTAGCAGAAGATATTCTGAACACGTGATTATTTTTTAACCTTCGTGATTTTGCTATCAATGAGATTCCGGGGAGCCTGGCACCCAGTCGAGCGATGGTCGACTGGGCGTTGCAACGATGCTGGGCCTAATGCGTAGCGGGCTACGGCAAATCGCGGCCAAGCCAGTCTTGGTAGAACGCCTCAAGGTTTGGGGTGAAGTTCGCCAAGATTGGGTAACCCGGCGGTACGGCGTCGACTTCAAGTTGGATCCCACACCCCGGGCAGATGAACTCGCGTATCTCATTTTTTTCTGGATCCGGGCAGCGGGGACCAGGCCAGATCTCGGACATGCTCGCTTCATCATCGCGCACGTTGATTAACGCACTCAGTTTCCAATTGTCCCGATAGTCGCCGAACTCTTGACTGCAAACACACTTGACCGCGTAGATCCCATCTTTGTTTTTAACAATGGAAAGGTACGGTCCAAGTGGGAGGACGATAGGGTCGTCCCATTCCATCCGGGATTGCAGCACCTTAACGTAAGTGTCGAATCGCTTTGGATCTTTATACGACGATTGAACATGGTGCACGTCGGTAAACGGCAGTTCGCCGTCGATCATCTGGCCGAGCGTGGCCTCGTCGAGTTCTACAATTTGTCCAGCCATACTTAGAACTCCAATGGGTCGTCAGCAACACGCGATACGCCAGAGCGCATGGCGACCGGATTGACTTCACGGATGCTGTCCACCTGGAAGGTAAACTCATCGTCAACGCCCCAAAATTCCCGGAACTCGTTCATCCATTTTATCGAATGCGAACTCACGTCACGGTATATCTCGAGTGCGACGTCTGGTAGGTCGTAATCTTCGATACGTTTTTTCTGTGTCGCCATCCACTGGTCGACGGGTACGGCTTTCGTTTTGCGGGCATCGCGAATGGCCTGGCGTTTGGCGTCAGTTTTCTCGCGATCGATCGTATAGCGATCCTCTGCCGCATCGTGGTCAACCACGACACCGCAGATATTCTCAACCATCGAGGGCGTTACGATGCCGTTTTCGAAGTCCTTTTCGATCAAGCTGGGGTCGCGATCCAAGGGATCGCCAAAGCCGCCCATGCCGCGGTACTGCATCAAAAACACATCGCCGTCCTTCATGGGTTTATCTGCGGTCATGTTGCCGTGTGAGACCGTAAGGTTGCCGGAGACGATTTTCGCGATGTCGGGATCCGTCGGATCAGGGCCTTCGCCAGTCGGCAGCTCCAGACCTTGCGCGATCCGTTCGTGCATATCGGTATCAGTCATCAGGTAGACGTAGTGAATCTTACCCGGATAGCCGCCGTACAGGCCTTGATGATCAAACGCGCGCGCCTGACATAGCTCAGTCGTCAACACCATCTGATCTGATTTGTGCGTCATCAGACACGATTGCCAGCCGTTGCCGCCGCGGTATTTGCCGAAGCCGTGGGCGTTCGGCAAGATCTTGCGTGACAGATATAGCTGCGGGAAGAGCTGCTCCCAGATCTCCGCGTTACCCATATCGGACTCTGGATTCCACAGCACGTAACCGAAGTCGATGCCGTCCGAGATCGCGCGTGCGCCTGAGCCTTGCGCCGCCAGTTCGAAGTTCGTGCCACCAAAGACCTTGCCGTATTGGTCAATACCGCCGGCGTCGTAGGCTGGCGTGAGTGCGCCGAACAGGAATGTTTCCTCAACGAAGCCACGCATATAAGTAGCGCGGCCCATCATGCGATACCAATTCGCCCAACTCGGCATCACCAAATTCCAACCCAGTGAGGTCGAGGCGTACTTGTTGTCCGGCCATACCATTGTGCCTTTGGAGAATTTGAGCTCACAACCCAAATAGCTACCGTGGTTGAGGCGGCCATCAAAATTCAAGGCCTGCGACAGCGACACAAACAAGCCACCCTCTAATGCAGCAGGGGTTCCGTTGCCAGCCCAGTAACGCCAAGAGCCGAAGCCATCGAAGTCGATAGTCATCTTGCCGTTACCGTCGATCACCATTTCCAGCGGTTCGATGATCGTGACGTTACCGTCGGCGAGGGGTGCCAGTCCTGCTGAACCCTCCATTATCTGATCACAGGTGGTTACTTCTTTGTACGTACCTGGGATGAGCATGGTTTTTACCCGCTCAAGCTGGGTACGTCGTGCGCCTTCAATGTATTCATTTGTCGCCTCTTTGTAATAATCGAGGCCGAACTCATCAATAGTCGCCAGCACTTCATCGCGCGCGGATATCGCACCGGTGACGCGTGCCTTGGTATCCAGGATCCAGAGATCCGGCGAACGAACGCTGCGTTCAGCGCGGACTTCGTAGTGCTTGTATATCTGATCATTTTCGCCAACTTTCTCAGCGCAAATGATCAGCCCTTCGGTGAACCGCTCAGAACACAGATTCGGCATGCTACCAGGTGTGATGCCGCCGACCTCGAGCACGTGGGTGACCATGCCGGTCCAGCCGATCAACTCCTCCCCGATGAAGATTGGGGTGACGTCCATCACGTCCGGGATATGCACGCCGCCGATGTAGGTATCGTTATTCTCGAAGATGTCTCCCGGTTTGAAACCCGGAGAGATCTCATAATCATGTGCAAGCATCCATTTAATGAAGCGACTCATCGTATGCACATGAACCATGATGCCGCCCGAGAACACAATTGAGTCGCCCTCAGGGGTGTAGAGGCCGACTACGGACTCACCGACTTCACGGGTGCCGGGCGAACACGCCACCTTCGAGCCAATCTGCTGTGCGCCAATCACAGTGGACTGCAACCGTGAATAGAGTAATTCGTAGCGAATAACGTCTTGCTCAGCCAAGCGCATATCCGCGACACCGTTATAGTGTCCGGTCTTCTTAAGCGTTTGCTTGGAGTTCTCTGCGCGTGCACGCAGTGAAATTTGGACCGCTGATTCGTCTAAGGGGACGGCTGCACTCATGGCAAGACTCCTTACTTTCGGTTTACGTTAAATATTTTCAAGCCAAACGAACTTACGCTCGTCCATGCGCGCGCGCCGGTTGCTGGGCACCAGCAGCGTAGTCGCAGGATGCTCAAGCACCGCGAGGCCATCGACGATATTGCCCGATTCCATTTCATCCATGTCGTAGATCCCGGCCGTTTGCCACTTACCGTCGATGTATAACTTGCGCTCACCCTTGTATGCCGCAGCAGGTGGGATCGGTCCTTTATCGGGTAACTGTGGGAACTCCGGTTTGCGGGTCTCGATCGAGGCGACCAGCGCGACTTGCAAGATGGCGTATCCCGCCTTTGGGTAACGCGCGGCCTTGACGTACATTTTTGTATACAGCTCTTCAAAGCTATCCAGTAAGACGTCGATATCTGCGGCGCTGCCGGTCCACTCACCGTCGAACGGTACTTCAACATCGTCAAGTTGCCCGCCGTAGCGTACGAAGGCGATACGCTTGTAGTCGACCTTGGTGTGATCCATCCCTTCGCTATCGAAGCTTTCGTGGGCTTCTGCTTCTAGCTCTTGCCAATGTTTGGTCAGGCCATCGGCAACGGCCTGTTTCGTTTCCACGTCGGCGTCGTAGGTAAGACTAAATAGGCTAGAGCGGGTATAGCGGTGTGAGTAATCGGTAGTGGTACAGCCGAATGCAGAAAATGCCCCGGCGAACGGAAATGTCATTACGCCCTTGAACGGCTGATTCTCGCTAACCCCAGCCAACACCATGGGGCCGGCTCCGCCGTAACCCATGAGCACGTAGTCGGCGACGTCGCCACCGCGTACCTGGATTGCGCGCTTGGTCGCGTCCATTGCTTGCTGCAACCAAAGCTGAAGGATCCCATCCGCGGCTTCATTGACAGGCAATCCAATCTTGTCCGCTATTTGAGCTTTCAATTCACGCTCGGCCAAAGGCAGGTTGAGCTTCACCTTTCCGCCGAGGAAATTATCTTTGTTAAGATAACCGTTGATGGCAAGGCAATCGGTAACGGTCGGCTGTAGATTACCTTTGTCGAAACATACCGGTCCCGGATTAGCGCCAGCCCCTTCCGGACCCATCACAATCCGATTGGTAACGGGATCAACCGATACGTACAAACCCGCACCACCGCGGATGCTGTCGAGTTCGATACTGGGCAAGGCCAAACGGAACCTGGCGATCTCGGGTTCGTTGTTCAGATTGAAGGTGCCGTTCGTGATCAATCCAAAGTCGTAGCTCGTACCGCCCATGTCGACTGCGAGTACGTTGTTGGCGCCAATGAGTTGAGAGACGTAGTGCGCCCCGAGCATGCCACCGATTGGGCCTGAAATCAGTGTTTCATGCAGACGTGGGTGGCGGATGTTGGCGAGCCCGCCGTAGGACAACATCGTCGTCATCTGTTTGCGGAAACCGCGCTGGGTCGCGCTTTCTTCGACATTGTGTAATTGCTTGCGCACCGGATCGGCGGCATAGGCCTCGATGGTTGTCGCATTGACCCGCTGGTTCTCACGGATCACGGGTCGGATATGCGAAGACAAATAGATCGGTAGGTCGACGCCAACCTCGGTCATGATCTCGCGCAGAATCGCCTCCATCCGTTGTTCGTTTGCGGGATTGGCGTAGCTATGCAGAAAACACACTGCAACCCCTTCGACGTCCTGGCTCAAAATGTAGTGCGCGACTTTGCGCGCATCGTCTTCGTACAACGGAATAACAACATCGCCAAACATATCGGTACGTTCCGATACACCGCGAGTGCGGCGGCGGGTCACCAAAGGGTCATTGTGAACGTGCGTTGCTGAATGCAGGCGATCGGCATGCGAGTAACCGGACCAGACTTGCCGTCCTTGCTCCATCAATAAAATGTCTTCGAAACCTTTCGAGGTGATCAGTCCAATCTGTCGCCCGGTCCGGGTGAGCAGGGTGTTCAGCATCGTGGTGCCGGCATAGACCGATACCTCAAACTGCGAGAAAGCAGTCTTCTCGTCCAGGCCCCATTGCTCAAAGGCGTCTTCGGTAGACTCGATAAATCCTTCGGATTCATCCCACGGTGTGGTTGGCGCCTTACCGATAACAAAGTTACCGTCCGTGTCGACGATGAACGTATCCGTCATCGTGCCGCCCGCGTCCATCGCGAGCCCGAGTACCTGGCGTGTCATGTTTGGTTTCAACTCAGTTCAGATGTTGGGCCCGATTATAGCGATATAACGAGACATCCAACGAGTTGATTTCTATTGCGGCGCACCAATTTTTGCGGTCGGCGCGAGGCTGCACTGGAACATTTACTCGAACACGGCGGTCCTTGTTGTTGGAGGTGATCATTTTCAATCGAATAGTAATTCCTGGTCGCGCCGCTAGAGGACTGATTTACCTTGGCGTGCTGTTGTGTGCCGTCTATCAATTGCCCCCGCTCCTTGCGGCAAGCGGTAGCCATAATGGTTTTGATGTCAGTCGGTCTTTGGTGCCGGCGGACAAAATTCAATCCGGTGGTCCACCACGCGATGGTATCCCTGCGCTGAATGCTCCCAAGATGCTTAAGTCCGCCGATGCGATCTATCTACGGCCCTCCGACCGGATCTTAGGCGTCAGCGTAAACGGCGAGTCACGTGCCTACCCGATCAGACTGCTAAATTGGCACGAGGTGGTAAATGACACCGTTGGTGGAAAATCGATCGTGGTCACCTATTGCCCCTTATGTGGCACCGGTATGGTGTTTGACGCGTCGGTTGACGATGCCCAACTCGAATTCGGTGTCTCCGGCCTGCTCTACAACAGCGACATGTTGCTCTACGACCGGCAAACGGAATCGTTGTGGTCGCAAATCATGGCGCGAGCAGTGAGTGGTCCGGCGAAGGGAAAAACCTTGTCCTTAGTCCCGGCGTCTTATACGAGTTGGGCAAACTGGGTAGCAGCGCATCCCGATGGGAGCGTGTTGGATATCGATACTGGATACGGTCGAGATTATTCACGCGATCCTTATGCGGGCTACGATCTAACACCATCGCTTTATTTTGCGGTTAGCAGCCGTGACAATCGCCGTCATCCAAAAGAACCCGTGGTTGGATTGGTCTTGAACGGGCGGGCGAAAGTTTGGCCATTGCGGGAGTTGGCGAAGGTTAACGGCGGGGAGCTATCCGATTCGTTAAACGGAACAGAACTCCAAATTGAATATGCGTTAACCGATCAGACGGTCCTGATAAAGGATACCACCGGGCACACCCTGCCGAGTGTGCCGGCTTACTGGTTCGCCTGGTTGGCGTTTTACCCGGATACACTCGTCTACGAGGCGCCTAATTGACCCGTGCCGTACTTAGAACGAGATATCCCACTGTAAGCGCCCACGGTCGTCTTCAACGTCTCGATTGAAAAATTCGTCTTCCAGGGTTAGATGCGAGAAATCGATCGTGAATTTATTGTTGTGTCCCGCTATGAACCAATTCGCACCAACGGTGAACTCTTCGCGGGTGTTATCCAACACGCGGTTCATTTCGTTGGGTTCTTTTACGAACGCATAGCGGAACGCGAGTTCCAGGTGCTTAGGGATAGACGGGAAGAGGTGGTGGAAGAAATAACCTGCTTGAGCGTACGCACCGGTGAAGTCATATTTCGTGCCGGTACTATCGTCTTTAACCGTTTTCCAGTGATATTCCTCTTGCACTGAGAATCCGCGCCACTTGAATGCGAATTCCTGCACCATCTGATCAACGGCAAATTGTCCATCCATGGCACTCCCAGGCCGTGCAAATCCATCGAGATTGCCACACCCGCTGGACGACCACCTGGTGCAGCGACCTTCATGGGTCGCTGCGGCAAAAGCTAAGTTACCGGTGGGCAGCTCAGTATATTCGACGTCGGATTGTCGCCATTTAAGATCTCGACCGAAAAAATTCCACTGCAACCGGCCAGTCCACATCAGTCCGTCATCGTCATTGTGGACACCCCGACCTTCGCCCGTAAAGACACCGCCGTAGTAGCGCATGTCGGCGAGCGTGTTCTTGAAAAGGCGGCCGCGTAGCTGCACGCCGACCTGGCGGTCGATGGTAAAAATACGATTGACGATGGAGCGCTCGACAAACTGTTGGCGGCCGGAAGAGTCGACCCGCTCTCGGTTGTAGTCGATTTTCCATTGGCCGACTCGCAGCGCCGCCCAATCCCACTTGTCTGCGGTGATCCGCCAATCGATTACCCGTGCGCTGGCCGCAGCGCTGCTATTGTCCACATCGCGGCTCGGTTGCAGGTCAACCTCAAAGTAATATCCGAGCCACGGACGGTAACCGTGGCCGCCGATTTTCATGCGTAGCCGACGTGCCTCGAAGGTACTTTCGGTATCATTGGCAAAATCATCGACCTGACGATAGTCGCCAGACGTCGGGTTGGTATAACGTAATTGCGCGCGCCACTGCAAATTGGTCTGCCAGTTTCCATCCCGCGTTTCCAGGCGGAAACCTTTTTTACCGTAGCTCGCCTTAACCGGGAACTCCTCCTCGATTTTTGCCGCAACCTTATCGGTCAGCTTGCCATCGATCTTGGCATCGATTTTTTGTTCTAGGTTTTTGTCAATAGCCGCATCGACCTGACGCGCAACCATTTCCTCGGATTCGCTCGGCGTCGGCGTTGAGGCGGACCCAAAATCTTTACTGCTTAGGCTGGGTTTTTTCATCAGCGTGCGGTGCTGTTCGGCGGTAATTGCACCGTTGCTTAATAAAATATCTAGTAGTTCTTTGTCGGCAGCAAATGGGCCTCCAACAGGTGCCAGTAGCACAACTAGAATCACAATGCGGCAGTTTTTCAGAAAGCCTTGCGGCAACTTCTTTTTCATAGATTTAGACCTACCTATATTCGGCACTGTCGCTAGTGCCGAAACCGTGGTTAGTGAGGATTATTGTTTGACGCGGCGATTGTCAGAGGTGAATGTGACAAGAATATGACAGTCACATGATGGCGCGTGTGGTCGGGAACCATCGGCCAGGTAGCCATGCAGGCGCTTGCAACTGCTGGCTCGGCCAGCAACCCACGAAACTGCGAATCGCATCGGCGATATGAGCGGGGAGTGTATAAGGATCTTGGTGCGCTTAACGCCGGCGAGTCACCTAGCGGACGGGAAGTATCGGAAATATAGAGCGGACGCGGCGCGTGCCGCCATTAACGGAGAATACCGTTGGTCTGTAGTCGCATGGTCCGGCGTATTAGTTTTGACGGGATCCGAACGCCCAAGCTGCCGGATCATCCTTTGGCCGCGATCTCGCCGTTGCAGTGCCTTAGCTTGAAGTCGATCAGCGATGAACCCCACGAATCGGCCTGTCACCGCGCCGTGAACGCAATATTTATCGAAGTGACAAGGATGCTACCTTTGAATAGGTAGCATCTTGGTTTACAGAAGTAACGAGCCTAATAGGTGACGATGAAATCAGCCGAGATCAGAAATTGATCATCTTCCGTGCCATCGTCAAACGGGTTGCTGTTTTCCGTCGTCCAATCGTAGCGTATTTCGGGCCGTATCTTCAGCCACGGCGTTACGGTGTAGTTAATGCCGGCGGTAAGACCGAAGAAATGGTCATTAATGCCAGTTACACGAGTGCCGCCTTCATCCCGGAACCATTCGAATCGTAAGCCCGCGGCCAACACATCGCTGACGTCGTAGGTAAGGTATTGGTTAATACCGTACCACTTCGTGTTCTGCGGGGTGCTCAGTGATTCGTCTTCGGTGCCGAAGTCGTGCTGGAAGACATAATGCAGCTGATCCGAGAGATCGTGTGAAATCACAACGCTGTACATAGTTCGGTTGTGTTTGTCGGAGTCATCGACATCGCCGGTAACGAGTGATAGCGCAACCGATGTACGTCCGTCATCACTGGCATAACTAATGCCGCCGAGGAAATTCGCAGGCTCTTGGAAAAATGAATCCCATCCAGACACCACGCCGCCTGTCAGGCTCCAATTGTCGTTTAATGCATACGACATCAAGATACCGGTATGGGTGAAGGGCTCTGCATATTGCATCGTGTATGCATGCGAGAAGAAGAAATTATCCGGTGCAGTGACGACTTCGTAGCCAATGATGGTGTAGAAATGGCCGACTTTTGTCGTCAGACCGTTACCCAGTGGGATAAAAATCTCTGCGTAGGTTTGCGGAAAAACCAGCTTGTAGTCATCAGCACTGCTGAACTTGTCATCGAGGTTTGACGTTGGTGAGAAACGTCCGTCGGTGCCATACAGCAGATCCGCTCGGAAACCCAAGCTCCAGCCCCCATCGGTTGGTGCGACTCTTTCGATGAACCCGTAAAATTCGTTCATCTCGATCTCGTTTGCATCGTTGTTGAATGTGACGGGCCCGTTGGTCTCGTCATCAGGATCGTGCGGGTTGCCGGAAACACCAACTTCTAACCATCCGCCGAACTCAATCCCGTTTGCTTTAAGTACCGAAGCATCATTGAATTTGGTGTTGGTGATTGCTTCGTATAGCCCTTCGGCTTCGGCGTGTGCCGGGTTGGCTATCGCGCACGCCGAGAGGATTATCCCAAGGCCGAGCGTTTCTTTCAGATTTCGCATTTTTGGTATGTCCCTTTGTATGGTACGGAGTTGAGCACTATCTAGCGGAACGCGTCGCCGCATCTTCACTCGCGCAATAGGGATGCACATTACGTGCCAGGCCGGGGATCGTTTATCTTGGCCGTTCTACCGCGAATTGTTGGTTGGCTCGCCATAAATTTGCACCAAAATGGACCATCCGCCGCGATAATGCTCGATAGAGACACAATATTCGTGGCGGTGTCAGCAGGTTGATTGGAAGAACAATCGGCGAAAGAAGTCGAGCGAGTCCAGTTTCTGGATAGCCGCTTTGTGGACGCCTGTGAATCAACGACAACGCTCGCTGCGTTCGTCTATCTGCGACATTGCCGTATGCTTCTTTTGGCCTCAAAGCCCAATATCAAAGTCGGCAATCCGTCCTATTGCCGTAGGATCGCAGCTACACGCTAATGCCGTAGCAATTCTCCAGCAATGATCATCTGTCGCACCTGATTGGTACCAGCGCCTATTTCCATCACCTTGCCGCTGCGGTAAAGCCGGTTGACCTCGCTTTCTCGCATGAAACCCATCCCGCCGTGTAGTTGCACCGCGTTATCGAGCACGCGCATGCTCGCACGTCCCGCATGCAGCACGGCAGCAGCACTGCGTTTATGAATTTCTCCTCGGCCGCCTTCCCCGACCGGTAGTTCGAGCACTTCACGGCCGAGTTGATAGGTAAGCGCGCGTATGGTTTCGACATCGGTATACATGTCGGCAAGTATCGCCTGAACCATTTGGAAGTTGCCAATGGTCTTACCGAACTGTTCGCGCGTATTGGCATACTCAACTGAAAGGTCCAGCGCCCGTTGAGTCATACCGAGGCAATAGAAGGCGCCGATGGCACGCTCGATATCAAGCCCGCTCATCATGATCCCGGCGCCCGTATTTTCCTCACCCAGCAGATTACCCGCTGGCACACGGCAATCGTCGAACACGAGCTCACCGGTTGGACTGCCACGCCAACCCATTTTGTCGAGTTTCTGCGCGACGGCAAATCCTTCAAAAGATTTTTCGACAATAAAAGCCGAGATGCCTTTATTACCGCGATCAGGCGCGGTTTTGGCGTAGACCAACAACACGTCCGCAATTGGTCCATTGGTAATAAATAACTTTCGGCCGTTCAGCACAAAGTCATCGCCGTCCCGGCGTGCGGTAGTCGCCATGCTCCCAAGTGCATCGGATCCCGCGCCAGGTTCCGTCATGCCGAGGGCACCGATCGCCTCGCCGGTACAAAAACGTGGAAAGTATTGTTGTTTCTGCACAGCGTTTGCGTTGTGCGTCAGATTATTGATGCAGAGATTATCGCTCGCGAGATAGCACGCTGCGATGGAGTGATTCCAATACGACAAGGCCTCACAGATAAAGCATTGCGCGAGTACGTCTAATCCTGGCCCGCCATGTTCGGGTGCGATGGTCGCTCCAAGGAAACCTTGCTCGTGCATGGCTCGGTATTGTTGCTCCGGGAACCAGTCTTCGTTATCCATACGCTCGCACAATTCGTATAGCTCTTCGCGCGCGTAACGAAAGGCCATGTCATAGATTGCTTGGTAGTCGGAAGCAAAGCCGTATTGCTGGAGGTTGGGGATCGTTACTGCCATGTGGGGGATCTCTATGAATTGGTGAGTGCGCTAACGGACGATGCTGCGACATTTTTTCGCGCGACTTCATGTATTAGCTCGGCGAATGCATCGACGTCGGCTGGTGTTGTGCTAAACGACGTCATCCAGCGGGCGATCGAGGCCTTCTCGTCCCACAGGTAAAACACACAGCGCTCTTGCAGCGGCGCTATAAATGACTTTTCGAGTCGCGGAAACAGCGCATTGATTTCCACTGGGCAGGTGAACTCGATCTCATCAATTTCGCCTATCGAGACGGCGAGCCGGGCAGCCATGGCATTCGCGTGTGCGGCGTTTCGTCGCCATAACTCATCCGTTAGCAAGGCCTCGAATTGGACTGCAATGAAACGCATTTTCGATGCAAGCTGGGTTGCTTGCTTACGTAGGTAGCCTGCGTGCTGCGCAAACGCACTGTCGCTGAAAACAATTGCTTCGCCGCCCATAAGTCCATTTTTTGTGCCTCCAAAGCTCAACACGTCGACGCCGATATCCGTCGATATTGCACTGAGTGAGGTATTGAGCGCGGCGGCGGCATTGGATAACCGGGCACCATCGACGTGCAACACCATGTCTCGTTCGTGAGCGAAATCGGCGAGCGCTTGGACCTCTTCAGGTCGGTATACCGTGCCCCATTCTGTAGGTTGCGTGATGGAGATGACTTTTGGAGCGGCGTGATGGACCCCGCGATCCTCGCCTAAGCTTCCGGCCACAGCCTCAGGCGAAATCTTCCCATAAGCGGACGGTACCGGGATGAGCTTACCGCCAAGGAATTTTTCAGGAGCGGCGCACTCGTCCGACCATATATGCGAACAATCAGCGCAGTACACCGCTTCAAATGAACGTGCAATAGCGCCCAAACCAACAACGTTTGCACCAGTGCCGTTGAAGGTGAACAAGACTTCAGCTCGCTCTCCGAACTCCGCACGCATCGCGGCGATCGCCGATTCGGTATACGCATCCTCGCCGTAGGGTTTTACAAAACCAGCATTAGCTCGTCCGATAGCAGCCAATACTTCAGGGTGGATCCCCGAGGTATTGTCACTCGCGAAATAGAGGAGGTCTGATGACGCCATTAGTCGCTACGACTCATAATGACATCAATGTAAATCGGGTGATTTAAACTGTGCTCGCCGATCGATCGAGAGTACGTGCACGTCGAAGGCTGCGCCGTCCCGATAAATGATGATCGGGATCTCGCTGCCGGCCTCGCCCTGAGCCCAGATGCGACGAAAGAAATCGGCTAGGTCACGGGTCCTCTCACCAGCCACACCGATGACAACGTCGCCGGCCCGCACGTCGGCTTGCTCGGCGGGACCGCCATCAAGGACGCCTGCGACTACTAAATTTTCAGGCGTCTCCGTCACAAACAAACCGAGCCATGGTCGCGGCGGTTTCAGGGTCGTGCCGTAGTCGAGCATCTCTTTCATGATCGGCTTAAGAATATTGATCGGTACGATCATATTACCTGCGGTGACTTCGGGCGCTACGTTTTCGACGTATAAGGAACCGATCCCGGCGAGTAGTCCGGCCGGCGATATCAGCGCGGCGCCGCCCCAGTTAGGATGCGGCGGCGTCGTGAAGATGGCTTCGTCAAGTACATACTCCCAATACCCGGCGAACTCGCGTTTGGCGACAACAGTCGCTTCGAGCGATTGGGTCGCCCCGCCACACCCAGCGACAACGACCTGATCCCCTGGCGAGAGCAGGTCGGAATCGTCGAGATCGAGTATTGGGAGGTCCATTTGGCCGAGTGGTTGCACCAGTCCAAATCCGGTTTCGTAATCGTATCCAACGACATGACCGGTAACCGCCTGGTCATTCGCACCAACCAGCCAGATTTCTTCCGCTTCGGCGATAACGTAGCCGATCGTCACGACTAGTCCGGTTTCTAGGATCCGCACGCCATGACCAGACCGTTCCGTGCCGAGAATAGGCGCGGTGAACGCGTCATCTGGAATGCGCGCGCGCACCGATATAATCGAGCTTAAGGCGGCTTCGAGATCGTAAGCTAGGTTCGCTTGCGTTGGCCGCAGTTCCTGACTTATTTGAGCTTCTATTTCGATTTCGTCACTCATTTGTTTCTACGGTGAAGTCTCGAATGATTTCGTTTATGTCGAGCAATGTGATGACGCCGTGCCATTTAGCGACCATCTGCCCATGGGGATTGAAGGCGAGCGTGATCGGGACAAGGTCCACATAGTCGCCGACAAAATCCGATGCGAGCGTACGATCCGCTAACAGCAACGGGAAATTAATTTTGTGTTCATTGGCAAACGCGCGAACCTGTTCTTCGTCGGGGTATCCGAACCCAGGATAGGCGACTGTCACCCCGAGTACCATCGCACCAAACTCGTTATTACTGTGAAATCCACGCAGGGTTGGCACCTCGGTGACGCAATGCGGGCATCCTGGGCTCCACACATTGACCATTACCCATTGACCGCGACCGATATATTCGCCGAGGGTGTGGCTCGATCCGTCTAGCCCAAGTAGATCTGTCTGGCCGGAGGCATAGGCGCCGTTGCCGCATAGTATCAATATCAGAAGGATTAGATGGCGCATGGGTTGAAACTGTAATACATGAATGCGAATCGAAGAAAGGGTATCTTCTTAATTCGTCAGTTAGCTTAAACGAAAGTTCATCGCCAAACAGTGTCTAAGTGGTCGGTATTGGCAGATGTCCGAGTTAGCAAAGAGCTAGCGTCCGGTCACCGGTGCTTTACTTGGTGCAGCTAATAGAGGTGGTTACATGAAAGCACGACACGTGCCTGCAGCAATAATCGCGCTCATCCTGTTTTGCGCAATGCTTGGCCGAAGTGCCGCCGGCCCATTGAACCCGGCCGATGTTCCGGAACCGCTGAAACCTTGGATCAACTGGGTAGTGGCCGACGACAAAGATCGCTTGTGCCCATTCCTGTACAACAATTTCGCGACTAAACGCTGCATTTGGCCGGGAGAGCTACGCTTCGATTTGCGCGCTACAACTGGGTCGTTTAGCGGCTCGTGGCACGTATATGCTGATAGCTGGATTGTGCTGCCGGGCAGCCAGGTGAACTGGCCGATGGACGTCGAGGTCAACGGTGAAACACACGCAATCATTGGCCGCAACGGTAAACCATCATTACGTTTATCGCCCGGCGCCTACACCATAACTGGGAAATTCTCGTGGCCAGAAATGCCCGAATCCCTCACCGTCGCAGCCGATACCGGGATCGTCCGACTTTCGCTCCGAGGCGCCGACATTAAGTTTCCGCGTATCAATAATCGGGGTGAAATTTGGTTGGGCCGTTCCGAAGGGATACCGAATGATCCACAAAACGGCGTCAAAAACAGCCACACCGTCACCGTCCAGCGTCGTATCCTCGATGAGATCCCCTTACAGGTCCACACCAGAATCGAGGTAGACGTCACCGGTGAACAGCGTGAATTAGTTCTGGGGAAACCGTTGCTCGACGGATTCATTCCGATTGCGATTACCAGTCCACTACCGGCACGGATTGAGGCGAATGGCGAATTGCGCGTACAGTTGCGTGCAGGACGACATGTCATCGACGTTCAAGCACGCCACCCTCGGGAACTCGATCGCTTGCAGTTACCGGCGCAAGCAGCGCCGTGGCCGCCGGGTGAAGTATGGGCATTCGACGCGCGTAACGATTTACGCTTAGTTGAGATCGTGGGTGGGAAAGCAGTTGATCCGAGCCAAACCAAAGCGCCGAAAGATTGGCACCATTTGCCGGTGTACCGGATCGAAGCCGGTGACAGTCTCAGTTTCACTGTCATACGTCGTGGTGATCCTGAACCCGAGCCAAACAAGTTCACACTTAAGCGCCAACTCTGGTTAGATTTTGACGGACGCGGCTACACCACACAGGACCAGATTGACGGGACGATCACGCGCGATTGGCGCTTGGACAGCGGCGAGGACTTGCAGCTCGGTCAGGTGATCGTAGATGGACAGCCGCGCTTTATCACGCGGCGGGAGAATAACGGTCCGCATGGTGTTGAGCTACGCCGCCATCGCGTCAATCTCGTCGCTGATGCACGCATGGACCGCGGCCACGACAATTTCGCCGCGACCGGTTGGGCGCATGATTTTCATAACGTTAATGCGACGCTCAACTTACCGCCCGGGTGGGATGTGTTGGCGATAGATGGTGTCGATAACGTACCTGATACGTGGCTCGCTCGTTGGACACTACTGGACTTATTCCTGGTCCTGGTGATGTCGGCAAGCGCGCTGCGTCTATGGGATCGGCGGGCCGCCGTGTGCACTTTGCTGATGCTAAGCCTGATTTGGCATGCACCGGGTGCGCCGCACTATATCTGGCTCACCTTATTCATTGCCATCGCGCTGTTGCGAGTGTTGCCGCAGGGGCGCGTGCGCTCGCTGGTTGTTGGGTTGCGAAATTTAACGGTGCTCGGGTTAGCCATTATTTGCGTTCCGTTTGCCGTCCATGAATTTAGACTCGCCGTCTACCCGCAACTTGAGTTTGCGCACTTAAGCGCGACGACACCAATGCGCCAGCGGGTTGCGGCTGCCAAGATCGAGCCGGCACCTGCGGTTGAACAATCGATGCCAATGGAGGCCATGGAAGAAGCCGACATGATGATGGATATGGGGTCGGACGTCCCGCAAGCGGCCAGCGCCATGCTCAAATCAGCTCCGCAAAAATTTGCGAGCGAGATCGTGCGTCGCAAGCCGGCGAAGACCTTCGCGCTCGATCCAGCAGCAGTAATTCAAACTGGTCCTGGATTACCGGAATGGCGATGGAAGGCAATCGACTTAAGCTGGAACGGACCAGTCGACCAAAATCAACGCGTCGCGATTACCTATATGCCGCCGCCGCTAAACGCGCTGATCCGCGTCTTGCGGGTGGTCTTGATTGGCGTCGTAGCGATCCTGATCTTTGGTATTGGAAGTAGACGCCTATTTACCCAAGGCGCACCGACGACATTGATATTATTGATTGGACTGATGGCCGCCGGCGTGCCATCGTCCGACGCTGTAGCCGGTGATATACCGGATCCTGCGCTATTAGAATCCTTGCGCCAACGCCTCAATGCCCCGCCGGAGTGCGCACGTCAATGTGCCGATATCACTCGGATGCGATTACAGCTCGATGCGGCGCGTTTGCAATTTCGCTTGGAAACCCACAGTGACCACCCAAGCGCGATTCCGTTGCCCGGGCAAGCACAGCAATGGTCGCCAACGCTGGTGCTGGTCGACGGCAAGCCAACGACCGAATTGGCCAGGGATCGGCGTGGTGTTCTGTGGCTGCAGTTGCCGCTGGGGGTTCATCAAGTTGCCTTAAGTGGCGCCTTACCTTTGCGACGCAATGTTCAAATCACCCTGCCGTTACGGCCGCACAGCGTTGAGTCAATCGTCGAGGGCTGGGAAGTTCGCGGCTTGCGCGAGGATGGCCAAGTAGAAGGGCAACTTCAATTGACGCGCCTTGCGACGGATGCCTCACCGGTCGAAACGACGGCGTTCGAAACGAATCAGCTCCCGCCATTCGTCCGTATCGAGCGGACCTTGCGTTTAGGACTTGATTGGAGCTTGGTGACGACAGTCGTGAGGGTCGCCGGAGGAAACACGGCGGTGGTGTTCGAGGTGCCATTAGTCGCTGGAGAGTCCGTTGTAACCCCAGGGATTGAAGTTGCGAACGGAATGGTGCGGGTCAACCTTGGCGCACGCGCACGTAGCCTTACATGGCAATCGAATCTCGAGTTGAGCCAAGCCGTTGCGCTACGCGCGCCTGATACCACGGAGTGGCTCGAGACCTGGACCTTGCAAGCCGGACCAATGTGGCACATTGGGTTTGAGGGAATTGCGCCAGTCCACCATCGCGGCGGCGGTGGGGAGTGGCTACCGCAGTGGCGCCCGTGGCCTGGTGAGAGCGTTTCATTCACAGTTGGGAAACCGGGTGGTGTTCCAGGCCAAAGCCTTACCATCGATAACAGCGCGGTGCGGTTGAAACCCGGCACCCGCGCAACCGACGCCACGTTGTCCCTGCGCTTACGAAGCAGTAAGGGTGGACAGTTCTCGATGCGGCTACCGGACGACGTGAAACTTCAAGGTGTGCGGATTAATAATGTCTCAGAACCTTTGCGTGCAGAAGGTCGCGATCTCACGATCCCGGTGTCTCCCGGGGCGCAGACGGTTGATATTGAATGGCGTAAGGCGAGCGGTATCTCGACGCGATTTAGCTCCGATGCGATCGATTTATCGATCCCGAGCATCAATCATCAAATTGAAATGAATCTTGGCCGCGATCGCTGGACCCTGTTCACCTTCGGTCCAAGCCTCGGTCCCGCCGTTCGATTTTGGAGTCTGTTCGCGATCTTATTGGTTGTCGCGGTCGGTCTTGCTCGGATCCCATTGACCCCACTCACTACAGGACAGTGGCTACTACTCGCGATCGGACTGAGTCAGGTCGCCGTACCGTTAGCTGCGGTGGTTGTGCTGTGGCTGTTGGCGCTGGGAATGCGCGAGCGTTACGGTGCCGGCCTCGTCGGTTATCGTTTCAATCTGACGCAAATCGGTCTCGTGCTACTCAGCCTCGCTGCGATGGCTATTTTGGTCGAGGCGATCCGCCATGGCCTGCTTGGGCATCCCGACATGCATGTCGCGGGGAACGGTTCAAACGCACACCAATTACGCTGGTATGCCGATCGTGTATTAGCCGAGCCGCCGACGGCGACCGTCGTCTCGGTGCCGATCCTCGTTTATCGCTTGTTGATGCTTGCTTGGGCCTTGTGGCTAGCGTTTGCGATATTGCGCTGGTTGCGTTGGGGTTGGAGTTGTTTCGGTAAGGATGGTTTGTGGCGTGCGTGGCGCAAGCCTAAGGAAACACCAGCGTAGAGCGAAATCGATCGAGGGTGCCTATTCGGGTTCGACCCCGAGTGTTACCAAAAAGCGGGACACCATGTTATAGGCTGCGATAACACCGACGATCTCAACGACGTGCTGGGGCTTTGGCAATACTTCTTTAATCGCGGCAAACGTTTCATCGGACGCCGCCGCATTGATGCTCATCTCCCGCGTCAACGCAATCACTGCACGTTCGCTTGTATCAAACATTGAAGTATCCGCATCGCCGTTGACTAGGGCGGGCAACGCGGCGACTTGTTCGTCGTTACCACCAGCGGCAATGAAGCCAGGTAGATGATGGGTGTATTCGTAATCCGCGCGATTGATAATCGCCACCAGGCAAATCGCCAACTCACATAATTTTGGTGAGACATCGAGCTCTTTTCTCACGTTGCCTAGGAAGGTATTCCAGCCGGCAGCAAACGGCGGGCTGTGGAGCAGCATGCGATCCAGGTTGAAAAGACCGCCGCCGCGACGATCGCGGATGGCATCGACTACCGATGCCGGTTCGCTGATGTCAGCGGGTTGGTAGGGGATCCGTGCCACAAACCTATCTAGTTCGTGGATAGCGACTGATTGCGTTCCTGCAACTGTGCGATTAATACGTCCAAGCCTTGCCGTTCAACCGTCGAGCTGAAGTTACTGCGGTAGCTCTGCACCATGCTAATCCCGCTAACGCTAACATCGATCACCTTCCAGACATCACGCCACAGCATGCGGTATTCAACCGCAATCGCTTCACTTTCCGATTGACCTATCAGCGTTCGCACGAAAACCTGGCGGTCGCCTTTCGGGCGTGGTTCATCGCGAAAAGAGATGATGTCCGTCGGAACCTCGTCACTGTCGACATAGCTGGCCAGGGCGCCGGTATAGAAACGCACGAGAAAGGCTTGAAATTCGTTGATGAAAGCCTCGCGCTGGGCTTCACTCGCGGCTTTCCAATGCGGTCCAAGAACCAGATTCGAGGAGGCGCGGAAATCGATATGGGGCACCAGTATCCGTCGCACAAGTAGTTCTACCTGATCGAGGTTCTGGCGAACCGCAGGGTCTTGCAGCGCCGCGACCATTTGCTTGGCGACTTCCTCAAGTTGGGCTCGGGCCAGTTTCGGATCGGCCTCGACATTGGCAGATGCCGTCGATGTGGTAAGCGCAAGGAACAAACCACAAAAAAGAATGACGGGGCGGCAATATCTTTTTGTAACAGGCAAAATCTTACTATTCATCGTTAACTCCACGGACGCCGTGGTTGGTGGCTGGAGGTTCATCTGGGCAACGGAGCGCGCATCTTATAGGAACTGACGCCAAAGTCGACACCGCTTCGACCCGGAATTGTGAAATTCGTTTCAATTTTCAGGCGGATGCGGGCGGCTGTCATTTCAAGACAGCTTCCCAATGACCAAGATATCGGCGTCGAATTATGTCACTTGAGTGCGCTAACGCTGACCAAGCGGCTATCGAATGCGACGTAGTCGGCAAGAACGTTGGCGAAATCGAACGCACGAGAGTAACACCAGCCAACCGCATCTATAGACGCTTCGCCGTCATTAAAGTCGTAGTAGTTCGTGTCGCCTTTCAATGGGCAATGTGATGATTTATCAGAGACTTGCAAGAGATCCAGGCGTGCATCGGCCAGCGGGAAATAGAGCACCGGATCGTAGATGTGATAGCCAACTTCTGAGAGTTTTAATACCGCGCCTGATTCGGCGATGACGGTTTCACCAATTTTTGCGACGTAGCGTTGTTCAGGGTAGCTATATTCCATGAAATGCCGCGGCTCGTCGGGCCTATGGATAGCTTCTTTGACTAATGTGATCTGTTCCATGGTATCGCCTCCGTTCATTAAGCGGCGTGGACGGCCGCGATGAGTTCGTTCCAACGGTTAAAGGTCGAATCGCCCGACATGGCCATGTACAGCGAGACGCGGTCGAGGACCCCGTCGTAGCGTTCGCGCAGGCGCCTACCAACTTCCGCAGGCGGGCAAATAATCGAGACTGCTTCGATCAATCCGTCCGGTACTATCTTTGCCATTTCATCGAGCTTACCTTCGCGCATCAACCCGTTGAGCTGCTTGCCAAGGTCGTTGAAGCCATGGTGTCGTAGCAAGGCGCCATAGCTCGGGGTCGAAGCGTAAAACGATATCTGGCGACGAACGCTCGCTTCCATTGCCGCCGATTCATCCGGCGTATCGCCAGTGATAACAAATACAGGCGCATAAAGTTCTAGATCCGAGACCGACTTACCCCGGGTCTTCGCGCCTTCATCGAGTGCCGGGCGTACAACCTCATTGAGGTAACTAACCGAATGCATCGGATGTACGTGAAATCCGTCGGCGACTTCACCCGCAGCACGACACATGCGGGGATTTACCCCGGCAAGATAAATCGGGATGTTGGGATGTTCGATCGGACCGGGGTTGAAGAATGGATTGATCATTTTGAACCGATAGAACGGTCCGTCATAGTTCGGCCGTGCGTCGTTTTGAAAGGTGTCCCAGATCGCTCGTACGCAGCGAATGTAATCGGTGACCCTCGCGGCAGGATGATCGAATGCAGCAGAGAAGCGCCGTTCAATATGTGCGCGAACCTGTGTACCCAATCCCAGTCGAAGGCGACCGTTAGAATATTTCTGTAGATCCCATGCAGTTTGTGCCATCGAAAATGGGGTGCGCGCAAACGCCACCGCGATATTCGTGCCTATCTCGATACGCTTGGTCGCTGCTGCGGCGAAGGCTAGGGGAAAAAATGCATCGTTGGTTGCCTCGAAGGTCCACGCGCAGTCATAGCCGGCGGCTTCAAGTTCTTGCGCGCGTGCCGCGACCGCATTGGGTTCGAGTGCGGGCATGAGGGTATCAATTTTCATTGGTGGGTCACCATTTTTGCTATAAGGCCGGGGATGTAATGATGCGTAGGGGTTAAACCTGCGCGGTGCCGATATCTAGTCTATGGCATCGCCTAAGAGTGCGAAGGCGGCTTCTGCAAATTGCCACATATTGGCTTCGCGATCGTCGCTGCCGGTTTCGATCTGCTTGGTCAATGTTACCGGGCCATCAACCGCGAGGACGCAGATGCCGGGAGGATGACCATAGCGTGAGCCGGTTGGACCGGAGACGCCGATTTCGGCCAAGCCCCAGGTCGCGTTCAGGTTTTCGCGCATCGAGCGCGCGCATTGCAGGACATAGGCCTCGCTTAACGGCGTCATGTCCTGCAGAACATCATCCGGTATATTGAGCAATACACGCCGGGCATCCAGCGTGTAGACGACGCTGCCGCCAAGAAAATAGGCCGAGGCACCAGGCACGGCGAGAAGCGAGGCTGCAATTAATCCGCCACTGGAAGATTCAGCGATCGCGATTGTCTCCGCTCGCTGTTTCAGTGCGGCGGCGACGTCTGCACTATAGGTCTTGAGATCGTTCATGGGTGTCTGCTACCGATGAGTTCTATGTAGATGATTCAAGGTTAAGTGAAATTGAATTACGAATACAATTCCAAACGCTCGCTATGGTTGCCGCAAAATCGTGTTGAGACGCCGCGCCGCCAGCAACGGACGGACGTTTCCTATGGGTAGCGCGGCAAACTACTTCGACGCGCATGTTTGCGCACACTACGGTGATTATCGCGATTTATCAGTCAAGGAGTTGCCGATTATTGAACCTGGGCCAGGCGAAATCCTGGTTCACAACCACGCGTTTGCAGTTGGCTTTCCGGACCTTCTGACGATTCAGGGGAAATACCAGCGTAAACCGGCGTTACCGTTTGTACCCGGCAGCGAGTTTAGCGGCGAGGTGGCAGCCGTGGGTGAGGGGGTGGACCGGTTTGGTATCGGCGATCCTATTATCGGTACGGTGTTGATCGGTGCCTTCGCCAAGATGGTCATAGCGCCAGCGGAGAACTGTTTGCCACTACCTCAACCCTTCGATTTTGTGACTGGCGCGGCATTTCAAACGGCGTATAGAACTGCCTATGTGGCATTGGTTGAGCGCGGTCACTTACAAGCGGGCGAGACTTTGCTCGTGCATGGCGCAACCGGTGGCGTTGGTCTGGCCGCGGTCGAAATGGGAAAGATGCTCGGTGCGCACGTCATTGCAACGGGGTCGAGCGCAGAAAAACTGAAACAAGCGAGTGCGAGCGGCGCGGATCATACGATTATTCTATCGACCGCGACATTTCGCGACGAGGTCAAGGCGTTGACCGGCGGGGCCGGTGCCAATGTGATCTTCGATCCGGTTGGAGGCGATGTGTTCGACGAATCGCTGCATTGCATCGCACCGTTTGGCCGGATCTTGGTAATTGGATTCGCGAGTGGCCGGATCCCCGATGCACCGGTCAACTATCCATTGATAAAGCAGATGTCTATTGTCGGCGTACGCGCCGGTGAATTTGGCCGGCTCGACCCGAGCGGCGGTCGCCGGGTAAATGCCGCTCTACTGGAGATGGCTAATGCCCGCAAACTGCATCCGCATGTTCACAAACGGATGCCTTTCGATAGCATCGAAGGCGCTTTCGATGAGATCGTGAGGCGCACCGTGGTTGGTCGAATCGTCGTGGTCACGGGGTAACGATGGGCTAGTAGCTAATGGGCTTTGCTCGGTCCTCTCGCGCTTCGCTAGGCTATTCTGAAAAACTTTAGTGGTTGTATCAGCCGTCTATAGTGAATTGTTAACAATGTCTTCTTTTGGGAAATATTACCGACGCATGTCTGAATTATGACCTTTAATGTGTTCATGCCCGACAGGATGCATGGACCATGGAATCGCTGTATTTAGCCTATAACGATGAGTGCGATAGCGCGCGAGTCAACACAATCCGCAAGCAACTACTTGGGACCGGACGGTTCCTGGCCGAAGGTTATATGCCATTTACCACATGGTCGAAGACCAAGCTCGGTTGCTCTACCGACGAGATAAAGCGCAACATCGAAGAAGGCTTAGGGCGATCGGCTGCAACCCTAGTATTAATCGGACCCGATGCAGCGACGAATCCCTGGATCCGTTATGCGATCGAGCTGACCTACACCATGAAAAAGCCGATGATCGCGCTATACATCAACGAGATAGCAGACGAGCGCGGCGACAAATCGCATGCGGATTTGAATCCACTTGAACGCTTCGCGGTCATGGAGCGAGGCAAAAAGATATATCTCAGCGATCGTTATGCGACGCACACCTGGTCCGATATTGAAGACGGCGAATTTGACCAGTGGCTGGACGAGGCGAAGAATTCGCTAAAAGCACGCTCGCGTATGCCGACAAAAAAGATCGTCGAAGCGGCAGTGGCAATGGCGGCGACTGGCGGTCATTCATCAACCAACCAGGACCTCGATACCGCGAACCTTTAGGAACGTGCCCCAGTTCGGGCGCCTACCAACATTCCCATACCGGTCGGCATGCTTTCGGCAAGCCCAGATGCATACCAAGTCGGGCCCACGGTTGCCCCAATTGATGGAAGTCCGAACCCACTGAGGCGTACAGACCAAGGTTTTCGGCAGTTGTCGCGAGCGATTCGGTCAACATTGGATCCTGCTGTCCGGAGATGAGCTCGAGCCCCTGTCCGCCGCTACGTTGAAAGTCCTTGATCAAGGCATTTCTTTTACTGCGGGTTAATCCGTACTTCCCCGGATGCGCTAGAACCGGGGTGCCGCCACTGTCGCGGATCCATTCGATGATCTGATCAAAGGAAGCCCAATGCTGTTTGACATCGCCGGCTTTGCCTGCACCGAGGTATTTCCTGAACGCTTCGGCCAGCGTCTTGACGACGCCGCGCTCGACGAGGTGTTGAGCAAAATGGGGTCGGCCAATCGCACCCCATTTTGCGATTGCCGCGGCGCCGGCCAAAGTATCGGCGATTCCAGCACGGTCTAAGCGTTCGGCGATCCGCGCGGCGCGTTGTTTCCGCGCATCGATTTGGAACACGGTTGATGTTCGTATTGCATCGCTTGATAGGTCGACGTTGAGGCCGAGTATATGAACTCCGGTGCGTTGCCATTCGGTCGAGAATTCAACGCCTGGAATAACCGTCAGCGCTTTAGTCGTTGGAACCAGCTCAATATCGCGATAAGCGGCAATGGTGTCATGGTCGGTGATCGACAACAGCTCAATACCTGCTGCTGCTGCGTGTTGTAGCAACTCAACGGGTGGCAATGTCCCATCGGACCGGTTTGTATGGGTATGTAAGTCGACAATCATGAAATTCCGCTAAGCATTCTCAATGGATACCGTAGGACGGGCATGCAGAATGCTCGAAAACTTCGGTACAAGCAAAGATTGTCACTACCACTGCCAGACAAACCTAGATTGATTGAAGCTGCTAAGATCGAACCACTGATATACGGCAAGTACCGTCTAGGAGTTTTGATGGACGCACAACTTGGAGTTAGCGGGCTCCACAGCTTGAATTTTGACAACCGTTTTGTCGGCTCCTTGCCGGGTGATCCCGAGACAGACAATCATCGCCGACAGGTTAACGCAGCCTGTTACTCGCGTGTGATGCCACAGCCTGTCGCGAAACCCGAGCTGGTCGCCTATGCCCGTGAGGTCGCTGAATTGTTGGATTTGAGTCCCGCGGATTGCACGACCTCGGATTTTGCCGCGATCCTTGCCGGCAACCATATCATTGAAGGCATGGAGCCCTATGCGACGTGTTACGGCGGGCACCAATTCGGTAACTGGGCCGGTCAGCTGGGTGACGGACGCGCAATTAATCTAGGTGAGATCGTCAATCGGGTCGGTCAACGCTGGGCACTACAACTTAAAGGTGCCGGCCCAACGCCGTACTCACGCACGGCCGACGGATTAGCCGTATTACGCTCGTCAATCCGCGAGTTTCTATGTAGTGAAGCGATGCATCACCTTGGCGTGCCCACAACGCGTGCTTTAAGTCTCGTTCGAACCGGTGAGGACGTCGTTAGAGATATGTTCTACGACGGCCGCCCGAAAGCTGAGCCGGGCGCAGTGGTGTGCCGCGTCGCGCCGTCGTTTACCCGCTTTGGTAACTTTCAGTTGTTTGCCTCACGGGGTGAGATTGACGTGTTACGCCAATTGGTCGACTACACCATCGAAACTGACTTCCCGGACATTGGCGCGCCATCGAAGGAAAACTACGTTGCATGGTTGGCAGAGGTCTGTCGCCGTACCGCGATCATGATCATCGATTGGATGCGGGTCGGCTTCGTGCACGGGGTGATGAATACCGACAACATGTCGATCTTGGGTCTTACGATTGATTATGGTCCGTACGGTTGGCTTGAAAACTACGATCCCGATTGGACGCCCAACACAACCGATGCCGGTGGGAAGCGCTATCGCTTTGGGCACCAACCACAAATAGCATTGTGGAACCTAGTGCAACTCGCCAATGCGATTTATCCGTTGGTTGAAGAGGCCGAACCCTTAGAGCAGGCCTTGGGGGAATATGCGCGTAGCTTTGAGCAAGGCTGGCAAGAAATGATGAGGCGCAAACTGGGACTCGATTCTATTGACGGTGCGGCGGATATGTCGTTGATCACCGAATTGCTCGAAGTGTTACCGCTGGTCGAGACCGACATGACAATCTTTTATCGACGCTTGGCGGAACTCAGGACCGATCGCGACCTCGATGAGGCCGAATGCTTAGCACTACTGGCCGATGCCTACTACGTACCAGAGCAACTTAACGCTGGGTATACGACTAGACTCCATGTTTGGATTCAATCCTATGTGACGTGCTTGCGTGGGGGAGCTGTTCCAGACGACGAACGCAAGGCCCGGATGAATACCGTTAATCCAAAATACGTCTTGCGAAATTACCTTGCACAGCTTGCCATCGATGAGGCTGAGACTGGGGATTATAAAATGGTAAATGAGTTGTTGCAGGTGCTGCGCACGCCTTATGCGGAGCAAACGAAATACGATCAGTACGCGGCCAAGCGACCGGACTGGGCCCGCGAGCGCGCTGGCTGTTCAATGCTGTCGTGCAGCTCATAACTTGAATCAGCATCGCAACTTCAATTGCGACAGAATCACACAGGAGAATAAACATGGGGATGCAGCCGGGGAAGAATTGTGTCGACATCGGTATCGTCGTTAAAGACATCGAGAAGAGTTTGGCGTTTTACCAGGGGTTGCTTGGCCTTGAGAAGATCGGCGAGACGCCGCTGTGGTTTGGGACCATGCACCGCATGGGCTTTGGCGATAGCTTCGTTAAGATCATCGATGCGAATGAGCCACCGCCGGCCGGCACACAAGGATTAGACAAAGCGCTGGGGTTTCGCTACCTCACCTTTCAAATAACGAATATCGATGAGATGTGCACCGATTGTGAAAAGGCCGGGATCCCATTTGATCTCACCAAACGCGAACTGATGCCAGGGGTCACGATCGCGATGGTACAAGACCCTGACGGCAACGTCGTGGAGTTTGTTCAGCGCGCCTAGCGGTTATTTGGAATCAATTAGTAGCAGCGTTGAGGTTTTAGTTTCATTGTAAAACTGATGCTCGACCCTTTGATTTCGAATCTTAGTTCCGATCGCATAAGACAACTACACCGTGCTGCTCTGGGCTCAATGGGCGGACGTTTGGTTCTGTAATACCGTTTGACGCCATCGGCCATAAACTGTCAGCCGAGACGTAAAATGGCATTCGCTACGAGAGCGGTATTCAGAGAAATAAGTGCGTCCTCTTTACACCTCATTACACGGTGACGACTTTTAATCCCGCCGTCACCCGTGCTCTTGTTCTCTGATAAGAGTTTTGCGAAAAACATATTCGTTACAAGCAATACTTCCTGCGCAGGTCTTCAATTTTTGTAACTCAAAGCCTCGAGACAAATAGAAATCGATCACTTCTTCAGGTTTGGCAACCTCAAAGGGATAACCACCTACCCAATCAAGCAAATCACGCCAGTAACTCATCCCCCGAGTGCTACTCTCGGCATAGTCTCGAATGTTGGCAAAATAAAGCCCAGGTCTGCCACTGAGACACGAGAGCAAGAGAAACTTCAGCTCCCGGGGGGCCATGATCAGCACCGCATATGGTATTTTCAATACGTCCGGTAGCTTGTTGTACAGCCGCTTCATTACGCGCCAACGATTGCTCATACCGCCTTGATCATTATAGATCGCAATGTACAGCGTACCGCCCTCAGCTACGGCTTCCACCACATTGTCCAGCGCCTGCCACATCGCACCAGTGTGGTGTAGAACCCCCCAGGAATAGACGACATCGTAACGCCCAAGAGTTGAAAGATAGGTCGTATCGAGCACCGATCCCGTATCGACCTGCCAACCAGTTTTCGCCACATCATCTGCTGCAGAAGGCTTTTGGTAACGGTCTCGCAAAGTCTTAGTGCAGACGACAGATTCGGGGTCAAAATCGAAGGAGCGGACTTCTGCACCAAGCCGATATGCCGCCAAGCTCATAATGCCACTACCTGATCCAGCATCGAGAAATCGAATTCCGTCTAAGCTGGACCGATTTAACATGCTCGTTAGAGAGCGTTCTGCCAGAACAACGCGCGCCTCATTTAAGCACCTTAAGAACTCGGCCCAATTCTTACCGAACGCAAACCGCTCTCCTGCATTGAGTTCTTGTTGGTGTTGCGTGGTTGCAGCCGGTTCAGACATTAACTACTGCTGTCATGGGACAAGGTCTGAAACCTTATGATTCGTCCGTGGCATGGGATAGTCCGCGTTTAGCCATCTCTACGGCTTCAAACATAGCGCGACATTTGTTCATTGTTTCTTCCCACGGTAGTTTGCGGCACAGGATCGGTTACGATACCGCATTCGGCTTGGATAAAGAGTTTATTGTCTTTAAAATGAGCAGTGCGGATGGCATTCGCCGTATCCGTATTCCCGTCCCTACAAATATAACCTACCGCCCGGCCTTAGACGCCGCGGTTGACCGGTTCGAGCCCGTTGATGGTTTGCATCGCGTGGATTTCGGCCGAGAAAATGTGACGGAGGGATTAAAATTCAACCAATGGCGATTTTTTAATCCCTCCGTCACATTTTCCTTTTGTACCTTATTTGCCATGCCGGCCTACCCCAGCCGCGAATCGGGCCGCGCCGGATTGCGCGTCGTTGGCCTTGGCCGTTTCGGCTAAGGCAATTTCGTGGGCAAATGCCTCGCTCAAAGAAAGGCCCGCTTGCTCATCGGCGGAGCGCCGGTCCGAGTTGAGGGCTGTCTGTGGCGTTGCGGCGATCTGCTTAGCAAGCGTGATCGCAGCATCTAATACCGAACCGGATTGGATGAGGCGGGTGATTAAGCCTATCCGTAACGCCTCTTCGGCCTGAACGGCGCGGCCGGTTATCAACATATCCTGCGCGAAACCCATTCCAATAACACGCGGCAGTCGAACGGTGGTTCCGTCACTCATCGGCACGCCAAATCGACGCGAAAAAACGCCAAATACTGCTGTGGTATCTGCAATCCGAACATCACAGCGCAGCGCAACGCCGAGACCGCCAGCGCAAGCGTGGCCAGCAATGGCGGCAATGATGGGTTTGGTTAAGATGCGGCCGTTTGGTCCATTCGGACCGGCCCAGGGTTCGTACTCTGCCCCGGTGGCCGCCATTTCTTTGAGATCCGCGCCAGCACAGAAACTGCCTTCTGCACCGGTTAATACCGCAACCTTAAATGTATCGTCTTGCTCAAAGTCCTCAAAGGCGTGCGTTAAAGCCTGCGCGGCCTCGTTATCAAGTGCGTTGCGTACCTCCGGTCGATTAATCGTAATAATCCGAACCGGGCCATCGCCTGAGACTACGATCTTCTCACTCAATACGCTGTCCTCATTGTTGGGCGAATACCTTGCCGAGGGGAAAAAGCGGGAATCAGGGACAGACCACGTCTATTCAGACGATAAAACGTTGTCTGCCTCCTCGACGCCTAAACGCTCGAAGAAGTTTACGTTTCTACTCGTTAGTCGGCCGCGAAGCAGTAAAATAGGCCTGCCCCGCCGGTTCCCACCAGGTTCTGCTGGCTGCAGCCGCGCGATGCGTGAGTAGAGTTCCACGATAGGTTGCCACCGCCTTGCCGATCATGGTGGCCCACCCGCGCGCTGCCCTTGCCGTCTTCCGAACTCGTCCAATTACTGCAGGTATAGTCGCCTTCCTCCCACGGAAAAAAGGCCGTGCCGTCGTCCCTGGTACCGGTGAGGATGTCGTGTTTGTTTGGCTTGTCGCCGCGTCCGTTAATCACCTTCCCGTTTTCATCCAGCGCGGTGCGCTTGACGATATTGCCGCGCAGGTGCAATTGATCGAGATCGCTCGCGATTAATTCGCCGCGCGCGTTATACCAAGGGCCTTTGCCGATCCGGTCGCGTGCGGACAGACCAAACGCTTTGCCGTCGGGTGATTGTGTGCTGAGGTAGGCGCGCCATTGTCGCCCTTCAGTTCCGGCCGCTTTGGCCAACTTGGCGCAGTGCGCATCGGCCCCTTCGAGTCCACCAAGATCGGCGCCGTTACCAATACCAACGCTAGTAATGAAGAAACCCATTGGATTATCGGCTGCTACCGTAGTGCCCGTCACAATCAGTAGTGCGGAGACGATTACAATTGTTCTGGTGGTTGCTGTTGGTGTCATATGAGGTTTCTCCTGGGGTAGGGCGCATATCCGACACGGTAGTTTCGGTTCGCGATGGCACAACTGTAGAGTGCGGTTGACGGCCGGTCAACGGACTCCTTTTTTTTGGGCAGTAAAGCGATGTCTGTTGCGGTTTTTGCAATACCAAATGCAATGCGGTTTTCACCAGCCTCGCACAAGCAAGACGATCCCACCGGCCGTACAAAGCGTTAAAACCATGGCGCGGGTCGCTTGTTGATTCAGGTGGCCGGCGAGGAACTTTGAGCATGCAAACCCCAACAACATGCCGGGCATGAGCACAACAGAAAGTTTTACTTCCTCCCAGCCGAGACGTCCGGCGGCGCTTAGCGCGATCAATATGATCGGCGAGGTAATTAGAAAGTACGCTGACAAGGTGCCGCGCAAGGCCGGCCCGGGTAAGCGTTGATAGAGCAGCGCCACGGGTGGTCCGCCGACAGACGTTATCGTACCCATAAATCCGCCTATTACGCCTGCGATACTCGCGCTCCAGGCCGTCAGTGGCGGCCGCCAACCCAACAAACTCACAACTACTGCGAACAGCAATAGTGATCCGAACAGGGTTGCGTAAGTTGATTCGCTGACGCGTGTTAGCGCGAATCCAGCAGCAAACGCACCCACCGCGCAAGCCCCGACGAGCCAGCCAAGCTGACGAAACTGCACGTCTTCACGGTTAACCCATGCAACGAGGCAAACGATGATTACCGAATTGATGATGATCGGCGCGGGTACGAGTTGCGGATAGAGGAACAACAGCAATGGCGCGCACACGAAGTTGAATCCGATGCCGATTACGCCGTGGATCGCGGCCGCGATAAACGAAATCAATATGCACAGCGCAATACCGAGCGGCTCTGTAGGCATAGTCAGTGGATCTGATAATCGCTTTGTGTTTTGCAACGCTCAACCGAACAGGCGCGAGCGGAATATTAATTGGTTGCAAATATCGGTTATGGCATCAAGGCCTCACGCAATACCCCACAGGCATCGTCGAGCGCGGTTAAACCGGCGTCAACTTTCGCGCCCATGCGCGCAAAGCCATGGATCACCCCTGGGTAGCATTTGTACTCAACCGGACATCCGGCGGCCATTAGTGCTTCGGCGTAGGCGCGCCCTTCATCGCGCAAGGGATCGAATTCGGCGGTTTGAACAAAAGCGCGCGGTAAGTCGGTGTGGCTAGCGCACAGTAGCGGCGAGGCGCGCGGGTCCGAACGTGTCGTGCGGTCCGGTAGATATAAATCGGTAAACATCTCCAGTGCTTCCCGGGTCAACATATAACCGGTCGCGTTTTCACGTAGGGAATTATTGTCGGCCGTGAAATCGACGGCCGGATAGATCAGTAGCTGCAATGCAAGCTTTGGTCCCCCAGTGTCACGCATCTCGATCGTTACAGCAGCAGCGAGATTACCGCCAGCCGAATCGCCACCTATCGCAACCCTAGTCGCATCGACTTCGAGTTTACCGGCGTTATCGATCACCCAGTGAACCGCTGCAATGCAATCGGCGAGACCTGCGGGAAATTTGTGTTCCGGCGCGAGGCGGTAATCAACCGAAATGACCACTGCACCCGAGCCGTGCGCGAGATGTCGGCACATATGGTCATGCGTGTCCAAGTCACCAACCGCCCAACCGCCACCGTGGTAGAAGATAAGACATGGCGCGAGACTTGCGCCATCACCTTGCGGACGATAGATACGGATAGGAACGTCGCCGGCTGGCCCGGGAAACGCCGAGTCGACCACGCTATTCAATTCACCAGTTGCATGTCGAAACGCGGAGATTGTCGCAGCGTAGCCATTACGTACGGCAATATGATCGCTACCATCGAATGGTGCACTGCCGGCAGCGGCTTCGATCAGCGCGCGGCATTGGGGATCCAAAGGCATTTAAGCTCTCCATGAGATTGTGCTTGCGATGATAACTTATCGCACCACTGGCAAGGCAGCGGTGTTGGGAAAAATTTCGACCGATCGGATATCGTAGATTGCTATGTCCATATAGCCGGCGTGTAACCAACATGTTGTGACAATCCCTGCCCCCGACTTTTTCTTGCCGCCAGACTTTTTTTCACGCTACTGGCAACGCAAACCGCTTGTCCTTCGCCAAGCGCTGCCAGGCTTCCGATCGCCTTTGAGCGCCGACGAACTTGCCGGTCTAGCTTGTATGCCAGAAGTCGAGGCGCGCATCGTATTGGAAAAGGACGGTGCTGTGCCTTGGGTGGTACGCCACGGTCCATTCGAGGAAAGCAGCTTCGCGAAATTGCCGGAGAGCCACTGGACGCTACTTGTTCAGGCAGTTGACCACTGGGACAACGGCGTTGCCGCATTGCGTCGCAGCTTTCGGCCAATCCCAAATTGGCGGATCGACGATGTCATGGTCAGCTATGCCGCCGACGGCGGTAGCGTTGGGCCGCACTTTGACCATTATGACGTGTTCCTGCTGCAAGGTTTGGGGCGTCGTCGTTGGTTGCTTGGCGGCCCGGTCGGGACAGATCCGGCCTTGGTGCCAGACCTAGAGCTACGGCTGCTCAGCGATTTCGAGACCCAGAAGGAATACGTACTCGACCCTGGTGATGCGCTGTATCTGCCACCAGGCTATGCGCACTGGGGGATCGCCGAGGGTGAGTGCCTGACCTATTCGATCGGCTTTCGCGCACCCGGCACCAGCGAGCTTATCGACGACTTCGCGGCCCGGGTGGCCGAGCAATTGCCTGAATACGAACGCTACGAAGATCCCGAAGATCTTGAAGACGTCGCGACGCACCCGGGTGAGATCACCGAAGCTGTCATAACCCGCCTCCGCAATATCGTTCTCGATCGGCTCAGCGAGCCGGCAATGGCCGCATGGTTCGGCACCTATGCGACGATGCCAAAATATCCAAGTGAGCCGATTCATCTCGACCCGGCAGCAGCCGAGCGCCGCTTGGATCAGTGCACTAGTTGCCGGGCGCGTGACGATTCGCGCTTTGCCTTTATGCGCGGAGACGGTGTTATCGAGCTATTTGTCGATGGACATCGGTTCACCTGCCAGACCACGGCCGAACAATTGATTCGGGATCTTTGTGATGGATGTACGCTTGCGCCTGCGGACCTGGTTGAATTTCGCGGGCTGATGCTGGATCTTGTCCGCATCGATAGTCTCGAGCTCGATTAATACGGCTAGGAGACCTTACCCTACGACTCCCATATAATCCCACCCAGTATCAACTGAGTGTCGGGGCGATATAACCATTGATGATCCTTCTCGCACGCGTGCTAGTGCTGTCATTACTCGCGGTCCCTGTTGTTGCTGCTGGGACATCACCGAAGGCCGGCGACTTGTCGCCGCTCGATCCCTCGGCCTGGAGCCGGCACCACGCTGCACATCTCCTTGAGCGCGCCGGTTTCGGCGCCACCCCTGAGGAAATCGATCAATTTGCCAAGCTAACGCCGACACAAGCCGTGCGGCGGCTGGTCTATTTTGATGGCGTGCCACCAGTCAAGTTGCCGCCCTTCGAGCATTCCGGGGTTTTTAAAGATGGATTGGACCCCTTTCCATCGAGCCGCCCGGCAACCACCGCGCTGGCTAAAGAGACTGGCGAAGCCTTAGGGATCAAAGTTAAACAATCGGGTAACCGTCCGCTGCAACCAGTGGTCAATGAATTCTTCTACTGGTTACGCGCGAGTCGACTTGAGACCGATCGAGTGGTCTATTGGTGGGCCAATCGCATGCTCGCATCGCCGCGTCCTTTGGAAGAAAAAATGGCGCTGTTCTGGCACGGCCACTTCGCTACCAACGAGGACAAGGTGCGCGATTATCGCAAGATGCTGAAGCAGCTCAATCTGTTTCAGACCGAGGGGCTCGGCGATTTTAGGACCTTGCTGATAGGTGTCGCCCAAGACCCTGCGATGCTCGCATTTCTCGATGCGGGCGTTAACGTCAAGGGCGCGCCGAATGAAAATTTCGCGCGCGAGATCATGGAATTGTTCACCATGGGCGTCGGCAATTATGGCGAGAAGGATATTCGCGAGGCCGCACGCGCGTTCACAGGCTGGAATTATGTCGGGCTCGATTTTCGGGTTAACCCAGAGCAGCACGACGACGGTATGAAGGAGGTTCTAGGGCACACCGGGGCATTTAACGGTGTCGACGTGATCGATATTATTCTCGATCAAGATGTCACCCCGGAATTTATGGCGGCGAAAATTTACCGTTACTTTGTTCGCGAGACACTGGACGACGAATTGCGGCGTGCCTTGGGTGCACGACTTAAGGCCGGCAACTATGCCATCGCGTCGTTTCTTGAGACGGTTTTTTTATCGCAGGACTTCTACAGCGATGCGTCGCGCGCCACACGAATAAAAAGTCCCGTCGAGTTGCTTGTATCGACTTACCGCAAACTGGGGCTGGAACGGATCCCGGGCGCACCGGATTTCAATCTCGTGAGTGAGGCATTGGGGCAACGCTTAATGCATCCACCCACGGTCGCCGGCTGGGCCCAAGGTCGAAGCTGGATCACCCCAGGCCTACTGCTCGAACGCGGCAATTTTGCCCTGGATGTGATGTTCGCCGATCTTTCATTTATTCCACAGGACCGGTACCCATACTATGCCGGCGGCGATGAGATCCGTGCCGTCGATGCACGCATCCGTGTCGGCCTCGACATGACTTCGGCGACCAAGCCATCGCAAACCGACACCAGTAGCGACATGATGGCCATGTCGAATGCTATGGCCGATCGCGACGAAATGTTTAATACGCGGTTCGCCAGCTACCGCGGGTGGCAGATGGCGATTGAGCAGGTGAAGCCTATCGAACGCAGTATCGCGCAGATCGATTTGACCGGCATGGTAATGAGTGCACGCCTGACCACCGCGGATGCTGTTGTCGATTATTTCGTGCGTCGATTTCTGTCAGTGCCCCTGGATGAATTGACGCATACGCGGCTGACGGAATTTTTACAGGAACAGCTAGGCACTGACGACATTCCCGCAGCCGCGACGTATCTTGAGGATCCGTTACGACTGCTGCTCCATGTGATCTTGAGCAGACCAGAATACCAACTGGGCTAGGCGGACCAGCCAATGAGCAAATTCAATCATCGACGACGTCAACTATTAGCCGGCGCCCTAGGCGGTCTAGGGGCTGCGCAATTTGCGCTGCCTGCAGCCTTTGCTAAGAGCAACTCCGCGGCAAGCGACGAAGACCGCATCCTCGTTGTACTGGAATTATCCGGCGGTAACGATGGCCTCAATACCGTCGTGCCGTATGCCGATGATGCTTACTATCGTCAACGGCCAACGATTGGGATCAAGGCCCCGCAGGTGATTAAACTCGATGACCACTATGGTCTGAATCCCGGTATGGTCGGTTTTGAGCGGCTGTGGAAAAACGGCGAGTTGGCCATGGTCCACGGATGCGGCTATGACAATCCGTCGTTCTCGCATTTTACCTCGATGGCGTATTGGCATACGGCTGCGCCGAACAGTGGCAATGACTATGGTTGGTTTGGGCGGCTGGCCGATGCGATGGCGCCGGAGCCACGACCCAATTTTTTGATCAATATTGACACCTCGCAATCGCTTGCCGTGCGCAGCCGCGTTCACAACCCAGTCGTATTCGACGAGCCCGATCGCTTTCGGCGTAATGGCATGCAACCAGCGCGGGCGTTGCTAGATCATATTGGTAAGTCCGATCCGGCCAATCCGACACAAGCCTATCTTAACGACGTCGCATTGAGTGCACGCGAAGCCTCGAGTCTTGTTCGTAGCGCTTGGTCGCGATACAACTCACCAGTGGATTACGGCCTTGTATCATTGCAGTTGCCGAAGGTCGCGGCATGTATCGCAGCGGGGCTACCAACGCGCCTCTACTACGTAGCCTTCCGCAATAACGCGTTTGACACACACGTACAGCAAGGTCCGTTACACCAGCGCCTGCTAACCTACGCAGCGGATGCGGTGCACGGATTTATCCGTGATCTCGAACGTCTCGGGCACGCGGACCGCGTTACCGTGTTGGCGTTTTCTGAATTCGGGCGTCGGGTGCCGGAAAATACGAGTCTCGGCACCGATCACGGTGCCGCCAACGTCATGTTCCTCGCCGGCAAAAAAGTCAACGGTGGACACTATGGTACGGCACCTAGTCTGACCGAGCTCGATGACGGTGATAACCTGCTCCATACGAGTGATTTTCGCCGAGTCTACGCGACGGCGATCGACGGCTGGTTGGGCTTGGGTGCATCGAAAACGGTGTTAAACGGTGAATTCGAAACGTTTCCTATCTTTTCCTGAGCAGCTCCAATCAAATTCATCGTCGTTGTTTCACTTACTAATTTCGGAGCGCCACAATGCGTCTATTCTTGATTCTAATATTTACCGCGAGCCTTGGGTTTTTACCGACTGCTAGCGCCGACACGGCAGCGTCCATCGTTAGCGCAGCGAGCGGTACGCACCGTAGCGCGGATAACATCAAACGCAATGAGTGGCGCCATCCAGTCGAGACGCTGACGTTTTTTGGTTTGTCAGATGACATGACCGTAGTCGAAATCTGGCCGGGTGGCCGCGGTTGGTACACTGAAGTACTCGCTCCGGTCCTACGCGAGAACGGCAAGCTGTATGCAGCAAACTATGACGGTAGTACTGGTCGCGAGTATTTCACGCGCAACGCCAAAGCCTTTAGAAATAAACTTGCCGAGCAACCTGGCATCTATGACCGCGTCGTGATCACCGCGTTGATGCCGCCAGCTTCCACGGAACCCGCGCCAAAGGGCAGTGCGGACATGGTGCTCAGTTTTAGGAGTCTACACAATTGGATCCGCGATGGCATCGATGGGCAAATGTTGAAAGCGATCCACGAGGTGCTTAAACCAGGTGGTGTGCTCGGGCTCGTCGCCCATCGAGGCAACCCAGAGATGGTCGGGGTCGAATGGGCACGAAAAGGCTATGTGTCACAGGCGGAGGCGATCCGAATTGCAACTGCCGCGGGATTTGATTTCGTCGGTAGCAGCGAGATCAATGCCAACTCGAATGATACGAAAGACTACCCCGATGGGGTATGGACCTTACCGCCGAGCTTCCGTCTTGGGGAGACCGACAAAGATAAATACCAAGCCATCGGCGAAAGCGATAGGATGACACTAAAATTTGTTAAAGCCCCCTAGTAACGAGGTTTGAGCACCGGAGGACGAGAACAATGAAAACGATCAACATCTCACGTGAAGAAATCGAGGGCCGTGTTGCCCGCCATCGCGACTTAAAGTGCTTGCAGGAGCAAAACGATGGCTTTCCACAGGACGCCTTGGACGTGGCATTTGCACGCGAGCTCCTACCGGTCATCGGTTTGGACGACAAAGGTCACACGGCACTAACGGATGCCGGAGATACGCCGATTAACGGTGCCGGCGGGATGACAATGACTATGGTCAAATGCCCGCCGGGTCAGGGACCTGGCTTGCATTCGCATCGCATGACCTATGAAACATTTACCATCCTTGAGGGACGTTTCGAATTCACGTGGGGCGACCATGGCGAGGAATCCCTTACGCTTGATAAGTTCGATGTCGTGTCATTCCCACCAGGCTTCTGCCGCGCGTTCAGAAATGTGGGTGACGAGGAGGGCATCATGCAGGTCCTCATCACCGGCGGCACCCATGATATGAATGATATCGATTTCCGCCCCGAGGTCGCCGAGTCTCTACGCGAAAAATCACCCGAGCTTTTGACCACCCTGGAACAACGTGGGATGACGTTTACCGCCGGACAAGAGTAGACCACGACGCGGTTGCTACGTGCGTTGAGGCCCGTCGCGAGTCCCTGCGTTGCAACATCGTTGCTGCACGGGGACTGTTCACCCCTCAGGCCAATACAGGGCCTCGTGTCCTGTAATCGCGCGCGCCGCTGCGAAAGCTGAGTAATAGTAGGGTTGGTGGAAGTGGCGGGACGAAAAACCCATCGCTGCCAAATTCGCCTAGTAATGCCCGCTGACACCTAGCGCCCCTCAACCCCCGCTAACGCCGTCCAGGTAAAACCATCTGCCACCTTCCCGTACGAAGCGGCTGGTTTCGTGCAGCCGCACACCACGGCCTGAGTCTCGGTAGCGGGCGACAAATTCGACCACACCAGTGTCATCGTTGCTATCGCCGCGTTCAGTTCGAATTATTCTCAAACTCAGCCAACGTCGCCCGGCCAGCGGTTGCTCGATTTTTGGTCGCGTGGTCGGATGCCAACTCTGCAGTAGATATTCAAGGCGACCTTCAACATACGCGCAGTAACGTGAACGCATGCACGCTGCTGCAGTTGGTGGAGGAATTAGTCCTTCAAGGTAAGGACCGCAACAATCACTTCGTGCTTTGTCGGATCCGCACGCACACCGCTCGGCGACCATTCGCCGTGTTCAATCCATGACCACGACGATTTTGCCATTTGCCGCATTCCTATCCATTAGATCATGCGCGTCGCGTAGTTTATCGAAAGAAAATACCGGGCCAGCTTGCAGCGCGAGGTCGCCGTTCTCCACAAGTTCGACGTAGCGCTGCAGCTGGCTTTCCGTGATGTCGGATGCATTTCCCGAATAAGACGTCAACGCCACTGCTGTAGGGATGTCGCCCATGGGGTGGAATTCCGGCAAGACCCATTCGCCACCGAGGATCCCAGTCATGCACACAATGCCGCCGCGCCGTGTCGCTCGCAACGAGTCACGCAACGTTGTCGTCCCAATCAGTTCTAGTACGCGATCAAACCCGGCTGGATAGAGCCGCTGTGCTTGTTCGACTATCGAGCCGTTGTCGATCAGGACGTGTTCGGCGCCGCCAGCAATAAGTGCGTCTTTCTTAGCAGCAGAGCGCGTCGTTGCAGACACCGTTAGACCTGCTGCGCGACCGATTGCGATTGCAGCAAAGCCAATCGAGGAAGTCCCTCCGCGCACCAGGAGATTAGTCGATCGTTCGATTTCAAGGGCGGTGTAGAGCGAGCCGTGGGTGGTTTGCAGCATTTCCGGTAATGCGCCGAGATGGTGCCACGGAAGATCCGTGTCTAAGGCAAAGACGCTATTGCGTGGCACAACAGTAAATTCCGCATATGAACCGTCGAAATCACGGCCCATCCCGCCCATCATCGCGGCGACGGTTTGGCCGGCGCGAAAATCGGTGTCTCCGGGATCTGCGATTTCACCAACGCATTCGATACCGAGTACGCGCGGGAAGCGCACTCCAGGGGAATCGCCGCGCCTGGTAAACCATTCCGACCGATTGAGGCCAAAGGCGCGTATGCGGATCAATACAGTCCCGGGCGCGCAACTCGGTATAGGAAGTTCTGTTGGCTCTAGTCGCTCGGGTCCGCCCGGTTTATGAACAAGGTAGGCTTGCATGGTCTTATCGGCGGATGATTTCATATGTCGATGGGTGAATTTCAAGGTCGGAACTGTCACGGTAAATCGGAATCGGTGTTCGCACAATACAACCGGGCGGCGATACTACCCGAGCGGGACTCCTCGGTTTACAGCGAGGGGGCTTTCGCATACCTTCGAAGTGCTTTGAGCAACAAAAATATCCGTCGTAACGTCTCATGAGCCAAGATCCGGTCACACTCGGCGTGCGCGCGACCTTCGCGATCTTATGGCCGTATATTCGCGATAAGCTCACAGAGCAGATCCGCAGCATCTGGTTTATCGTCGGTTATTTAGCATTTTTTCAGATCGTCATACTGCGCTTGCCAATCGTTTACGCCGCGATGATCGCTCTCGGTATTGTAATCGTCGCCGTTGGGCTCATGTTTTTTATGGAAGGATTGCGCCTGGGGTTAATGCCGCTCGGCGAGACGATCGGTGCGATTCTGCCGCGCAATTCTTCGTTGCCGGCGATCCTATTGTTTGCCTTTCTGCTCGGGGTCGGTGCCACGTTTGCAGAACCGGCGATCGCCATTCTGCGTGAAGCCGGCAGCGGTGTGTCAGCGCATCAGGCACCATTGCTCTACAGCTTATTAAACGAGTTTTCCTTCCAACTCGTTTTCGTCGTCGGACTCGGGGTTGGTGTCGCCGTGCTGCTGGGGGTGCTGCGATTTTTTTTCGGCTTGTCGATGAAGTTATTGATCATTCCCGGGGTGTCTATCTTACTTGGATTAACGATATTCGCGCATAACAACCCGGTCCTGAAGCCGATCCTTGGCCTAGCCTGGGATTGTGGGGCAGTGACGACTGGTCCGGTCACGGTGCCCCTAGTGCTCGCCCTTGGAATCGGGGTATGTCGTATCGTCGGCGACGCGGATACGAGTAACGCCGGTTTTGGCATCGTCACCTTGGCGTCGTTATTACCCATACTTGCGGTACTAAGTCTCGGGATTTATCACTACGCCGCAGATGATTATTTCGGCCGGCCTAATCACGTTACTACGGACGCGGTCGCGGCTGTGGCATCGGATGACGGCGAGCGCGAGAAATCCGTAGCGCGTGAAGCTGTCGAATTCTCGACCGAGGAGTTCGAGCGGATTGTGGCGAGCGGTGTCATCGATATCGACCATCGTCTGCGCTACCGTGACGGCGAGATGGCCCTAGAAGACGGTCGCATCGTGATGCGCGATACAACGATCGTCGTCGAAAAGATCCCCGAGCAACGACCGCGGTTGATTGGAGGTCGCTCTTGGGATCCAAACCAGAACGTCATAAACCGAATTGGGGAGTCGATAATCGCTGCGCTGCGCGCGATCATTCCGTTATGTCTGTTTTTGCTACTAACGCTTAAATTGGTGCTAACCGAAAGACTGAAGAATGCGCAAGAATTATTTATTGGGATTGGTTTTGCGCTGGTTGGCATGGCGTTATTTATTCTTGGGATCAATCTCGGTCTCAGCCCGCTCGGTGCTCAGCTCGGTAGCAATGTGCCTGCAGCCTTCGCGCCCTTGACGCCGTGGGGTATGCAGGGTGTGGAGGGTCCGCTATTCGAAACCGCGTTCTACGGTAAGGCCTTGGCCGTGTTATTTGGTTTTTTTCTTGGTTATGGTGCGACCCTGGCAGAGCCTGCATTAAACGCGCTTGGTGAGACGGTAGAAAAGATCACGGTTGGTGCGTTTCGTAAAGGTTTGTTGATCCAATCGGTCGCACTAGGCGTTGGACTCGGGATAGCGACCGGCGTGCTCAAGATAGCCTATGACCTACCGTTGGCCTACTTGCTCGTCCCACCGTACTTACTGTTGTTGGTATTGACCTGGCTCTCATCCGAGGAATTTGTCAATTTCGGGTGGGACAGCGCTGGAGTGACCACCGGGCCGATCACGGTGCCGTTGGTGTTGGCAATGGGGCTTGGTATCGGTGCCAATGTCCCAGGCGTATCGGATGGATTTGGGATTTTGGCGCTCGCATCGGTTGGTCCAATAATTACCGTTTTACTGGTCGGCTTTATCGTTTCGCGTTCGAGTCGTAGCGCATTCGAAACAATCGCCAAGGAAGCACGTGAATAATGGCCTTCCTGTCGAACAAAAACGTCTCCGTTATTAACGCGATCTTACCGCAGCATATCGCCAATCAGGTCGTCGACGATGTGTTTCAGCAAGGTGAGCGTAGTGCGCTGATAATCAATGCGCGTGGCACCCTCATGCGTGAGCGTTGGTATCAGGCGCTGATCCCGATGGTCTCTCCGGAGCGGGAGTTTGTTCAATTTTTGGTACCCGACGCCGAAGTTGATCACTTGATGGAGGCGATCGTGGCAACTGGCGATCTTCATTTGCCGGGTGCCGGCGCGGTATTTGCAGTGCCCTGTGATGATGTTGTTCATAGTGAGGATTTTCTATTGTGGTCCGGCACGAGCTGGGAATCGGATAGTTTTAATGCATCCACTGTGCTGAAGGAAAATCTCACTGCTATTTTTTGTATTGTTCAAAAAGACCAAACCGAATCCGTTTCACGGGCCGCGATGCAGGCGGGCGCGCACGGCCCGATTGTTTTCTACTGCGAGGGACATGGCCTGCGCGACCGTCTTGGCTGGCTCAGAATAACCCGGCAGCGAGAAAAGGAGGTCGTGATTGTGATCGTCGATAACGCGGACGCCATCGCGGTGACCGAAGCGATGGTCGATGCCGGCGACATCGATTTACCCGGACGCGGTTTTTTGTATCGAATGCCGGTGCAAAAAGGTGTGGTCAATATCGGTAGCACGTTCGGGCGCCGTCGCCACGCAGCCAACATTCAACAAATAATTACCGCAATCGATGAGCTCAAAGGCAGCTCGACATGGCGCGATCAACGAGTGAACGAACTCATCGGCACTGGGCAGAGTGCCGGCTTGACGCTATTCGGTAAAGTTCGTGAGCGGCGTTACTTGAAGAATCAATGCAGTCTCAATTGCATCGTCGGCAGAAAGGATTTTGAACCATTAGTTGAGGCCGCATTAAGGGCGGGCGCGCCGGGCGCGAATGTCAGTTTTGCGAAGTTTTTTGAGTTCGACAATCGCGCAACAGCCGCCGGGGTGCGCTATCACCGCGAGCGGGGCATCATCCGTATTATCTTGCCGGAAGATCGACGACGAACGGTTTTGGAAACCTTGCAGGAAACCTGTACGGAAAATGACATCACCGGAGTGTGTATGTATAGCACGCCCGTGACGCGCGCTATTACCTACATCGCCGATCCGGGTGATCCGAATGCGACGACCAATCGGCCGCCGCATCAATAAATCAGTGGCTGAAAATCGAGACCTATTCCGGTAGTTCTACGCCGGAACCGCCCATCTCCGCGGGCACATCTTTTTGCTTCACAACACCATCGTGGATGCGAAGAACTGTTTCTTCATAAAACACATGCACACCAGGGGTAAACGGCAGGGTTGGAATTACGGCCGCGTAAACATCGATCAACCCCATCCCAGGGTGGTCGGTGAATAAATGCCCGCCACAACTCTTACACCATTTGCGATGACTGTTGTCCGTTTTTGCATATGTGCCGATGTTGTCGGCTCCTTGGGTGACCTTGACCGAGTCCGGTGGCCACAAAGTAAAGGCATTGATCGGTCCAGCCGACCAGTGACGGCAAGATTCACAGTGACAATAGCCCATTGCCGCCGGGTCGCCCGTCACCGTTAATTTGACCGCGCCGCAGAAGCATCCGCCATCGTGTGATTTATCGCTCATCTATTCCTCTCCTTTTAGCCCATATTTGTAAGGTCTTTGTTAAGCAGGCTAGCCAAGTATAAACGTAGTTGTACCTACTGTTTTGAGGTCTCAATCTGGATACAAGGCGCACGCATCGTAACCGTAAATCCAGCTTGATTTGGCGAAGCCGCCACCGTCGCCGCGTTCAGCAATATCGCCGCCGCGGCCGACAGCGTGGGTGATCTGTCCCTGTTCCCAGGCCCCGATTTGAATCTTCCCGGTGCGCTCTAAGCGCGCTTCCTCGTAGGCTTTAAGCGCCTTCCCCGGGTCACTGGGGTGTGCCGATAAATAGTGGGCCACCACCCATGCATCCTCTATTGCCATCACGGACCCCTGGGCCAAGTAAGGCACCATTGGGTGGGCGGCATCACCGAGCAATGTTGTGCGAGCCGTAGACCAAGCCGGTAACGGATCGCGCATCAGCAGTGCCCATTTATAACACTGTCCCTGCTGCGTGTGGTCGATGATCGTCTGTACCGTTGGATTCCAATCCTTGAACTGGTCAGCGAGATCGGCCTTGTTCGCTTGGGTGGTCCAACTTTCCGTTTCCCAACCATCTTCTTCCGTGAGCGCGACATAATTTAGCAACTCGCCACGGCGAACGTAGTAGGCGACGACATGCGCGCCGGGTCCGGCCCAGAGATTCATTTTTGGTTCCACGAGATCCGGTTCGAGATCGTCGACCGAAACCATACCGCGGTACGCGACATGTCCGGTAAAACGCGCATCGGGATCACTGTGTAGCAATGTGCGTACCGTCGAATGCACGCCATCGGCACCGACGACAACAGGTTCGCGGACTTCACTGCCGTCCTCGAATACCAACGTAACGCCGTCTTTGTCTTCTGTGAGAGCAGTCAATCGTTTGCCGACTGCAATGCAATCTTGATCGTTCCGTTCGACGGCATCCAGCAGCATCTTATGCAGGTCTGCTCGATGAAATCCGTAGAAAGGCGCACCGAAGGTTTTAATGAAATCTCCGGTAAACGGATTTTCAAAGAACGGCTTACCAGTTTCGAAATGGCGCAATGCGAGCGCCTCCGGCTGAAACCGGATGGCTTCGATCTCGTCGTTAAGACCTAAGGCATAGAGCACCTTCATGCCATTAGGACTCAAGTGCAGGCCGGCTCCAATCTCGCCGAGTTGGCTCGATTGTTCGTAGACTCGCACCCCGATACCGCGATGCTGTAAAGCTAGCGCCGCCGTAAGGCCGCCGATGCCGGCGCCGATGATGGTTACTTTGGCCGCTGCCAAACCAGTCCTCCTGAGTGCCGGCGCCCGATGCGTCGGGTCCGGATTTCTTTGTTAACAAATGTAATACAAGGGGTGAAGACTACCGCGAATACGTTGGAATGTGGATTACCTCACACCATGGCATTGGTTTACGCGTGAGCCTAACCTCATACTTGCTCTCGCATGACAGCTATTAAGGATCCCAGTTGCCCCACATACACATGGATGGAATAAAACAATGAAATTAATACTGCGATTGTGCATCGTTTATTTGGCAATGAATGCCAGCGCCCATGCGGTCGTGAATGGCGAGGTGGACGTGGGGAACGTGTATTCCTCGGTCGGCTACGTATTCGGAACGTCGGAAATGTCAGGGGCATTCGGCAGTGTGGTTGCAATTGACTCTCAATGGGTATTAACAGCTGCGCACGTAGTGGATACACTGCCATCTCCACCCGTCGGTGGTAATCCGCTTCTTATTCTGGGCGACCCCGTCGCGGGAACGGAAGGCATTTACGGCTTCCCGTTTGCTCTCGAGGAGATCATCCTGCACCCCGATTACGTGCCCGGCGAACTCCACGACGATATCGCGCTAATTAGGATGTCATCGCTAGATCCGATCGTTCCAACTCCGGGGCTGATTGATACGTCCTTTGCGACACTGTCTAACGTCGATTTAGATCCTACTTCCCCCGATTTTATGACGCTGCCGGGGACGTCGAGGATCTCCGGTTACGGCGTGACGGATGTCGACGCCGCTCCAGATCCGACTGCTCCATTTCTTCGTCGGTTCGGCGACGCCCCGACTTACTCAGGTGACCCATTCGCCACGCTGGGTGTTCCGTTTACGGACCCAGGCTTCCCATCCGGTTGCATGTCGGCGATGTTACTCTGTACGTATAGTACCGGCGCTCCTCCCGGCACCAGTGCCGGAGGTGCACCAGGCGATAGCGGCGGTGCGGTGTGGCTTGATTACGGCGGCGGCGAAATCGTCGCTGCCATCAACTCCTTTATCTTCGATGAAAATGACATCGACCCGTCAATACCGCTCGATTGGACCGATGGGTACTGGACGGTCGGAACCTCTACCGCGTATTACGAAGATTGGATCAGGGATGTCGTAGAAGGGGCCGGGGGCAGCGTTCGCTTTGGCGCCGCTCCGGTACCAATTCCACCAGCAATATATCTTTTTGTGGCGGGACTTATTGGTGTGGCGGGGATCAGCCGCAGGCGGCTGTAATTTCCATGGCGAAAAATTCCGCCACACTAACGTAAGTCAGGCGACGCCGACGTGCGCGTCGATTTTGTAGTGACATTTGTACGCGACACCGATTGAGCCGATAAATTCGATCTATAATGCGGCTGTTAGGGCGAGTCTGTCTTACCTTCGGCCCGAATTGCTACGGCCGATCGGTATTTGGCGAAAGTGCCAAATCGGAGTCCTGGATGAAGTTCGTTAGCTTTGCTGTGAGCGGGCACACCCCGCATGTTGGTGCATTGGACAATGACGGGAGAATTGTAGATCTCTGCGCTGCGTCGGTAGATTTTCCCACCTCAATGCTTGATCTTATAGGTGAAGGTGAATCGGCATGCGATCGCGCCAGAGAAATCATCAATGATGCGCCCGCTCGCGTACGACTTGCACCGGACACGGTTCGACTCATGGCACCGATCCAACGCCCGACTAAAAACGTTTTCTGTGTTGGACGAAACTATAAAGAACACGTCGACGAAGGGTATCGCGCACGTGGTACTGAGATCGTTTACCCGAAAGCCCCACAATTCTTTACCAAAGCGCCAACGGCGGTAGTTGGCCCGGATGATGTTGTTTATCTCGATCCTAGGGTCACTCAGAAATTCGACTATGAGGCTGAGCTTGGGATCGTGATTGGCAGTGGTGGTAAAAACATCTCCGAAGCTGATGCCTTAGATGCGATATTCGGTTTCACGATCATCAACGATTTGACGGCGCGCGATCTGCAGCGGCATCACGACCAGTGGTTTAAGGGCAAGAGTCTCGATCGCTCGTGTCCGATGGGTCCGTGCATCGTACATCGCTCGGCAATAAGTGATCCGCAGGACTTAGGTTTGCAGTTGACGGTAAACGGTGAGCTGCGGCAGCAGAGCCGAACCAGCAACATGATCTTCAGTATTTCAAAAATCATCGCCGATTTGTCACTTGGTATGACCTTAGAACCGGGAGATATCATTGCGACCGGCACCCCTCAAGGGGTTGGCTTCGCGATGGAGCCGCCGTGTTTCCTTGCCGATGGCGACGAAGTCGTGATTGAGATTGAACAGATAGGTCAATTGCGTAATCGGATCGAGGAAGTCGTTTAAGGGTGTGATGCCTTAGGCGACGTCTATTCGCTGCTAGGGTGATCGCAACGTCGGCGCCATTCCGTTGGACGCCGGGATCCAAACCGTGTTTCGACAAATGTGATATTGCTGGATGCCAGATCAAGTCCGGCATGACGAGAACACCTACGTCATTGTGGTAGATGCCGGATCAAGTCCGGCATGACGAGGACCCTTACGTCATTGTGGAAGATGCCGGATCAAGTCCGGCATGACGAGGACCCTTACGTCATTGTGGAAGATGTCGGATCAAGTCCGGCATGACGAGTACTACTGCGTCATTGTGGAAGATATCGGATCAAGTCCGGCATGACGACTACTCCTGCACCATCTCGGTGAATGTCGAATCAACGCCGTCACGATAACGATACCCGCGTCATCCCGGCGAATGCCGGGATCCATTCGGCGTTTCAAAGTTCGCAAACATTATTGGAAAGGATGGCGCTGCCATGGAGGTCATTAAATCTGGTATGACCCATATTGCGGCGACCGCGCTAATCCGGAACCGCACGCAATCGGTAGTGACGCATCACAGTTCCCTTAAATACCTAAACAGTGAGCGTGATGATTTCGGCGGCTTGCCTTCGTTTTGTTCTTTTCTCGCATGACGCACGAGTCGACGTAGTTTTTGCCGATCCGCACTTGGGAAACGCGCGAGGACGGCATCGATCTCGGGCTCGCCGCCCGCCACCAACTCATCGCGCCAAGCCTCCAGCTTGTGAAATTCCGTTACATCTTCACGCACTGGATGTAGTACTTTATGCAGCGCTTGTTTTATCGCCTCGGCGTCCTCGTTCGCGATTAGACCGCCGAGGTAGCGTAGTTGTCGCTGAAGCGCGCCGCGGCTCATTTGTCGTGCATTACGAATTTCTTCGAGTAGTGTTTCCGAAAGCGGCAGCTTTACGAGGTATTTTTCTGGGAGCTCAGTTATTTCACGACCGAGATCTTGTAGCGCGCGTAGTTCGCGCTTGACCTGGCTTTTACTCTTTTCGTCTCCAGGATCCATTGTCGAACGGATACTGCTCATAAGTTGTATGTTTAGGGCTTGGTGAGATCGTTTTCGGAGAGTTCATGACCCCAGTCGCGCTTAGCCGCAAGATAGCGGCGATTCCATGCATTAACGCCAATAACGTGCTTAACCGGCGACACGTCGGTAAGCCCATGCGCGGTAAGGTCGTCGATCTTTTTCGGATTGTTGGTCAATAATCGAAACGGTCGCTTACCAACAAAGTAGTGGAGCAGGGCAGCGGCATCAGTGAAGTCGCGCGAATCGTCTGGTAATCCGAGGGAGCGGTTGGCCTGGTAGGTGTTTTCGCCGGCATCCTGCAGCAAGTAGGTTGCGGCCTTGGCCCACAATCCGATCCCGCGCCCCTCGTGACCGGACATGTAGATGACAAGTCCCCCTTCCTCGTCTCGGTCAATACGGTCGAGTGCGGAGATGAACTGTGGTCCGCATTCACAGCGCTGGGAACCGAATACATCGCCGGTAAGACAACTCGAATGTACCCGCACCAGCGGGTTTTGACTTTTTTCTAGGTCGCCGATGAGCAACACACTGTTCACCGCCATGCTTGAGGCAAGCATCGAAAATAGCCGTTGCCCACCTTGCTTACTCAAGTCACGTGCAAGCTCTTCGACTTTTGCTAACTCTGTACTCCGTACTGTGGCGTACCATTGAGCCGTGATCTCGACGTCGCCAAGTTGCAATGGTAGCGGGATCGGCCCGAGGATATTGATAGCGAGTTCGCCGTCGATCGGTGCCTCATTGATCGGAAGTTCGCGACCGTTTGAATCGATCCGGATGAGCTTGTGTTCGTCCGCTAAGCGTTGCCGAACGGTTGGATTGAGATAGGTAAACATTGGGTCAATTCATTATCTATGCATTTAACGGCGTGAATCATTAACCGAGGCGAGTAGCGCCACAGTCCGATCGAAGCTGTCGGCTTCGAGCGTAAATATTGCAGCCATGAAATCTGTGACGCCAATGTCACGCAATCGTTCGATTCTTTCACGCACCTGACCCTCGTTACCGACGATGGCGAGCTCCGTCGGGTCCGCTACGCCTTCGCGATCGAGCATCGCCCGGTAACTTGGTAGGCGTCCGTACAGTGCTAGGGGCTCCGATAGCGCTTGTCTAATTGCATCCGGCTTATCCGTAACGACCACCGGGAAGCCACCAACGACCAATGGGCTCGGCTTGCCCGCCGCAAACGCGGCGTTGGTAAGACGTTTTACGATATGTTGCTCCATCGTTTTCGGTCCTACCATCCAAGTATTGGTGCCATCTGCATACGTACCGGCTAATTTCAGCATCACCGGCCCCAGCGCCGCAAGTACGACCGGCGGCGGTGGCGCATCTGGCGCTTCGAGCGCAATGTCTTGAACGTGGTAGTGATCGCCCGCATAGGTCACGGTGTCTCCCCGAAGCAGCGGCATTAGGATCTCAAGATATTCGCGCATGTGACGGGCTGGTTGCGCATAAGAAAGGCCATGCAGATGTTCGATAACAACTTTATGTGATACGCCGATCCCAAGCGTAAAGCGTCCTGCGGTGGCGGCGGCGGCAGTTAACGCGTGCTGTGCGATGGCGATCGGGTGTCGCGGGTACGACGGTGTGACGGCCGTGCCGACCCCGATGCGGTCGGTTTCTCGACCGGCAATCGCCAGCGCCGTGATCGCGTCATGCGCACGAATATTCGCCATCCAGAGGTTATCGAGCCCCGCGGCTTCAACTTGTTTTGCAATCGCAACGATAGTGTCGATCGGATGAGCCACTCGGTCCGAACCCAGCATGATACCGATGCGCATGGGGATGTTCTCCGTAAACGATGTTTTCTGAACGAAACGCTAATGATAACAGCGTCTGAACGTTCTCAACTGGGCGTGTCACCTTTGAGCGTTACCCGATACATGGTGCGTTGATGACCGTGGTAGTCATTTAAGGCGTTATGTTGCGCGCAGCGGTTGTCCCAGATCGCAACTGATCCCGGATACCAATGAAATCGGCATTGCCATTCCTCACGTTGCTGTTGTGCGTAGAGGTATTGCAGTAACGGCCGACTCTCGGCTGGCGTCATTCCTTCGATATGCATCGTATGGGCGTCGCTACAGTAGAGTGCTTTGCGCTTAGTCTCGGGGTGCGTGCGTACGATTGGATGCGACGCCGTGGTGACAATATCCGTAGTGTCCTTCGGACGATCGGCGATCCGATGGACTCGAGTGACGGCCGCGTCTGGCTTCTCGGAACTATTAACCCCACGCAGGCCTTCCAACAACCTTTTCATTCCATCGGACAGCGACTCATAGGCGAGATACATATTCGCAAACAGTGTATCGCCCCCAACTTCCGGCACCTCGACCGCATAGAGTAGGGAGCCCATCGGTGGTAACTCGAGGTAGCTTGTGTCGGTGTGCCAGAGCCCACCAAAATTAATCTTCTCGTCCGGTTTCTTCGCGACCTCGACGACTTCCGGATGTTTTTCCATACCTTTTACGAACGGGTAATAACCGATCTCGCCGAATCGCCGGGAGATGTTGACCAACGTTTCGGGCGTTAACGATTGGTCGCGGAAAAATAATACTAAATGTTCAAGCCACGCGCGGCGGAGCTCCGCGATCGTGTCATCTGGCAGATGAGTCGCCAAATCGACACCGCTGATTTCAGCACCGATCGCGGGCGTCAGGGGTGTTACTGTGATGGTGTCGTAGCGCATGATCTCATTCGATCTTCTCGCGTTTGAAACCCGCGTGTTCGACTAAGGTGTCGGCTTCGCCGCCCGGAAGCCAAATGACAACAGCCTTGACCGGCACGTCGGAAAGAACGCTGTGGCGGACCGTGTCACCAGGATTGACATAGCCGAGGTCACCTGGATTTAACCGGTAGGTTTTTCCGTTGACTTCGTGCCCCAAGATCCCCTCGACAACGTAGAAGATTTCAAGGCTGCCATGCGGATGAGACTCGCCTTCACCGTATTCCACGGGAAGGTTGAGTTCGCCAACTTCGATGTCGCTGCGCCCGAGATTCGATTCGTCAAGCAGCATTCTTATCGTCACTGGTCCCAGCACTAGGTTTTCAGTGCCGCTACTGGCGGCGTTGTAAGCGACGTTCGATTTGGCGTGCTTGCTTGTCGTGTGATCACCGTCGGCGACGGCGGTGCCGCTCGACAGGCCAATTACCGTGGCAAGCATCAAACCGCGTGTCAAATTGCTTGGCATAAGATTTTTCATAAGATGCGCTCCATTCAAATCATGACTCTGTTGCAGTATCGATTGTCCATACACATGACGCCGTTGTATTTAAGGTTCGTCTTATGGGCCGATTAGCAGTTCTTGTAGCCGTCGCTGTTTCGAGGGCGTTATTCCCACACCATCTCGCAGGTAAATTGTAATCGATCCAAATTCGCTTTCCATCGCGTTGATGGCGGCCAACAGATATTCAGGGTTTGCAGCCATGACAATTCTAATCGCTTCAGCGTCCGCGGTGTCGGCAAAAAAATCAACCTTCTCGATCCGACCTTGGGTCATTGCATAGTCTTTTGCAATGGCGTCGGTCGGGGCGTTAAGGGCGAGTAACACGATGGCCGCGATCATGCCCGTGCGATCCTTGCCGCTGGTGCAGTGAAAGATAGCAGGCGCCGCGCCAGGCTCAATCAAGTCATCGATAATGCGACGGTAGTCCTCGGTGTGTTCTAGGGCGAGCGCCCGGTACTGTCTAAGCATTGCGGTGTAACTCGCGTCGGCATCATACTCGCCCGCATTGATCGCATTGAACATCGGCAAGGTATCGCGGGGTAGGAATGCGCGGTTAAGCTGCTTAACCCGGGCGTGTTGCGGCAAACAATTTGGCGCACGTTCGCGCTCTTCCCGGCTGCGCAGGTCAATGACCGTCTCGATACCAAGTTGGTGCAGCCGCTCGCAATCCAGCGAGCTTAAATTTGACAGCCTATCGGATCGATAAAATACGCCGAACCGAGTTTCGCCGAACGGCGTTGGTATTCCACCCAAATCCCGAAAGTTGCGTGTCCCGTCGAGGTCGATAGACCGCTGAGGCTTGCTATTTGTCTGGTCATCCATCGCTGTTATTAACAATTGCTCTACTGTATTAAAAGGTTTGCACCGAATCATATTCGCAAATTGCTGCCCGAACACTTTACAATACTCACCTCAATGGTGGCCGTGCCGGTCCCCTCGCGACGTTAAACTACGAACCCCGCCAGGCCCGGAAGGGAGCAACGGTAGTGGTAGCGCGGGCGCCGAGGTGCGGCTGGCACAGCCGCCGCCCTCTATTGATAATTGCCAATTGCTCGTTCTGCAAAAGCATTAGGGCTTGAGGCGTCGAACTATCGACGGCAAGGCAACTGCGTTGGGACGGCGTAAACAGATCTATGAGTTATCAGGTTCTCGCAAGAAAGTGGCGGCCGCGCAACTTCGATCAAGTTGTGGGGCAGGGACACGTGCTGCGTGCCTTGGTAAATGCGCTGGATTCCGATCGTCTCCATCATGCTTATCTCTTCACAGGTACAAGAGGCGTTGGAAAAACATCCCTTGCGCGCGTGCTCGCGAAAGCACTCAACTGTGACACGGGCGTTAGTAGCGCACCCTGCGGTGAGTGTTCCTCGTGTCAGGAGATCGACGAAGGGCGCTTTGTTGATTTAATCGAAGTTGATGCCGCGTCCCGAACGAAGGTTGATGAAACACGGGATCTACTCGATAACGTGCAATATGCGCCCACCCGCGGCCGCTACAAGGTTTACCTCATAGACGAGGTGCATATGTTTTCAACGCACTCGTTTAACGCGTTGTTGAAAACTTTGGAGGAACCGCCACCGCACGTTAAATTTCTGCTTGCCACAACCGACCCCAAAAAACTTCCGGTCACAATCCTCTCGCGTTGCCTCCAATTTAACTTGAAGCGGATCACGGTTGACCAATTGATCGACCGATTGCGCCTGGTCGTCGATGCCGAGGGTGTTCAAGCGGATGAGGGGTCGTTAGACTTGATAGCGCATGCCGCCGACGGCAGCGTACGTGATTCATTGAGTTTGCTCGACCAGGCAATTGCCTATGGTGCCGGTGAGTTACGCCAAGCAGAAGTGGCGGTCATGCTCGGTACTATTGCGACGGCTGATATCACAGCCATTGTCGAAAAACTGAGCGACAATGATGGCGCCGGACTCATCTCGCTTGCACGTGAACTCGCCGAAAGCGCACCTGATTACCATCATGTTCTAGGTGAATTATTGTCCTTGTTACGGCGGGTTGCGGTGTTTCAGGCGCTTGCCGACGACGCATCCGCACTAGATGAAGGTAGCGATGTTGTTGATTTAGCCGAACGCCTAAGCCCCGAAGATTGCCAATTATTCTATCAGATTGGGCTCATCGGCCGCCGCGATTTATCGTTGGCTCCAGATCCGCAGTCAGGATTTGAGATGGTGCTGTTACGTATGCTCGCCTTTCGGCCGATGCAAGCTGAGTCTTCAGCAACCGGACGTGAGGCATCGACGAAAGCGTCGAAGCGAAATGTTTCGTCATCACCAGTGTCGAGCGGGAAGGCGGCCGCATCAGATGGGCGGGTCACGCCGGCTGCCGCCTCCTTGCCGGCGTTGGCACCGGAGAGCCCCGCTAAGGTAACCGCAGTACCATCAAATACGGATCTGAGTGTGCCCGCGACGGATTCGAAAAGCGGTGAACTTGATTGGAACGACATGGTGTCTAAGTTGGAATTACCCGGGCTCGTTCGCGAACTTGCACGGAATGCTGCGTTAAAGTCTTATAACGGAAGAATTGTGGAATTATTACTCGAACCGCAGCATGAGAATTTAAGCGGCGATCGCCTGATACAAGGGTTGGAGGCGGCATTAAAAGAACAGCTCAATGCCGATATTCGGATTCGCGTGGCGCTTGAAGGCCAAGCGGAACTCGATACCCCATCGAAACGTATGAGTGAAGCGGAGAAAGCACGCCAACGTGAAGCGGAGCGTGTGATCGAGGCGGATCCGACGATCCAGTCGTTGCAAAATCAATTTGGCGCAACAATTGAACGGGTTGATCCCAAGTAAACGTGAGATGTCGGATGATTTTGGCGACATGAGCAAGATCTATATTGAATATTACAGACTTAAGGGTTGAGCATTGCAGATGAAAGGCGCACTTGGAAACATCATGAAACAGGCGCAGCGCATGCAGGAGGATATGGAGCGCGCGCAGGCCGAATTGGCCGCGACAGAGGTCGGTGGGGAATCTGGCGGCGGTATGGTTAAGGTCACGATGCTCGGTAATCGTGATATTAAATCAGTCAAAATTGACCCGGTTCTGCTATCCGACGACGTCACGATGCTCGAGGATCTCGTTGCCGCAGCGATGAATGATGCAACGCGCAAAGTCGAGGCCTTAAGTAAGGAAAAACTTTCCGGGATGACCGCGGGTCTTAATCTTCCGCCAGGATTTAAACTTCCCTTCTAATTAACCGCAAATCTGCGGTCGTTCGATCGTGTGATCGGCCAAACCTATAATCTGCTGTAAGCTTAAGCCTTAACTCGCAACGCATCGTCGGAGGGGCATCTGTGTCCGAGCAACCGCTGCTGGAGCAGCTCATTGAGGCATTACAGTGCCAACCTGGTATCGGTCCGAGATCGGCCCAACGTATCGCCTACCAGTTGCTCGAACGTGACCGCGATCGCGGACTGAAACTTGCTCGAGTTATTGCACAGGCGATGAACGATATCGGCCAGTGCGGCTCATGCCGCACCTTTACCGAGGCGGAGCTGTGTCGCATCTGTGCCTCGCATTCGCGCGACGGCTCGATCCTGTGCGTTGTTGAAAGCCCGATGGACGTCGCCTCGATCGATCAGGCGGCTGATTATCGCGGAAAGTACTTCGTCCTAATGGGACACTTATCGCCGATTGACGGGATAACGCCGGAGACCTTGGGTCTGCACATTCTTGAGCAACGCCTCCAGCGCGGGGAGGTGAGTGAACTCATCGTTGCGACGGGTACGACCATGGAAGGCGAGGCAACCGCGCATTATTTAAAGGAAATTGCGGCCCGGGCTGACGTCCGTGCGACGCGAATTGCCTATGGCGTACCGATGGGTGGAGAGCTTGAGTATGTCGATGGCTCGACCTTGTCGCATGCGATTTCTAGCCGACGAGAGTATTGAGTCTCTAAGCAAAACAAGCCGGCGCTATGCGCTCGGCAACGAATCGGTAGTGTGGCCTCGAGGTTAACATCATGGAATTTGCGCAAACGAATCTTGTCTGGATTGATCTGGAAATGACCGGCCTCAACCCCGATACCGACTGCATCATCGAAATCGCAACGATAGTCACCGATCAACACATCGAGGAATCGATTGAAGGTCCAGTGCTTGCAATCCATCAGTCCGACGATGTACTAGCCGCGATGGATGAATGGAATACTGCCCATCACGGCAAATCCGGTCTCACCGAACGCGTGCGAGAGAGCGTTGTCACGACTGCTGCGGCCGAGCGCGAAACAGTAGCATTCTTGAGCAAATGGGTCCCGGCTGGTGCCTCACCAATGTGCGGCAATAGTATCTGCCAGGATCGGCGATTCCTCTACAAATACATGCCGGCGTTAGCAGAGTTTTTCCACTATCGGAACCTAGACGTCAGCACACTGAAGGAACTTGCCAAGCGCTGGTCGCCGAGCATGGCGCCGTTTAAAAAATCCGGTGCTCATCTAGCGATGGATGATATCCGCGAATCGATCGGGGAGTTGCGTCATTATCGCCAACACTTTCTAAAACTCGATGGCTGAACCGATGTTGCCCGCGGCACTTTATGACGCAGCCGGGGTGCGCGCGTTAGACCGGGCAGCAATTGACGGTTTGGGGCTGAGCGCCCATACATTGATGTTGCGGGCAGCGGCTGCCGTATTGCGCCGCTTAGAAACTGAATGGTCGGCGATCAGGCACATTACGATTGTCTGTGGTATCGGAAATAACGCAGGCGATGGCTATGCGCTGGCTAGCTTGGCGCAACGCGCAGGTTACGTCGTGAACGTGGTGCAGGTTGGTAGCACTGACGGACTTGGCGAGGCTGCCCGATCATTTCTCGACACGCTGCTCGCTGCAGGCCTGCATCTTGGTGACGATTTCAGTGCCATCGATAGCGCCGAGTTGATTGTTGATGCGCTATTCGGGATCGGCCTGGGACGGCCAGTTGCGGGCGATTTCGCAGCAGCGATAAGTCGCATCAACCGGTCCACGGTGCCTGTCGTCAGTGTCGATATGCCCTCGGGGATCAGCGCCGATACCGGATCTCGTATGGGAACGGCAGTGCACGCCACACTCACCGTGACCTTCATTGCTCTGAAGCTGGGTTTGTTTACCGGGGACGGTCCAGACTACACAGGCGCCATCGAATTCGATGACTTAGAACTGGCGGATCTCAACACTACAAACGCTGTACCCACAGCGACAGTGTTCACGGAGAATGATGTCGCCGGCATTTTGCAGCCGCGGGCCCGCACTGCCCACAAAGGTGACAATGGGCATGTGCTAATTTGCGGCGGCTCGCCTGGGTACGTTGGCGCGGTTCAGTTAGCCGGCGCCGCAGCGGCGCGAGCGGGCGCAGGCCTTGTTAGCATCGCTACGCACCCAGCCCTGGCGCAGGTTGCAAACTCGTCGCGACCCGAGCTAATGGTGCACGCGGTGGAGACGGCCGCGCAACTCGGTGCGTTGATCGAGCGGGTCGATGTTGTCGCCATTGGACCTGGGCTTGGTCAATCCGATTGGGCGATGGGTTTGTTTGCGACCGCGCTGAGTGCTAAGCGACCTTTGGTGGTTGATGCTGACGCGCTCAATTTGCTCGCGCAAGAGCCGAGCGTCCGCAACGATTGGATCTTGACCCCGCACCCCGGGGAAGCCGCGCGACTGTTAGCAACAAGCACCAGTGAGATCCAAACCGATCGATTGACGGCCGCAAACGCCTTGCAACAAAAATACGGCGGTGTGGTGGTCTTAAAGGGCGCTGGCTCAATTGTGCATGACGGTAAGCTGCCGGTAGTCCTTCGTGCCGGCAACCCTGGGATGGGTAGCGGTGGCATGGGCGACGTTCTGACAGGGCTCATCGCCGCGCTGGTCGCGCAGGGTTTTGCGCTCGACGATGCCGCGCGGATTGGCGCATGTGTACATGCAAATGCGGCCGATCGGGCCGCATTTGATGGCGAACGCGGCTTACTCGCGAGCGATCTATTGCCGTATATACGCGCGCTGCTGAACTGATAGACGTTGCTGCTCAGTGTCTCAACAACCCCACATAAGTATCGATATCGAGACGGCAGCAGCGATGGAAGCCTTCGGTGCGGCCATCGCTGAAGCGGCGACCGACCCGATCACCGTACATTTATCGGGCGATCTCGCGGCTGGCAAAACCACTTTAGCGAGAGGGTATATGCGCCGTTTGGGCTACCAGGGTGCGGTCAAGAGTCCGACATTTACCTTGGTCGAGAGTTATGCGCTGGATACACGAGCGGTCCATCATTTCGACCTTTATCGTGTAGAAGATCCCGAAGAACTAGAGTATATCGGCCTCGACGAGTACTTCGAGGCGGGTGCGGATTGCTTGGTTGAATGGCCCGGGCGCGGTCACGGCACGCTCTCGCCCCCAGACCTCGATATCTACCTGGAAGTGCGTGGCAGCGCGCGACGGGCGCGGATATCCGCGTCCACGGAATATGGTGAGAAGCTACTGGAGATAGTGAATTTTAAACACATAAATTCATAAGGTTAGGGCGATCAAGTATGTTTTACTTGAAATATTGTGGATAACGCGGAAAATAGCGTAGAACGACCATGAAAGATCGTTCCTATCGTCATGCGAGGAATCATATTTTTAGCCCTAGTTGCTCTTTCGATCGCGGGACAGGCGGCCGAAATCGACACCGTTCGCTTATGGGCTGGGCCAGACCGCACAACCGTTGTTTTCGACGTCAGCGAGCCGCTGAAATATCGTCTGTCAGCATTCAAGAATCCGCATCGTCTGGTCATCGACTTCGCCGGCGCTGAGTTACCACGAAGCCTAAAGCTGCCGGACGTTACCGGTACTCCAGTGAAGCGTTTGCGCTATGCGCGGCGGAACAAGAACGACGTGCGAGTGGTACTCGACTTGGAGCAACGGGTCCGGGTCGGTGATTCTTTACTGCCGCCACGCAAACAATACGGTCATCGGGTAGTGCTCAATCTGGCGCCCATGGAGCGGGCGGCGGTGGCGGCGACACCGTCGATTCCAACTGAACCGAAGCTAAGCAGCAAGCGTGCTGGGAAGCCCGGCGTCCGCGATATCGTGATCGCTGTCGATGCCGGACATGGCGGCGAAGACGTCGGCGCAATCGGTCCGAGTGGCGTGTACGAAAAAGATATCGTCCTCTCAATTGCCCGCGCATTGGTCAGCGAAATTAATCGATACGATGGCATGCGCGGTGTACTGGTCCGGGATGGCGACTATTACGTTGGCTTGCGCAAACGGATGATCAAAGCGCGCGATGCGAAGGCTGACTTATTTATCTCGATCCATGCGGATGCGTTCCGCGATCGTCGCGTGCGCGGCTCATCGGTCTACGTCTTGTCGCAGCGCGGCGCCAGCAGCGAGGCGGCCCACTGGCTTGCGGAAAACGAAAATGCCTCCGACCTGGTAGGTGGGGTCAGCCTCGATGATAAGGACGATGTGCTGAAATCGGTGTTACTCGATTTGTCGCAAACGGCATCGTTAGACGCGAGTATCGACGCTGCTAACGCCATACTAGGCGGATTAAAAAAACTCGGGAAGGTGCACAAGCGCGAGGTTCAGCACGCCGGATTCATGGTGCTGAAATCACCGGACATTCCCTCACTATTGATAGAAACTGCCTTTATCTCCAACCCGGATGAAGAACGTCGACTGAGAAACGCCAGCTATCGTCGCAAGCTTGCCTCGTCCATGTTTAGCGGCATTCGCACCTATTTTGAAAACAACACCCCGCCAGGGACTCGCCTTGCGGCGCAACGGTCACATCGAGTTTCGCCGGGTGATAGCCTGTCGGTTATTGCGGATCGCTATGACGTGAGTATGGAAAGTATCAAACTTGCAAACAATCTTGCGCGCGACGGCGTCCGGTTGGGGGAAGTGCTAAAAATCCCTTAGCACGCATTCCGTTCCACCTTGCCGGGCCTGAACCCGTGCCCCCTGATATTAGACTGGTAAACTGTCGGTCATGTCGAAGCCGACCGCGATTGAAGCCCTATCCGATAATGTCATCAACCAAATCGCAGCGGGTGAGGTTATCGAGCGGCCCGCGTCGATTGTTAAGGAATTGGTTGAAAATAGCCTGGATGCCGGCGCCGCTAAAATTTCAATTGAACTACACGAAGGCGGCATAGACGGTATCCGCATTCACGACGATGGCCACGGCATCCCACCAGATCAGCTGCACCTGGCGTTGTCTCGACATTGCACCAGCAAGCTGAGGGAGGCGACGGAACTTGCGTCGATCGCTTCGCTTGGTTTCCGTGGTGAAGCACTGGCAAGCATCAGTTCGGTCGCCGAGATTACGATAATTTCTCGCACGTCGGACCAAGCTCATGGTTGGCGCGTCGATATGCATCCAGGGGCGCAAGCAAGTAGACCACGTGCGCAGGCGCACGCCGTCGGCACCACGGTTGAAGTTCGAAGCTTGTTTGCTACAACGCCGGTCCGCCGAAAGTTTCTGAAACAATCACGTACGGAATTTCTTCATATCCAGCAGTTCGTACGGCGCGCCGGTTTTTGTTACCCGGAGGTTGCCTTCACGCTAACCCATGGGGCGAAGCAAAGTTTGTCTCTTTCCGGACCAATGCATGCTTCTGGAATCGAACGCCGATGGCGAACCTTATTTGGCGCTGAGTTTTTGGAACATTCACTAGCGATTGAATTTCATACGCCTGAGGTCACGGTGCGCGGATGGGCCGGTTCAATTGGCTACAGCCGGCAGAATTCCGACCTGCAATTCATTGCGATCAATCGACGGCTCGTGCGCGATCGCCACATTGCGCATGCCATCCGCATGGCCTACGAACTAAATATTGAACAGGGTCGTCAGCCAGGCTACGCGGTCCATATCGAAATGCCCGAAAGCGAGGTCGATGTAAACGTCCATCCCGGTAAGGCGGAAGTCCGGTTTCATGATCCCCGGGGGATCCACGACATCGTCTATGCGGCGGTCAAGCAAGCGCTCCACGGTGAACAACTAACTATCGAAAGTCGTTCAGGTTACGAACCGCCGGCTCAAGTGAACGACTCATCGCGGCTTGCTGAGCCCAGTTATCGCGCGCGCACATCTCCCCGGCAGTACGCAAATAAGCCATCGCCACCTGAAATATTATCGTCGTCGGCGAATAAGCTTTTGGCTATTGCTGCACATCGATTTGCGTTCTGCGATGACGATGGCTCGATCTTCGTTACCGATCTCCACGCGGCTATCACGAGTTTGGTCACGATGCGGCTTGAGCGCGGCGAACGAGAATCGCGGCCGCTTATCGTCCCCGAGACTATCCGCGCCGACCTCAGTGATGAGTGGCTTGAAGTGCTGGCGGCGTTTGGCGTCGAACTCGCGCGCTTAGGCGAGACGGCGCTAGTACTGCGCGCCGTCCCAGTTGTTGTTCGTGAGATTGATCAGTGTGCGTTCGCGCAATCGTTGCTCGCCGGTGCAAACGCTCGGATAGCGCCGGTTGCCGCAATTGCGGCGGCTGCTGCCGATGGATTTCGCGCACCTGATAGCGAGCTCGAACGTCGCCGATGGTTTGCCCAGCTCGCAAACCAAATTGATGCGTTCGGATTGGACTTAAGGCATTTTTGTATCGTGCTTAAACCGGAAACCCTACTAGGCTTATTTGGATCGCGGCAAGCTCGATGACGTCTAATTTTGATGGGCCGCCGGTGGTGTTTCTCATGGGGCCGACAGCCAGTGGTAAAACCGCGGTAGCCTGCCGACTCGTTGATCGTTTCGATTGCGAGATTGTGAGTGTCGATTCGGCTCTCGTATATCGCGGCCTCGACATTGGCACGGCGAAGCCGACACCGGCGCTACAGCATCGATATCCACATCATTTGCTCGACTTGTGTGACCCGGGTGAGCGCTATTCCGCCGCGCAATTTCGAAACGATGCGCAAGCGCTGATAACGAGCATACGATCGCGTGGCCGGATCCCCTTGCTGGTGGGTGGGACGGGCCTGTATTTCCGTGTGCTGGAACACGGTATTGCTGCCCTACCAGCCGGCGACGCCGTGGTACGCCAAGGCCTAGAGGACGAACTTGCTAGCATGGGGCTCGCGGCGATGCATACACGCTTGGCGGCGGTCGATCCGGCTAGCGCCGAACGCATTCATCCACACGACCAGCAGCGGACCTTGCGCGCGCTCGAAATTTTCGCGATCACGGGCCAGCCAATGTCCACTTTGCTCGCTAATCAAGCATTATCACCGGCTCCATTTTCAGTCATCAAACTCATCCTCGCCCCACAAGATCGCAGCGTGTTGCACGAGCGGATTGCGCAACGTTTTCGCGGCATGCTGGCGGCAGGTTTCATCAATGAAGTTGGCGCCCTGCGCGATCGAGGAGACCTGAGTTTGGAGCGACCTGCCCTACGGGCGGTGGGTTATCGCGCTATTTGGCATTATCTGGACGGTCAATACAGCTTCGATGAGATGGTCGAGCGCGCTATTATTGCCACAAGGCAGCTCGCAAAGCGCCAATTTACGTGGTTTCGGGCGGTTGACGATGCGGCATGGTTCGATTCTTCGGATCCCGGGCTGGATCGCCAGCTGGACGTGGCGCTAAAACGACATATCAAGGTAAAATAGGCCAAACCGATCATGGCAGATCGACAATAACCCGGTCGCGGACGGCCCCACGCAGGCAGGCCTGCAACAGAACAACAATAAACAACAAGGAGAAACACCATGAGCAAAGGGCAATCTCTGCAAGAGCCTTACCTGAACGCGCTCAGAAAGGAACGTATTCCTGTCTCAATTTATCTCGTTAATGGCATCAAGCTGCAAGGACAAATCGAATCGTTCGATCAATTCGTGATCTTGCTTAAGAACACTGTCAGCCAAATGGTCTACAAGCACGCCGTCTCAACGGTTGTACCAAGTCGTAACGTCAAGCTGCCTCGGGCCGACGGGGAGGAAGAAGACGAAAACGCATCCGCAGAGGATTGATATCGCGGTGATCCTGCTTGTTTGAGCGTCCTGAAGCCGGCGAGCGGGCTGTACTTGTTCATGTCGATTTTAAGCAGGCTGCGCCAACGGCCGACCTAGCCGAATTTGTTGAATTAGTAACCTCGGCTGGTGCAGCGCCGATGGCGACCGTTAGGACCAGCCGTAGTCGTCCCGATCCGCGGTACTTCATCGGCACCGGTAAAGCTGAGACACTCAAAACAACCGTGCGTGAAAACGATGCAGAAGTGGTACTGGTCAACCACGAACTGTCGCCCGCGCAGGAGCGCAATCTCGAAAATCTGCTCGAATGCCGGGTCATCGATCGCACACGCTTGATTCTCGACATCTTCGCCCAGCGCGCACGCTCATTTGAGGGAAAGTTGCAGGTTGAACTCGCGCAACTAAAACACTTGTCTACTCGTCTGGTGCGCGGTTGGACCCACCTTGAACGCCAAAAGGGCGGGATCGGCTTGCGCGGTCCGGGTGAGACACAGCTAGAGTCGGATCGCCGCATGATCGGCCAGCGCATCAAACAGATCAATGAACGCCTGAATCGGGTTCGCCGGCAGCGTCAACAAAGCGCCCGCTCCCGCTCGCGGGCGATGCTGTCAACGGTATCAATCGTTGGCTATACCAACGCTGGGAAATCAACCTTATTTAATCGACTGACCGGTAGCGACAACTATGCAGCCGACCAGCTGTTCGCGACCTTGGACACGACCCTGCGCCGATTTAACGTCACCGGAGAACACCCGGTGCTGCTGAGCGACACCGTCGGGTTTATCCGGGATCTCCCGCCGGAACTTATTGCCGCATTTCAAGCGACCTTAGAAGAGACTAAGGATGCCGCCTTATTGCTGCATGTCGTGGACAGTGGTGCAGAAGAGCGTCAGGACCACATCGGACAGGTGCAAGATGTGCTTGAGCGCATTGGCGCCCGCGAGGCACCTGTGATCGAAGTGTTTAACAAAATCGATCTACAACACGAGCTTGACGCTCACGTCGAGCGCGGTGACGATGGCCTCGTGGCGCGTGTTTGGGTCTCCGCGAATACGGGGGAAGGCATACATCTATTGCTGGAGGCGATTGCCGAGCGCTTGAATGAGCTGAAAGTACACAAACGGATCCTGCTTCCGCCACAAGCAGGCCGTTTGCGTTCTAAGTTGTATTCACTTGGGGCCGTGATCGACGAGACGCCACTTACGAGCGGCGGATGGGCAATTGAGATCACACTTGGAACTGCGCGTTGGGCTACGTTAATGGACGATATCGAGCTGGAACTCGGCGCATTAGATGTCACGGGTGGCGCGGATGCGCGGATTGTAGACAACACACAACCTGAAATTGCACCCGTTTAGACTGGGATCGCTAACAACACCCCGAGCCCACTAAGACTAGCGAAGTCACTTTCATCCCAATTTCCGCCCACGCCTACGCGCGGTCGTTACATTGAACAAGCGGGCAGCGCCCCGTACAATCACTCGGCCCAAACTAAGCCGATTTAACTTGAGAATTATTAATGGCCTGGAACGATCCTGACGACAAAGACCGCGACCCCTGGGGCGGCCGTAAAAACGATGACGGGCCACCCGATTTGGACGAAGTCGTTCGTAAAATGCAGGACAAGCTTGGCGGTTTGTTCGGCGGCGGGGGGCGTCCTTCGACTCCAGGAACCGGGGGCGCAGGGATATCGCCGGTGATGTGGATGGTGATCGCGCTCGTTCTCGCCTCATTACTTTTCTACGCGACGTTTTGGCGCATCGAGCCTGCCGAACGTGGCGTGGTCATGCGCTTCGGCAGATATGTCGATACCTTGCAGCCTGGTCCAAATTTCCAGTTTCCGCGCCCCATCGACGAAGTCATCAAGATAAACGTCCAACAAATTAGACCGTTTACGGTCAATGCAACGATGCTCACTGGAGACGAAAATATCGTTGACGTCGAAATGGCCGTGCAATATCGGATCAAGGACGTGAAAAATTACTTGTTTAAAATTTCGGATCCTGACACCACGGTACAGCGCGTGACTGAAAGCGCTATCCGAGACATTATCGGCCAAAGTACGCTCGATTTTGTTATCACCGAAGGCCGCGCGGAGATCGGTACTGGTGCTATCGAGCTCATTCAACAAATCTTGGATAACTACGAATCCGGAATTGAAGTAACGAGTGTCAATATGCAGCCGGCGAAGCCGCCCGAAGAAGTGAAAGCGTCGTTCGATGATGCCATTAAGGCGCGCGAGGACGAGCAACGTCGCATCAACGAAGCGGAAGCTTATCGCAACGAAATCGACGAGAAGGCGCAAGGCGAGGCCGCACGGATCCTACTTGAGGCACAAGCTTATCAGGAACAAGTCGTCGCGGAAGCCGAAGGTGAGGCTAGACGCTTCGAGCAGTTGTTAATCGAATATGAAAAGGCGCCGGAGGTCACTCGCAAACGCCTATATCTTGATACTATCGAAGAGGTGCTGTCGGATAACCCGAAGGTGATGCTCGACAATAAAAGCGGTAACAGCTTGATGTACCTGCCGCTCGATAAGCTAATGCAGCGTGGCGCCACCAACGAATCGGGCTCAACGCTGCGCGAATTACTACCAGACACCGGCGCTTCGTTTCCGCGCAACCAGGGTTCCGCGAGTCGAGACCGAACCGATAGCCGCATGCGGGGGAATCGTTAGATGTTGTTACCTCGAATTCTAATTGTTTTGGCAATCGCTACCGGTATTGCGTCAGTATCGATGTTTCGCGTCTACGAACAAGAACGCGCCATTTTATTTCAGCTCGGTAAAATTCAACGTTATGATTTTGAACCGGGCTTGTACTTCAAAGTGCCGATATACCAAAACGTTAAGAAGTACGATATTCGGCTACAGACCTTGGATTCTGAACCCCAGCGATTTCTGACGGGCGAAAAGAAAGACGTGATCGTCGATTCGTTTGTGCGCTATCGGATCAACGATGTTGTGAAATACCACATCTCTACTGGTGGGGATGCGCGCCGCGCGGGAATTTTGCTGTACCAAAAGATCAACGACGCGCTCCGTAGTGAGTTTGGTGAGCGTACGGTAAAAGAGGTCGTCTCTGGTGAACGCGGAGCGATAATGGATATCGTAACAAAGCTAGCGGATGAACGCGGCGACGAATTGGGCATGGAGATTGTTGACGTCCGCTTGAAGCGTATCGATCTACCGGCCGAGGTCAGCCAAAACGTTTATGAACGCATGCGCTCGGAGCGTTCTCGGGTTGCTCGCGAGTTTCGCGCTCGCGGCGAGAAAGAATCCATTACGATCAAGGCCGACGCCGACCGTTCGCGCACAGTGGTCGCGGCTAACGCTTATCGCGACGCCGAGACGTTGCGCGGTGCAGGTGACGCGGGCGCTGCGAAAATCTATGCCGATGCGTACAACCGGAATCGAGAGTTCTACGATTTTTATCGCTCTTTAAATGCGTATAAGACGAGCTTCCGAAATGGGGGTGATGTCTTTTTGCTTGATCCGGACTCCGAGTTCTTTAAATACTTTACCAATCCCACCGGCCAGTAAGCCGGCGCGCCTGGGTCCACTCGCCAAAGAATCGGGAATAGCCAATGTGGCAGGATCTGCTTGCGGGGATTGCATTGGTCTTGATTTTCGAAGGGATCTTGCCATTCCTTAGTCCGGCTAACTATCGCCGCACAATAATGTTGGCTGCTCAAATGAACGACACAACGATGCGTACAATTGGACTCATTAGTATGACCGCCGGCCTCATTGTTTTGTACGTTGTGAGATAGGCTATGAAACACGGAGAACGATGGCTGCTTCCGGACGGGGTAGACGAAGTACTACCCCCTAACGCGGAGCCACTAGAGCAACTCAGACGTGATGTCCTCGATCTGTTTGCGAGCTGGGGCTACCAACTTGTGCTTCCACCATTAGTAGAGTTCCTCGAATCGCTGCATTCAGGTAACGGCGAAGACCTAGAACTGCAAACATTTAAAATCACTGACCAGGTTACTGGGCGATTGATGGGGATCCGCGCCGACATCACGCCGCAGGTTGCGCGTATTGATGCCCATAGACTACCAACGGATCTGCCGCAGCGGTTGTGTTACGTTGGGCCTGTATTGCATACGCGACCCGATAAATTCGCGGGTTCGCGGAATCCCCTACAGGTGGGCGCAGAGTTGTACGGTCATGCCGGTATCGAAAGTGATGCCGAAGTACTGTGCTTGATGGCCGATGTCCTGAAGCTTGCGGAATTATCCGGTGTTACGATCGAACTCGGCCATATGGGCGTGTTTAAAGCGCTCGTTGATGCCGCTAAACTTGATCCTGACGCTGCTGACAAACTGCTCGATGCGCTGTTGCGTAAAGCTTCGGACGAAGTCTTGAGCTGTCTGAAGGAAAACGACGTAGGTGCAGCGACAGCAGATCAAATCTTAAGCTTATTGCAACTCAATGGCGCGGTTGAAGTTATTGCACAAGCCAAGCAAGTCATGGCTTCAGCGCCGACTTCGGTGCGTGCGGCGCTCGATGCACTTGATGATCTTATAGGCCTGTTGGCTGACCGGATCCCAGATGTTGATCTACACATCGACCTGGCGGAACTCCGTGGCTATCGCTATCACACGGGCGTGATTTTTGCCGCCTATCTGCCGGGAGAAGGTCGAGGGATAGCATGGGGCGGGCGCTACGACAATATTGGTCGACAGTTTGGTCGCCGTCGGGCGGCCACCGGATTTAGCACCGATCTCAAGCACCTAGCAGGTGTTCGCAGTAGTAAGGCCATCACCCGAACGACGGTGTATGCGCCGCCCGGAAGCGAACGGGGCCTGGTTGAGGCCATGCGTAAACTTCGCGCCAGTGGCGCGGTGGTGATTCAGGCCTTACCGGGTCAAGTTGGCGACGCGCGCGATTTAGCGTGCACCGCAGAATTGGTATCGCAGGGCGGCGACTGGATACTCAAGGAACTAGATAATTAAATGGGAGCGCGATCGTGGGTCGGTCAGTCATAATCATTGGGACGCAGTGGGGCGACGAAGGCAAGGGTAAAGTCGTCGACATGTTGACCGACCGCGTAGACGCCGTGGTTAGATTTCAGGGTGGTCACAACGCGGGACATACTGTTGTCATCGAGGGCGAGAAAACTGTTCTTCATTTGATCCCGTCAGGGATCCTACGTGAAAACGTACGCTGCCTGATCGGTAACGGTGTGGTGGTCTCTCCGGCTGCCTTGATCGAAGAGATCGAGATGCTGGAAAGTAAAGGCGTACCGGCGCGCGAGCGTTTATTGATTAGCGCCGCGTGTCCACTGATCTTGCCGTACCACGTGTCGCTTGACCTCGCGCGCGAAAAGGCCAGAGGCACCAAAGCTATTGGTACAACCGGTCGTGGTATTGGACCCGCGTACGAAGATAAGGCGGCACGCCGTGCACTGCGAGTCGCGGACCTACTCCATCGTGAACGTTTCGCCGCTAAACTTGGCGAGGTTCTTGACTATCATAACTTCGTTCTCGCTAACTACTACCGCGCGGAGCGCCTCGATTTTCAGCACATCCTCGACGAGCAGATGGGGTTAGCTGAAGTGATCACCCCCTTGGTCGCCGATATAGCTGAAATTATTTATGGCTTGCACGAAGCCGATTCCAATATGTTGTTCGAAGGTGCGCAAGGAACGCTGCTCGATATCGACCATGGGACTTATCCCTACGTAACCTCATCAAACACGACCGCCGGCTTTGGTAGCACTGGCACGGGTAGCGGGCCGCGTTGGATGGACTATGTCCTCGGGATCACAAAAGCGTATACCACCCGTGTCGGGTCGGGGCCATTTCCGACCGAATTGTTCGATGAGATGGGAGAGCATCTTGCGAGTAAAGGACACGAGTTCGGTGCGACAACAGGCCGGCCGCGTCGCTGCGGTTGGTTCGATGCCGTGGCATTACGGCGGGCGCGGATCGTCAATAGTCTGTCGGGCTTGTGCGTAACGAAGTTAGATGTGCTCGATGGCCTCGACGAAATAAGGATTTGCGTGGGTTACCGTACGCCGGACGGGACAGTTACCTTAGCCCCACCGGGTGCGGATGCGCTGGACGAGGTGGAGCCAATTTATGAAGAATTGGCGGGGTGGACACAGTCGACAGTGGGTATTCGAAATTATGACGAACTGCCGAAAAATGCACGTGCCTACCTTGAACGCATCGCGGAGATCACCGATACGCCGGTAGATATGATTTCGACCGGACCGGATCGCGCAGACACTATTGTCGTGCGTCATCCTTTCGGGGAGTGAGTCGCTCAGGGGAACCGCAGCCATGTCACTAAGTACGGATCCATTTAGCCAATTCACGCTCTGGTTTGAGCAGGCCGCGGCAAACGAAGCTGCCGATCATGACGCGGCTGCTGTCGCAACTGCCGATGCAGACGGACGGCCTTCTGTTCGAATGGTGTTGGTGCGGACCTATGATCGGCGGGGGTTTGTTTTCTACACCAATCTCGATAGCCGTAAGACGCACGAAATGACAGCTAACCCACACGCCGCGATGTGTTTTTACTGGAAGTCAACTGACCGGCAAATTCGTATCGAGGGATCGGTGAGTCTGGTCGACGACCTAGAGGCAGACGCGTATTTTGCCTCGCGACCATATGAATCACAGATCGGTGCTTGGGCCTCGAAACAATCACAGATCTTGGATCAACGCAGTATTTTGGAAGAGCATGTAGCCGAATACGAAAAACGATTCGCGCCGGGACAGGTGCCAAGACCGCCGTTTTGGTCAGGCTATCGATTATCACCCGACAATTTTGAATTTTGGGATAGGCGGCCATTTCGTTTACACGATAGGACGTCCTATTCCCGCGATGGTGACGCTTGGCGCTCGGTCAAGCTGTACCCATGAACGCCAAGCGAATAAAGCACTAGTGATTCATTCGGATGAACATGGGGCTTTTAAGAGGCTAACAATTGAGTAGAAATCATTTTGATCTAACAGGAAAGGTCGCGGTCGTTGGCGGTGCTAGCCGAGGTATCGGCGAATCGATCGCCAAGATCCTCGGGCAGTACGGCGCGCATGTGATCTGTACCAGTCGCCGTATCGATGGGTGTCGGGCTGTCGCCGAGCAAATTGCTCAAGCTGGTGGTAGTGCGGAAGCGCGCGAATGCCATATGGGTAGAGTCGAGCAAATCGAGTTACTGTTTCAGTACGTTGATGGGGCGCACGGTCGTGTTGATGTGTTGGTCAATAATGCCGCGTCCAATCCATATTACGGCCACATTCTCGACACGCCAGTCGCGGCGTTCGAAAAAACGCTCGAAGTGAACATGCGTGGTTACTTCTATATGTGCGTCGAAGCCGGTAAGCGGATGCGCGATCAGCAAAGCGGGAGCATCATCAATGTTGCATCCGTCAACGGGATCACGCCAGGAGATAAGCAAGCCGTGTACTCCATGACAAAGGCAGCGGTGATCAACATGTCACGCGCGTTCGCCAATGAGTGTGGTCGCTTTAATATGCGCATTAATACGCTTGTCCCGGGGTTGACGAAAACAAAATTCGCACAAGCATTGCACGATGATGTCGAGTTCCATGAACCGGCAATGATGCGTACGCCGTTAAAACGATCCGCAGATCCCGACGAGCTGGCAGCGGCGGCGCTGTATCTGGCGTCCGATGCATCGTCCTATACGACTGGTAGCACAATCACCGTCGATGGCGGGTTCACGGCGTAATGCCAACAGGGGAGGGCATGAAAGATAAGGTCGTCATGATCACCGGTGCCGCCAACGGTATCGGATTGGAGTGCGCAAAATTGTTATCCCAACGCGGCGCGCGTTTGATGCTGTCTGACATCGATGGAAGCGCGGGTCAGCGCGCCGTCGCCGATCTTACGGCGAACGGCTGTGACGCGACATTTTTTGCTTGTGATGTGACAAATGGTCAGGCCGTCGAGGCTCTAGTCGAAGCGACGCTTGCTGAATTCGGGCAACTAGATTGCGCAGTGAATAATGCTGGGGTCGAGCATCCGCATATGAAATTGGCCGAACACGATGACGACGAATTTGATCGTGCCATCGCGATCAACTTGAAAGGCGTGTATTTATGCATGAAATTCGAACTAAGAGCGATGCTGAAACAGGGACACGGCGCGATCGTTAACCTCGCATCACTCGCCGGTCTCGGCGGTGCGCCTGGTTTAGGCGGCTATGTTGCGAGCAAACATGGGGTCGTCGGTCTTACACGAACCGCCGCGCTAGAATACGCCAAGCGAGGTATCCGGGTTAACGCCGTGTGCCCGAGTTTTACCAACACCGACATGGTAAAGCGGATGATTAGTACCGACCCAAAGTTGGAAAGGATTTTGAACGATGCGAGCCCAATGAAGCGGATGGGCGAACCAAGTGAGATTGCAAACGCCGTTGCCTACCTTTGCTCCGATGAGGCGTCCTTCACCAACGGCCAAGCCCTGGCATTGGACGGCGGCATAACAGCCTGGTAGCACTAGTACTATCTAACCACTAACCATTATCACCTAGTCATGGATAAGCTCATCAATCGCCGCGACCTCGATTTTCTACTTTATGAAGTACTCAATGTAGAAGGCCTGATTGCGCGCGAGCGCTATGCCGATCACGATCGCCAGACCTTTGATGCGGTCATTGACGCAGCGCAGAAACTGGCGCTCGAACAATTTGAACCGCATGCCGCGGCGCTGGATGCACAGGAGCCAAGCTACAAAGATGGCAAGGTAACGATGATCCCAGCAGTGAAAGAAGCACTCGATGCGTTCAGCGAAGCGGGATTTATGGGTGCCGCAATGGATTTCGCCTATGGCGGCATGCAGCTACCTTGGGTCGTTGTGCAAGCGTGCAACGCCTATTTTAACGCTGCGAATATTTCAACGATGGCGTACCCGTTTATAACGGTGGCGACAACCAATGTGCTTGCCGCATTCGCATCTGATGAGATGAAACAGAATTTTCTGTTGCCTTTGGTCGAGGGTCGCTTTCTAGGCACGATGGCCTTATCCGAACCGCAGGCCGGCTCGTCATTGTCGGATATCCGCACGAAGGCGACGCCTTCCGAAGGCGATCACTATTTGATCACTGGTAATAAGATGTGGATCTCGGCGGCGGAGCACGAACTGTCAGAGAACATTATTCATCTCGTGCTGACTAAGATTCCCGGCGGCCCGCCGGGTGTGAAGGGGATCTCCCTGATGCTGGTGCCGAAGTACCGGTTGAACCCTGATGGAAGCCGCGGTGAATTTAATAACGTGAGCTGCCTAGGGCTGAATCACAAAATGGGCTACCGCGGGACCGTGAACACGGTGCTCAGCTTTGGCGAAGACGGTGAATGTCATGGCTACCTCATCGGCAAAGAACATTATGGTCTCTCCTATATGTTCAACATGATGAACGAAGCGCGCGTCGGGGTTGGGCTTGGTGGTGCGGCGCTGGGCTATACCGGTTATCTGCATTCGCTCGACTACGCGCGTGAACGCCCGCAAGGACGCCACCCGAACGATAAAGATCCCACCAGTCCGCAAGTTCGAATCGTTGAACACGCTGACATCAAACGACTATTGTTGGCACAAAAAACTGCTGCCGAAGGTGCGCTAGCGCTGGTTTTATATTGCGCCCATCTTCTCGACCTGCAACGCACCGAAACCGATCCGACAGAATTGACCAGACTCGGATTATTGCTCGATTTATTGACGCCGATTGTCAAATCTTGGCCCGGCGAGTTTTGTCTCGAAGCGAACAAACACGCGATCCAGATCTTAGGCGGCGCGGGTTACACCACCGATTACCCGATTGAACGGTTCTATCGGGACAACCGACTGAACCCAATCCATGAAGGCGCCCACGGTATTCATGGCATCGATCTGCTGGGTCGCAAAGTGACGATGGGCGAGGGCGCGGCATTTAAGGCGTTTATTGTGGAAGTGGAACAAACGATTACACAGGCGCGTTCGGATAAGGCACTTGAGGCGTATGCAAAACAATTAGCTGGCGCAGTTAAGGCGCTTGATCACACCACCGACACGCTGGTGGATGTTCGCGATGGCGGGGACATCAAGCTCTTTCTTGCCAATGCGAGTATTTACCTTGATACCTTCGGGCATATTGTTATCGCATGGATGTGGCTGCAACAGGCGATCGCAGCTAGCCCTCAGGTGGCGGCCGGGAGCGATACCGAGCGTGGGTTCTATCAGGGCAAGCTACAGGCATGTCAATATTTTTATCGCTATGAATTAAATAAGGTAGCCGAGCGCTTGTCGTTACTGGCAAGTTCGGATGACACCTGTCTTGCGATGCAAGACGAATGGTTCTGAGGTTTGACGTCGCAATCGAGGCATCGGCTCTCGCTCTTGGCACATAACATGCCGGCGGCCGTGCGGCTGCGTTTGAGTTCAGTGGTAGACCCCAAGGAGGCAACGAAGCTATGCCGAATATGACCGACTACGATAAGGAATGCGCGGATTTTAGCTGGGAAGCCCCAGCCAAGTTTAACTTCGCGCGTGACATTATCGACGATTGGGCGTCGCGGGATCCGAGCAATCTCGCACTGTGGTGGATCGATGATCATGGGACCGAGATCAAGCAAACGTTTGCAGAATTAAGTGAGCGTTCGCGGCGCTTATGCAACGTCTTAACCGACATTGGGGTGCAGCGTGGCGATACAGTGATCTGTATGCTTGGTCGCAATATAGAGTGGTGGGAAATTCTCACCGCGTGTATACGCATGGGGGCGGTATGCTCGCCCGGTACAACACAGCTTTCGCCAAAAGATATTGGGTATCGAATCGATGCGGCAAACGCAGTGTGCTTCATAACCGATGAAGACAACGCGCCTAAATTAGAGCAGGCCGAAGCTGCAGAGCGACTCAAGGGTCGCATAATCGTTGGAGCGGAGCGAAATGCTTGGACCGCTTATGATACGGCGATGGCGGACGCGACTAGCGAGTTCGATACCGCAGACACCAATGGTAGTGATGACGCCCTGTGCTACTTCACCTCAGGCACCACTGGTTACCCTAAAATGGCGATTCAACCGCATAGCTATGGATTAGCGCATCGGATCACGGGTCGTTATTGGCTAGATCTAACGCCGCAAGATCTACACTGGAACATCAGCGACACCGGATGGGCGAAAGCGGCTTGGAGCAGCTATTTCGGACCGTGGAACTGTGGCGCGACGCTGTTTGTGCATCACACCGCTGTTTTCGACCCGAATAGATCGCTAGAGCTACTCGGACAATATCCGATCACGACCTTGTGCGGCGCCCCGACCATCTACCGTATGTTTGTGCAGCAAGATCTGTCGCAGTATCGATATCCCGCACTTAGGCATTGCGTCGGGGCAGGGGAGCCGCTCAATCCTGAGGTGATAGAGACGTGGCGGCGCGCGACCGGTCTTACGATCCGTGATGGCTATGGTCAGACGGAATCGGTTTTGCTGTGTGGTAGCTTCCCCTGCATCGAGCCGCGCTTTGGTTCAATGGGCAAACCTTCCCCGGGTATCGACCTCGCGATCATTGATGATGAAGGTAGGGCCCTAGGTCCCGAGCAAGAGGGCGACATTGCAGTGCGGGTAAAGCCGCAGTGGCCGCCAGGCTTGTTCAAAGAATACCGTGGTGATGCCGAACGCACCGCGGCCTGCTTTAACGGCGACTGGTATTTGACTGGAGACCGTGCAAAAACCGATACAGATGGGTATTTCTGGTTCATGAGCCGTGCCGATGATGTGATCCTGTCGGCAGGATATCGGATCGGTCCATTTGAGGTTGAGAGTGCCCTCATCGAGCATCCCGCGGTGGTCGAATCCGCGGTCGTTGCGAGTCCTGATGACACCCGGGGTGCCGTGGTCAAGGCGTTCGTTGTGCTGGCCCCTGGACACACTCCCAATGATGCGCTGGCGCAGGATATCCAAGACCACGTCAAGAATGTCACCGCGCCTTATAAGTATCCGCGCAAGGTCGAGTTTGTCGACGCATTGCCAAAAACCGTTAGTGGAAAAATTCGGCGCGTCGAGTTGCGGGATCGCGAGTATGGTTCGGCCTGATGATAGACGACCGTAGCTGCGACATTTGACCGGCTGATGATGGGATCATGTTGAGTTCGCTTGTGGCCTGTTAGAATAGCGCCAAGCATTACGAAATTATTGTACGGAGAGCATACATGTCGGACATCTACGACATCACAATGGAATCTATTACAGGGGAGTCAGTCGAGCTCTCACGTTACCGGGACCAAGCACTATTGGTTGTGAATCTCGCTAGCCAGTGAGGCCTAACCTCACAGTACGCAGGTCTGCGTACACTACAAGAAAAGTTCGCCGGTAAGGTGCAGGTGCTGGGGTTTCCGTGTAATCAGTTTGGTGCGCAGGAACCTGGGACGAATGCCGAGATTCTTGAATTCGCGACGACTAAGTATGATGCAAACTTCCCATTGTTCTCCAAGATCGAAGTTAATGGTGATGGTGCGTGCGAGCTATACAAATTATTAAAGACCGCACAGCCGAACGCCGATGGCAGCGAAGAGATAACTTGGAATTTCACGAAATTCCTGGTTAGTGGGGAAGGCGACGTATTGCGACGTTACGACCCGAAAACGACACCAGAAGACATCGCGAACGATCTGGCATCGCTATAATCGACTAGCCAATTCGCCTTGCAATTGACGTTGGAGTGTAACCATTGAGTAAAACGATAAATTGGTATTATTTTCGTAAAGGCTGAACGAGCTGTGGCAAAGCCGCCAAGTTTTTGGGGGCACATGGTATAGAGCCGAAAGAGACGATCCCAGCGTCGCGCAAGTTGGGCCGCGACGACGCTGCCCAATTAGCGGCAAAAGCGAGCAAGCTGATCGTCGCCAAGGGTAAAAAGGTCACGACATTCGCGACCAAAGGTGGCCCGTCAGAAGAAGCGATTGATGCGATGCTAGGACCTACGGGTAATCTACGCGCGCCGACGCTGGTTACGGGTAAAACTGTGATGGTGGGATTCAACGAAGAGCAGTATGAGTCGCTGCTGATTGGTTGAACAGATAAATGATGTTGAAACCAGCGGCAAAAGCGCTGGGTCGGCCCGCCTAGACCGGCATCATGCGGTCGTGATTTTCCATATTCCGGTCGATCGTGACCCACGATTGCGCGGTCTCGCAATACACATTGCCGGTGTCACCAACGGTTATGACGGTTGCGTGACTTGTGCCCGACAATACTAGTTCGGCTTCATGCAAACCAACCACGACCGAATAGGCTGTTCCGGTTTGTTTCTGACAGTCGAGGCAATGGCAAACGGCGTGTGCGAAGGGTTCCTCGTCAGAGCTGTATTGGGCGTTCCCGCACATGCAACTACCCTTGATTTTTGACATCGATAGACTCTCCTAACTTAATAGTTCACATTATGAATGTGCGATCGGCGACTTGTTAATCGGATGGCATCGCAATTATGATGCCACATTCATTTTGTATAGACGTTCCAGCGCTTGCGATGCCGATCGGCGTTATTAGCTCAAGACCCAAAATCCACTATAAGGAAAACGGCCCATGAAAATCGGCATGAATTATCGGAACTGGGGACCTCATGCGACCCGTCAAAACTTAATTGATTGCGCGCGCATTGCGGACGAGTCGACCCTCGATTCCATCTGGGTCAATGACCACATCGGCTTGCCTAAAGGCGATTGGGACAACGAATACGGGATCTCTAATGAGATGGGTCATATCGTCGATCCTTATGCGATTATGGCATTTCTTGGTGCAGTGACTTCACGGATTGAATTCGGATCTGCGGTCATCATTGGCCCGTATCGGCCGCCGCTGCCGACGGCAAAATGGCTGCAGAGCATTCAACTACTCTCAGACGGTCGTATGCTCTTTGGCGTCGGACCTGGCTATCTTACCGAGGAATTTGTCGCGCTCGGTGTCGCCAAAAGCAAACGCGGTAAATTGACTGACGAACTCCTAGATTTGTTGCACCAAGCATTCACCCAAGAGACGGTTGAATGCAACGGCCAAGCCCTTATTTTGGCTCCGCGATCCAAACGCCCGCCGTTTTACATAGGCGGCGGACCAAAAATCGCGATCCCGCGCGCGATCAAGCGTGGCGACGGCTGGATGCCGGTTAGCATTCTGCCAAACGATTTGAAACCGTTAGTAGATGACATGAATAAGCAGGCGACGGATGCGGGTAGGGGGCAGCTCGATGTGGTCGCCATGAAAACGCTACCACTCGATGATGTGAATGCCGCGATCGAACTTGCCCAGGCTTATCGCGATGCCGGAGCGACTCACCTAGTGCATACGCAAGGCTACGACAGCCCGACGCAGTATCAGGAGTTGGTCGACATAGTCTGTCAAGACATTCGACCCGCCGTACAATAGTCGAAAGTGACAGTGGGGGGCTCAGCGAGCGCCAAATCCGCTGCTGACATAGTCCACTAATTGTTCGACTTGATCGAAGGACAGCACGCTGCCAAAGCCGGGCATTTGTTTATTGCCGCGGGTGACCATTGAGACAATATGCGCGCGTTCAAAGGGTCCGGCTAATGCGGGTCCGCCGCCGTGGCCCCCTTCACCGCTCGTGCCGTGGCATTGACCGCAATAGCGCGCATATACGGCCGCACCGGGTGCTGCGTCCTCGTCCACCGCTTTAGCGCCACCGATCGTGCCGGCGAGCGTTGTTGCCGCAGCCGCGCCGGGTGCAACCTCGTCTAGGGTCCCGGACAAAGAAAAGAGCCACAGGCTATCGCCCGGCGGTGATTGTGCGAACAAGGCCCCGGCAGCGTAAACGGCGACATACTGCACACCTTTGTGCTCGAATACCGCCGCTGGTGCGTTAACCCCTGCCCCGGTTTGAAATTCCCACAGTAGATCACCACTACGTGAATCCAATGCGGCGAAGCGTCCGTCGTTCTGCCCGGTGAATATCAGATCCCCAGCGGTTGCCGTTGAACCACTATAACAAGCGTCTTCCCAACGTTGACGCCACCGCAGGCGATTAGTGGTTAGATCTATTGAGGCGAAAATGCCAGTTCTTTTTGTGTCAAACAAAAAATCGCCACCCAAGAACTGCTGCTGTGGTCCGCCATCGTCAGCTGTACCGCCGGTGAATAAGCCGATTAAATCCATCCCGCATATGAACAATGCCTGTGTTCGCGGATCATATGATGCCGGTGGCCACGCGGTTGCGCCGAAAGAACTTGGGCGCACCGCGACCAGATCTTTCCAATAAGGCGTAAATATCCGTCCTTCATTTATTAAGGGTATGCCATAGAGCGGCATATCCATCGACTGTGGGACGAACGAATCTCCAATCGGATAGGGTTGCGTAGCCGAGGTTAGCTGACGCGGCTCTTGTGGAACGGGCCGCTCTTCGATCCCGAGCAGCGGCTCCCCGGTGGTTCGATCGAGGATGTAGACCCAGCCCGTTTTACCCGGGTGCGCGATCGCGCGACGCGGTTGCCCGTCAATGTCTACGTCGAATAACACGACCGGATTAGCCGCATCGTAGTCCCAGATGTCGTGATGCACTTCTTGGAAATGCCAGCGATACACTCCGGTATTGACATCGATAGCGACGATCGAGGCAGAAAACAGATTATCGCCACCACGCACGGCGCCATTGAAATCAGGACCGGGGTTGCCGGTCGCGAAATAAATCAAACCGAGTGCCGGATCGACGGCTGGCGTGTGCCAAACCGTTGCACCCCCGCGCTGCCAGCTTTTCGAATCTTGCGGCCATGTGTCGTGACCTATTTCGCCTGGGCCGGGGACCGTATAAAACGTCCACACCGGCGCCCCGTCATTTGCCCGATATGCCTTAACGCGGCCGCGCACCCCATATTCAGCGCCGCCGAACCCGGTTATGACCAAGCCCTCGTAGTAGAGCGGAGCACTCGTGATAGTGAATCCATCTTCCCAACGTTCAGCCTGCACGGACCACAGTTCCATACCGGTCGCAATATCCAGCGCAACCACCTTACTATCCAGGCGGCCAAGGAAAACTTTGCCCTCGCCGATTGCCACGCCGCGGCTGGTCCAACCGCAACAGATCGTCGCAATGTTGGGATCGAGCCCGGATTCGTAGACCCATAGGAAATCACCGGTTTCTACGTCAATGGCGAAGACATCGTTCGCCCCTGTTACTACGTACATGACACCTTCGTGCACGATCGGTTGTGCCTCGCCGGAATAGGGCGGGCCAACCCCAGAGCCGTTCAAATGAATGTGCCAAACGCCCTTGAGCCGATCGACGTTGTCGGTATTAATCTGTTTTAGTGGTGAATATCGTTGGTTATAAATATTGCCGCCGTTGGTCAACCAAGAATGCGTTGGATGGGCAATGAGTGATTCGCTTGAGGGTGTGGCAAGCTCATTTGCAATGACCATCAATGGCAGTATCAGCAAAGCCAGCGATCGGTAAAGCACACGCATAGCATATAGACCTCTCGTAATTGACAGTAGAGTGGCTTTTGGAGATCCGTGGAATTTCGAATTTAGCGAAGGGACTGTAAATTTCATCAACTAGGACTGCTCATCATGTACACAACGATCGCGCCCAGAAGTGACACTGCCGCGACAATGTCCGCAATAACGACCTTGCGGATAGCATCGTTGAAGTGGCCTACGGAAAGGGTCAAATAGAAAAACGACGCGATGGTGATAAATGCCACTACAAATGCGATTGGTTGAAGCGAGGGACGAAAGGCCGCGTAGGCGAAAAATCCACCGAGGATCCCCAGTAGGACTGCTCGGTGACGCATGAGAATTTCCATGTCACTGCCCGCTATTTCGATCTTGTATAGAGCCGCGAGCCGGTCGACTCCGAAAAAACCACTGATCGGCAGTAAATGGATCACTGCCACGATGAGTATCAGCGCCGTTATTATTCGTTCATACATCGTTATCTATTGTGAAACCGATTTCAGGGGGGCAGCGCGGCATGGCAATTGACATCGGTCTAACCCATATCGCGCTAACCGCTAAAGATGTTGACGCTAGTATAAAATTTTATGCTGAATATGCGAATTTTAGAGTCGTGCACCAGCGCACGGACAGCGCCTCTGAATCGAGAGTTGTCTGGTTATCGGACGAAACGCGACCATTTGCCTTAGTTCTGATTGAATCACACTCACCGAGCCCCATCCTTGAGCCCTTTGCACACTTAGGCGTTGGATGCTCGTCGAAGAACGAAGTTAATTTGTTGTGTGAGCAGGCTGCTAAGGACGGAATTTTAGTGACCGAGCCGATCGATTCCGGTTATCCGGTCGGATATTGGGCGTTCATTCGCGATCCGGATGGCCACACGCTCGAAATTTCCTACGGGCAGGAGATTGGACTCGCCGTTGCTGACGGCAAGCCGACTAACGAGCAGTAGTTGACGTTAGCTAGTACGCTACGCTCAGTATCGTGGGACCTCAGGGTCGATTCGTTGTGACCATGCATCTATCCCACCGACGAGATTGTAGGTGTTGGTAAATCCACGTTCACGAAAATATTCGGCGGCCGATTGGCTTCGCACCCCTGAGTGGCAGTGGAAAACGAGTAAGGTGTCTTTGGCTAGCGATTCGATCTGCGCCGCGGTTTCTTGATCCAAAAACTTTGAACCTTGGATAGCCGCGCGGTCACGCTCATGCATTTCACGCACGTCATACAGTTCCAGGGCGTCGCCGGCGTCTAGTTTCGCCTTCAGTTCTTCGACCTCCATTTGTCCGACCGGCGGCGGCGCGTTCGGATTATGGATACTGAAGCCGCCACCTTGAGGATCGTCGACCATATCGAGTTCAAGGCCTTGTGCGCGCTGCGCGGAATCGCGATTCAATAAAATGTCGATTCCATTGCTTGATGCCTTGATTTCGTGTCCGCTGGCAGGGCTCAAACTAAATTCATGGTTCCATTTCGCATCGATCTTGAGATGTATCGCCGATCCAGGATTTTGCGCGGCAACTTCGTTTATTGCCTTTGCCGCGCTGTCGCTGATAGTAATTTCGGGGACCACGATCTCACCCGCTTCGAATCCGAGTGAGGTGTGCAAGTCTCCGCTCGCATACATTTGTTGAATGACGTCGCACCCGCCGACAAACTCTTTGTGAATGTAGAGCTGTGGGATAGTAGGCCACTGCGAAAACTCCTTGATGCCCTCGCGGATTTCCGGATCCTCTAATACGTTCACGGTCGCGTAGTCGGACACAATCCCACCTAGGATGCCGGTAACGGTAGCGGAAAATCCACATTGCGGTTGCTGTGGCGTGCCCTTCATGAACAGTACGACTTCATTGGACGCGAGTAGCGATTCTATTCGTGAGCGGGTTTGATCATCGAGCGGCATTACGGGGTTCCTTGGAGGCTAGATTTAATTTAGAGTCTAAACTAACATGTGGAGATACCTTGTTCAACACTAGATTAGGCGTGCATTGGCTTTACAGTAGGTGACGGATGCAGAAGTCTCGAAATGTCGCGGCGCTGGTCGAGCGGCTGAGCCATAGTACCTACACCGATGGTTATCGGAACGGGCTAAATCCCGCCCAATGGTCGGCCTTGCGCTATTTTTCTAACGCGAATCGATTTTCAAATACCGCATCTGCATTCGCGCGCTATCAAGGGGTCTCCCTGGGCGCAGCCTCCCAAACTATTGCTGCATTGGTTGCCAAGCGTTTGTTGAAGCGCACTCAAGACCTCGCCGACAAGCGACAATACAATCTGACGTTGACAGCCAAGGCAAATAAGCTCACCGGAGTCGACCCCATTAGAACCTTAGTTGATGCTGCGTACGAATTAGCTGAAATGGAACGGGCGGCGACCATGGCTGCGCTCGAGAAAATGCTGGTAAATTTGCTACGGAAAAAAAGTGGCGCTTATTTCGGTCGCTGCAACGATTGCCGGTATCTACAATGTATTCGCACTAAGCGCCGCTCGGAGGACGATTTGCGGTGTACGAATCTAAACCAATCCCTGCAATCGGAAGACCTGGAAAAAATCTGCGTAAACTTCGGTCCTCTCTGATCCGGTTCCGACCGGTGCACGAGACATAGTTGGCCGCAATCTCACCTTAGACGAACCCCCACCTACAAAGGTAGGGAAACCAACCCATCGGCAAGCTTAGGATCGAACCAGGTCGATTTGGGTGGCATGATCTTACCGGCGTCGGCGACGGCCATGAGGTCCTCGAGAGACGTGGGGAACAGGCTAAAGCCAACGGCCATCTCGCCCGAGTCGACGCGCTCGGATAATCCTTTTGCTCCGCGTGACCCTCCAACAAAATCAATCTGGGGATCGGTTCTTGGATCGGTGATCCCAAGCAGCGGCGCAATGACTAAGCGATCCAGTACGCTGACATCGAGTCGCTCAACGGGGTCGGTAGCTGTCAATGGCGCGGTCGGTATCAGGCTGAACCAACGGCCGTCGAGGTACATGCCGAATGAATAGCGTTTTATCGGCATTACGGGATTGTCGGATGGTGATATCTCAAAATTGTGAGAAAGCGACTCTAGGAATTGTGCCGAGCTGCGTCCGTTGAGGTCGACTACGAGGCGATTGTAATCAAGGATCGTGACCTCGTTATCTGGAAATGCCACCGCCAAAAATCCGTTATAGGGTTCGTGGCCGTCGTGAGCCAAATTCGCTTTTTGTCGAAGTTCGGCGACTCGCGCCGCCGCGGCAGAACGGTGATGGCCATCAGCTATATAAATTGACCCCAACCGGTTAACTCGCTCGGTTATTTGCTGAATTCGAATCGGATCTGAGACGACCCATAATTCATGTCGAACACCAAATAGATCGGGCACGACGGCATCGGCTTCGGTCTGTGCGGTAAGCGTAAGTATTTGGGCAAGCTCCGAATCAGCTCGATAGACCAGCAATACGGGTCCGGTTTGTACATTAACGCTGTCGATTTGCCGTACCCGATCATTTTCCTTCAATGGGCGGGTAAGTTCGTGTTTGCGGATGCGATTGTCTAAATAAGCTTGGATCGACGCCGATACCGCGACCCCGGTTTGAACATGGTGTGGACCCGTCATGCGATAGATATAGTATGCAGGGACGTCATCCCGAACCAATAGACCGGTCGCTTCAAAAGACTGAATGTTTTTCTGGGCCTGCGTGTATACGGCATCACTATAGGGGTTGGTGTCTGGAGGTAGATCGATTTCCGCGCGCGAGATACGCAAGAACGAATGTGGCTGAATCTCCGCTAATTGCCGCGCTTCGTCACTGGTGACGACATCATACGGCGGCGCTGCTATTTCGTGTGCGTGACCGCGAGCTGGTCTAAGACCGGCGAACGGGCGAATGAGGTCGTTTGGGGATCGTGTCATTGCTGCTCTGATTAGAGGTTAGGTTAAACGGATCTGTCAGATCCGTTACCAGCTTAGGTACGTAAAAGATAAAGCGTACAAAGTACCAGGATACCGAAACCGATCGATATAATTTTGAGCAGCCGCGACTGCTTCTTTAACTGTTCCTCCGACGTAGACTCACCCCGTAGTTCGTGGAGAAACGTATCGACAGACCCGGTGCGCTCTTCGCGATTGAATGCCACGGCATTTTGTAGGGCGCGATTTTGTAACTTACTTAGTCCCGCGATCGTGGGCGCTTTTAATTTTCGCGACTGCGCAACGTTGGCAGCTTTACCGTCATACGGATGGGCGCCGGACAACATTAGGTAGGAAACTATGCCTAGCGCGTAGATATCGTCCCGCGGGTCTGGGGGTTCGCCCGCCAGCATTTCGCAGCTCGCGTAGCGAGGCGTCAATGCCCCTAATTTTGCGGCATCGAACATCGTTTCTTCATGCTCGGATCCGGGTTTTTTAAATGCACGGGCGATCCCAAAATCTAGTACTTTGACCGTGCCGGTGTCGGTCATGAAGGCGTTAGCTGGTTTGAAATCAGAATGCACAATGCTCCGTTGGTGGGCGAAACTCAAGGCTTGGCCCAACCCGTCGATCAGGGGCCAGGCGTCTGAAAATTCGAGCCCATCTTTCGGGAGGTCATTCGTTATGTACTCATTCAGTGGTTTACCTTCCAGTATCTCCATGGTCAAGTATGCTACTGGGCCGGTTCGATCGAAATCATAAACGGTTGCGATATTCGGGTGGGCGAGCTTTTGCGTTCTGCTGCATTCACGCTGGAGCGCAACGAAAGATTCAGGGTGAGCTTTAAAGTTCTCGTTTAATACCTTAATGGCGACGTAGGGGTTGCGATCCTTTGCTTCTACGCGAATTCGATCCTTGGCTCGATACACGATACCCATGCCGCCACGGCCAAGCATATCGATAAGCTCAAAGCGGCGTTTGATCACGCTGCCGATACCAATGGTGGCAACTTCTTTTGATGTGTCGCCGACGTGAAATTCAAGCGTCCGAAGGTGTCCCGGGTCATCTTCGGTACTATCGCTTATCGCGATATTGTCGGTCTGATCGACGATTTGGATTAAGTATTCCAGTTGTTGCTGATCGAGAACGCCGGACGACTGTGCGTCTGTCAATATCAGGCGCAGCGCTGCCGTGCCTTCAGGGTTTGAAGCGGCTACCGATCGGATCGCACTGGTAAGGTCCGAGAATTGGATCTGCCCGTTGGCAAAAGAATTAAGGTTTCGATTTAGATTCGCCATTTACCGATCCGCTTGTCCGCAAACGTCCCTGTATATTGGATTTTGATCGGACGAACCCCGTCGCCCCCTAATAGAATATTATGAGGCGGCAGCCGATTTAGTCATCTCATCCAATGCCTTAGCCCCATCCGCCCTGCGCTGCGCCGCTGCTTTGGGATCTTCTTCAAAAAGCGAATCGAGCCAATAGTTGAGCAAATGGTGTATGGCACGTTCTAGTTTCACCGTCGGTCCCGGGCTGAACGCGCGCGAATTGGCGGCGTTTTGTAACGATTCCATCATGCCTCGATCCTCCTCGGCCACCAAGCGTATGAAGTCCGCGTACACTTGGTTTTTTTCTTTGAATCCGGGGGTATCGAAAAACTCATTTGGCAATTGTGTGTAAATCGTGATTTGTGTTGACTGCGGGCCCAGTGGCAGTGCGACCCAGGGTTGGATCAGATCGTGGCGACCAAAAATATTCATCGTCGGTCTAACCCAGGTAGTGCAGGCGAAAAATTGGTCAACTTTCCCCTTTAACCACGGCATCGTATCAAACAAAGTGACCCCTTCGGGCGCCATTGTGAAACTCTCGTATTTTGCGTTGTAGCCATGCTCGCGTAGGTTGTATTTAAAATTATTTACAGGAAAGTGTGCCCCGAATGACGAACCATGAATGACCCCAACGTGGTACATGTCCATCAAATTTTCTGGCACGAATTTCCAATTACACGGTAGCTCGAACACAAATTTATCGGAAGTGCGTGTCGATTCTGGTTGCAGAAACGCCGCAAACTCTCGCACTTCGTCTTCGTCGAGGTAATCGGCGAGGCTTTGGCACTCGTGATCGAAGTTTATGAATACGTATCCGCCCCAAGTGTCGATCTTGATCTGTGATAGGCGGCAATTCTTGAAGTCGTAGCCCTCGACCTCTTTGGTAAAGGGAGCGCCGACAAGCTTTCCATCAAGGCCGTAAAGCCAGCCATGATAAGGGCACATAAATTCACCTGCGTTACCCTGTCCTTGTGCCACTTCCACGCCACGGTGCAGGCACAGATTGTTAAACGCGTTCAGTTCGCCGTTTTGGTTTCGACACACGAGTATTGGCTCGCCTGCGATGCGTAAGGCATGGTAATCGCCCGGATTCTCGTACTCCTCGACTCGGCCGATACATAACCAAGATTTCATAAAGATCCGTTCTATTTCAAGCGCGTAGATGTCTTCCGATGTATACATCCAACCTGGTAGGTGGCGGGCAGTAGACAGCGCTTCGCGTGTGATAGCGAGCTGGTTTTTCTGGTCACTATTAAGGACGTCTCGTTCGGTCAAAGTCATGGTGCCTCCTTGTTACGTCGCAATCGTGTAGCTGCAAGCGCGAGATTGCGGATCTGGTTCGATTGTTTGCGGCGCATTCATGTTAGTCAATTTCGAATCGGTAATTATTGGCTCGCTAGGAATGTCGTCATGTGTTGATTGAAGATTTCAGGTTTTTCCGCGTACCCAATGTGCCCGACACCATCAACTAAAACGTACTCACTATTAGGCATGAGTTCATTGAGCTTCGAGCCTTTGTCCGGTGGGATCACGCGATCGTCGCTGCCTGAAATTACCAAGGTCGGTTGTTGTATCGAGCCGACTTGGGCACTGACATCGAATTCCGCCAGCGCCCCCGCCAACACATGTTTATAGGCTGTGAGGTCGTTATCCGCAATCATTTCGCACAGCCATTCTTCAACTATTGGGTCTGGTGGTTGCGCGAGTGCCTGGGCGGCCACGAGTTTTGCGTATTCGTCCATCGAGGTCGAATCGAGTGCGGCCATTCTCACGTCGAGTATTTCCTGTGGAATACCAAATTCGCAGGCCGTATGCCCGAGTATCAGTGAACGGCAAAGCTCTGGCGCTTTTAGTGCGAGCGTTTGGCCGATAAAGCCACCCATTGAGACACCGAGATAATGAATGGAGGAAAGATGGAGTGCCTCGCAGACGCCAATCACGTCGTCGGCCATTTGGTCGATGGTGTAAGCCTCGCGAACCTGCGGTTTGCCCGAGCGCCCGAATCCGCGTAGATCGATTGCGACAACATGGTAGTGCGGGCTGAGTACTGGGACCTGATTGATCCACAGGCCGCTGCGGGCGCCAAGACCGTGGACCAGAAATACGGTCTCACCTCGACCCCACTGGCGGACGTTGATCTCGACGTCCCCAATTTGCATGACGGTCATTTACTGCCCCCGAGCGATTAATGACGGTATTATACGATTCCGGGTCGCGATGTGGCGACCGGGGTCGTACGCCAGGCTAATGGTGGCCCAGATCACCGTTTCGAATAAGGAGCTACATGATGACACAGGCAAAAGCAGACGACGCGCTGGTCAACTTATTTCGCGGCAATTTCGAACGTTGCAAGATCGGTCCCGGACAGCGGGTTGTAGTGTTGACTGAGGGAGACCAGTTACGCGACTACGCCGCGGCTTCTGTGGCCGCCGCCACAGCCTTGGGCGCGCAAGTGGAGGACCTCAATATTCCCGCTGAAGGAGCGGCGGATACAAACGCACGGATGGCCAATATTGGGCAGAATAATCTGTCAAAACATCCCGCTGCGATCGAGAAATGCAAGGCAGCGGACATCGTCATTGACCACATGTTGCTGCTTTTTTCGCCCGAGCAAATCGCGATGCAAGAAGCGGGTACGCGGATCTTGTTGATCGTCGAACCAATTGAGATCCTACAACGCTTAGAGCCTCAAGACGGGTTACGCACTAGGGTTGAGGCGGGTGCGCGGCGGCTTGCGACGGGGCGGACGCTTCGCTTTGTAAATTCCGCCGGCACCGACGTCACCTATAAACTCGGCGGCCGATCGATTCTGGATGAATATGGTTACACCGATCAGCCCGGTCGTTGGGACCATTGGCCCGGCGGATTTGTCGCCACGATGCCGGTGCCAGAAGGTGTCAATGGACGCGTAGTAATGGCTGCTGGTGATATTGTTTTTCCGCAAAAAGAAGCGCTGAAAACACCCGTCGAGTTTGTCATCGAAAACGGTTGGGTTACGGCAATTCACGGCACTGAGGATGCCGCAGCCCTGCGCGAATTCATGGAATCGTACGATGATCCGCGGGCGTATGCGGTATCGCATATTGGTTGGGGGTTGAATGAGCGCTGCGAATGGAACGTCGACCTGCCAGGGATTGGAATGGACGGTCGTGCATATTGCGGCAATGTCTTGTTTTCGTTGGGCCCGGATACCGAATTTGGTGGTGACAATGACACGGCTTGTCATCTCGATTTACCGATGCGTGATTGTACATTGTGGGTTGACGACGAATTGATCGTAGATAACGGCAAGATTGTCCCCCGAGACCTACAACCGGTGGCGGCCTAAGATAGTTCGCAGCGGTATCGTCTCCACTTGCTCGTTGCTCGTGGGCAGCGAACTTGTCGGCGCGCCGAGATGAGCGAAGTCGGGCGAAACGGCGACGAAGTCGAAACCGTAATTGTGCCTCATGGTGAGCTCAGCTCGGCGGCGTTACAGGGTCTCGCGGAAGCCTTTGTTCTGCGCGAGGGGACAGAATACGGGGAGCGCCCGTATACGCTTCAACAAAAGGTTCGGCACGTCCTTAATCAGTTGGAACGCGGCGAGGCCGTCATCGTTTGTGAACCGAGCTCCGGTAGCGTCGATATCGTGCTGCAGCGAGCGGTGCGTCCGAAACAGGGATAGCGCGTGCGGCTGCGTGGTGCTAGGTAGAGGCCATCTCGATATTTTGCCGTCGGTGGAGCGTCCGGAGATACAGGTTGTTCGCGACCAACGAAGAGACAACCAAGGCGGCGCCGACGATTTCAATCGATTCGAAGCGGTAGCCTTGGAACGCCCGAAACGCGAATGTCGATACTGGCAGTAAATTGATCAGTAGGGTCGCGTTCTGCGGACCGATCCGACGATTGCCAAAATTCCATGCCAACATTGCAAACACCACACCAATGAAGGTGAGGTAACCAAGTTGCCAACTCACCGCATTCAATTGGTCGAGCGTCGGCGTATGGATCCGACCGCTGAATACCATCACTTGGGTAATGCATACGGTTGCCAGGGCCCCGGGTATCATGGTGAGTACGGTGATGCGCCAAGTCGACCAACCGCTCAAACGTGAAGTACCCATGGTGTAGACGACCCAGCAAGCCGCGCCGAGTACGATGAGTAGATCTCCCACAAGTTGGCGCGAACTTTCGACGAATATCAGCTGTCCTTTGGTGACGACGAGCACGACGCCAACAAATGCCAGTGCGATACACGCGACCGTGAAATTGGCCGGCCTTATCCCACGAAACAGCCATAATCCGATCGCCGCGATCGAGGGTTGCAGGGCTACAATCACCGCCGTATGTTCCGCTCGCGACATAGCCATCCCGATAAATACTAGGAGCGGTGAACCGCACATACCAATCACCCCGAGGACCACAGCAGGGAAGAACGCGCTGCCGTACGCAAGAGACCGCTTCCCCTCCAGCACTGCCAGTACCGGCAACATCAATAGCGCCGGGACCGCGTAGCGGATCGCGGTCATGTGGTACAGGTCGACAATCGCAAACGCGTCTTTGGCCACAGGTAACTGGATCCCCCACACGCAAACCGCAGTTGCGACCGCAATAAGACCGATAAAAAAACCACTGTGCATTGGTAGGTGCTGCAACTAAACGTTGAAGACCACGCATTTCTTGCGAGATCGCGGTTGGTGGAGGATGGTGTATGGGCATTCTACCGAACCCAGTGCCGATTCGGCTAAACTTCTGCGATGAGTATTCGCGCGGAACTTCTAAGTCTGGTCGAACAAGTCGATGCGACAATTGATGTGCCGGACGTGTGCCAGGTCTATATACCGGAACCTCGCGTTGCACCGGATAAAGACGCCGAATTTGGCCTGGTTGAGCTTGAAGACGGCGCTACCGGGCTATTCTACGCGTGGCTTGGGGCGTCGCAGGACGGCATCAGCGAACGTTTCTGCATCGAAGAGCTAATCGGCGCCAAGGCTATCGACCTCGCGCGGCATTTCAATGGTACCGATGATATTGAGCGATCCTTAGGACTCGCTGCGATCAACGCAATCACGCAAAGTGTTTTTGTTCGGTCCGACATCGGATCGCGCATCGCGCCGGACTCAATGGGTGGGTTGTCGCTTGTCCCTGGTGATCGACTCGGCATGGTCGGCAATTTCCCGTCATTGGTTCGCCAAGCAATGGCCATGGACATACCAGTGACCGTGGTCGAGAGGAAGCAGCATATGCTGACCCAAGCGGAGGGTATATGCATTACGCTAGATCCCGAGGCGCTGCGTGATTGCAATAAAATCATTTGCACCGCCGCGACATTGATCAATGACAGTGTCGATGAAATGCTGAATCACTGCCAGCACGCAGAGATCGTCGCGATGATTGGGCCGAGCGCGAGTTTTTTCCCAGATCCCGTTTTTGCCCGCGGCGTTGCTGTGGTTGGCGGGACGCGCGTGTTGGATCCTCGGAGCGTGATCAGCAACCAGCGGTTGGGTCAGGGGCTTGGCCGTTGTGCCTACCGTTATACTTTGTCTAGCGATCGCTACGTGGGAACACCGAAATTGTGTGCGGCGCTCCGCAATGCCGATTAGGAGTCGCCTAATTCGGGACCAGTCGCTACACTGGTAGGCACTGTGGGTCAGTCGATTTCATGACAGCTGAACAAAGACAAACCAGGATAATCGACGAGATCGTGGCCGCGAATTGTCTAGAAGATGGCATGACGGTTGCGATTGGCGAGCCGTCGCCAATGGCGATGATACGGCACATTGTTCGCCGTCGGGTGCGTGACCTCACTGTTATTGGGACTGGTCTCGCGCTCGACCTCCTCATTGCCGGCGGCTGCGTGCGAAAGGTCATTAGTTATTACGCCGGTGGCGGCTATGGCGTACCCGTGGTGCCCGCATTTAGGCGTGCGGCGCAGGCCGGCGAAATTGATATCTGGGAATGCGAGGAGGGCATATTGACCAGTGGGCTTGAGGCCGCTGGCAAAGGTTTGCCTTTTCTACCGTGGCGCGGTGGGGTTGGAACGTCGTTGCCGGAAGTCAATCCAGACCTCAAGCTCATCGAGGACCCGATCAACGGCGAGCCACTGATCGCCGTACCCGCGATAAAACCTGACATTACTTTATTGCACGCAGCAGAATCTGACGCCTACGGCAATGTACGGCACTGTGGCGGGCCGGGGTGGATCGATCTGTTTCTGCACCGCGCCGCCACGCGAACGATTGTGCAAGTTGAGAAGATTATTTCAAACGAGGACATCCGCAGTGATCCGTGGGCGACGACGATAGGGGGTGCCGACGCGGTTGTCCGTATGCCGTACGGTGCCCATCCATTTTATAGCCGCGGCTACTACGTTCAGGATGCCTCATTCGCTCAGGATTATTTTTCGGCCGCCGGTAGCGGCGGTGACGAGTTGGACCAGTTTCTCACCCGGTATTGTCGCGAGCCGGGAACCCATGCCGATTACCTCGAACGGATTGGCATTAAGCGGTTACTTGGGTTGTATGAGTACTAAAGCGTCATGACCGTAGAGTGCTCCGCTCAAGAGCTGATGGCCGTTTTTCTTGCGCGTGATTTTGTCGACGGCGAGCATTTGCAAGTCGGGGTCGGGTTACCGGTGCCCGAGGCTGCGGTAAGGCTCGCTCACATGATGCATGGCCCCAATATGGAATTGGTCTTTCTGGGCGCGCGGATGAACGTCGCCCATCTCGATTATCTGCCCTTACCGGCCTTCGGGTGGGATCGACGGGTGGTTCGGTGGTCGGAATCATTTAGCGACCGCGGGCATCGTTTTGATCAAGTCAAAGACTGGGGTCGACGTGTGTTTTTCATTGGCGGGATCCAGGTCGATCTATACGGCAACACCAATTTAATCGGCATTGGCGATGATCACCGTCGATTAAAGTTTCGTGGTCCGGGCTCTGTCGGCACGCCAACTTTGACGACACATGTCGGGCGCTACTACATCGTTTTGAATTCACACACCGCACGCACCTTTGTGCCGCGCTGCGATTTTATTAGCACGGTCGGTTGGGGTGGTGGCGGTGCCGACGCACGCGAGAAATTGGGCCTGCCCGGTGGCGGCCCGAAATATTGCGTCACCCCATTATGCGTAATGGATTTTAGCGAGGATGAAAAACGTATGCGGCTGCGATCCTTGCACCCAGGGGTGAGTTTGGAAGAGGTAAAATCGAATACTGGCTTCGATCTGCTGATCCCAGATGACGTACCCGTGACCGAATTACCGACAGAAGCCGAATTGACGGTACTGCGCACCCGCGTCGATCGCGAAGGATTGCTCCGGGGCGATTGATTCACACCTTCCCCACGTCACCATCGGGCGGGGTAGAAGCACCACAGCAGATCACGCAGGCCAACATCAGCATACCGACACCAAGCGTGCGGATGCTAAGATGCAGACTCGCCCAACCTCCACGAGTAAATTTATTCCGTGTCGATCCCAACTGCAACACCGTCCGCGTCAGTGATGATTATTCGTGATGGTGATGGACCATTGGAAGTATTGTTAGTGAGGAGAAATACCAAGATCGCCTTCCATGGTGGATCTTGGGTCTTTCCCGGCGGCAAGGTCGATATGGCCGATCGTCAGGCTGCCGGCGATGCGGACGAACTTGATGTTGCGCGCCGTGCGGCGGTCCGTGAAGTAGGTGAGGAGGCCGGCATTGCGGTTCAGGCATCCGACTTGAAGACCTTTGGTCACTGGACGACGCCCGAGAATCAGCCGAAACGCTTTGCGACGTGGTTTTTCGCGACACAGATCAGTTCGGGTTGCGAGGTCGAGATCGATGGCAATGAGATTGTCGATCATTGCTGGCTCTCGGTCGCCAACGCGCTCGCAAGACGCGCAAAAGGTGAAATCACCTTACCCCCTCCGACGTTTGTGTCGCTCCTCAAGCTGGAACAATTTAGTCGCAGTGCCAGCTTTTTTGATCACCTAGACCGTCATGGGGCGGAACGCTTTGTACCAAAGGTAGTGGATCTCGAGAACGGACGGTGCTCACTGTATGAGGAAGATGTTGGCTATGAGACCCTCGATCTAACAATGGCCGGTGCGCGTCATCGACTGTTCATGCTCGAGTCGGGTTGGGACTACGTGCGGGAGTTTTAGGCGCGGGTAATCTCAGAATTGAACATCTCTGTCGCTCAACGACGGTGCTGTCCAGCTGCAACGGCAGCTTCCCAATCGGCAGTATATTTTTCGACGTCCGCCTGCTCTAGGGGATCAGAGCCGGCGAGTACGACCTCTAGGTAAGGTAGGTCGTCGAAGCCCCAAAAGACTTCCTCCTTGGCGACCATGCACGGCACACCAAAACAGCCGCGGGCGATCGCTTCATCGGTATTGGCCCTTACTTGCGCCTTTGCGTCATCACTCGAAGTGCCGGCGATCAACCGTTCGCCATCGATATCGAGATCCGCGAGACACTTTCCGACCGCGTCTTTGTCGTTTGGATCGATTCCTTCGACCCACACCGCGTAGAGGATCCGTTCCGTGATACGGCGGCGCTCGTCCTCCGACATCTCCTGTGCGGTCAGCCGAAGTAGAAACAACGGATTGAATGGGTGCATTTTTGGCGCATTCAACGGGATCCCATGCTGTGCTGCCTTGCGCAGATTATTTCGATTCATCCACTCAAGCTTTGGTTTGATCTCGGCCGGGCCTAATTGTCCGAATGCCTGTAAAAATCCAGCGAACAAAACCGGTACTGGACGCACGACATAGCCGTACTTTTCTGCCATCGCCGGTAGTCCATGCCACGCAAGGTAGGCATTGTGGGAAATATAGTCGAAGTAGAAATCGACCTGTTGCTGATTATTGTTGGACACGATATCTCCTTTTCTAATTACTCATCGCCCTTTATAAAGGACCGGCGCGCCGAGATCATCGGGTCAGACGCGACGATCGCGGCCATCATACACACCGAATGCTGAATCTACGCCACCCAAGCATCCCAAGCGCCTATATGATGTTGGTTATTGTGATGGTGTTATGGGCGAGCGGCATTATCGTCTCTCGCAGTGTCTACGATAGTGTACCGCCCGTTGGGTTTTCATTCTGGCGTTGGATATGCGCGGTGGTGATCATGACACCACTTGCAGCCAGGAAAACATGGCATCACCGTAGTGTGTTACGCGAGCGGCTTCCCGCGCTGTTGATGCTAGGGCTTTTCTTGGCGCTGGGGAGTACTGCGATAGTCGTCGCGGTGCAGTACACGACGGCAACAAATGTCGCCTTAGTTAGTGGCACTCAACCGATCGTCACCGCCTTGATTGCCTGGATGTTACTCAAAGAGCGGTTAACGCCACGACAAATGTGCGGGGTCCTTGCGGCAACCGTTGGGGTTGCCGGTATGATCTCACGCTTTGATATCGGTTTGCTTAGCACGCTTTCGTTCAATCTCGGCGATATCGTGACCTTGGCCTCCGTGACCGGCTACGCCCTCTATGCGGTGAATCTACATCGATGGGTCGCCGGCGTTGGTCCGTTAGTCATGATGTACGTGAGCTGCCTTGGCGTCGTTGTCGTCCTGTTCCCAGTGTTTGTTGCAGAGTCGATGTGGATCGAATCGATGGTGTTTACCGGGCCCGTGTTTTGGGCCATGTTCTACTTAGCGGCAATCCCGACATTACTCGCGACGACCATGTGGAACCTTAGCGTCGGCGTTGTCGGACCGAATCGAGCGACAATTTTTACCAATCTTCTGCCGCTGTTCGGCGTCGCCTTGGCGGTTTTATTATTGAATGAGGCGGTGCACGGCTATCACCTCATCGGCGGGGTATTGATCTGCTTCGGGATCACAATGGTCGTGAGGCGCGATTCGACAACATAAGTTTTTGAAAAATGCCGACTAGCGCATCGCTTCAACATTGAAGTCGCCGGCGTTGTCGCGACTTGTCTGCAGCTTAAATTCGTCCATCGAGTGTGGCCACTGTGTAACCAGGCGGCCCGATGCGGCACGGTAGTAGAACTCGTTGCCGCAGTCTGCCTGCCAGACATCGACTTTTGCAATGTCGCTTTGCAGTTTCTCATTGAAGTTTTCCATCACATCGCTGCGAATATCGATCCATGCCAGATTCTCGTCTACTACACGCTTTATCTGCCGCATGATGTAGGCGACCTGCTGTTCCAGCATGTACAAAATGCAACCTTGGTTTGTATTTGGTCCATAGAGCATAAAAAGATTGGGGAACCCTGCGGTATTCATGCCGAGATACGCTTGTGCTCCGTCGCTCCAGGCGTCTTTAATATGCAGTCCGTCGCGGCCGGTCACATCCAAGGCGGTGAGGTAGGAGGTGGTGTAGAAACCCGTCGAGTAGATGATCGTATCGACCTCTCGTGCTCTTCCATCCGCCGTCACGATTGCGTTCTCCGTTATCCGCTCGATATCGTCGGTTATCAGCTCAACATTGTCGCGATTAAACATCGGATAATAGAGATCGGAAAACAGTGGCCGCTTACACCCAAACGGATGATTCGGAGTAAGCTTGCGGCGTAGCGCCGGGTCCTCTACCTCGGCAATGCGTTCGAGACCCGACCGCTCGATCTCCGCAAGAACGTCCTTGTCACCGAAGGTGGCGAGTGTATTCCAGACTTTGTAGATTTCCTCGCGGCTTTTGGCGACAGCTTCGGGGTGTTGACGGTAGTACTCGAGCTGCTCTTGCGTATAGGGCGTGTTCTCCTTTGGGACGACCCAATTCGCGGTTCTTTGATAGAGCTGCAACTCGCCAACCACCGGGGCGATTTGCGGCGCGAATTGCACCGCGCTTGCCGCGATCCCGATCACGCCAACGCGCTCGCCGCTGAGATCGTGCGATTTATTCCATCGGGCGGAATGCCAGGCATTGCCTTTGAAGTCGTCGATACCCGGGATCGAAGGCCACACGGTGTTATTGAACATGCCGATTGCGCTGACGACTATTTGCGCTTCTATCGTTTCGTCATTGGCAGTGGTAATGGTCCAATAGGCACCATCCTCCTGCCAGACCAATTTAGCCACCTGGGTGTTGTATTGAATATGCGGCCGGACTTCGTATTTGTCCGCGATGTGGTTCAGGTACTCCAAGATCTCGGCTTGTCCGGCGAACGGTCGGGTCCAGTCGTTTTTAGGTTCCAAAGCGAATGAATAGAGGTGTGACTGCACGTCGCACTCCGCACCGGGGTATTGGTTCCAGTACCAGGTACCGCCAACGCCATCACCTTTTTCCAGGATCTTATAATCGCTAATGCCGGCTTTGTTAAGATTGGCCGCGGTACAAATACCCGCCGAGCCGGCGCCAATGATGACGATACGATGCCGTTGTTGACCCATGAAATACTCCGAATTTTGTTGTGTGGATTACGCAGGGAGTAAGTCTACTGGTTTAAATCGGAGTTTAGAATCCGTCGGGTCGGTGGTTACCGATGCGAACTTGGTTCTGCGTTGTTCTACGAAGCGATAAGAATAGGGTTCTCGGCAGGCTCGCAGGTCACATTCGATAGCGGCAGTACTTCGGCTCGTAGAAGTTTTTCAAATTCGGCCGCAGGTATCGGCCGGCTGTAATAATATCCTTGAATGACATGGCAGCCGCGTTTCGCCAGAAAATCGAGCTGCTCGTCGGTCTCAACCCCCTCCGCGACAATCGTCAGCTCCATTGACCGTCCGAGGCCAATAATAGCGTCGGTTACCATTTCACCACGTTCGTTCATCCCTATTTCTTGTACGAACGATCGATCTATTTTGAGCACCTCGATCGGCATGCGTTGTAAATATTGTAATGACGAGTGTCCAGTGCCGAAATCATCGATGCATAAACGGAGTCCGAGGTCTCGGAGGTTCCCCATCAACGCGAGGGCATGATCGAAGTCACCGCAAGCCGCGGACTCGGTGATCTCTATTTCGAATAGGTGCGGAAGAACATTGGACTGCGCTAAGGCCTCTTGCACCATTATCAGCAGATTTCGATCCGCAAACTGCCGCGGTGAAAGATTCGTACTCATGGACAGCGCTTGGAAGCCACTACGGTGCCATGCGGTAAGTTGTTGGGCGGCTGCGTGCAGCGACCAGCACCCGACTTCGACGATGGCGCCACTGCGTTCGATCTCGTCGATAAAATTACCTGGGGAAACGATACCGAGATCGGGGTGGTTCCAGCGAATAAGGCTCTCACAACCAACGATGCGACCCGAACGACTATCGACTTTCGGTTGATAGTAAAGTTCGAACTCGTCGCGCTCTAGCGCGTTTGCGATCTCGGTGCGCAAACGGAGCTTCTTCGCCGCGTTGACGTTAAGTTCATCCGAATAGAATCGGAAACCTTTGCGCCCACGTTCCTTAACGGCGTACATCGCGGCGTCGGCGTTGCGCAGTAAATCTTCAGCATTATTCGCATCTCGGGGGCAGAACGAGGCGCCTATACTAGCGGTTACGGAGATCTCCTGTCCCGCGACGCTTATTGCCGGCTCCAGTTTTTCAAGCAGCTTCTCACCGAGATCGCGTAGATCGATCAACGCATGCGTCTCGGATTCATTGAGGTCCGGTACGATAACGACGAACTCATCGCCGCCGAGGCGCGCTACGGTATCTGATGAGCGGACCGTGTTGCGCAATCGATCGGCGACAACAACTAACAGCTCGTCACCTGCCGCATGCCCTAATGAATCGTTGACATCCTTAAAATCATCGAGGTCGATGAATAGCACACCAACGCTGTGTTTTTCTCGCTGGGCTCGTGACAAAGCCGCATCGAGGATATCTTTGAACATCCGCCGATTCGGTAGCTGCGTGAGGATGTCGAAATGCGCTTGGTAGTAGAGTTTCCCCCGCCACACCGAGTTCGATAACGCGACCGCCGTGCGATGGGTGAATTCCAGCAGTTGGTCGACATCTTCGGCCGCAACTGCGGTACCGGTTTTTGAGCCAATGAAAAAATTTGCTACGTGGGAGGCGTCGACTGGGATAGCGACGGCGTAGCCGTTGGTGACTCCTTTCTCAAGTAACGGTAGCAGGTAGTTGTCCTGGTGTCGTTGCGTGCGGAGATCCAGATAGCCGGAAAGTCTCGCAAGGCTGTCTATTTTTTCGTTATCGATATGGGCTTTTGTCGCAATTACCGCATCGCCCGAGCATATGTCCCGAGTGATAGTGGTCAATTCATTAGTGTTATTTTCGGCGAGCCAAATGCAGGCGACGTCGCAAGAAATCAACGCGTCGATCCGGCTGAGCAAGGTTTCACCAATATGTTCGAGCGATTGAGATGACAAAATCAGACGGTCTATTTCTGAGAGAGTCGATAGCGTTTCAAATTTCTTCTTCAGCTCCCCCGCCATATGGTTGAATGAGCGACCAAGCTGTTCGACCTCATCGCCACTTCGGATGTCGATGCTCACGTCGAAATCGTTGTTGGCGAGGCGCTTTGAGCCGTCCATTAGTAGACGAAAGGGCGTGAGATACCGGCGGATGGATACCATGCCGATCAGCAGACCGATTGAAACGGTCAATGCGAATAGCGGTAGGAACAGTTTTTCAAAATGGCCAACCGTCTGGAACGTGTCCGATTCGTGGTGCCATACAAGGATTGTCCAGTCCTCAAGGCCAAATTCCGGCAACATGAATAAGCGCCACGCGGATACTAAGTAATGTTCGCCATCGTTGTCATATAGGGCATCGCGCGCGAGGCTTTCCATGTCACCGGCCTGCACTCTTTCCAGGAGATCCTCAGGTACGGGTTTCGAACATTGCAGCGCGGCGCCGGTGCTATCCAAATAACAGTAATCCGCCGTGGGTAGGAGCGTTGTGTAGGGGGTGATGAGTTCGGGAAGACCGGCGACAATGACGACGTGCTCGCCCGACGGTGCTTGTGCAACACGCGTCATCTCGTGAGCATAAGGCCCGCGCGAGCGTCGGATTTCGTAGTGTCCTTGGTGGCCACCGGTGGCGATCGCTTCAGATTCGCTGGTCGTCGGTCTACGGATCGTGATCGAGTTTCGTGGTTTATCAAAATCCACCGGAATTAGCCCGGCGCTGACATCGGCGGCGAAATTGTCTAGTGAATGGCGATAATGCAGAAGCCATTCATGCAGCATGAGTCCGGCACTTTTAGTTTGCTGCTGTACATCGCGGCGGTTGATTTTTTCGATCTCGTCGCTTACCTGGTAATAAGCAAAGCCGCCGAAAATGCTTGCCGGAACAACGGCCGACAAAACGAAAAGCAGCAGAAATCGTTGCGCGAACGGAGAGCGCAGCATGGGTTTGGTAATGTGCTGTGAGCGTGGCATTGAGTAGGACTAGTAATCTTCTGCTTTGCCGATGAACCCGCCGTTGTTCGCCCGGACGATATCGTCACGGCTATGCTTGGCCGTCAATGGCGCGACTGAGCGGCCGTCTGGTCCGGAGGAATACAAATCGTAGTCGCTGTTAATCGGCACCAAACTGTGGTCTTTGCGTTTTTTCCCTTTACCTTTTTTGTCGCCGCCGTTGATGCGTAAATAACGATACTCGTTGCCCCAGGGGTCAACTGGCACTTTTGCGTAGATGTCGGCCAAGGAGTCGGGATAGTTGGGATTGTCGGACAAGCGACGATAGATCTTCGCTTCGATACTCGTTATATCAAGGATGGCTGTATTAATTTTCGTGCTTTCGACGTAGTTTGCGAATGAGGGGACCGCGACGGTCATGGTAATCCCGACAACCGCGACTGTTGCCATGAGCTCCAGTAACGTGAAAGCGAGCTGATATTCCCTGTATTTATGCATTGTCTTGATTCCCCGTGGGGACAGTCCATTTGTCATCCGAGTTGTTAAGCGCTGCACGACTAATTCGTGCGTTCGTATCCGATCACAGGCAAAGCTTAATCGGTGAGGCCAATCCCGCGAGCTGTTGGCCTGAGTTTTGTGGTGCGCGTCACCTCTAGTTTTTAGTGTTTTACAGTCCGAGGTTAGGCAGGTCGATTTGAGAGGTATTTATAGGGTGAAACGTAAAAATTTATGTAGCGACACGTGCGATGCGCCACATTAGTTAACAACGATGACGATCGCCGAAGGCGTGATTGGGGGAGCGAGATTATCGCCGACGATACTGTGACGGGGCGAAAAACGGACGGACAAATTTGCGTGCCAAACGGCGCGATCAATAGCCTACCGTCACCTCGTAACCGGTAAACTTTCGAACGTTAATGACGCCGTTATCGAAGATCAAATACTGGCCTTTGATGCCGAGCAAGGTCCCTTCAACGAGCGGGTCCTTGTCAAAATTGAACGAACGAATTTTCTGCGGATATTCAGTGACAGGGTAGGCGATACTAACCACGTCGGTGTCCAAGGTCTCAATCGCATCGTGGCCAAACCGATCGGTCAATTCGGCTAAGGTATCGGCGATAGCCGGGATCGCCTCTGCCGCCTTTAGTTTGAGGTCGATGTCGGCGCTGTTGCCTTTTAGTATCGCGCGCCAGTTGGTTTTGTCCGCCATGGTTTTGGCCAAGGCGACTTCCACCAGGCCCGATATTTGTCGTGTCTTTACCCGAAATATCGGTAGCGCCTGGGTCGCACCTTGATCCATCCAGCGCGTTGGGACCTGGCTTTCTCTGGTAATACCGACCTTTAGGCCGGACGTATTCGCGAGGTAGACGATGTGCGGAATCATACAATGTGTATCGCCCCACTCGGGTTCACGGCAGGTTCCGAGGTGGTAGTGACAGGTTTCGGGTTTCATAACGCACATGTCGCACGCTGCGAGCTTCTGCATGCAAGGATAGCAATGCCCTTGAGCAAAGCTTTTGTTGGTCTTGCGCCCACAGTTGTCGCAAAAGATGGCGCCGCTATAGGTCAGCGATATCGATTGTTCAAGCAGCGGGTTCATACCAAGCCTTTCCTCGCCTAGTGGCAGAGCATATTCGACTATGGCGCCCAACGTGGTGGTCATCTTGCTGAGAGTGCCTTGCATTATCGGGTGCCTTGGTGGATCAAAAGCTTGTGTGTTTCTACGGTTTTGGCAGGTTTGCCTAAGTCTATGTGATGCTCATCTGCAGCGGCAAGCAGTGTCACGACAATGGATCGGAAATGGACTCGAAACCACGTTATCATTATCCTGGAATTAACCACAAATTAACGTTGGCCGCACCGCAGTCGACGTTAGAATCACATCTATGAAAATTGAAGGGGGATAGCATGACTCCAGAAGAAGTCGTTAATGCATTTTGCGAAACCTTGAATCGAAATCTCGAGGAATCGTTGCAGTACATCGCCGATGGTTGCGTTTATCAGAATATGCCATTCGATCCCGTGTACGGTCCCGAGGGTGTGCGCAGTACGCTCGCTGGTTTCTTCGAGGTTACGGGGCCGGTGAGGATCGAGACATTGCGCCAATGTTCAACCGGTAACCTGGTCATGAACGAACGACTCGACCACTTCGACCCGCCGAGCGGCAAGGCCTTTGGTTTGCCGGTCGCGGGCGCGTTTGAAGTCACCGACGATAAGATAACCGCCTGGCGGGATTATTTTTGCATGCAGCAATTCAGTCAAGGCACGGGGATTGAATTCTAAGGTTGTGCTTACTAATTCACACAGATTGCTGGGGTCGTGGCTCACCATGCGCTGGCTAACGGTGTTGTTCATTTGCGTGGCGGGCGGCGCAGCGCAGGCCTCAGTAACACAAGACCCGCGTGATTTGGTCGACACCACGATCGAGACATTGCGTGAAAATGTGCACCGCGATGCGGCGATACTCGATAGCGATCCGGGTCATGCACTGGCGCTGGTAGAGCGCGTAGTCGCCCCGCATATTGACATGCGTCTTACCAGCCGTTTAGTGCTTGGGAAGCATTGGAGCGCGGCGACAGAAAACCAGCGCGACGCCTTTGTCGATGGCTTGCGTAGCCTCTTAATGCGCATTTTCGCGATCCATCTTCGCGATTACAGTACCGCGGAGGTTGCCTTTTCGCCGACGGTCTTGAAAGGCGAGGATAAGCGTCGCGCGGTCGTTCGCACCGAAGTTTCGCGCGCGGGCATACCGCCGGCGAATGTCGACTATCGTCTTCATCATACCGACGGCCGGTGGCTGATCTACGACGTTTCGATATTCGGGATAAGCTTGGTCAAGACGTATCGACTCACAATCGAAGGCGAACTGCAGCGCAATGGTATCGACGAGGTGATTCAGCAGATCAACGCCTTGCACCCCTTAAACGATGCGGTCAGCCTCCTGCCGCCCGGGTCCCAACCCACCGGCTAGCCGCATTTGACGTTATAGCGATCGCACTATAGCGGCCCGGGGCGTACCGGATCGTTACCGTCCCAGTCTCTGGCGGCGTCTTCGACCATGTCAAAAAGATCCGTGAAGATGGCGTTGTGCTCCCACAGCTCGACGAAGTGACCGACGGTGTCCACGGTATCAAAATAGGTCAGCTCGGCCCCGCCGATGTCGCAGACGAAGGCAGCCTCATGGCCGAGCGCTTTGTACTGCGCGCAAGTCGCCGTATAGTCCGCCGGCATCAGCCCAAAGTGATGCACGCCTTCGCGTCCCGCATCGAGGAATTCTTTGTACACCGAGGGCGCATCATTGTGTTGAAAGATCAATTCAACCTGGAGCGCGCCGCTATTGCCAAGGGCCAAGGTCACATCGACATCGGCCGGGTTTCCCCGATACATTTGATTGCTCAAGGGACAGTGTTCAAACATGAAAAACGGACCGACTTTCAGCACTTCCGTCCAGTATTTGAGCGCCGATTCGAGGTCGCGAACGACGTAGGCAAGCTGGCGGACGGTGTATAACGGTTGTGACATGCGGTTTCTCCAAGGGTCAGGTCAGTGGGGCCCGAGCGGAAATCCGTCACAGCCCCACCCACAGAATCTAAGACTGATCCTATTATGGTCGGAATGGGATTATCATAGCGTAACTCCGTATGCTCGCAGACGCGCACTTTCGAACATGGTCCAGATCAATCGCAAAGCCAAATTTTGTATCGGTCAAGTCGTTCGTCACCGGCTATTCCCCTTCCGCGGGGTGATATTCGACGTCGACCCGACGTTCAACAACACCGAAGAATGGTGGTTGTCTATTCCTGCCGAGATGCGACCGCGAAAGGATCAGCCGTACTACCACCTGTTCGCCGAAAACGCGGAGACAACCTACGAAGCCTACGTCTCCGAGCAAAACCTGCTCGAAGACGACAGTGGCGAACCCGTACGCCACCCTCAGGTGCCGGATTTTTTCGGGGAGCTGCAGGGCGCAATGTATCTGACAAAAGATCAGCAGATGCATTAAGTGTCGAATCAGACTTCTCTGCAGGGTAAATTGTCAAAAATCTTTACAAATGCTTTACCCGGAAAGCTAGCGTTTTCTTAGTTTCTTTACATTGTCAGATCCCTCGATGCCATAAGTGGTTGTTTTCCCAAAAAATACTGTTCTGGCACGTGAATTGCAATGGCGTTGAGAGTTGTCGTGTTGATTTGGCCCCAGCCATTCGAGGTGGGAGCGGAGGATACGCGGCCTTCCAACCGGCGTTTTTTAAATTTCGGTCGGTACTAAAGGCACATGTGACACAGTTACGCTATTTGGCACACGATTCGCTGTTAACATCGATGGTGACCGAAGACGTTGGTCGTCCTGAAACGACCGCATTGACTTGACCTTGGAGGAAGTTTGGATGAGCGCTATGGACAGACACAAGAGATTTGCCACAACCATATCATCTTTGCTCAGCAACACATTCGCGTTTGATTTTCGACGGCTCAAGGTCTTGCTTATCGCAACGGCTATACCGGTGAATGCGTCGGCAATCAATATCGTAGTTGATTACACCTACGACACGAATAATTTCTTTGCTTCGTCGGAATCCAGGACCGCGTTGGAAGCTGCCGCCGCCCGATTCAGTAGGATAATTGACTCTTCCTTGTTGGCCGTTGGCCCGGCTGGTACCGGGACCGGAACTTCGGCGGGTTGGCGCGTCGGATTCACTCACCCGGGTACCGGTGCCGGATATCAGTTAAGTACGGCGGCATCGGCCGCAACCGATCCATTCGGAGGTGGTGCGGATGTATATGGATTCGGAGGCCTGGCGGCGGATGAGTGGATTTTATTTGCAGGCGGTCGAGCATTGGGATCCGCGGGAATCGGAGGAACGGGTACGGGACTAAATACCCTAAGTACCTTCAATGACCTTAATGGGCCGATGCACCGCGGCCTGATTCCCAATACACCTGGTAATACAGTCAACGATCTGCCGGTTTGGGGCGGCGGGATCTCATTTGACTCTGGCAGGGCATGGAATTTTGATCTTGGTAGCACGAGTGGAGACCTCGACTTCTATTCAATTGCGTTGCACGAGATCGGCCACGCCCTAGGTCTATCAACGAGCTGGAACCAGTGGTCAGATTTCGAGGTGGGGTCGACCTTTACGGGGCCCAACGCGGTTGCGGCTTACAACGCGGACAACGGGACAGCACTCGGTGCGCTCAACCAAGTTAGTGCAACAAACGAGCACTTCGAAGACGGTACTTATGAATCGTTCATTTTTTCGCTTGGATCGCCAAATACCGTTGGAACCGTTCCTGACGGAACCAGGCAAGACTTGCTGATGGAACCAATAGCAAATTTCGGGCTTGGGGTAGAACGCTTTGAATTGACCAATGTGGATGTTGGCGCCTTACAGGACCTAGGCTGGTCAGTGGCCGTCCCCGTGCCTGCCGCCGTTTGGATGTTCGGTAGCGGTATGCTACTGCTTTTCGGCGTGCGTCGTCAGGCGGAAAGCTAACGTAGCGGCGAGAATCGTTTGGCGCCGGTAACGTCCTCGCTTCGATAGTCGGTAAGCCACGCGGCGGTAGCTCGCCGCTGCCCGTCACCGTACGCAGTAGTTTCCACCACCCATGATGGGCTGGGGCATGTGCGCAACGTACAGCTCTAAAGATTCCAATCGACTTTGCCCGAAATCACAAGCTCGGAGAGTTTCCAATCGCTAACCTTCACTATCTTCTGCAAGGCGCTGCGCCTGCGTTCGCCGTTGTCTGCAGCTTCGGCTACATTGCCGGGCTGGTGAAACTAGCTACGACGGACGCGTCTTCGAAAATACTGGTCTTACTATGTGAATTTTTTGGTCTTGTCGTCGCCGCACCATTTGCATTCGGCCGGTACTTAGTCATCAATTCCGCCTTAAGCGATTAGTCCGGAGACCTCCCAATCATAGACCGCCGATACTTGTTGCACGGCGCGGCGCCAGCGTTTGCCGCCGCATGTTGTTTCGGCTGCATGGCGGCGCTGGTAAAGGTGGCCTCGGCAGAGGCATCGTCCCAGGTACTGGTCTTCCTGCGCGCGTTTTTCGGGCTGTGCGTGGTCGCGCCGTTTGCATTTAGTCGTGGCATCACGTTCTTGAAGACTACCCGCACCCGCCTTCACGTGCTGCGCTCCATCGTCAGTGCCTGCGCCTTGTCGTGTTTTTACTTCGCCGTAAGCCAGATCGGATTGGCTGAGTCGTTGGTACTCAACGCCAGTTCGCCCTTGTTCATTGGCGTGATCGCAATCTTCATGCTGGGCGAGCACTTGGAACGACGGGCGATGCTCGCATTGGGGATCGGCTTTTGTGGGGTCGTGTTGATGCTCAAGCCTGGCATGGGCGTGTTTCAAATCGGTGCGATGGTTGGGGCGGCTTCTGGCTTATTCATTGCCTTGGGTAAGATTTTTATCCGCAAAATGGCGGACACCGAGCCAGTCTTGCGGACCGTTTTCTATTTTGGCGTGTACTCGACTTTGATCTGTTTGGTCCCGCTCATTTGGTTGTGGCAGATGCCGTCACGTTTTGCCATCGCCTGTATGTTAGTGGCGGCCTCACTGGGCACGATGGGGCAGGTGTTTCTCACTTATGCGTTCAGCCACAATCGCGCGGCGCGGATTGCGCCATTTACTTATGTGACGGTCGCCTTTGGCGGTGTGGTTGGCTGGGTATTTTGGGGTGAGTTACCCGATGGTGTGAGCGTTTTCGGCGGGTTGTTGGTGGTTGTCGGTTGTCTGTCTATGCTGTCCCAACCCCAGCTACCGGATCCCTGGCAGGCACCGGGCACGCCTGACCGCGCAGTTTGATTTGCTGGCGTGGATGCTAGTGCTGGTGGCCACCAACGCCATGGACGTGACGATGCGCGATCTCCTCCGCGGTGGCGTCTCGAACATCCACGATCTCGATATCAAAACTTAAACTTAATCCGGCCAAGGGATGGTTCGTATCAACGTCGACATTGAATTTGCCCACTTTAATCACGCGGACGTCGCGCGGCCCGCTATCGGTATTGATCTTGACGCTCATGCCAGGTTGCAATTTCCCGGAATACATCAGATGTTTGATCGGAACCCGCCGCTCGGCGCCTTCGTGCCGTGCACCGTAGGCCTCTGCCGGCTCGAGCGTCACCTGGAAGGTATCGCCGGCCTGTTTCCCCTTCATGGCAAATTCGAGTGCTTTCAAGATATTGCCATGGCCATGCAGATAGGTCATCGGTTCGGTCTTTTCCGATGATTCGAGCTGCTCCCCGCCCACCATGCTGAGCGTGTAGTGAAAACTCACGACTTTATCTTGTGCTATTTGCATATGCGTTCATTGTGGTGACATGCGAGCTGCAATTTACCATGGAATTGTGTGTGCGTTATTACGGGTGAAGTAGCGGGCGCTGGTGGCTGTGCTAATCCATTGGGTGCCGGTAAAATGCCGCACTACTTGACCACGGAGCATTTGCTCGAATGAAATTTGGCCTTTTTTTTGAACTCTCGACCCCGCGACCGTTCACCACTGAAACACAGCGTATGGTGTTCGAAAATGCAATTGAGCAGACGGTGCTTGCGGATGAGTTGGGTTTCGCCAGCGCGTGGTGCGTCGAGCATCATTTCTTGGAGGAATACAGTCATTCGAGCTGCCCGGATATGTTTCTCACTGCGCTTGCGCGTGAAACCAAGCATATCCGTTTGGGCTTCGGCATCGGCACCTGCGTGCCCGCTATGCACTCGCCGATCCGTTGGGCGGAGAAGGCGGCGTTTCTCGACATGCTGTCGAATGGACGGGTTGAATTTGGCACGGGCCGCTCGTCGACCTGGAACGAGCTCGGCGGATTCCAGGCCAATGTCGATGAAACCAAACGCACGTGGGATGAATATTGTCGGGTGATTCCAAAAATGTGGACCGAAGAGCGGTTCTCGCATCAGGGGACCTACTTCAATATGCCGGAGCGCTGCGTGCTGCCCAAACCGGTGCAGGATCCGCATCCGCCATTGTGGGTCGCTGTGACGGCGCCTGGAACCGAGCTCGATGCCGCTGATCGTGGCATGGGCGCAATAATTCTTAGCATCTCGGATGTCGAACGTGTGGTGCCTCGAATCAACGAATACCGTGAACGGATCAAGACTTGCGAGCCGGTCGGCTCCTTCGTCAATAACCAGCTCGCGATCGCCAACTGGATGTTTTGCCATGAGGACAAGGACTACGCGACAGAGAAGGGTTACGAATTAGTCGCGGAGTTTGGCTATATGGCCGGACAGACGGTCGAGATATCTGAGGCCTATCCGGCAAACAACTATTCCGCGATCGGCTTGCTCGGTACCTTACGACCCGATCCCAATGCACCGGGGGACAAAAAAGAGCCGCCTGCAAGCGGCTTGTGCTTCGGCGATCCGGCACATCTCATCACGACCATCAAACGATGGGAGGAGGCTGGGGTCGACCAGATCATTTTCATGGTGCAAGCACGGGAGCATCTGCCGCAAGCCGAGGTGCTCGCGAGCATGCGCTTATTCGCCAGCGAGGTGATGCCACATTTTATTGATGCAGGGGCGAGCGAGGTGCGTCGCGCATGAGCAAACCTGAATTATTATATGGAGAACGTGTGCCGGCGGATTTCGGCCAGCCGGGGAACCCGCTGAACTTCGGTGATCGTAGTACGGTTGAGCTCACCGAGGTCGAGATCTTTTATTCGTTGTTTGAACTACCGATGGACGTTGCGATCGCACGATTACCGAAGAGTCTGCATCCAAGCATTCCGGCGGTGATGGCCACAAATTTCTGGCACGGCCGTGAAGGACCCTTCGGTGAATTTAACCTAGCCACTGTCGCGCTTGCCTGTCGTACCGGGATCAAACCTCGACATCTAATCATCGGTTCTTGGTGCGACAATCCGGCGGCAGCGCAGTTTTTCCGCGAACGTTACGGGTTCAATTGTCAGGCGGCAGCAATCCAATGTCGCGAAAGTTTCGAGCGAGTCGTAGGGCGAATCGTAGTCGACGATAAGACCATTCTCGAAACCGTAGGGACTGAATTTTTACCTATCGTGAGTGGCGGCGGCTCAGTTAAATATTCACCACCGCTCAATCTTACCGTGATAGATGGCCAAGCGATGCTGGCGCAATTCGAAGCGGGATATTCGTTTAAGCGTGTATTGCGAGGCAGCGCCAATAATCCGATCTTTAACGCACGCGAGATCGGCGATGATGCGATTCAACCGACTACACCGATTGCGGGCACCTTAGCGGTGTGCGATGTACATCTGCTACCAGTGCGCTTTCAGGTCGATTTGACGGTTCCGGCAGAAGCGGGCGGTGCGAGCAAGATAGGGGGCAAGTAGACGCGCTAATTGTATCGGCGGTCCGTTACAGTTCGCTGCGCTCCCGCAAGCGCTCGGCAATCGCTAGGATACGATATTGGGATCGTAGTACCGGTTTTTCGATCAGCTTGCCATCAACCACAAGCAGTCCAGTATTGGCTTGCTCGAATGCTTCGGTGATGCGTTTCGCATGCGCAATTTGTTCTTCGCTAGGGCTAAAGTGCCGCTCAATGACCGGTAGTTGCTTCGGGTGGATTGCGCCTTTTCCCGTCATGCCGATGTCGGCGCAGGCTTGAGCCTCGCGTTCAAGCCCGGCCATGTCTTCAAGGTCGAGATACGGGACGTCGATCAAATCGATCTGCGCATTGGCGGCCGCATGGACCAAGCGAGTGCGGGCATATAACAATGCGCTCCAGGTCGGCTCTACTCTCAATTCCGCCGCCATGTCGGCGCCGCCGAACAATAATGAGTCGACCCGCGAGCTTGCCTGGGCGATCTCATGACAGGCCTCAAGTCCTGCATTGGTCTCGATGATCAATTGCAGACGAATCGGGTGCTCAATCCCGTCCAGGATCTCGTCGAGTAGTCGAACTTCATCAGGGGATTTTACCTTCGGCAACATCAAACCTGGAGGTGGCCGGTGCGCCTCAGTAACCGCAAGGACATCGGCAAGACCGTCTGCGCTACGTAGTGAATTGATCCTAACGAGCATCTCTGGCCCCGCGGGATCATGTTCAGCCGACAATTGAGCAAAATGGGCCAAGGTCGACGCCCGCGCGGCCGCTTTATCTCGGGGTGCGATAGCATCTTCAAGGTCCACACAGACGATGTCGGGAGCGGCCGCCAATGCCTTTGGAAATAGGTCGAGCCCAGTACCCGGGACGAACAAGAAGCTCCGGCGCGGCCGGATGATAGTGGTCAACTTGGGCTCCAAATCTCGTTTATAGATTACCAAGTTGGCCGGTTCTCTGGTTTCGCGTGTTATCTACTTCGGCTTGGGTAATTTTGCTTCTTTCGGCTGTGTCGGACCTTTGGCCTCGACCCATGCGGTGTAGCCACCAGCCATATGAGCGACCGGTGCGAGACCCATGCGATGGACCGATTGCGCCGCCAAGGCTGAACGCATGCCGCCGGCGCAGTAGAAGATGAATTTCTTACCCGAGCCAAATTCTTCGCGGTAGTACGGGCTCTTGGGGTCGACCCAAAACTCAAGCATCCCACGGGGTGCGTGCGACGCACCGGGGATTGTGCCTTCGCGCCATAGTTCGCGAATATCGCGGATGTCCACGAGCTGCACATCGGGATCGTCTTTGACCGCCATGACCTGGTCGACCGACATCGTTTCTATCTCCTGTTCCGCCTCTTTGCAGAGTTCTTCAATGCCTTTTGTGATCATGTTGCAACCTCAATATTCATCCAAAATTAGACCGTCGTAGATGCCGCCCAGCATCACACTGACGGTCCCCACGGGGAAAATTTTAACAGGCAAACTTGGCGCTCGCTCGTTTCTTAACGATTAAATCGTAAAGCCCTATACGAAGGCGCCATCCTGTAAGACTTTAGAACGAAATCTGCCTTTCAGCGCCCTAGATTTTCGGTAATATGTCGTAACGGTCGTGGCCGGACTGCCGTATCATGAACGAGCGCAGGTGGCGGGTAGATTGGAACGGAATCAAATGGAAAAGATAAAAGAAGCGCTAGAAAAAGCGCGGCAGCAGCGTGAACAGGCAAGAAATGGTACAGGGGCGGCGATACCTGGGGCCGCGACGGCTGGATCGCGCCTCGGCAAGGATCGGATCCTTGGCCGCGAGCCGTTCCGGCAGTACTCATCGGCCGAGCAAGACAAGCTCTTGGAACGCGGCCGCGTGGTCAATGTGGGCATGGGCGAGACGCTACAGTTTGCCGGCGACAAAGATGCGCACGTCCACTATCTTTTGTCTGGAGCCGTGGTGCTGGAATCCGATGATGACGAGAAGACCGTATCCGCAGGCGAGGACGATGCCAAGTTGCCGCTCGACCGGGCCGGTGTGAAGGCGCATACGATTATGGCCGCGGCGGACTCCGAGGTGTTGCGCGTACCATTCGACTCGTTGCCAAGCCGCGTGTTCCTGGGCAATACCAGCCCAATTCCGACGGCGGCCTACACCGATACCTATTCCGGGCAGCAACTGGCGAATCTGGTGGAACAGATCAATACCGAAAACGAAACGCTTGAAGCGGGACCGGATCCGAGTGACCATTTTGAGCCCGAAGAAATCATACTTGCTGAAGCGCCGACGGTAACCTCGATAAGCGAACTATCCGCGTCGGCCGATAGTCTTCTGTCCGATCTGGAAATCATGCAAGACGACTCCGGGTCGAAAGACTTCGAAGTCGGCTACATCCCGACAGTTGACGATGAACTTGGTCGATTCACCCGGGAGCTTGAGCAGCAATTTCGCGCGTATGTAGAAAAGGTACGAGATGAGGAACGGGCGCACTACGAAGCGAAGATGCAACACCACGCAGCCCGGTTGAAGAAACTCGCTACAGAACAAGTTCGTGAAATGCTCTCTAGTCAACGCGATAAATATCAAGCCGCCTATGCGGAAAAGGAGCAACACTTAAGGGCGCGGTTTAATAATCTTCGCGATTTTGCCAATAAGATAGCGCGGCAAAAAGCCGCGATCTATGTAGCTCGCCGACAGATCAGTGAAAAGCTGCAGATGGTCGACCAAATCCATTCCGAGCTATCGCAACTCGGATCTCAGCTTAATCATCAACTTGATGATCTTGATGATTTGATGCCAACGGAGAATATTGCCGCCGGATCTGCTTAAAGTCTGGCAGCAATATTAACTTCCCAGACCCTGAGTTAACTAACTGCCGGAAATTAACCGACACCGCTCATGGAACCTGGAAACCACCGCAACATTACAAAAAAGCAAAGACTCAACTTAGAAACTGCTGAAATTGCCTGGGTCGAGTTACAGGGACATTTTGCGAGTGGGCGACTGATCTCAGTTAATCCGGATCTAGATTTGCTTGAGGTCGCAGTCAGTATCGCGGACGACGATCGAACACAAGCTGAGCGCTGGCTCAGTGACCGCAAAATCCATCCAGTAACAGACGGGCAAGCACGCAGGTGGAACGATACTCAGGCGTCATTGTGGGCCGTTGTCGTCAAACCATGGGTCTTGGTGCAGCACAGAGAGCCCAGGTAATTTGACACTGATTCGTCCAGATCGCTGATCGCCTAAGCCGGTAATATGGCGCCAATGCGCGCTCGGCCGACGTGTATGGATTTTTACATATCGGCCAATAGTCGCGAACCACCCAAGCTGGCATTGGAACTGCAATTAGAGGCTTGTAGACTACTACTGTCCAATGTCGCGAGCGGGTATGCCGCTGTTCTTTATTTGTACGATACGTGTCTTCAGAATAGAAATTGTTAAATCAAATTAAACATCTCGTGGAGGAGTTTCGGTTTTCGCAACATCTCGGCGTTGAATTGGCGTCCATGGAGACGGACCGAGTCACACTCAGGCTGCCATATGGTGAACACCTTGGTATTGACCGCGTGGGCGGCGGCGCCATTAGCGCGTTAGTCGATGTCGCGGCAAGTTGTGCCTTTTGGTCAAATGACGCCATTGGCGCTGATGCTCGGGGTGCGACGATTGGCTTTTCCATCAACTTTCTGCGGCTTGTGACCGCTGAGGATCTGTGGGCCACGGCGACGGTGCGGCGTCGAGGAGGGAGCGTCTGCGTTGGCGACGTTAGCGTCCGCAACAAAGGCGGTGACGAAGTAGCAATCGCGACAGTGACATACAAACTGAGCGCATAGGCTTCACGGGCCTGTTTATATGGCGGTCAGGCCGTCGGGTAGATCCATCGGTGCTCCGTGGTTCCAAAAATTGCATGGTATTTGTTATCGATACCGACCCGATCGAACTTCGCGTCGTTACTGATTTTCTACCAACGATAACGCATCAGTATCAAAGACCGCCGGCTCCACCGGCTTCGGTTCGGTAAGTAAGACCCCGGGTGGATCGAGCTCCATCCCGCTCGTATCGAAGTTTGCCGGTGGAACAGGCTCGGACTCGGCCAATGTTGCGCCAACTTCAGCCAAGTCGAATTGTGTCGTGTCGAAATCGACATTCGGCATTGGCTGATACTCTACAAGTGTTACGCCAACTTCGGCGATTGTTAAATCCGGTGCAACAGGTGGCGGTGGTGGTTCTGTCGGTGTCGCCGGGGTGGTGGACGAAGAAGTAGCGGGAGCTGTCGCCGAAGGCGTGATCGCTTGCGGCTCGTTGGTGACAATCTCGGCGATCGCGCCAGCCTTAGCCAGCGCGGCGACGTAACTTTTCGCCTTTGCCTCGTCGAGGTCTTTTTTTACCAGGACAGGTTTGCCGGTAAACATTCGCTCGACCTTCGCTGGCTCGACGTTGAACAGGTTGGCAAGGTTATTTCTAACTTGGGTGGGTTCCGCTCCGTCGGTGAGACGGCCTGAGAATACGACTGCAAAGTGCTGATCTGCCATGGAACTTCCTCCATTTCGTGTACCAAGTGTACTCACTTCGCGCGCGTCGTAAAGGGTTGGGGTCTGTGATTCAGGATTTCGTCCGCAATTAAGATTCTGTGACGACTGCCGATGCAGCGGCACCCAACTTTCGCATCGTATTGGTGCTTGTTACCCTGAGCGCCCCAAATTGCTGGTTGGTTGGCATCGGCGCGGTGCCGATCCGATACGAAGCAAAGCGGCAAAGCGAAGCAGCACACACTGTAGGAGACAAGCGCATGAGTGACCTTTATGCCGACACGCATCGTGGTCTACAAGACCAGTTTGACACGCGGCGTCTAGCCGATCGGCTAGAAGAAATGATCATCTCGGACGTTATCAGTGAACAAGATAAGCCGTTTATCGAATCGCGCGAATTCTTCTTTTTGTCCACGGTCGATCCGGACGGACAACCGACAGTTTCTTTTAAGGGCGGGCCGGCTGGGTTCGTAAAAGTCGTGAACGACAATACGATTGCGTTCCCCAGCTACGATGGCAATGGCATGTTCTACTCGATGGGGAACCTTAAGGCGAAGCCGGAGATCGGAATTTTATTTATCGATTTTGAGAATCCCCATCGGATCCGATTTCACGGTACCGCGTCGATCGAGGGCAATGATCCGTTGCTCAGTGAATACCTTGAGGCCGATCTAATCGTGCGGGTTCGGCTATCGAAGATGTGGATTAACTGCCCGCGGTACGTCCCGAAATTTGTCAAAGTCGAGTCGTCACGCTATGTGCCCGAAGATGGGCGCGAGACCCCGTTGGCTGGATGGAAACGGATCGATGCGGTCCAAGATGTACTCCCGGAAAAGGATGTGGGTCGACCGCAGCAAGCTGGGGGCGTGATTACGATGGAACAGTGGGCTGACCTAAAGCAGAAAGGTGAGGGTTGAAAGTCCTCGCAAGTAACCAGTTTATGCCCGTGATTTCGGGCACCGTCCCGCGGTAATCGTTTCGTCATGGATCCATTGAGTCAAGGCGTGCTTGGCGCCACCGCACCGCTCGCGGCGAGCAAAAAAGATGGGCTGCTGGCCGCTATGCTGGGACTATTTTCCGGCATGGCGGCCGACCTTGATGTCTTAATCAACTCAGACACCGATCCAATATTGTTCCTCGAGTTTCATCGCCAATTTACCCATTCGTTGATTTTTATTCCGATCGGCGGACTTATCTGCGCCCTGTTATTGTATGGATTGTTCGTACGCCGTCGATTAAGTTTTGGCCGGACGTATCTGTTCTGTACGCTCGGCTACGCGACACATGGCTTACTCGATGCGTGTACTTCTTACGGTACGCAATTGTTTTGGCCGTTCAGTTCGACGCGCATCGCCTGGCACAATATTTCGATTATCGATCCATTCTTCACCCTACCAATACTGCTGTTCGTGATTGCTGGTATGGTGAAAAAAAGTCCACGATGGGGACAAGTCGGCTTGCTGTGGGCGGTGGTGTATTTAGGCTTCGGAATGGTGCAACGCGAACGCGCCGAGGCCATTGGCCGCGACGTCGCAATGGCGCGGGGGCATGCGCCGGTGGCGGTGGAAGCGAAACCGAGCTTCGGCAATTTGTTGCTGTGGAAGAGTATTTACGAACATGGCGGCTACTACTATATCGATGCCATTAGAGTCGGGATGACCACTAAGATATTTGCCGGTGAGGCAGTTGAGAAACTCGATTTGACCCGCGACTTTCCTTGGCTTGACCCAGCCAGCCAGCAGGCGCGTGACGTTGAGCGATTTCGTTGGTTTTCTGCCGGATACCTTGCCAAGTCCCCAACGATCAAGGGCGTTATTGTAGACATGCGTTACTCCATGGTGCCGAATCGTGGGGATGGCCTGTGGGGGATCCAGCTTTCACGCGATGCAGCGGCACACGCCCATGTTGGTTATCGTATGATGCGGGATACGTCCGCACCGACCCGGAGTACATTTCTCGCAATGGTTTTTGATAGCAGCGAGCCCGAATCGAAACGATTCCCTGGAATTCAACAGACGGCTGAGTGCAACGCAACGACGGCCGTCGTGAGTGAGGCCGAACTATGCCGATGATCGATATTGGACCGATTGAAGTTTACTACGAGATCCGAGGTAGCGGTCCGAGGCTCCTGTATATCAGCGGAACAGGCGGAGACTTGCGGCGCCATCCTGGGATATTCGACTCACCGCTCGCCGATCAGTATGAAATCCTCGCCTATGATCAACGTGGTCTCGGACAAAGCAGTCGTCCCGATGTCGAGTATTCGATGGCCGATTATGCGAACGATGCGAACGCGCTAATGGATGCAGTTGGCTGGGAGGCCAGTGGCGTAATCGGCGTTTCTTTTGGTGGCATGGTTGGACAGGAATATGCGTTGCGCTTCACGGAACGGGTCGAGCGCCTCGTGCTGGCGTGCACTAGCACCGGCGGTGCGGGTGGCCATTCCTATCCCTTGCACGAACTTCAAGACCTGGATGCGGAACAATGGGTGCGGACGGTTATCGGCCTAGCCGATACGCGCCGGGATGCTAAATGGCGCGAGGAACATGCTGAGGACTATGAAGCCTTAGTCGCGCAAATGCTGAGCGCCGTATCCATCGGTGCGGATGAGCCAGGTCGCGCAATGGGTGCGCGCCGCCAAGTCGAGGCGCGTCGGCAACTCGATACCTATGCAAGATTACCGCAGCTGTCGATGCCGGTATTGGTCTGCGGCGGTCGCTACGATGGCATCGCGCCGGTAGCGAATCTTGAAGCGATCGTTCGCCAGGTCCCTGGCGCAAAGCTTGAATTGTTTGAAGGAGGGCACATGTTTTATCTGCAAGATCCGGAGGCATTCGAACGTATCGGACAATTTTTGGCTAATGTGGGGTGAGCAATCATGCGCAGTCGATGATCCCGATTGTCCAAACTGCCGGCTGCGTTAGCAGCTTGCATCGGTGAATTTTCAGGTTGTAAAATTTATTGACACTGTGAAAAGCCAACGAATAGCGGCTAAGCGCTTGTTCTACGACGTAATTGCAATGGCTATAACAATATCCTGAGGAACTAGTTCACAGCTTTGTCGTCAACGATCTTTACACTTCGTGCCATTCGGGCTGTGAGAGATCGTTTAAGTCTTTGTTATATTAAGAAAAACAGAATTGGCGCAAATCTTGCACCGCCCTACCGGACAACGTGATTTTAGCGTGGTGCCCTGCGCGAAACCGAATTTTGCTTGGATTAGGGTCAGCGTAATTGAGAATGGAGTGCGAAAATGAAAACCAGCGGCAACTTTGTGAGAAATAATCTAGCAGCGATGTTGGCAGCCGTCTTGTGGATCGCGAGCGGAAACGTCTATGCGGCGGCGGTGAGCTTCACTGCGGATATTGGAGATTTTATCGTTCCATTGCCGAGAGGCTCTGCGGCGACCGCGATCGGCACCTTCGAATTGAATGAGGCGATGGACCAATTGTCGTACACGATCAGTTTCTTTGGCCTAGACCTAAAAGCGGATCCTGCGGACCGTACGAGTGCCGGGGACATTACCGCTATCCATTTTCATGTAGGCACTGCGACGGAAACCAGTGCCGAGCATGTGCTCAACGTTTTTGGCTTCCCCGCTCACGATGACGGCGACTTGGTTGTGGATTACGCCACCGAAACGCTTAGCGGCATTTGGGATGACGGGGATCTCACCGACCCGTTGTTGATGATCCCGGAATCCGCAAAAAGTGACAGATTGACCGATAGGCTCACGGAGCTTCTGGCGGGTGGCCTATATGTGAACGTGCATACGGTTCAGTGGCCGACAGGTGAGATTAGAGGCCAAATCAGCCCGATCCCACTTCCCGCACCAGTTTTGTTGCTAACAACCGCGCTGCTGACACTGTGCGGTGCTTCCCGTCGACGCGCAGCACTTCCGAATAGCTAAAATCACACATCGTAGAGGCGCTCCAGGATGCGAAAATTATCACTAGCCATACTAATGGCATTCTCCTTCCAGGCGTCGGCGCATTTGGCTCCCGACACCTTCGTTAGTCTGATCGCCGATGATACGACGGCGACGGTGAAGGCATTCCTTGAAGCCGACACCGGACTTACGATCACGTCGATCACGCAAATCATCACAATTGACCAAGATGTCGATGGAATCGGTTTAGGACAGGTAATCCTGGGCGGGACGTTTATTTTAGATGTGTTGGAAGTCGATTCTGGTGGCCGACCAACGACTGGATTTTGGGAGCACAGCGTCGCCTTCCCACCGGACGTTACCCATCACGTGGCGTCATTTGATGTGACGAGTCCGATCGGGCCCCAAGTTGCGCTATACGATCATAGAGAGGCCGACGATATCTTTAACGCTGGTCTGTTCACGACAGACGAATTTTCTGTCGGCATGGTGGACCACGGCTGGACTGACATCTCGTTCTACGTCGTTGAGTATGCGGCGATACCAATTCCGGGGATCCCGGTTTGGCTAATGGTGGCGCTATTAGGCGTGATGGTAAAGAAAACCGGGCGTAAGGCGACGGCCCGGCGGGTAAATTAGGGAACGCGGCGGCAGTCGTTCGCGGCCACCGGGGCGCTCATCAAGCACCTCACGCGGCCACCACAGACATCTCACTGTCCCCAATTACTTCGAGTAGTTCGACAACATTACCGTCTGGGTCGCGCCCGTAGGTCACACGTAGCGAGTCACCAACCGACTGTGGCGGACAATGGAACACCATGCCGGCGGCCTTGAGTCGGTTGTATTCGCCTTCGATATCGGATACTTGCAAGCACAGGTGAGTAATACCGTGGTCGCAAACTGGCCGCCTGTCGTCAGCTGGCTTCGGCGCCGGGGTCGCGTATTCAAATAACTCCACGCAGGCGTTCGCCGCCTTCAGCATGACCACTCGCGCGGACGAATCTGTAAGGCCGGTAATATCGTCCAAGGTCTTGTCGCCAACCTCCCAATTCAGCTTGAACATTTCCTCGAAGCCGAGCAGGTCGCGATAGAAATGCAGCGAGCGTTCAATGTCAGAACTGGATATGGCCGTGTGATGAATGCCGTGGATCATTTTGATGTCCTCAAGCGCAGCATTGGCGGTTGGTTCTTGAGTGTTAAAGACTTAATCGAGCAAATTTACGCCGTTGCCTGTCTGACTAGTTCGCCGCGCCGCTTCGAAACGCCTGCGCCGACACGCCACTACCCACGCCGTTTGCGTAGTTGGTGTAAAGCGGTAGGAAGTAGTCGAGATCGTGTGCTGTTGCGTGAACTGAAGCGTGTGCACCAACCGCATCAAACCAGTGATGTAGGCGCACGCAGGTCACCGGTAGTACCAACGAGCGATAATGCTCGAACACGCCGAGGCGTTCAAAAAAGGGCCACATCGCGGCATCGGCCAGCGACATTTCCGCGCCGAGCCAATAGGGGCCGTCTCCTTGGATCTCGCCTAGACGCGCCTCTAGAAACTCAAATCCGTCGACAACCTGTTGGCGCAACTCCGTTTGCACGCTTTCGTTCTGCTCAAACAATAGCTTGTAGAACGTGGGTAGAAACACGTTATCGAAGTGACGGATCTCGTTGCGCATGACGGCGCGACCGCGTTCGTCGGCGGGTTTCAGTGCTACCCCGGGAAAACTTGCGTCGAGGTATTCGTTCACGGTCGCCGACTCCCACAAAACGAAGTCGTCGTGACGGATCACGGGCACCCGATTGGTTGGCGTGAGATCGGCCAACCAATCCGGTTTATCGTCGAGATCGATCTGCACTTGTTCATGCGCGATCCCTTTTTCGCCCAGCACGATCCGTGTGCGTTGCGCGTACGGACAGACCTCGGCGGTATACAGCGTTAATTGCGACATCGACGTTACCCCTAGTTGTCCGGTGTCCACAATCAGCGGATTGGTTCGAGTACCACCACGGGAATTTCGCGGTCACCGGCCTTCACCTGGTAGTCGCCGAAGGGCGGATACATGGCGACCATTTGGTCCCAGATTGCCTTACGTTCAGCACCCGTGGCGACTCTGGTATTGGCCTGGAAAACGTCTGCAGCCACTTGAGCCTTTACTTCCCCTTGGGCTTTGATGTTGTGGAACCACCCCGGATGTTTAGGGTCGCCGCCTTTTGAAGCAATGATTGCGTAGCCACCATCGACCTTGCCGTACAGCAGCGGCATCACGCTTTCGTTACCCGATTTGCGGCCGGTTGTTGTCAGTAATAATGTTGGGAGCGGCCCTGGACCACCGGCAAACGTGGAATCCCACAAATGGCCTTTTTCGGGATCGCTGTAATATAGGTCGCGGTGCTGCGCAATCCAGCCGGTCGTGCTGGCCTCGATCATCGGGTCGCTCATGGTCTTGTTCTCCGTAATGATTCTGTAAACCGCTACTATAACGCGTATTGCAAGCGTTGGGAGCACGCTTTGACCACAACAATGATGGAGATCTATCTCCCGCGATCGCGGGAGATAGAACGCGTGACGTGGTGTCTTACGGGTTACGAGGCCTAGGGTCGCGATGAGTGCGGCCGCAGCGCCGGTTCGCATCGGGATCGCGGTCGCCATGAGTGGTCGTTACGCCTTGCTGGGTCGCCAGGTGTTGGCGGGACTTGAGTGTTTCATCGAAGACGTCAATGCCGCAGGTGGCCTACGGATCTCTGATCGCGATCAACCGCGTATGGTCGAATTGATCATCCGCGACGATGAGAGCGATGCTGCCACGTGTGCCCAAGCGGTACGCGAACTCATCGAGGTCCAAGGCATCGATTTGTTATTAGGGCCGTATGGTAGCGGCTTGACCCTTGCGGCAGCGAAAGTTGCGGAGTCCTGCGGTGTTGTGTTGTGGAATCATAGTGGCTCCGCCGATCAGATTTTTGATGCTGGGTTTCGCATGCTCGTTGGCATCATCAGCCCCGCGTCCAACTACCTCGCTTCGATCCTCGAACTGGTACGCGCCAACGATCCGACAGCGCGCAATGTTGCGCTGGTGAACGCCGAGACCGGTTTTGCGGAAGATGTTGCGAACGGGGTCGAACGTTGGATCGCAAATGCAGGCTTCAATTTGCTTACCCACCGTCGTTACGCGTCCGGGCACGATGACTTTCGATCAATATTGAATCAACTTCAGCATCATCGTCTCGACTGTTTGCTCGGGGTAGGGCGTATAGAGGACGACCTCCAATTGGCGCGTGACCTCATCACCGCGCCACTGCCAATCAAGGCAGTTGGACTTGTGGTGGCCGCAATTGACGAGTTTCACGATAGGCTCGGCACGGCAGTTGAAGGTTTTATGGCACCCAGCCAATGGGAACCCGCTGCTGCCTATGTCCCAGACTGCGGCCCGTCTACAACGGCATTCGTCGCCCGCTATCGCAGGTCTAACGCACAAGCGCTCGATTATCCTGCCGCACAAGGCTACGTCGGGGGTTTAATCGCGCAGCGCTGCGTCGAAATGGCAGGGAGTTTGGAGCAGGCGGCCTTACGTGCGGCGGCAGATCGTCTTAATTGCACGACGTTCTATGGGCCGTTTTGCATCGATCCCAACAGCGGCCGTCAACTCGGACACCAAATGTTAGTAACGCAATGGCAGGGCGGGCATAAGCGCATCGTATGGCCGCTCGCAGCAGCCTCGGCTAAGGCGTTATATCCGGGTCCATTTTGGTTTAAGTGTCCGTCGGCGCAGCGCGAGCGCTAACAATTATCGAGAGATATACCAAGCTGGGATGCGAACACGCATAATAGGCAATCCAAATTATTGCGCTGGAGAATTGTGATGGGCGAGAAGCTCAAGATTGGAGACAGCTTTCCCTCGATGACTTTAAACCTCGTTGGCGGCGGGAATGTGACCTTACCGGACGAGCTGCAGTCCGATTTCGCGGTCGTACTGTTTTACCGTGGACACTGGTGACCCTTCTGCACCCGGCAGTTAGCCGGGTTTGAAGCGAGTAAAGAAGAATTGCAGAAACTCGGTGTATCGGTGTTCGCGGCCAGTGTTGATACCGGCGAGAATGCCGCAAAGATTGCGAGTGATTTGTCCTACGCGATAGGCGAGGGCGTGACTCGGGAGCAGGCAGATTTAATCGGCGCGTGGTGGGAGGACCGGCGTAGTATTGTCCAACCGAGCCAATTCGTGATGCGTCGTGACGGCACGATCATCCAGGCGACCTACTCCGACGGCCCGTTAGGACGCTTAGATGCCGCGGATGTATGCGGCTTGGTCAATTTCATTCTAAGTCAATAGCGAACCGAGATAATTGCTGCTTAGATCTTAATCGGATAGCAATATCGCTTCGAGATCGGGAATGGCTGCGATCTCGTAATTTGGCGGCGGGATATCGTCGGGTAAAGGGACGGCGCGCGCGTTGACCCAAGCGATATCAAGCCCGGCGCCTTGTGCGCCGACGATGTCATCGCCGACTGAATCGCCGACATATAAGGCGTCTTCGGGCTCCACGGCAAGTGACGCCAGCGTATCCAGAAAAATGTTGGCGTGCGGTTTGCGCCAGCCATGTTCGTCCGAGATCACGATCGGATCGAAGTAAGGCGCGGCGCCGTCGCGCTCAAGTATCGAACGCGCGGTCGGACCATGGTCAAAGTTTGATAGCAACGCAAGGGAATAACGGGTGCCGAGGCGCGCAATAAAATCGACGTGAGTGTTCGGGATCTCAACCGCCGCCGCCAACTGCTCCATATGCAGCAGCGATAACATCCCGGCGATCCGTAGCGTTTCGGTCGCCTCGGGGTAGCCGATTTTGGTCAGCGCTAAATTGAAACGCTCGATCGATGGAATTTCTCGCAAGTCTTGTTCGCGGCGTTGTGCGAGTTCTTCATTCGCTGCTTCTAGACCGTCTACGAATGCCGCGAACGAGGCTTCGGTTACCTGCTCCTCAACGGTCCTCTGCAATACCCCCATGGTGGAATGCGAGGTTTTGCCGCGCCATTCAAACATCGGCATACGCTCGGGCCGCCACAGCGCAACGGTGCTAAAAAGATCGAAGACGACGGCTTTGTATTGCTTCACGGCCATGGTTATAAGTTGATATCGGTGACGGAAGGCAGGGCTAGGATATACTGACCGGAATCAAGATATAACTGCCGAAACGTTTATTGCGGCCGTGTACCACGTCCGATAGCTGGTTTTGTCGAAGTTAGGGGAGTGCAAAGATGGAAGATCGATTTTTTACTGATGCGGAATTACGCGAGATGGAACGACGAACTGTCGATCGTCTCACCGATGCGATCGATGCGGGGGATTCAGAGAAGGCCAAAAAACTGGCCAAACGAATGTATAACGAATTCCTTTCCATGCACGATCTCTATCGTAACTGGATCACCGCGACCTTGAGCGAAGTCGGGGAACGCTATGGGGACGAAGACTTAGAGGCGATCATGGTCGAAGGCGTGCGCGCATGGTGGAAGCCGATCGTTGCTAAGCTGCCGAAAGAACCGGAGGCGATGCCGGCAAAAGTGAAGATGTTTGTCTCAGGACTGCAAGGCCACTTGCAACCGCTTGAGATCACAGAAGATGATGAGAAGGTTGAGATAAAGATGTGTCCATGCGGTTCTGGCGGCCGTTTAATCCAGGAAGGAAAATACGAAGGCAAGGATGCGTGGCTAACCATCAAGGATGCGCAACCGTTGACCTACGGGCGTAAGGATTTTCCGGTCTACTGCGCGCATGAGTATGCAATGGAAAAGGTCGACATCGAGGAAAATGGTCGACCGTTTGTGGTCGTCGAGCCCGCCGCACGCCTGGGTAAAGATTATTGCACCATGGTGGTGTACAAGGACCCTGAGAATGTGCCGCTGCGCTACTACGAACGTCTCGGGATAGAGAAACCGAAATAGGATCGCGGCGGGCAGCGCGCCTGCATGGTCACGATCCCGCGATTTCGGCGGTAGCAACTTGACTGGTAGCGACGCCGCCATGCCAGCGTTGTCACGCCAGGTAGCAACCCCGTCATCCAGGGTTGGCACGTCCGATAACAGCCCCGTCATTCCGGCGAAAGCCGGAATCCATGCGGCCCGCGAATCAAGCAAAAGTGTTTGCACGAATACCGCAAGGTAAACTGGTTCGATACACACGCTTGCTGAAGATGGATCCCGGCTTTCGCCGGGATGACGTGAGTGCGGCAGGCGACGTGATCGCGCTGAGGTGGCGTGGGCGCGCCAATAACGTGAAGGTATTGAGATGGCGTGACCGCGCCGCGAGACGCGAGCGTAGGTCACGACATAACCCTGCCGGGGTGACACTGCCAAACGAACTAATGTGAGCAGCTAATTGGATAAAAACCTAACAATACTATTGACCAACGACGACAGTCATGACTCGCCGCTATTCCACCACACGATTACGGCGCTAGCGCGTATTGGGAATGTCGAAATTGTGGTCCCGGCGGCGGAACAGAGCTGGAAAGGGAAGGCGATGACCCGAGTAGGGCCCCTGTATGTTGATCGCATTGATCTGCACGGCACGCCGGCCTGGTCGGTGACGGGCACCCCGGCGGATTGCGTCAATATTGCGATTCATAATCTGCTCACCGAACGTCCGGATATCGTCGTGTCAGGGACCAACATTGGGAAAAACGTCGGCACCGGATTTATCTTTTCTTCCGGTACGGTTGGCGCGTGTTTTGAGGCCAATATCGCGGGGCTACCGGCGCTCGCGTTATCGCAGGAATTGGCGCCGGCTCAGTTTCAGCAATGGATGGAAAAGCGGAGCTTTCTACCGCAGACCGCGGCTGAACTTAGTCTTGGACTCGAGCGCATGATCCCGCTCGTTTGGAGAGAATATTACTCGCGCACTGATCTGCCGCCGACGACTTGGAACATTAATTTCCCAGCGGTCTCCGACGATGATGTCCGGATAGTCAATGCGCGGATCGGGCACACGTTCTACGATCGGTGTTTTACCCAAACGGGCGATCAATTTCACCACAACATGTCGATGGCACGCGTGGATCAAAGTCCCGATACCGACGATTGTGTGGTTTGTGCCGGCAACATCAGTGCGACTGAGATCGATATCCGCGTCCTCGGTCAGGGCCTCGGTTAACTGCGCGGGAAGACAGGACCTAGGGAATATCGTCGACGTCGCCCGGCGGTCCTTCATGGTGGGGCGCAATCTCATGTGGGCGGTGAACCGGCTCACCAGCAATCGGCACCGTTCGAGCAAGGAATTCAACGGCAGCCGTGCCAAATACGTCGTTACGATCTCCAGCCACCATATGACCGGCGCCTGTAATATTCACATACTCGCAATGCGGGCATGAGTTCTTGAACGCGGCTGCGCCTTCCTCGCTCAACACGTCGGATAAGCCACCGCGAACCAGTAGCACGGGTAGTGAGAGTACTTTCGCACATTGTTCGAGCCGTTCGCTGCGCTTTTCCAAATCTCGTGGCCGGACTAAAAACCGTGGGTCCCAATGCCAGCGGTACTTTCCATTGGCATCTAGACGTAGGTTTTTTGCGAGTCCAGCAAGGTCCTTCGGCGGCTTTCGATGCGGTTGGTAAGCTCCAATAGCAGCCGCGACTTGCTCGAGTGAATCGTAGCCGTCCGGACGATTGCGCATAAAGTCGCCGATCTTTTTCACCCCTTCCGGTTCAATTTTTGGTGCGATATCGACCAAGACTAAAGCGGTAGCGTCGATTCTGTCTTCACCGATCGCCACCAGGCTAGTGCCGCCGCCCATGGACGCCCCAACCAATACCGGCCGCGGCTTGCCTAGCATGACAGTCAATAACCGCAGGTCCTCGACCATCGCGTCCTGGGTGTAGACACCGTCGTCGGCCCAATCAGAGTCGCCATGCCCGCGCGCATCGAATGCGATTGCATGGTAGCCCGCGGCACCCAACGACTCACCGGCATTTTTCCACGCGTGCCGGGTTTGCCCGCCGCCGTGCTGTAGGAGTACCAGCGGTCCGTTTGGATCGCCCCAAGAATCTCCAGCCATGGTAATGCCGCTGTCGAGGGTCCAGCGATGCATTGGTTCGGGGGTGCCGGGAATTCTTTGTCCTGCGCTCATAGTGACCTCAAGGAGAGATTGTGATTCTTGTTGGGGGCTAAGGTTAGCATCGATAGCCGGTCATCGTGGTCAAATAGCGGTCGCGTTTCCCAGATCCAACGCACCCCAACGACTAGTGATAAAATCCCGCGCCTAACTAGACAACCGAGGAAGGACACAGTGCCGAAAAAGAGTAGTAGCGGGATGGGGATAGGGGTTTTCCAAATATTAACGGACCTCGACAATGGCGATCCTGCAGTGATCGCAAAGCGCGCCGAAGATCTAGGGTTTGCGTCTTACTGGGTACCGGAACACGCGGTAATTCCACAGGGTTCGGCGGATATTTATCCGGGCAAGCAGGACGACGAGCCGCCACCCGATTATCTATTCAAGATGCCCGACCCGTTTATCGCTTTGACGCGGGCCGCCTCGCATACCAGCGAGATCGGTCTCGGCACGGGTATTGCCTTAGTGCCCGAACGCAATCCGATCCTAGCAGCGAAGGAGATCGCCTCGGTCGATCACTACAGCGGTGGTCGTATGTTGTTCGGGATCGGCGCCGGTTGGAACGAACCGGAGTGCACGGTGATGGGGGGCGATTTCGCCCATCGCTGGGGACAGACGAAAGAGCACGTGTTGGCAATGAAGGCGCTGTGGAGCGGCGAGTACGTCGAATACCACGGTAAATATGTCGATTTTCCACCGGTCGTTTGTCGACCGAGTCCGACTCGTCAACCGCATCCGCCGGTTTATCTCGGTAGTATTGGCACCCCACGGGTGTTTAAACGGGTGGCTGAATGGGGCGATGGTTGGCTACCGTTCTGCGTGGACCCGCAAGAGATCGCCGATGGCAAGGCAGAGATAGCCAAATACGCCAAAGAGTTGGGCCGCGATCCGGGATCGATCGATATCACGCTGTTTGCACCAGATGGCTTTTTTCGCCAAAAGGCAGAATTGGCGGACGTAGCGAAAGCGGGTGCAGACAACGTCGTACTTTGGATCAAGGGCGATACACAGCGTGAGGTGTTAGACGATCTCGAGCAGATCGCGTCGAGTGTCTTTTAACTGGCAGGGCAAACGATGGGGCCTACGGCTAGTCGTATTGGGAAATGACCGCAGCCAAAACATTGCACCCGGTTGCGGTATCCGGCTAGATTGTGCATGCCGATGCTCTGGCAGTCACAACCCGCGCCGGCGTCGGCCCTCGACATTATCACCTAAGCGTTCGGTCTCGCCCCGAACATCACATTACACACAATCAAATAATTGACCGAACCGCGGAGAAGTATTATGGCAACAGCAAAGGCACGACATATCTTGGTCGACACCAGCGAGCAATGCGAGGCATTGAAAAACGAAATCATCGGCGGAACAGACTTCGCCGATGTTGCGCGTGAGCATTCCACCTGCCCGTCCGGCGCCCAAGGCGGCGACTTAGGTGAATTTGGCCCTGGGCAAATGGTCAAGGAATTCGACGAAGTGGTATTTAGCGGCGCGCTAAACACAGTCCACGGTCCAGTGCAGACGCAATTCGGTTACCACCTATTAGAAATCACCGAACGAACGGATTAGAACTGAACGGAGCAGACGGCGCGGCGTGTAGCCGCCTCTGCCCGGGCCTGCTCCCCCGTATTTCGGGTCGATCCAAGTAGTACTGAGCGTTAAAGGCGTGGCCGAACTGCAAACGAATTTCGACGAGTTCCGAGTCGTTCTCACCCGCCATATTAAGGAATTGACCGATACACGTCCGGTTGCGCAGTCAACCGGGTGGTACCTGCTTAAATACTTGCGCCGGATCCATCGGAAAGTTGTTGCGTCGACGTCGCCGCGCGAATGCGAAAATACCGTCCGCGCGTTAATACGATTTTATTTGGACGCAATCGACGAGGGCTCAGAGTTGGAAGCCGTTTGCATGGATGTGTTGAAGTTTCATCGACGTTCCTTGCGTAACGAGCGAAGCCGATGAGAGGTCTGCAATTGCCGCGACGCGGCGAAGTGAACGTTCGCATCATTCGAGCGCCTAAAAAGCGATGAAGGTTGCCCTCATTGTGATTGTCGTGCTGCTGGTCGGCGCCGTCGCGGCATTTGTCGTGATGGGCATTCAGTCGCGCGGCGGTAGCGCTCCGGGATTGAGCAAAAATGGACTAGCGTTGTGCGGATCGCGGCCGAATTGCGTGTCGAGTCTCGCGCCGCCCACAAGCGCACATTACGTCGCAGGCTACAACCTCGACGCAGGTCAGGAAGATGCTGTATGGACCAGGCTGACAGAGATCATCAAAGCCGACGGCGGCATGCTCGTGCAAAACTCGCCGCCCTATCTCAGTGCGACGTTTAGTTCAAAGATTTTTGGTTTTGTCGATGATTTCGAGTGCCTGCTTGACAGCGATGCCGGCGTCATCCACGTTCGTTCAGGTGCCCGGGTCGGGTACAGCGATCGCCAGGTCAACCGCCGGCGCGTAGAGCGGATCCGCCTTCTGCTTAATAAACCGTGAGCAGCGTGCTGTACTAGACTATAGCTAGGAATACTAAAAAAAGGGGCGATGCCATGAAACTGATCCACCAGCTACTGGAGAGTAAGGGGCACGATGTATGGTCTGTCGCGCCGGAAGCTTCTGTGTACGATGCCATCAGCATGATGGCCGACAAAGAGGTGGGGGCGCTGATGGTGCTTGCCGATGGGAAGCCTGTCGGCCTTGTGTCGGAGCGGGATTATGCACGTAAGGTTATCTTGGCCGGTCGCGCCTCAAAGGAGACGTCGGTAAGTGAGATCATGACGAGGCGTATTATCTGTGCCAACCCAAAACAAACGATCGAGGAATGCATGGCACTCATGACGGATAAACGGGTGCGTCATCTGCCGGTGATCGATCGCAAGGCATTGGTTGGGATGATCTCTATCGGCGATCTGGTAAAGGCCATCATCCACGAACAGCAGTTTATTATCGAGCAGCTCGAACACTATATTGCGTCCTAGATGAGACGAACGGCACGGTGAGCCTGGCTTCGTCGGGGCTCGACGCCGGCTGAGCGATCAATGCTCGATCATGTGAATAGCGCAAAAAGTTTTCGAACACGTTTAGATTTGCGATATACGGTAAAAACGTCATCAAAGTCATACCGGGCTAGACCCGGTATCCAATGGACCAACCCGCCGTAGGCGGACATTTAATATTTCTAGCGCAAAGTTTCCCATTGGGTCGCGCCGAACTGCGGTCCAACCAAACAGCGGCAACAATACGCATTGATCTACAGACCTGCGGCTGACCTTGTCGGGTGATTCAGTGCCAATTATTTTTAAGGAATAGTATGCAAGCGACGCAAGCTCTCGATCGAAAAGGTCAGCGTGCCGCTTTGTTTATGGTCCTGCTCAACGGCTTCTCAATGCCGATGATGCTTTCGGCCGTGAACGTCGCGCTGCCGTCGATTGCCGATGAATTGGCGATGGATGCCGTCCTACTGAGTTGGGTACCGATGGCTTATTTGATGGCGAGCGCCGCGCTCGTATTGTCGTTCGGACGACTGGCCGACATGTTTGGGCGCAAGCGCATGTACTTGCTGGGTACCGCTGGTCTCATTGTGACCTCGGTGCTGGCGACCTATGCCACCACTGGTCCAATGCTCATCGCTTGTCGATTGTTACAGGGCGTAAGTGCAGCGATGGTCTACGGCACCCATATTGCGATCATCTCGGCGGCCTATCCGCCGGCACAACGCGGTCGCATGATCGGACTGACGGTCTCTGTCATCTACGTCGGATTAACCTGTGGCCCGTTTCTCGGCGGCTGGTTGATTGGCCTGTTCGGTTGGCGGGCCGCATTCCTCGTGCACCTGCCGACCTCCGTGGCGACACTCATCGTCGGTATCTTTATGGTCAAAGCCGAATGGCGCGCAGAGCACGCCGGCCGTTTCGACTTTGTTGGGTCAGCACTTTATACGATTGCAATCGTCGCATTCATGATAGGCATCTCATCGTTGCCTAAGCTGTCCAGCGTTTTATTGATTGCCCTTGGTATCTTCGGATTCTGGCTGTTTTTCCATCATCAGCATAATCGGCGCGATCCGCTGTTCGATGTGAGTTTGTTTTATACCAGTCGAGTCTTTGCGACATCGTGTGTTGCCGCGGTGATCATGTACACCGCAACCTTCGCCAACGTGGTCATGATCAGTCTGCACCTGCAATATCTGCAAGGGATGACGCCGATGGCAGCCGGGGTAGTGTTGATGGCACAACCGGTTGTGATGGCGCTGGTCTCGCCTTATGCCGGCAAGCTATCGGACCGGATCGAGGCGCGGATCATTGCGTCCGTTGGCATGGGGATCACGGCGTTTGGTCTGGCGCTGCTCACAACGATTGACTCGACCACCCCGGTGGCGCTCATCGTGGCCTATCTCATGACAATCGGGCTTGGCTTTAGTTTATTTTCGTCGCCGAATGCGAATGCGATCATGGGCTCGGTCGCGAGTCATCAATACGGCATTGCCGGAAGTTCCGTCGCGACCATGCGGGTCATCGGGCAGGTTAGTAGTATGGGCATCGTAGCCATGGTTTTTGCCCTCGTCTTGGGACCGGTGCAGATCACGCCCGACATTTATCCCGAACTCGAGCGCGCATTGCGCTGGTGCTTCGGTGTGTCGGCGGCATTCTGTTTGCCTGGCATGTACCTTTCCCTAGCGCGCGGGCGCGTGCGGACGGCCTGATCCATTTGCAACGCCGTATATTTGAAAGGTGTTGGATGGGTCCCGTGACCGGGTAGAATGGATCGGTGATTTACCAGCGGCCGTCATGCACCGCAACCTAGAGGAATAGCTTATGAACGATGCGGAAAAACTCCAGTGGTTGTTCGACGTGGAGAACATCAAACAACTCAAACACCGTTATTGCGCCTACTGTGATGAAGGTTACGACGCGGATGGGATCTGTAGTTTGTTCGTGGAAGATGGGGTGTGGGATGGCGGTCTATTTGGTCGTCACGAAGGTCACGCTGAGATCCGCGCATTTTTTGCCGGCGCCTCGGGATTGATCAGTTTCGCAAATCATTACGTCTGCAACCCTATCATCGAAGTCGATGGCGACACGGCGACCGGACGCTGGGATCTGTGGCAGCCGATGGTTAGTGAACCGGACACGCAGGCCTGTTGGCTGATGGCGAAATATAAAGAGCAGTACGTCAGAGTCGATGACCGCTGGTTGTTTAAGCACCTTGAGGTGCATGCGCTGGCCTTGTCGCCCTATGAAAAAGGTTTTGCCAAGCAGCGGTTTATGGAAACGAGTTAGAGCGCAAGACTCGGCGGCAAGCGGGTGTGCCAATCTGTTGCACGCTGAAAGGCTTGCCCAGCGGTGAGCACTCGCGCCTCATCGAAAGCGGCCCCGACGAGCTGCAGTGAGACAGGCATACCACCCGCCAACCCGCACGGCAGGACCAGTGCCGGAATACCGGCGAGATTGAAGGGCTCGGTGTTTCGCAGCAAGGCCGCGAACACGCCATTGTCCAGGCCGCGGATCTTGATTTCAGATTGTCCGATCTGCGGGGCGACAATTGGCAAGGTCGGGGTTGCTAGTACATCGATGTCGCCGAACAAGGCGGCAAGCTGGTTGCCGATCAGCGTACGATAACGCTGTGCGTGCAGGTAATCTTTCGCCAGCACATGGTTACCTAAATCCAAGAATGTTCGAACTTGCTCTGAATAGAGGCTGGGATCCGCCTCAATCTGATCTTCGTGATAGGCCGTCGCCTCCGACAGGTATATGGCCATCGCGGCCGCTGCTGCATGCTCGATGTTGGGGATATCAACATCGAGCAGGTGTGCCCCCAGTCGCTCGAACTCGGCCAACGCCGCGCGCACGAGAACGTCGACTTCGGCATCGCTTTGATCAAAGAAATGTCGATTTGGCACACCGATGCGCAAGCCTGATACGCCCGCGCCAATTGACCCAAGGTAATCCGGAACCGGCCGCTGGGAGCTAGCGGCATCGTTGGCATCGAAGCCTGACATAGCTTGCAATAACGCAGCGATGTCTTCGACGCTGCGCGCCATTGGACCCGAATGGTCCATCGTCCAGCACAACGGGAAAATACCGTGACGCGGGACCCGCCCGTAGGTTGGTTTTAGTCCACTAATCCCACAGCAAGCCGCCGGGATCCTAATGGAACCACCAGTATCGCTGCCGGTTGCGGCTGGAATCATTCGCATGCCGATAGCGGCGCCGGATCCGCCACTAGAACCGCCACTGACGTGTTCAAAATCCCACGGGTTTCGGCATGGACCGAACAGCGATGTGTCGTTGGTTGGGCCGTAGGCGAATTCGTGGGTATTGAGTTTGCCAAGCGTCACCATTCCGGCGTCGCCGAGGCGCGCCACCGCGGTCGCGTCAAACTCTGGGATAAAATCTCCACGCACCGTAGAGCCAGCCGTCGTGCGGACACCTTTGGTGTAGTAGAGGTCTTTATGGGCGACCGGTACGCCGTGGAGTGGCCCGCGCTGACCATCGGCGGCAATCTCGCTATCCGCAAACTTTGCCGCGGCACGCGCTTGTTCTGCGACTGTGGTAACGAACGCGTTTATTTTGCCGTTGTAGCTATCGATTCGATTAAGGCACGCCTCGACCGCTTCAGCCGACGAACATTTGCCCGCTCCAATGGCGGCACCAAGTTCAACGGCGCCGAGTTCGTGCAGCTCACTCATCGGTCACGACGGGACGAAAAATAACCGCAGGTTCAACATCTTTTAGGGGTAGTTTGCGGAGGCCCGAAAACATCTCGCATATCGGTTCCATATACTCTAGATACAGTTTCGCCTGATCTGCATTGATGGGCTGGCCGGCATATTCGGCGGCAACCGCTTGCAGGGTTTCTGCTCGGATGGGATTGCGCTGAGTTGCCATCGTCATTGCTCCTACGTCGGTGAGGCTTCAAGGATGCGCCCGAGCAGCGGACTTTGGTGCCAGCACAGGACACGCCAGGTACCGTCGATGTGCACCCAGGTAATGGTAAAGCCCATGAATCGTTGTCTAAAACCGGCGTCGCGTGGCTTGCCACGAAATGTTGAGAAGCCGCTGACGTGACCGGTATTGCCGAGGACAATGAAGCGTGTCTCGCGCGGGATCCACTGAAAAAACTCCCACATACCCTTACCCCCGCCTGTCGCGTGAAAGTCTATGTGATCGATAAAATCCGCTTTGTCCATGCGCCATGGATAGTCTTCGTCCAGTATTTCTGCCTGCTCATGAAACATTGAGAAAAACGTATCGAGGTTGCCCGTATTGAGCGCTTCTATCCAGCTTTCGAAATCTTGTTGCAGTGATGCTACGTCGGTATTTGAGTTCATCGAATTACTCCGGCATTGGTGTGGCTGCTTGGTGCAAGCATAGAGGGATCGGCGCGTGCTGAGAAGTCTCCGCTAGTTGCCGCAAACTCGTCTGGCGCTAGCGTCGGTTATTCTGGAGCAGCCATATTGCTTACTGCCAGCGGAGTAGTCGACGGCCATTTTGAAACGATAGGAATGGCGCGGTTGTGATCTCACTGGCAAGGCGTCGGCAGAGCGTTTCGATCATGAACGTGGTGACGGTCATCATGTTGAGCGATCCGAGTTCAGCAACCGAGACCCATTGCAGGTCTTCCAATTCGTCGCTCGGCACGATGTCACCTTGTACGTGTTCATCAGAGACGAAGAAAAATCGCGCATGGAACCGGATCGGTTGATGGCTTGGCGTGATCGCCCGGCCAAGGTAGCCGATGCGCTGCAGATCGGGTGCGATTTCAAGTTCTCGAAATCGGGTCCAGGTCGGATCGCGGTTCGGTCCAACGTCCCCGGGTGCACCAACTAGCAGGCCGGTTTCTTCAAATGTTTCACGCACTGCGGCCATCGCCAGCGCCGCCGCCCGGCGGTGCGAACCACCGACCGCGATCTTCGGTGTGATTGCTTTATCGAGGTCCGAGATATAGCGCGCATGGTGATCCGATCGTTCGATCATACCGCCCGGAAACACGTATACCCCCGGTTGGAAGCGGGCCGCTGCATGACGGCGGCCCATAAACACCTCTAGGCCCCGGTCGCCTTGGCGATGGATCACGAGGCTCGCGGCATGCCTTGGGGTTACGGGTTTTGCCATGTTCGAAAGTAAAACAAAATATCTTGAGGTGCCAACACGCCGAATATTACGTCTAAAGCGCCGCTGGCACGTCATCCCGGACTTGAACTGGGGTCCAGCTAACGACTATGCGCTCGCATTGGATTGCTCTGTAAGGATACCGGGACTAGGCCCGGTATGACGTCGATTACGGGTTCACGCTCAGCCATACGCGCAGGCGCTGGTGTTATCTAGAATAAACTAGAGTACCGCCGCGATCGCGTCGCACACATAATCAATATTGCGCGAATTGAGTCCCGCAATATTAATCCGGCTGGAATCTACCATATAGATTGAATATTCCTCGCGCAGTCGGGTAATTTGCTTCTGATCGATCCCAAGAAAAGAAAACATGCCACGTTGACGTGGAATAAAACTAAATCGTTCGTGGCCGATTTGCTGAGCTAATTTAGTCGCAAACTGTTCGCGTATGCCGTTAATGCGTTCGCGCATTTGTGCTAATTCTGACTCCCACTGTTGCTTCAATGCAGGGTCGTTCAAAATCGTTTTCACGATCGCTCCGCCGTGATTCGGCGGCATCGAGTAGATCCCTCGAATGACGTTTAACATTTGGCTCAGGATCGTCTCGGCCGCGTGGGCTGTGGGGGAAAGGATCGCGAGGCTCCCGACCCGTTCCCGATAGAGACCGAAGTTTTTGGAGCAAGAACTTGCAACGAGTAATTCGGGCACTTTCTCTGCCATTAGGCGCAGTCCGAAAGCATCCTCTTCGAGGCCCTGGCTTAGACCTTGGTAGGCGAGGTCAATAAACGGGGTAAATCCCCGTGACAGTGCCAGCTCAGCGAGCGCGCGCCATTGGCTCTGATCGAGATCAACACCACAGGGGTTATGGCAGCAGCCGTGCAACAGCACCAGGTCATCGGCTGCGACGGTATCCAGTGTCGCCATCATCTCGTCGAAACGTAGCCCACTGGTTGTTCGGTCGAAGTAGGGATAGGTCTCGATCGACAGACCGGCATCGCCAAGCAATGGCACATGGTTCGCCCAGGTTGGGTCGCTGACCCAGATACGCGCCGACGGTCGTGCCCGATTGATCAACTCTGCCGCCACCCGAAGGCCACCGCAGCCGCCTGGGGTCTGGGCCGAACTCACGCGTTTGTCGGTCAGCGCGGCATGTTGGGCACCGAACAACAGTGTCCGAACAGCCTCGTTGAAATCCGGTTCGCCAGGTGGGCCGATATAACTTTTAGTCGTTTCGGTATCGTTATGACGCGTTTGTGCGGTTAAAACGGAATTGAGGATCGGTGTATTGCCGTCGTCGTCGCGATATACGCCGACCCCTAGGTCGACCTTGCGTGTATTCGCGTCTTCCCGGAATGCGGCCATCAAGCCGAGGATAGGATCGGACGCTAGGGCAGGTAAGGCTTCAAACATAAGGTATAGGCGCGCAAGTTCCGGGTTATAAGGAAGGCGGATCATACCGACTTTTTGCGGTGTCGAGTACTTGGGCGGCGCGTCGGCAGTCGCACTGCCGAGCGTTAGACGGTCTTGCGATAGTCGATTGGCGATCTATTTTTCAAAGCAACGTAATTGGGCGGAGGCACGGCTAAGCGCGTCGATTTCTGCGAGGGGGGCTGCATCGTTCAACTGATCGAGGTGGGCGGTCACGGCACTAAAACCGAGGAAATAAAATGCGGGGCTCCATATAGTGCCGAGAAATACCGCCGCTTGATTACGTGGGTCATTCCAGTAAGCGGGTTTGTAGTCGTGAACCTGGTGCCAAAGCTTGACTCGGCGTTGATAAAGCTCGATGCAGCTCGAATTTGGATCGATCGCTGGGAGCGCAATTTCGCTAGGCCCCAACACTAAACGCTGGCCATCGTAAACCCGATCGAGGGCGAATTCACGTAAGCGTTCGGTAGTGTTTTCCCCGATTGCGGACACGGGACCACTTAACAGCGCAGCGAGTAGCATTACTACCGGGAGCCGAAGGCACATCATACGGGCGTCCTTACTGATCGAGATCGGTAAGTAATTTAGCGGCTCGCAGATCGAAAAGTTGAGTACTTGTCGGGTTGAACGATCGGTGCGGCGCCGTGTGACGGCCGCACCGATAGGTGCGTTCGGTGGGGTTATTTGGCCTCGATGTAGAGGAAGCCGAGGCCTCCGGCGACGCCGATGCCGGTGCTGCTTTCGAGCGCAAGTGGTTGCAAGCCGATGCCTTTAGCGCCTCCACCGACAAGTGCCTTAGCACCGAGTCCGAGTCCAGCGGCCGCTGAAATCTGGCCACCGACATATTTGCCGGCAAGTGCCTTCGAGCCCGGGCCGACATCCGATGAGGCGGCAATGACGCTGAATGCCATTTTCTCGTTCGAGCGCAGACTCAAGTCGAGCCCTAGAGCGATACCGGTTTCGCCGTGGTAGGCCTCGGTAGCGCCGTTGTGTTCGTATACGCATTCAACGTCGGCCGTCGATCGGATAAGCAGATTAACGCGTGAACCTGGGACTACGTTGCAGGTGAGCAGGCCAACTTCGAGACCGCCTTCGGCAGCGGCGTTGGTAGAGCACAGCAGCGACACGATGCCGGCGATGACTAGTGTTTGTAGAGTTCCTCGGTTCATATGCCTCTTTCCTTACATGGGAGAGTTAAGGGGATTGCCGAGCAGCGTTATCGCTGCTTGTAGCTGTATTGTAGACAGGATCTTGGCAAGTTGTTGCGGACATGTCGAGTTTAGACGTGCTTGATCTTAATTCTTTGTTCTGTACACAATACTGTATATATAAACAGTATTTTGTATTTCCTTTATGCAAGCTGAAACCGACGGTTATCCGCACTATGCGGAGTTGCATTGCGTTAGCAACTTTAGCTTCTTGCGCGGCGCTTCACATCCCGAACAGCTCGTCGAACAAGCACATCACCTCGGCTACGCGGCGTTGTCGATCACCGACGAATGCTCACTTGCAGGTATTGTCCGAGCTCATGTTGCGGCCAAGAAGTTTGCACTCCATCTGATTATCGGGACTGAGATCCAACTAGCAGACGGGCCAAGATTAGTGCTGCTCGCGCCGAATGTTGGAGCGTATACCGAGATTTCTCGTTTGATCACCGTGGGTCGTCGACGTTGCGAAAAAGGGGCGTATCGTCTGACGCGAAGCGACCTTGAAACAAATCAAGCGGATGTTCTTGCATTGTGGCTGCCGGGCGCACAGGCGACGGATCGCGCTGCAGCACAATGGCTAGTGCAGGCGTTTGGACAACGCGTCTGGATCGCGCTCGAGCAATTCTATGGGGGCGGTGATAGTCGTCATCGTGAACGCCTGCAGCGGATCTCCAAACAATTTGATATGCCGCTGGTTGCCTGTGGTGATGTCCATATGCATCGTCGCGAGCAGGCCCCAATCGCGGATACGCTCACCGCGATCCAGCTGGGTCGCACGGTGCAAGAAGCCGCTGGCGAATTGTCTCCCAATAACGAACGCTACCTGCGCCCACGTGCGCGCTTGCCACGGTTCTATGCACCTGCAGAGCTTGCCGAAAGTGTCAGGATTGCGCAGCGCTGCGATTTTTCCTTGGACGAACTACGCTACGAATACCCGCGGGAGTTGGCGCCAGCAGGCCGTAGCTTAAGCGAGCATTTACTTGAATTGACAAGCGCTGGGATGCAGCAGCGTTGGCCCGCAGGCGTACCAGATAAGGTCCAGCGTTTGGTTGAGCATGAACTTGCACTCATCAAGGAGCTTGGCTACGAGGCATTTTTTTTGACCGTCTACGACATCGTCAAATTTGCCCGCTCACGCAAGATCCTATGCCAGGGCCGGGGCTCGGCGGCAAACTCAGCGGTGTGCTTTTGTCTCGGTATTACCGCCGTCGATCCGTCACGCATGGAGATGTTGTTCGAGCGTTTTCTGTCCAAGGAACGTAACGAGCCGCCGGATATCGATGTCGACTTCGAGCACGACCGGCGTGAGGAAGTCATCCAATACGTGTATCAGAAATATGGCCGGGGGCGTGCCGCCTTGGCCGCCACGGTGATTACCTATAAGGCGCGCAGTGCGGTACGTGACGTCGGTAAAGCACTCGGCATGAGTCTGGAGCAAGTGGATCGTCTGGCCAAGAACGTTTTCTGGTGGGATGGTAAGCAACATATCCCAGAGCGATTGCGCGAAGTCGGCTTCGACCCAGACAACCCGGTCATCGGACGGCTGGTGATCTTGGTTGCGGGACTCATCGGCTTTCCCAGGCATTTGTCGCAACACGTAGGCGGTTTTGTGATCGCTGACCAGCCGCTATATCAACTTGTGCCGATCGAAAATGCGGCGATGCCAGAGCGGACAATCATCCAATGGGATAAGGATGATCTGCATGCACTTGGCCTACTTAAAGTCGACTGCCTGTGCCTTGGCATGTTGAGCGCAATTCGCCGTGCGTTTGAACTAATCGAAGACTTCAGTGGCGAGGCGATCGATCTCAGTAGCGTGCCGAGTGAAGATCCCGCGACCTACGCCATGATCCAATCCGCTGCCACGGTTGGTGTGTTTCAGATCGAATCGCGTGCGCAGATGGCGATGTTGCCGAGACTGCGACCCGCTTGCTACTACGATCTCGTGATCGAGGTCGCGATCATTCGTCCCGGCCCGATCCAAGGCGAGATGGTGCACCCCTATCTAAGACGGCGTAACGGCGAAGAGGCCGTCAGTTATCCGAGCGAGGAAGTGCGTGACGTATTGGAACGGACTTTGGGGGTTCCTCTATTTCAGGAGCAAGTGATCAAAATCGCCATGGTCGCGGCCGGATTCACTCCCGGCGAGGCAGACCAACTGCGCCGCTCGATGGCAACTTGGAAACGCAATGGCGGTATCACTGAGTTTCGCGACAAGTTGATCGACGGTATGTCTAAGCGCGGTTATAGCGATGAGTTTGCGGAGCGTCTGTTCAATCAGATAAAGGGTTTTGGTGAATATGGTTTCCCCGAATCGCACGCCGCGAGTTTTGCCTTGTTGGCTTATGTGTCGGCATGGTTGAAGTGCCACCATCCGGCGATGTTCACCGCAGCTTTATTGAATTCTCAGCCAATGGGCTTTTATGCACCATCGCAGTTGGTGCAAGACGTACGCCGCGCCGGGGTCGAAGTACGACCGGTCGATGTGCAACACAGCGACTGGAATTGTACGCTTGAGCCGGCTACGACAGATGAGACACAGCCGGCCTTGCGCTTAGGCTTACGTCTGGTTAAGGGCTTACAGCAAGTCGCCGCCGAGAGGTTGATGGATGCGCGGCGCGAACGAAGATTTGAGCACGTTACCGCTCTGGCGCGTCGTGCTAGTCTCGATAGTGGTGCTTTGAAGGCCTTGTCAGATGCCGGAGCACTGGCCAGTTTTTCCGGTAATCGACATCAGGCAAGTTGGGCTGCGCTCGGGGTTGAGCCAGACCTCCCAGTGTTGGCAGGCAGCACGATCGCCGAAGGCATTCCGATGTTACGTCCACCACGAGAAGGGGAAAACATTGTCGCCGATTACGCGAGCCTAGGTTTAACCCTCGGTCGCCATCCACTGGCGCTATTGCGCCAGTGGTTTGACCGCAAGTCGTGTATGACGGCAATCGAGATCAGTCATTGTGCACATGGTGCAGAAATCAATACGGCCGGCCTAGTCATCTCTCGGCAGCGGCCTGGCACCGCTACTGGCGTGGTGTTTATTACATTAGAAGACGAGACCGGCGTGATCAATTTGATCGTGTGGTCGAGCCTGGTTGAATCCCAACGGCGCGAGGTCTTGAACTCACACCTTATGGGCGTGGTCGGTGAGGTTCAGCGCCAAGGGGAGGTGGTACACGTTATCGCCAAGCGCTTGTTCGATCACTCGACTTGGCTTGGACGTTTGACGGTCGAGTCACGGGATTTTCATTGAGCTAAGGGCTCATCGAGCCAGGCTCCCTGGTGCACTGATGCTGGGCCTTCGCAAACAGGTTGAATTGTCGGTGTTGTTGCCGCTACAAGTGAAAATAAGGGCAAAATCGGCCATTAAAGGTGATCAATTCCCTTGTTCCAATAAGCGCTCAGCACTATAGTCCCTAAAGCCCGGAAAAATGACAGAAAATTATCATAAGTCATTGCTACCCGGACATTTTCGCCACAAGTATGTGACGTGCTATCGCCAATGAGACGGAATTTTGACCGAGACGCCGCCGTGCGGCAGTTGGTCCCCATCAATCGACTCCCGCCAGAGAACCAGGAGGCGTTGCTGCGCGCCAGCACTTTCCAAACCGTGTTCGACGGGCAGGCGGTGTATGTCCAGGGCCATCAAGACAATTACGTCCATTATTTAATCGACGGTACGGTTGAATTCCTATGGAATGGCAATCTCGTCAAACGCCTGCCAGCCGAGAGTAAAGCAGCCAGACGCGCGCTCGATAAACCGGGCCGCAAGCGTCACACCGTCCGTGCGGTCTCAAATTGCACCGTACTGCGCATTCGGCGCTCCGACTTCGATCAGCAGCTGGAAGAAGGCAATCTGTTGACGGGCCCGCGACAGGTGGAAGTGAGCGAGATTGCAGCAGAAAAATCGTCAAATTGGATGATCAAAATGCTGCAGTCGAAACTCTTTGAGCGGCTGCCGGCACTCAACATTCAGAAAATCTTTGGCCGCATGGAGCGGATCACAGTGAGCGCCGATGATGTCGTCGTTAAACAGAACGAGATCGGTGATTTTTATTATGTGATCGAACAGGGTTTCTGCGAAGTAACCCGCCAGATACCGGGCGGTAAGGAAATTCACCTGGCTGACCTTGCCGCCGGCGACCCGTTCGGTGAAGTCGCGCTCATTGCTGGTAGTCCGCGTACGGCCTCTGTGACAATGCTATCTGACGGCACGCTGATGCGCTTATCCGTCGACGATTTTAACGAGTTGATCCGCGCCCCCTTGCTCAGCGGAATCAGCGCGACGACCGCAATTTCAAGGATCGATCGTGGGGCACAATGGCTCGACATTCGTTATCCAGAAGAACATGCGAACATAACGCTACGCTCGTCTTTGAATGTACCTTTCAATGTGCTTCGGTTGCAGGCAAATCGCCTGGATAAGTCTAAGCGCTATATCGTCTGCGGAGAGGACCCAACGGACAGTGCCGTCGGGGCATTTCTGCTCATAGAACGCGGATTTACGGTCGATTATCTCGACGAATCATTGAGCGTGGTGGCTGCTGAGCACCCCAGCGTGCTGGTTTTGTCGAAGCAGCCGGCGGTGGCTCCGGAGGTTGAATCAGCTTCCCCAGCGGAGATCGTCCCAGCGCTCGAAGCGTCGGGCGCGGTTGAACCATCGCCATCTAACACGCAAACTCCACCTTCCGATAGCGAGGAGCCCGACATGGACGAACAGCGCCCCGACGGCGATAGATTCGAAAGTACCATCGATAAGATCGATCGATTGTATTCTCAGAAAGAATGGGAAGAAGAAAAGGCAGCGCGCGTACCTGTCGAAGATTATGCCCATACAGCAACGGGGATGCGTTTGGCCGACTTGATCGACGAAATGGAAGAAAATAACAACCAGCTGCCCGCGACCGATTCGACCCTAGGACCTAATCTTACGGCTACGTCAGAAATTCGGCTCGACGACGTGATCGATATCGCACCCGACCCGAAGGACGAAGGAGACCGGAGCGGACCGAATGTTTTGTTGGTTGATACCCGTGCGCCTCTCCCGATATCCCATGATGAAATTCTGCAAGACGAGCTGTTCAATGAAAGTGATGAGTTGACGCAAATCGTCCGCGAATTCGAATATCGGGTTAGAGACCACGCGGAATCGATCGCATTGAAGCGTACCCACGCACTTGAGGAACGCTACCAGCACAAGATGAAGCGTTTGCGAAAAGCGGCCGCAATTGAGGTGAAGAAACGCCAAGATGTCGCCCGGCAAAAATATCAACAGCATTTCAAGAAGAAGGAATTACAATTACGCGCGCACTACAAGAAGTTGATGGCGCTGGCGAATAAAATCACTGAGCAGAAGGCCCAACTTCAAGCGGCTAAAAAACAGTTTGAGGACAAACTTTCCGCCGCCAACGCTGTCTACAAGCAAGTCGAGGACATGCGCAAAACGCTGCGCCAACATATCGGCGACCTACCTGCGCAACAGGCGCCCGACGAGCGGCAATCGGCTTAGCCGACGAGCGATTCGTTAACCCCAGAGACACGTTCGCGCATTGCAATTGCTGCGGTGCACAGTACAATCGCGCGCTTCGAAATTAAATCCCGAGGTGAGCGCATGCCGAGCGAGATGCCCAAGCCTGAACGTCGACCACTCCAGCCGAGTTTTTCTTCCGGGCCTTGTCCGAAACGTCCTAACTGGTCGCTAAGCGCGCTCGACGATGCGTTGCTCGGCCGATCCCACCGCTCAGCCGCGGGCAAGGCGAAACTTAAGGCCGCGATCGAGCAAACCCGCGATGTTCTCGGGATCCCGGCTGACTATCGAGTCGGTATCGTTGCCGGCTCCGATACCGGCGCGGTCGAAATCGCATTGTGGAATTTACTTGGCGAACGTGGGGTCGATGTGTTGGCGTGGGAAAGCTTTGGACGCGACTGGGTCACCGACGTCGTCGATGTCTTGGGCGTTGCTGACTCACGCACGCTGCTCGCGGATTACGGTGAGTTACCGGATTTATCGGCGGTCGACTTCGACCGTGATGTTGTGTTTGTGTGGAACGGGACGACCTCCGGCGTGAAGGTTCCGAACGGCGACTGGATCCGATCTGATCGCACGGGCCTGACCATTTGTGACGCGACCTCGGCTGCATTCGCGATGGCACTACCGTGGCCGAAGCTCGACGTCGTGACGTTCTCATGGCAAAAAGTTTTGGGTGGGGAGGGCGCACATGGGATGCTGATATTGAGCCCGCGCGCGGTAACCCGACTCGAAACCTTCCGTCCCAATCGGCCCCTGCCAAAGTTATTTAGGCTGTGTAAAGGCGGCAAGCTTGACGAAGCAATTTTCACCGGCGCAACGATCAACACACCCTCGATGTTGTGTGTTGAAGACTACCTGGATGCGTTGCAGTGGACACACGATGTCGGTGGGCTCGAGGCAATGTTAGCGCGCTCGGCGGGGAATCTAGGTGTGCTGAGTTCCTGGGTCGAGCAAACATCGTGGATCGATTTTCTCGCAAGCCGGGAAGAGATCCGTTCGAACACATCGATTTGTCTAAAATTCACCGCACCGACGGTTACGTCGCTTGACGCGGAAAAACAGGCGGCCTTCGCGAAACGTGTGGCGTCGTTACTTGAGCAAGAACAAGTAGCACTCGATATTAACGGCTATCGCAGTGCCCCACCGGGAATACGCATATGGGGTGGGGCGACAGTTGAAAAGACAGATATCGAAGCCTTGTTACCATGGATCGAGTGGGCACACGCAACCGCAATCGCTGAACTGGATCCCTAAGCATCAGCGCCGATCGGCGCGCCTAGCAACACGATGAGATCAGAAAAAATGTATAAGGTATTTGTCGCGGATAAACTGGCACCGGAAGGTATTGCCGCACTCGAACAATACGCTGAGCTTACGGTCGATTTCGCACCGGGCTTGGACCTTGCACAAGCCATTGAACACGCACGTCACGCCGATGCCATCATCGTTCGAAGTGCGACCAAGATCCGTGGCGAACTACTCGATGCCTGCGAGAAACTCAGGGTTGTCGGTCGCGCGGGCATCGGTGTCGACAATATCGATATCCCAAGTGCGACAGAGCGCGGCATTGTGGTGTTGAATACGCCGGATGCGAATGCAACAACGACTGCAGAGTTGGCCGTCGCACATATGTTTTCGTTGAGTCGCCACATTCCCGATGCCGACCGTTCGGTGCGTGCGGGAGAGTGGACGCCGGCGAAATTCTTAGGTGCGGAATTGACCGGCAAAACGGTTGGCATCGTCGGCTTCGGCACCATTGGGCGATTGTTCGCCGAACGTTGCAGGGGTCTGAAGATGAAGGTTATCGGCTACGATCCCTTCGTCACCGAAGCGACATTCAGTGAACATGGGGTCGAAGTTTGTGAGCTGGACGCGCTGCTCGCGGAGGCAGATTACGTAAGCTTACATTGCCCGGTGACCGATGATACGCGCGGACTTCTCGATGCCCGTCGATTGGGACTGATGAAATCTGACGCGCGGTTGATTAACTGTGCCCGTGGGGGGCTTGTCGATGAGACTGCATTGGCCGAGGCTGTCGCCGCGGGCCGACTCGGTGGCGCGGCCTTGGATGTGTTTGAAACCGAACCGCCCGTTGATTCACCACTATTCGCCGCGCCTAACGTATTTTTCACCCCACACCTGGGCGCATCTACGCATGAGGCGCAAACTGCAGTCGGCGTGCAAATTGCGGATCAAATTGCTGCCTACCTGATCCGAGGTGAGGTTACTAATGCGATCAATATTCCGAGTGTCGCACCAGATAAATTGGCTCAGCTCGAACCCTATCTACAACTAGCACGCAAGCTCGGAAAATTATTGTGCTTGATGTGCGAAGGCGCGTTAACGGAGTTATCCATCGGGCTATACGGTCGCGCGGCAGAGCTAGACGCGCATCCGATCGCGAATGAAGCGCTCGTCGGTCTACTCCAGGACCACCTATCAGTGCCCATAAACCAGGTCAATGCGAGCCATCTCGCCCGCCGACAAGGGATCAATGTCACCGAACTGAGCTCGTCGGATTCGCGTGATTATTTGACCATGCTGCGTGTATCAGGCGTCACGGCCCAAGGCCCACTGTGCCTTGAAGGTACGCTGTTTGATGAGCGGCATCCACGACTCGTGCGGGTCAACGATTACATCATTGAAGCCGAACTGACAGGCCACATCTTGATGACGCGGCACGCTGATCGGCCTGGGGTGATCGGGGCAGTCGGTGCGCTTCTTGGGCGCGAAGGGATCAATATCTCACGCATGCAGGTGGGCATTGCGAATGACGACACTTCGCAGGCGATTGCAGTACTCGGCGTGTCAAAGGAATTGTCAGTTGATTCGCTTAATGAGTTGAGTTCATTAGATGCAATCGAGAAAGCGCTCCAGGTTGCGTTTTGACAGCGCCTGGGGAATCGACGGTTCGCTCGTGGGCCGAAAGACGCTAGCATGTCGCTATGGCTAATTTCCTAACCGATATCATCGACCACCCCGACTTCCCACATCGGGCTAAACGCACCATCAACACAGTGCTCGTTGTGCTGATCGCAGCGCTCCTCCTAGCAATGTTCGTGTTTGACCACGAGCCCGATGAATTCTCTGTTATTGACAGTGCCGTGAGGCGTGCTGGCGACAGCCAACGGGCGGTGGTCACGGGCTACGTCACGACCGCGACGGTGATAGAACTCATCGATACGCTTCTCGATAAACGCGGCGGCTATCTTTCGAATGATATTGCGCCTCCCGGGATCTTGATGGACAACGTACCGAATTGGGAGTGGGGGGTATTGGTTCAGATCCGCGATGCGATCGCCGCGTTTCGCAACGATATCAGTCGTTCACAATCACAGTCGACTGAGGATCCGAATCTAATCGAGGCCGATAACCGGATCCGAATCAATAGTGAAAAGTGGATGTTTCCCGCGGCAGAAAACGAATATCGGACTGCTGGGGAGGCGATGTCCAGGTACCTAGCTGCATTGAGTGAGACGGGTAACGCCGAAACGCAATTTTTTGCACGGGCTGACAATCTCCAAAGTTGGCTCGCCATTGTTGAGAAGCGACTCGGTGATCTATCTCAGAGATTGAGCGCAAGCGTCGGACAAGTCCGGGTTAACACCGACCTTGCCGGCGACACCGACGCGGAACAATCGACCGCTGCACCGTCGGTGATCGAGGTCAAGACGCCATTCTTAGACATCGACGATATTTTCTACGAGGCGCGCGGAGGCACTTGGGCGCTGATCCATCTGTTACAGGCCATCGAATACGATTTTGCCTCGGTGTTAGAGAAGAAAAACGCGTTGGTAAGTTTGCGCCAAATTATCCGCGAACTTGAGGGTACTCAAGAGACGCTGTGGAGTCCGGTTATTTTGAATGGTAAAGGATTCGGACTGCTCACAAATCATTCGTTGATTATGGCGTCGTACATCTCGCGCGCAAACGCCGCGATTATCGATTTAAAGGCCCTACTGGAGAACGGCTAAAAAATGAGCGTAACGCGTTCGTGAAACCGGGCGTCCTATCTGATAGACAGCATTAAATCTACTTAAGCCCGCAGCACTCAGAGCGGACATTCAATCGGCCAGGAACGAAAGTTCGTCATGCAATAGAAAACCTGCACACAGACGGGTTTCCGGAAAAATAAGTGCGTCCCCTTTCTTTTCTTTCTTTCTCGTTCAGAGGTATCGGCTGTCAAATATTCCGCGGCCCGATTGGGCATTCGTCAATGAAAACACTGCGCCAGCGACCTATTTTAATTTCAATTCTAGGGGCAGCTTACGGGCCGGGCGTTATGGATACTCACGTCCAATTTAAGTCCCCGCCTTCAAACTTTTTTCGAGACCGCCGCCGGCTGTAATTTTACGCATTTTGTGCAACGGCTTTCCTTCTATAATGCACCAGGGAGGGCCACTCATGCGCCTACTGAGTCTCGTGCTAACCGCCGCTGTAACAATGGCCCCGCCATTCGCGCTCGCCGCAACATTCGGGTGGAGAGGCGGGGTCGATGGCAATTCTTCCTCATATCATGCTGAAGTGTGGGTCCTATCGGGTACTGAGTTGGTCCCGCCACCCGGCCCCCTGGACACGGCGCTGTTCGATAGCGGCGGCGGCACATCGGTGTTTTTCAGTAGCGATGTGACCAATTCGATGGCTCTCGTCACGTCTATGAAGAGCTTTAACCTCGGCGGCAATACTTACAATGCGGATCTCGTCGTCACCGGCGCCGGCAACTTAAACGTTAACAGCGGCACGATTTCAGGTGACGTTTTCAATGACGGCATTATGGTTGTTACGAACAGTACGTTCTCCGGTTTCGAACAAACCTATTTTGATGGTGGTGGTGCGCTGTTCCAATCGAACAGTAACATCGTCGCGAACACCGTCACGGTGGCAGGCAACGCCCAGCTACAAATGAATTCAAGTCACCTCACTGCACAAAACGTCACCATCGGTGACGACGACCCTGGGACAGCACTCCTTTTGATGGTCGGAGGTACACTCAACGTCGGTGGTGCCGGGGGCCTTGTCATCGGTGATAACGCGAAAGGTATCGTCGCTTTAATCGATGTGAGTACGGTTATCATTTCAAGTTTAACCATGGGAACGACCCCTGGCATCTGCGGTTCTGATTTTTGCAGCTCCGGCAGCATGCAGTTAACCGGCACAACAAGTTTTACCCACAGCGGCCATCTCGCGATGGGGAAACTGGGATTCGCCCAGATGCTCGTGGAGGATGGCGCAACCTTGATTGCACCCTCCTTAACGATAGGCGAGAACTCGCACGCGGTTTTCGAGCTGACTGACTTTGGATCGGAGCTTGATATTGCTGGCGGCGATATCAACCTCGGACTTAATCCGGGCGCTGTTGGCGCACTCTCCGTTAACAACGGCGCAACTTTCACCGCTCCGGACGATCTGATCGTTGGTGCGCAAGGTTTCGGACTCCTCGATACGATTTCCGGCGCGTTGGCTGTGAATGGCGATCTGATACTCGGCGCCAGCGACGGCAGTACCGGTTCCTGGTTGGTCGCCGATGAGCTGGGCGAAGGCCCGACGACCATCAACGTCGTCGGCGACATTATCGTAGGCTGGGATGGCGAGGGTGACCTCGGTGGCGAACATGGTGCCGAAATACTCACCATTAATGCCCAGGATCTCATCGTGGGTCACAACGGCGATCCGTCGACGGTTGATTTCAACGATTTCTCGATGGGTACATTCAACCTTACGCATTCGATCATCGGCAACAACGCAGATGCAACGATGACTTTGAACGGAGGAAACTGGAATAGTACTGGCGATGTCATCATTGCGCGCGGCGATCCGATCTCGGGCGGCGCAGTAAACAGCACGGTGACAACGACTGATACCGTGGTTACGAGTCAGGCGCTCGTTGTCGGCCAAAGCGAGGACACCGTTGGTGAGCTCGAAATGCACGGCGGCAGTTGGCAGAATAATCAAACCATCATTATCGGCGATTCCGGCACCGGCACCATCAAGCTGTACGATGGCGCAACCCTGACATCCGTGCTGGAAGTCCTGATCGGTAACAAAATACTTACCGGCGGTAGTGGCACCCTGGAATTGCACGGTAGTGGCACCGAACTTGAGGTGACGACAGTCGGCCAGGGCGTTCGCGTCGGCCGCATTGGTCAAGGCACCTTGTTGGTTGATGACGGAGCGCGCCTTGTCGCACCATTCATGCGCATCGGCGAAGGCATCGGCTCTGACAGCTCTGCGACGTTTACCGGTGACGGTACTACTGCCGACATCGTCGGCGAAATCCGGCTCAGTGAATTAGGAAATGGGCGGTTCACGATTACAGACGGTGCCAAGGTCGATAGCGGTTTCGGCACGATCGACAATCTCGGCCCAGTACCAGGTTTCGCGGCAACCGTAACCGGCGAGAATTCCATGTGGACGATGTTCGAACTCGTCGTCGGTAAACTGTCACGCCACGGTAGTCTCTTTGTAGCTGATTCTGCGCAGATAGACTGCTTTAACTGCGCCATTGCGGAAGATGTCGATAGTGCGGGTCGTCTCCAGCTATCGGATTCGCCGACTCACCTCAACGTGGAGAATGATCTCTACATCGGCGGCGGGGATTCCGGCGCTGGTGGCGACGCACTGATGGAAGTGTGGTCGGGCGCACGTGCCGATGTCGCGGACATCACCCGAGTCTTTAGCCTGGGCATTCTGGATGTCAGAAGCGGCGGGCTTTTCTATACCGACACGCTCGATGTGCAAAGCGGTTACGTCGGCGCGATAGGCACGGACAGTTTTATCGGCGTGACGAACGATCTTTCGCTCAACAGCCAGCTCGATGTTTTCAGCGGCGGCCGCGTTGATAGCGGATCAATGACCGTCGCGGCAGACTCGACGGGACCAAGCGACATCAAGGTGGACGGCGTGGGATCGATCCTTAATGTGCTTGGCGATCTGACTTTCTCCAGCAGCGGCGATGGCACACTCGCAGCTAGCAATAGCGCCCAGGTCTTTAGCGATACCGCGACGCTCGACAACGGCGTCGGCAGATTTACGGTCAACACGTCGGTTCTCAGCGGCGCATGGTGGCAAACAAACAACCTCATCATTGGCACAGATTCTCTGCACGGTGGCGTTGCTATCGAAGGCGGCGGCCGCATGACCTGCGTATTCTCGTGCAACATCGGCGCCGAAGCGGGCGCCAGAGGACTCGTGACCGTCACTGACCCAACGTCGATTTTCGATTCTACCGGTGGCGAAATCATCGTCGGCGAGTCCGGGACGGGCGCGTTACAGGCATCGTCTGGCGGCCAGGTATTCAGCGTGGGTGGACACGTCGGAAAAAACCCCGGCGCCGAAGGTAGTGTTGAAATCCATGGGTCAGCCGCATTTTGGTCAAGCAGCGCTGATATTCACGTCGGCTTCGAACGAACCGGCGCCGAAGCAGGAGAAGGAATCGTTCGCTTGTTCGACGGTGCGCGAATCGCGGCACCAACTATTGCGGTCCATGACAGCGGCCAGTTGTTCGGCAATGGCGCGATCTTCGGCGATTTGGAAAACGGCGGTCTCGTCGGTGCGGGATTCGATGAGGTGCCGGCGACAATTTTCGTCAGCGACGACTATATGCAACTCAATGACGGTGCACTCACCTTGCAAATTGGCGGCGCCGCGCAGGGTACGGAATTCGGGTTTCTGGACGTGGGTGCCAACGCAAACCTGGCCGGCCATCTCGGCGTGACTTTGTTCGACAGCTTCGAGCCCGAACTCGGTGACGCATTTATTATCCTTACCGCCACCGCGGTGCTCGGCGAATTCGACACGGTATTCCTTCCCGACTTGGGCGCGCTCGAGTTTTTCGTCGTTTATGGCGCGGACTTTGTCAGTCTTTCAGTAATCAATCCAACAACGATCCCATTACCCGGCGCTTTATGGCTTATCGTGTCAGGGCTACTGGTAATTCCGCGTTACGTTAGACACTGCGATAAATCAAACTTGGGCGGGTAACCGTCGCTCACGTAGCCATCGATCGATTGCGATCGGTGGAATCGTTTTGTCCGCGTATCGACAGCTCGCAAAACCCATTCGGTTCTTGTCGGTCGTCTTGTTTTTTGACAATGGTTATCTGTTTACGCGAACTTTGTTTAAAAAAACTTTGCGTTCGGGGTTTTTCTCATTGCGGACAACGCAGTGACAATTTATTGCGGGTCAGCTGCGTTTGGTTTGTTCTATGGTGGCTTTGCGACACTTTTTCCGGCACTCGTTGGCGATCTATTCGGGCGGGCGTATGCGGGGGCTGTCGGCGGTGCTATCTTTGGAGCGGCAGATTTTCTAAGTAGCTGGGGTCCGGCGATAACAGGCTATCTGCGTGATGTTCACGGTAATTTTGATCTCGCCTTTTTTCTTGCATTGTCATATCCGGAATCAGTTCATTTTTGTTCGCATTGCTACTAGAACCGCGACGTTCCTGAAGCAGCGCGCTACCTTGTTCGCCGGCTCCGTCCCTATAGACGCTAAAATCTCAAACTTCATACGACAATTGTTTTGCAGTAGGAGACATTACCCGTTGAGTCGTTTTAGAAAGTGCGTAAGGGGTAGGCATCGTTTCTGCCAATCCGACGGTTTCAATGTTAATGTCGTAATCTACAGGGATTACGATGCTCGTTTCGGACAGGTTTTTGTTGTCTCGATCCACCGGCAGCGCAACATCGAGTAGGCGACCATGAATTTGCTTGCGGAACAACCGGAAAACATTGTCGCGCGACGCCGCAAAAATTGCGCTCAACTCTTCATCCTATTCAAAGGCGCGGTCGGTAAATTTATGCTGATGGAGCCAACGCAATTTCTGGCGGAGACCGATCTCCTATCGCGAAATCTGATCATGATTCGCGATCCGCACAAGGCCTTCTATCAGCGCGGCGTGTCACAGACGATAGGTGACTTCGACGCCTTGATGGAGTGGCTTGCCGCGTACCGTAACGAGCTTCCGCATGTAAAAGAGGTCTATTGCGTCGGAGTATCGATGGGTTCATTCGCGGCCGTCGCGGCGGGCGCTCGCCTGAAGGCCAATGCCGTGTTTGCCTTCGGCTTAGTGACGAATCTCGTCGGGACATATATTGCTAATCGGAGCGAACTTTTGCAGGAGTTGCAGTTACGCGACGAAGAAGTCGACCTGGCAAAATTGTTGTCGACGTACAACGGTGTCTCAGAATATCACGTCTATTACAGCGAGGGTTGCGAACAAGACCGGCTGCGAGTCGAACGTATCGCCGGTCTGCCTGGCGTACGCCTGAAAGAATTGAGAGGAAACAAGCACAACACCATTGAGAGCCTAAAGGACCATGGCATGTTGGGTTCGGTTTTTCCGCCGTATCGCGCTGCCGGTGGTCCCGATAGCAATAAGCAGTGAAACGCGTCGCTTTCGAACATTTGGCTTGCCCCCGCTGTAAAGCGCCTTTTCGCCTTGAGGTCTTGGCATCGCCGGAAGACAGTGTTCGTACGGCCTGGCTCGAATGCTCGAGCTGTAAGGCAGCTGTCCCGGTTGTACGCGGCTTCCCTTTGTTTAGTGCGATCGAAAATCGTTTGCCGCGCGAATCATTGGCCGCTCTCGAAGATCTGGATCGCCGGGTGTTTGATAAAGGTGGGCCTTACCGCAAATTCCTGCGTGCGAAAGAGCGTCGGCCGACACCTGATGCCTACGCCGCGTTCCAGCCTTTCAACGAAGCGACGCGCGCGATCGATCCGCTGATCGAATTCCTGCGGGACTATCTCGAACCCAACAGCCTCATCATCGATCTATGGTGCCGTACGGGTTGGACCGGTGAAATGCTCGCCGCTTTGTTTCCCACTCAGCATGTGATCTCGCTGTGGGGTGTTGATTCCGATGTCCTAGGCTTCCGGGGGTTCGATTTCTGGTTCGGCGAAAGCAAAAGGCGTGGTAACTGGGACATTGTGTTTTCAAGCCCACATGGTCCGCTGCCGTTCGGTGACGCGTCGGCCGCACTTTTGCACGGCTTCGACATGTTCCACCGTTTTCCTCAGCCGCCTTTGGTTGCTGAATGTCTGCGCGTCGCGGGCGCTGCGGGACTGCTGCTGTTCCCACATGTCCACCTCACGAATGCCGAGCCTGTACCGTTTTTCGCGCGTGGCGAGACCCGGCGTCACGGCCGCGTCTACCGCCGCTACTTTGATCGTTTGTTGAAACGTGATCCGCGCTGCGCATTCATCCTGTCCGAAAAGACGCTTTACGAAAACGATACGCTTATCTTGCACGACGAATCCGATACCGATCACTACAACGCCTGTCTGCTAATCGCCCCGCGCGATGCGACAGGTGCACGCCTTATGCGTACGCACAACATCTCGGCGGAAGATCGCATAGTCGTCAACCCGCTGTTCGCACAATCCGTAACGCAGCGTGAGATCGCAATATCAAAAGACGCTTTATTCGGCAAAGCCGGTGCAGTACTCGAACGTCACCCGATGCTAGAGCGGCGACTGCAGGCGACAGGCTCGACGCAACTTACGCCGGCGGAACGCAGCGTGTTGTACGAAGCCGGATGCGGCCGCACCGTCGAGGACATGGCGCTAAGCCCAGAAGCCGTCACAAGTCTCGAAACCCGTCAGATCGTACGTGCGCTGCCAGTGTCGGAAGCAAGCGTTCGGCTACAACACTACTTCGCCCGGCAGCAGTACATTGAAAGAGAAGCGGATGTACACCTGGCAAGCGTCTGGCGTGCGGCGCTTGAGGATCACGCGGACGCTAATTTCATCAACTGGCCTGCCGAGCGCAGCACGTTTACGTACGCCGAAGTCGACCGCGCTTCGCGCATGGTCGCATCCTTGCTAATCGATGCTGGTATCGTTACCGGTGACCGCGTGGTGATCACAGGAATTGCGCACCCTGAGTTCTGCTTCGTGTTCTGGGGCGCTGTTCGCCTGGGTGTCGTTGTGGTGCCCGTCGATCCGGCGCTGGACCGCGATGAAATCAGCGCGATCACCCGTAGAGTCGACGCAAGGATGCTGTTCACGTTTGCGCACGCAGATGTCGATGTTCCTGGATGCCGGCAAGTGCGGTTGGGCGACGGTAGCGCCATTGCAGCGCACGTACCGTTGGACATCACGACACTGCCAGCCAGCGAAGATCCGGCGGTCGTGCTGTTCACTTCTGGTACCACCGGTCACCCCAAAGGGGTCGTACTGTCGCACGGCAGTCTGTTTCGATCGTCGCGCACGATGGCACGACACTACGATCTGCGTGAACGCGACGTGCTCCTGTTCGCCGGTGGTCTACACGTGATGAGCGGATTGAGGAACGTGTGTGTCCTGCCCGTCGGGATCGGCGCTTCGGTTGTGCTTCAGGATTCATTCGATGTTTCGCCGTTAGCCCTGGCACAAGTGTGTCAGCGCGAGCGCGTAACGATACTCAGCACCGCGCCGGGTTTCCTCTCCTATATTGTGCGGGCCGGCGACCGAGCCGTGCGCCTTATCGCAGGCGCGACGCTGCGCAAGATACTTTGTACGGGTAGCCGCCTACCACCGCAGGACCGACGGGACGTAGAGCAGCGGTTGTCGGTAGCAGTGCACGATTATTATGGGCTGACCGAAACAGGCGGTGCGTGTCTGTTCGGAACCGATAGTGATCGGCTTGGTGTGCCTGTCGATTGCCTTGCCACGGTATTCGATCCGCAAGGGAACGAGGTCGCGGACGGTGAAACGGGCGAACTCGGCATCGCGAGTCGTAATCTGATGCTAGGCTACATCGACGACGTCGGTGGCGCGCAGGCACGATATCGGGGTGGCCACCTGTTGACCGGGGATCTCGTGCGCCGCGGCATGGACGGCGAACTAAAACTTCTCGGACGTCGCGATCGGCTGATCGCCGAGCCGTCCGGGACAAACCTCTATCCAGAAGCGATTGAGGACGCTTTGCGCGCGCTCGACACGGTCGCGGATTGTTATGTCGCGCGCATTGTGGACGAGCGTGGACACGAACGCGCCGTCGCGTTTGTCGAACCGAACGCATCACCGTTGCTCGAATCCAGGGAGTGGCAGCGTTTGATCCGGCAGGTAGCCCGGCGCGAGGTCGAATGCATTCCGTCGTTGCCGCGTCGCACCGACGGCTCGATCGATAATGACGCCCTAGCCGAGTTCATACCGGGTGCGGCCGAGACCGACGGATGAGCGGCCAAGACCCAATCGCAGCTCGATTTGTCGATCTGGAAGCCGATACGGGGAACGGCACGTTTCTGGACGGCGATGCGCATTTGAGTTTTAGTGAACTCACCCAACAGGTGTCGGCGACCGCGCGGCTATTCGAAGACGCGGGAATCGGTATTGGGGACAGGGTTGTTATTGCCTGTGCAGCGCAGTGTCAGGCGGCGGTACTGATGCTTGCCTGCATTCGAGCCGGTGCGCTCGCGATTGTTACGGATGCTCGGGCAACCGCCGTTGAGCACCAAGCGATCCTCGAACGGGCAAAACCTAAGGCCTTGTTCGCCGACGCCGACATCATTTCCGCGCTTGACGGCCCGCAGCTCTGCTGGCCGGTCAACGCTTCAGGGCACGGGCTGAAGGCGCGCCTGTTTGGAGAGGACGCAACAGACCGTTCGCACACCTACCCGGACTGCCTCTCACTGGTTACCTTATCGCCCGCAGCGCCGGCCGTCCTACCGGACGACGCGCCGGCTATTGTGCTGACAACCTCCGGCACAACCGGTCAGCCGAAGCTGGTGCCGCATAGCCGGGAATTTCTCGTCAGTCAGAGTGAAACAATATGCCGCGCGCTGGACATCAATCCCGCTGATCGAGTGATGAACTTGATGCACCCGAGTCATATAGACGGCGCGATAACAGGTGTGTTCCTGTCATTCTGGCGTGGCTCGACTATGGTCGCGCCGTCAAGCTTCACCATTCCGGATCTACCTCGCATTCTCGATCTCGTGCACGACTGCAATGCAACTCACCTCTTGTGCGTGCCTACCGTGTTGAACTTAGCAATGCGGTTTTATGGGCCGATTGGTCCCGTGTTTAATTCACCCAATTTCCGCATGGTGATATCCACGGCGGCCCCGATATTTCCACGATTGTGGGAACAATTCGAGAGTGAGAGCGGCAAGGCCGTGGTTAATGTTTACGGACTCAGTGAGACCGGAAATCTTTTTTTCACCCAGCCGCAGATTGAGACGCCACGAACCGCCTCAATTGGCCACCCGCACGACTGCGAAGCCTGCATCGTGGATGACAATGGAGAATTGGTCGCGGACGGATCGCATGGGGAACTCCTGTTACGTAGTCCGGTGATCATGCGCGCCTATCTCGGTGAGGATCCGTTACCTGAGTGGTTCGCCACAGGCGACGTTGCGATCAGACACACCGATGGGCACTACGATGTACTGGGTCGCAAGAAAAACGTCGCGATTGTCGGCGGCCGCAATGTGCAACTCGAGGAAGTCGAAGCCGCGCTGCTCGAAAGTCCCGCGGTTCGCGAGGCCGCCGCCGTCGGCCTCGAGGATGAGGCCTGGGGCGAAAGAGTGGTCGCTGCCGTCGTTGCCGCAGGTGCTGCGATCGATCTGGCGGCGCTACGCGTTCGTTTGGCTGGCAGGCTATCGGAATACAAAATTCCGCGTACGATCGTCGAGGTCGCCGAATTACCGACTGGCCGCTCGGGCAAGGTCCGCCGCGCGGAACTGGAAAAACTATTCAGTGATACGGGACCCATCCTCGTGCAACCCGCTCGGCTGGACCTCCTCGACCGAATTCTTCAGTGTGCCGCTGCAAGCTTCGGCACCGAAGCCGACAAACTCCGTGTGCATGACGCGCCCGGCGACACGCCAGGATGGGATTCAATGGCGCACCTCGATCTCGTTGTCCGCATCGAAGACGAATTCGACGTCGAGTTCGATACCGACGATATCCTCGCCATAGACTCCCTCGCGAGTGCCGTGCAGATTGTCGAGCGCCTTCTACGAGCTTAGCGCTAGACTTGAGTTTCCCGGTAAGAGGTGGAGACAGGATGCGGGGCACTTTTGTGTGTCCCTGCTATGTCGTAGGAAGACTTTCGATGACGATTGATTCAGGTTGAAATTTAAACTGATCCCTTTTTCTGGCGATCCCACCCACGTGGCGCGCCACTCAAATCCAAGTGCAGCATCACTGCCATGGCCATCGCGGCATGCTTGTCTGCGCTAAAGGTCGACCCGCTATCAGCCCGCGCGACTAGAGTTGGCTCAGCGTTGTAACGTTGCTGCCTCATCTCGCCGTCGCCTACGAGCATTAAAGTATTTCCAGATTCAACCAACGATGGCTTGCAGTCGGTTGCACCAGCAGTTGTCGTAACAACGCACGTACAATGCGGGTTCTCCGGCTCGACCTTGTCGTCAACAACCGAGTACTGCGCCGTGCGTAGCAGCACCTCGAGTCCGTTGGCGAGTCCCGGCGCGGCTATACGAGGTGATGTTGCGTCTGCAACAACGGCGACGGAACAATGCGGTACGCCCAGTCCAGTGGTTTCAATCGACTCCGTTGTGCACGTTACCACCAAGGTTTCGATTTTGCGGTCAGCGAGCATCGTGCGTACTGCGGTTGCGCGAGCGCCGTAATCGACAATGTCATTGTCGTCGTATCGAACACCATCATCGCTGATCACGGCGATCTTGAGCCCGGCAGTTGTAATGGCCTCCGCGATAGCGTTTGCAAGCTCAACCCGTTTTGGACCGCCACTAACGACAACGATGGGTACGGTGGCGGGCGCACCTGCCGGGTATAGAGCACCGACGATCCGATCTGCCGCAACACTTGCCGCCTCGCCGGGCCAAGGAAGCGCCGCACGCGGATTGATCGCCGCAATACTCACCGCAGTGTCCTCACCGCTTCCTGTCAGCACGATATCGATGGCGCAAACCGCCAACTCGAGTACCTGCGCCGCGCGTTCCGCGAGGGCGGTTACCGCACCCTCAAGGTGTTCTAGCAGGCTCGAACCCGTTTGCTCACTCGCTAGCCAAGCCGAAACCGCTTGACTGTCGACCACAAGAACACGGTAGCGGGCACCTGCCGGATGCGCGAGCAACAGTACACCACCATTGCGAGAGTGCAGTTGCTCGAATTCGGCAACAATTGTCGTCGCGGTTGCCCGGACAACGGTTAGATCCGTCGTTGTTTGACGAGGTGTAAGCCAGCAGGTTTCATTGCTTGCTTCAACTAAGGATTTTGCCGCCACTGTGTCGGCGGGTGTTAGGACGGTCACTGTTGGTAAGCCGTGAACTTTTAACGTGCGCAGAGTCAGCAATTGATCGCGCGCTAAAACCTCGTCAACCGTGGCCGATCTTTCAGTCAAGATTCCGAGTAGTAGCTGTCGATGATGCCCTTCACCAAGCCTTATACAATCGGCACGCCGGTCGACAAATGCATGAGGTATACGGCGCGCCGTAGCGGCGTTCGTCAACGCTCGTTGCGTTGGGGTCGGGCATCGAGCAAGCCCAAATGTATCGAATTCCTGTAACTCCGTGTTGTACGCCGCATAACCCGTGTCCGACAGTAGGGAATTGACCAAACGTACGGCGAGATGTGCGGCGCGCCGAGCCACTGACTTGTGCTCAAATTGGGCCACTGCATGTGCAGTGTTTAACGAGTGGTGCGCTTCGTGTCGACACATCCCAATGCTGACTGCAAAACCGTGACGATTCTGTAACGCGAGCGCAACCAAAACGACGAGTCGCGTGGCACTGATATCGCGGTCTTCGGTGTCCAACGCGCTGGCCAATTCCGGCATTCGTTGTTGTGCGGCTGCGATGACGTTCGCCGGTTGTGCGGCTTCAAGATCGATGTCGCCGCGCAGATGTAGCCGCATCACTGGCAGATCGCCATAGCAGTTAGACGTTTCCAGGAAATCGATGCGCTGAACGCGAAGCATCGCTCAACCAGCCGACCGTAAGACGGGATCAAGACGAGCGTCGACTGCCTCAACCTTTGTTACGGTATGTGATTCGGCAAACGCACAGGCGCGCTCCGTGTAGCTACCATTGTTTAAAATTGCGTCGAGCGCACTCGCATAAGCGTCCCGTCCTTGTTCCATATGCACGGCAAGACCGGCGCCCATGTTGACGACGCGTTCCGCGGTTAGGCGCTGCTCAAGATGGGTTGGCGCGATCACAACAGGACAACCCGCGAGGAGCGCGGTTGCGGTAAGCCCATGTCCACCATGGCAGGCAATGACATCACAGGTGGCCAGTTCGGCACTCAATTCTAGCGGCTCCCGAGTAACGGCAACACGCGCCGAAGCAATGCGATCTTGTAGCTGCGAACTAATACCGGGCACGTGCAGTAGGCAAGCGTGCCCACTTTCTGCCAACGAATCGGCGAACACCGCTAAGCCCGGCCAGTCCGCGCGAAAATATCCGAATAGGCGTCCAATGCCGTCCGTTGGCCATTGGGGGGTGGCGCTTGCCCGGTGCCGCGTCCGTGTTGGACCAGGTATACCAAGGTAGCTCGCTGCTCCTCGCGCGCTAAGGTAAGGATCGAGTTCTGGGAAAGTGAATAAGAGTGATTCGTTCGTGAAAAGATCGCCAATTTGCGCGAGCGGCTCGGCGCCTGCGTTAACCAATAACGCGCGAACGGTCGACAATAACCTGTGTGCACGGCGCGACGCTTCCTCATGTGATTCGGGCGACACTTCGCGCAGGACCGTGAGCCGGTGTTGTGCTGGCGGACAGACGAAACCGGTACCCATCGTGAGCGCCGGGACCCCTTGAATGTGTGCAGCGAGCACTGCCGCCGGTGCGTGCTCGGCAAAAACGAGACGTGTTTTCGTGGCGCGCAGCAACGCGATCCACCCGTCGACCATTTCAGTGAGCGTGCTGAGATCGTCATAGCCGGCACGGATCAACAAATCGCTGTACAGCACCGCCGGTGCCAGCCGTTGCCGTTCACGGACAACTGGCGCTGGGTAAATCTCCCACAGTCCGTGCTCGATGCCGGATCCCGCGTCAGCCGGGTTAGGTGTCGCCAGCGCAGTAACCCAGTCTCTTTCACGGAGTCGCTCGGCCACGAAAGCGAGCGCAGGATAATGGCCATAGCCGTCACCAAGTTCGCGGGCAATTAGTGCTCGTTTCACGTGTCCTTTCCGAGAGCTGGCTCGTGTCGTGAACGTCTCATGTTGGCTTCGCGTGCGGTCTTATACAACTGTTGCGGATCGGGTAGTAGAGCCTATAGGCTTTGGCCTATGGTGTCACCACGACTTCGCCCAAATCGCGTCCGCCGTTCGCGCTTATCCGCACCCGAAAAGCGGCCGCATGTTGGGTGCTGCGCGCCACAAACCAACGGAACTACGAAATTACGGCCGCGATTAATTCTAACGCTGCGGCTGCCGTTCACATCTCCGGTAGTGAGCCAATGAAAGTCGCCGTTGTGACCCCTTATTACGGCACTCGCGAGGACTGGCTCGTGCGGTGCCACGAAAGCGTGCGCGAGCAAACGTACCCGTGCACACATCTCCTCGTCGCAGATGGGGCCGCGAGCGAAGTCGCGAACGATTTCGAATGCCTGCACTTGGAGCTCACACGCAATATCGGCGATTACGGTGACACACCTCGCGCATTGGGTTCTATTTATGCCGCCGGCCTCAAGTTCGATGCGGTCGCCTACCTTGATGCCGACAATTGGTTCGAGCCCTGGCATATCCAGTCGCTGGTTGATTTACATGCGCGCACTGGCGCGGCGGTGTGCACTTCTGGGCGAACACTTTTTGGCACGGACGGCACGTGCCTCGGTGTCGATGAGGAGGTCGACGGCGAGCGTTTCGTTGATACGAGTTGCCTGTTTCTCACGCGTGAAGCTTTCGACGTATTTCCGGTGTGGTCGTCGATGTCTGCGCAGTTGCATGCGATTGACGATCGGGTCGTGTGGGCCGAAATAATCGACCGTGCGCTTAGTCGCGCGCATACCGGCATGCCGAGCGCCGCGTATCGCACCGCGTTTGCGTTCCACTATGAACGCATGGGGTTTCCCATACCCGACGATGCCAAGACGGGTAGCGACGTCAAAGAATCCATGCGCTTGGTGGCCGAGGATGAACAACGTCATCGCCAACGCGCGCGCGATGTGCGCGGAGCGGAGCGGAGCGGGCGGGTATGGCGTTATCCAGTCACCCTACCGCGCAGCGACGCGCAGATTGCAAGCGGCCTTGGGATTCTGCCTGGATCGGACGAATTCGATCGCGAGCACCTTCCCGACTTCATCTGCTTTGGCGCACAAAAATCGGGCACTACCTGGCTGTATAACAATCTACGCGCGCATCCTGAAATATTTTTCCCGAAGCCCCTTGCTGGCGAACCCGCGTATTTCAGCAAGGAGTCACACTTCTTCGATGTTGAAGAACGCTTCGCGCGCGGCGTGAGTTTTTACGCACAACGCTTTGCTCCTGGTCGAGTCAAGGTCAAAGGAGATATGACGCCAAACTATGCACTGCTCGCCCCCGATCGTATCGCAACGGTACGCAAACTGATGCCCGATGTGCGTCTGATATTTTTAATGCGCAATCCGATCGAGCGTGCCTGGTCGCGGGTTGTCATGCGGGTGGTTATAGAAGCAGGACGCAGCATGGAATCGATGAGTGACGATGAACTCACCGCGGAATTAATTAGAGAGGACGTGCGCAGCAATTCGGATTATCTGACGATTATCCGCAGTTGGCTGCGATTTTTCCCCGGTGAGCAATTGTGGATCGGATTTATGGACGATATTGTCAACCGACCCGAAGCGCTTCTTCGCGAGGTTCTCGCTCACATCAATGTTAGTGCTGATCTGGATCTATCCGACTTTCCATTAAGTCAGCGCTTCTTCGCTGGACCAGGAACGTCGATTGGCCCCAACCAATTGAGTTTTCTGCGCGGCATGTACGCCGCCCAGATCGAGGAACTCTATGAAGCCTTTGGAGAACGGGTGTCTGCTTGGCGCGTTTCCGTGCATGGCCACTGATTGTCCAGAGATTATCTCTAATTTATGACGCAATTCATTGATTTAATACGTTTCTTGAAGGATAATTTTGCTTCCATGGAAAGCCATCGAGAATCTACACGGAGAGTCACATGAAACGCGCATGGGTGTTTGCGGCTCTTTGTCTGGTGCCGCTGGTTGTTTCCTCGGCGAACGTTGCCGCAGAAACACTGCTTGAAACGGCCGCCGAGAAGCTCAACGCCGGTGCCGCCAACGAAGCGCTAGAAATGCTTGCGAGCTCAGAGCCAGAGCGCGCAGGCGATCCTGCCTTTGATCTGTTGCTTGGCAAAGCAGCGCTCGCTGCCGGCCGCCCCGGCATTGCGGTATTTGCGCTCGAGCGTGTTGTCGCACTCGAGCCGGACAATGCCGAAGCGCGCCTTCAATATGCCCGCGCCTACGCGGCTGCCGGGTACGGGCAGCAAGCTAAGCAGGAGTTAGAAGCGGCACGTCGGTCGCCTTCGTCCAACGCGGCGGTCGCAAACGCCATCCAAGCGCTACAACTGGAGCTACGCCAGCAGGAAGTCGGCGTACGTCGCGGGGTACGCGCCTATCTTGAGGCGAGCGGCGGCTACGACAGCAATGTTAATCGCACGACAGACGAGCGCACGTTGTTCGGCGTCACCGGACCGATTGCTAATCGTTTTGTTGAGCAAGATGACGGTTTTGGAACTGTTGGTGGTGGTATCGATTATCAGGGTGTCGGGCTCGAAAACTGGGATCTCATCGCCGGCGCTCGCGGGCAATATCGTTTCAACGGCGGTTCAGCGTCTGATTTTGATTTCGGCAGTGTTGATGGATATACCGGGCTAGTTCGCTCGAGTGGCGCGAACGAGTGGTCCGGCACGGTTAATATTGGCCGTACCATTCGTGACGGTGATGGCCTACTCGCGGAATTCGGAGCCAATCTTCGCTGGCGCCATGCCTTTGGTGCACGTCGGATTGGTACACTTTATTTCGGCGCCAGCTATGTCGATTTCGACGACCAGGATCCGCGCGACGGCGAGCGCTTCGTCGGCGGCGCGCGCTACACACATGGTTGGGGCGGCGCGTTATCGCCGGTGGTGCGGCTCCATGCTTATGGCGGAACTGTGAACGCTGACTCGTCACGCAATCCGCAGCTCGACTATGATCGTTACGGTGGTGCGATGCGCGGACAGATTACGCTCAATCGATCGCTGGTCCTGTTTACCGATCTCGGTATCGAACAACGGGATTTCGATGGTCCCGTTGTGACATCATTCAACGATCGTGAGGACACAGTCTACCGCGTGGGCGCCGGCGCCCATATTAGATCGTTTGATAAGTGGCGTATCACGCCACGAGTCACCTATAGGCGCAACGACTCCAATGCCGGGCTTTCTGACCATGACCAGGTAGTAGTTGCCGTGACCGTACGCCGCGAGTTCAACTGAGGAGGCAGCTTATGCCCCACACCGAACGAAAAACCAGTCTTTTACGTCGGCGACCGCTCGCCGCCGCCCTCGCGATGTTGGGCTACGCCACACCTATGGCGGCGCAAGCTGAGGACGCGCCGGCAAAAGTCGTATTCTCAATTGGTCAGGTTACCGTTGTGAACGCCGATGGCCAGCGCCGGACGGCTAACCGTGGCGAAGAAATTTACACTGGTGAATCCATCGTTACCGAACGCGGCCGGGTACATCTGCGTTTTTCGGACGGTGGCAAGGTATCGCTCAAACCAAACACCGAATTTAAAGTTGACGAGTACTCATTCAATAAAGACCAACCGACAGAATCACGCAGCTTTTTCAACCTGGTACGCGGCGGCTTGCGTGCTGTGAGCGGACTTATCGGTCGATCCGATCGACGCGACTACCGCGTGAGAACATCCGTGGCGACCATTGGTATTCGCGGCACGGTCTTCGAAGCGGAACTCGGTAGTTCGATCACGGTTCGCGTTTTCGAAGGTGCCATTGAGTTGCTTGATGACTCAGGCGTCCTGATCCGAGTTGTGGAACAAGGGGAAGAAATCACCTACGACGAGATCACCGGTAAAGTTACTATTGGTGGCCAGGATGTCAGGATCCCCGATGAGGAAACTGCGAACCGTCTGGGTTTGCCTCTCGACGCCGCATCGAGTGAGGACGTAGACGACCTTGGCCGCTCATCGGTACTCGGCTACGAATAGGCTAAATTCTGCCGAATCGCGAAGCTATCGCGGGTTGAGCAACCCGTCCAATCAAGCAAATCCCACCGACATCGTCTTCAAAAGGCGGCGTGAGGATCATATGCCCAAGCCGCGTGCGTCGATGCGTGTCTCTTGCGCGGCTAAAAGCCTGTGTGGTTACCGCCGCCAGAAATCCCAATTTCGAAATTCAAGCCGCGCTGCACGTTGCTCAGCCTAATCCAAGCGGATCGCCGAGTGGTTCATGCGCCGGGTACGCGACGGTGTTATCCGAGTGGTGCTGAACGAAAGCGATAAGTTCGTCCCAATTGAAGTTAATGTCAGGAAAAGTGTCCGGTCCGGACACGACTGCGGCACCCGGCTTTGGTTCGTCGCGGCGTTCAGCCTGCACATTGTAGGCGTGGTTAATGACCAGTGGTGCAGGACATAAATCGTCAAGCGCTTGAAAGTTTGTCTCGGGACGCCACTGTCGCCAGTCGCCACCCGCGCCTGCGGCAGCGGCGCGCAAAAGCCACATGCCGTTGCGCTGAAGCTTGTTCGATGGCGAAAAAGTTGGGGCAAACACGGCTTCTGAACTGACGTGTTCCACGCCCAACACGCAAAGGTCGTAACGGGCGTTTGGAACAAATAGTGTGAGTCCGCAAAACAAAGGATAGGACTCGCCGTCGCGCCAACGGCGATGCCACCGCGCTACAGTTCCGAGCGGGGTCGATTCTTGTAAATTGAGATCCCATTGTAGAGGTGCCTTAAAGCCGAATATGAACGGGCTTTTTTCCATCAAACAGTGCGGGTTGTCATCAATCGCGCGATGCAGATCGCCCATGAACGTGCGCGGTAGTGCGTCATCGTCGTCCAGCGAGGTGGTGGCAAGCGCAGGTTCGTTGATTGATCCTTCTGCGCGTAACCACGAACTGCGCCAAAATCGCGTGCCGGGTTTAAGTATCACGAGGTGAGTTCTGGGTCGGGTCGTCAGTAGAGCCGCAAGTTCGGCGCGATGGTTTGCCGGCAGCTCAATTGAAACGAGTACGAACCAATCAAAATCCTGATCATATTGTTCGGCGACACTGGGGAATGTGGCATGCCTAAATAACGCAAACCGATACGCCAAGCGCTGCGCATCGAATAAGTCACCGTGTGTCTCCATTCGATGAACCGGGCTGCCACCATTGGTGATGCTGTAGCGCGTGACCAAGACGTGTCGGTATTTCATATCGGCGCAATCATCAGCGAAAACAAAGTACAAGATTTCGGCGAGAAAATTATATTGGAAATAGAAACGAAGCGAAAAGAGGGCGCACTTATCTTATGGGTCCGAGCCGCCTTAACCGTAACTTGAAACAATTCCGCTCGAACAATCGCGATCATTAAATCGTATCGAGAGGCCTCGACAATGAGACAACGAAAATGGGTGGATAAATGGGAATGCTAACCGGTTAACAGGTTTGAAATTATCCTCGTTAAGTAATACGTTTTAACGGGTTACTGTGGTATCTAGATCAATTTTAGAGCTACATTCCTTCAACAATAGGTGAAGCTCTGGCAGCACTTCTAGTGCCGTTCGAAGAGCTTTCTCATTTGCGCCACTTTCCTTCTCCGCAATAGGTACGTTGATATCAGAATTATTGGCGCTCTCGAAATACTTGCTCAAGCTTGGGTCGCTCTTTAGCCACCCGTGGAATTTCAACCGTCCAATAGTCATCCAGCATATCTTCGTATCTGGAAGCACCTCTTACGAATTCATCTCTCTTTAAATTCACCGTGCATCTCAATTTTTCGCGTAACACACGGAGATCGAGCGCCGACTTTAATGCCTAATCCTGAACGATGAATATAACGAGGTCACGACAACGAGAACGTCGGTTTTGGGCACATTTCGACCGGTCTCGTGCATCGCTCCCGGCCGTTTGCTTTCGGCTGGCGCCCTATTTAGATGAGTAGGATACCGGCGCTGGCGGTAAGATTTGGATGCCGACTAGTACAGCTAGAAACGAAATACCCCATAGCCGCTTTCCGTTAACGGTGCATTTAGCGACGCGCTTATTGCAATGCCTAATGCATTGCGCGTATCGACGGGATCGAGGATCCCATCGTCCCAAATCTCTGAAGTCGAATACTCTGCGGTGACTTGTTCTTGATACGCTTCAAGTGTTTCGGCATAGACGCCATCGATGACCTGTTGATCGACGGCTTGCTCGTTTCGTTGCAGTTGACGCAATTTCACTTCGGCGAGAGTTTGCGCTGCTTGTTCACCACCCATGACGCCGATTTGATGATTGGGCCAGGTGAACAACAACCGTGCATCGTAGGCACGGCCGCACATGCCGTAGTTACCAGCGCCAAAAGATCCATGGCACATAATGGTGAATTTCGGCACGTGGCTACAGGCTTGCGCCATGATCATTTTTGCGCCGTCCTTTGTGATCCCCTGCGCTTCGTACTCGCGTCCGACCATATACCCAGTAATATTTTGCAAGAACACGAGCGGCGTGTTGTTTTGGTTGCATAGTTCGATGAAGTGCGCGCCTTTGAGCGCACTATCATTGAATAACACGCCGTTGTTCGCGACGATGCCAATCTTGTAGCCCCAAAGATCTGCGAATCCGCACACGAGGGTTGTGCCATAGGCGGGTTGGTATTCATGAAAGCGGCTACCATCGGTGATGCGGGCAATAATTTCCCGCATATCAAACTGCTTCTTAATGTTTGACGGAATAATGCCGTAGATTTCGTCGGGCTCGTATGCCGGTGGCTCGGATGTCTGCTGCTGAATTGCCCACTTTTTCGGGTGCTCCCACTGCGCCACGATCTCACGACCAATGGCTATCGCTTGGTCCTCCGAAGAGGCCGGGTAATCGCAGGTCCCACTAATTTGCGTGTGCAAATCTGCACCGCCTAGTTCGTCAACGGAGACGTCTTCACCGGTGGCTGCTTTTACCAGCGGCGGGCCGGCGAGAAATACCGCACCTGTGCCGCGCACGATAACCGCGTAATCGCTGAGGGCAGGGATGTAGGCTCCTCCGGCAGTACAGTGACCAAATACGAGTGATAGTTGCTTTACGCCAAGCCGACTCAGTATGGCTTGGTTACGAAATATGCGTCCCGCCATATGTTTGTCCGGAAATAATTCAGACTGTAGCGGTAGAAAGCCACCGGCGCTGTCGCATAAATGCACGACCGGTAGGCGGTTTTCGATGGCGATGTCGAGGCAGCGAACAATTTTTTTAACAGTTAACGGATACCATGCACCGCCTTTGACGCTCGAATCATCGGCATGCAGCATCACTTCGCGCCCGCTCACAATACCGATCCCGGTAATGCAGCTTGCGCCCGGTGAGTTACCGTCATAGGCCATGTTCGCAGCCAAAGACGAGAGTTCGAGAAACGGGGTTGCTGGATCGAGAAGTTTTTCGATGCGTTCGCGCGGCATCATTTTGCCTTGTTTAGCAAGCCGTTGGATGTCGCGATCCGGCCGTTGAACCCGGGCGCGTTCTTGCTTTTCGTGTAACGCCATCGCTAGCGCGCGGTTGTGCGTGTAGTTTTCCCGAAATTCGTCGCTATTGGTATTGAGGTTTGAGCGGAGCCGCGGCATCTGTCATGCGTTCCTTAGTTCTTGTCGGTTGATGATTCGAGTGATACGAGAACCGCGCCTTTTTCAAACGCGGTGTTGGTTTGGAAATGGATCCGATCAATTTTTCCGGCTCGTGGCGCGTGGACAATTATTTGCATTTTCATTGACTCGATCGTGAGGATTGCGTCACCGGGTGCAACTGTTGCACCCTCGGAGGTGTGAATTTCGACCACCATTCCGGGCATGTCACTGCGGATCTCATTGCCTGACTCATCGTTTAGGTTTGATTGCGCCATATCGTTGCTGACATCGACCGTAAACACGCGACCGCCGATATGTACCCAAACGGTATCGCCGTCGAGTACGCGCCATACCTGGAAATGCTGACCGTCGACGGTAATGAAGTTGCATTCGTCTGAAAGCGCATGCGCCTCGGCAATAGTCACTTCGCGCGAGTCGATTGCACATACTAGGCTTGGCCTGCGGGCGCGGATCTCAAGCTCGTAAGATTGTCCCATGGTCGATAGTTTGATCGACATAATCTATTGACTCGGCTCGTTTGTGATTACGCTTGGACGGGCCTAGTTTCGCCAATGCCCAATCGCCGCATGGAGATCTGGCACGGCATAGGCCGCGTGCCCGAAGCTATCCGTAGCGAGCGCCGCGGCAACCAATACGGCGTCGACGTCGCTACGGTCTAACGGTGTCGCGATTAGCTCATTGGCATGGTCGGCTAAAAACCCGGTGTCATACCTTCCGGATTGGAATGCCGGATGGCGCAGGATCCGAGTGAGGTAGTCGATATTAACGGCAACGCCTAACAGGACATACTCTCGTAAGGCCCCGATACACCGTTCTATTGCACGCCGACGATCGGGCCCATGGGCAATAAGTTTGGCCAGCATGGAGTCGAATGATGCGCCAATCTCCTGGCCTTCATGGACACCATTATCGATCCGGACGTCGTCCCCCTCCGGTAGGCGCAATAGCCGTACCGAGCCGGTTGCCGGTAGGAAATCTTCGTCCGGCCGTTCGGCGCAGATGCGGCACTCGATTGCATGGCCACTTTGTGTGATCGCAGATTGTGTCAATCTCAGCGTCCCGCTGCTCGCGATATGCAGCTGTTCTTCGACGAGGTCGAGCCCGGTCACCGCTTCGGTGACTGGGTGTTCAACCTGCAAGCGTGTGTTCATTTCAAGAAAGTAGAATGAATTATCCGGCGCTAAGATAAATTCAACCGTGCCTGCGTTACGATAGTTCGCCGCCGCACTTAGGGTTACTGCGGCCTTGCAGATCTCGTCTCGAACGCTTGGATCGAGATCAGGTGCGGGCGACTCTTCGACGATTTTCTGAAAGCGCCGCTGGACCGAGCACTCACGTTCGAATAGATGGATTGCATTGCCGTTTCCATCACCCAATATCTGCACTTCAATGTGCCGTGGGCGCTGAATGAAGCGTTCGACGTATACGCGCCGGTCCAGAAAGTATCGCTCGGCCTCCGATTGCGCAATGGCGATTTGTTCGCGAAGTTGGTCACGGTTATGGACAATTTTCATACCCTTGCCGCCGCCGCCAGCGGCAGCTTTAATCAGAACTGGGTAGCCAATGCCTTCGACTTCGTCTGCTAATGTCGCGATATCGTCGTCTATCACACGAGGTGCAACAGGTATTCCAGCGCCGGTAGCGAACTCAGTCGCCCGGATCTTATCGCCCATTATTTCGATCACCTCGGCTGAGGGACCGATAAAAATCAACCCTGTATCGGTGACCGTGCGGGCGAAAATCGCGTTCTCTGCAAGAAAACCGTAACCAGGATGGATCGCCGCCGCGCCTAACCGGCTGGCAGCGTCGATTAACTGCTGCATATCCAAATACGCATCGCTGGGGACTTCGGCTTTGAGTTCCACCGCTACGTCAGCCAATTTCACATGCGGTGCGCGCCGATCGGCGAAGTGATAGACCGCGATGCTGCGGATCCCCATACGTCGTAGCGTGCTGATGATGCGGCAGGCGATCTCGCCGCGATTGGCAATAAGGACAGATTCGATCATGTCGTTGGAAGATTTTTGACTTGGGCGGTAGCATAAACTACTCCGTGTCTAAGGACGATTGTGCTTGCCCAAACGACACGCCGTTACGGCGTATCCATATAGCAGCCTATCACCGTCGATCTTCCGTCGGGGGTCTTAATGCCCAGCGAACCTGGTGACAACTCTACCGTCGTCGTCAAATTTAGGCGGTACCTGACCTTGCCGACCATCGTCGTCGGGACGGTGGTGTTGGCTTTCGTGTATGTCCACGTGCGTTCCCATATCATCTATGCTGGCGTTGAAATCGGCATGGATCGCCAAGCCTTGACGGCCCATCTTGGGCCACCCCGCAGGGTCGAACAACGTTTAATATTTTGCGCACCGTACTTCCCGTGGAGCGGCGAGTGCGTCGACCCACGGCCAGGCGGGGAGTTCCTGTTTTTCAAATTCGGAATCGACCGTTGGATCGTGACAGGCGTAGATTCGGCTGGGATCGTTTGGTTTAAGACCCTCGGTGATACCTGACGCTGGCTCATCGGGTCGACAGTGCGCAAATCGGGTAGACTACGGGGAGGTTATTGCTCCTAACGTGATCGCCCGGAGTGTCATATGAAGAATCGACTCGGATTGTTTCTCTTTTTGGTCTGTTTTAACGGCCTCGCCGCGGCCGAACTTGCAGTCGAAACCCCCACAACCAAGACCTTACCAGACCCGTCTGGGCACTGGATGTGGGTCAGTGACCTCGTATTCAATGCGATGGAAGGGGGTAAGGCCTACCTCATCGACGGCGATTCTGGGCAAATGTTGGGGATGTTAAGCACCGGTTATTTTTTCGCCTCGGCGCTGCAAGACAGCGACTATCAAACGATCTATGCCCCCGAGGTCTACATGAGCCGCGGCACGCGTGGTGAGCGTACCGATGTCATTACCCTCTATGACCCGAAAACCTTGGAACCGATCGACGAGATAATTATTCCGCCAAAACACTTCAGCGGGATACCCGTCGTCGGCCACGCAGCCATCTCCAGCGACGACCGATTTATCGCCGTCTACAATTTCACGCCGGCGCAGTCTGTCAGCATTGTCGATGTGGCCAACAAAAAGTTTCTTCACGAAATCGAAACTCCGGGATGCGCGGAAGTGTTCGCGACCGGTTCGTCGGCGTTTAATATGATTTGTGGCGACGGCGCGATGCTGACGTTACAGCTCGACGACGCCGGCACGGTTACGACGGCTCGCAGCAAGAAGTTCTTTGACCCGCAAGCCGACATGATCGACGACAAGATGGCGCCCTACGGTACTTCTTGGGCGTTTTTCACAATGTCCGGCAAAGTGCAGATGATCGACATGGCAAACGGCACGCCGGTATTCGCGGAGCCGTGGTCACTGTTCAGCCCGGATCAATTAGCCGATAGCTGGAAACTTGGCGGTTACCAGTACGCAACCATCTGCGAAAGTACCGGTGAACTCTACGTGCTTGTCCACCGGGGCGGCAAATATACCCACAAGAGTCCTGGCGTGGACGTTTGGGTGTACGACATCAAGACAAAGGTGCGCAAACGCATGATTTCGCTATCGCACGCCGCGACCTCGATTCACGTGACCCAGGACGAAAATCCATTGCTTTTTAGCGCCGACGCGGAACACAGTGGGGTTCGAATCTATGATGCGAATTCGGGTAAACATCTACACTATGTCAAAGGGCTCGCGTCGAATCCCATATTATTTTGGCCGGTGCGGCCATAAGCTACGCAGGCTGAAGTTGTGATCGTCCTAGATCCAATTCTGATATTGCTGGCTAACTATTGCATTGCAAGCTTGTTCCTGTCCGCCTGCTACGGCAAGTTGCGAGCCTTCGGGGTGTTTCGGGCGACATTAGAAGACTATGAGTTGGTGCCGCCGCTATTTGTTGGCCCGTGTGCGGTAGTCATTACCGCGGCGGAAATTGCGATAGGGATTGGTGCATTGGTTCCCGCGTATGCATTACTGTCAATGTTTGGCGCCATGGCGCTGCTATTGGTTTACGTTGCAGCGATCGGGATCAATCTTGCGCGGGGTCGCAATGACATCGACTGTGGCTGTTCCGGGCCCGCTACCCAGCAGCTGATCAGTAAATGGTTACTGCTACGTAACCTGGCGCTCGCAGCGATCGCGGTTGTCGGTATGGCGACGCCCAGCCAACGGCCGCTGCATATGCCCGACGTCGTATTGGTAGTAGTCGCGTTAGTAGGTGCGACCGCGCTTTACGCTGCGATCAATCAATTGATGGCTAATGCGCCCCGCCTTGATGCCCTCGATTCACTAATGGACGCGGGTTGATGGAAAACATTTTGCTAGTTTCCAATGTCATTTTATGGGTGCTGGTGATTGGGCTGGCGGTGACCGTCTTCGCACTTGCACGCCAAATTGGCGTGCTGTACGAGCGGATAGCGCCGGCTGGAGCACTAATGATCTCTCAAGGACCGGCAGTCGGTGACGTCGCGCCGGAATTCGAGCTAGAGACCTTAGACGGGCAGCGGTTAAAACTAGGCGGCATTCCACCATCGAATAAGAGCACTTTACTATTTTTTCTCTCGCCGAATTGTCCCGTTTGTAATACCTTAATCCCAGTGTTGAAATCGATTAAACGAGATGAATCACAATGGCTCGATATCGTGTTGGCAAGTGATGGTGAGGTCGATAAGCAACGTGCGTTCGTACAGCGAAAGGAGCTCGCGCAATTTCCCTACGTGTTGTCCACCGAGCTCGGTATGACGTACCAAGTCGCAAAGCTACCGTTTGCGGTGTTGATCGACGAGCAAGGTGTTTTGCGTGCCAAGGGCTTGACCAATAATCGGGAACATTTAGAAAGCTTGTTTGAGGCGATGGAGCGCGGTGTTGCGTCAATTCAGGAATTTATGTCTAAGCGCCAACAAGGTGTTGCCTAATGTCAGGCCACGCCGCACTTTCAGTTGGTTCTGGAATAGAGGGTAATGACTATGGGATGGTTTGATTGTCTATCTGAACGGAGCGTGCGTAACGTCGCCCGCCATACGGCACGACGTAGCTTTTTATCTCGCCTTGGCGTCACCTTGGTGGGCGCGGCGGCCATTCCGGCCTTACCAGTCGCTCGCGCCGCGGGGCAGCGCGAACCGGCGCCGGATGAATCGGGGATCGAGGGCGACCCAGGCAATCCGCAGACCTGCGACTACTGGCGTTATTGTTCCATCGATGGGTTCTTATGTGCGTGTTGCGGCGGTACGCAAAATTCTTGCCCACCCGGTACCGAACCCTCGCCAGTCACTTGGATCGGGACGTGCCGTAACCCCGCAGACGGTAAGGACTACGTGATTTCTTACAACGACTGCTGCGGTAAAAGCGGGTGTGGTCGTTGCTTTTGTAATACCAACGAAGGTGACGCACCGGTCCACCGGCCAACCCTGGATAATGACATTAACTGGTGTCTTGGCACCAAGAGCAACGCCTATCACTGCTCGACCGGTATCGTCATCGGCGTAGCGACGGAGCCCTTGCGCTAAACTAACCCGGACTGAATTTAACCATGCACAGATTCGCCCAGGGCTTACTCGCTCTTGTTGTGGGTCAATTGTTCATCAGTGCCGGTGCCGCAAGCGATAACCCAGCGCCCGTGAATTACATGCTCCATTGCCAGGGTTGCCATCTACCGGGCGGCGTAGGCCACCCCGGTATTGTCCCAAGTATGCGCAATCAGGTCGGCTTGTTTCTACGATCCCAGGATGGCCGTGCCTTTCTCGTTCAGGTGCCTGGTGTAGCGCAATCGAGTCTTGGCGACGCAGAGCTGGCGGAACTCATGAACTGGATGCTACCGGAGTTCGATCCGGTAAATGTCGCGCCCGATTTTGAGAAATTCACTCCGGCAGAAATCCGCCAATACCGCAGCACTCCGATGACGGAAATGCGTAAACGGCGACGTAACTTGTTAACGCTTGAGCGTTAGCGGTTCGACACTGCGCAGCCGGTTCCGCCAGTCAAATTTTCGTCCAGCTCCAAGACATTTACGTCTGGGGGTGGTTGTTGATCATCCGATTTTTCGATCCGCATTAATAGCGGTGGCAGAAACAGAAAGTCCGCGATTATTGCTAGCGCGATTATGACCGCGGTTAAAATTCCCATAGACGAGTTGCTCGCGAAATTTGATAGCGCCAATACGCCGAATCCGGTGATTAGGATAACTGAGGTTATCATTAATGCGCGGCCAACCGTTTTGAATGCGTAGCGCACGGCGTCTTGCGAGTGGAGACCTTGCTCCCGCCGCGCGCGTAAATATTTACTCAGAAAATGCACTGTATCGTCGATAACAATCCCAAGCGTCATGCTCATGACAATGGACAAGGACAGACCGACCTCGCCGACAAAAATTCCCCATAGGCCGAAGCCCATTGCTGCGGGCGCAAGATTCGGAATTAGGCTAATGGCGCCGATCTTGGCTGAGCGCAACGCGACGATCAAAATTAGCGATATTAAGACTAGCGCTACCGAGGTTCCGAATAACATCGCACGAATATTTCGTGTGGCGATGTTGGCGAACATAACCGCTGTGCCGCTAGCCGGCAGCGCATCGATATGCGGAGCATTGTTACTCAGCCAAGCCGCAGATAGCTCGCTGAGATGGAGTATGTCGTTGTTCGAAACGGCGTCAAGGGTAACCGTCACCCGTACTGAAGATTTGTCGACATTAATTGCATTATTTAGATCAAGTCCATACGGAAGCGACATTTCATACAGTAAGAGGTACTGAGCGGCGAGATCTCGTTGTTCCGGGAGTTTGTGCCAAAGCGCGTCATCGCCGTGCAAGTTCTTATTTAGACGCTTCATTGTGTCTGTAAAGCTACGGACGTGGCGCACTCCGGGTTGTTGCCGTACCCAGACGGCGAACGCCTCGACCTCGCGCATAAAATTCGGGTTACTGATACCGCCAGACTCTCCACTGCCCAAGGAATATTCGATCCGATACAGGCCCGTTAAATGTTCGTCGGCGAAGTCGGTATCGGTTCGAAATTGGATAGATTTACCGAACCAGTGAAGAAAAACGTCATTGAGTTCATTGCGAGGTACATTCGCTACTAGCGTTAGTACAACGACACTCATACCCCAGAGTAAGGGTTTGCGTTTATTTACGACGAAATCGGCAAGACGCACGATGAGGTTGTCGTCGTCGTAACGCTGTTTTGGTCTAGCGATCGGAACGACGGCAATCATCGCGGGAAGAAACGTTACGGACAAAATAAATGACAGTAATACGCCGGTTGCGACGATAGTGCCGAGTTGCTGAAATGGTGGGACCTCAGAAAAATTTAAACTTAGAAAACCAATGGCCGTGGTAACGCTGGCAATAAACACGGGTTGCAAATTGATCCTGAGGCTTTCTTCTAGCGCTGCGTTTTTTTCGAGTCCATGGCGCATGCCGAATAGGAAGCTCACGAGTAAGTGAACACAGTTTGCTATTGCAACGGTTAATATAATTATCGGCGACGAGGCTGACACAGGTGTTAGTGGGAAACCGATATATCCGGCGAGGCCCAAGGCGCCTGTGATCGAAAATGCAAAAACCGTTACCGCGACGAGAGTCCCCGTCACGCTGCCGACCAGTAGCATCAGCAGAAAGATCATTATGCAGAAACTTAACGGGATCAGGGTTTTCAGATCATTTGTGGTTGCCTCCGGAAACGCATTGTTCATCATCACCATGCCGGTGAGATAAATTCGAGTGTCAGGGTATTGCGTCTCAATGTCCGCGGCCAGACCGCGCGCAAAACGGATGATTTCTTTGTTCTCTGCGGTTGGGTTGTCGCCGGGTACTTGAACGTTAACAAACACGCCTGTTACCCGCGCATCATCACGGATCAGTGAACCGTTCAAGGAGGGTTCGCCGAGCGCGATTTGCTTGATCTTTGTGATGTCGCTCGGGGCGAGCGACGCGGCGTCACTGACTAAATTACCAACGCTGAGATCATCATCTATCGCGTTTGTGTATTGGAAATTTGTAATCGAATCGACACGATTAGAATATGGGATATGCCAGGCACGTTCGGTAACGTGCTCAATCAAGGCGAGGTTGTTTCGGGTGAAAACGTCGCCGTTAGCCGGCGCAACTACTATCAACAGGTTGTCGTTTTTTACGTAGGTATTTTCGAGTTCTTCGAAAGCAATCCGTTGAGGGTTGTCCGGACCGAAGAATATGCGATAGTCACTTTCGAACTGCAGGAGCCTTAGCCCAGCGGCCGCGGCGAGCATCAAGGTCACGGCACACGGAATGATGACCCAGCGGTATTTGATCACCCAACTAGAATAGGCGGCTTCAAACCGACGCATAGTATCCTTCCGTGCTGAAGACCGGTTAAGGTCTATACCGCCGTATAGCCACCATCCACTGGCATCGCGACTCCGGTCACGAACGACGAATGATCAGATAGCAACCACACCACAGCCTCTGCTATTTCGCGTGGTTCGCCAAAACGAGCCATCGGCTCCTGTGCCTCAAAAGAGCTGCGCTCAAGTCCTGTGTCGTTCATCAAGCGGTCTACCATCGGCGTGTCAATAACCCCGGGGCAGACAGCATTGACTCGGATTTTTTTTCGCGCATATTCGAGCGCGACAGATTTAGTGAGTCCGACTACACCGTGCTTCGCTGCGCAGTAGGCCGAGCCGCCGCGCGCTCCAACGAGCCCTGCGACCGACGCCGTGTTGATGATCGTTCCGCCTGTACCCTGGCTGACAAATTGTTCTATCTCTCGCTTCACACATAGCCACACGCCCTTCAGATCGACCGTTACTGTGCGGTCGAATTCCGCTTCAGTCATCTTGAGGATATTTGTTGTTACGCCCTCTATTCCGGCGTTGTTAAATGCACCATCGAGGGTGCCATGGGTATCGACAGCGGCCTCGACCATCGCGTCTACCGCGCTCGCGTCGGTCACGTCCGTCTCAATAAACATCACATTACCGCCGGCCGCCTTGATAACGTCGCAAGTTGTTTGCGCTTCCGCTTTGTTGATATCGGCTATGACAACCGCCGCGCCTTCTTCGGCGCAGCGCTCGGAGGTCGCGCGTCCGATGCCGGTGCTACCGCCAGTGATAATGATGGTCTTTCCTTCTAACAAACCTGCCATGTTCGGGCCTCGTTGAATGATGTTCGAATACGTTCGGGAATTTCTAGTGGGGTCCCAAGGAAAAATGCTGCAACCGCACAATCCTGTCTCGGCTCATTGCCGCCCAGGGTAGGCCGTTCGCAGGCGGGTTTATATCATCTGAGTCAGTGCGGATCTAGGCGGCTTGCCAGTGTGTGTGTGCCAGAATTTTTGTATAGTCTCGCGCTCCGAACTGAAGCTAAGGTACTTGACGGATGAGAATGCTGACACGTGGCAGTACGTATGACGAGGTCTATAACTCCTTTTCCTGGGATATCCCTGAGCGCTACAACATCGCGAACGATGTCTGCGACCGATGGGCAGACGACCGTGACAGGGTCGCATTAATTTACGAGGATGAAGAAAAAAAAGTCCACACCTATACGTTCGCCGATATCCGTAAATACGCGAATCAATTTGCGAATACGCTGATCGCGCGTGGCTTAGGCCGAGGCGATAGAGTTACGTTGCTGCTGGCCCAGGATCCTGAGTGCGCGATTGCACACGTCGGGTGTTTCAAAGCAGGGATCGTGTCGAGCCCGACCTCGGTGCTATTTGGCCCCGACGCCATAATTTATCGACTAAACGACTGTGGCGCCAAAGCGGTTGTTACCGACCTCGCAAACTACCCAAAAATTGCCGAGATTAGAAGCCAGTGCCCGAGCGTGGAGCATGTATTCGTCGTCGATGGTGAGGCCGATGGTGCGGCTAATTTTTGGTCGGCGATCGCGGAGGCGGACGAAACGTTTTCGAATGTCGACACGGCGTCCGATGACATCGCATGGATCAGTTATACCTCCGGCACGACCGGTATGCCCAAGGGCTCGGTACAACCTCATCGCATGATGTTGGGCCATATGCCAAGTCTCGAATTCATTTATGATTTTTTCCCACAGGATAAGGATACGCTGTGGTCGCCGGCGGATTGGGCGTGGATGGCTGGACTGGCTGACATCCTGCTGCCGGGTTGGTTTCACGGTTGCACCGTCGTCTCGACGGCGATGAAGGGGTTCGACACGGAGGAGGCTTATCGGATCCTCGATCAGCACAAAGTCACCCTCGCTTTGCTAACCCCGACCATGCTGAAACTAATGCGCCAAGTTCCCAACCCGCTTGAGCGCTACGATCTTAAGCTACGCGCTGTCTTATCCGGCGGTGAAGCCGTTGGCAAAGAACTACTAGAGTGGGCTGACCGAGAGTTGAATATCAAAATCAATGAGGCCTTCGGTCAGACCGAATGCAATGTGATCCTGGGAAACAACGGCAATGTGTTTCCAATAAAACCAGGTTCGATAGGACGGCCAACACCGGGAACGGTATGTGCGATTATCGATGATGATGGCGTGGTGCTGCCTCCTGGTGAGGAAGGCCATATTGCCTGTAGGCGACCGCACCCGGTGATGCTGCTCGAATATTTGAATAAGCCCGAAGCGACCCGAGAAAAATTCATTGGCGATTGGTTGATCACCGGCGATACCGGGCATATGGACGAGGACGGCTATTTTTGGTTTCACGGCCGTGCGGACGATGTCATTACCAGTTCGGGTTATCGAATTGGCCCCGGTGAAATTGAAGACGCCTTGTTAAAGCACGATGCGGTGCAGATGGTCGCCGTCATCGGCGTACCGGACCCGGTGCGGACCGAGGTCGTTAAAGCCTTCGTGATTCCAGTGGCGGGGGTGACGACCAGCGATCAACTTGTCGACGACTTACGCGAATCGGTGCGCAGTCGGCTAGCCAAGCACGAAGTGCCAAAGATGATCGAATTTGTCGATTCCTTGCCAATGACCACGACCGGAAAGATTATGCGTCGAGAACTGCGCGATCGAGAGAAGCAAAAATAAGCTTATATGGCACTGAATTTCGACTAGGAGATTAAATTGAACGATTCACGGTTGCCCCTGGTATTTCTAGGCATCGGCTTATTGCTACTCTCCGAATTTGTGTTCGCCGCCGAATCACATAACGCCGAGGCTGTTAACGTTACGATTTTGTCATCTAATCTCGCAAATGGTGCAACGGTAGGTGAATGGGGACTTTCTGCGCTGGTCGAGGTTGATAAACATTGCGTACTTTTTGACGCCGGCCGTTACCCCGATACCGTGATTAGGAATGCCGCGGTGCTAAAAGTCGATCTTGAATGCGTAACCGACGTTGTTCTAAGCCATTTCCACTTCGACCACACAACCGGTCTGATGCCGCTGGTAAAACTACTGCGCCAAAAAAACCCGCAAGCGCTACGACGCGTGCATGTTGCAAGCGGCTTCTTTTTGCCGCGTCGAATCCCGAGCGCGAGCGGAGACGACGAACGTAACCAAATGATCGCATTGCGCGAAGAGTTTGACCAAATGGGCGTCGAGTTCATTGTGCACCCGAAACCTGCAGAGATTTTCCCGGGTGTCTGGGTAACGGGTCCGATAGAACGGCGATATCCGGAAACGAATTATCCGAGCAGGATCAAAATTCAACACAAAGGCGAGTGGGTAACCGACCATGTGCCGGAAAGCCAGGCGCTTACCGTGGTCACCGATGAAGGCCATATCGTATTATTGGGTTGTGGTCATTCTGGTGTCGGCAATGCGCTCGCGCATATCCAAAGTCACATTCGTGACGCGCCGATCCACGCGCTGATGGGCGGTCTTCATCTCTATGCGGCGAGTGACGAAACGCTCGGATGGACGGCGGATTTACTTCGAGAAATTGGTGTCCAGCATCTCATGGCCGGACACTGCACCGGCATTGAGCCGCTACTGCGCTTGCGGGTAGGGCTAAATTTGAACCGTCGCACAGCTGTTGTTGGCGCTGTTGGGTCGCGCTTTGTGTATGGCGAAGGGATCAAACCAACGGCAATCGCGATGTAGTAGGGAAGGGCATTTCCAACTAAGCGCCAGCGACTCCTCAACGGGCGCTATGGCTTAGGTGCGGTAGGCCGGTTGATGAAAACCCGGTCAAATACGCGGTCAAGCTTTACAATCCACTTCCAATCGCGGCGATCGACCTCGATACTGACCGTAAGTCGATTGCCGTCCGCGGATGTTGTTATACGCTCGTTTAGTTTACCGCCGCCCTCGATCCGTGTTTCAAGATGAAGGTTTGTGTCCTTCCAAAATGCGAGGGTGAAACCGATATCAGTTTTGACGAGTTCATCGCCACTTGCCGTGAACACTCGGCCACCGGGATTCGGGATCACGCTGCGCTCGTAGCCGTCAGCGTAGATGAACACATAGCCGCCGTCGGTGGGTACGATCTCGAGGTTTTGTGACTCCAATAATCGCTGCAGGGGGCCAGCATGGACCAATGACTTACTGTACTGTCGTTGCTTCCCGTCACTTGCGCTTTCCCAATATCGCCGTTGCGTATCGCTGAGCGGACCTTTTTTCACCTCAGGGCCTGAAGAGGCGGGTTTTTTCGTGCGTTTGGAAACGCGGATCCCCTTCAGCTCTTTGGCCGGGTCACCGCTCGCACTCGCATCAAGTTGCCAAATTCCAGCGATAGGTTTTGACTCTGCGAGCGCGACAAGGCTGTGCGAGAGCAAAATAAATAACAGGCTAAGTAGGCCGGAAATTTGGCGAATGGCATTAGGGATGCGATCATGCAACCCGACCTGCATGTGATCGGTTCGGTCCGTATTGGAGTACATAGTTTTAATTTGTCGTGATGATCTAAACATTAGGCGCAGATCAGTCTTTCCGTTACCATTTTTAAGGTTATCGAGACCGCTTCCGAGATAAATCACCGTTTTTTGGCCGCAAAATGAAAATAGTCACACCCAAACAAGCAGTCGACGCAATCGGCGACCATAGTATCGTAATTATGCCCGGCGGCTGCGCTCGGGCTTCGGCGTTTTATGCCGAGTTGGTCCATAGTGTAGAGCGATTTAAACATCTGACCTTGTGTTCAGGGTTTTCGTTCAGTCCATATTCCTATCTCGAACAAGGTCTTGGTACTAATACGCGTTACCTCACCTGGCAAGCATCTCCAAGGATACGGGAGCTGTTCACAAAGCCTGACCCAAGCAAAGTTGGGTTTGTGCCGATCCGATTGTGCGATGTGCATCAGGTGATTTCCGCTAGCGGTGAAATTAAACCCAACGTGGTGGTTGTGCAAACATCACGGCCGCAGGCCGATGGATGCGTTAGCCTGGGCATCTCAGTCGGCGCCTATCTGGATTTCATCCGTAGTGCCGATTTGGTCATTGCAGAAATGAATTCGAATATGCCCTGTACCCACGGTGACAGTAGGGTTGAACTCGATTCGATCGATTTGGCTTATGAAGCCGACGATCCCATGTGGGAATATGCTACTCCAGAGGCGCAACCGGGAGATGCGAAGATTGTTGAAAATGTCATGTCGCTTGTCGCCGACGGTGCATGGATCCAGCTCGGCATTGGCTCGGTACCCGATCGCATCATGGAACGACTATCGGAAGTGCGCGGCATCAACATATGGTCGGGCTTGCTCACCGGTGGTCTTCAAAGCTTGATCGAGAAATCCGCCCAGACCCCGCGAGTTGTTGTCGGTGAATTGGCAGGCACACAATCGTTTTACGATTTCTGTCACGAAAATCCAGTGATCGAGATGGCACCGACCAGCGTGACCCACGATATTGCCAAGGCTGCCGCGCTACCCAAATTTACCTCGATCAATTCTGCGCTTGAGATTGATCTCCAGGGTCAGAGTAATGGCGAGGCGATCGGAGGTGTCCAGATCAGTGGCGTTGGTGGCAGCCTCGACTATATCGAAGCAGCTAATCTGTCAGCCGGCGGCGTTTCCGTGATCGCGATGGCTTCCGCTACGAGTAACGGTAAGCGATCGAAGATTGTCCCAAAATTTTCTGCTGGCGCAGTGGTGACCACGCCGAGATATTGTACAGACTATGTTGTTACCGAATACGGCATCGCACGCTTGCGTGGCAAGGATTTGTTTCAACGCGCCGAGGCACTTATTGCGATCGCCCATCCAAAGTTTCGCGAAGAACTCTCAAGGGGGATGAATTGATAAAAGTTATCAGCCTGTTTCGACGAAAACAGGGTATGTCGGTTGAAGATTTTCAGCTTTATTGGCGAAACCAGCATGCCGAAATTGTGTGCCGTATGCCGGGTATCCGGCGTTATGTGCAATCACACACACTGGTATCTGGCTATCGAAATCGTACTCCAGCATGCGACGGTGTGGCGGAATTGACCTTTGACAACAGCGATGCATTGCGCGCGCTCGCAAACAGCTCAAGCTTAGGTGATACTCGTGCCGATCACGCGAATTTCATGGATTTGTCTTCGTACAAAGAAATCGTTACCGAAGACGTGGTGATCAAGGACGGCCCGATACCGACTGATGGGGTCAAGAATATCGAGCTGGTGACGAAAAAGGCGGCTATGGAGCCCGAGCAATTTCATCGTTATTGGATCGATGTGCATGGTCCTCTAGGAGCGTCGATCGGGCCGGTTCAACGGTATGTTCAAAGCCACACGCGAAGCGGCGCATACGCCAACGGAGGTACCCCAGTACTAGATGGCGTGGCGCTGACGTGGTTTTCCGAAACCAACGCCATGCGCGCCGCGGCTGCAACCGAGGCGTATGCGAATACGCGCGCGGATGAAGATAATTTCCTCACCGTTCCGCTCGAATTTGTGATCACGAAAGAACACGTAATCGTCTCTTGAGTACCGTGTTTGCCCACCGGCGTGTTTGAAGTAGATCTGGTTCGGCGGATCGTCGATATCGCCCCAGTTGCGCGGCTCGGACAGCGGGATGAACACGGGCTGCCACAAACACTCCCGTTTGTGTTCGCTAGAGTGGGGCCAGCGCTGTGGTCGCCAATCGACGGTAAGCCAAAAAAAAACACGCACTTAAGTCGTCTCACTTGGATCGCAAAGTATCCCGAGGTCTGTGTCCTTATCGATCACTATGACGATGACTGGGAGCGACTTTGGTGGTTGAAGTTGTATGGGCGAGCAGAGGCGTTCCACGTTGAGCATCGGGAGTGGGACCAGGCACTCGCCGCGTTGAGTCGAAAATACCCGCAGTATGCTGTCACCCCAATATTGGCCGGCGATCCGACGATGATCCGGATCGAATGGGACCGATGGCAATCCTGGGCGGCCGGCGGTGAAAGTGCGGCTTGGTCGTGGCTTGAGCAAACGAGCAACGCGCTTCAGAATTGAGTTTGCTACGCTTAATGGTCCATTAGACAAGATTGGGGTAACGCCATGCGAAGTGCGCCAGCGGCCAGTGATTTGCTCAACGATGCGCAATTAGCGCAGGTGCGCACACGTTCAAATTGGCGCGGGACTTATCTTGTCGCGCATGCATGGGTGACCATTGCTGCGGCAATGGGGATGTTCGTGTGGTTGCCGAATCCCGCTACCTTTGTGCTTGCGGCGATGGTCATCGGTTCGCGTCAGCTTGGCTTGCTTATTCTCATGCATGACGGTGCGCATGGACTGCTGGGTAAAAATCGCGGTTGGAACAACATTCTCAGCCAATGGTTATGCGCGTTTCCGACCTTAGCCGACACCTTTGTTTATCGGCGCTACCACCTGAATCACCACGCCCGCACGCTGCGCGACGATGACCCCGATATCGTCCTCACAGGTCACTATCCGATCACACGAAGCAGTCTGCGACGAAAACTATTACGCGACCTGACTGGCCAAACCGGATTCAGTCAACGTCGTGCGCAACTCCTCGCTGCGCTAGGACCAACCGCGACCCCTGTGGTTGAACGTTTCGCTAGGTTCAATCGGCATTTAGGCCGGCAATGTGTAGCACAAGGTGTATTGCTGTTGATTTGCAGTAGCCTTGGACATTGGTATCTCTATCCGCTGCTGTGGGTCATTCCTTTGCTGACGTGGCAGCAACTCGTGCTTCGAATTCGAAATATCGCCGAGCATGCCGTCGTCGGTGCCTGCGACGACCCATTTCAAAACGCGCGCACGACCGTTGCAAACCCACTGGAACGGCTATTTGTGGCGCCATATTTTGTAAACTACCATCTGGAGCACCACTTAGTGATGTGGGTGTCTTGTTACCATTTGCCGTTGTTGCGGCGGTGCTTAATCGGCAATGGCTATGGCCAGAGAATGTTGAGCGCAGATGGCTATCTAGCCGTGCTGAACCACGTCACGATTGACGCGCCGGACAACATCGGCGCGCCGCCCAAAGAGCGGGCGGTCGGCACCTTCAGCGACGGCTTTGATAATTAGGTCGGCTAGCGTCCGCTTACACCAACGGGATCACTTGCTCGGCGAAGTCCTTGGCGACGTCGCGTATATGGGCAAGTGGGGGTAGCAAGCTAACCTCATTTAGTCCAAGCTTTTCCGCTTGTCTGATCTGCTCGGCAATTTCAGATGGGCCACCGACCATGCAAGCGCCTTCGATCATTTCGGGGGTTACGAACTTTCGTTCGCCCGGCGGATAATAGCTGCAGTGCCCTTCGTGCAAAACTTGATGGGCCTTCTCCTGCGGGATCGTAAAGTTGCTTACGTGATCAACGTATTCTTCCCATATGTTTTTCATATAGTTGGGCACGACGCCATCATCTTTGGTGTAACGCCACACTTCGTAGACAAAATGAATTGCAACCGCAACCCATGACCCCGCGGTTTCGATCACCCGATCGTCGGTCAACTTCTCTCCCGGCCGCAGCACGACTGCGGTCGTTAGGGTCGTCGTGTGGAAATCGTCTATCGTGCGGCCCGCCTTTTCCGCGCCTTCACGTACCTTACTGAGGTTGAACTCCAGTACGTCTTTTTGTTCGTTGAATATGGATATCAGTCCGTCACCGTAGCGCCCGGCCGCCTTGAGCGCGAGCGGCCCGTTGCCGGCAACATAAATTGGAATCGGTGTGTCGATATTACGAAATCCGTCTGCGTGCTCCTGCCACTTGAGTGCGGTCGTTTTACCTCGGTATTCATAGTCGACTTCTTCGCCATTGAGCATCGCCCGGACAACTCGCAAGTATTCACGAAATTCCTTAATCGGCATCGGATCTTGACCCATCACCCGCATTGCGGTGTGTCCGGTGCCGATCCCTAGGAACACGCGCCCGGGTGCGAGTACATTGATCGAGGCGATTGAATGTGCGGTGGTCGGCGCGATGCGGGTACCGGGAATTGCAACGCCGGTACCGAGTCTAATTCTCTTTGTGTTGAGCGCTGCCGCGGCCATCGTCGCGTAGCAGTCGGACCACATCATTTGGGTGTCCGGAAACCAGCAAGCGTCATATCCGAGGTCTTCTAGTTCTTTAACGATCGGCCAATCGCTAATTCGGGTTTGTACATGCAAGCTGTATTTCACAGTTCAATCTCCGTGGGGACAAAGGGTCACGATCATAATCGTAATTCTTTAGGGCAGACAAGCTATCGATCTTATCGCCGCCGTCCGCGACGGCCTCCACCAAGATTTGCCGGGTCGAATTCGCGCACCGTTATGCCATCGACATTGACCATCGATAGAAGTTGGACGGTGGTACAGCGGTTGTTGTTAACGTCGATGGTCGAGGCGCTATCAACGATTGGTGCGCCCGTCTCATGGTTTTCGCGGATGTGAGAATTCGGGTGCGCAATACCGTTGATCGTCATTTTCCAAAAGCGACCGGATTCGTCATAGATTCTCACGAGTGCCGGATAGTAAGTTTGCGCGTCGACGTACATATAGCGTTTTGAAGCCGGGTAATCGTCGATCGATGGGCTACCTTCGACAATATAGGCATGCCGAAGCTGCCAGGTGATATTTGGGAAGCACGATCCTTTGCCATGAAAGTGCACAAACCGATAGTTCCATTCGGCCACTTTAGTTTCGGTAACGACGACCTGATCGTGGCGATACATCGGCAGGAGAACGTAAGTTGATCCGACATACTTCCAGTCCATGTCTACGATTCGGCCGCTGTAACCAAGAAAATCATCGGGTAAGATGTCGCTACCGAACATTGTTTCGCGAGGTGGAAATGATGCCAAGCTCTGGCTACGTCTCAATTGGGGAATGTATACCCAACCTTTTTTTGCTTCACTGTCATCGCGATTAAAGAATGCGAGGACTTCGGCGCCAGTAAGGTCGCCAGCGGATACGGCGTGCATATAGAATGCGCCAAGGGAATTTTGCAAATTCTTATTTACCGCGGGGACCGGCGGTACGACATGTCGATACATGAATCGCATTAATGTCGCCTCAAACACCAAAGATCGATTCACGCGATCGTCGCGTAGATCGCGGTATTGCAAATGCAATTCGGGGATCCTGCCGCTATCGCCGTTGTACATGACCCGCATATTCCAAGCGATTTTCTCGCCCGCGCGGCTATCGTTGAGGTTGGGAACGCTAGGGAAGGGTCGACCCCCGTTGTAGTTAACTAGAATGCCAGGGGCGTCCAGTTTGGTGCTACCGCCGTGTTGCGCGGTCGCCGCGATATATGCCGCATGCGGTCGGAATGAAATCAGCTCGCCTACCGTTAAATTGACCCAATCTAGCCGAACCATGGCCGCCAATTCCGCATCGATGATCGCGGCATAGCGGTCGATGTTCGCGCGATTAATTAGAAGCCCGGGCGGCGGGGATATCTCGTTCAATTGGTCGAATTCGATATCGAACTCGCTGGCGGCGGCCGGCATTGTCAATGCAACTTGAACGAGCCAGAACAGTGCCAGGACAAGTGCTGTAATGCTGCGTCGATTATTGGTCAGTGACTGAGGTTCCGAATGACGGGTGCCTAGCTTGACGCATGTGGCATAAAACGCCGTTGCAAAAAAAATACGGATAATTTGATCCTTTGTCGTTGCGCCGCTAACAAGCGCACCCCGAAGTTCACGGAAACTTCTACCAGCTATCGGGATGCTTGCATGTTTTGGATTGGCAAATTCGCCTATTCCACAGATGGAACAATAATTTGCAATGTTCAGACAACGGCCAAGCGATTCCGTGTAGACTGTTGCGCTGCAGCAATCGAGGAATGGCACAAATGCTATATCACCTATACGAATTCAACCATGCGGTGATATCGCCAATGCGGACGGCGGTAAACGCCAATAGATTTTTCCTCGAACAGCCCTGGAATCCAATGCGCTACACCTTACCGGGCAAGGTTACGGCGGCGGCTTTGGAGGTGTTCGACCGCGTTACAAAACACTATGAGAAGCCCTCGTTCGGCATCAGCAGCGTTGAGTTACCAGATGGTGGCCGCACCGACGTCACTGAGGAGCTTGTGCACAGACTGCCATTTGCGGACCTACTACATTTTCGGCGCGAAAAGACGGATCAATCACGCCGACCTAACGATCCAACAGTGTTGCTCGTCGCGCCGTTATCCGGCCATTACGCGACATTGTTACGTGGAACAGTGGAGGCCTTGTTGCCCGATCATGAGGTGTACATCACCGATTGGCGTGATGCCCGTGAGGTGCCATTAGCGGCGGGCCGGTTTGACCTTGAGGACTATATCGATTACGTGATCGACTTCATTCAGCATGTTGGTAGCGAAGTGCATGTTATTGCGGTGTGCCAGCCCGGGCCTGCGGTAGTCGCGGCGACGGCAATAATGGCGTCAATGGACGATCCAAATACGCCGACGACCGTTACTTTAATGGGTTCCCCGATTGATACTCGCATGAGTCCGACGAAACCGAATGAGCTTGCGATGAGCAAATCACTTGATTGGTTTAAACGCAATGTCATCGTAAACGTACCGTTTCCTAACCCTGGAGTGATGCGCCGGGTCTATCCCGGATTTTTGCAACTCACTGGGTTTATGACCATGAATCTCGAGCGTCATATGAGCGCGCATCAAAAACTTTTCTCTGACTTGGTGAACGGCGATGGCGATTCCGCCGCGGCCCATCGTCGATTTTACGACGAGTATCTCGCGGTAATGGACCTCACTGCCGAATACTATCTGCAAACCATCGATGTTGTATTTCAACAGCACGCGTTACCGGAAGGTCGCATGCTGCACCGCGGTCGGAAGGTCGACACATCGGCGATCCGCAATACGGCACTTATGACCGTAGAAGGTGAGCTGGATGATATCTCTGGGATTGGTCAGACGCAGGCCGCCCACGAATTGTTTTGCAATGTGCCTGACCACCAACACGTGGATTACATCCAGCCCGGCGCAGGGCATTACGGTGTGTTCAACGGCTCCCGATGGCGTGCCGAGATCGCCCCTAGAATTCGTGACTTTATCCGCTCGAATAGCGCTTGAGGCCGGGCGTTTGTTGGCCGAAAGGGTACCCGAGCACGCACGTCGTTAACAAACCTGCGGCTCGGAAGTCTGGACCGAATGATTATCGCCAACTAATCGGCGCTTGCTGCAATTGCCTCCAACTCGAGTTTCCACTCCGGCAGCACCAACCTTGGAACGAAAACCGCTGTCGATGCCGGTGGTTCGATACCACCGAGGGCGCGTTGGCGCGCGGCAGCGTAGAAGGGAAATACTGTCTCATCTACTATATAGGCTGTAATTTTTACGAGATTGCTGGCTGTCATGTCTGCCGCGTTCAGGATTGCCATTACGTTTTTCCAAACGTTCTCAGCTTGCTCTTCTCCGTCCTCAGGGACCACCCCATCGGGTCGCGCACCGATCTGACCTGATAGGTGTAACACGCGAGCGTTCGGCGGAATGACAACGCCGTGACTGTAAGCGTTATTAAACGGTTGCATAATTGTGTCTGGCACGAGTTTCTGTAGCATCTTGTTACCTCTCGATGAGTCGTCGCAAAAGATCTGTATCGTTACAAATTGAAATAAAATAACTTGTTCAAACCGCGTCCAAGAAGCGCCGCATGCACGCCGTGTACAAAATAAATTGCGGCTGCTAAGCTCCGAGCCTAGCACACGGAGAAGCTAGTCATAAGATGCAGGCCGTAGAATTAGAATCAGGACAAACACGAAATGCCGGCCGCCCACGATGTCCAGTCGCGCGCGAATCGATCCTAAGCGCAACCGTTCAACTGCTACGCAAAACTTCGTTGCGCGAACTGGCTATCGAATCAATCGCTCGCGAAGCGGGGGTTGGTAAAGCGACCATCTATCGCTGGTGGCCGAACAAGGCGGCAATTGTCATCGACGCCTTTTTTTCCGAGGCGCTACCGCGGACTAGTTTCCCTGACGACGGATCGCCGGGTGCGGCATTAGAGGCGCAGTGCGCGAAAGTCATCGATGTACTAAGTGGTCCGCTAGGTAAGGTGGTCGCGCAGGTCATCGGCGAAGGGCAGTCGAACGAAGATGTGCTGTCGAAATTTCGCGAAGTGTTTGAACAACACCGCCGTGTGGAATTTCGCGAACTGTTCGCGCGCGGAATTCAGGAGGGAGAATTCAATTCGAACATTGACGTAGAGGTCGCTAGTGATCTCGTTTACGGTCCGGTTTGGTACCGGTTGTTAGTTGCACACCAGCCCTTAGACACAGCGTTTGCGCGAATTCTGCCAAAGTTAGCGGTTGCCGCGCTCCGAGTAGAGTCCGCCGAAGATTAATTTTCGTTGCGGTCATAGACTCGTACAAATTCAACCTCGCGCCGCCAGTCGGGGTTAAATAAACGCGTTGTCACTTTCAATTGATCGACGGGAGTGACTTCGAATCGCTCCGCGAGACGCTCTGTACTTTTTGTCCGAGTTTCGATTACCACGGCATCTTCATCCATGTACGCCAATGTCTCACCGATCGCATCTTTGGATATCCCGAGTCCTTTTGCGGAGTGAACGCGGCCAAGAGGGTTAGGGTTGATCAGGCGTCGAAGTTTGCCGTCATACGCAACTACAATACGTTCGGATATGTAAAGCTTAATGAGTTCGGCGGTGACCATTCGATTCACCGCGATACTAGGTTTCGGTACCGGGCCACTACGTCGATCTGCCCATTTTTTATTTTTGAGATTGTTGTTGTCGAAGGGACTTGGTTTTCCCGAGTCCTCCTCCTTGTCCCCATGTTCGCTTTCGAAGAGCCGGTGCTCTTGTTTTAGGTCGTTCATTTGTTTTTCCAGGGAGTCTGATGCGTCTTCGTTGAGCGCCCAGGTGCCTGTGATGGCATCAATTTCGGCCCCCGCATAAGGTGCAATCGCAATGAACAAGAATGCGACTAGGGGCCTAAACCAGTTGTCTTTAAATGCTTTCATGTCGGCATATTCTCAATTACTCCGGCTGCAAAGATGGCCGGATGCTTTCCCGTCTCGGCGGTCGTTCAATAACCCTGTGGCCTATATGTTATCAACCGAAACCCGGCACGTCCCGGACTATTCGTCCGATGGAGATACCACGCTGAGCGCCTATGCGTAGTAGACTTTAGTTATACCGAACCAAATCGAAGTGGGAGAGACAACGATGAGCGACCGCTACGCCGAATTAAAGCAGTTAGGTGGTGAATTTCTGGGTGTGTTCAATCGCGCGGATGTGGATGGCATTATGGCGTTTTTCACCGAGGACGCTGTTTACGAAGAATTCCATGGCAAGGTAAATGAGGGTAAGGCGGCAATACGAAAGTCGTTTGACGGTCTGTTCAGCGGCCGTTTTGGCACCATTCGCTTCGACGAGGATGACACGTTCATTGACGCCGATGAAGGGAAAGTGATGAGTAGCTGGAAGCTCCACCTGGACATGGATGACGAACCGGTGGTGCTGGCAGGGCTCGATCTTCTGTATTTTGACGGAACAAAGATCACGCGCAAATTAACCTATGTGAAGGCAAAGGCCGGTCTTTACGAACCAGCGTGATGCGCTTGCTGAAAGGTTGCCGCAAGCGTCGTTGCTTGCGGGGAAGTCGTAGCCGTCGCGCTACCCTTTAATACGACCTCGGCAGGCCGAGTTCGCGTTCGGCGATGTAATTGAAGATCATTTCTCGGCTGACCGGCGCTATCCGGGGGATCATCATTTCCCGCATATATCGCTCGACGTGATACTCCTTCGCGTATCCCATGCCGCCGTGCGTCAACATCGCTTGCTCACAGGCATGGAACCCAGCCTCCGCGGCGAGATATTTGGCTGCATTGGCTTGAGCGCCGCACTCGCGGTCGGCGTCGTATAGCATCGCTGCATTGTAGGCGAGTAACTCAGCCGCCTCTAAGTCTATCCAACATTTTGCCAATGGGTGTTGAATCCCTTGGTTTTGGCCGATTGCACGACCGAAGACCGTCCGCTCTTTGGCGTAATCGCAGGCGCGACTCAAAGCCGCTCGGCCGAGGCCGATGGACTCCGCTGCGAGGAGAATACGTTCCGGGTTGAGACCATGCAGGATGTAGTGAAACCCTTTCCCTTCTTCACCAATCAGGTCTTCGACCGGGATTGGTAAGTTATCAAAGAATACCGCGTTGGAGTCCACTGCCTTGCGGCCCATCTTTGGAATCTCGCGTACCTCGAGATAATCACGATTGAAATCAGTGAAGAATAAGCTCAAACCGTGGGTTCGCTTTTCAACGGCTTCTTTTGGCGTCGTCCGCGCGAGCAGTAATATCTTATCGGCGCGTTGCGCCATTGAGGTCCAATGCTTTTGGCCATTGACGATATAGCCGTCGCCACTGCGTTCGGCGCGCGTTTCCAAGCTCAGCGTATCGAGGCCGGCATTTGGTTCAGTAACGCCGAAACAAGCCGTTTTCTCACCGCGAAGCATGGGTGGCAGCATCCTGCGTTTCTGCTCATCGGTACCAAATACCACGACCGGATTGAGTCCAAAGACGTTGAGATGGATAGCAGAGGCACCGGAGAAGCCGGCGCCGGACTCAGTCACTGCCTGCATCATCAGTGAGGCTTCGGTAATGCCGAGTCCGGACCCGCCATATTCTTCCGGCATGGCCACGCCCAGCCAACCACCGGCGCTTATCGCATCGACAAATTCCTGGGGAAAACGCCCTTCGTTGTCACAGGTGAGCCAATAATCTGCGTCGAAATCCGCACACAGTTTGGTCATGGCATCGCGGATCGCGAGTTGATCATCGGACAGAAAAAACGACATCTCTAAACTCCCAGTTTGATTACCCAAGAAGCTAAAGGTGTGGATGGTAGGGTGTCAAGCTGCGTCGATGGTTTGGACTTTAACGGATATTTCAATAGGCGGAATCAGATCCATGCCGAGTCGGGTATAATTAACGCCTTCGCTCGACCAAGCTCCAAAATTATGGCTAAACACGCAATTCGAATTGAGTCGATCGCGCCGAATCTATCGCCATCGATCCCGGCGCAGCTTGGCTTCGGACGCCATTTTACCGACCGAATGTTTACCCATCGATATACGGCGGAAAATGGTTGGCAAGACCCGACAATCGGTCCGTATCACGATCTGATCCTAGATCCAGCGGCGGCAGCACTACATTGCGGACAGATGGTATTCGACGGGACAAAGGCGTACCGACGACCTGACGGTGATCTTAATCTTTTCCGAATCGATCGAAACGTTGCCCGGATCAATCGTTCGGCCGAACGCATGGGCATGCCGGCCGTCGATGAGGAACTACACACCGAAGCGATAGAGACCTTGGTAAGTCTCGAACATCGATGGATGCCAAATATCGAGTCGGCGTCGCTTTATATCAGACCCGTGATAATGGCTACGGAACCGGTATTAGAGGTGCGCGCGAGCCACGAATACCTGCATTACATCATCGTGAGCCCAGTGGGACCATATTTCCCCGACGGCTTCAATCCAATTTCCGTTTTTGTGTCGCACGACCACGTGCGCGCCGTTCGTGGCGGTACTGGAGAAGCGAAGACACCGGGAAACTACGCCGCCAGCATTGCGATTTCCGAAGCCGCACGTAACAAAGGATGCCAACAGGTATTGTGGCTAGACGCGGTCGAGCGACGTTACATCGATGAGGTCGGCGCGATGAACATCGCCTTTGTCTATGGGGATAAAGAGATCCGCACGCCACCGTTGTCGGGTGCGATCTTGCATGGTGTGACGCGGGACTCGATACTGCGCTTGGCACCTGACTTGGGATTTGAGATGCACGAAACGCCGATGACGATTGCGGAGGTGTGGCGGGATATTGAAAATGGCCAAATCACGGAGGCTTTTGGGATGGGTACGGCGGCCGTCGTCGCCCCAGTTGGTGCCCTGGTATACCAAGAGCGTGAAGCCACCTTAAATGGGGGCCAGACAGGCCCTGTGGCGCGCCGCCTGTACGACGAGTTAACCAGTATCCAATACGGGCGTGCAGCCGATCCCTATGGATGGACTACCGTTGTGCCCGTGGCTGTGGACGAGCAATCTCTGGCGATGCGCTGAGGACCCTAATTGACTCGCATTGTTGCCTTAGGATTGCCACAATTGCAGTCTATGATTCACGTCGCTAGGAGCACTGAAGCCAACACGGACGTCGGTGTCGAAATTGGACTTGAGCGAATCTATACCCGGTGAGGTGATTTATGACGAACTCCATTTACGCTAAAGGTTGTGCGTGGATTAACGATGAATTCGTGCCGATCGATAAGGCCGCGATTCCGATCACCGATACGGGATTTACGCGATCGGATCTTACCTACGATGTTGTCGCGGTTTGGAATGGAAAGTTTTTTCGACTCGCGGACCACCTCGATCGCTTCGAACGTGGGTGGAACCGAATTCGGATGCAACCGCAAATCACGCGCGCAGCGATGGAAGATATCTTGTTTGATTGCGTCGCTAAATCAGGTCTGCGTGAAGCTTATGTCGAAATGATAGTCACCCGCGGCATTCCCGTAGATGGGGATCGAGACCCACGAAATTACATCAATCGATTTTATGCCTTCGCAATACCCTACGTATGGATTGCCAAACCAGACCATCAGCTGGAAGGAATCAAACTCGTCATCGCAAACGACACGCTACGTACACCAACGACATCGATTGATCCGACGGTGAAGAATTTTCAATGGGGCGATTTAGTCAAGGGTTTATTGGAGGCCTACGATAGAGACGCGTATACGGCGGTTTTACTCGACGGAGACGGGAACGTTACGGAAGGCCCAGGATTCAATGTTTTCGCCTATTTTGAAGGTCGGCTGATCACTCCCCCGGACGGCGTGTTGCAGGGCATCACGCGTGCGACAGTCATCGATTTGGCTGAAGAGCTCGGGATCCCGTGTTCCGTCGAGCGCTTAAGTGCAGAACAACTACGCGTGGCAGATGAGGTATTTTTAACCAGTACGGCAGGTGGTGTGATGCCAGTCAGCATGATCGACGGGCAGGCGGTTGCCAACGGCGACCCAGGCAAGGTAACAATGCTGGTACGCGAACTCTATTGGCAAGCGCATGAGCGGGAGCAATGGACGTCTGTCGTTACCTATGAGCAACCAGCTTTGGAGTCGATTGGCTAGCACATTACGGTTAACCGCAATTGCCGGACGCTAAGGCGTGTTTGACAGCGCACCAATACCTGAAATCAAGTCATAGAAGATCGCTAAGTTCGGTGTCTTAACGCCAACACGGCTCGCTTCAGTGAGTGCGAAACCGAGGGTCTCCTCGACCTCCAACGGTTTTCCTCGTTCCAGATCCTGGAGTGATGACATGCGATGCTCTGGCGCCGAGCGCCGCAAATCCTCGCCAACTTCCATCACAATCTCGCGACCTCTATCGGGCTTTGCGGTTGCGATACTTGCCACCGGCATGGGTGATTGGTCGATAATCTCGATCTCGTTCGCCTCGGCAATTGCCGCCATTTCTTTGATCATGGCGGCCGCTAGGTTGGCGCAATAGGGGTCGGCAAGAAAGCTGCCAGTCGGTGATCGGGTAGCGACGGACAGGGAAAGCAAAGCTGTCCAGCCGACAAATTTTGACCATTCAACAACCTGGATATCTTCTTCCGCTTGAGTCTTGATGCCGCTGCGCTCGATGGCGCTCGCAATTGCCATGGCGCGCGTGCTTAGCCCGCCGGCGAGCTCGCCGAGATGGAGGCACACATTGCGAGTGAAGTGTACGGTGCCATCGTCGAGGAGTTCACCGCTGGTGTTGGCCATACAACCTAGCACTGCATTTGCGCCAAAGTGATGCTGCAGCTGCGCATTTTTCAACACGCCGTTGGCCACGGAGAAAACCGAATCGAAGCGGCGCGGTGGCAAGGCTGCAATTGCAGCTTCATTGTCGTAGGTTTTGACCGTGACGATCAGCAGATCTGTGTCTGTCACTGAAGCCGGGTCGGTGACGACAGGACATACGGCCGTGAAATCGGCGAGGCCAAGCACCACCAATCCGTCTTGTTTAACCTGGTCCGCGCGGCGTCCGCGCGCAAGGATCGTGACTTCATGCCCGGCCCGGCTAAGATGCGCGGCAAGGATGGTGCCGAGTGCCCCGGCGCCGACGACTACGACGTCCACGATAAATCCGGTGGCCTATTCGCCCCTGAAGCTCGGCATTATTTCGGTTGCAAACAATTCCATCGAGCGCGTCGCTTTAGCCGGGTCCAAACCGGGAAACTGCATGTCCATAATGAAATCGGTACATTGAAAGTCTTTACAAAATTGCTCCAATTTTTCCCCGACCTCAGCTGGCGTGCCTATCATCATCGCATCCGCGGCAGGCGAACTGCGTAATTCCTTCGCATTCGCCGCTGGTAGCGGGTTGGCGTCGCCTTCAGCATCCTTGGCTTCGGACAGAATGTCCTGATAGAACGTCATCAGATGCCATAGGTGATCTTGGCACTCGTCCCACGCTTGGTCACTGCTATCGGCGACGTAGACCATGCGCAATTGGGCGACGTTGAAGTCGGCCGGATCGTAGCCACATTCCTTGAGTGTTTCGATATACAGCGGCGCCGGATCCGGCCCAAGAGTTGCCATCAAATGATAGCCACTCTTGGCCGCATTCCGGATCGCCTTTGGCCCGCGTGCACCGACCCAGATTGGCGGGTGCGGTTGTTGCACCGACTTCGGCGATAAAGTCATATCCTTTATTTGCGTGTATTTTCCGTTAAACGTTACCCGGTCTTCAGAAAACAGCTTCTTGATGATCTCCGTGCTTTCACGGGTGCGCTCTCCGCGGGTGCTGCGATCCATGCACAGCGCGTTCCATTCGTGATACGAGTAACCTTGTCCGATGCCGAAGTCGAAGCGTCCATTGGAAAATATGTCGACGCAGGCGGCGTCTTCGGCCGCACGAACGGGGTGCTGGTACGGCAGAACTACGATAAAGCTTCCGATCCGGATCTTTTGGGTTCTGGCCGCGATTGCAGTGGCTGTTGGGAACAGCGATGGATTGTAGCCGTCTTCTGTAAAATGGTGTTCCGTGAGCCAGACATTGTCGTAGCCGAGCTCTTCGCCACGGACGATCTGGTCGAGGATGGCGCTGTAGAATTCCGGAAACGGCTTACGCCACTTAACGGGATTGCGGAAGTCCTCCATAAAGCCAAAACGCATAGGTGTTCTCCAGATTAAACCGAAAGAGGACGAGCCTATTGCGTGGTGCCGAGAGCGTCAATAAGCGCTACGTAGTGTCAGAGCTTTACGCGCACTCTTAAACTAAGAGGCCGGCTTCAGAAAACCTTGAGCAGTTGGCGAGATGGTTGGTCCGTCGCCGCAAATCACATTTGCGGACATTAATCAGACAAGCTGTAGCCGTTCGCTATTAGCCGGTTTCAGCAAGAGGCGGGTTGTCGAGCACGCGTGCGATTGCATTGGTCACCGCCACATCGACAGCCCGATTAATCTTTTCGAGTTCGCTCGCGCTAATAAAAAACATCCAATCGACTGCATGACGGACGTACTTCGGCGGTAGCTTGTTAAGCGCGAGGCAAGCCGCGTCGGCTTGTGCTTCCGGTGACAGGTCGCCCCCAACTTTTTGCAGGTGCTCGATAACGAGATTTTCGTAGACGTTCGATAGGTCGTTTAGCGCCTCCGAGCGTTCCGAGTTCGGTTCAATATTCTGCACCTTGTCATTCATCGTATTCAGCTCTTTACGTTGTTGTTTATCCAAATCGCTCCGCGGCTCGGTGCCGCTAGGAGTCCCTCTGGGCTCAAGGTTGTCGGACCTGACCCCAGCCTGATGCCTAAACTAACGTTGCTACACTGGTAGTTAGGCCAGCAGGCTAGCATGGAGCCCAATCTGCAATCACTGGTTTGGATGTGTCAAAATGATAAATCTTTGATCGCCGCAACAGGACTCACAAAATGGCCGAATATGTCATGTCAGCGCTACATGAGGGGTTGCATCTCCCCACCACAGACACAAATTTCAATGAAAGCGTCTATACCAACGGATTCGACCCGGCGAGCCGCATTGGCGGCTGGATGCGGCTAGGAAATCGCGTGAACGAGGGCTATGCAGAACTCTCGGTTTGCTTCTATTTGCCAGACGGGCGGGTCGCATGCCAGTTTCATCGACCGCGGATTGAGGCCAATGAGTGTTTTATGGCGGGGGGCATGGAGTATCGGGTAACCGAAGCTTTGCAGGCCGTCGAGATGAGCTATCGTGGTGAGATCCTCGTATTGGACGATCCGAATTTGCTCCGGGATCCCAAGCGTCTCTACGCGGAGGTGTCGCCGCAAGCGTGCGAAATCGAGTTCGAACTCAAAAAATTGTCACCGATCCACGGCGGCGAGCCGGCAACCGCCGAACAACAGACCATGTACGGTCGCGATTTCTCTTTGGGGCATTTTTATCAGCATATGAAAACGCTCGGCACGATCCGGATCGGCAATGACGAATGGAAAATGGATGGGCTCGGCTGGCGCGACCATTCGTGGGGTCCGCGCTATTGGACCAATATCAATTACTACCGATTATTTATCGCTAATTTTGGCGAGGACCGTGGCATCACGGTGCTGAAGATTACGGACACCGATGGCACCACTCGGCGTACGGGCGTGGTGCATTTCGACGGACAGCTTGAGGACATCACTGATATAGATTTACTGACCGAGTGGACAGCTGAGAAAGACCCGAGTGCCATGCGGCTCATCCTACGCACGGCCAACCGGTCGGTAACATTAGACGGCAAGGTTCTAACCTTGGCGCCGTTGCGCAACCGTCGCAAGATTGGTGACGAGATGTTGCTGACCCGAATCGCCGAGGGCTTTACCGAGTGGCGCTGGGACGATCGTGCGGGTCTAGGGGTGAGTGAATATATCGAGCGAATAGAGCACGGACAGCCAGTCGGGTTTCCGCAGTGAATACATTTGTAGTCTAACTTTGACGACCTTGACCCAGCAGTAAATGGCCCAAGATCTGAGTATTGATCCGGACGTTGCGCAGGTCCGCGATCGGCTGCTCGCGGCCGTACGTAGGCGATACGGCGAGCGCGCCGGGATCGAAAATCTAGTATCAGCGACACTTGGCGGATCGAATCGGACAGTATTGTTCGATTTTAATGACGATCGCGCATCCACTCGTCGACTTGTCTTGCGCCAAGAAACTTATGCGCTTGCACAATCACCGTTTCTCGCACCGCACCCGCAGTTTCGTCTGTTAAAGATCGCCCACCGCGCCGGAATACCCGTGCCCGAGCCGATTTTCGAATTGGATGATGATGATGGTTTAGGGCGCGGTTACATCGTCGCCTGTGTCCTCGGAGAGACATTGCCAAAGCGCTTGGTCAACGATCCTGACTTCTCCACTGCTCGCGCACGATTTTCCGCGCAATGCGGAGAAATTTTGGCCCGCTTACATGCACTAGATCCGGTCGCTGCCGAGTTTCTTGCAGACGTGCCTGACAGTCTGGATCCGGTGGCCGCGCAAACGGCGCGATATGATAGTTACGCACAAACACACCCAGCGATTGAGCTTGGTTTGCGCTGGTTGCACTTAAATCGTCCCACAGCCTCGAAGCCATGTTTGCTCCATGGCGATTTCCGCAATGGGAACTTAATTGTCGATCACGGCGGGATCCGCGCCGTGTTGGACTGGGAGTGCGCGCACTTGGGCGACCCAATGGAGGACATCGGTTGGCTTTGCACCAGGTCCTGGCGCTTTGGGTACCCGGATCGACCGATTGGGGGTATCGGTACCAGGAAAGAGTTTGCGACTGCCTACGCGGCCAACGGTGGCGTTGACGTAGACTGGGAGCGAGTACATTGGTGGGAAGTTTTCGGCTTAGTTCGATGGGCGGTACTGAATGTCATGCAAGCCCACGGGCACATTGGAGGCCAACGACGGGCCATTCCGTTCGCCGCGTGTGGACGCAACACCTGCGTTATCGAATATGATCTTTTAATGACCTTATCGGGAGAATACGACTGATGAGTCGCAACTGGCCGACGGTTGATGAAATTATGGCTACGGTCGACGAGCTTCTGGAGACAATTGTTGACCGGTTGGATGAGCGGGACCGTTACGACGCGCTATGTGCGCGCTACCTCTTAGACGTCGGCAGACGTGAACTTGCGGTCGGCAAGGTTCTCGACGCGCAAGAATTGCGTGAACTGCAATCTTTTACGGGCGAGTCGGGCAGCCTTGAGGAACTGCACAAAAATCTGGGTCAGTCAATTCGTGCGGGCCGTTACGACGAACAATGGCAGCAGGTATTCGAGCTTGTGTTAGCACACGTGGTCAACAACGTCTCGGTATCGAGGCCGGATCAATTGGAGCCACACCACCGCAAAGCCAAGGAGTCGACACAGGATTCTAGTTAAGGCAATCACTTGAGAGAATACAATGGAATTTGAAAGGATCGACTTGCGAATTGCCGATGGCGTTGGCCGCATTACGCTTGATAATGTTGAAAACCATAACACCGTGGACCTTCGATTCACGCAAGAGCTGGCTAGCGCGGCGCGGCTTCTGGAAGCTGATCAAACGGTAAAAGTTGTTGTGCTCGGAGCCAACGGACCGGTGTTTTCCTTCGGTGGTGATCTGAACGATTTCATGCGTAATCGAGAGAATATTCAGACTCACATTAGAGAGATGGCGGCCCACTTCCATAATGCGGTTCTTTGCTTGACGCGCATGTCCGCGCCAGTTATTGCGGCCGTTAATGGTATGGCTGCTGGGGGTGGTTTTAGTCTCGTATGCATGTCGGATATGGCGATTGCACGGCGATCGGCAAAATTTAATTTTGCCTACACCCGGTCAGGCTTAACCCCGGACGGTGGTTCTACGTATTTTTTAACCCGTTTGGTGGGGCCGCAGAAGGCGTTCGACATTATGGCAACGAACCCGACCTTGAGCGCCGAGCAGGCCCACGCGTTGGGTATCATCTCGCGGGTGGTTGACGACGACGATTTTGAAGCAGAGGTCGAGCACGTGGTGGCCGAGCTCATTGCCCTACCTTCGCAAGCGCTCCCGCGGCTGAAGGGACTATTACGTACGTCACTTAGCGCATCGCTCGAGCAGCAGTTCGAGCACGAGGCTAAATCGATTTCCGAAGTGGCCGCGACCACCGAGACGGTCGCGATGCTGCAGTCGTTCCTTAAGAAGTAGTTGCCACGCGCAATCGAATGAATCGGCGCCGAGTTTTGCGCTGATGCTCTTCCTATTTTGTCGCGAGAAGGTCGCGGATCTCGGTCAATAGCTTTTCTTCGGCAGATGGTTCCGGCGGTGCTTCCGGCGCGGCTTCCTCTTCCTCTCCGGCGCGCGCTTGTTGGGCGGCATTCATCGCCTTAATTGCCATAAAGATGGCAAACGCGATGATAAGAAAATCAATAATGGTCATGATGAAGGTGCCGTAGTTGACCGATACAGCTGCGACCTCACCTTGCGCTTCCTGGAGCACGTAGGCCAAATCGCTGAAATCGACCCCGCCCATAGCCAACCCAATCGGGGGCATAATGATGTCCTTAACTAGTGATGCGATGATCTTGCCGAAGGCTGCGCCAATGATGATGCCGACGGCCATATCGACAACGTTGCCTTTCATGGCGAATTCTTTGAACTCACTCATCATTCCCATTTTGCGTCTCCCGATTAGATTAATTATTGTTTTGATGATGCGCCGCACAAAAATATTTCGTTTTGCTTAAGCTGGCAGCGACGCAGCGATAATAACAACGTCTTTTTGCGGACGCTAGGTAGACTGAATTGACTGAGGCTCGGATAGTTTAGTCCGCGGTAGTGTCCTAGTAACGCTGCGTGGACAATGCGCGGGCCCTCCGATAACCTCCGCCTTCGCAGACGCCCTACATCGATATAATTTTTTACCGGCCGCCTTTGGAGCCTTACATGTCATCACCAGCAGCAACGGATCCTTCACAATTTCAATCGGACGTTCAGCACAACTTCGGTCTTACGTCGGATCAGCAGCTGATGCTTGACGAGGCGGACAGGTTTTCGCGCAACGAGCTCTATCCGCTTGCGTCCCGCATGGATGACGAGGAGTGGTGGCCAGAAGATATCTTTCCGAAGATCGGTGAACAAGGATATTTCGGCCTCACCGTGCCTGAGGAGTATGGTGGCGCAGGGCTCGACTATTTCACGAGCGGACTCGTGTCTCAAGCAATGGCGCGTTGGAACTATGCACTATCGCTATCTTGGGTAGCGCATGAAAATTTGTGTCTGAATAATATTTACCGTAATGCGAACGATGATCAAAAACGAAAATACCTCCCGAATTTGTGTTCCGGGCGCGCTACAGGTGCGCTTGGGCTCACCGAGCCCGGTGCCGGATCAGATGCGCTCGGATCAATGCGCACAAGCGCGCGACGCGACGGCGGTCACTACATACTGAACGGGCGCAAAATGTATATCACCAACGGTCCGGTTGCGGATATTTTGTTGGTCTACGCTAAAACATCACCCGATAAGGGCGCGCACGGCATCTCTGCGTTTATCGTGGAAAAAGACTTCCCAGGATTCAGCGTTGCGCAGAAGTTGACGAAGATGGGCTTCCGCGGGAGCCAAACCGGCGAGCTGTTATTCGACGAGTGCCGAGTACCGGCTGAGAATCTCGTCGGTACCGAGGACCTCGGGGTCGCAATTGTGATGAGCGGCCTAGACTTAGAACGCGCAGTCATTTCCCCGATTTGCCTAGGCATCGCGGAGCGCGCGCTGGAATTGTCAATTGAGTATGCGCAAACGCGCGAGCAGTTCGGCCGACCGATTGCCGATTTTCAGATGATCCAATCCAAGATCGCGGACATGTATGTGTGGGTTGAGACGATGCGCACCTTTACCTACCGTGGACTCGCGGAAGCGAATGACCTCGAGGTCGGCGACGGGGGTCGTGGGCACATCCATGCCTTGACCGCCGCGTCGTTGATGTATGCCGCCAATACCCTGAACCGAGTGCTGGATGAGGCGCTGCAGATCCATGGCGGCGCAGGATACATCTGGGAGTCCGAAATTAATCGCCTGTATAGGGCAAATAAATTACTTGAAATTGGTGCCGGCACGACCGAGGTTCGGAAAATGATCATTAGCGGCGAACTATTGCGCAGCTAGTGGTGGATATCCCAACCACAAATAACGAACTCGCCGAGCACCCAACCGTCTATCGGGATGGCCTGCTCGATGGCAAAGTCGTTCTCATCTCCGGCGGTGGCAGCGGCATGGGTCGAGCAACCGCGTGGCTCGCGGCGCGACTCGGGGCACAAGTCGTTATTTGTGGACGCACCGAGGCGAAGTTAATCGATGTTGTTGAGGCAATTAATGCGCGGCATTACAAATCGGATTATGCGATTGTGGATATCCGTGAGAGGGAATCTGTCGTTGCGGCATTCGAAACGGTGAGTGCGCGCTATGGAACAGTCGATATCTTGATTAACTGCGCCGGCGGTCAGTTCCCGCAACCAGCAATCGAGTTCAGCGAGCGGGGATGGAACGCCGTTGTGAATACGAACCTTAACGGTACCTGGCACATGATGCAGGTGGCGGCGCAATATTGGCACGAATTAGGCTCGGGCGGGAACATTGTCAATATCGTGGTAGTGGAGCAGGGCCTGCACGGCGTTGCGCACACACGCGCGGCCCGTGCGGGGGTCATCGCGCTGTCTCAAGCCGTTGCGGTCGAATGGGCGCCACAAGCGATCCGGGTCAACTGTATCGCGCCGGGCGCGATTAAAACGGAGGGGTGGGCGGTTTATTCTGAGTCTGCGCGGGAGAAATATCCTCGGACCAACCCGTTGATGCGGGCAGGTTCCCCGTGGGAAATCGCGGAGGCCTGTATCTATCTCGCTGGACCGAGTGGCGGATTCATCACCGGTGAAGTGCTTACCGTAGATGGCGGCGGTCAGCACTGGGGAGAAATTTGGACCGGTGGCAAGCCCGAATACTTCGCTGCCGCAACACGCTTATGGGACGATGACGCCGTCGCAGGCTGAGCCCGCTAGAAACGTTGAATCAGTGCGTCGGACCTTGCGTCGTCTCGGCTATCTCGCCCATCAACCTAAGCAGCATGTCGCGCGCCTTAACGTCGGTCGCGCCAAGCGCCTTGATCGCCTGCGAGAATTCGGCCACGCAGCGGTCGTGTTGTGCAAGGAGTGTTGCCAGTCGGGCGCGCTCGGCTAGGCTCCGCGTACCGCCGTGCTGATACTTTGCATCGAGATGCTCTAGGAAGCCGTAGTGTGCTTGCTTGGATTGAAGCATCGCGGCATAGGCCAGCCATGCCGCATGAGCGGCGGGCGGTAGTTCTCGAGGCGGCTGGTCGGCGTCGGTCAACCGAAAATTCGTTTAATTAACCCAATCAAGCCGGTACCGTTGTCGGCCGCTGGTGCCTGCTCCGCCTTACCCTTATTTTGGTTGCGATTGCGCTTCTGGTCGCGCGGGCGCGAAGACGGTTTTTCGTCTTTCGGCTTGGATTCGTCAACGCGGAGCTCGCGGCCCTGGAAGTCACTGCCATTGAGCGCCGCGATGGCCTCATGGCCCTCATCGTCGTTTTGCATTTCTACAAAACCGTACCCGCGCGAGCGCTGCGTACGACGGTCGAATATGACTTCGGCAGACATTACATCGCCGTATGCTTCAAATGCTTCGCGCAGTTCTTCGTCCTGCACACTGTAAGGTAGGTTACCAACGTAAATGTTCATGGTTTAGCTCATTGTGAAAGTGGTTCGTAACGTATCACTCGATCGTCGAGTCGATGCTTGTGTCGATGTTGAAAATGACCCGGCATGTCGTCGTTCTTTGCTCCGGCGGTGGCGAACAATGCCGTCGCGAGTTGTGGCCGCCGAGTTGGAGTAATGCCGCTCCCGAGACACGTCCGGGATGCGGCGGCATTCAAGCATATTCGTCGCACACGCGCAATCGTGCGTCCACTGCGAAATTATGCGGCCTGGTGCAGGTGCACGTCCGTCTGGGGATACGGGATATTGATACCGTTGTCATCAAAGCACTTTTTCAAGCGCTCATGCGTCGAAAAATGTACCGCCCAGTAGTCGCTGCTATTGACCCACGGGCGCACGACGAAATTCACCGCGCTGTCTGCGAGCTCGGCAATGGCGACGGTCGGCGGCGGCTCGGCGAGTACCCGATCATCATTGTCCAGCACCTCTTCGATGATCTTTTGCACCTTATCGAGATCGGCATCGTAGCCAACACCAAATACCATATCGACGCGCCGCGTCGATTTGGCTGAAAAATTCGTTATCGTCCCTGCCGCCAGCGTACCGTTTGGAACGATGACGGCCTTGTTGTCGGGGGTGAGTATGGTCGTGGTAAAGATCGATGTCTGCTCTACCAATCCGGATACCCCACCAGCTTCGACGAAATCGCCAAGCTTGAACGGCCGAAATGTCACCAACATCACGCCGGCTGCCAAATTCGATAGTGAACTTTGGAAGGCCAGGGCAACGGCTAGGCCCGCAGCGCCAAGGATTGCGACGAACGAGGCTGTTTGGATGCCGAGTCTGCCAAGGGCTGCAATGACGACGAACGCAATCATCGCGGTGTAGGCGATATTACTAAAGAAAGTACAAAGCATCGGGTCAATATCGTGCTTCTCCATCGCCCCGACGAAAAAGCGTTTTGCTAGTTGCGCAAGCCATCGCCCGATGACCAAAATAGCGAGTGCGGATACGACGTTAATGCCGTAGGGAATTACTGAGTCCATTATGGTGTCCATAGGATTACTCCTGCCTATCGTGTAGTGCGAAGCTTCCACGGGTATCCGTAGCCCACAATAAGGTGGTGCAGACGGAATCCGTCGCTTCGGGTATATTACCGGCGCTCTCAGGCAGCGTTTGCCACGGCCTGGAATAACGAGAACCGAATTAGCAACTGAACGTCTGGACCATTATGGATAAAGTAGTCACCAACGCGAAACAGGCAATCGAGGGCATCGAAAGCGGAATGACGCTGATGATCGGTGGTTTCGGAGTTTGTGGGCTTCCCGAGAATGCTATCGCAGCACTAGCAGAAACGGACGTCAGGGATGTCACCTGCATTTCAAACAATGCGGGTGTCGGCGACTTCGGGCTTGGCCTGCTGTTAAAGGACAAGCGAATCAAAAAAATGATTGCCTCCTATGTTGGTGAAAACGACGAGTTCGAGCGCCAAATGCTAAGTGGCGAACTCGAGGTCGATCTCATTCCACAAGGTACGCTCGCCGAGCGCTGCCGTGCGGCGGGTGCCGGGATCCCTGCGTTTTTTACCCCGGCAGGTTATGGGACGGAGGTAGCGGAGGGAAAAGAGGTTCGGGTTTTTAATGGCAAACCGCACATCCTAGAGCAGGCATTTAGCGCGGACTTCGCCCTCGTCAAAGCATGGCGCGGCGACCGCGCGGGCAATCTGATATTTAAAGGCACGGCGCGTAATTTCAATCCAGTGATGGCAATGGCTGGTAAAATCACCGTGGCTGAGGTCGAAGAGTTGGTAGACAATACCGAACTAGACCCGAATGCGATCCATACCCCGGGAATTTTCGTGCAGCGTATTTTTCAGGGTGAAAAATATATCAAGCCGATAGAACAGCGGACCGTCCGTGTTCGTGCATAGATCCGAGAGCGAAGATCTACCATGTCATTAGATAAAGAAGGTATTGCGAAACGAATCGCCCAGGATCTGCGCGATGGTTGGTATGTGAATTTGGGTATTGGGATCCCAACCCTGGTTGCCAATTATGTGCCGGATGGAATCGGCGTCGAATTTCAATCGGAAAACGGCATATTAGGTATGGGGCCATTCCCATACGAGGGCGAGGAAGACCCGGACATGATTAATGCAGGTAAGCAGACGGTGACCTTGCTACCTGGCGCATCGCTGTTCGATTCGGCGATGAGCTTCGCAATGATACGCGGGCAACACGTTCAATTAACCGTCCTCGGCGCAATGGAAGTATCAGACACTGGGGACATCGCAAATTGGAAGATCCCCGGCGCCATGGTTAAAGGCATGGGCGGCGCCATGGATCTGGTGGCATCTGCAAAAAACATCATCGTCGCCATGATGCACACCAATAAGAAGGGCGAATCGAAAGTACTACCAAAGTGTACCTTGCCGCTGACCGGAGTTAGCTGTGTCAACCGTATCGTATCTAATCTAGCGGTACTGGATGTTACCCCAGATGGCTTTAAGTTGATTGAGCGGGCACCGGGGGTAAGTGTGGAAGAGGTCAGGAATGCTACGGCCGGTCGCTTAGTGATCGACGGCGACATACCGGAAATGGCCCTATAAGGAGCTGTGTCACCCGTTCGTGCTGGGGACTTTGGCCTAAAGCACTGAAGCGTCTAGCCTTTTGCACCGCGTCATTTATTGGTATTATCCGACCTCCGCGTGAGGCCTAAGTGTCCCCGTACAACGATTACAAGGAACTAAGGAAAACCTGCGCGAATTCGACCGTAGTCGCTCTAAGCGGCGGGCGGTAACCCGAACCGGGTTCCAATTGTTTCCGTAATCAACCACGGGCCCGTTTGCCGAACGCCATGCGCGATGGCGGCCCCGTGTCGCAAAAATGTTGCTAGACATATCTAAATCGAGACCCGCTGTGTCCAAGTGACCCAGTGGATTGGAGGCAAGCATGAAAATCTTGGTGGCGGTTAAGCGCGCCATTGACTACAACGTCAAGGCTCGGCCGAAATCGGATGGCAGTGGCGTCGATCTCGCCAACGTAAAAATGTCCATGAACCCGTTCGATGAGATCGCGGTAGAAGAGGCTATCCGGATGCAGGAGGCCGGCGTCGCCGAGGAAATTGTCGCCGTCTCGGTAGGGCCGAAGCAATGCCAAGAAACCTTGCGCACTGCAATGGCGATGGGTGCGGATCGAGGCATCTTGGTTGAGACCGACGAAGAGGTTCAGCCGCTTGCCGTGGCGAAAATATTGAAGGCATTGGTGGAAAAAGAATCTCCACGGGTCGTTCTACTCGGTAAGCAGGCGATCGATGATGATTCGAATCAGACAGGTCAGATGTTGGCTGCGCTGTTGGGATGGGGGCAGGGGACATTTGCGTGCGATGTGGAGGTTGACGGAGAACAACTTAAGGTCAATCGCGAAGTAGATGGCGGAACCCAGTCAATCGCGGTCCAACTGCCTGCAGTGGTCACCGTCGATCTACGTCTAAACGAACCACGCTACGTCAAACTACCCAACATTATGAAAGCGAAAAAGAAGCCGCTCGATACCTATTCACCTTCCGATCTTGCGGTGGATACCGCGCCTCGGCTTAAGTTGATTAAAGTAGAAGAACCGCCAGTGCGTGCGGGCGGCGTCAAGGTTGCGGACGTCGATGAGTTGGTTGATAAACTTCGCAACGAAGCAAAGGTGATCTAACTATGGCTGTACTCGTCCTCGCGGAGCACGATAACGACTCGTTGAATCCCGCAACACTCACGGCGGTCGCTGCCGCGTCACAGCTTTCCGACACCGTCGAGATATTGGTGGCGGGATCGAATTGCTCGGGGGCGGCTGAAGCCGCCGCCGCCGTTGCCGGTGTTGCTAAAGTCCTCGTGGCTGACGCCTCGCATTACGGCAACGCCTTGGCGGAAAACGTGGCGCCACTAGTTGTCAAATTGTCAGACGCCTACAGTCATGTGCTCGCCGCATCCACGACCGACGGAAAAAATGTAATGCCAAGGGTGGCGGCGCTGATGGATGTGGCACAAATATCCGACATCGTTGCTGTTGAATCGGAGTCTGTATTTAAACGACCAATTTATGCCGGTAACATTATTGCCACGGTTGAGTCTCTAGACCCGAAAAAGGTCGTCACCGTACGCACCACCGCGTTTGACCCAGTCGCGGCAGAAGGCGGTAGTGCAACTGTTGAAAATATTGAAGGCGATGCAGACAGTGGCTTGTCACAGTATGTGGGACAAGACCTAACGAAATCTGATAGACCAGAGCTCGCGGCCGCGGATATTATCGTATCCGGTGGCCGAGGCGTTGGCAGTGCAGAGAATTTCGCCATCATCGAAGAATTGGCGGACAAACTTGGTGCCGCTGTCGGCGCATCGCGTGCGGCAGTTGATGCCGGCTACGTTCCGAACGATTATCAGGTCGGCCAGACCGGAAAAGTAGTTGCACCGGGTCTTTACATTGCGATTGGAATTTCGGGCGCAATTCAACATCTCGCCGGTATGAAAGATAGCAAAGTCATTGTTGCAATAAACAAAGACGAGGAAGCGCCGATATTCGGGGTCGCGGACTATGGGCTGGTCGGCGATTTATTTAAGGAAGTTCCCAATATGATTGCGGCACTAGATAAGTAACAGTCCCAGCCGCATCACACCGTCGCAGCGGGTGCGTTAGTTGAGGTAGGTAGCGAATGTCGGAACGTGAATCGATGGACTTCGACGTCGTGGTCGTCGGCGGTGGGCCTTCCGGCCTCGCGACGGCGATTCGTTTGCGTCAACTTGCGATGGAACAGGGCGCTGATCTAACCGTTTGCGTGCTTGAGAAAGGCTCTGAAGTTGGTGCGCATATTCTATCTGGCGCCGTAATTGAGCCCCGCGCGTTAAACGAATTACTACCGGATTGGAAAGATCGTGGCGCACCACTGCACACTCCAGTAAGCAAAGACCGCTTCGTATTCCTTACCGAAAAGCGTGCGATTCCCTTCATTACCCCCCCGCAAATGCATAACGAAGGGAACTACATAATTAGCTTGGGTAATTTTTGTAGGTGGTTGGGAGAACAGGCGGAGGCTTTGGAAGTTGAAGTTTATGCCGGATTTGCGGCTGCCGAGATCCTATACGATGACGCCGGCGCCGTCATGGGTGTTGCGACAGGCGACATGGGTCGGCTCAAAGATGGTAGTGAAGGTCCCAATTTTGAGGTGGGCATGGAATTGCACGCCAAACAGACGGTCTTCGCAGAAGGTTGTCGCGGCTCCTTGACGAAGCAGTTATTCGAACGGTTCGACCTGCGCGACGGAGTCGAGCCGCAAGTCTACGGTATCGGAATAAAGGAATTGTGGGAGGTCGAGCCGGCCAAACATCAACCAGGTCTGGTTACTCACACGGTCGGTTGGCCAATGGACATGAAAACCTACGGTGGCTCCTTTCAGTATCACTTCGAAGAAAACCTGGTCTCAGTCGGTTATGTCATCGGACTCGATTATGCCAATCCGTACCTAAGTCCGTTCGATGAAATGCAGCGATTCAAGACGCATCCGTCCGTGCGCGACACTTTCGCCGGCGGAAAGCGGATTGCCTATGGCGCGCGCGCAATCAGCGCCGGCGGCTTTCAATCGATTCCAAAATTGACGTTTGCCGGTGGCTTGATTGTTGGGGACGCCGCGGGGTTTCTTAACGTCCCCAAGATCAAGGGCACTCACACCGGGATGAAATCCGGTATGACGGCTGCCGAGGCGATATTCGAGGAATTGCAAAGCGACAATGCAGGTGCAATAGAAGCGCGTGGCTACCCGGAAAAACTCGAGCGGAGTTGGGTATGGGACGAGCTGTATCGCGAACGAAATATAAAACCCGCGTTTCATTGGGGCCTGCTTCCGGCAATGGCTTATTCTGGCATCGATAGCCTCCTGCTGCGCGGCAAGGCCCCGTGGACCTTGCATCATCGACCGGACCATACGACGGTGAAGCCTGCGGCCGACTGTCAACCGATCGACTACCCAAAGCCAGACGGCGAGCTCACATTCGATAAACTATCGTCTGTCTTTCTATCGAATACGAACCACGAAGAAGAACAACCGTGCCACCTCACCCTAAAAGACGACACGATACCGGTGGCCCTTAATCTTGAAAAATATGCTGGGCTGGAACAACGATACTGCCCAGCCGGAGTGTACGAATTCATTGAGACCGACGGCAAGATGCAGTTACAAATCAACGCTCAAAATTGCGTCCACTGTAAGACCTGTGACATCAAAGATCCGAGCCAGAATATTACCTGGGTTACCCCAGAGGGAAGTGGGGGACCGAATTACCCCAACATGTAGCGCGTTTTATAGATGAACATACTTCAAATGACGGATGGAACAGTAGAACATGCCCAAGATTACCTATATTAGCCATGCTGGCGAGCGAGCGGTCGTTGAAGTCCCCGTCGGGTGGTCGGTGATGGAGGGTGCCATCCAAAACGATGTGGCCGGTATCGTCGCCGAGTGCGGCGGCGGTTGCGCATGTGCAACTTGCCATGTCTTCGTCGATCCTTTGTGGACCGACAAAGTTGGCGAACGATCCGCCATGGAGCAGGATATGCTGGAGTGTACGGCAACTGATAGCACTGAAGTTTCGCGTTTGAGCTGCCAGATCAAGGTCACTGAGGACCTTGATGGTTTGATCGTTGAGCTGCCGGAAAGCCAAACTTAGTGAATCTCCTCCCAGGCCCGGCCGGTTCTACGAGTTGCGTCGCTGTTCGTGGTTCGCCTGTGTCGGCGACTGCGTTTTAGTTTCAGATTGATTAATGCGTAGGAACTCATTAAATGGCTGAGCCTCCGATTATCGTTGTCGGTGCTGGGCAGGCAGGCTTGCAGATCGTCGACTCGCTTCGCCGCGGGGGTTACAGCGGTCGGCTCATGCTCATCGGCGATGAAAAGTCCTTGCCATACCAGCGCCCGCCGTTGTCGAAGCAATACATGAGCGAGAATATGTCGGACGATCGGCTTTTGTTCAGGCCGGCGGATTATTACGAAAAGAAGGGCGTTGAGCTGATTCTGGGGGAACAGGTCAGCGCCATCGACACGCAAGCCCGGACAGTAGTAATTGATGGACAGACATGCGAATACGCCAAGCTCGCAATTACTACGGGCGCCTCAGTGCGGCACATACCGGTACCCGGGGCTGAACTGGAAGGTGTTTGCTACCTCCGCAGTGTCGAGGACGCGCAATACATTCGCACACAGTTGAGTTCAGGTCCGCAGCGCGTGGCGGCAATTGGCGGTGGCTTTATTGGACTTGAGATTGCCGCTTCCGCTCGCGAGCTTGGGCATTCGGTAACGGTCATCGAAGCCCAAGATCGGCTTATGGCCAGAGTCGTCGCGCCGCTCGTATCCGAGTACTTTGGAGATCTGCATCGATCCCATGGGGTTGAGGTCTTATTGGATGCGGCGGTAAGCGGAATCGAACGCGCGGATGATGATTCGCTCATTGTTGATTTAACGGACGGGCGTCGTATTTCTGCGGATCTCATTGTTGTTGGGATAGGCTCAATCCCGCATAGCGCATTGGCCGAGGCGGCTGGGTTGACTTGCAATAACGGCATCGTCGTCGACGAATTTGCCCAAACTTCGGATCCCAATGTGGTTGCGGCCGGCGATTGCACCATGCATAAGAACGCCAGACTCAACGTGTCGCATCGGCTCGAATCGGTTCAAAATGCGGTTGACCAAGCGAAGATAGCCGCAGCGACCTTGCTCGGCGAGCCGAAACCATACGAACAAGTTCCATGGTTTTGGTCAGACCAATTCGATGCAAAATTGCAAATGGTTGGAAGTTCGGTTGGATTCGACCGAACGGTACTTCGCGGTTCGATTGCGGACGGCGAGTTTTCGGTGTTCTATTTTAACGATGGCGTTCTAATTGGAGTGGATTCGGTCAACCGTCCGTCGGATCATGTGACCAGCCGAAAACTAATAGCGAACCGCACCGCTGTTTCAGACGACGTGCTCACTGACATCGAGCAAAATTTGAAAACACTTTTATAATAACGACACCGGTAAACGTGACTTGGGGAGATTCAGTCTTTCCAGCGTTGATGCAACGGGATTGATATAACAATAGGGCGGCCAAGGCCGAGAGAGGATCATTTAAAATGCCGAAGGTGATATATATCGACGTGGATGGCGAGCGCCACGAGACCGACGTTGCGAACGGATTATCTGTGATGGAAGGTGCGATCGCGAATGGCGTCACGGGGATACTAGCGATTTGCGGAGGGAGTTGCGCCTGCAGCACCTGTCACGGTTACATCGACGAGGCATGGATAGAATTGGTGGGGCCGCCAAATGAAATCGAGGAGTCGACTCTGGAGCTCGCATCGGAACGGCGTGCCGGCAGTCGATTGACCTGTCAAATTGCGATGCGCGACGAGTTAGATGGGCTCGTCGTGCACGTCGCTGACAACGACGGATAGGCGTGGGCGTACGGCATATCAACGCCTAGCGGATCCGTTTAAACATGCTACGCTCGGGCACCAGTACGGACCGAGTCATCCATTTAGCGCAGGGTCGCTGAGCGTGCCGATATAGTCCAGCCATTGCTTCTTAACGACCGAGTCGAATTTGGTGAACTGAATGCCAATCAGATATTCGTCGTCGGCGGGATTCGCATAGCAGACCCTCCCGGCCACGGTAAGCCATTCGCCTGTCCCGGGGGATCTGATCTGAAGCGTGATCACGCCATCCTTTTCGGCGCGTCGAAGACCAGAATAGCGCATCTGCGGACAACACAGCTGGACGCCGCCGTGAGCAACATTGGTTGTGCGAATTTTAAGGCCGTCGATGTTGACCTCAAGTTGCCGCGAATAACGCGGTGAGATGCGTGCCTCAGCTACCACAGGATTTGATTGGATTCGCTACGAAATCTAAACCAGGTCGTAGCCTATCCTAGCATGTGCGGAAATCTGCGTAATATGGTTAGCGCAGATACCTAAGCACCCGGGCTGGGTTTTGCCGAAGCTTAAACGGGTCGCAATACGGGATTACTGAGCCAATCGATATAGGCGTACCATCCCGCGGCGTCGCCGTCGCGAAACGATTCGAACTCGATGCCGACTAGAAACTCATCGTCGCAGGGGCAGGTGTAGCGCACTCGCACAAGCGCGGTAATCTCACGGCCAGTTGGTATCTCGATAGAAAGCTCAACGCGTTCTGCGATTAACTGACGTTGCAGCGCGGGAAAGCGCATTGCCGGGCACACCAGCTGCGCCCCCTCGCGGGACACATTGCTCGTATGAACAACGAGGCCTGCTACATCGACATTGATCCGCCGTATGCGAAGCTGCCGTAATAGTCGTGTTGCGGTGCGCTGTTCAGCTTTTTTGTTAACTGCGATCATCAATATTCCCAAGCGTTTTGAGCGTAGCTGTGGATTGTGGCCAATCCCATCTATTAAACTGTATGTTTAGAGAGGCTGAATTCCCGGTCCTAGTAGCCTTGCCTGCAGCAATTATAGGAGGCGCTTAAATGCGTCAGTGACCGGCGCAGCACAAAATAGTGACTAAGAGTGTTAAGAAATGTAGCCGTGAGTGGTCTACCCGTATGGATGCTGCTTACAAACTCCCCTTGGCGGATAATTTAGGGCAGAGCTGATGTTCGAATTGCACGAGTTCCACTTGTCGACCGCATCCTATCGGGTTCGGATCGGCTTGAACCTAAAAGGTGTCGAATATCAATCCGTGCCTGTGTCGCTCGTAAAGGGTGGCGGCGAACAACATTCACCCGAGTTTCGTTCGCTTAACCCGCAAGGCACGGTTCCGACTTACACGGATCACGACATCAGCCTCAGCCAGTCGTTGGCGATACTTGAATATCTTGAAGAACGCTATCCGCAACCGACATTTTTACCCGGTGACGCGCTACTGCGTGCGCGAACTCGACAATTCGCGCAAATCATAGCGTGCGACATCCATCCGTTAACCAATCTCCGCGTGCTGGGATACCTTAGAAATGCGTTCAAGGCGAACACAGACCAGCGCAGCCAATGGTTTCGCCATTGGTTGCTTGAAGGATTAGACGCACTCGAACTTTGGCTAGCCGCCGAGCGACGAACGTTTAAATACAGCGTTGCTAACGAGGTTTCCCTGGCAGATATCTGTATTGTGCCGCAGCTATATCAAGCGCGCCGATTCAAATTACCCTTGGATGACTTTCCTCGTCTATGCGCAATCGAAGCCGCTTGCCTTGAGCTCGAGGCATTTAAAAACGCCGTGCCTTCCAGCTCAGATGTGACCCCAACATAAGTCATAAGCCGATTACCAATTCTATATCACTCGACCGACATTGTTGCGATGGTGCAGCCGACGGCGAAAATTGGGATTGGTGCATAGAACCAGATTTCCCCTGTACTACCTTCCGTTGCGCCAGCGATGGCAACAAATGTTCGGATTTCAAAGCCGCCTTGGCCGGCATCTTGATATGTTTGTTCGTCAGTGTAGGCGACGAGTTGTTCGCGGCGGTTGTTGACGAAGTGATCGAGGAATTGACGATCCCATTGCTCGTTGATCTGGCCAGAGTCGGGCGTTGCAGGCCAGTGCGAGATGCCGCCGGTGCCAATGATGGCGATCCGCTCGGGTCGCTCATCGCAGGCTCGGCGCAGCGCTCGACCGAACTCGTAGCAACGATGGAGCGGAATCAAGGGCGGTCCCTGGCAGTTGATATTGACCGGGATGACCGGCAAGTCATACCGCGGAGTCAGAAAATGTAGCGGTACCATAATACCGTGATCGAACTTCCATTCCTGCGCATAGGCAAGGTCAATATCCTGCATGATCGATTTGATAAGCTGCTCTGACAGCGCTTCATTCCCCGGTATTTGCGCGCTGTCGATCCCGAGCCACTGTTCATCCTCAATTGGTCCTGTGTATGAGTCAGCCATGCCCATGCAGATGGCAGGCATGTTATCCATGAAGAAGTTTGCGAAATGTTCTGCCCCTATGACCACTAAGGCGTCGGGATTGGATTGCTCAATTGCGCGTCTAAGTCGATCAAAATTTGCGTACAATTCGTTCCGTAGGCTCACATCCGCTTGCTCCGCGCGGCCGGTGATCCCAGGTCCATGACTACAGGCGCCGGCGAATACTAAGCTCATTGTTTAATCCCAAACAGTCGCATACAAACCGGCACGAACGGGACCGTGCTCTACCAGTGCTTGACGCAATGTCGCCAGATATGTGCTCCATTCGAGGCCGCAGTGTGCCGCAAAGTGCATTAATATCTGTCCGTTAACACCCATGATGTAAAGCAGCCCAATGTCGCCTTCACGCAGCGCCGTGATTTCATCAATGGACAGATCGTAGTCGCCGATCAGTTGATCGAAATCGGTATCAAAGCGCTTGCGGATATACGGTTCACGATTGACCTGATAGAGGAGTTTTTGGACATAATAAAGACTCATTTGTCACAGGCTATCGAGTGATGTAGCGAGTTCTCGAAGAAGCGTATGTAGCTCGGACAATTTGTTTTTGCCGAATGCGGCTTCAATTTTATCGTAATGGGCTTCTGAATATGGCGCTATTGCATCAAATAAACGCCGACCTTTTTCTGATATGGAGATCCGCGCCCGTCGTTGATCCGACTGCACAGCAAGGCGCTTCACTAAGCCGCGCTCTTCAAGATTTTGTAATATTCGTGACAGGCTAGGAGATAGGATATAGCTTCGTTTGGCGAGCTCGGTAACTTCCACCTCGACCAGGTCTACTAATGCGCGTAACACCCGCCATTGTTGCTCGGTGACGCCGTGCTCCCGCAACATCGGACGAAATTGGCTCATTACTACTTCGCGTGCGCTAAGCAGCGCCATTGGAAGTGAATGGGCGAAATCCCGCATCGGTAGTGCGCGCTCATGGCTATTATCGAACAGCGCGCTAGATCGTTTCATCGACAACGCCATTGCTGAGCTTGCCAATCGCCGGTGAATCGACTTCGACGATGTCACCGGGTTTGAGATATCTGGGGGGGTCGAAACGGGCACCTGCACCATTTGGTGTGCCGGTGGAGATAATATCGCCAGGCTTTAGCCGCATGAAAGTCGAGAGGTAACTTAACAAATAGCTAAACGGGAAGAGTAGATTCGCCGTGGTATCGTTTTGGCGTTGTTCCCCATTGACCTGTGTCTGGATGAGAAGGTTTGTGTAATCGGAGAATTCATCGGCGCTGACCATCCATGGCCCGAAGGATCCCGTCCGTTCAAAATTTTTGCCTTGGGTAACGTTGAATTTGGCATGTCTAAGCCAATCACGGATCGAACCCTCGTTGATCAACGATAGGCCGGCAATATGATCTATTGCCTGTTCTTGCGGGATACGACGGCCCTCGCGACCGATTATGATAGCGATTTCACCTTCGTAGTCGAGCTGAATAGATTCGGGCGGTCGGACCAAGGGTTGTTGATGGCCGACCAGCGAATCCCGAGTACGCATAAAGACACTGGGGTATTTGGGGAGCGCCGAGTCATCTTTGTACTCGGCATTACGTTTGACGTAGTTGACTCCAATGCAGATGATTTTTTCGGGGTCGACGACAGGCGGGAGGAATTGGATCTCGTCGATCGAGTAGTCCGGATCCGCGGACGTCAATGCGGCGCGCACCACATCCAGTTGCCGTCGCTCCAGTACCTCGCGTAAGGACGAGAACCCGTCGCCCAAACGTGCAGACAAATCGACTACACCGTTATTTACTACCGCGCCGAGCGCGTTGCGGCCGCCGTATTCGAAGCTTAATAGGCGCAATTCAAATTTATTCCTTATATCAGCCCGGCGCGTTCGAGTACGCCGTCGAGCCGTTGTTCTAAGTCGGCGGTTGCCGCCATCATTGGCAGACGATGTTCGTTTTGTGGGATCAGTCCGAGGCGCTTCATCATGTATTTAATCGCAATCGGATTGGTATCGAAGAAGACCGCCTGATTCAGTTCAAGAAGACGCTGGTGGTGGTCCCGCGCCGCGCCTAAATCGTTATGCCATACCGACTCGCAAATATCGGCTAAGGCCTGCGGTTTAAGATTGCCGACGGCGTTCATTAACCCGCATGCGCCAACGGCCATCATGGGAAAGGACAGTTCTTCGAGCCCGACGAAAATGCGGAAATCGGTACCGAATTCGCTGAGGCATTCGGATACGAATCCGAGGTCGTTGACGGCATGCTTCATACCGACGAAATGCGGCGACTGGTCCTTGATCGCTTTTAGCGTGTCGAGCGTTACGCTCACTGCTGTCCGGCCAGGGATGTGATAGATCATCCAGGGCAGATCATGTCGTTGGGCGAGCTCGAGATAGTAGGCGGTGATGCCACGTTGCGGCGGACGAATATAGTACGGGGTGACAATCAACAATGCATCGGCGCCCGCTTTGACCGCATGGTCCGTAAGTTCTTTAGTTTCGGTGAGTGATTGCGAACCGGTGGCGGCATACACCGGCACACGGCCAGCGCTTACTTCGATAGCAATATCGACGAGGCGGTTTCTCTCCGAGACGGTCAGGGTCGAGGGTTCCGCAGTTGTGCCATTTACCAGGATCCCGTGCGAACCATTCGCGATTTGGAAGGCCACCAGGTCGGCGTAGGTTGCGTAATCCACTGCCTCCTCCGCTATCGGAGTGATGATTGGGGGCACTGAACCGCGCAAATGTCCTATTTCCAATCCCATGAAAGACTCCTCAAAATGAGATGTTCGGCGCCGTGCGCATGGACGATATACTTAACATGTTAAGCGTATTGCGTTAGGCTGGCAATCATAATCAAGATCTCATACTGAAGAGTCCATAGAGCGATGCCGCATTTCATTGTTGAATATTCCGCTAATTTAGCGCCAGAGGTGGATATCGAAGGCCTCGTCGCGGTAGTGCACCGTGCGGCGATCGCGACCGGCATCTTTCCGCTGAAGGGCACCCGGACGCGTGCCTCCCGCCGGGAGATTTATATTGTCGCCGACGGTCACCGCGACAATACCTTCGTACACGTCAGCGCGAGAATCGGCCACGGACGTCCACTCGAGGTCCGAACGCAAGCCGGCGAGGCGGTCTTCAACGCGGCACGTGAATTTCTCCGTCCCTATTTCGAATCACATCCGCTTGCACTGTCGTTTGAAATGCAAGAGATCGAACCTGGAACGAGTTTTAAGTCGAACAACCTGCCTCAATGGATCGAAAGCCGAGAACCTACGTGAGCGTGAGAGAAGACAACCTAGAGCGTGCTGCAGAATTCCTTAATCGATTTCGCTCTAAGCCATTACCGCATTTTATCAATGGTGAACAGGTGTCGAGTCACGGCGCAGCGGTATTCGATAATGTCACGCCCGTCGACAACAGCAGTCTAGGTAAGGTCTGCGCAGGCACCCCGGCCGATATTGACGGCGCGGCGAGCGCGGCGCGTGACGCATTCGATAGCTGGCGCCGCGTTTCCGGTATAGACCGAAAACGACTACTCCACCGGGTCGCCGATGCGATAGTGGCGCGGCAGGACGAGATCGCATTGGTCGAGAGCATCGATACCGGGCAGCCGATCCGCTACATGAGTAAGGCCGCGATAAGAGGCGCGGAGAATTTTAGATTCTTCGCCGATCGAGCGCCGAGTAGCCGTGATGGTCTGGCCTTGCCGGCAGAGGAACATCTCAATTACACGCTACGGCAGCCAATTGGACCGGTGGGAGTGATCACACCGTGGAATACACCATTCATGCTGTCGACCTGGAAGATCGCGCCCGCGTTAGCAGCAGGCTGTACAGTGGTGCATAAACCGGCGGAGTGGAGTCCGCTAACCGCCGCCTTATTGGCAGAGATCTGTCATGAGGCTGGTTTGCCGGATGGCGTACTCAACACGGTACAGGGATCTGGTGAAATCGCGGGCAAGGCCTTGACCGAACATGCTGCGATCAAGGCAATCGCGTTCGTCGGTGAATCTAGCACTGGCGCTCAGATAATGGGTCAAGGCGCACCGAGCTTAAAGCGCCTACATGCTGAACTCGGCGGTAAGAACCCGGTCATCGTATTCGCGGATGCGGACCTTGAACGGGCGCTAGATGCCGTCGTTTTTATGATTTATAGCCTCAATGGTGAGCGCTGCACATCCTCTAGCCGAGTACTCATTCAGGCCTCGATATACGATCAATTCACCGCAGCAATCCGCGACCGCGCGTTGCGTCTTAAGGTCGGACATCCCTTGGACCCCAGTGTTGAAATTGGCCCGCTGATCCACCCTCATCATTTGGACAAGGTCACGAAGTACTTCGATATTGCTCGAGCAGAGGGCGCGACAATCGCCGCCGGCGCACAAAAATGGCCTGAAAGTAAACTCGGCAACTATGTCGAACCAACCCTATTTACCCATGCCACCGAGAGTATGCGCATCGCGAGCGAGGAGATCTTTGGTCCAGTGTTGACGGCGATACCTTTTGGTGACGACAACGATGCGTTAAGGATCGCGAACGATGTCCAGTACGGATTGGCAGCCTACCTCTGGACCAGTGATATTGAGCGAGGCCATCGGTTCGCGCGTGACCTAGACGCCGGTATGATTTGGGTGAATTCGGAAAACAATCGCCATCTACCCGCTCCTTTTGGTGGTATGAAGGCTAGCGGCATTGGGCGAGACGGCGGTGATTATAGTTTCGATTTTTATATGGAAACTAAAAACGTATGTGTTGCCCTTGGGGGGCACGCGATTCCACAGATCGGCACAGCATAGAAAGTCGTTACCCCGTCCTGCCCAGCAACTCGTAAACCCGCTCGACGTATTCGTCTTTGTTATAAAGTCCAAAGTAGCTTGATGCCATAATATTCGGCGGGCCGAAGAAAAAGCGCTCATACAAGGCCTGACGCCCGCCGAACCCGGAAACTGCGACGTCGTGTGCGAGTCGGAACAGAGCGATACGCTCGCGGCTACCGAGGTGGGCGAGCTGTAAATACTGCTCGACGTCGGCACTGAGTTCATTTTTAAGGTCTGCTTCACATGGGGTCGCCATCAGCGAACTGGACCCCAGGAGCTGGACTAATTCGATCAGGCGAGGGTATAGCTTCGGGAACAGGTTTCGCGCTGTATCAAGGGGGCGGCGAAGTGGTGTAAAAAGTCCCCACTGATCTTCCGCTGCTTGCTGTTCTGCGCTGTAGACGAACGCGCGCATCGTCTCTGCAATCCACATTGCCTCAGCAATTTGCCCTTGAACGTATATGTCTTTGTCGCGTTCGCTGGCACGAGTCATCGCACATAGTAGTCCGACGATGAATTCCGCTTTGGCCAGATTTTTACACACTACCTGATGCATCATGTGGACGACGGCATTGGTCTCGGCGTATGCACGATTACATAGTTCCGGGTCGTCATAGAGGAAAACTCGTTCCCATGGGACCAAGACTTTATCGAAGACCACGATACAGTCCATTTCTTCAAACCGACCAGATAACGGCGCGTCAAACAAGGATTTGCCTTGGTCATAGCTGTCCCGACAAATGTACTTCATGCCATTGGTGTTGTTCGGGAGGGCGAAGGCGAGCGCGTAGGGCTTCATTTCAGGCGCCGCCTTCAATACGGTCGACGGGAATACGGCAATCTCATCCGACAATGGACCAAGCGTTGCAAGCAATCTTGCGCCCGAGACGATGAGACCTGCGTCGGTTTCTTTTTCCACGCGTAATGCAACTTCGGGGCTCGCTAAGCCTTGTGCTGTTAGCTGCCGATTGACTTGAGGGTTGACCAAGGTGTGCGTCAATATGAGATCGTGTTTTCGTATCCTCTTGTAATAGTTTCGGACGTTGTCCGCGAATTGTGGACGGCATTGGGCGAAATAATCCGCTGCGCCTGCAAACGCCATGAACGAGCAATTGAGATAGTCTGGCGTTCGCCCCATCATGCCGTTTGACCACTTGGCCCAGTCATAAAAGGCCGCGCCGCGCCGAGCTACGTCGGCTACGGACTTCGGTTGCAGGAACGACATCGCATAGCGTTCATTGCCCGCTTCACAATAACTCAGTTGCGAGGAAAGCCCTTCCTCGTGTTGTCGGTCCAACAACCGCGCCATCGACGCTGCGCCACGCCTGAGTTTGGGATGGGTGGTGACATCTTCAACGCGGCTGCCTTCAAGCCAGACTTCGCGATCATCGCGAAGTCGGTTTAGATAGTCATTGCCTGTGCATATCCCCATTGCTTCACTCTCCAAACGTTAGCCATTGCTCAGTGCATCGCTCTTAGCCGCTGCCGAGCGGTTGATTTGATCCATTGCTTCGAACAGCGAATCCCACAGTGCCGGCGTGACCGATGCTTCAAGTTCGCGGTAGATTGCGTCTATGCGTGGCCGCACGGTACGTTCCAATGCCTTCCCCTTACGCGTGACTAGGATGTGTACGACCCGGCGATCCACTTTCGAACGGCGGCGTTCGACCAGGCCGTCGCGGGACAAACGGTCGACGATCCCCACTAAGCTCGGACTAGATATTAAAGTCGCCTGTGCGAGTGCGAGCAGGCTCTGACCATTGGCGTCCCACAGTACACGCAGAACCCGCCACTGTTGTTCGGTGATCCCGAATTCGTGATAGATCGCGCGAAAGGGCGGGAGCACGCTGTCGAGGGTGCGATAAAGCATCATTGGTAGCGATCGGTGAAAGTCATTCATATATTATTAATTAATATATTAATTAATTGACAGTGTGCCAAGCCCATCAAACCAGTTCAAGTACAAATCGAGGAAAATTGGATTTCTACTCGCACTACGAACGGATGAATCTCCCAATCATTCGGCAGTGAGGACAATTACGTGACCGCCTCGGTCACGCCGTATGTCCTCTGTTCAATGAGTGGTTTATTCTTACGCCAGTGATGCAAATGAATGGAGTTTTATCAGTGACCACAATCAAGCAGGAAGATGTGATTCGAAGCGTGGCGGATGCACTGCAGTACATCTCTTACTATCACCCACCGGATTACATCAAGAATCTTGCTCGTGCCTATGAGTTGGAGGAATCTCAGGCAGCGAAGGACGCGATGGCCCAAATTTTGATCAATTCTCGAATGTGCGCAGAGGGCCATCGGCCTATTTGCCAGGACACGGGGATCGTGACGGTGTTCTGTGAAGTCGGCATGGACGTGCAGTGGCAAGCGAGTATGGGCCTAGAAGACATGATCGATGAAGGTGTGCGGACTGCGTACCTACACCCGGATAATAAACTTCGCGCTTCGATCGTGGCGGATCCGAGCGGGCAGCGGTCGAACACTAAAGACAACACACCCGCCGTAACTCATATGCGAATCGTACCTGGCAACAAAGTTGATATTACAGTCGCAGCCAAGGGTGGCGGATCTGAAAACAAATCAAAGTTCATTATGTTGAATCCCAATGACAGCATCGTCGATTGGGTGTTGAAGACCGTACCGACGATGGGTGCGGGATGGTGCCCACCGGGAATGCTTGGGATCGGTATCGGTGGAACCGCTGAGAAAGCGATGGTGATGGCTAAGGATGCATTAATGGATCCGATCGACATGCAAGAGCTCATCGCGCGCGGTCCGCGGGACAACATCGAGGAACTGCGCATCGAGCTGTACGAGAAGGTCAACGCGCTGGGGATTGGCGCACAAGGACTTGGTGGGCTGACCACGGTACTCGACGTCAAGGTCAAAGATTTTCCCACGCATGCCGCATCGAAACCAATCGCCATGATTCCAAATTGCGCTGCGACCCGCCATATCCATTTTGTGCTCGATGGATCCGGCACAGCCGCGCTGCCAATGCCGAAGCTATCCGATTGGCCTAAGATCAGTTGGTCGGCAGGTGAAACTGCGCGACGCGTAAATCTGGACACGGTAACCAAAGAAGAAGTGGCAAGCTGGAAACCGGGCGAAACCTTGCTATTAAATGGTGCGATGCTAACCGGCCGCGATGCCGCGCATAAACGAATCGAAGAGATGCTCGGCCGTGGCGAATCTCTGCCCGAGGGTGTCGATTTTCGTAATCGGTTTATTTACTACGTGGGCCCGGTTGATGCGGTGCGCGACGAAGTTGTGGGCCCAGCCGGTCCGACAACGGCTACCCGTATGGATAAGTACACGGAAATGATGCTGAGCGAGACTGGCCTACTCGGAATGATCGGTAAGGCGGAGCGCGGCCCCGCGGCGATCGAGGCGATCAAGAAGCATGGGGCCGTCTACCTCATGGCGGTCGGTGGCGCAGCCTATCTAGTTTCGAAGGCCGTGCGATCCTCACGCATGATCGCATTCGAAGATCTTGGGATGGAGGCGATCCGGGAATTTATTGTGGAAGACATGCCGGTCACCGTGGCGGTCGATGCTGGAGGCGAGTCGGTGCATAAGACTGGTCCGCGTGAGTGGCAATCCCGGATCGGAACAATTCCGGTCACTGTAGAGGCCTAGCTGGCCACGGCGCAGTCCGTCAATCGTCGATTGCAACCTCAGCTTCGAGCTCTACCGGTAGTCCAAACGGTAACGCCGCCATACCAACAGCCGAGCGCGCGTGGCCGCCACGTTCGGGACCGAATACCTCGACGATGAGGTCTGTACAGCCATTTATCACTAATGGTTGCTGCTGAAAATCGGGTGCCGAGCTGACCATTCCGAATATTCTTAACCAAGCCGAAACCCTATCGAGTTCCCCGAGTTCGCGTTTGAGGCTTGCGATCATTGCCAATGCAGCAAGCCGCGCTGCTTGCTGTCCGTCTTCTAACGACACCTCGCCGCCGACTTTGCCGAATGGACCGGCGAGTGAACCATCATCGTTTTGCGGTCCATGACCGGAGATGTAGGCGCGATTTCGGTGCACGCGTACCCACGGAAATGTGAGCTTGACGCCCGGCGGTAGCGATAGTGGTGGTGGTAAGGTAAGCCCAAGGGCCGCGAGCCGTTCTTCCGTTTTTCCCATCGTCTTATCCTCTTGTGGAGCTAGCCAGGATGCGTTCGTTGTGTTGCAAACGTTGTTGTACAAGTTTAATTTAAATCACATTGATCGGAACAATAGACAGACCGGAATCCGTATGCAGTCTTGTTGCCTGCACACCGAATACCGTTGCAAGCGTTGCATCATCTAAGGCGCGTTCAGGGATATCGGCGACAGCAACGGCGCCATTGTTGAGGACGATTAGGCGGTGGCAAAAGCGTGAGGCGAGCGCCAGATCGTGCAACGATATCACTACGGCGGTTCCCTGTGACGCCTCTCGTTCGAGCACCGAAAGAAAATGTAATTGGTACTTTGGATCTAGCGAGGTGATCGGTTCGTCCGCGATAATTGCCCGGTGCTTCCCGGCAAGCAGACGCGCAAGATGGACTCGCATGCGCTCACCTCCAGAAATTTCATCGACCCGCCGGCCGACAAAATCTGCGATGCCGGCAATATCCATTGCGCGTTCGATCGCGTCCCGATCCTGAGACGTCGCCCTGGTGAGCGGTGATTGGTATGGGAACCTGCCTAATTTCACCGCGTGTTCTACTAGTATCGGCCAATGAAAAATCGCGTTTTGAGGAAGGTAGCCGACCGCGCGAGCAAACTCGCCAGCGGATATTTTTTGCTGTGGGGTTTCTTCGAATTTGATCTCGCCGGAGTTCGGTATCTGAAGGCCAATCAGTGTTCGCAGTAAGGTCGTCTTTCCAGCACCATTGGGTCCGACGACCCCAATAATTTCACCCGATCCCACGTTGAAACTCACCTTGTCCAATGCTAATCGAGTTCCTCGTTGAACAACAATGTCCCGTGCGTCGAACACGCTCATATCAGCTGACTTCGAGTTTTCAATACGAGGTATAAAAAAAACGGTGCGCCAATAAGTGCGGTAACGACTCCCAGCATGAGTTCCGTATGACCGACCGCGAATCGGGAGCCCAGATCGGCGGCGAGCGTCAAGCTGGCACCGCCTAATCCGCTGAGTGGCAGTAATACAACAGGCCTATGGCCGACAACCGGGCGTAGTAGGTGTGGTACGACGAGCCCAACGAATCCGATAATACCCGCAACCGCCACTCCGGCGCCGACCGACAACGCGCTGCCGAGCACGACCAACCAGCGCGTACGCCGTATGTTTACGCCCAAACTACTGGCCACCTCCTCACCCAGCACAAAGGCATCAAGCGCGTGTGCAGCCCGAAATAATAGAACCCAGCCGATCAAGGAAAATGGCAGCACTACCCATACATGTTCGAAGCTGCGGTTGGCAAGTGATCCCATCAGCCAAAAAAATATTTCATAGGCTGCAAATGGGTTAGGAGACAGATTTAGCACCAAGGCAGTCAGCGCACCGCCAAGACTGTTGATGGCGACCCCCGCTAAAATCAGGGTCAAGGTACTCAGACCGCGGCCGGCCAAGGCCAATAAGATGATTACAGAAACAAGCGCACCGCTGATGCCGCCGATCGGTAACGCAAGTGAATGTGCATTTGCCATGCCGGTATAAAAAACGGTTACAGCGCCAAGCGCGCTCAGGGCTGAGACGCCGATAATGCCTGGTTCCGCCAGAGGATTTCGTACCAACGCCTGCAATGCGGCGCCGCTGATGCCTAGGGAGGCGCCGATAACGAGTGCAAGTATTGATCGGGGGAGCCGGATCTCATGGATAACGGTTGAGATCGCACTGCGGTCCGTTGCGAAGATTGCCGACCACACGTCATCTGCCGCGATCGGTACCGGGCCGACGAATAACGATCCGAAGAACAGTGCCACGGTTACCAATAGCAATCCCGCCGCGACCGTACCGCTCCCATTGCGAGCGGACGCCGGTGCAATACTGATTGCGTCGATCGGCATTAGTTTTACTTCGCAACAGATGCGGCGAGATGCGTTGCTGCAGCGGCAATAAAAGTGCCGCCGCAAGCCCAGTATTTTTCAGAGAGCTTGATGCTTCGCGATCGTCCTTTCACAAACGCCGGAGCGCCGCTCGAGCGTAGCGCGGGGTGAGCTAAAACCATATCTGCGAGCGCCGGAAAGCGCTTGGTTCGATCGGCAAGTATGACGAAGTCAGGATTTGCGACGACAAGCCGTTCGATCGGTACGAAGCCGCCGTATTCGATATTGAACTCGGTTGCTAGATTCGCGATCCCTGCAATCGTTAGCATCTCATTGGCGAGCGATCGTTGCCCTGGCGAATATCCGTTTGGACGATATATTATCGCGCGCGGCCAAAGTGCCCTGTCACGTCTCACAATACTGGCGATAGCCAGATCCATTTCGCGCAACAGCTGATCCGCCTTGTTTTGTGCTCCTATTGCAGCAGCAAGGCGTACAAAAGATGTGCGAAACTCTGAGAGATTCGTCGCGGGCTGGAAAGTCATGACCCGGTATCCAAGGCGTTTTAATAGCGCGGTGGTTCCAGTCGACGTATAGCTTCCGGTCAACACGAGGTCGGGCGCCAATGCAATGACCTCTTCCGCAAGTCCTCGATTTGCCGGTATGGTGAGTGCAAGCTCGACGTGGTGAGACAGGGCTTCGTCTTGCGACAAAGCCGTCACCGAAACTATCTGCGATGGCTCGGCGAGTTCGAACAACATCGAATCGGTGCACAAATTGAGCGATGCAATCCGCATGTTGTTTGAGCCGGCTGCACTCGAATAATAAAACACCATAAGCACGGCGAGTGCAGCCTTCAGCGCGAGCGAACGAGATTTACTAGGCGTTGACACTACGGCGTGCGCGCACGCTAGCCGCGAGCTGATCGAGTAGCGGTTCCGTAGATTCCCAATCTAGGCACGCGTCGGTAATGCTTTGTCCGTATACCAGTGAGGATCCGTCTTGGTGATTTTGTTTTCCGGCTTTGAGGTGGCTTTCGATCATGACGCCCATTATCGCGCGCGAGCCAGATGCTATCTGTTCACTAATAGCACTGGCGACTCCGGCTTGTTTCGTGTGGTCTTTTCGGCTGTTGCCGTGACTGCAATCAACCATAATGAGATCGTTCACACCGGCGGCGGACAGACTTTTTTGGGCGCTTGCGATCGCGTCCAGATCATAGTTCGGACCGGTATTAGACCCGCGTAGGATCAAATGACAGGTTTCGTTTCCGGTGGTGTTGACGATCGCTGAGATGCCTTGCTTCGTTACCGACAAAAAATGATGAGGATTACGCCCGGCGCCAATCGCATCGATGGCTATTTGCACGTTACCATCGGTACCGTTTTTAAATCCGACCGGCATCGATAGTCCCGATGCGAGCTCTCTGTGGACTTGGCTCTCGGTCGTGCGCGCCCCAATCGCACCCCAAGAAATCAGATCGGCAATAAACTGAGGGGTAATGACATCCAGGAATTCAGATCCGGCCGGCAGCCCTTTTAGCGCGAGATCGACGAGTAACTGACGGGCGGTGCGGAGCCCACTATTGATATCGAAACTACCATCCAAATGCGGATCATTGATTAAACCCTTCCAGCCGACAGTCGTGCGCGGTTTTTCGAAATATACGCGCATGATCACCAGTAAATCGTCGCTTAGGCGTTGGGCGGCAACTTGAAGTTTATCCGCGTATTCCAACGCAGCTTTGGGGTCGTGGATAGAGCAGGGGCCGACCACAACGAGCAGACGGTCGTCAATACCACGCACAATTTTGCTCGCGATGTTACGTGCACTGACGATCGTATTTGATGCATCCTCTGTAACCGGTATTTCTTCCATGAGGATCGCCGGCGGGATCAGTGGTTTGAGACCGTCGATCCTGAGGTCATCAGTCACCTGGAACATCGAACTAAACTCCGAAATAGACGTAACCACGTATTATAGCGATTAATTTCGCCCGGGTGGGGTGGTGCGCGGATGATTGACGGCCGACGTGCGGATTGACGCGATCGCCGAGTCTACGCGGTACTGAGCGACGTTCCCAACTGATAGCACAGCAAGGCGCCCGCGTAACCTAGTGTCGTCATGTAGACCCAAGCAAATATTGGCCAGCGCCAGGTATTAGTTTCGCGACGCATGACAGCAATCGTCGCAACGCATTGTAAGCATAGTGCGTAGAAAACCATCAAACCCAATGCCATCGGTAGCGTGTAAACAAGAGTGCCGTCAGGGCGGCGTGATTGTTTTATGCGATCAATGAGCGATACCTGGTCGTCTGCATCGATGGCGTAGATTGTGCCGAGAACGGCAATAACGACTTCGCGCGCTGGAAACGAGGCGAGCACGCCGGCGGTCACTTTCCAGTCCCAGCCAAGCGGCGCAAATAGTGGCGCGACGGATTTGCTTGCACTACCGAGATAACTATTTTCAAGTGCCAATTGCGCTGCAATTCGATCGTCGGACCCCGCGATGTGTTCATTTGGCTCCATGCGCGGGAAAGAAGCCAAAAACCAAATGACGACGGCAACACTAAAAATCACCGTGCCTGCGCGACGTAAAAAAATCTTAGCTCGACCATAAAGTTTGATCGCCATCGAACGAGGATTAGGTACCCGGTAGGGTGGCATTTCCAGTAGAAATGTCGAACTTGGGCCGCGTAAGAATGTACGGCTGAGGAGGTAGGCGGTCAATACACCGGCGACCATTCCAAGCAGGTATAAGGTGAGTAAAATTAGACCTTGAAGATTGATCCATCCCCCCAAGTATGTGTGCGGCGGTACAAAGGCCGCGATTAACAAAGCATAGACCGGCAGTCGTGCAGAGCAGGTCATAAATGGGGCAGCGAGAATCGTCGCGATACGATCGCGTGCACCAGGGATAACTCGGGTGCCCATGATCCCTGGAACGGCACAAGCGAAACTCGACAGCATCGGGATAAATGATTGACCGCTCAGGCCGCACCAACGCATGAGTCGATCCATCAAAAATGCCGCGCGCGACATATAACCCGTATCTTCGAGCAAGATTATGAATGCAAACAAGATGATAATTTGCGGTAAGAAGATAATGACACTCCCGACCCCGGCTACGACGCCGTCACTCAGAAAGCTGGCCATGAGCGGCGATTGGACTTTGGCATTGATCAGCTCGCCAAGCATTGCCGACTGCCCGTCGATCAACTCCATCAGCGGGCCGGCCCAGGCGAACACCGACTGAAATACAATGGCCATCGTCAATATAAATATGAGACTACCGGCTACTGGATGATTTAAGACCCTGTCGATTAGATCTGTGGCTCGCGTCTGTTCGCTTGCGCGCACCTCCACGGCGTTTACGATTTCATTGATAGCTCCGTATCGGTGCTGAGCTTCCAAGGTCGCAAGACTGCGACCACCGCCAAGCTCATCACGCAGCGCATCTAAACGTGGTTCGAGGTCCGGATCGCGGATCAATAAACGCTGTTCGGCAAATCCGCCTTTATCAATTAACGCGCGCTCAACTTCGATCGGACTGAGCGGGGATCCGGGCGTGGTAAGCGCCGTTGCGAGATCAACAGCCGCGGCTCTCAATGTCGGGTCGACAACGGGGCGTTGTGCCATTGGTTGATCCAAAGTGTCAGCGATTGCTTGGTGTAGTTCCTGTAGTCCTTCGCCGCGTGCTGCGCACATGGGGACGACCGGACATTGGAGAGCACTAGCTAATCCTTGGACATCTATGGTGGTTCCGTTCACCGCTGCCAAATCCATCATGTTCAGCGCGACCACCACCGGTAGTGGCGTTTCTAGGATTTGGGAGGCGAGAAATAGATTTCGGCGTAAATTATTCGCGTCTACAACAACCACGACAACATCGGGTGTCCCGACTTCATCAATGCGGCCGAGCAACATTTCAATTGCCAGCATTTCATCAGGTGATTGTGCTGCGAGAGAATAGGTTCCAGGAAGATCGATAATCGTTACCGGACGATCGCATATCGTAGCCTCGCCGTGCAGAGATTCGACCGTGACGCCCGGAAAATTCCCAACCTGTTGGTGCATCCCAGTGAGCGCGTTAAATAACGTACTCTTTCCCGTATTCGGGTTGCCTAAAGTAATTATTACGGGAAGTTTGTCCTGAAGCTCAGTGTTCATGCGCGCGTTACGAGGACAATTTCGGCTTCTGTACCGCGTAGTGACAAGGAGTATCCCAGGACTCGGATCTCAATCGGATCGCCCGCCGGCGCGCGGCGGACCACGTCAACAGTTTCGCCCTCAATAATACCAAGCTGCATTAAACGCTGCGTGGTGCCGTCATCTTGAGTGAACCCGCAAACGATACCGCTTTGTCCCGCGACGAGCGAAGCCAACGATTGGGTCATCGACCCCACAATCTGTTTAGAAAGGACTTCCCGGTTTGTTTGATGATGTTGACGTGAACCAAGCCGGCGTCATTTCGGTTCATGCCCCAGCGCGCGTCATCTATCGACAATAGGATCGGATCGCCGCCGCGCAAGATCCCAACCTCAACACCTGGAACCAATCCTCTGGCAGCCAGCTTTGCGCCAAGCTTTGGGTCGCTGGTGCCAATATCGACGATCAGCGCGCGGTCGCCATCGCGTAGCGCGGCCAAAGACGTTGTGGGGATATCATCAGTACAGCGGTTCATCGTCACATCGAGCTATAGTTGGAATCGTTATGTAAATGCAAATGATTCTAAGTTACAACACGAATACTACTGTTTCCCAGTGATTTTGTCACCGGTCCCGATATCTGGGTGCAGGTAATCAGGAGTATCGCCTAGATGGCAACGGCGGTCGGTAGTAGGGGACGACCTCAAGGACTTCTTCATTTAGGTGTTGTTGTTTGATATTGCGCCAATACTCGGCGGTTAGCAGGTCACCATGTACGTCTATGAATAAATCCTTTAAGTCTTTGTTCATTGAAAGGAATTTAATGAATTCGGCAGGAAATATGTCGTTGTCGTTGACGTAATACCAGCTCTCTGGTCGCATCTCGTCTTCATCGAACGATGGCTCAGGGACGTCGCGAAAGTTGCAATCGGTCACCAGGCAGACCTCGTCGTAGTCGTAGAAAATAACGCGGCCGTGACGAGTGACCCCAAAGTTTTTCAACAACAAATCACCCGGAAATATATTGGTTAGTGCTAAATCCTTGATTGCCTGACCGTAGTCAAGCACCGCGAGTTCTACTGCTTGTCGATCATTCTCTTCGGTGTACAGATTGAGTGGCGTAATTCGCCGTTCAACGTATAGGTGATCAATTACAAGTTGGTCTCCATCGATACGCACGCTACTCGCGGTGGAGTCTAGTAATTCATCTAGCAATTCGGTTGAAAATTTACTCAAGGGAAACTCGATGTGACGAAATTCCTGCGTATCGATCAATCTGCCCGCACGGTCGTGCTTAAACACAAACTGATACTTTTCCATGACGTGTTCATGACTAACGTTTTTGGGATAGCCGAAGTTGTCACGGATGATCTTGAACACTAGGTCATAGCTCGGCAGTGTAAAAACCAGCATCACCAATCCAGGCGCTCCACGAGCGTGTACGAATTGGTCTTCGGTGCGCTTCAAGTGTCGCGTTAAGGTTCGGTAGCGCTCGGTTTTGCCTTGCCGTACGCGACCAAGGATTGTGTAGAGCTCATCCAGCGGTTTATTCGGCAGTATCGAGGCCATGAAGTACACCGCACCTTCTACCGGTTCGACGTCAACGAAGAAATAGGAGCGCGTAAAACCGAATAAAACGCTGACCTCTTCGGGAGACATCAATACTGCGTCAACCGCCACGCCTTCGGCGGTGTGTTTGAGTGCAATGATCAATGGTGCTGAATGCGCTGCCCAAAATATTTGGCCGACAAGGTATGCACGTGATGATTGGTAAAACACCGGTTGCATGAACTCGACACGCAAGACTTCGGGAGCTGGAAGGCCAAGACCGCGACTAAACCGTGTGATCTCGGAGGTTATGAACGCGATGTCCGCATTTTTGTCCGTGTAGGGCGCGGCAAATGCGAAATCATTTAGAAATTGCTCACTTATGTCGGCTACGGTGGTCCAGTTAAGATATCTCCGATGTTTGACCAGGTGACGGTGGTGCTCTTCAGTTTCGAGGCGCAGGGTGACAAACTCTATTTCGGGATCGATCCCGACGGTGTTGAATATCCGCCGATTAATGGAATTGAAATAGGTCTTGGAAAACTCGCCGTCCGGAATATCGTTGACCCGTTCGCCGAAGAACTTCTTAAGTTGGATCCAAATCTCACGATTAGTGCAGTTTGGGCCGAGTAAGCGCGTGAGCGCGGCCACATTCCGGTCTACGGATTTTGTGTAAAGTTCGATGCGCTCGCCAAGATCGCGTTGGGCGGCGCTCCATTCGCGTTTTTCGAAACGCTGTTTTGCGCGCTCGGTTATGCGGCGGAAATTGTCGTTGTATTTAACGAACGCTTGGAATACAGCGTTTGCAGCTTCACTGACGAGCTCGCGATTATCCACCGGTTGCGGATGACGGTCTTACAATACGATACCGGCTATTTGCATTGATCACTCGTTGTTATGTCTACATCCTTTCGATCATCGCATCGGCGAATTCGCTGCACTTGACCTCTGTAGCGCCTTCCATCAGACGCGCGAAGTCGTAGGTGACAATTTTATCTGCGATAGTTTTGTCAACTGCATCTATCACGAGATCCGCCGCCTCGGTCCAACCCAGGTAGCGCAGCATCATTTCACCCGATAGCAGAACGGAACCCGGATTAACTTTATCGAGGCCAGCGTACTTTGGTGCGGTACCGTGAGTCGCCTCGAAAATCGCATGACCGGTGTCGTAATTGATATTCCCGCCGGGCGCGATGCCGATGCCGCCGACTTGCGCAGCGAGCGCATCGGATAGGTAATCACCGTTTAGATTCATCGTCGCAATGACATCGAACTCGTTGGGGCGCGTTAGCACCTGTTGCAGGGTGATGTCTGCTATCGCGTCTTTGATCAAGATTTTACCGCTATCGAGCGCCGCTTGTTGCTCATCGTTGGCCGCTTGATTGCCTTTTTCCGCGCGTGTGCGCTCCCATTGATCCCAAGTGTAGGTTTGATCTGGGAATTCTGTTTCTGCTAGTTCGTATGCCCAATTACGAAATGCACCTTCGGTGAATTTCATGATGTTGCCTTTGTGCACAACGGTAACGCTCTTACGGCCATTGGCAATTGCATAGCGAATCGCGCCGCGCGCCAACCGTGCCGTCCCTTCTTGTGAGATTGGTTTAATGCCGATGCCGGAAGTGTCGGGAAAACGGATTTTCTTAAAAAGATCTGGAAAGTTCTCCTCGAAGACCTTTAAGAATCGGGCGTTCTCTTCGGTGCCCTGTTCGAACTCGATGCCACAATAGATGTCTTCAGTGTTCTCTCTGAAGATTGCCATATCGACAAGCTCCGGGTGTTTTACCGGCGACGGCACTCCTTTAAACCACCGGACGGGTCGTAAGCACACGTAAAGATCGAGTATTTGTCTGAGTGCGACGTTGAGCGAGCGAATGCCACCGCCGATTGGTGTCGTGAGAGGACCTTTGATCGCAACTAGGTACTCTCGACAGGCGTCGAGCGTCGCATCGGGTAACCATGACCCGGTTAATTCGTTGGCTTTTTCACCGGCGTAGACTTCCAGCCAATTGATAACCCGCTGCCCACCATAGGCCTTGGCTACAGCCGCATCGAGAACCCGTGAGCTCGCCTTCCACACATCTGGACCGATCCCGTCGCCTTCGATAAACGGAATGATTGGGTTGTCGGGGACCTGGAGCTGACCATTTTTGATTGTAATTTTGCTTCCACTTACCGGGTTTTCCATCTGTGCGGCCACTAGTTCACCTCTTCAATTATGGACGAGTCGATATCAGTCGAGCCGGTGATTATAAACGAGTCGTCAAAGCGCCGTTTGAGTTGTCGTGGGGGTGTGGTCTCGGGCGAAGATCGGGCCTTGTCCTCGGCTTCTGGCAAATCGACGATTTGGTGCGATTTGGTCAACGAGAGTACTTCATATGGGGTATGTGACAATCTTTTAATTGAGTATTCGACGAGCATGTCATATGCTCCCCAGAACGCATTAGTGAATCGCAATTTTGTCGCTAAGTCATTGAATTATAAATATAGAATAATATTGTTTGATGGCGACAAGCACGATCGGGCACTGCTCGGCCTAGCGTTGCGCAGCGCGTTGCCAAACGCCGAGGTACTCGATGCCTCATCGGCAGTCGAGGTTGCCCACCATATTAGCGCCGGCCCGGTAGACGCGCTCGTCGCTGATCCGGTGGCTCGCCTGGGCGAGGTCATTTCAATCATGCTGGATATCCGGAAGCGGTATCCAGCTTGTCTGTGCTGGTTATTCAGTGGCGAAGGATCCCTGCCGTCGCTGCGCGATTGTGTCGGCCGCGGCATCGACGGCCGTTTTGCCAAGACCAGCTCTGGTTTCTTGGAGTTACCTAAGTCTTTATTCGAGCGATTGCGTTGGTTCGCAGAGCTAAAGGAACGTTTGCCAGTCGACAGCGGGACCTTATTTTCTTCAGTTTTTCCGGGTGCGACCTGTCTGATATCGGACGATGGAAATCTGCTGATGGTGAGCGAGGAATTCGAACGTTTGGTAGAGCAACCGCGATTCGGCCTAGTCGGGCAACCGTTTGCGCAGTTCTGGTTGGATGCAGATAAGCGTGAGGAATGGCACGAGCGCATGGCAAGACCGCCGCGTGCGTGGGAGTTTGTCGGTCGATTCCGCTGTTCACGCTCGGATAAACCAGTTATGGCAATCACGTTACGGATGCTCGGTTCGGAGCCGGCTGGACGCAAACTCTGGGCCGGCAGCATGACGGATATTTCAGGTTTAGCCATCTCACGTTCGGCAGAGGTCGCAACTGGAGATGCCCACAACGATGTAGAACAGATTGCCTTTGCGCTGTCCCATGACCTGCAAGCTCCGCTCAACTCGCTTGCCAGTCACGCCGGAATGTTGAAACAAGCTTTGCAGTCAGAATCGGAAGATATCCGCGCCGCGATCGATGACGTTGATGGGCTGACCAGGCGTATGCAGCAAATGCTTGACGGTATCCTCGAATTCTCGGTCTTGGACGCACCGGACGGACAGCGTGAAATTGTCAGCCTTGATGTCGTGCTTGAAGAAGCAATCGCGAATCTGCGCAGCCAAATAGATGAATCCGGGGCGACCATTGAGCATCAACCGTTGCCGGCCTTAGCGATCGCGCGAGCGCAGATGACCCAGGTATTTCAAAATCTAATCAACAATGCGATCAAATTTCGCGGTACCCGCATTCCGCGAATTCGGATCAGCGCCGTCGAGACAGGAGAATATCTTCGAATTCGCTTCGAAGACAACGGTATTGGTATCGAACCGGCCGATCGCGACCACATTTTTGACATGTTTCACAGACTGCATGGAGAAGCCGCCTATCCAGGCGTGGGAGCCGGGTTGGCGATATGCCGTCGAATCGTTCGCGCGCACGGTGGTGACATTAATGTCGAATCAACCCCAGGACGAGGTTCATGCTTTATACTCGAATTCCGTGGTGCCAGCGTGCGAACGTTGAACGCCAGCGGGGGCGCAAACGAAGCAGTCGGATGATCTAGATGAAAAATTGCAAAGTTTTGCTAGTCGAAGATATTGAATCCGAAGCAAAACTCGTGATGAAGCATTTAAAGCGGGTTAGTGGTTGGCGATTTTCTGTCGACCATTGCGACCGGCTTGGCGCCGGCGTGCAGCGCGCCATTGAGCAACATTACGATGTCATCTTGCTCGATTTAAATTTGCCCGACTGCGCCGGAATCGAAGTTTGCCAACGAATGCACAAAGCCGTGCCGCATACACCAGTCGTCGTATTGACCAATCAAAACAGTGACGAACTCGGCACCAAGGCGATGCGCGAAGGTGCGCAGGACTATTTGATTAAGCGGGAAGTGGATGGGCCGACATTGGGTCGGGCGATCCGTTACGCGATCGAACGCGGACAAACGGAGGAAGCCTTAAGGGAGAGTGAGCAACGATATTCACTGGCCGTCTCGGGTGCCAATGATGGTATTTGGGATTGGAGTTTGACCGACAATCGCGTGCATTTTTCGGCTCGCTGGAAGGCTATCCTTGGGTACTCGGAAAGAGAGATTGCGGACCGCATCGAAGAATGGTTTGAGCGTATTGATACGCGCGACAGGGAACTATTTGACGAGGCCTTGAATCATCACTTAGAGGATGACTCTAGCCATTTTGAGTGTGAGTATCGTGTCATCGCGCGCGGTGACGAGGTCCGTTGGGTGCTTAGCCGTGGATTGGCGGTCCGTGACGATGGTGGGCAACCGCTGCGTATTGCTGGGTCGATGACGGACATTACGAGGCGCAAACAAACCGAAGCCCGTCTGTTGCACGATGCGATGCACGACGCGCTGACTGGATTGCCGAATCGTAATTTATTTATCGATCGGCTAGAGCTGGCGCTTAGGCGCTTTCGGCGCGACTCAGGTCGTTTGTTTGCCGTGCTTTTTTTCGATCTCGATCGGTTTAAACATATCAACGACAGCCTCGGCCATGCCGTCGGCGATGAACTACTGGCACAAATAGCAGGGCGTTTGAATAGTTGCTTGCGACCAGGCGATACGCTGGCTCGTTTAGGGGGCGATGAGTTTGGGATCGTTCTTAACGACATCGACGGTCCAACCGACGCGATCTATGTCGTGGAGCGACTGCAAGAAGCCTTGGCTGAGGAGGTGGAAATCGAAACCCATTCGGTGTACACCTCGGCAAGCATCGGCATTGCAATATGTTCCGAACTTTATCGAACCTCAGATGAAATAGTCCGTGACGCAGATATCGCCATGTATCGAGCGAAAAATTCCGGGCACGCGACTTATGCGGTATTCGACACCTCGATGCATGACCAGGCGATGTTGCAGCATCGCATGGAAACGGACTTGCGGCGTGCGCTCGAACGTGGGGAATTCGATATCTTTTATCAACCGATCATCGCAATGGATTCAGAACGCATTCAGGGTTTTGAGGCATTGCTACGCTGGCAACACCCATCGCGCGGGTTAATTATGCCGGATGATTTTATTGGACTCGTTGAAGAGACTACCCTAGTCATACCGATCGGCTGGTGGGTAATCGAACGGGCATGCCATCAGCTAGCAACATGGCAACGCTTATTTCCTCTGGATCCGCCCCTGGCGATGAGCGTCAATGTCTCCGGCAAGCTGTTTTTTACCGACGATATGGCGAAACGCCTAGCGGCCTTGCTCGAGGATTGCAACATACCGCGCAATAGTTTCCGTTTGGAAATTACCGAACGGGTCGTCATGGACCATGAAGATCTCGTACTGAATGCACTATCTGATCTTCGAGACATTGGGGTCGAGCTGCATATCGATGACTTTGGCACGGGCTATTCATCATTGAGCTATCTGCAACGATTCAAATACGACTCATTGAAAATTGATCGCTCGTTTGTCTCAACGATGAGCGAGAAGGTCGACAGCAGTGCCATCGTCGAAGCAATTATTAAGCTTGGGTCGACCCTGGGTATGAAGGTGATTGCGGAAGGCGTTGAGACCCAAGAGCAGGTGAGTCGACTGCGTGCGATGAAATGTCCTGAGGCCCAGGGGTTTTGGTTCTCGCAACCCCTACATCACGATGCCGTCAATGACTTCTTGCAGGCCGACGCGGTTAGCGTACTTCAAGGTAAAGCGCATTAGCTTCGCGTGCTAGATAAGGGGCCGACGGTGCGCTAGGTTATTGTGATGCGCCTAGTCTACTATCCCATCGCGATCGCCCTGGCAATTTTTGCTATCTCGTATTCGGTAGACGCAACGCGACTAACGAGAATAGCGAGTGCTCAGCTCGACATGGATCACGCAACTGACCTGGCTTGGAAATCCATTGTTGAAACGCTAACGTTTTCGCTTTATTCGGGCGCGAGCGAAACAAAAAGTAGAGTGTCTGATTTGTATCTAGAGGCCGCGCGTCGACAAGTGCTGGCGGAACGGTGCAGCCTCGCCTTTGCAATAATCGGTCTAATTTATTTATCCCTTCGTTATATGCGAGCCCCACGGGACGATAGTTCATCCAAGCTACAAGTCACATCCGACTTACTTGGAATTGGTGTTATATGTCTTGTCGTAGGCTTACTGGCACCGATATTGATCCTCAAAGCGTACACCAGCCTGCCCGTGGTTGGGGAAGTTGTACTGAAGTTCGAGGCAAAGAGTGTGATCACGACAATCGGAAGCTTAGCAAAGGCGAACAATTATTTTATTGCATTGCTGATAGCCGGCTTTAGCGTCATTACGCCGTTGATCAAAATCATCATCGCTATTCTTGTAGTCCAACGGCGATGGCCTCGCTGGCACATGCATGGTCTTAATTTTATAAAAGCCATCGGGAAGTGGTCGATGGCCGATGTATTTGTAGTGGCGGTTTTGGTTGCGTACTTTGCCGCAAGCGGAGATGAATTCAGCGAAGCGGATATTGGTTTAGGCCTATATTACTTTACAGCGTATTGCTTTCTATCTCAATTTGCTACGCATAGATTAATGCAGACGTTTGGGGACGAAATTGCTAGCGCAACTGAGTCGTACGCTCCAGTCGAACCCGAACTTCGCTCGGATCGCAAAAAGTGAACTTCAGTATCACTTGAGAAATGAATTAGAGCAGGGCGTGGCGGAGATCCCGTTTCCTGACGTTCGCGGGATATTTCGAAGATTATTGTAGGACGAATCGCCCGAAGGCACGGGTGCCATCCCCCGTTCGGATCAGCCCCACAATTTCCTGCGAGTCGGCGTCAATGACACTTATGCTGCCACTTAGCGAATTGATGACGTAGAGTTGCCGATGCGAGTCGATGAAATCGATACCTTGAGGCCCATGCCCGACGGCAACCTGTGTTAGCTCGCGACGCTTTTTTAGATCGAGTATCGACACCGTATTATCGTCACGGTTCGTTACAAATAAGTAATTTAGTACTGGGTCGTGAGCAATGGCGTAGGGTGCGTTGCCGACCGGTATTCTAAATATCTCACGGCCAAGGGAGATATTGATTACAGTAACGTCGTTGCTGTGCAGATTCGCAACGAAACCGAGAGAACCGTCGGCCGATATCGTAACTCCAACGGGTCCCTTGCCAACGGGGATCGTTGTCAGTAATCGTTGCATAGGAATGGCGAACAACATGACATTGTTGTCTCCATGATTCGTGACAAGCAATCGGGTCGCTTTAGAATTAATCGCTAGACCGGTAGGTGACGTGCCAACGATTAGTTTGGATGTACGTTTTCCCGAATCGATGTCGATCGACATTACGGTGCGCCCATCCTGGTCTGCGACGTAGATTCGATCACGTTTGGGGTCTGCTACGATGCCGAATGGGCGCTGACCCGCTGCTATAGTGGCCGTAACTTCAAGTCGCCTAGTGTCAAAAACAGAAATATTGCTGCTTTCGGTATTTGCGAAGTAGACGTAGCGTCGATGTCGGCCGATTGCTACGCCGGCCGGGGTCGTGCCAACTGCCATCGTTGTTAGAATGGCGCGGCTTGGGACGTCCAATACGCTAACGCTATCTGTAGTATGGTTGGTGACGAATGCAAAGGGCGCAGCGCGCGGAGCCGCGATTATGCTGGCGAACGCAAACATAAGGCCCACTCTGATCAGCGCAAAGCGACCTCTTCTCACGATTCTATTATTCGATTAAATCCTTGATGCCCTCAAGACCGGACTCGTATATGCCGGTAACCGATTGTAGCGCCGCCTCATCATTAAAATCGGTTGGCGGGTCCTTATCTTGGTGTGCAGTTTGAAACTCGCCACGCCAGACAACGTTGGTTGTATCGTCACCGTTATCGATCACTGTAAAGATTGCTGAATAATTACTAACCGGCACAACGCTGTTATCGGTCTTAGTGATCGCATATTGGTAGCTCATTTGGTCAAACTCAAAACGTTGCAATTCTTCGTGGATTTCCGGTCCGCCGTTGCCTCCAATGGTCAACACGCGGGTTGCTCCTGGTGTGTTGCCGCCGCGACCATCGCAATTAACGACGGCAGGGTGCCATTCAGCAATTGCACAGAAATCAGAAACCAGGTCCCACACCATAGCGGCAGGGGCATTGACCGTGATTTCCTTCTGTACTTGTTGGCGCGGCACATCTTCGGCGATGAGCAGCGTCGGGATGAGGACAAGCAAGGCCGCTACAGGGAACCTATGTAATAGCGAAATCGTATTTCGAGAGACAACTGTCATCCTCTTTTTACTCCCTGGGCTGCGTGGCCGTTATGTTAATCTTTATGAATTGTAGCGGCCACTGGCCGTTGTTTGGAATATTTCTGGCACTAATACGTAGCGCCTTGGAAAATAATTGCGAGTAGAATCGATTGCGTCGTTGCCATAGCGTTGTATGTGTCAACGGAATGGCCCTGCGTTATCCCGCGTTCTGGTTTCGTTTGAATTCTTGGGCTGTAGGTCACCGATGAGAGCTAGCAGTACTTATAGAAGTTCTGGACGAGCACGTATTGTGTACCGAATATCCTTGTGCATCACATTGCTCGTAGGGATGGTGACGGGTGCGCAAATCGCGACGGCCGACGAGGTCATCATATTGCGTGACGACGCTGTCACGGTTCGGTTAGAGCTTGAAATGGCGCGCGATCCTGTTGCACTGAAAGAAGGATTGATGTGGCGTAAATCGTTAGCGCGTCATAACGGCATGATTTTCGACTTTGGACGTTCTCGGATCGTTAATATGTGGATGAAGAACACTTTTATCCCGCTTGACATGTTGTTCGTAACCGAGTCGGGAAGGGTAGTTCAGATTGAGGAAAACCTGAAACCGCACTCATTAGAGACCGTCACCTCGATCGTCCCGGTGCGCTACGTTATCGAGCTAAATGCGAACGAAGCTCGACGATTAGCACTCGATATTGACGATCGCGTATTGCTGGATATCGCCCGGCAGCAGAGCGGTGGCCCTTAGCTTTTCGAGAGCCCCGGGGTCATGGCGTGGAGGTTGGCGGTTTATCGTGAGCCAATGCCGCTAACCCTTCCTCAATGCCTTTCAAGGACAACGGAACGTCTATCGGTTGTCGCTTCGCATCGTAGAATGTGATCGAGAGCTGCTCGCCACGGATCAACTTCTGCAGGAGTTCTGCGCCAAGTTTAACGCCGGCTCTACAACCGTTGGGCTCGCATCGCTCTACTGCGATACGCGTCGGTTCGAGATCGTCTACCTTCAAAGTTGTCCCTGGCGGTAGCGAGATACCAAGTGGCAAACTGATAAGTGCGATCGGCTCTGGGGCTTCGGCAACATATCCAACTGCGATTTGTAGCACGCGCTGGCCGCCTTCGCGTAACACTAAATTTTGGATCAGGAAGCAACCTTGACGACCATTTTCTGCATCGGTTTCACAGTTCACTAACCAGTTTCCGAAGGCGTCCCCATTGGTGGGTTGTGCGGGAGCTGCCGCAGATGACAATAAAGCGAAAACGAATATTAGCTGGATGAGTAATGATTGGGTGCTGGAATGCATTAGCGATACATATCACCAAAGACTAGATGGCGCCAATACTCTACCCGAGATAGTAATTAACCGCTAGCTTTCGTGTCTGCGGTACGGGCCGCGGTGCGCTCGTCGAACCATTGGGGGACCTTGATATCAGTGACGACATCGTATCGATCATACGGCTTGATATCGATGATTGGGGTGCCGTGATATGCGTCCATCCGACGTACCGTCAACCGGTGTGCGTCACGTTTGATTAGTTCAGCGACTGCGAGTCCAATTGGATTCGGATGCCCGCGCCCACGTGACGCGAGGACACCGGTTAGCGGTAGGTTTGTGTCGCCGCGTGGATAGACGGTTTGATTTGACGAACGTTCTACACGATGCATCCAAAACATTACGATTATGTGCGAATACGATTCGATACCCATCAATCCGTCTGCGAATTCTTCGAAAACGTGAATTTCAGAAACCATCGTACGGCGTTGGCGGGCAACGTCGCCGTCGGCGACGCTCGTCTCGACGATCCCGATCGGTCGAAATTCGAACATTTGTTCGTTGCGCATTGAAATTCTTCCTGCTAGTTGGCTTTCGACATTGTTGCAACACACCCGCAAGCTGTGCGCGGTGCACTAGCGTAGCGTTTTGCGACTGAAAACGTTAATCTCATAGCTTATGGCCGCCGCTCATTTTCATCCAGTAGTAGAGAGATGGTTGGGGCAGGCGTTCGATGCACCGACACCGTGTCAGCAGCGGGCATGGCCCGCGATTCAGGCCGGACAACACACCCTAGTAGCAGCTCCCACCGGGTCCGGTAAAACGCTGGCGGCGTTCCTCACCGCGATTGATGATCTCGTGCGTCATTCGGTCGACGGCACGCTTGATGATTCGACCGCGGTACTCTACGTATCCCCGCTCAAGGCCTTAAGTAATGATATTGAACGGAACTTAAATATTCCGCTGCAGATGATGCACGCAGATTTGGACGCAAGCGGGATTGACTACACGCCAGTTCGCGCGGCGGTTCGAACCGGCGATACGCCGCAAGTTGCGCGGGCTGCGATGCGGCGGCGGCCGCCGCATATCTTGGTAACAACTCCAGAATCACTTTACATATTGCTCACTAGTGAAAGTGGACGCGAAATGCTTGGTACCGTACGTACCGTTATCGTTGATGAAATTCACGCGCTTGCCGGCAATAAACGCGGGGCGCATCTGAGCCTCAGCCTAGAGCGATTGGACGCCTTAAACTCCAGCCCGGTGCTGCGAGTCGGCCTATCGGCGACGCAGAGGCCGATCCATGAAATCGCGCGCTTTTTACTCGGGACCAGCAAGCTCGATGTTAATGGCGACCCAGATTGCACAATTGTTGACGAGGGGCACGTGCGCGATCGGGACCTTGCCTTGGAGCTACCTGGTGCACCCTTGGAGGCGGTGATATCCGGTGATGCGGCGGCAGAGAACTATGACCGGATCGCAGAGTTGATCAGGCAGCACAAGACGACGCTCGTCTTCGTCAATACACGGCGTCTGGCTGAGCGTGTCGCTCGTGCGCTTAGTGAGCGCGTCGGTGAAGAATTTGTCACGTCTCATCACGGGAGTATGGCTAAGGAACGACGACTCGATGCTGAGCAGCGTCTGAAAAACGGCGATCTTAAGGCTCTTGTCGCGACTGCCTCGCTTGAGCTTGGCATCGATATCGGAGATGTAGACCTTGTTTGCCAGTTAGGATCAACCCGATCGCTTGCAATGTTTCTACAGCGAGTCGGTAGATCGGGACACTCGCTAGGCGGAGTCGCAAAAGGACGATTATTTCCACAGACGCGAGACCAGTTGATCGAATGCGCGGCGCTACTTGACATGACGCGTCGCGGCGAACTCGACCAGATCGAGATCCGCATCGCACCGTTGGACGTCCTCGCGCAACAAATCGTTGCCGAGGTCGCGAGTCGTGAATGGCGCGTCGACGAATTATATGCCTTGTGTACCAAGGCCTACGGTTTTCGCGATCTAGCGCGGGCTAAATTCGATCAGGTCATCCAAATGCTAGCCGACGGCTATAGTTTCGCACGGGGGCGGCGTAGTGCTTACCTACACTGGGATGCTGTTAACGGTGTTGTACGCGGCCGCCGTGGTGCACGCTTAACCGCGGTGACTTGTGGTGGGGCAATCCCAGACAACGCCGACTACGACGTCATCGTTGAGCCAAGTGGACAATTCGTCGGTACCGTCAACGAAGACTTTGCGATTGAAAGCCTCCCAGGCAACGTATTCCAACTGGGAAATACCTCATGGCGCGTTCTCAAAGTCGATCCCGCGGCTTTGCGCGTGGCCGATGCCGCCGGCGAACCGCCAAATATGCCTTTTTGGCTCGGAGAAGCTCCAGCACGTAGCGCCGAGCTTTCGTTCGCGGTGTCACGGATCCGCGACACGTTTCGCGAAATCGCCGAGCGCGACAGCGATGATCCTCGAGCATCGATTATTCCTTGGCTAGCGAACGATATTGGGGTTGGCGAGAACGCTGCTAATCAACTCTATGATTATTTAATGAGTGGATTACGCGCGCTTGGTGCAATGCCGACGCAAAACGTGCTGGTAATGGAGCGTTTCTTCGATGAGTCGGGCGGTATGCAACTTGTGATCCACTCGCCCTTTGGCTCTGCGGTCAACCGTGCTTGGGGATTGGCGTTGCGTAAACGATTCTGCCGCACCTTTAATTTTGAGCTGCAAGCCGCCGCAATTGAAGACGCTATCGTTATATCGCTTGGCGCGGTGCATAGTTTTCCGCTGGAGGAAGTCTGGCGTTATCTACATCCAGATTCTGTTCGTGATGTGTTGACTCAGGCGGTCCTCGACGTGCCGATGTTTACGATCCGGTGGCGTTGGGTGGCCGGTTGCGCGTTGGCCCTGCCTCGGTTTCGTGCTGGTAAGAAGGTACCACCGCGGCTACAACGAATGAACTCGGAGGATCTGGCCGCACTATTGTTTCCAGATCAGCTTGCTTGCGCTGAAAACTTGCACGGTCGACGGGATATCCCGGACCACCCGTTGGTGGAGCAGGCGCTCAGTGATTGCCTTACCGAGGCGATGGATATTGATCGGCTTGAAAAACTGTTAGTTGAAATCGCTGGTGGCAAAAAGCAACTTGTTCAACGTGATTTAACCGAACCGTCGCCCTTTGCGCACGAAATTCTGAATGCGAACCCGTACGCCTTCCTCGATGACGCACCACTTGAAGAACGGCGGACACAGGCCGTACAAAGCCGAAGATGGTTAGACCCCGACACCGCGACAGATCTTGGCGCACTCGACGTTGCTGCAATTGAGCGGGTCGTCAACGAGGTATTGCCGGTTGCCGGCAATCTCGATGAATTTCACGAAGCGCTGATGTTAATGGGTGCGGTCAGTACGGACGAGGCTGACCAACTTGGTGCGAACACCTGGAAGAATTGGTTTGACGAATTGCAAAGCGAAGGACGCGCTATTCGCCTCGACCGCGACCAAGCGTTACCGTCGCTTATCGTCGCCAGTGAGCGTTATGCCCAATTGCAAGCGTTGTGGCCCGATGCGCTTGTAACGCCCAAATTAAATGACGGTATGGTCGAACTTTTCCCGAGATTGGCTGAGGACGAGGCAGTTATCGCATTAATTCGTGCGCGCCTCGATTGTAGTGGTCCGCTAACCTCAAACCAAATAGCGGAGAGCCTCGGACTAACTTCGAACGAGGTGGTGGCGGCGCTGTCTACACTTGAACATAAAGGTGTAGTACTCCGCGGACGCTATGCGCCAGGAGTCGCCATAGACGAATGGTGTGATCGACGCATACTCGCGCGTATCCATCGCTACACCATGCGGCGCCTGCGTGCCGAGATTGAAGCGGTTCCGGCAGCCGTTTATCTCCGTTTCTTGTTTGAATGGCAGTACTTGGCATCGAGCGTAAGGTTAGAAGGACCGCAAGCTGCCGCGGCAGTCATCGAGCAGCTTGCAGGTTTTGAAGCGGCGGCGAGCGCATGGGAACGTGACATGCTACCGGGGCGAATTCGTGATTATCGCCCGGAGTATCTGGACCAATTACATGCCGGCGGCCGCGCAGTGTGGTTGCGGCTTAATGCGAAACGCAGCGTTTCGAGTAATACAAACGGGCCATTAAAAACTACACCGATCGCGCTTGTCCCGCGCGCCGATCTCAAAAGCTGGTTAGCCATGGTTGAAGTAGGCGCCAAACAAGGTGATGCTGCAATCGGCGGGGTCGCGAACATGATTATTCGAACGCTTGAAGATCGCGGTGCCGCATTTTTCGACGACATTGTTGAGCGTTGTGGTGTGTTGAAATCACAATGTGAACAAGCATTAGGCGAGCTTGCTGCCGCCGGTTACGTTACATCAGATAGCTTTTCTGGCTTACGTGTGCTGTTGATGCCAGCGAGCCGCCGACGGCCTCTGAATGGGAGTCGTCGTCGCGGACTAAGTACCGCTGCGCTCGATGCAACGGGACGTTGGGATCTAATTCCACGGGAAAATATCAACGTCGGTGCATCGCTTGACAGCGACAGTGATGAGATCGAATTGGTAGCGCGTACATTGCTGAAGCGCTATGGGGTTGTATTCAAACGAGTGCTGGAACGCGAGACGGCTTTGCCGCCGTGGCGCTACTTATTGTGGGCCCTGCGGCGTATGGAGGCTCGCGGTGATGTTCGTGGTGGACGCTTCGTTGCAGGCTTCTCTGGTGAACAGTTCGCGCTTCCCGAAGCGATAACTGCACTGCGCAAAATGAATAAGCAAGTGCCTGGTTCTGAAATCGTCGTCGTTGCGGCATCAGACCCGATGAATCTTGTAGGTATCGTGGTTCCTGGATTGCGAATACCGTCCGGGACTAATAATCGAATAGCCTACTTCGAAGGCGAGCCTATTGCCGTGTGCCTCGGCAATGAGATCAAAATGTTAAAGGAATGTGCAAGCGACCTCGAGTGTCGTATCCGTACCGCACTGATTGCGCAACGGGCGAATAGATCTCGGCGGATCTCCGCGCGTCCTTGATCGACAAAATGCTGATAGCGCGGAGGACGACCGTCATCGGCGTTGCGTCCAGCGACCGATTCTACAGTTAACATGGCCATTATTTCAGTGGCCTTCGCCTGTCCTCAGCAAGTAATCGAGACCAAACATCACCAACAAGTAGCAACCGGTAAACGATTTGCATTCGTGGCGAACTGGCAGCAATTTTTGAGCGCTATCGATGATCGACGGATCACACTTGCCGAGCGGTCGCTACAGCAAATTCTCGGCTAGACGATTTAGCAGGAACGTGCTTTATCGACGTCGGTTTCGGGAGTGGGTTCTTTTAGTCGCGCGGCGAGAAAACCTGGCGTTGTTGTCGCGTTATTCGATTACGTACTTGCGCAGGCGGAATTGGTTGCAACGAATTTGTGTTTCGAAAAGTTCGCGAACCAGAAAAAGTTAACTCACTTTAAATAAGTTCTATCAATTACAAAATTATGCACTTCTACTCCCCGGTGGCGTGCACGGGTAAGCGCTAAGGCGCCATAGTATCGTCGACTCAACAATTAATCGATGGTGCTGTCGGGAGCCATTGGTTCCCCGCCGCGCTTGTAGCTGCTCTGGTGCTCGTGATCCGCGTTTGTTCTAAATAAACCCGACATTGCGGCATTAGGCGTTGCTTAAACCGCGCCGTGTGGTTTTCGCTTGCTTGATTACCATGGTATCAATGCACACGTTCAATCGAGGTAACGCCAATGAAAATTCTGCTGGCGCCAGATTCATTTAAAGAGGGCTTGCGCGCAATCGATGTGGCGACGGCGATAGAGCAAGGGCTACGCATGGTTCTGCCCGATGTCGAGTGCATTAAGTTGCCGATGGCAGACGGCGGCGATGGCATGCTTGATGCACTGATGTTTGCACTCGGTGGCCGACGAATCCGGAAAACGGTTATGGGCCCTCTTGGTGAGCCGCTACGAGCTGCCTATGGCCTGCTTGAGGATGGCAATACGGCGGTAGTCGAAATGGCGGCGGCATCTGGACTGCATCTCGTTCCGGCCAACCGTCGAAATCCACTCAAGACAACCAGTTTCGGCACTGGCGAATTGATCGGTGCTGCGCTTAAACGAGGTGCGCGACGGATCATCGTTGGTCTCGGTGGGTCGGCGACCAACGATTGTGGTGTCGGCATGGCGCAAGCGCTCGGGATCCGATTTTTTGATAAGGCCGGGGTTGCGCTCACTGATGGTGCAACTGGCGGATCGCTGAGCAGGGTCCATCGGGTCGATTGGGAAGCTCGGTTACCCGCATTGGCTGAGTCTGAGATTCTGATTGCCTATGACGTACGCAACAGCTTAGTCGGAAAATACGGGGCCTCAGCTACTTACGGGCCACAAAAGGGGGCCTCCGAGGCACAGGTAAAGCAACTAGATCGGAATCTGCGACATATCGGGAAGCTGCTTGAGCGTGAGCTAGGGGTCAGTCTCTTGTCGCTGACCGGCGCAGGGGCAGCAGGCGGCCTAGGGGCGGGCCTCGTCGCGTTTGCGGATGGGAGGCTACGTGAGGGCGCTGAATTAGTTGCCGAGCTAGTGGGTCTGAGGCACCAAATTGACCTGGCGGATCTGGTTATCACCGGCGAAGGTCGAGTCGACTCCCAAACCAATTTTGGTAAAACAGCGGCTGGCGTCGCGCAAATCGCTGGTCATCTAAGTGTGCCAGTGGTCGCGGTTGGCGGCGCGCTTGCGGACAACGCGAACAAGGTTTTTGAACAAGGCATTGACGCACTGGACAGTGCCACTGTCCAGCCAATGGATTTAGCCAGTGCAATTGAAGGCAGCCGACGAAACCTTCGTCGTACCGGTGAACGGATTGGAAGATGGCTCATTATTGGGCAAAAACTAAGCAATAAATGAGTTCAGATATTTCGTTAAATTGATCTAAATTATATATATTTTATAACTAGTTACTGGGTAAAGGTAATCTTTCATCTAGATTATGCGCTCATTCTTCCCTTAAAGTCAGGCAATTCCCCACGCGGCACGCTTACCGTGCGCGTAATTTAGGTCCAATGCGACATTTCCGAATGCCATCGGCTCGTACAGTGAGCGCGCGTGGTCGTTCAAGCAATCGCTTCTTAAGAGATCATTCGACGGTGCGGAAATCATAAATCATAACGTTAGAAAAAATATATGCGTGTTAGGTAATAATTACTAATTAAAATTTAATTTAAGTGAATTTATTACCTATCTAGATAATAATAAGATTATTAGTCAATATTCTATTATTTCTACCCGTTAGGGAATAAAAATGAATCTATCAACCTTTGGCCGACAAATTCGGCGTCAACGCCGAAAGCACGGGCTAAACCAAGCCGAAGTAGCGGCCCTGGCTGGAGTTGGGACGAGGTTTGTTTCTGAACTTGAGAATGGTAAAACGACCCTGGAACTCGGCCGGGCGCTGCGTGTTGCAACGATTGTCGGATTACACGTGCACGCTGAACCAAAATCATGGAATGCATTTTTAAGTCCGGATGGCCACTGAACTGGAGGTACGCCATGGCGGTGAATTCATTGGCCATCTGGTCGAGGAAATCGGAGGCGGGTGGGCGTTTGTCTATAGCCCGGCACTACAACGGCACAATCCAGGTCAAAAAGTACTGTCCCTGAATTTCCCGCCCCGCGAGCAGCCCTATCGCGGTGACGATCTGACCGCGCTATTTCGAAATTTGTTGCCCGACGGAGATATTCGCCGCCAGTTAGCCCGCAAGATCGGCGTATCGGAAGGTAATGATTTTGGACTACTGGGCGCGATAGCGGGGGACTGTCCTGGCGCCTTGGTCTTAGTTGGGCCTGGTGAGCCGTGGCTTGGCGAGAGCGCTGTACGGCCGCTGACCGAACCTGAGTTGAGGAACGTCGTTGCCGCACTGCCCTCCCATCCGCTGCTTCTTGAGGTAGAAGGTGCGCGATTTACGCTGCCTGGGGAGCATCACAAAATTCCAGTTCGAGTCGTGTCTGGCCAGATTGCGCTCACCCTTGGTAATACTCTGAGTTCCCATATCGCCAAGCCCGCTAAGCCCGGATTGCGAGAATCTGTAATGAACGAAGGATTTTGCCTAGAACTCGCGCGCGAATTGGGGCTACCGACCGTTAATGCGACGGTACGCCACGGCCCTGCAACCTTGTTGCTGTTAGAACGTATGGATCGCCACTATATCGATGGTGCGTGGGCGGCAATCCACATGGAAGATTTTGCCCAATTAATGGGTGTTCCGCCGGAGCAAAAATTCCAACGCGAGGGCGGACTCGGCACGCGCGATTGCATTGAGTGCATCAAACGCTACAGCGTTATGCCGGCCGCAGATATTCGTGTGTTTCTGAGGTGGCTGGTGTTTTGCTATTTGATTGGAAATGGTGGTGGCCACGCAAAACAATTGACGATGCGGCATTTGCCGGATGGGCCCCGTTTGAGCCCGTTGTACGGGTTGATGTCGACCCACGTCTATCCGGCGCTGAACGGTCGCTTAGCGATGTCTATCGGTGCGGAAGATAGGCCCGATTGGATCATTCCGGCGCGCTGGCGTGAATTGGCGGACGAGGCGGGCATCAAGAGCGCATATGTTCTGTCATTAGTGCGGGAGCTTGCGGCGCTCACACCACATAGCGCGGCAAAGGTCGCGGAGCATTTTCAAAGGGAGCACGGTTTCGCGTCGATTATTCGCCAAATCCGGCGACTAATAGAACTACGAGCGCGTCAAATCTTGGTTTCGCTTGAGGCGGAACAATTGTAGGCGAGCTGGCCGATCCGTTTGTTCACGGAGTAGGGCCGCACGACGATCTCGTTTCCCTCTAGCGGGCGGACTTAGACCGTACGAACTACAATATAGGCGAGTAAACGGGCGATTGGGTCAGATGAGATAGGCCTACATCCCGCGTTAAACTCGAATAGAAATAGGCCGAATTGCAACAGGCGGGCCAATAAGATGAATAATCGCGAAAAACTAATCGATATTATGTTCGACCATAATTTAGATCGGCAAGATCTCGTGGAACTGGTCTTAGTTGACCGACAAACAGTCAACAGTTGGCTAGCATCCGGCGAATCCACGCGTCACCAAGAGGTACCGGATATGGCGATAGAATTGTTGACGCTAAAATTGACGCTTCAAGCTGAGGCTGCCGATCCCGACGCGCTTGCTGGGTCCAGCGAGGACTGATTCGCTGGCCAGTATTCAAGTTCGTAGTGCCGGTAGCGGGTCCTAGATGCCGCAATATTCGATCTGCAGCGGTGGTGCGAAGGTACCGTGCGACGAAATATCGGTTAATAAGATTACGTGGTCGTCGATCGGCTCCATGATCAGATGTCGGCGCGATACATTTCGATAATCGCGACCCAAGGTAATGTCGTTTTCGCTGCCCCGCCCGACGATATTCTGCCGCGCAGACAACGGGTAGCAATGGCCGTCGCGGTCGCGCAGAGACCATCCATCATCATTGACGATATTAAACGTGTACTTCGCCAGTCGGATCTCAATCGCGTGGCCCGGCAGCGCGTGAGCTCGTACCGCTTCGCCTTGCGGCAGTCGCTGCAAAGGATGTTCAGTGGGTTCGCTATCGCCTAATTCGTTGAGGTCAAACAAAACAGTTTCAACGATATCCATTTCCTCGGCGCTAGCATCCGCAACACCATTGTTCGGCGGCCGGCCGGTACTCTTCATCTTAAATATCAATCTCAGGATCTCTTGGCGCGCGCCAAGGTATTGCATATATTTGATCAAGGCTAGGCGCTTATACCCCTCATACTGGTCGCCTTGCTCATTGAGTGCCTGCATTAGAGTGCGCCAATCGTGGTCTTTTGAGAAAATTTGCAGTCCGAGGCCTTGAATAGCAGGACCGCAGGCACGGGCGTCGCACAGTGCATCTTCGAGAATATCGACTAGGTTCTTTTCGACGGATTTGATACTTTCAGCTTCGGTCCACAACTCCTCTGGCGTACGCGCTAGTAAACTATGGAAGCGCTCCGCCGGGACGCTCGTTCGAGATTCAATTGCAAACGAGAAATCATCAACCGACTTGTATAGGAGCAAGCGTCCATCGATGGTGAGGCGAAGGACTTTCGGTGGTCGCGCGCGTCGCGGTCGCGTCGCGGGATGAGGCGCCTGTTCATCGATCGCCGGGTCATGGGCTAGAGCTTGGGCTATAGAATAAATCATTATATTTCAGCTATTTAAACTTGTTAGTTAATGAGTTATATTAAATAGTAGTAGTAAATGCGAGAAATTTCAAATCGGGCGCCGTTGCGGGACCGCGCGCGCCGCGACAGGACGCTGTTTGGGCACCGAAACTGACCATGCATTACGCCTTGCGACGGTTCAGGCGTAAGCGTGCCGAGCGCTAGTGATACACGAAACGGGAACGATGCAAAGGCTGAGGGTAGGCGCAAAAAAATGACCCGATACTCAAAGTTCGGCGAGCGCTTTCGTGCACAAACCGGCACCCGCCAGTTGATGGAGGATCTGGGTGAGGTCTTGACGAGTGGCCGTCCCATAATGAATCTTGGTGGCGGCAATCCAGGAACAGTCCCGGAACTCGTTGCGATCTTCCGAGAGCGGATGCAGCAATCGCTTGACCAGGGCAAGTTCGAGGGCCTCATTGGAAACTATGACGGCCCCCAGGGGCATCAGCCATTTATCGAAGCACTGGCTAAGCTGTTGAATCGTCGTTTCGGGTGGGCGCTGAAACCGACGAACATCGCAACCACGTCGGGGAGTCAAGCCAGCTTTTTCATGATCTTCAACATGCTGGCTGGACCCTTAGCGAATGGTGAAAATCGTCACATCCTGTTACCGCTGACTCCCGAATACATCGGCTACGCCGATGTTGGATTAGGTCCGGACATGATCCGGTCGATACGGCCAACGGTTGAGATCCTTGGTGAGCACCGTTTTAAATATCGGATCGATTTTGATGCGCTAAAACTGGGTCGCGAGGTGGCCGCGGTCTGCGTGTCGCGGCCAACGAATCCAACAGGTAATGTGGTGACGGACGACGAGTTGACTCAATTGCTTGATTTGACCGCCCGCCACAATACGCCATTAATTATTGATAATGCTTATGGCTTGCCGTTCCCTAATATTATTTTCAGCGATGTGACCCCAGTTTTTGCTGAGCACGTCATCCTATGTATGAGTTTGTCGAAGCTTGGTCTGCCGGGTTTGCGTACCGGGATTGTTATTGCAGCAGAGGACATTATTCAAAACATCACGAGCGTAAACGCAATAACGATGCTAGCCAATGGAGCGATGGGCGCGAGTCTCGTGCGCGACCTTATTGAGTCGGACGAGATAATTGGCGTCTGCGATAGCTATATCAAACCGTTTTATCAATCAAAGGCCGAACAGGCTCAAGAATGGTGTGATCAGTACTTTGATGGGATTGATTATTATCTACATAAGACAGAAGGCGCAATATTTCTATGGGTGTGGTTTCCGGGGCTACCGATCAGCGATATCGAGTTGTACGAACGCTTAAAACAACGTGACGTCCTTGTATTAGCGGGGAGCTATTTTTTTCCTGGACTCGATGGTGAGTGGGACCACTGTCGGGAGTGTCTACGCCTGTCCTACGCGCAAGACGCTGATTCTGTGCGCACGGGGATCGAGATCATCGGCGAAGAAGTTCGCCGCGCATTTGGTCGGTAGAGGCGGCTAGGCGACTATCAGCACTCGTGTCCATAAATATCTTGCAGGCCTATGCCTTACGTTGTTGTATGGTCGCGGCCGATAGCGGATTAAGAAATTGGTCGTCCGTCTAGTGCGAGCAGTCGATGTCGGATCCTAATTGTTGAAAGCGTTTTACTGTGATCAATTTGCGCTACAAATGGCTCCCGGGAGCCGCTTCCCGATTGAGAAATATGCGCGTTTACGTGAAAAATTATGTTCTGTGCAGGTGCTTAGTCTTGACTTCCTTGAAGCGCCTGCAATCTCGCTCGAAGAATTAGAATTCGCTCATCATAGGGACTACATCGATCGTGTTTTACAGGGTCGGTTATCGGTAGAGGAGCAACGACTACTTGGCTTCCCATGGTCAGATCAATTGGTAGCGCGCGCCCGGCGATCGGCCGGTGGTACCTTAGCCGCCTGTCGCGCGGCGCTTAACGAAGGCGTGGCGGTTAACCTCGCCGGCGGTACGCACCACGCGAAAATGAACGCCGGCGCAGGCTATTGTGTGTTCAATGACGTGGCTGTTGCTGCACGTGTAATGTCCCAGAAACACGAGGTCGAGCGCGTATTAATTGTAGATGCGGATGTCCACCAAGGCGATGGAACCGCTGCTATCCTCCAACCGTTTTCGAGCCTATACACGTTCTCAATTCACGCCGAAGGAAACTATCCGCGGAAAAAAACGGCGGGCGATCTTGATATCGCGCTTCCAGATGGTACAGGTGATGCTGACTATCTGCGTAATTTTCGCGACGGGCTTGAACGAGCCTTTATTGCCTCGAGGCCAAAATTAGTGATCTATCTGGCTGGCGCTGATCCGTACGTGGATGATCGTCTCGGGCGCTTGAATCTTAGTAAAGAGGGACTGAAACACCGCGATCAGATGGTCAACGATCAATGCCGTTTGTCCCATACACCATTGGCCATTGCCATGGCCGGCGGTTACGCACCGAATATCGAAGATATCGTGGACATTCATTATCAAACCGTCGCGCTTGCCGCAGCTCTTCACGCTAAAAGGTACTGAATTAATAGTGAATCAACTGCCCCCTGTTGGGCTGGATGTGATGCAATCTACGAGCACAAGATTACGCCAGACGAAACAACTTCGCAGCGTGGCCGACGAGCTTATCGACTAGCGAATGTTTACGAACGTAGCGAACTTCGAATACGTCGCGCTCGAGCGAGCGGTTGTAAAGATAGTCGTCACTGGTACTCAGTTCATCTATGAGGTTTTTTTCCAGCGCGCGCTTGCCGTACCAATGCTCACCGGTTGCTATCGTCGAAATATCGACATCAGGACGGTGCTCGGCCACGAATTCTTTAAACAATTCATGTGCATCCTCGATCTCTTCACGAAATTTGTTACGGTCTGCGTCTGTGTTTTCGCCGAACACTGTTAGGGTCCGTTTAAATTCCCCAGCCGTAATCTCCTCGTAGTCGATGTCGTGTTTTTTTAAGAATCGATTGAAGTTCGGCAATTGCGCGACCACGCCAATCGAGCCAACGATTGCGAAAGGCGCGGCGATAATCTTGTCGGCGACGCACGCCATCATATAACCGCCACTTGCAGCGACCTTGTCTACCGCGGCAGTGAGCGGGATGCCCTTATCACGTATCCGTTGCAGTTGTGATGACGCCAATCCATAGCCATGGATAACTCCCCCGGGACTACTGATGACTGCGACCACTTCGTCTTTCGCTGTGGCGACTGAAAGAATTGCCGTAACTTCCTCCGCCAATGAAGGCCCAGCGGATGCGCGTATGTCGCCGTCGAAGCGGCAAACATAGACACGCGGTTTTGCGAGTTCCGGATTTTTTTCGCGGTCGCGTTGCTTACGCTCAGATTTTTGCGTTTTCATTTCATGCTTGAATGCCTTTGCCGGCAGTACTGCCGACTTCAACGCAAGCGTCATTGAGGCATATTTGTCGTTAAGATTTTTAACCTCGATGTGGTCGTCATGCGCTCCATGAGAGCGCCCGATCACCAGTAATACGAGCGCGCCAATGCCGAGAACAATGACTAGAGCGACGGTTAGGAACTTAGCCGCAAATATTCCATAATCGATGAGGAATTCCATAGTGAAGTGACCTTCAAGCTCATTAAGGTTGTGGTTCAATTAGAAACTAGCCGCGAATTATAGCGGTATAGTGATGCCGATAAGGGGCAAATGCCGCCGGCGGTAAAGGCGTCGAGATTTGTGTCCCAACTCGATACACTACGGCGGAACAAAGGAGAGACAATGCTCAACCTTGGATTAGAGACGATTATCGTTTTATTGGTGTTAGTCGGTGCACTGTGTGGTGTGGCTGGATATACGATTGCTCGGCTTGGGCAACGTCGAGCTGGCGGTGGCAAAACAGCCGCAGAACTTAAACAAGAGCTCGGAGACTACAAGGAAAACGTTGCCGAGCATTTCCAAGCAACCGCTGGATTGCTGCACGAAATGACCGAACAATACCGCGCTGTCTATGAACACATGGCCACCGGCGCCCAGCAGCTATGCGACCCGGAGTTGGCCGCGTTGCAGATCGAAAGCCTGCGCGCTGGTTTATTACCGGCAGCCGTTCCCGAGGCGGCAAATACGGGTGATGAGCCTATTTCGGATCATCTTAATTCCGAGATGCCGGTTAACGATATGGCACACGAGGGTTCTGAGCCTTCCGATCCGGATGACGAGTTCGAGCTGCCACAGCAATCCCAGAATATTGATGCGCCCGAGTCTCCAATCACTGACTCTGACGACGCTGGGGGTAGCAGTGATCCAGTTGGGACGAGTCCGGTCGAGGATGCAACGGCCCACGCGCGCTAAGCCCGATAGGGTTAGCGCGCATTAGCGCGTCGAGTTAATGCGGCACGAGTTGTCCGAACCCGGAGCGCAAACGCGGCGCGCGTCGACTCCGAGCGGGAGCAACCGACCGCGCTGGGCCTGGCTTTTCCTGTAATGAGCATTCCAAATGGCAGATCTGCTCGACCAAGCGCGCACGACTGGCATCGTCGGCCGAGGCCAACCACAAGCCGATCTCGTAGCCATCTGTAATTTCACGCACCATAACGACCGTACCCTGAAACTTCTGCACATCGCCGCGAAGCGGAATGGAGAGCTCCATGGCGGTGCCGGCTCGGATACGCTTAGGTGACACGAAACTCAAGCCGAGATCGCCATTCGGCGTTTGTTCTTCCCGCGCCGACCGACGCCATCCACGCGTTCGCCGGAATTCCAGCGGAAACTGTTGTGGGTGGCGAATGAAGTCGTTGCGGATTTTATTAAAGCTTGGTTGCGTGTCTTGTGGGACTAAATTGGGCATAACCGCCGTTTGGGCGGCGACTGATTGTCGACTCATGAGGTTGTCCATAGACCAGACCCTCGAATTCCTTAGTAAATAAAAAACAATAACTATTAGGTAGTTATAGAGGTTAGTTTTACTAGAATATTAAGAGACAATCAAGTTTTTATTAATAACAATGAATTACGATAATAAGATAATGTAGAAAATCAGTTGTTAGAATGTAAAAAGTCTCTGTAACTGTTTGAAATAACTAAGTTAAATTATTTTGGGAAATTGAAGTTTGTCGCGCGAATGAAATCTGCAAATTTTAGCTAAGATTTGCCCCGTTTGCTCACATCCAGCCATGCGCCGACAATCTCTAGTGGTTGACCATCCGAGTTGCGGATCACGCGCATCGAGTCCGTGATTGTGCGGACCTCACCCGATTTGTGCCGTATACGGTACTCAATGATCTGCTCCGATGTGGTGTCGCCGATCAACTGCCCAACGCCCTCGTCAAACCGCGCCCGGTCGTCGGGGTGAACATTTGACGACCAGAAGTCGGGGTCCACGATCATGGCCGTGCGTTCATGTCCGGTTAGGCGGGCGAAGTTTTTGCTGACATAGGTGGGTCGTAATTGGTCTTCCTCGTAGCTTAGGCTGTACAGAACTGCGGGGCTAAATTCGACCCAATACTCGAGTAACTGATTGGTTTCGTCTAGTTCTTTCACTTTCTGGTCGAGCTCGGCATTGGCATTGGCGAGTTCGTTGCGCAGGCGGCGCTCATTCGTTATCAAATGGTTTAGGTCCAGCGCATCCGAAATCGCGCGTTTGAGTTCGTCACTTTCCCAAGGTTTACGCAAAAAACGGAAGATATTTCCTTGGTGTAAGGCGGCCACAGCGACGTCGATGTCGCCATATGCCGTGAGCATGATTGGTATCGTGTCAGGCGCGCGTTTGCGAATTTCCGCTAATAAGGTAATCCCGTCCATGTTCGGCATGGAGTAGTCAGCAATTACCGCAGGGAATGGTCCCTCGGCATCGATTATGTTGAGGGCTTCGGCCCCACTGGTTGCAAACACACAGTTGTAGCTGCCTCGTAGGTGCCGCTCTAGTAGATCGATTATTTCGGATTGGTCATCGACGCATAGAATGCGCTCGCTCGGCTGATTCATCTCGTCCCCTTCGCGCCGCTACCGGCTTTATTTCCGCTAATGTTAAGCACAATTTTAGTTGTGATCACCTTTTGAATTTGGCGTATCCACCGATCCTTCGCATTGCCGGCACGCAATCACAACAGATTTTGGAATGCCTAACCGTGCAAGGATCACGAGACCGCCAACAATCAGCAGATCGTCCAGGTGACCGATGATTGGTAAGAAGTCAGGGATCAGGTCGATGGGACTAAACAGATAGGCCAAGGCCAATCCTAACGCCCAACGCGAGCAATTTGGCGTGCGCGGGTCGGCCACTACACAACGGTAGTAGTTTACTTCAAGTTTGATACGGCTAATTGCGCGATCAATGTTCATTCTAGCGTGTCCGTTACCGACCCCCAATAATCGCTCGAACAGGGGATCGTCGTGTCTTTAACGTTGGCCTATAGAGTTTAGAACTTTAGTCGAATGCTCGTACCCGACCTGCTTTATATCTCAATGGTCGCGTATCTACTAACCGCAATATCGGTTATCGCGATCGGATAGATCGTGGGCGCGGCACCGTATTATGTTCAGTCGTATCGGTGTTATGATCGCGACGACACATGGACCTCTTCTATAAGTTCTCGATCAACGCTGCGCGAAGATTGCCGAATCTCCCGGCCGACCATGTCTGCAGTCGACTCCATGGTCACACCTTCCTCATCGAGTTACACCTCAGTGGTGAGGTGGATCCCGATAGTGGTTGGGTTATTGATTTTGCCGATCTCGAAGGTCCAGCTAAGCAGGTGATGGCGTCGCTAGAGCATCGTTATCTTAACGATATCGACGGCTTGGATAATCCAACATCGGAAAACTTGGCGATTTGGATCTGGAATACGGTGCATGCGTCCGTTACTGGCTTACGCGAGGTTGTTGTCGCGGAAGGTTCTGACCGTGGGTGCCGTTACCGGGGACCTAGGGGAGCCTGATACGACGCATCGGCATCCGCTTGTTAATGTAGGGAGATAAGAATGGACGCGAAATGCTTATTGATTAGATTGGTCGCTGGGATATGTTTAGGCTTTTTCTATTCGGCTACAGCTATTGCTGATTGGTCTAGCTTTATGGATTTCTTTAAATCCGAAAGCGCTAAGGTGATCGACGGCGGCGGTTTATCGAAGGTCACCGAGGCCGCAGGCCTATCGCAAGAGCAAATTGCCCAGGGACTTAAGGAGGCATTGAGCAAAGGTGCGCGATCGGCAGTTGAGACGCTAGGTAAACCTGACGGGTTTCTAAAAAATGCCAATGTGAAAATTCCAATGCCAAAACATCTTGCGATGGTGGAAAAAGGCTTGCGCACGATCGGCCAAGACGCCAAAGCCGACCAATTTATTGAAGGTATGAATCGTGCGGCTGAGCGCGCCGTGCCGGAAGCGGCGAGTGTATTTGGGAATGCTATCAGCGAAATGTCTATCGATGATGCGAGAGGGATCCTAAACGGCGGCGACCAATCCGCGACCGAATATTTGCAACGTTCGAGTACGGATGCGTTGAAGTCGCGCTTTCGACCGATTGTGGACAATGCAATCGGACAGGTCGACGTCACAAAGAAGTACAAGGACATGGTTGACAAAGCAGGACTCGCTGGCGGCTTGATTAATACCGAGAAACTTGACCTGGGTAACTACGTCACCGATAAAACGCTTGCAGGTGTGTTTTTGATGGTTGGGGAGGAAGAGCGCAAGATCAGAGAAAATCCCGCCGCTCGCACGACCGATTTACTGAAGAAGGTTTTTGCAAAGTAATACAAAAATTAATGCTACGAAAACTAATCCTGCGAGCATGTCTGACGTAGTCGATGAAATGCTGATTTTGATTCCGGCGCCAGATCAACTAAGTTGGCATCGGATGCCAGCCCGCATCGGCCCATAGCTGGCCGCTGACGGCGGAATTTCTGATCAAAAAACAAATAGCATCCGCGATTTCTTCCGGCCGTATGAGACGTCCGATCTGGGTCGCGGGTATAACGTGCGAATTGATGTAGTCTTCACCCAATGCACGAACCATCGGTGTGTCGGTGAATCCCGGATGGATTACAGTGCATCTGACCCCGTAATACATGGCCTCTTTCATTAACGTGGACGCAGCACCTTCTAGTCCGACCTTACCCGTCGCGTAGGAGATCTGTCCTTTATTGCCCTGCGACGACACCGATCCAATAAAGACGATTACCCCTTGTACGCCTTCTTCGGGCACCCATTGTTTGACGCCGCGGGAAAACCTGTCTTCGGCCATTTGCGCTACCAACTCCAAGGCCCAATAAATCGGTGCGATCAGATTAACCTCAAGGACTTGGCGGAAATTTTCGATCGGATAGATATTGGCTTTGCCTTTTTCCTTGTTGACCCGTACAGCAAGCGCATCTCGGGTGATGCCGGCTGCTGGAACACAAATATTCACAGCGCCGAAGTCTCGCCGGGTTGTATCAAAGACGCGTTTGCGAAACACCTCGTCGGTGGTGTCACCTTGAAAAGCTCTGACCGTGTCACCGCCGTTGGCCGCGTTCAACTCCGCTGCAATCTCGTGCACAGAATCGGCCATGTCGACGAGCGCGATTGCCCCGATCCCGTTTTTTTTAAGTTCCACGGCCGCGGCGCGACCAATACCGCTAGCGGCGCCGGTTATGATGGCGACTTTACCTTTGATTTCCATAACTTATTTCGACCACGCTGTTTTCGTTGGGGGCCTATTATAGAATGATTATTGTGCGCTGCAATATCCACCGTCTACGGCTCAAGCAGCTCGCCACTGGGGTAAAACCCGCGGGCTAGATCGCTGGATTGGAATGCCTTGGTGATACTCCTAAGCCGGCCTACTGGAGCATCCGCAGTGCTACCTTGGGGACGCTTTTGCCAGCAAAGATGTTGGGCGCTATGTGGAGCTTGATCGCTTATGTTTGAAAAATTCGATAATGCGCTGGATCTCAGTGCGTATCCGTCGCTGGCCAGTAGTCGCGCATTTTCGCGCGATCGTATTAGCGTTGTGACAACGGCGCTCTCAAAGGCATTAGAAACACTTGGGCAGCCGATAATGACGGTTGCCGTTGGTGGATCTTTGGGTCGGCTCGAGGCGTCCGCCGACTCCGATATTGATTGCATCATCATCGTCGACGATCGGGCCGAATATGATCCACGACAAACAGCAACAAGCATCAAACGGATCCATGCCGAAATACTTCGTACGGGTCTCCAGCCGCCGAAGACTGACGGTATTTACTGTCGCCCCATACTGAGATCGCAATTGCTGGACCCCGCTAACCGTGGAAGCCTCACCGAGGAGCCGGCAATCTTTGGTACGCGGATGCAACTATTACTTGACGCGCGGCCGGTATATCGCGCCAATGCGTTCAGTTCCTTAAAGGACCAATTGTTGAGTTGGTACGGATGTACCGCGGAGCGGCCACATCACTTTACCCATTTACTCAACGACTTGTCACGATATTTGCACGCGTATGCGGTGTGGCAACAATTCAAATTTTCGCGCACGCAGCGCGACGGTTGGTACTTACGTCAGGCAAAATTCCGTAGCACCCGGGTTGTGACGTTTGCCGGTTTGTTATTCGCGATCGGGGAAACTTCGATGACCGACAACGCGACCGACCTTGCACAGACGCTCAACCATACGCCTTTGGGTCGAATACAAGCCGCTTTTGATAACTATGCGTCGGCGAATTTCAGAGCTTTTATTGACTTATACGAACGGTTGCATCAGATGCTTTGCGATGCGCCAATTCGCAATGAGTTGATTCTCCTAAGCCCAACATCGCAATCAGAAATTCCGACTCACTACGCAGGCGTCTTCGCATTGATTCACGATCTGTCAGACGAACTAATGGCGCAATTAACTCAATTTATTCTGGCGCGCGCTGATGACTGGTCGCCGCGGATATTTCGTAGTTGGTTGCTTTAGTAGGCTACTCGTAGCGTAGCGCTTGGGCAGGGGCAGTGCGTGCGGCTTGCCACGCGGGGTAGAGGGTCGCGATAACGCAAATGACAAATGCAATTGATGCAATAACGACGATGTCTTCCGGCCGGACATCGGCTGGCAGGTAGTCGATATAGTAGACGTCTGGTTTTATAAATTTAATTGCAAACCAGTCTTCCACTACAGCGACAACTCTGTCCGCCTGGCTAGCGCCCCATGCGCCTGTCACGACCCCTAGCGCGATTCCGGCGATTCCAATGACGACGCCTTGCAACACAAAGATGAGCATTACGGCGCGACGGCCAAGTCCAAGCGTGCGTAATACGGCGATGTCTCGATCTTTTTCTTTAACAATCATCACCATTGAAGCCACGATGTTAAATGCTGCGACGGCAACGATTAGTGAAAGAATCACGAACATTATTCGCTTTTGCGATTTTAAGGCATGAAAAAAATTGCGATGGAATTGCGTCCAATTGATCGCAACGATACCGCTGTTCAGCCCGTTTGCAATAGCAGCCGCACGCGCCGGGGCAAGTGCCGGATCAACGAAGCGAACTCGAATACCTGAAACTGTATCGCCAAGGCCAAAAAATCGCGCGGCATCGTGAATCGATACTAACGCAAATCCGGCGTCGAAATCGTGCATGCCAACGCTAAATGTACCAATCACCTTCAGCGGGATGTACTTCGGGATCTCAATACCGTTTGTGGCACTCCATCGAGGAGCGATCATCGTTACGGTATCTCCAACCGCAACTTCGAGATTTTCGGCGAGTGACTGGCCGAGGAGAACATTATTTGATTCGCGCGCAAGCAAGGCGAATGCGGCGGGATCGATTGCCTCCGGTAGTGAGGATACGGTGTGCTCCGTGGCGGTGTCGATCCCTTGAACGGAGACGCCGCGAACGTTGCCCTTATGATTTAGCATTGCCCCGGCACGTATAAAGGGTGCGCCGGCATTCACATGTTGCTCGGATTCTATTTGCGCGAGTTTTTCCTGCCAATCAGCCATAGTGGCGCCAGGGCGAAACATGACGGCGTGCGACGTCATGCCGAGGATGTGCCGAGTAACCTCTTTCTCAAAACCGTTCATCACTGATGCAACGATGATCAACACGGCAACGCCGAGGCCTATACCGAGGATGGAAGCGAGAGAAACGAAATTTGCGAAGCGATTTTTACGGCGGGTGCCTAAGTATCGCAGCGCAATGAATGCGGTTACCGGATGTAGCACGGATGCGCGTCTACTCTAATAACGACCGTGCGCTAGTCAGCCTGCTTCTCAGCGCAAAGGCCCCACATCACCTTGTAGCGATTGCCATCGGCTCTTTGTACCGACCAGAGTGGTTCGCTAGGTTCGCGGCACGGGCCGTTGCCTCTCCAGGACTCCGCACTGTTCGGAAACATATTGGCAGTTGCGAGCGCGGCATTTATTAGGCGTTCCTTGCTTGAGCAGTACCAAACCCCGTGGGAATCGCAATAAACCTCGATCCGATCTGGCATAGTTTCGCGTCTTTGTCTGGGGGCCCGGATTGAGCATAGCGTAGTCACGCCTTTACCACTAGCCAAATGATGGCAAACCTACGGGCTTGGGGTACGTTTGACTTATTGCTATCGCGCCGTATCCGCGCTCAGAAGGTGATAGATAAACTGACCGAGCCAAAATTATGTTTCACGCCTTGACCTTCGAATTCGCGAGTTCTGAAGACTTGTGCGTAGGACAGCTTATATCGGTGAAAGACGAGGCTGCCGCCGATAATCAGATCCCCTACGAGCGTTTCTTTATCGACGCTATGACTATCTCGAAAGCTATTTCCGTCGAGAAAGATGTCGCGGCCAACAACCCGCCCAGTAAACGCGGTGAAGATGTAGGCGCCGTAAGCCTGCTGACTGCGCAGACGTGGGTCGCCAACGGTCGTTGGTGCGTTCGTATTACCGCCCGGGCGGATATAGGAGGTGCCAAAATCGCCTGGTAGATTCCATCCTACGCGGGCCTCTAATCCGGCATTTGCGTAGGTATATACGTTGCCTAGCGCAGCACCGGCGTGGGTGATCAGGTCGTAGCCAAAACCGGTTGGGTTATCGCTCTTAACCGGTCGCCATTTGCGTTCGTAAATGAGCACTAAGCCGGGTTCGTTGTCGAGTTGGTGACTCCAACCGCGTGTTTTTGCGAGGTCGCGCAGATCATGGATAAAGTTCTGTGCTTCCTCTGCCTGCGCCAACGGCCCAATTACACCGAATTGGAGTTCGAACATATCCATACGATTGGCGGTCTTGCTGATGAAACCTAAGCCGCCATAGAGCCATCCGGCGTATGGTCGATCGTCTGCGACTAGGTTTGAGCTTTGGGTATTTTCCGGTGTAAAGATTTTTTGCCCGAGGGAAAATCCGACATTTCGCTGAGTGTCCGGTTCGTTGATCCACGGTAGCTTGGCTACTAGCGGTAACAACCAGTCCGGTACCCGGTCAGCTTCAGCGTAACGTGTAAGGTCGGGGGACATCCATCCGATTTGCACCCCGTTGGTATACTGTTGGTCGGTGTCACCAAATAGATCATTTTCAAAAAGAATTGAAAAGGTTGACGATTCTGCCGGGGATTTCGGTGAATCTGCACTGACATCGAAGGCCGCACCGCCAACGGCAAGCGCAAGCGCAACAATTAGTCGGCAGTGAAGCGCGGTGGGATGTTTCGGCACGAGCTTGTCCGTCATGTTATGGCCATCCGGTGGCGGCGGCAGTTCCTATTTGAACTATTGCTGCGTCGCAGCGTTCATACCTGGTGGCGTAAAAAGCGAAGCGCTGGACGCTAAGTTTAACAGTCGATGTACGAAAACGGGCGGATTTGTTATCTGGAGGCACCAATGAATTCTCGTAGACCGGCTTGCGGCAGAGCGGTGTTGGCCATCGCGGTGTTAGTAGGGCTGAGTGTGTTTTTCGATACCTTTGCCGTGGAAGATGAGGTCGAACTGCTTTCTGATTGGACGCTATTGGGGGCAGACGGAGTGCCCGTTAATTTTTACGAAGACAGCGCTATGCGCCCGGCCGTTTTACTGTTTTGGGCGACCTGGTGTCCATATTGTCGACAGTTGATGCCGCATCTCGAGCAGTTACGTCAGGAGTTTGCACCAACGGTACGCTTCTACGCCTTGAACATTTGGGAAGATGGCGATCCAGTGACGTATTTGGCGGATAACGGTTACGGGCTTCAATTACTACTCGAAGCAGATGCCGTCGCGAAAGGCTACGGCATTACGGGAACCCCCGGTTTACTCGTTATCGATCAGAATCGAAGCGTTATCTATATGCGTAAATCGGGTACCACGCCCGACCAGGTTGCATCCGATGTGCGAGCCGCACTGACTCAACGTGTGAACAAAAACTAGCGAACCTTGGCTTTGTCGATTTGACTTGATTTCACCAGCCGCAGAGTTACTCTTCCCGATATCTAAGAATATGTGAGATGCAGATGCACGGATTAAGAGCAAAACAAACAATTCCGGCAGCGGCCGACGCGCTGCCAGGGCGTGTGGAGTCAATGCCGGTCGCCCCGACGCATTTCGTGCTCGGGACCCCGATGCAGCCGGATCCGACACTATCGATGGACTATGCGCTATTTGGTATGGGGTGTTTTTGGGGCGTCGAGCGGTGTTTCTGGAAGCTGGAAGGTGTCCATACAACGGCAGTTGGATATGCCGGCGGCCATACGCCTAACCCAAGCTACCAAGAGGTCTGCAGCGGTATGACGGGACACAACGAAGTCGTTCGGATCGCGTACGACCCGGCGATTCTGTCTTACCGGGAACTACTGCAGGTTTTTTGGGAGGAGCACGATCCCACCCAGGGTATGCGCCAAGGCAACGATGTCGGTACTCAATACCGCTCAGGAATTTATTGCTTTAATGACGAACAGATGGCCGTGGCCCAAGATTCTCGACATGACTTTCAAGCCGCGTTAGATGCAGCTGGCTTTGGATCGATAACGACTGAAATTGTCACCGTGCCCGAGTTTTATTTTGCCGAAGACTACCATCAACAATATCTGGCGAAGAACCCCGGCGGCTATTGTGGGATGGGTGGCACGGGCGTGCGATTAGCGGTCACGGCGTAGTTGCTGCGTTGCAGGGCGCAAGCGAGTCGTCTTTTAGCCGCTTAACATAGTTGCCAAAATCACCCTGTAGAAATATTTGATCCCCGCAGGGGATAAACGCGATCGTCGCGACCGTTTGTCCGGTGCGGCGAAAGTGCCAATTCGTTACCGGCACTAACGCACGGCGGCGGCCATTCGGTGTGGACGTTTGCAGGGTTCCGTCGGAGGATAGTGAGACCTCGATGAGGTTTTTTGCGCTTGGCTCACCGAAACGGGCAGTTTCTTGCCGGTAGGTGCCGATCAGGTTTTGCGGTTGACCATTGCCGAGCGTCACCGACGCGTGAGGTTCCACGGTTGTGTTGCGAATGATTTTATCTTCAATTTTCCGTCGCATCTCGAGTAACGCATCATTATTGAAAGCGTTGATCGCGACAAAATAGCCCTGCTTAGATTCCAAGGAAAAAGCAAAGTAGGCGAGATAGCCGTCTGCATCACCGCCGTGACCAAAAAAAGAAACGCCGCCGCGCTGATATTGATAGATCCCTAGCCCATAGCCGTAGGCCAATCCTGACCGGGCCGCGAGTGTCGTTTGCGGTCTTCGCATGCGTCCCATCGCTGCTCTTGACACAAGCCTCGTTGAACCATGTTGTCCTTCGTTCAGAAATAGTTGGACGAATGGCAGCATGTCACGCGGGCTCACACTGATGGCCCCGAATCCACGATACAAGGTGTGCCAATAGTCAATTGGGGTGCGGCCGTCACGGTCGTAGCCGGCGATAAGTCGCTGACGATCTGCCTTCGATACAATGAACCGCGCACTACTCATACCCAAACGGGCAAAGATCTCATCCGCTACGAAGGTCTCGTACGGTCGTTCGCTGACTTTCTCGATAACTAAGCTCACGATGCCCGCGCCGCTGTTTGAGTATGAAGAGTGCAAACCGGGTGGCCACGCAAGACGTCTTGATTCCGGGTCAATTTGGAATGCGTCTTCGAGCGCTACGGGTCGATTAAAGTCGAATTCCCTTTTAGACAGGTCTCGCAAGCCGCCGGTGTGCTCGATCAAATGTACGATCTTGACGGGGCGCTGGTCCGACCATTGATTCACGAACGGTGGATCCGGCAGTACCTCCGAGACCGGATTGTCGAGCGCCAGCAGGTTGCGCTCTTCCAATAATATTGCCGCCAGTGCCGTAAACGATTTGGTGATGGATCCGATCCGTACGAGATGATCGAGCGTAAAGCGTTCTGTCGTATCGGTTCGCGTGGTGCCGAGAGCCTCAATTTCTTCAATGGCCCTGGCTGAAACGACGAAGTAGGCCGTCGCTGAAATCCCGTGGTGTGTGCGGATCGATTCGATGGCATCGCTGAGCTCGGTGGCAAGGGCAGCTGGGCCACAGCCGATGCCAATGATCAAAAGGACGACGAGTCGAATGCTCAGCATAACGAACAAATTGGAGTAGGCCTTACATCAGCAAATCACATTCAGTTCAAAATATGAAGCTGCAAGGACGATAAACGAATTCGGAGCGATACGTGCTCCAATCATTCGGCTATGTAAAAACCCAACGCGACGTAGCCCTTTCGGACTACGTGCAGCGGGCGGGGAGGGAGCTATTGAATGCCGATGTCTAGACGGCTGAATTCAGTGCCGGTACGGCACGTCGAGAGAAACCTAAGAATCCAATCGCGGAGGCCATCAAGACCACTGAATTTGGAATCGGAACTGCCGCCGGAGGCGGCATCGAAGCTAGAAAGCTATCAATTTGCGCGAATTGGGCCCCACTTAGTCCGGGGCCGGCGTTGAAGCCGCCGTTGAAGAAGGCGGAACGAACCAGTGTACGTGCGCCGGAACCCTGAATAGTCGCGCTAACGCCGTCCCAAAGGACAGCGGCAAACTGATATTGAAAAACGCTGCTACCGAATAGACCACCACCAACCACGTAATCGAAACCGATCGTTATAGGCGCACTCGTGCCGGCACCACCGCCGCTCGTTATTCCGGGAGCCGTAAGAGCCCAGGCGCTATTCGCGACGGGGCTGCCAAACGGGTCGGAATCTAAGCTCCACCCGCTGAGGCTACTGAAGTCGCTAGCACCGAGATCAAAGGTCATGTCCAAGGAGTCGACGGCCCAAAGGAAAATGGCGTTAACTGCCGCTGGCTTCGTGCGGGTTTCGCTCGTTATCGCGGCCTCAGCCGTGCCGAGGACGGATGCGGCTAAGAGGACTAACAGCGCAATTCTTAGGGTATTGGACTTCATTTTTCTTAATTCTCCAGCGTTGTTTCGCATGACTGCCTGACTGGAATTGAGCAATTGGTGGGCCAGATCTGCCGCTGCCGAGTTAATTGACGAGAAAAACGTGATCGTCGTCCTCCGATCGGTGCCATAGTGTGTGCGACCGCACAAAAATTGGCAGTTTTCTGGCAGATGGAAAGCGTGGAATGCACTGTGCGGTGTCCGGCGCAATCATCGGTTCTTTGGGATGGGTGCCGTCTTACGTCACCTTATGACACTCGACGGCGACATTGGTTGACTGGCTCGACCACGATGTGGTGAGGCGGATCCGTAAGAAATTCCGGTTGATGGCTGCCGGCATAGAACCACGCCAAGTTACCGGCGCGATGGGTTCGGTATTGCTTAAACAAGCACGCCCGAGCGGGATGTTATTCGATGGTGGTAGACATATCATATGAGCCACCACCACAGAGATAGCTGTTTGGGGGACATTCAATGGAACGTGTAAGCATTGGATTAATTTCTTTAATTCTATTTTGTTGGAGTATTTCGATGACTAGTGCAGATGAATCGATCACAGATCACGACGCCATAAAGGAAACGATTGGTAATTACTTTGACGGTCTCCGGCTTGCAGATCGGTCACGTTTGGAAGCGGCATTTGCCGTCGAATACGCCCACATGAAGGGCTATGTCAAAAACAAGCAAGGTCAGTTGGTTGAGTCGTCGCGCCCGATGAATGAAGTTATCGACGAATGGGTAGCGCGCGATCCGAATCCAGACTTGAAGGGCAGCATTGTCTCAATCAATATCTACAGCGACATTGCGGCGCAAGCGACGTTCGATTTTAACGGGATCTATACCGATGCATTTCAACTCGCCAAGATTAACGGCCAGTGGAAAATCATGAATAAGTTCTATATAGATCAATGATCGCCCTAACGATCACATTGGTCCACGAAAATTCGCCAATCGTTTTGTAGTAGATAATTAATTATGCCGAAACTGGATTCACTCTCACGCTCTGAATATATTGCTAAAGTTGGGCTTTACGAAAAATGGGCGCCAGCGGCCTTCGCTGCATTTAATAAGTTTGCCGGAGCTGCTTTCGCCGATGGCGTTTTATCAAACAAAGACAAAGAGGTCATTGCGGTCGGTTGTGCGCACAGTTTGCGATGTCCCTACTGTATTGACTATCACATTAAGTTGGCGCTCGAAGCCGGCGCATCAAAAGATGAGATGGCGGAGGCGATATGGGTTGCTATCGCGATGGGCGCGGGCGCCTGCTTCGCGCATGCTGCGGTTGCGATGAGGACACTAAACGGCGTTTCGGGAGATTTCTACGCAAGCGATGAGAATGCGGCTATCAACGAATTTTCGTCCTTAGTCCCGCAAGCCTCCGCGAGTTATTCGGAATTTAAGCACACCGCATTTTCCGCGGGAGTCTTAACGGCGGAGTTTAAACAGCTGATCGCGATTGCCTGCGCGCATAATACTCGGTGCCCATTTTGCATCGAGCATCATATCGAACAAGCGCAAGCCTTGGACCAGCCGAACACGGCAATCGCGGAAGCAATATGGGTGGCGATTGAAATGGGTGCGGGCGCTTGTTTTGGGCATGCCGGGCTCGCGGCAGCAATCCTAGAATAAAAAAGCGCGATAACCGTAACGCGATCGATCTTCTACTCCGCGGCCAGACTCCAGCGACGGTCTAAGGCCAAGAACTCACTCTCCGGTACGGGTTTGGAGAATAAAAAGCCCTGGAATCCGTCACATCCGTGTTCGCGGAGGAAATTCAGCTGGGTCTCTGTTTCAACGCCCTCTGCGATCGTTTGTAGATGTAGATTTCTACCCATGCCTATTATCGTTTCGGCAATGACCGTATCGTTAGGATCCTGTAGGACATTTGTCACAAATGAACGGTCGATTTTCAACTGATCGAGCGGTAGACGCGATAAATACGACAACGAGGAATACCCAACGCCGAAATCATCAACCGAAAAACGGATGCCGATATCCCTTAGCTCTTCCATCTTGCGCGCCGTTTCTTCGAAGTTTTCTATAACGGTTCCTTCGGTCACTTCAATAACCAGTAGTTCTGGCGGCACCCCCGCGGATACTAATCCTCGGGTAATTTCGCGAACAAAATTTGGCGAACGAAACTGCCGAGAACTAACATTAACGGCAAGATGATGCAGAAACAGCGTTTTGTTATGTTCCCAACAACGTAGACATTCTAGCGCTTGTTCGAACACCCACCGCCCGATTTCCAATATGAGGCCCGATTCTTCGGCAATTGGAATAAAGTCCGCGGGTGAGACATAACCGCGAGACGGGTGGTTCCATCGCAGCAAGGTTTCTGCTGCAAAGATTTCGCCACTGACGTTATATTGCGGTTGATAATGAAGTTGGAGTTCTCCGCGCTCCGCGGCGGTTCGGAGGTCTCTCTCTAGGCTCAGCCGCAACTGCGCTTCCGTGTGCATCCCGGGATGGAAGAATTTCGTAATGTTGCGGCCGTCGGCCTTGCCTTGATACATCGCGGAATCGGCTTGTTGCAACACCGCTTCTACGGTCTTTCCGTCTTCGGGAAATAGCGTAACGCCGATGGTCGGCGTGACGGTGAGTTGATGATCGTCAACGTCGTAGGACCTGCCTAACTCGGCGTGAATTTTTTCAGCAACACGGCGAGCCTGGTCCACGGATTTGCCAGGATCTCGACCAAGCTCAGGCAGCACAACGACAAATTCGTCGCCTCCGAGTCGCGCAATCGTGTCTTCCTGGCGCATGAGATGGGTAAGACGTTTCGCTACCTCAACGAGCAGTGCATCCCCCACCGCATGCCCTAATGAGTCATTTATGTTCTTAAAGTTATCGAGATCGATAAACAGCAACGCACCAGTCGCACCATGGCGGCGAGAGTGCGAAATGTTAGATTCGAGTTGTTCCATCAAATATCGGCGATTTGGCAACTGGGTCAACGGGTCATAGAGCGCTAATCGTTCCGCATCGGCGAGTGCTTGTTTAAGCTCTGAAACATCAGTGAAATTTTCTACATAGTGGGTAATGGCACCAGTGTTATCGCGTACCGCGGTTATCGTATGCCATGCGGAAAATGCATTTCCGTCGGCACGGTAGCTCGTCTGCTCTCCGTCCCAGGTTCCGGTACGCTCGACCGTCTCCCAGATGGTGGTTTGTTCACCGGTATCACTATGATGTCGCGCGAAATGCGCCGGTGATGTGCCAATAACTTCGTCATCATTGTATCCAGTGATGGTTTTATAAGCCTTGTTTACCCGAAGAATGCGTTTATTGGAATCGCGAATCACCAAGGCCTCATGGGTTTCGAATGCGGTCGCGGCGAGTTTCAACTGTTGCTCCGCCTCAAACTGACTCGTGATGTCTTTTAGTACGGTTATTGTTACGGGGATCCCTTCGGAGGACACGGTCCGTACCGCGCTGTGGGCGACTCTGATGGCCATTCCATCCTTGCATACGAATCTTAATGGGAGGTCATCTACAGCGTTAGGGTTTGCTACGTCTCGAGACATTGCTAGATAGCGATACCGAACGTCTGGCGCAAAGTAGTCGGCAAGCGTGGTACCAATCGATTCCGATACTGAAAATCCGGTCGCCTCGATCCATGCGTTGTTGACGTCGGTGATTTTACCCGTCTCATCCACCGTACAAATAATTACCGGTACGTTATCGTACGTCGTTCGGTAACGTTCCTCACTTTGCGCGAGCGCAAGTTCGCGGTACTCACGTTGCAGTTCAACGGCCGCGCTTTCTGCAACGATATCGAGAACGGACCGTGCGTATTCGGGATCTTGTAACGGCTTGACGTCGAGCAGGGCAAATATCCCGATCAATTCACCATCACCGTCGAGAAGGCGCTTGCCCACATAGCTCTCGAGGCCGCTTTCTACCAAACTATGGTTCCCGGGGAACGCCGCCTGGACATTATCTTGATAAATGCAAAAGTCGCTTTCGGCGACCACTGCGCAGGGTGTGTTTTCGATTTCGTAGGTGCTCCATTGGAGACCCGGGTTGTCCGGAAATGTGGAGACGATCGTGGCGGTCCTGCCATCGCCATTAAGCTTGGCTACCGTCGCGACGCTAATCCCAGTGAGTTCCACCGCACCTTGCGCCAGCGCATCGAGTAGTCGGCCGTTACCTCGGCCGCTGATGCACTCGGCAAATTTCTCCAACTGTTTTTCGTGACGTCGCTTTCCCGTCACATCGTGCGAAATGGCAAGGACGCCGACAGTATTTTCCGATTCGTCGAGCAGTGGTACCTTGCTCGTGTCGATCAGGTGTTCTACACCGCGGGCGTCGACGAAGGTGTGCTCTACTTGAAACATTGCTTCGCCTGCTTGCATAACCTCGCGATCGACCGACTGGTAGATGCTCGCATTTTCTGCCCACGGCATATCGGCATCAGATAATCCGACGATTTCACTCGCGTCGGCAAAACCTGCGTTTAAGGCAAATTGTCGATTGGCCCCGAGGTATCGGCTGTCTGTATCCTTCCAGTGCACGAAATCGGGAATGGTGTCGAGTACCAGCTTAAGGAAACGACGCGATTCTAATAATTCTTGTTCGACCGCCTTTTGCTGTTGGATGTCGACATAAGTTCCAACGAGAAAAGTTGCACGCCCACGACTATCGCGTTCGACGACGACGGTTCGTTCCATTACCCAAAGGTACTCGCCATTCTTGCATTTGAATCGGTATTCTACGGAATAGTCATTGTCGGGACCCTTGAGCACCTTAGCGACGGCAGTTTTTAGTGATTCAAAATCATCCGGATGAACCAAACTTGCCATATCAACGCTGACATTTTTGATATCGCCTTTGCTATATCCATACAAGGCATACCAACTGTCAGAAAATTTGACAGTATCGGATTGTGGACGCCATTCATGCTGTCCTTGGCGACCGTTCTTTAATGCGATTTCTAATCGTTGCTGGTGTGCTTTTTGATCCGTTATGTCCGTGTGGGTGCCGACCATGCGGACGATTCGCCCATCGCTGTCGTATTCCATCGATTGCCCAAGGGCAAGTAGTGTCCGATAGCTCCCATCTCGCATGCGTACCCGTTGCTCTTCAGAAAAGATCGACGAATGCCCACACAAATAATCGATAAGCGCATCTCGAACGCGATCGCGATCTTCTGGGTGGGTCAGGGCGCTAAATTGATGTCCGCTTATGACCGGAGTTGTCAGGTCTGACTCGTCGAGATAATCGACATGTCCAGTGATGGATAACTCATCAGTTGCCGGCTTCCACTCCCAGATACCGTGCTGCGAGCTTTCAAGCGCGAAATTCAGCTTGGATGTGCTGTCGTGCAGTGCGTCTTGAACTTTCTTTAACGCAGTAATGTCCGTCGTGGTACCCGTAATTCGCAGTGCACGGCCGTGCTCGTCGCGCTCAGCAACTCTGGCGCGGACCAGGCAATGCAGGTAGTGGCCGTCCTTGTGTCGCATGCGCTGCTGGATATCATATAGTTCGATCTGACCTTTTAGAGCTTTGATGAGTGTTTCTTGAGCGGATTTGACCTCATCCGGATGCGCAAATGCAGAAATGCTCTGAAGTTCTTTAGTCACCTCGGATTGGGAGTAGCCAAACAATTCGTACCAGCTTCGCGGCAGCGACAAAGTGTTCTCTGCCACCTTCCACTCCCATGAGCATTGGCTGGAGCTTTCGAGGATGAGATCGAGTTCAGATTCTTTCCGAGCCAATCGCGCTTCCATGGCTTTTGCCGTAGATATATCCACATGTGACCCGGTAACTAGCATTGCGTCACCGGTGGCGGCTCGGGTAACGCCACGCCCATGGGTAGTGATCCAGCAGTAGCTGCCATCGCGCTCACGGTATCGATAGTCAATCTCGAAATGATCGGAGACGCCCGTTACCACCGAGCGCAAGGCCTGGTTAAAGCCTTCGCGATCGCCCGGATGAATGCGTTCCACGAGCGTTTCAAGCGCGCTTGGGCAGGAGGCGCCATCGATGAGGTACGGCTCCGGTGGTTCCCACTCGCAATAACGTCCGCTCGTCGGTTCCCATTCCCATAGCCGATTGCGCTGGCCATGGGGAACGACCTTACCTGAGATGGCTAGTGGGGCCGGTTGATTGCGCTGATCCCGCTGGGTGCGATGCATCGGTCGAGTAGCAGACATAGTAGTGCCGTTAAGTTTAGGGCTTCGTAAAATTGTAGAGTATTGTTAAATAATTTCAATAGTTTATGAAGTTTATCTAGAAATTATATACATTCACAGGTAAGGGCGCTTAGAGTGATTCGGCCGCCTAAGGCGCGCCTGTGGACGCGTTGCTAATAGCACGTTGCAAGCGTCCGGTACGCTGCCGTATCGAGGTTGTCGGCTGCTCACGACCATAGCTAAAGTCAATCAAGCGCAAGAGTCGCCATCTTTTAGCCGGTCTAATCGACCAAATGCGTGATCGTTGTCGAATCTGTAGCGTGCTCGCGCTTCGATTCGTGACAGAGTTGTTAAATATTGATTCTTTCCCTGTCTATACTTTCTTCGCGGTTCCCGGAGTAGGGACCACAAGGAGAGGAGCAGGAGCAATGACAATTCATACCGCGGCCGCGGACCCGGCCGTATTCATCGACCGTAGAAAGACCCTTTGGCTATTCGCGCTCGGCTGGTTATCCCTACCGGCGCTCGGCAGCTTTGTTGCAGTGACGAGCGGTAGCGAATTTTACTACTGGCTTGTACCACTTGTTTGGTTCGGGTTGATTCCCCTAGTCGATCTCATGTCGCCTCTCGGCCACGGCGGTACGAGCGAGGCACAAGCGGAACATCTTGACTCCCAAGCGTATTATTCATTCCTTATCGACCTCGCGGTTCCGGCCACCTACGCCACGCTTATCTATAGCGCCTGGGCCGTATCCCGGTCGGAAGCGTCGGCGGTTGGAATCATTGGGATCGGCCTATCGCTTGGGATCATCATCGGCACGTTGATAACGATCAGCCGGGCCTATGCACGCGGTGAGACCCGAACTGAAAAAGTGTTGGCATTTCTTGCGACTGCGATCGTCGGATTCGGGCATTTCCGGTTGGCGCATACGGTTGCACATCAACGGGCCTGCGCAACTCCAGGCGATCCGGCAAGCTCCCGCATGGGAGAGAGCGTATATAAGTTTTTTATGCGATCCCTTCCCGCCTCAATCGAGCAAGCATGGGTTATAAGTCAACGTCGACACGCACAATCTAGTCGAATTAAAGCTATCGTCAGCAGCGAGATAGTGCAAAGCCTAGCGTTTGCCGTGGTCCTCCATGGCGCTCTTATTGTCACCCTTGGCCCACGAGTATTACCGATGTTGCTGATAGCCGCTGTCTTTGCGTGGTTCTTCCAAACCACAATCGGCTACGTACAACACTACGGCCTGCTGCGCGAAAAGCGTGCCGACGGCGCCTATGTCCGCTGTTCCTCTCGCCATGCGTGGAATAGCGCTCACGCCGGATCGTCGCTGCTGATGTTTAATGGGACCTGCCATGCCGCTGCCCACGCGCATCCAGGGCGGCGTTACCAATCGTTGGCAGTAGAAGACGGTGCAGCTGAGCTGCCAGTTGGATTCGCCACAGCGATGATAATTGCGGCGATACCAAGATTATGGTGCCGTCTGATGGATCCTGCAGTAGCAAAATGGGCGAACGGAGACTTGCTCCGAGTCAATATCGACGGCGGAGCCTATACAGACCTGATGGCAAAGTATCACCGACCGGGCGGCTAACGACCTTAGACCAGCATACTGAGTTTGCGATTGCCGTGGGCGGTTATTGTTTTATCGGGCTAGGTTCTCAACAACTGGCGGTAGCACAACCCGGCTCAATCACCGGGTCGGTTGCCGCCTTGCGCAGGACGCGCTTGACCCCCCCGGCGTTCACAACATTCACATAACCGAGTTTTTCGAGTGTTTGTTTGGCAACACCAGAGCGGCGGCCGCTTTGGCAGTACAGTCTAATGGCGGCGTTCTTATTTGTCGTAATTTCGCTAATGCGCTCACCAATATGATCGAAGCTGATGTTACGTGCGCCGGGCAAATGGCCGCTTTCATATTCTTGAACAGTTCGCACGTCGATCCAGATCGGTTTTTGCGGTGGCACCCCCTGTGCTGTTAGCGCCATTATCGGGTAGGCACAGAATAAGACCACTAACATTGCTACATTGTTCATCAAGCTAAGTCCTGTTCGGTTCTAATACAAGTTCGGCTTCACCTGGCAGCGGATCAAGACCGGCTTCATGCGTCTCTTGCTGGCGTTGCCACATCGTCGCGTAGAGTCCATCAAGCGCGAGTAAGTCAGCGTGCGCGCCACGTTCCGCGATCCTACCTTCATGCAGCACGATGATCTCGTTTGCGTCCACTACAGTCGACAATCGGTGCGCGATGACGAGTGTCGTATGCCCACGAGAGACTTCCCGCAGAGATGTCTGGATCTCCCGTTCTGTACGAGTATCCAACGCGGAAGTCGCTTCATCAAACAGCAGGATCCTAGGGTTCTTTAATATCGTCCTAGCGATCGCAACGCGCTGTTTTTCGCCGCCGGAAAGTTTGAGACCACGCTCTCCAACCATCGTCTCGTAACCATCTGGCGAGCTCATGATGAAATCATGAATGCGAGCCAAGCGAGCTGCCTCTTCCACCTCTTGCACGCTCGCTTCCGGGCGCCCGTAGGCGATGTTGTAATACACGGTATCGTTAAATAACACCGTATCCTGTGGCACCACACCAATGGCCGCACGTACGCTACGCTGCTGAACCTCACGGATATTCGTGCCATCAATCGTAATCGAACCGGCGTCGACATCGTAAAATCGAAAGAGTAATCGCGAAATCGTCGATTTTCCTGCACCACTCGAACCCACGATGGCAACTCGATTTCCAGCCGGTACCGTGAAGCTGATGCTGTGCAGGATCGTTCGTCTGCTGTCGTAGGAGAAAGTGACGCCGTCGAATTTCACCTCACCCGGCCCGTCCGGTAGCGGCACGGCGTCCGCGTTATCTTTTACCTCGGCGTTCACCTCAAGTAGATGAAACATTGCCTCCATATCGGTAAGCGATTGCTTGATTTCACGATAAACAAACCCGAGAAAATTAAGTGGCATATATAGTTGCATTAAATAAGTGCTTACCAAAACAAAGTCACCAACCGTCAATAGGCCGGCGATCACGCCGTTCCCAGCCATCGCCATCACGATAGTCAAGCCGATGCCAATGATCGCTGCCTGACCAATATTTAATAGAGCGAGGGAGCTTTTACTAATAACGGCAGCCGTCTCGTAACGTGCAAGCGATCGGTCAAATCGCGCTGCCTCGTATTGTTCATTACCGAAGTATTTGACGGTCTCGTAATTTAACAGACTGTCGATCGCGCGCGTATTGGCCTCCTGATCGGTTTCATTCATTTGGCGGCGATATTTTAGGCGCCATTCAGTCACCACCAAGGTATAGGCGATGTAACTAATAATAGTCACGAAAGTGACGAGCGCATACCAAATATTAAACAGTGCCCATAAGATGCCGCACACGAGCGTAATTTCGAGTAGCGTGGGTAGAATGTTAAAGAGCATGAACGTGAGTAGGAAGTCGATTCCTTTCGTTCCCCGTTCTATAGAACGAGACAACCCGCCGGTCTGGCGGTCTAAATGAAAACGCAAACCGAGAGCGTGTAGGTGTTTAAACGTCGTAAGCGCTACGTCTCGGATTGCGCGTTGTCCGACCTTTGCGAATATCGCATCACGCAGTTCCGCAAAGGCGATCGACATTACCCGAAGAACGCCATAGCCGAGCAGCAGCGCAATCGGAAGCTCAACTGCGAGCTGATCCGAATTAGAGAAAAGATCGACCATCGACTTATACACAAACGGTACATAGACGGTTGCGATTTTTGCACAGGTGAGCATCACCATTGCGGCGACCACTCTAATTTTGATGTTGGTCAATCCAGCCGGCCATAGGTAGGGGGCTAAATTACGAATGGCACTCCATTCGAACGCAGGCTCTTGCTTGCGGCCTGCATGTGTTCGACCCGTCATGCTTGACAATGCAGATACCTCGCGCGAAAGATTGTGTCGCTACCGGCCGTCAATGAGTCGCGCAGCGTTTGGTGTATGAGAGGATGGCTCAATTCGATTGATCGAGATCAATTTGCAATGGGCATTTCAGGCGGGCCTTTTAACTCTACTATGTTGCCGTCAGGGTCATTCACGTAAATTGACGGGCCATACCCTTCGGCTCCGTATCGCGTGGCCAATTCGCCGACTTCAATGCCGAGTCGCATAGAATGTTCACTAATGTGCCTTGCATCGAATTGATCGATTCGGAAGCAGAGATGGTCAAGGTTTAAACCCTCCTCTCCAGGTTCGACGCCACCCGCCCGACCAAATTCGCTATCAACGTGAATTAAATCAAGTCGGGAAGCGCCAGCGCGACGTTGAATCAATCCATTTTTATGCATGTGCCGTTCAATCTTACAACCTAGCCCTTCGCAATAAAAATCCAGCATTGCTTGCAGATTGCGTACCCGAAGCACGATGTGGTCAAGCTCGCGAATACGGATCATGATTCGATACCCATGGCGAGTATTCGACTGACCTCGGTGAGAGAACGTTGTCCCTGCTCGCACCATGTATTAAATGCGGATTGCGCTGCCTGTAGGTCGCGTTTTGCAGTGACGCTGCTATCAACGATATTCTCGCGTACAAGCGCGCTAACAACGTCGCGGGTAAGTAGAAAGGAGTCTTTGCCCATGTGGCGCAGAAAATATTGCGCAGAGGTGCCACCCATGCGGCTTGCGCGCTTTTTCAGGTCAAGCAATAAGTCGACGTACTGTGTTGATGGGAAGTCGGCGAAATACTTCCCAGCGGAGCCACACTGTTCAATTATGTCTAATAGAAACGCAGCATTTTCTCGTGTAGCGCGAAGTTTCGTGTGGTGGCGAATGATACTTGGGTCATCCAGCAAGGATTCAATATCCTCGTCCGATAGATAGGCGACATGGTGGACATCGAAATCGTGAAATACGCGCTCGAAATCGTGCCACTTATTCTCGACGATACGCCAGACGAAGCCCGCTTGGAAAACACTTTTGGTCATACCGCTAAGCCATCGGTCGTTGGGGATTTTCCGCAAGGTGGCCGCCGATTTTGGTTTACTCAGGAGTTTCTCAACAGCGCGGTCGCCGCCTTTCCGCGTGGCGGCTAATTCATACAATGCGTCAAAGTCTCGCATGGATAACTGCGTCAGATTCGTCGGGGTTCAGCCGTACGCGGACTCAGAATGCGGAGGCATCTAGCACCATCAAGTTTGCAGAGCCGGCCTCGACGCGCACGAGATGAATCTTTGTCTCAGGCGAGACGTGCGAGAAAAAATAGCGGGCGGTTTGTAGTTTATTGGTGTAGAAGTCCACATCTTCCGCACCGTTGCCCAGCGCGAGTAGGGCGGCGTTGGCAATGCGCACCCACATGTAACCAAGGGATACGAGACTCATTATGTAGAGATAGGGGACCGATGCGGCACCAGCATTGTCGGCATTGGTGAGTGCGTTTTTCATCAGCCAGCTCGTCGCGCCTTGTAAGTCGTCTACTGCGTGCTCAAATGGCGTTACGAATTCAGTCATCTCTGGCGTTGTAGTGTATTCGGCAATGCAACTGCGCAATAACGCCATATAGGAACGCAGCGCACGGCCACCGTGGCGCGCAAGTTTGCGTCCGACTAAATCCAGTGCTTGGACCCCGTTCGTACCTTCATAGATCATCGCAATGCGGGCATCACGGACGAATTGTTCCATTCCCCATTCACGCACATAACCGTGCCCGCCAAGACACTGTTGCGCGGTGGTTGCGTTTTCGTAGCCCTTGTCGGTGAAGTAGGCCTTAATGACGGGTGTAAGCAGCCCGACGATGTCGTCGGATTGCTGACGTTGTTCCTCCGTTTCGGCTTTACTCGCAAGATCGACGAGTAGTGCAGCCCACAGCATCAGCCCGCGCGCACCTTCATTGAACGCTTTGATGTTTAATAGCATGCGTCGCACATCGGGGTGCACGATGATCGGATCCGCAGGGGCATCTTTATTTTTCGCTCCGGTCAACGAGCGGCCTTGCAGTCGATCTTGCGCATAGGCCGCTGCATTCTGGTATGCAATCTCGGATTGGGATAGCCCCTGCATTCCAACAGCGAGGCGCGCAGCGTTCATCATAATAAACATCGCCCGCATGCCCTTATCCTGCTCACCGATCAGATAGCCGGTTGCGTCGTCATAGTTCATCACACAGGTTGAATTGCCGTGAATGCCCATTTTTTCCTCAAGCGAACCACACGATACGGCATTGCGCTCACCGAGCGTGCCGTCTTCGTTGACCAAAACCTTGGGTACGATGAACAGCGAAATCCCGCGGATGGAGTCTGGCGAGTCAGGCATTTTGGCGAGCACCAGATGAATAATGTTTTCGGTTAGATCGTGTTCGCCGGAAGATATAAAAATTTTGGTCCCGGTAATTTTGTAGGTTCCATCGCCTTGAGGTACAGCGCGGGTGCGTAGCAGACCTAAATCAGTACCGCAGTGCGGCTCGGTTAGGTTCATCGTGCCACTCCAGCTGCCTTCGACCATTTTCGGCAGGTAGGTCTGTTTTTGTTCAGCCGAGCCAACCGCGGTAATGGCTGCGATTGCGCCTTGGGTTAAACCGATGTACATGGTGAATGCCATATTGGCAGAGATCATGTATTCCTCGAACGCACTTGAGATGATATGTGGTAGACCTTGCCCTCCGTACTCGGGATCAGCGGCAAGGCCGCCCCAACCAGCCCCGACTAGCTGATCGTAGGCCGCTTTGAAACCTTGCGGCGTCGTCACCGAGCCATCGTCATTGCGAATGCAGCCAGATTCATCCCCACTCTGATTCAACGGTTGAGTCACTTCTTCAACAAATCTTGCGCCTTCGCTCAGGATCGCGGACACAAGGTCTGGCGTGGCCTCGGTGAACCCCGGCAATGCACTGTAATCAGCGATCTTAATGACTTCATTGAGGATGAATTCGGTATCTCGGACCGGTGCTTTATAGCTTGGCATGACTAGGGGCTCTCCTTTTGCATATATTCGGTCACGGAAGGCGGCGCACACAGCCCATCCATTTTGACACGCAAACGCAGCGCCGACACCCTATACTTCGGCGGGTGTATCCGTGGACACTTGACCGACTCGAAGGCGCTGGTTAAGTTGCCCGAGGCCGGGCGCTTTAGAACCGAGCTGGATGAATAGCAGGGAGTTGGCGAATGAAACTTGAAGGGTCTTGCTCGTGCGGTGCGATTTCGTTCGTTGTCGAGTCGCAACATCCGTATCCGTTTAATATTTGCTACTGTTCGATTTGTCGGAAAACCGGCGGCGGTGGCGGGTACGCAATTAATCTTGGCGCGGACGCTGAGAGTCTGATCGTCAACGGAGAGGACAGTCGTAGCGTCTATCAAGCGACAATTACCGACCCGGCGACGAACAATGCCGAATTGAGCCCGGCCGAGCGCAGCTTCTGCAAGCACTGTGGATCTGCGTTATGGTTGTGGGATCCGCGCTGGCCAGAATTACTCCATCCATTTGCATCGGCAATTGACACTGCATTGCCTCTGGCCCCAGAGCGTACGCACTTGATGTTGGCCTATAAAGAGCCATGGGTTAAAGCTGATATCGCCGATGGTGACAAAACCTTCGATGAGTATCCCGATGAATCCATAGCCGAATGGCACACGCGCCTCGGGCTCAATGCAGGCTAATTGCCTCGTTTGTGAAGTTGCCAGCTGTAAAGATTGTTTTTTCCTTACCGCGCCGCAGGTAAATTGCTACTGCTACCGCTTAGGCAACATCCTGCACCTGCTCGGCGGCGTTCGCTTCGCCACGTCTAATCGATCGGGTTTGCACTGTCCGCGGGCCGAGGACGCGTTCGAGCGTCGGCAGACAGTCACGCGGCTCGCAGTCCCCACACATAAAAATATCGATTGCAGCGAAACTGCGCTCTGGCCAAGTGTGGATCGTGATATGACTTTCGGCGAGGACAGAAACGCCGCTGACGCCGCCGCCATCGCCAAATCGATGATAGTGTGAGTGCAATACTGTAGCGCCCGCCGTGATCGCGCTTGACTCTAGCGCTTCACGGATCACGTCGACGTCTCCTAAATTGCTGGCGCCCCAAAACTCCACGAGCAGGTGCTCGCCAGCGTAGGCGAAGCCGTCGGTGGTCTGCTTGAAGTGATCAGGTGGTTGGTGAGTCATTGCATTCCCCAGTGATTGCATGGATCCAATGCGGCAGCACAAAGCTGGCCAGATGATGGGCTGGCGTATAGTGGCGCAAGGAAGCACCCATTCGTTCAAATCTTAGCCTTAGGTGTTCGAGCGAGGGGTCAAACACGCGCGCGTCGCGGGTGCCGAAGCCCATCACCATTGAACCGCCGTAGTAGGTCGGTACGGCTACTTGGTAACACTTAGCACGCAGTCCAAGCTTGCGCAGCGCTTGCATTGTGCCGCGTGCCTCTTCGGGTTGCAGAAACACGACGCCGTTTTGTAACGATAGCGCACCGTTCTGGTTCAAGGCCGCCTCGCATAATTGATAAAATTCCTTTGAGAAGAGGATCTCGCCAGCCCCGACGGGATCAGTCGAGTCACTGATAATGACGTCGTAGCGGCTTTGTTCACGGCGAAGATAGGCGAACGCGTCTTCGACGACCAGGTTGGCGCGGGGGTCGTCATACACCGCGCCGGCGTCGTTAAGTATGGGCATATGCTCGATGCAGGAGGCGACAACCTGTTCATCAATTTCGATCATATCGACGCGTTCAATGTCGTGCTTGAGTACCTCGCGTAACGAGCCGCCGTCACCGCCTCCAATGATCAGAACTGCACGTGGCGATTCACAGGCAAACATAGGTACGTGCACCAGCATTTCGTGATACATGAACTCATCACGTTCGGTGGTCTGCACGATACCGTCTAGGATCAGAACCCGGCCAAAGCGTTGCGTTTGAACGATCTCGATGCGCTGGTACGCACTCTCGCTGCTATACAGATCCGCCTCAACTGCGAAGCCTTGGTAGGCGCTGTCGCCGTGGAGATTTTCGATAAACTGCCGGCTCGCCAAGCTATCCGACCTCAGCCAGTTCAAGCGCGAAGGCACCGCGGAGCATCGGGGTGGCAATCACCGTTGACGGCACAAAATAGCGACGGCAGACATCCTCGGCGACCGCGTTGTCAAATTCTTTGCAAGAGAATATATCGATGTAAACCTGTCCTAGGTTCTCGGCAAAATGCGCGCATATATTGGAAGTTTCGATAAGCTGGATCACGGTGTAGCCGGCGGACTCGTATGAATGGGTGGCGAAATGTTCAATGCTGGGTTCGCCAAAGGCGCGCATTTTTATCGCTATTACGAGTTCGTTAACCCATGCAAGTAAATGTACCGGATCGGTCAAAAACTGACGTGGGCAACCGGCAAAATCAAGGACTAGGTGTTGGCCCCACGGCTGTGTGGCTTGATGCATGGTAGTACCCTCACGCTATATGCTTAGCGTAAATATGGTTAAACGGGCGCGACGTCGGCGCCCGGCAGTACTACCCAGGGGCCGTCAGACTTGACGCGCTATAGTTGTTGAACTCTTTTTGGTCTTGTTGCGACTAGCCACAAAACCCCCGACGTGTTTAAGAACCGAGAAATCTACACGTTTTTGCGATGGAAGAAAACAAAAAATCGTCGTGAATTTGACCTCTATCTATTTAAAGCTTCCGCCGTAGCTGCGGCTTCGTTAGAGTGCCGGAGCATGTCTAATCGTTTGGAATACCTACTGAGTCATGCCGCCAATTGATCTGGGTCCGCAAGAATGGCTGTCGCTGATCACTCACCTGAAACGATGGCTAGGCAATCTGCTCCGCGCACGTGCGCTGCGCAAGCGAGAATCCACCGAGGCGCTGCGCGCGGTGGTGAAGGCGGTACGTAAGACTACGGTCTATCTCCGACACTTGCGCGAGGGCAGCAAGCGCTCGCGACGACTCGAATCCGAACTCACATTATTGTGGACCGAGCTTGCTTTTGCGGTAGAAGATATTGGGCTCGAAGCGCTTGCAAAGCGTTGCAATATCAGCGGGCGCTATTGGGCGGATCCTGCCGCATTCGATGATGAGTTTTTACGCCAAGCGGGGGTCGGGCTCGGCGATATCGAGCGCCTGGCAAAACGCTCGCTACAAGAATTGAAGCGTCGTTGATCGCAGTCCCCGAAATTCGACCGGAATAGTTTAATAATGGCGCGAACACGGCAGTGGGACCCGATCCAGAAGCATTACGGCGATACGGATATCTCCGCGCGGATCCTAACGCGGCTGCGTCGAGCAGGTTATGATCTCGATAAGTTGAGCCGCAAGGATACGGCGACATTTGACGAATTCCACGGTGGTGGTCGCGCATCTACGTTGGCACTCGCCGCATTCGCGAGCGTTGACCCGGGTATGCGAGTCCTCGACCTTGGCAGTGGCATCGGTGGTCCGGCACGTACCCTCGCGGCCGAACGTGGGTGTAGGGTCACCGGACTCGAATTGACCGCGGAATTCGTGCGGGCTGGTAAGATGCTGACGGAGCGCTTGGGTATGGCGGCAACGGTAGACTTTGTGCAAGCCAGCGCGACGGATATTCCATTCAAGGCCGAGACTTTTGATATCGTCTGGTCGCAGAATATGCTGATGAATGTGCGGGACAAGGAGCAGCTTTTCCGCGAGGCGTTTCGCGTGACCAAACCAGGCGGCGTGTTCGCCCTTGAGACTGTGGTCGCCGGATCCGGCGAGGGGCTTCATTTCCCAACGTTCTGGGCGGCAGACCCCAGCATGAATTTCCTCGCGAGCGCACGAGAGCTGCGCGAGCTGGCGACGGCTGTCGGATTCACCGAGGCTAGCTTCGAGGACACGACAGACGCCGTGATCGCGAATGGGCGCCGGCGTCTGCAGGCGGCGAAAGCCGAAGACCGTGTCGAACTCGATCTCAGTGTTATTGTGACAACTGCGGTCGCAGAGAAAATGGAGAATTCCGTATGCAACAATATCGAAGGCAAGACTCGAGCAGTGCAGGCATTATTTCAACGTTTGGCGTGATGAGGTATTCGAAAAGCCAGATAGACAGATATCGCCGTCTCGGCCTCGCCGGTAAATTTCGGAATTTTTACGTCGGCGTACTCGGTGCGTGCGCTTTGCTCTTATCGGCTTGCGGCGGTACCGAATCCGATTTCGAATCAGTCGAATCTCCCAATGGGAAATTTGTGCTTATTGTGACGGTAACCGAACCGGCTCTACCGCACGCGCTACATAAGGTAACGGCATACGTCGAAGCCACGGGCTCCGGTATCAGAGAGAAACTGCTGGAATCTCCACTAGCTAACGATGGCGTGCCGTTTACAGCGAAAAATATTGGTGTGCGCTGGACCAGCGCTACAACGGCGCTGGTGTGCTTGCGACCAACGGACATGGCCGACCACGGGATCCGCATCGATGTTTCAGGTACCCCAAGTGCAGAACTGAAGCCGGGATGTTAGGCTTCGGCGTGCGTGTCAGGGACACGCGAGGCCACGGAAAAGGGAGCTACTTATGACGAATCGCCGCCATTCACCACCGCAAACCGCGCTGCAGAGCGATTATGGCTTTACCGCGTTGGATGACTACGATACCCGGATGTATATCTTGCCGTATGTGCGCGACAAATCGAGCCGCGAGGCCATTATCGCCGAACACCGCGAGCACCCGCGTGGGGCTGGCACAAAAGCGGGTGAAGCGGCGCCGCTGCACAGCGTAGGGCTTAAACGGCTGATTGACAAATTGCGAATGTTTCCGCAGGCCGGCAAGCATACGATTGTTGAGACAGTCCCGTGGAAGGAATACAAGATTGGTATCCTTCCGGGTCGCCGCGGCGGTGTCATCGAAATCACGGACGAGACCTACGCTACGCGTGAAGATGCGGAACATGCGATCTTTTTGATGCGGTTGCGGACCTTTCTAGATGCCTACGGCATCGAAAATTAAATTGTGACTTTATAACGGGCCGAACACATGAGCTTACAGAAAAGCCTACTGCGTATTACTGGTTACTCGAACCGGTTTTCAGTGCGACCGAACGAATCGATTTCTTTTCACGTTAATGCAGAACAGGGGGAGTCCTTCGACGCGGAGATTGTGCGTCTTATACACGGAGATACGAATCCCGCTGGACCGGGATACAAAGAGGAAGTCGTCAAGAGTGACATCAGCGGCACCTATCAAGGCAAGCATCAGCCACTGTTGTCAGGAAGCTACATTGTCGTTCCTCATGACGACGCACTGAACGTCGATAGCTTTAGTATCTGCGCCTACATTTTCCCAACCACGCCGCAGGTCGATACCGAAGGTGTTGAGGTTGGCGTGCAGGGTTTGATCACAAAATGGGACGAGGGCAAACAATCTGGATATGGCTTATTCATCAATGCCGATGGTGAACTCGCTTTACGCCTTGGTGCAAACGGTAAGCTCGAAGAATTCGCGAGTGGCAAGCCACTCATGCGCAAGGTTTGGTATCGGGTAACGGCGTCATTCGACGCGCAAACAAAAACCGTGCGATTGTCACAGTCTGCCTATGTCACCAATACGAACGGTGGCCATGGCATGAGCATGCTATTTCCCTATGACGACACCAACGGAGCCTTTGAAGGCAAGGCGACGCTTGCGCCGGCCGCTAATGATTGTCCGCTACTGATGGCGGCAAGCTGTTTAGAGGCGCGTTCGGGACGCTCGCTTTGGGGTGGGCATTTCAAGGACTTGTTGCAGCCGCTCGAAATTCCGGTACACACGCATGGTTACAACGGCAAGATCGAGCGACCAAAACTGACCAATCGAGCGCTAAGCGATGCCGAGTTCGAGTTGCTGCTCGCCAACCCCGGCGGTGCACAAGCGCCAAACCATATTCGAGATGCGATCGTTGGCGCCTGGGATTTTGCGGCCAACATGAAAGACAACGCCGCATCACCAACGATCATTGACACGGGACCGCGTGGGCTGCACGGTCAAGGCGTTAACCTACCGGTTCGAGGCGTGCCAGGATTCAATTGGTCGTCCGATTACATGAGCTTCCTGCACGGCCCACACGAATACGGTGCCATTCATTTCCACGACGAGTCGGTTGACGATGCACGGTGGGAACCAGCTTTCGAATGGCGTATTCCGGACGGTTTAAAAAGTGGTGTTTATGCCGCGCGCCTACGTATCGATGGCGATCCGTCGGCTGAGACGGAAGACTACATCCCGTTCTTCGTGCGACCGCCGGCCTCAGGGCCGACAGCGAAAATCGCACTGATCATGTCGACCAATAGCTATCTGGCCTATGCCAACGACAATCTGAGCGTGAACTCGGTGATTGCTCAATTGCTGACGGGGCAGGTGCCGCTGTTACAACCGAGCGATCTCTTGCTGAATCAGGAGCGCGGCTACGGTCTGGGGACGTATACCAGTTATCGAGACGGCTGGGGGGTAAACATTTCGTCGCGACTGCGGCCTATCCTCAATATGCGACCAAAATATATCCACGTATTATCACCCTCGCTGTGGCAGCTCAACGCCGATCTGCACTTAGTCGATTGGCTCGACAAAATGGATTACGACGTTGACATTCATACCGAAGAAGACCTTGAGCGCGAAGGTGTTGGTCTACTCAATCAATATCAGGTGTGCCTAACGGGGCATCATCCCGAATACCAAAGCGAAAAAACAATGGCCGCCTACCATGACTATCAACTGCAAGGCGGTCGGTGGTTATATTTGGCAGCAAATGGATTTTACTGGATCTGTGTACCACATCCGGACAATCCGAACATCATTGAGGTGCGCAAAGGAGATAACGGTACCCGTGCCTGGACCATCGCACCGGGTGAATACTGCAATGCCTTCGATGGCAAGCATGGTGGACTGTGGCGGGTACGCGGACGCGTCATGAGCAAATTGCTTGGCGTTACGTTCACTTCATTCGGTTTGACTTATTCGTCTTATTACCGCCGTGCTCCGGATAGCGAACTCCCGCAATGCGCCTGGATCATGGACGGTGTCGGCAAGGACGAACCGATTGGTAACTTTGGCTTGATCGGCGACGGCGCCGCGGGGCTTGAACTCGACCGCTACGACCTCGAATTGGGTACGCCGCATCATGCCTATCTACTCGCGCACTCAGAGGGTCACTCGGACATGTATGTCACAGTCTCTGAGGAATCGACCTTTCATGCGCGCGGTTATATTTCGGCCGGTACCGGCGAGACCAATCCACGCACACGTGCCGATATCGTGTACTACAAAACACCCGGAGATGGTGCCGTATTTTCGGTGGGGTCGATGGCCTGGTGCGGTTCATTGTCGCATAACGACTATCAGAATAACGTGTCTAAGATTATGCAAAATGTGATCGATGGTTTTCTTAAACCTGGCGCGTTGCCGTGAGCATCGGCGAGACAAAGCCGCTGAGAGGGGTGGCGCAGAAAAAAGACCCCTACTGGTGGATGCATCCGGCTTATCGTGGCGAACAAGCCTTGGACCTAGCGACCCTTGATGCAATGCCCGCAGGCGGCTACAAGTGGGTAGCACACAGTGACGAGATGACCACGGGCGGCGAAAATGAATCAAACTTAGATGCAACCAATGGGTACTTCGCAGATTTTGCCCAGCTGCTCTATAAGATGAACGGTTTTCGCCCTGGTCCCGTTGAGAATTGGTACGTTATTGTTTGCGTCGAACCATCGAAGCGGTGGGCCGTGGGTCAGCTCCGTGCCGATCCCGTGACCCCGGTCCAGGTGTTTGACGATCTTATTTTCGATTCAGAAGATGCCGCCCGTGCAAAGGCCGAATCGCTGCGTGGCAAATAACGGCTACAAGTCCGTTGATTCTGTCTGGACGATCACTAGACCGATGTGGATTTACTTAGGTTTCATTGGTTCGCTCCTCGGAGCAGATTGTACGGGCAGGTCGTTGCAGGGCTACGCAGGTGTCGAGCAGAGTGTCTGGATTTAGATCCGAGCAGTTCGAGCATGACGACGGTGACGTAGCGATCTTCACCGTGTGTGGTCGTACTGGCCTTAACCTGATCGGGGCCGATACAGTTCGACAGTGTGCCGAAGGCGTGCGATCGCACGCGGCCAATCCGAGACTTCGTTGCGCCGTGCTTCAAGGCAATTCGGAACGCGCATTTGTCGGCGGTGCAGACCTTAAAGAGATTCAATCACTTGAAACCCATAACGCGGCAGAATTTGTTGGTGCAATTCATGCGCTGTGTTTGGCGGTAAGAGAATTTCCCGTCCCAATCATTGCCCGTATCAAAGGATACTGCTTGGGCGGTGGCCTGGAAATCGCAGCATCTTGTGATTTCCGGTACTGCGATTCCAGTGCGGTATTCGGTATGCCTGAAGTTAAAGTCGGGGTTCCATCGGTGGTTGAAGCGGCGTTGCTGCCAAGCCTGATTGGCTGGGGCAAAACCCGCGAGTTAGTTTATCGGGGGAATTTAATCGACGCCGCCGAAGCATATCGAATTGGCTTGGTCGATCAGTATGTCGGTGATGAGGATATCGATAACGCGATGGCAGCAGCGATTGGTGACATACTTGATGCCGGCCCGAGCGCTATCCGCCTGCAAAAGCAGCTTTGTCGACAATGGGAATCGTTGCCGGTGGCGGAGGCGATCGAAGCGGGTTTACCGATATTTTCGCAAGCCTTTGAGACAGACGAGCCGAGGCGATACTGCCAGCGGTTTTTCGCGCGTAATAAATCGTCGTGATGCTTATGTGCCGGCTATGAGCGTGCCTCGCTGGTTCCTAGCGGTGAATCGGTCGCGTTTTCGAAATGAGACAAGGTGCCGCGATGGTCACGTGCGATAAATAAATAATATGCGGGGACGACGAATAGCGTAAATATCGTTCCGATCCCCAATCCCGCCGTAATCACGAGTCCCATCTGAAATCGACTCGCAGCCCCCGGCCCGCTTGCACCGAGCAGCGGTGCCATCGCAACGATCATTGCAATACTGGTCATCAGTATTGGCCGCAATCGAATCATTGCCGCTTGTTCGATCGCAACTCGCTTCGAATAGCCTTCGGTGGTTTGCAATCGATTGGCGAATTCCACAATAAGTATACCGTTTTTCGTGATGACGCCTATCAGAGTGATTAATCCCAGCTGGGTATAAATATTGATTGTCCCGAAGCCCCAGGCAATAAATGCAAGGGCGCCGGCTATCGACATCGGCACGGACATCAGAATTATCAACGGATCTCGCCAGCTCTCGAACTGCGCGGCTAAGACGAGATAAATGATGATTAACGATACGAAGAATGTAACGACCAAGGCATGGCCTTGCTGTGAATATTGTCGCGCTAATCCGGCGTAGTCCCACGAGTACTCTCGCGGCAGAACATTTTTCGCCTCCGCGTTGAGGTATTCGATCGCGTCACCCATGGTGACCCCCGGTGCAGGGATCCCCTGCAGTATGAGTGAATTCAACTGCTGAAACTGCGTTCGATTACTAGGTTCAACCACTGTTTCGAATGTCACCAAACTCGCAAGTGGTATTAGCGCGCCATCGCCGCTACGGACATAGTAGCCCTGCAGCATATCGTGGGTGGCGCGGTATTCACGGGCTACCTGCGGGATAACTTTGTAGCTACGGCCTTCAAAATTAAACCAATTGACGTAATTGCCACCAAGAAATAGCGCGAGGCTACGCCCGATCTCTTCCATATCGATGCCAAGCTCGCCCGCGCGGTTTCGGTCAAGCACGATATTCGTTTTTGGACGAGTAAATTCGACAGCTTTTTGTAGGAAAATAAATTTTCCGCTTTCCAAGGCGCGATCGAGTAGGGCGTCGACGGCTCGGTCAAGATCGCTATAATCCTCAGCGCTTAAGACGACGAATTGTACCGGCAGCCCGCGCCCGGCGCCCGGGAGGCTAGGACGTGGAAATGCCGAAACTTCAATTCCGGCAATGCTTGGCAGCTTGCTCTGGAGCTCTTGTTGTATTTCGGTCTGCGATCGTTCGCGAGTGTGGGGTTGTACCATCTTAAATCCACCAAATACGCTATTAGGCGTACCGCCCCAGCCCAACATAAAAAAGCTTTCCTTGTATTCGGGGATCGTTTCATAAACTTCAATGATCTTATGTGCGTAGTGCCGCGTGTATTCTACTGTCGCTGTTTCTGGCCCGCGTCCAGAAACGTACAGAATACTTTGATCTTCTGTTGGTGCGAGTTCGTTCTGCGCCATTGTGAAAAGAAAGTAGATGCAGACCAAGACTGCGAGGCCGAATAATACGATTACGGAACTAAAGTTCAGTGCGCGATGAAGAATTGCACCGTAAAATTTTGACAATAATGCGAATGAGTTTTCTACAGTTTGCTCGAACCAACCGTGCCGCGAAGCCTTAAATACCTTTGAACACAGCATTGGTGACAGCGTGAGTGCAACGATTCCGGATATGACGACTGCACCGGCCAGTGCAAATGCGAATTCTATAAACAGAGATCCGACGAGTCCCCCCATAAATCCGATTGGTGCATATACCGCGACCAATGTCGTCGTCATCGCGATGATCGGTAGCCATAACTCGCGCGCACCACGTATGGAGGCATCAAAGGCGGATAGGCCGTTTTCGATGTGGCGATGGACATTCTCGACGACGACGATAGCATCATCGACGACCAAGCCAATCGACAAGACCATGGCTAGTAGGGTCAGTAGGTTTATAGAAAACCCCATCAAAAGCATCAGAAACGCACCACCGACCAGCGACAGCGGCACCGCGATGGCGGGTACGAATGCGGCTCTGACCGAGCCAAGGCAGATAAAGATCACCAAAAGGACGATGAGGATTGCTTCACCCAAGGTGCGGAACACCTCTTTGATCGATGCTTCGATAAACTCGCTAGCGTCATAGGGGATCATAACCTCCATGGCGGTTGGCATCTGCGCTTCTATCTCAGGGATCGCTTGGTGCACACGGGTGGCGACGTCAAGCGGGTTACTGCCAGGTACGGGGTCAATGCCGATGTAGACCGCGGTATCACCGTTATACCAACCGCCCGAATCGTAGTCTTCGGATCCAAGCTCCGTTTCAGCAACATCGGACAATCGTACTAAGGTGCCGTCCTGCACCCTAACGACTAGATTGTCGAAGTCTTCGACCCGTGATACGTCCGTTGTCGCGCTTAGGTCTACCGCCACGAAATCACCTTTGGTTTCGCCGGCACCGGCCAAATAATTATTTGATAGCAGCACCTGGCGGACATCGCTGGCGGTCACCCCAAAGGCAGCCATTTTTCTCGGGTTCAGCCACACGCGCATAGCAAAGGTTTTGTGACCAAACATGGTTGCCTTCGCGACTCCTGGGATCGCCTGGAGACGGGGACGGACAACACGCAATAGATAATCCGTTATTTGAGAGGGATGCATCGTGTCGCTATGGAACGCGATGTACATCAACGAGCTGGTATCCCCCGTGCGCGAATCGATGACGGGGTCGTCAGCCTCTTGCGGGAGTACGTTGCGCTGACTCGCTACTTTGGCCTGGATTTCGGCAACTGCGTCCTTCGGGTCGTAGTCGAGCTTCATAAAGACTTCAATGTTGGAGACACCTTGGCGACTGCTCGATGTGAGATAGTCGATACCGTCGGCTTCGGCAATGGCTTGTTGCAGGGGGGTCGTAATGAAGCCCTTGACGAGTTCGCCGCTGGCACCAGGATAGGTAGTCGATACCGTTACGACGGTGTTTTTTGTATCTGGGTATTGGCGAACTTCAAGCGCGAATATTGCGCGTATTCCCAACACCAATATCAAAAGGCTGACCACGCTTGCCAGCACCGGGCGCTCGACAAAAGTGTCGGTGAAGTTCATCTTCCGCCGACTACCGATGAGATCTCGTCGGCCTCATCAATCTGCACCTTCATTCCATTCCGCAGTTTATTGTGCCCAGCGCTGACAATTTGATCACCCGCGCTCAGCCCACTTAGCACTGCCACGCGGCCCCCGCGGACTTCCCCGGTTGTGATTTGTCGCCGCGATACGCTGAGTTCGTCGCCCTTGCGGTCTATGACGAAAACGGAATCCCCATAAGGAGCATAGGCCACCGCAATTTCAGGGATAGTCAGTACTTCATCCCGCTTCGGTACCGTACCTCGAATCTCGGCGAACATTCCGGGACGCAGTCGTCTGTCGGCATTTTCGAAACTGCCACGGATGCGAAAATTTCGCGTCGCACGCTCGATCCCTGGGTCAACAGCGGTAACAGTGCCGCGGAAAATCTCGCCTGGGTATGCCTGTACTTCAGCCTCGATCAGCTGACCGATGGAGACCAGGCTGATAAAGCGTTCGGGCACCGCAAAATCGAGGTAGATAGGTTGCAGCATCTGCAGCGAGACGATTTCCGATCCCGAATCTAGATATTCGCCGAGGTCAATTTTTCGGATCCCCAGGATGCCACTAAAAGGTGCGCGAATGGTCTTCTTGCGGACGCTAGCAGCCTTCGCGCGCGCCGTCGCCGTGGCGCTGTCGCGCTCAGCGGCGGCGATATCAAACTCAGATTTGGAGATTGTATTCTCGGCGACCAAGCGCTTGGAGCGCTCGAACTGCAGTTCATTTAAGCGTTGCTCTGCGATCAATGCCTCTAATTCTGCATTATCAACGCTAGTGTCCAACGTGAGCAGTACGTCGCCGGCGTTGATTTTTTGGCCGGATTCGAACTGAATTGAGGTCACCTTACCTTCAACCTCATTCGTTACGTCGACGTCTTGGACAGCGCTGAATGAACCAATGGAATATAGATAGCGTTGCCACGATTCGTTGGCAACTTCAGCGGCTGCAATTGTCGCAACAGGTCTTACCTGCATGGCGAATGCCGCGAGGTCGCGTTCCTTTTTTACCACCAGTAACTGCATCGCGAACCACAAACCAAGCGCGATGATTCCGACAAGAGCTGCTCTAATGAAAAGTTTCAACTGATATCCATTCTGCAGAATAGCCGCCCAGTTTATCACCTTGACGATGAAACGAGGGCTTAGAGGACTTTGTCGGTCGCGCTACCGATTTGGCGATATTGGACTGTGCGCAAACACTTGAGTTCGATATTTGTGGCGTGGCTTACGTGATTTGCTCGTCATTACGTTGGCGCCTGCAAGGCAGGTATCACTCCGGATCCGCCGCTCGTCTCAGTTCGTCAAGGTGGGTGGCCACGCATTCGCCGATACGAGATAGGTTGTAACCGCCCTCAAGCAGAGAGATCACACGGCCCTGTGAGTGCCTATCGGCGACTTCGAGAATCTGCCGAGACATCCAGCTAAACGCCTCGGTAGATAGTTGAATCTCAGCCAGGGGGTCGTCGGCGTGCGCGTCGAAGCCGGCGCTAATTAAGATTGCCTCGGGTGCGAAGTCATCGAGTCCAGGAATGATCCGTTCGGCGAACGCCCGCTCATAGGCGGAATCCGTGGCGCCAGCCGGCATCGGGCAATTAATAACACTGCCCTTGCCCCTACCTTCGCCTTGTTCTGACGCCGCACCGGTGCCGGGGTAAAACGGATATTGATGCGTGCTGATGTACAAAACACTGGGATCAGACTCGAATGCGTGTTGTGTTCCATTGCCGTGATGCACGTCCCAATCCACTATCGCAATCTTATCTAGGCCATATTGCTTCTGCAGATAGCGCGCGAGAATTGCTACGTTATTGAACAGGCAGAACCCTAGGGCCGCGTCGTTTTCAGCATGGTGTCCTGGCGGCCGGACGAGGGCAAACCCATTTTGAATCTCTCCGGTCATCACACTGTCGGCCAAGGCCAAGGCAGCACCTGTGGCGAGCTGTGCAACCTCGTAGGAACGTGGGGATATGGCGACGTCCATGCTGTCCAGATAGGGAAGGCCGCTAGTACATGCAGCTGCTGCCCGGCGTACGTAGTTGTAAGAATGAATCGACTCGAGCCACTGCGGATCCGCAGGACGCGGAGTTATGTTCGCTAGTTGTCCGGTCCATGGTAGTTTTTTTAAGTGTGCCATCGTGGCAATCACGCGTTCGGGTCTTTCAGGGTGCCCGATGCCGGTGTCGTGCTCAGTAAATTTCGGATCATATGCGAAACCGGTCGCCATAATTTTGCTCTTGTAGATAGCCTGTGATTGTCGTGTGTTGGGATGGTACCGTAATATCACGCTTGCAATGGCGATGCTTGCGGACTTTATCAATGCCGAGGTCGATACACTCTCGATTGGCCTCAATCCGTCTCCCAATTCCGTATTGCACGGGTTTCCATTTGCAACGCCGCAGAACCGCTTTTGGCGTGCTCTAAATCAATCTAGGCTCGTCGACAAATGCTATCCACCAAGCGTGGAATCGATGCATGGATTGTTAGTCGACGAACACATCGGATTTACAGATGTGGTCAAGCGGACCACGAAAGGAGCCTCGGAGTTGCAGGTTGGAGATTACCGCCAGTGGGCGCCAGTATTAACGGCCAAGATCGAATCCATCCGTCCGCGTGTCGTGTGGTTTCACGGGAAAATGGCGTACCGGAATTTTGTTCGATTTGGCTTGAATCGTGATGTTGATGCGATCGATTGGGGTGAGCAAGCCTCTAAATGCGCCGGAGCCATTGTTTTCGTCACCCCGAACCCCAGCCCGGCAAATGCAGCATATTCTCTAAGCGATATTGTCGGGTGGTACGATACCCTGGCTTCGTTGTAGTGGTGTAATAGTCAATCGACGAGTGCCTTTGCGCGATCTTTGTCGCCGCTGCTCAAATGCGGTTCCTTGATATGTGAGTCCACTAGACGACTACCCGGTACGATGCTGCGGACCATATCGGCCACCACATAGCTTGCTTCATCAAGGATGACATCGAATTTCTCTTCGTCTTCTTTGTCCGGATCTTCAGCCATGTCTTCGTCATCGTCTTCGCTCGGGTTAAACGCCAACGGCTCAAGTCCGTGAGCGACCCGTATTTGATTTTCGCGTTCCCACTGCTCGCGTTTGTTCTTGTCATGTTCGGATTTACGCTTTTCGAAAACCAGCGATACTTCCTGTCTTTCGCGAGCGATTTCAATTGCGGCCTCTTGAGCCAAAACGGCTTGGAACGCAGGATCAACTGCCACGCGGGATTCATGCAGCTCGCGCAGCATGGCGACTTCATCAATTTCGCTGCCGACCGGCTTGAAGCGTGCAGCGGCGATCTGGTCCCACGGTAGCGCATTTTCTAGGGCGCGTTCGCCATGCTCATCCGCACTAAGAGCCGTTGGGAAAATGATATCCGGAACGACGCCTTTATGCTGGGTGCTGCCACCAGCAACCCGGAAGAATTGCGCAATAGTGGCTTTTAATTGGCCTAATTTACCGTCCATGGTGTCGTCGAACCGATTGAGATCGACTAAATTTTGCACGGTGCCTTTACCAAAGGTCGGTTCGCCGAGAACAATGCCGCGGTGATAGTCTTGAATCGCGCCGGCGAAGATCTCCGACGCGGAGGCGCTATTGCGATCAACCAGGACAGCTAATGGCCCGCTATAAGCGACGCCACGGTCGGTGTCTCGTTCAAGCTGCACCCGCCCCTGGGAATTTCGCACTTGTACGACTGGGCCGACATCTATGAACAGACCCGTTAGGTCTGTTGCTTCACTGAGTGAGCCCCCACCGTTTCCGCGTAAATCAATTATCAGCGCATCAAAGGAGTCCTGATCAATTTCACTTATCAAACGGCGAACGTCGCGTGTTGTGCTTCGGTAATCATCGTCGCCTCGTGTGCGCGCCTCGAAGTCCATATAAAACGTCGGTAGATCGATGACGCCTATATTGAGCGCGTCTGTTCCATCGCCCACCTGCAAGGTGGAGAATTTGGCGGCTTGCTCTTCTAGCTTGATCGTATTGCGTTCTATGCTAATGACTTTTCCCGGCCCATCGGGACCCGATTTTTTTGGCAGAATTTCCAGTTTTACAAACGTTCCTTTTTTACCTCGTATTAAGTCGACTACATCGTCCAGACGCCAGCCGACAACGTCGATGATCTCGCCATCGTGGCCTTGGCCAATCCCGACTATTCGGTCGTCGGCGTGCAACTTCCCGTCTTTGTCTGCGGGTCCTCCCGGTACGATTTCGCGCACCAGGGTGTATTCGTTCTCTGACTGCAGCACCGCGCCGATACCTTCAAGTGAGAGGCTCATCCGAATTTTGAAATTTTCCGAAGTTCGCGGAGAGAAGTATGACGTATGTGGATCGACCGACGTGGTGTAGGCATTGATCGACATCTGGAAGACATCTTCGCTATTTAATTGTCCAGTACGTCGGGCGATACCCTCATAACGCTTTTTTAACGTATTCGCTATTTCGTCGTGTTCTTTACCGGCGAGCTGCAACGCGAGAACGTCGTTTTTCACTCGCTTACGCCATAACTCGTCGAGCTCGTCCGGGTTTTGTGGCCACGCCGCATCTTCCCGGTCAAATTTGAAGGACTCCTCACGACTAAAATCGAACGGGTACCCCAGCGTGGCGATTGCCTTGGCGGTACGCGCTTCGACTCGCTCGCGATAGCGCAAGTATATGTCGTAGAGCGGCTGCAGATTTGATTGACGCAAATAGTCGTCGAGTTTCGGACCGTGAATGTTGAATTCGTCGATATCGGATTGAAGCAGGTAGCTTTTCGTCGGGTCGAGCATTTCGACGTATCGATCGAGGATTTTCTGCGATAATTCGTCATCCAGCGGTGGTTTCTTGTAATGATAGTTCGCTAGGAAATGGGTGATCAGCCGGGTCGCCCGTTTATGCTCAGCGCGAGGGGCCAGCTCTTCTTTCGGTGTTATCACAACGTTCGCACTGACGTGTGTAACGAACAACGTGAGTGTCGCTAGCGCTAGGGCGGGGATCAGTTTCATATATCGCTGTAATCGCCTTGGTATCATGTCGGTACGTCTACTATGACCTATGACAGTCAGTTGAGCACGGAAGTTTAGCGCATTTGCTTCGAATATGCCGAGTAGTACAAGACAGTAAATGCCTATGAACCAATTATTTACGAATGATTATTGGAGACTATCGTGTAATGTTGATGCGCCCAGGTGTCATTAAGCTTCGTGCTCCGTACGAGATTTTGTCGCATAGCGAGCAGGATCCGACGGAATTTCGGCCGCAGTATCCGCTCAAAGTTGTGAATCTCGGCGTCTCAACGGCAACGGCTCGATGTTGAAGGACGCATCTACCGAGCGGGCGATGTATGTCGATACGCCGGCACGGCTCAAAGAATTTCTTCGCGAAATTGAGGGGCATTCTGTCGTCGCAATAGATACAGAATTTATCCGTGAAAAGACCTACTACCCACAATTGTGTCTGATCCAGATTGCCGCCGGTAGTTCGATTTGGTGCATAGACACACTTGTTCTCGACGATTTATCGTTGTTTTTTCAAGACCTGTGCCGTCCCTCACTACTTAAAATTTTTCATGCCGCGCGCCAGGATCTAGAAATATTTTTCCATGAAACGGCACAAATACCGACGCCGTTGTTCGACACGCAAATTGCAGCGGCGCTCCTTGGACGCCCGGATCAGATCGCTTATGCGGGTTTGGTTGCGGAATTCTATGAGATTGACTTGGATAAGAGTTCGTCGCGAACGAATTGGATACAGCGGCCACTGAGTGGACGCCAGCTCGACTACGCGGCCGATGACGTACGGTATTTGCAAGGGGTCAAAGCTAATTTGACCGAGGAACTTGAGGCCAGAGGTCGTATCGAATGGTTGAACGAAGAATGCCGGCGCTTGGCGGAAACCAACCTATATAACAACGATCCAGCAACGATGTGGCGGCGAGTGAAAGGGATCGGGAAACTTGAACCCGACAAACAAGCAATTGCCGTGGCGCTCGCTGCCTGGCGTGAGAACAATGCTCAGGCGCGAAATTTGCCTCGCGGATGGGTACTGAAAGACGACCGCTTGCTTGCGCTCGCTCGTGCCGCCCCCAACACGAGCGCGCAGTTGCATGCGATTGATGGTCTCGCTCCAGGACTTCTTCGCCGGCATGGGAATGAATTGTTGGAAACAATCCAAGCGCCGGTAACCGATTCGCGCGTTGCCGATGAAGTGAATCTGCCACGATTAACGGGGCCTGGAAAGCAGCTATTGCGGGACTTACTTATTCGACTCCGTGGATGTGCCGAAGACAATGCCGTGTCAAGCAGTTTGATAGCAACCCGCAATGAGCTTGAGCTCGCGATCTACGGTCGCACCGCAACACGTCTATTTGAGGGGTGGAGACGCACGCTATTTGGTGATGCGGTACGAAGTCAGATCGAATCGGCGACCGCAATATTGTATGAATAATAGGGCGACGTATCTTGAATCCCGATTGACGTTGCGTCTGATATTCGCGGCAATCGCAATTGCGGGGGTCTCGTATGCAACGATAGCGCCCGCGGTGGAGTCGAATGCACCGGCAATGCCGTCGGGGCTGGTGTTTACTGATCAGCCGTTATTCCCCGCTTGGCTTGGGGCGCTGACGGGATCGGTTGACATCGAGATTGCCAGTCTCGACATGGGTGGGAATCAGTATCGTTCCGTACGTGTGCCTGTGCGTTTGGGTAGCCTGGGCATCACCGTAAGCGGTGGTACCGCGGGCTTTGCGAACGGGGATTTGACGTTCAGTTTGGTCCAGGATGCGAAGCAGACGTCGATCAATATTCGTGGCAAAGAGATCGACGCTGGCGCCGTCGCGGGGCTGGCTAGTACCGCAGTGACGGCGCCGTTCGAGTTCGAAATCATGGTCGTCGGTTCCGGGAGGTCGCTACACGAGATCGCCGCGAGCGCCAATGGAACGATAACCGTCGACGTTCAATCTGGGAGGATTGCCGACGTTGATTTACGACGTGCCGGTCAGGATCTGTTTTCGTTAATGCTTAGTGGCTTGAATCCGTTCCGCGGGCGCGACCGGATCACAGCCTTGGATTGTGCTAAAGCGCACCTTGATATCGTCGACGGTGTCGTCAATGCAGAGCGGTTGTTTGGCATGCAAACTACCGCGATTGACATTGTCTGCGGCGGGATTTTGAATTTTGAATCTGAACACGTGGATATAAAGTGCCACCCTGAACAAGGCATGGATTGGCGTTCAGAACGATCCAGTCTGGTCGAATCGCTTCACATCAACGGCACTTTTTTACAACCCAAATTAGGTGTCAATAAGGTCGGTATCTTACGTCAAGGTGCATCGTTGGGTGCCGGGATAAGCAAATTGAAGTTGCCCCGCCTGCGTGGCGTCGAAGACCAGTCCGCAGAGCCTCGGCCGTGTGGAATATCTTTAAGGTAGGGGAGTCGCCCCGAGCGGCTTAGATGTTGTGTCAAATAGAGCCACGATCGTCTCGCGGATCGTTTTTGAGGCCGCTTTTACATATAACTCGCGAATTCGCGTTCGAAACTTGGAAATGACATGTTGATCACGTTGATATCGAAGCTCGGTAGGATGTCCGACTTCGATTCGCGCTCAAGCAGAAATTTAAACGCCGCCTCGACGCAGGCGTCCGGCGTCACCTTGCCGGCGGTCAGTTTCTGATAGGTCGCATCGGCAAGCGTTACGCGGTGTTTCGTACTCCCGGCAGAGTCCGATATGACGACGTTGAAGACCATTGGTTCTTCGCCCGGCTTTCTCTCAACTTCAATCATCTTTTGCCTATTGTTTAGCCGTTTTCCGTAAATGTGGCGCCACATGTTACGCCGTTTGTCGCATATGACAAGATACGGCGGTGGCCGGGAGCGATGATTATCCAGCGATATCGAGCAGCTCGATTTCGAATATTAGGGTTTCGTTAGGCCCAATAATTGCGCCGGCGCCTTTCGCTCCATATGCAAGGTTCGGGGGAATGAATATATGCCAACGGCTGCCAACACGCATCAACGGGATGGCTTCCTGCCAACCTTTTATCACCTGGCCAACGTTGAGTGTGGCTGCTTTTCCGCGTCGTCGGGAGCTATCGAATTCACGCCCATCCATCAAAGAGCCGACATAGTGGACAACGACGTTGCTATTGGACTTGGGAAAATCACCAGTGCCCGACCGCAGGATCTTGTACTGTAGTCCACTCGATAGCTCAACGACGCCGTCATTTTCCTTGTTTTTGGCGAGAAATGCTTTGCCGGCTTTTAAATTGGCAATTGCGCGTTCGCGTAAGTCATTCGATATTGCCGTTTCGCCCGAACTTATAACTGCTTGCATATCCGCTGGCGATAACCGTGGGGTGGACCCGTCCAGCGCGTCGCGGATTGCCATATTGAACGCATCGGAGTCGAGGTCGACACCTTGGCGGACTAAACTCTGGCCAATTTGAATGCCAATGGCGTAACTGAATTGCTCTTTTTGAGATTCGAGAGAAATTCCTTTACCAAATGCCGGTGCCATCAGTCCGATTGCAAAAAACGACCAAAACAGGCTTTTCATTTATTAATTGTCTCCGTGGAACAGCAAGGTTGTGGGCCGCATCTTCCCATAGTCGTATGTGTTCTGAAACCGAAATCAGAATTGGTATTGACTACAGTGCGCCGGATTTTTGCAGTACGGCGACTATCGCTTCAGCCATTCGTTCGTATCCTTGACCATTGGGGTGAATGGGATCGGACTTCAAGTGCGGTTCAGACAAGATATCTGCAAGAACGTTGTGTTCGGCCGGAATGCCGGCGGCGTTTGCGATATTAGGGTACAGATCGGCGGTTCCAAGAAATAAACCAGGCTTGGGTACACCGATGAGCATCACTTCAACCCCTTGTGCTTGGGCAATGCCGATCATCGATTCGATATTGTTAGCGGCATCGCTCAGGTCTTTCTTACGTAGCATGTCGTTACCGCCATGGCACAATATCATTAGCTGTGGTTTGGTTGCTGCGAGAACTGTCGGTAGTCGCTTTAATCCGTCGCCCGACAATTCGCCGGGAATGCCGGCATTAACGACGTCGCGGCCGGTTAAGCGCGATAAGATAGCGGGGTAGGATTGGGTGCTGCTTGCACCGGTGCCTTTCGTCAAGCTGTCGCCGAAGGCCAATATCGTCGCCCCTGTCGGCAGCGGTGATAATGTCGGCTGGTCGGAACCACAAGCTAAAAGGGTTGCACATAGCGTACCTACGACGAGGAGTCTTGAAGCAAATTTCAAGGCCATATCACCAGGGCGATAATCATCGCGGCGATATTATTTACTTTTTGTCGCTGTAAACTTGACGACCGGCTTGTCGTTTGACGCCTGCAGCATCAGTGCGACGCCGGAGGGAACGAATATTGAGTCGCCACCTTTTACCGCCATCGTGTGGCCTTCGACATCGATAAGTAATTCGCCAGTAAGAGGCGCGATGATTGTGTCGTTGTCCGATACGTGTTCGCGCGGTTTGTCGCCGGGTTGCAGTATGTCCTTGGCGGTATCGTAGCCCCATACGAGCAGCTTTTGCGTGAGTGATTGTTCGCTCAGCGGACCATCATTAGGTTGATCCCAACGCTCCAATTTCAATTTACTAAGCGGCTTATAAGCTACGACCTTGTTACCGCCCTGAAAACGCGCTTCGTAGAGTGCGGCGTCGGCGCGCTTTTGCAGCTCCACATTGGGTAGGCTACGAGCCGGCTTGATAGTTGCAACGCCAACGTGGATGGTTACTGTTTCGCGATTCTTTGCGCCCGAGTGAGCGATCTTTATCGCTTCGATTCGCTTTCGCAACGCGTCCGCCATCCGTGCTGCATTGCGTGCATCACAACCTGGGAGCATTAACGCGAGCTTTTCATCCTCAAAACGGCCGGCGAGGTCACCCGAGCGACGGCCGAAACCTTTTATCGATTGCGCCACGCGCTTCAGCAAGGCATCGGCCGCTTGATTGCCGTTGCTTGTCGCATACGCTTCGAATTCATCGATTTCTGTAATGATCAGCGACATCGGTTTTTGCTCCCGTGTCGCCCGGCGCCATTCTGACTCGAACTGTTCGTCGAAATGCCTGCGATTGGCTAATCCGGTGACCTGACAAATAGGTGATACCCGTTCCAGCGTGGTAGCCAAGGCTTTCGCCTTCCCTTGAACAAGGCCGAGGTCAGCTGCCGTCCGACGTAAGGTGATCTCAGCTTGCTCGCGTTTGTCCGTGCTTGTTTTTAGCGCAACGTTGAGCTTTTCGACCTGTGTCCGACGTTGGTCAAGGTGTCCGGCAAGTTGCTCACTCTCATTCTGCGAGATTGCAGATTCCCACACAAAACGCTTAACAACTATTGAACACAAAATCACGAGGGCGAATGCGGCAACCATTGCGGCGCAAATGATCAGGCCAAGCTGGTCACCTCGAACGATTGCGATTCCTGCACTGGGCAACAACGCTGATGCTGCGAATAAAATCGACGGTAACAGTGACCCCGCGTAAAAGACCGCAGCGCAAAATGCCATAATCGCCGCCGCCCCGGTTGCCAATATAGCGGTCGCGATGATGTCCGAGTAGACGTAATAGGCCGCGATTCCACCCCACGCAAGTCCACTCCCGATGGCACCGATATTAAACATCAGCGTCCAGCGTTTAATCGCGGCGGCCGGCGGCGGCGCCGAACGTTTATAGGTCGTTGCGATGACCCATCGTCCTACACAGAGTATCAGCGGGAGAAGGGGCAGGATGAGCGCCGATTTCGGTGCCTCAACGGTCCACGCAACGGCAAGCACGACAAGCGCACCGATGGTTGTTGAGATGCAGTCGAGATAAGCAAGGTTAAACAGCCGGTCTGTCTGTTTCGCCTCGAATCGAATCACGGCCGTTTCGCTAAAGTCCATACAATTCCTGTCAGCAATGTGTCGTTACACGGCTTACACTGATCTTGCTACCCCCAAGGCGCGGCCGTGATGCGTGATTGATCGACTGTCTCCTAGACAAGTTGTCGACGATATTGGGGAATAGTATAGCTATGACGGTTAAAACCAACTAGTGCGAGCTTCCCCTCTACACGGACTCGGGGGACCAGCGAGGCAAAAACCTTGCGGGGGTACGGGTAGCTGAGGTTAACAAACAAATGCTTTGGCGAAATGATGCGATGGCTGTTAGCGCGCTTCGACAACGGTATTCACTAGCAAAATTGCTGCGAGGCCGCTGATGAATCCGGGCAGCAGAGCGTACAGATCAAACAAACCACCCTCTAGCAATTCCCACGAAACCACCACAACGGTTCCGACGAGCATGCCGGTTAGCGCGCTCCATCGACTTGTTTTCGTCGAGTACAGGCTCATAACGATAGATGGCCCAAGAGCGGCTCCAAAACCGGCCCACGCGTAGGCGACTAAATCGAACACTTGAGTGGTGGGATCTAAGGCTAGATTCACGGCAATAATGCAAATCAGCACTACCGCTACACGGTGGTGTCCGAGCACACCGTCGCGCTTGTTGGATGAACGTCTGAATAAGTCATGCGTGAGTGCGGCTGCTGCGACAAGCAGTTGAGAGTCGGCCGTACTCATGATGGCGGCGAGAATTGCCGCCAGACACACGCCGGCAACTGCGGGATGTAGCAAGACATGAATGAGCCGAATAAAGGCTTGCTCGTTGTCATTTGGCGCAAGCGGAACTTCTAGCACTGTACTCGCGCAATAACCGATGACGATCGCGGCGGCTAAACAAACTACGGTCCAACCGAGCGCGAGCTTTCGAGCCGCACCTAAGGCCTGCGCATCCCGGATCGCCATAAAACGATTGAGGATATGCGGCTGTCCGAGATAACCGAGACCCCATGCCAGTGACGACACGACAACGCCGAAGGAGAGCGATTGCGAATGCGCCGATACCGAAATCGCGGATCCCCTTGGGACGCTTGGCTCTCCGGCATACGCTAACGCCAGAATCGCAACTGCAGATAAAGCGAAAAACATCATCGCTGCCTGGAGTGCATCGGTCCATGCCACGGCTAAGAATCCGCCGAAGCTTGTGTAGGTCACGATAACTATTGCGCCGAGAATTACCGCGCTGCCATATGGTAAGCCGAACGATGCCGCAAATAACTTTCCGCCGGCGACAAACCCGGCCGCTGTATAAAATACAAAGAATGCCAGAATGCACAATGCCGAGAGCGTTCTTAAAACATGCGTTTCATCGTTAAAACGCAGCTCGAAATACTCTGGAATCGTCAGCGCATTGCCATAGCGTTCACTGTTTTCGCGCAACGGGCGTGCGACAAAACGCCAATTCAAATAGGTCCCAGCAAGCAAGCCAATCGCGACCCAGATCGATTCAAAAAGAGAAACATATGCTAGCCCGGGTAGACCTAATAACAACCATCCGCTCATGTCGGAGGCTCCAGCACTTAGCGCCGTGACCCAATAGGAAAGCTTCCTGTCGCCCAAAATGAATCCGGAAACGCCGTGTGTGCGGCGATACGCAGCGACGCCTAGGCTGGCGATTGCAATGAGATAAACTAGAAATGCAAGTACGGTTAGTGTTTCATCGGACATTATTGCGGGTGCGCATCTTGTGGCGGTATCTCCGGCTGGTCGACGGAATGTTGCAGGAGGATCTTGTCCGCACTGATATAGCGTGCCAGCTCGTTGCGAGCGATTGCAACAGTATTGTCACCGACGTCGCCACGATATATTAGCGTTCCGTTTAACTCGTCGCGCGGGCCTGCAAACAAGGCTTCATTCGGGTAGAGCCGAACCATACGCTTGGCGAAGGCCTTTGGCAGGCGGAATCCACCTAAGGTTACCGAGTGCACCGAGCTGGAATTAATTTCCGCAAATACTTGCGCAAAAAAATGCCGGAAAACGGACGCCGCGTCGCTTATGGGAATTATTGGGTCGAAACGTAGGCCGACCTTAAAACCATGATCCTGTACGCGCCGCATGGCGCGTAGACGCTCGCCTAAAGGCGGTGCGCCGTGTTCTAGATTAGCTGCGACAGATTCCGGTGCAAGGCTCATTGCTACGATAGTGCCGGGGTTGGGACTGGTTTTGAGTAACGATCGGATCTGGGTACTTTTGGTGCGTAGTTCGAGCACCGCATTATCAATCTCGGCGAGTGCGGCGACGAAATGTGCAGCAAAATTGCTCAGAGGCTCCAAGGCCAAGCTATCACAGTCGTATCCGGAAAAAAGATGTACCGGGCCGCTATGCGTAGCGCACACATCGGCAATTTCCGTCACAAAATCTTCGTAATTGACGAACAACACATAGTTGGCGGAAGCGAACATTCCCTGCAGAAAACAATAACGACAATCGAACGGGCAGTTCAGTAAATGCGAAAAGTAATAATTATGCGTAGCGCCAAGGTGCTGGCCTTCCGGAACCGGATGTAGCCGCGGTTTGCTTTTGTGCGCAAGGATCAAGGCAGGGTGTGTCTTTTGCACACGAAAGTTTTGTTGGCGCCGATTGAACACCTCCTGATAGCTCGTGCATTCGATCACTCGGGCCTTAGGGAATCGATGAATAATAGAAAGAGCTCGTGGATGCCCCGTGATCGCTGCCTCGACATAAATCGTATCGATCATGATTCGGCCGAGCTGGATAGCTGGATTGGCGTTTGCTCAAGCTCGGCGTTGAGGTGGCTAATGACGTCGCGCGAGGATTTGCAGCGCGCAAACGCATCTCCCGGCCATTCATGGTCGGCACGCACGAGTGCCCAACGTCTAGCAATATCGCGTAGTTGTGATTGTTGTGTGGCGGTGAAGTGCCAACGCGCAAGTAGTGCCTCGAGGGGCAGTGCAATGCCGGGGGCTAGGTGGCTATCGGCAAGGCACTCTAGTCGTGCTGCAAAGGATTTAACCGTGGCGGCATGTACTCCAATCATCTCGCTGATGATTTCGCGGGTAAGTAGGCCAATGTCGCGCGCTGAATTATCGGAAATTACCTTGATCGAATGAATGAATTCCACGCTTGAAAACCGCGATGCGGTGGCAAAGAATCCGGATGATTCCATGTCATGCATTTCCGCGTCGGCATAAGCTGTGTTTGGCGCGTCGTGGCACGTCAGCGAATAACTGTCGCACGGAACCGGGCATGCAAATGCTGGATAGAAGGTCGCGCCGGTCGCACGGTCGATAATGCGGTGGGCAATCGCTAGGGAGCCCTTCGGTAGAGTCGCATGACCTGCAATGCCGATATTTATCCAGATGTGCCGTGCGTCTGCGGGCTCCGTGCCTGCAATGTACCCGACCGCCGCGGCGGCAGCGATCTTGCCGACGCCAGCTATCACAAGACGAATGTTGTCACGACCGTAAACCTTGAGCCCGCGTGCTTTCGTGCACCGACTAAGACGGAAATTGTCGATCAACGGCGCCGCCTCACTAGGCAAGGCGACAATCAAATTAGTCAAAGTGTGCATTGGCACCAAGGCGGCGTTCGTGATTGAGCACCGTGAACACGGGGTTTGTACGCGCGGGGCGGCACGAAGTCTTGTGGTAGTTGAGAATTACGATTCGTGGCGGGGGTAATCGGCCTTCTCTCTGAGGACCTGGCGTACACCGCCGCGTGGTTCCGGCGAGTCCCCGGCATAGCGTGGAATAAGATGAATGTGGACATGGAAGATACTCTGCCCTCCAGCTTTATCTATATTGACTCCGATGTTGTAGCCATCGGGATTGTATTCACTATCGATGGCTGTTCGCTCCTGTACCAATAGTTCCATACAAGCCGCTACCTCCTCAGTTGTAAGATCGAAGAAGTTGGCACAGTGCCGAAAGGGCATAATGAGGGAGTGGCCGCGACTGACAGGATAAGTGTCGCGCGCGCAGTAGGCTAGTGCGTTGCGCCGCGTTACCCCGCGCGGCGAACAAAACAAACACGGGTCATTCGGGTTACTCATGGATCTAGGGGCCTGTCGAACTTAGAACGTTCCATGTCGTAATTGCTTCGGCATCCGTGCAGCGCGGTGGATATTTCGGCGCTAAGCCAACTATGACTCAATACAGGCCTACCTCCATCGCAAGTGCCTTTGTCCGCGGGTCCTAGACAAACCCGAATCTGCCTGACCCCAGGGCTCCTTAGTCGACGATGTGGTAGACGGGCGCCTTTTCCATTTCCCAATTTCCGGATTCTTGGTCGAAACGGGACAGTGTGAAGCAGTGCCAATCCGTGTCGTCCAATTTTGGATGATCCGCTCGGTAGTAGTACCCCGGCCACCTTGTTTCCTTACGATACATCGTATGATGAGCCACCGATTCAGACGCCAGGACGCGGTGGTTAAGCTCCCATGCTCGTTGTAATTGGTGCAGGTCTTCGGCGCCAATACTGTTGAGGTCTTGCTTAAGCATCTCGAGTAACTCTAAACCGCGGGTGAGCAATGGTTCGTTGGTCGTATAGTGGGAGCTGATACCACCAACGTATTCGTCCATGATCTTCTCAAGTCTTTGTAGCCCATGGATCGGCAAGATGTAGTGCGGAGATACAGAGCCTGCGACGATCTCATTGCGGCCAACCTTAAACGTCTCCATCGGTTGGAATACGGTTGTACGTAATGTTTCGTATTGAGATTCGCTGACTTTAGGTTGTTCCTTACCCAAGTTGTTCACGTAGTTCACCGCTGCTTTTGCTGCGATCCGGCCTTCTGCGAAAGACCCGGACGAAAACTTATGAGCGGTGCCGCCGATAGTGTCGCCCGCACCAAAAAGGCCATCGACAGTCATCATACGGTTGTACCCCCACTGATACTCGTCAGGGGCATAATCCTCTGGTCCGCTCGCCCACGCGCCAGAACAGGTGGCGTGGGAGCCCATGACGTAAGGTTCGGACGTCGTCAACTCAGGGTTTGTGTGTTTGGGATCGATGTTCTGTGACGCCCATACTACCGCTTGCCCAATCGTCATGCCGAGGAAGTTCTCCCAGCCGATAGTCTCCTTGTGTGAATCTTGGAAGGCTTCTTTTGTAACCATGCGGATCGGACCTCTACCGGCTTTCATCTCCTCAAGAAATGCATGGTTACGCAAACAAGTCGGTACCGGATGACGGTCAATGTAATCACCAACAAGCTCCTTGGTGTGGTCATACCATGTGGATTCATACTCATTGCCGTAGGCATTTTCGGTGTAAGTCTTCAAGTGTAGGAAGTACGCGCCTACCGGGCCGTAGCCGTCTTTGAATCGAGTGAGGACGATGCGATTCTCCATCTGCATCATCTTGGCGCCGACTTGGATCGGTAAGGCGTAAGCCGAGGCGCTGCTCCACGGTGCATACCAAGTACGTCCCATGCCCTCGCCAGTTGAACGGGGTTTGTAGATATGCGATGCGCCGCCTGCCGAGACAATCACAGCCTTGGCGCGGAACACATAGAAATCCCCCGTGCGAACGTTAAAGCCAACGGCCCCTGCGACCCGATTCGGCTTGCTCTCGTCCATCAATAGGTGCGTCACCATGATTCGGTTGTAGACTTTCGTGGCTGCTTTGCGCGCGGCTTCGGCTACGATTGGCTTGTAACTTTCGCCATGGATCATGATTTGCCATTTGCCTTCGCGCTGATAGCGCCCGGTTTCTGGGTCTTTCATGATCGGCAAGCCCCACTCTTCGAACTTATGTACGGTGGAGTCGACGTGGCGGGCGATATCGTAGCCAAGGTCTTCGCGCACTAATCCCATCAAATCATTGCGAGCGTACCGAACATGGTCTTCGGGCTGATTTTCGTCCCATTGCATGCCCATATAGCAGTTGATCGCGTAGAGGCCCTGAGCGACGGCGCCGCTACGATCGATATTCGCTTTCTCAACGCAAACAATATTGAGGTCACGCCCCCAATATCTCGATTCGTAGGTAGCGCCACAGCCAGCCATGCCGCCGCCGATAACGAGAATATCGGAATCCACAAAAACCGTTTTACGGCGTGAGAACAGGCCCATTAGACCACTCCTTGTTTGAAGTTATTTGTGCTCAAGGTGGGTAAACTTTCGATGTGTAGTGCATCGGGTTCGTGAGCGAGCTCTTGGTTCTTGAAATCTTCCGCACTCGGCGGGTCGTAATCGGCCGGTGATTTGATCGATCCCCACTGGGTGGTTCGGATCGGCGACACAAAGTTCTTCTCGCGGCCATCACGAAATTTAACCTTCCAGGAGACAGTGTTCTTATCCTCTTCCCGTAACACCCGCACACTGTGGCCTAGCGGTGCAAAATCCGCATAGCCGCGCACGTCTATAGCATTCTGTGGACACGCCTTCACGCAGGAATAGCATTCCCAACAAAAGTTTGGTTCGATGTTATACGCGCGCCGATAGGTTGTATCGATGTGCATGATGTCCGAAGGACAGATATCGACACATTCGCCGCAGCCATCACAGCGTGTCATGTAAACAAAAGTTGGCATATCGATTATCTCCCTTCGTTCGTGATTGCCGGCGACGGTAAACTGGACGATCCGTCTGCCTCTTCCACCCGACGCCGATAGGCCATAACAGGCTTGTAAAACATGTGTGGCAATTTTGACCAGGCGACAGAGCCAAATAGTGCGGTGGTGAACAAGAGATATAAACCAAGGGCTATCTTGGTCGCCATCAGATTGCCGGTGCTTTGGACAAATTCCCAGATCAACGCGAAGGTAACACTCGCGAGTAGGGTGACTATGAACAGATCCGCGCGCACTAGATGGAATACCGGTTGCCCGTCCTTGGCAACATTCACCCTGAGGAAAAAGAAAAACCAGTAACCACCAATAAGAACCATGATCGCGCCAAGGTTCCACAGGATCGGTAATACAACCGGGGTTGGCGTCGCCGTGGTGGGATAGCCAAAGACCATTGCGATGGTTGTCGTGCAATAGAGTATAAAGCCGTAGAACATGAACAGGTGCGAAACTCTTCTTTGCGGATTACAAAATTCGGCGGAGGTGGCGATCTCCACAGCGAGTGTTTTGACAGCGATCGATGCCTTGTCGCCACCCGTGAGCGGCCGCGTTGCGGCCGCCTCCGACCGCTCCAAATACATGGCGTAAAATTTTGCGCTGCTCTTATGCAGCATGTCGAACAGCGTGCCCGCGGCGACCGCGATGATGACCAAAACGATGTAGACCTGCATGCTAAGCGGCGACAGAAAAACGCCTAGCTCGGCGAATGGATTAGTCGTGAACATTAATCTCCCCTCAATGGTTAGCCGGCCAGTTGAGAACCAAGCTTAAGACGGTATGCCGCCGAAAGTCATTGCACCCATTGCACTTATATGGTCTTTGATACTACGATCATTTTTAGTTATATGCTTATAATTAAATATTATAAGTCTGTTGGCGGTAGGCCTGGGTAGCAGGTAGTTGTAGCCGCTGCACGTTTATAACACGCTCGCCAAACCGTTTGCAGAAGCGCAGGAGGAAAGCGTCGTGGCAAAGCTGGTTGCACCACACGGGGGAAATGACCTAAGAGCCCTATTGGCTCCGCCAACGATCCGGGCGGAGCAACTTGTCCACGCTCAAGGTTTGACTAAGGTCCCACTGAGCAGTCGCGAGGTGTCCGACCTGCTGATGCTCGCAATGGGTGCCTATACGCCGCTCGAAGGTTTTATGGGAGCTGCCGCTTGGCGTCGCGTGAGTCTTGAGATGCGCCTCGAGAACGACGTTTTTTGGCCGATCCCGATAACGCTCTCGTGTACCGCCGCGCTAGCCCAAACCATTGATCCGGGAACGGAGATTGCGCTTGTCGATGGCGACAGTGGCGAAATTCTTGCCACAATGGCGGTGACCGAAAAATACACGCCCGATAGGGCACTCGAATGCACGCAGATATACCGGACGACAGATGCTGCGCACCCTGGAGTGCAAAAGGTCTTGGCACAGGGCGAGGTAAATCTCGCGGGACCCGTGACTTGTCTATCCGAGGGAGAATATCCGGACAAATACCCGGAATTGTATTTGCGACCAACCCAATCGCGGGCTTTGTTCCGCAAAAATGGGTGGATGCGCGTAGCCGCCTTCCAAACGCGCAATCCAATGCAACGCGCACATGAGCACCTGGTGAAAATTGCAATTGAGGTCACCGACGGCGTTTTTATCCACCAAGTTCTCGGCAAACTAAAACCCGGAGATATTCCGGCCCCAGTGCGGACACAAGCGATCCAGGCGATGATCGACAACTACTTTGTGCCGGGCACTGTGGTCCAGGCTGGTTACCCGATAGAGATGCGTTATGCGGGGCCACGAGAGGCCTTGCTGCATGCGTTGATCCGCCAGAACTTTGGTTGCTCACACCTTATAGTCGGGCGCGACCATGCTGGGGTCGGGAACTACTACGGACCGTTCGATGCGCAGGACATATTCGACACCCTGTGGGAGGATGCGCTCCAAACGCAAGCCTTAAAGATTGATATCACCTTCTACTGCAAAAAGTGCTATGGCATGGCGACCGGCAAAACTTGTCCCCACGGTGACGCCCAACGGATCCATATTTCCGGAACAGAACAGCGCGCGATGCTAGCAAAAGGCGCGCCGATACCGCCCGAATTCAGTCGTCCCGAGGTCGTCGAGATATTGCGCGACTATTATCAGCATCTCGACGAATCGGCATGATCTAGCGTCACTTCGGCACGGCTTTGCGTTGTGCCAGGATCGTTAGCCTTGTTCCAGACACGTGGTCAATTTAGCGGCCAAAGAAGCGTATTGTGCGGCTTCTCTATAGCGGCCTCGCTTCAGCGCGCCGGCCTTGTAAATTCGAGTTTTATCCAACAGCGTCGCGCTGGCCTGGCGCCGTTGGCGGGCATCGAGTACACCGGAATCAAGCAACAATGTGAGCGACCGTATGCGGTATCGATCAAGTGCATGCGTGCGGCGCGAGAGTTGATCGTCGTGCCCGCCAAACTTTTGCACGAGCGGCCGATCGATGAATACGACAGGCTCGCGCGCGCAATATCTGAGCCAAAAATCATAGTCTTCGCAGGCCTTGAGTGATTCGTTGAATAGGCCGATGTCGGTAAATACGTCACGTCGGATCACTGCGCTGGATGGTGAAATCACGCAGAGCGGCAGGCAGCGTTCAAAGATCATGCCGCCAAACTTTTGATGGTGTTTCTTCTGTTGAATCTGCACTCCGTTTCGGAGCCAGGTTTCATTTGTGTGAATCAATCTAACAGTTGGGTTATCACGTATCGCAGTTGCCTGCGCGCTCAGTTTGGCGGGTAGCCAGGCGTCGTCGGAATCCAGCAGCGCGACCCATTGCGATTGGGCTTTTCGGATCCCGTGGTTGCGCGCAGCGCTAACACCAGCATGCCGTTGGTAGCAGTAACGGACATCGGGAAAGTTTTCGTGCAATAGGCGCGCCGTACCATCTGATGATCCGTCGTCTACAACGATAATTTCCCGAGCCGCACAGGATTGCATTAGAATCGAATTCAATGCTCGGCTAATCAAATGCGCGCGATTGTAGCTTGGGATCACGACTGAAAATTCGATACGGATCTGCTGTGTCACACCGGCTTACCAACCTCTAATGGCAATAATTCCAATATGAGCGATACAGTAAATGTGGTCTCGGCGATTGCCATCTCCATATTGCTGGTTTTTCTTATTCGATTTTATCGAATCCATATCGCGCCGGGCTTGCATCGTGGGAGGCTGACACAGACGCTCGTTGGTCTGACAATCATTATCGGATCGGTCGCGCTGAGTATTTGGTGGAGAAGAAATTTTTAGACAATTCTAGGCGCGAACAGTAAGCACCGGCACGGTCGCATGCTTAATTACTCGCGTCGCAGCACTACCAACAAAGAGTTGTGATAGTCCAGCACGGCCATTGCGCCCAATGACGATCATATCGACTGACAATTCTTTAGCTTTGCTAACGATCCGTTCCCATGCGGGACCTTCCGTCAATACGCCTTGTATCTGTACATTGAAGTCTTCATAACTGGTGATGATTTGATTGAGCTGCTCGTGGTAGTGCTCGGTGATCTTATCTTGAGTGGGAGCTCGCGATCGTTTCGAGAATGTGATCGCATTACCCGCGGTACGCTGATAGACGTGCAGCAATTGAACTTCCGCGTGCAAACTTTGCGCTAGCATAACCGCATGCGCTAGCGCACGTTCGGAGCTCGTGGAAAAATCTGTCGCACATAAGATGCGCCTTACATGCATAAGCTGGAGTCCACTATAATCACCTCAAGACCTATCGAAATAGTCTCCGAGCACTTGCCAAGCATCGCCGCAAAACCGTCTCGAGTCGAAATCAATGATCGGTATGGACCGGGCTGGCAACGAAACCAAACGCAGTCGGAACATCGGCCATCTTAATCGCCTGCACCACTATCGGCTTGCCGTACCAAAGGATCTCAGTGGAATCCTTTGACTTGGCCTTGAGGTTTGCCAGACGCGTCGCGACGTCATCATCCACAATATCGCCGTTTGCTTGCCGCCCCATAATTTCCATAAACCTTGCCAAATCACGATCTTCGAGTAAACCAATTCCGTATTCGGTCTCGATGAGGATGTCTCCTACATCGTCGACCACTACGCTATACATTTCCAATGCACGTTTCTCAGTATGGGTATATAGCTGGTCGGTACCGTCAAGCCGATAAATCCATGGCGTGTAATCGAGGTCGCAATACGCGCGTTGGGGGCCATTTTGCACGAACCAACGGCCGTGTTGGTCACATCCGTAATTACGCGCGAGAAATTTGATTGCGCCACTATGGGAAATGGGCTGTCCTTGAATCAACCAACGTCCGCGACGGTTCAGGCGTAGCCAGCCGTAGCATGCCGGTACATTCGGCCATTTTTCGAGCGCACGAATTACTTGGTTATCAAATTGATGCTGCATTAACGTGTTTATCGGATGGGTAGCTCTGTTTTTTTGACGACCGTGCGCAACGAAAAACTCGAATGTACCCGTGTAACGCCCGGTAGTCGCGTGAGGTGATTGGAATGTAGTTGTTCGAAGTCCGCAGCATCCGACGCAACAACGCGCAGCAGGAAATCTGCGTCGCCGGTCATGAGGTAGCACTCCATGACTTCGGGCACCTCGGCTACAGCGCGCTCAAATTTTTCAAGATCCTCGCGTTGTTGGCGATCAAGGCTGATTTGCACGAACACCGTACTGGGGTAGCCGGCCTTGCGCTGGTCGACGAGCATGGCGTAGCCGCTTATCACACCCGTCTCCTCCAGGTTTCGGACACGGCGCAAGCAGGCCGATTCGGACAAATTAATACGTGTTGCCAATTGCACATTGCTAAGGCGCCCATCGAGCTGCAGCTCATGCAGGATGGCACGGTCAATTCGGTCCAAGGTCAAAATAACGCTCCCATGGCAGAATATTGAGCAATTTAGAGAAAAATCTACGGATAATTGCAAATTAAGCGAATTATTTGCAATTTTAGCAGATTAATACAACGGATCTAGAATTATCCTTCTACTACGAAATACTCGACGCCGTCGTGGCTTGGCATTGTCAATATTAGGTGGAGCACTATGCGTATCGGAATTCCAACGGAGATCAAAGCTAACGAATACCGTGTCGCGTTGGTCCCAGAAAGTGTGTCGGAACTCACTCATGCGGGCCATGAGGTGTTTGTCCAAAGTGGGGCAGGGGCTGGTATCGGTGCAGCGGATACAAGCTACAAGGACGCGGGCGCCGCAATACTGAGCACCGCTGCCGCAGTTTTCGAGGGCAGCCAACTCATCGTCAAGGTGAAAGAGCCCCAGGCCGTTGAGTGCGACTTGCTGCAAGCTCACCATGTGTTGTTTACCTATCTGCATCTTGCCGCAGATAGAGCTCTGACCAATCGTCTGATGCAAAGCGGCGCGAGCGCAATTGCCTATGAAACGGTGTCAGCCGATGATGGGAGCTTGCCGTTATTGGCCCCGATGAGTGAAGTCGCAGGTCGTTTATCGATCCAAGCCGGCGCACATGCATTAGAGCGTGAACAGGGTGGGTCAGGCGTGCTACTTGGCGGTGTCGCCGGCGTGCGACCGGCGCAAGTGGTAGTTATCGGTGGCGGAGTGGTGGGTACGAATGCCATCCAAATGGCGCTTGGAATGCAGGCGTCGGTAACTGTATTGGATAAGTCATTACCGCGACTACGTGAACTAGAAGCGATTTTCGGCGGTCAACTCAACACAATATATGCCACTGAACAAGCGATCGACGACTACGTTACAACGGCGGATTTAGTGGTCGGAGCGGTCCTTGTCCCAGGCGCCGCTGCACCGAAAATTGTGAGTAAAGACATGATCAAACGCATGAAGCCGGGTGCGGTCGTTGTAGATGTCGCCATCGACCAAGGCGGCTGTATCGAGACGAGCCATCCGACGACGCATGCCGACCCGACCTACATTGTCGATGGCGTCGTACATTATTGTGTTGCAAACATGCCGGGTGCGGTGCCACGGACGTCGACTTACGCCTTGAACAACGCAACGCTACCGTATGTACTCAAACTTGCCGAGCTAGGTTGCCCGCAAGCTTTGTTGGAGGATCGTCATCTGCGTGCCGGATTGAATGTGTACCGAGGGGAGATAACCGAGGCTATCGTTGCCGAAGCCGTCGGGGTCGTGCATCGTCCGGTTGATGAGGCGTTGGCGGCGGCATAGCCGACCGGAATGATGATCAAAGTAGTGGCGGATCGGTTAATACGTCGATGATTGCATCTGTAACATGCGATAACGCTTGATCGGTGATCGTATACGGCGGCATCACGTAGACCAGGCGGCCGAATGGCCGTACCCACACCCCCCGGTCGACAAAAGCCTGCGGTATCCGGTGCATGTCCACCGCACTTTTCAGTTCTACCACACCAATCGCGCCGAGCACGCGTATCTGATCAACTGCCGGCAATTGCGCGCACGGTGCGAGATTTTTCTGCAAGAAAGCTTCAATCCGGGCGATGTTGTTTTGCCAGGGTGAATCGAGCAACACCTCGATACTCGCAATTGCCGCGGCACAGGCCAATGGATTGGCCATAAACGTTGGTCCATGCATGAACACCCCAGGCTCTCCTTCGGAGATGGACGTTGCGACGTCCGTACTCGTTAGCGTCGCTGCAAGGCTCATATAACCGCCGGTGAGTGCCTTTCCTAAACACATGATGTCGGGCGCAACACCGGCGTGTTCGCAAGCGAATAATTTTCCGGTGCGGCCGAATCCGGTCGCGATTTCGTCGAACACGAGTAGGACGCCAAACGCATCGCATAGCGTGCGTATTTGGCGCAGATACTCGGGATGATAAAACCACATACCACCGGCGCCTTGGACAATGGGTTCGATAATTACCGCGGCGAGTTCAGCACAATGTTCCCTTAAGTTTCGCTCAATACTCGCAATCGCGTCGCTGGACCAGCTTGCACCGAATGGAATAGTTGGTCGGTCGGCGAAGATATGTTGGGGAAGGACACTCGTAAACAGGCCATGCATACCGTTTACCGGATCGCATACTGCCATGGCCCCGAAAGTGTCGCCGTGGTAGCCGCCGCGAACGGTGAGTAGTTTTTGTTTAGCCGGCTGATTACGAGACGCCCAAAATTGAATCGCCATTTTTATTGCTACTTCAACCGATACCGATCCGGAGTCGGCAAAAAAAACGCGATTTAGCGGATCCGGTGTGATTTCAATTAACTGTGCCGCGAGCTGCGTGGCCGGGCGATGGGTAAACCCGCCGAACATGACATGCGCCAGCTCGTCGATCTGATCATGCAGGGCCTGGTTGATACGTGGGTGGTTATATCCATGAATTACGGACCACCATGAGGCCATCGCGTCGATCAGTGTGCGCCCATCTTCAAGTTCGATTTGAGTGCCGTTGGCGCGAGCGACGGGAAATACCGGCGGTGGATTTATTACGCTGCTATACGGGTGCCAAATGTGCTCGCGGTCAAAGGCGAGCATCTCCTCAGTGGTTGCTAAGGGAGCCGGTGGCGACATCAAGTCTGGTCAACTTCGGCATGCCAGCAAACGGGCGTTTCCGGGAGGAAGTGCTGGATCCGGGCGCCTTCGACTGCCAGATCTGGGGGGTGAGCGAGTGCGTCCGACCGGGTTAGCGTTAGGACTTCCGTGTTACGCGGTAGTCGATAAAAATCAGCGCCATGATGCGCAGCGAATCCGGCGAGCTGATCCAGCGATCCTTCCTCATCGAAAACCTGTGCATAGCAAGACATCGCTGTTGCCGCGTTGTACACCCCGGCGCAGCCGCAGGCGCTTTCCTTATCTGTAGTGAAGTGTGGTGCCGAATCGGTACCTAGGAAAAATTTCGGGTTACCCGAGGTTGCCGCCGAACGCAGCGCACGGCGATGGTGCTCGCGTTTTGCCACGGGAAGGCAATAGTAATGCGGGCGTAGACCACCATTGAAAATGGCATTCCGATTAATCATCAAATGGTGCGGCGTGATCGTCGCGGCGACATTGGCGTCGGCTGCCTCGACAAACGCGACACCTTCGCGAGTTGTCACATGCTCAAATACTATCCTCAGATCCGGATAGCGTTGGCACAACGGGACTAGCGTGCTCTCGATAAATACCGCCTCGCGATCGAATACATCCACCTGCGGATCGACGACCTCTCCGTGTATCAACAGTGGCATCCCGAGTTCTTGTAGTGTTTCGAAAACGCTATCTAAGTTCAAGATCTCCGTGACCCCCGCATCGGCGTTTGTCGTTGCGCCAGCGGGGTAAAGTTTCGCGGCAGTGAAAACTCCCTCGTTCCAACCAGCCCGCAGATCGACGGGATCGGTCTTATCGGTGAGGTAGGCCGTCATCAACGGCGTGAAGTTCGCCCCGACGGGAACGAGCGCCTCAATGCGGGAACGATAAGCGGCCGCAGCGCTCGCGGTAACTATTGGAGGTTTTAGGTTCGGCATGATCACAGCGCGGGCGAATATGCGTGTTGTATCTGGAAGCACAGCAGCGAGCACGGATGTATCCCGGAGATGCAGGTGCCAGTCGTCCGGTCGGGGAATGGAAATTGTGTGAATCGACATGTGTAGGAATTTAACATGGCGGGCGCTGTCTGTGGGGATCGCCCGTGCGGTTGTCGATCTAGCCGAAATGTTAATCAAGGCGTCGATAAAAATTCCCGGCCGACGATTGTTCGCAACAACGGTATCCGCGCGCTACGCGTCATCTGCCGTGATAACCTAGCGCGAATAATTGAATCGCCGATTTTTACGACCGACCGCCGGAGGTGTCAATGCAAGGACTAATGATGGACGTACCGCTGTTATTGACGGCAATCATGAATCATGCTGATCAAAATCATCCGAATCAGGAGATTGTTTCGGTCACGGCCGATAACCCACTGCACCGCTACACGTTCACGGACTGCTTTTCGCGCGCGCGCAAACTAGCGAATGTTTTCAACACACTTGGAGCGGGCGCGGATGCCAGGATTGGTACCTTCGCGTGGAATGATTATCGGCATATGGAATTGTATTTTAGTATTTCCTGCAGCGGTCGTATTTGCCACACGATCAACCCACGCCTATTTGCAGAACAACTGATCTATATCATCAATCACGCCGAAGACGAATTTATCTTCGTCGATCCCATGTTCGTTGAATTACTCGAGGAAATCGCGGCTGATTGTCCGCAAATCAAAGGCTACATCGTGTTGACGGATGCTGCCAATATGCCGGAGTCAAGTCTGCCGAATGTGATGTGCTATGAAACCTTGCTCGCGGCTGAGTCGGACGCTTTTGAATGGCCCGAGCTGGAGGAGAATACGGCGGCGGGTTTGTGTTACACGTCCGGTACTACCGGTAACCCGAAAGGTGCGCTGTATAGTCATCGCTCCACGGTGTTGCATACCTACGGGCAAGCGTTACCCGATACGATGGGCATATCCGCACTTGATTGCGTATTACCCATTGTGCCGATGTTCCACGTCGGCGCATGGGGCTTCCCGTTTGCAGGCGCGATGGTTGGAACGAAATTCGTAATGCCAGGTGCAAGCTTGAGCGATCCGAAGATGCTCGTTGACCTCATTAACGACGAAGGTGTCACCATCTCGGCGGGCGTGCCGACGGTATGGCTGCCAGTCCTCAAATACGTTAAGGAGACCGGACGTAACCTAAAGCCCTTGCGCAAGACCGCTATCGGAGGATCGGCTTGTCCCCTGTCGATGATGGAAGAGTTTCGCGATCTATACGGAGTCCAGGTGGTACATGCATGGGGCATGACCGAAACAAACCCATTGGGAGCGGCAAATAACCATAAACCAGCGACAGCCACATTGACGGGGGAGGCGCTGGAACGGCATTTGCAAAGTGCCGGGCGGGCGGTCCCAGGCGTGCAGCTTAAGATCGTCGACGATGATGGCGAGGAATTACCATGGGACGGCGTCGCTTTTGGTGCGTTGAAGGTTCGCGGACCGTGGGTGTGCGCAACGTATTTCAACCTTGACCAACCGAGTGAAGCGCATGCGGAGCCGGGGTGGTTCGACACCGGTGATGTGGCGACTATTGATGCAGAAGGTTTTATTCGCATTACGGATCGGACCAAAGATGTGATCAAATCAGGTGGTGAGTGGATCAGCTCGATTGACCTTGAAAACGTAGCAATGGGACATAGCGCCGTCGCCGAAGCTGCAGTGATTGGCATTCATCATCCGAAATGGCAGGAACGCCCGTTGCTTGTCGTCGTGAAGGTCGATGGCGCGGCAGTCGAGGCCCGTGAGTTAATCGATTATTTCGACGGAAAAGTTGCGAAGTGGTGGATCCCCGACGATGTCGCCTTCGTCGATGAAATTCCGCACACGGCGACGGGAAAAATCAGTAAGCTGGCACTGCGTGGAATGTTCGCTGAATACGTATTACCTGAGACCAGCGCGCGTTAAATCGAGTCGCCAGGGCAATGCGTCGCATATTGTTAGCTGCTCGAATTCGTCGATGGCCGGTTTCCAGCCTACGAACGTTGCTTAGTTACTATGCGTAAGGATTTGCTCCAGGTGCCGGCGGATATCGGGCGGAATAGGACACGGTTTCTCCGCTTCGCGCTTGACGAAAACATCGATGAAGTAGCCTGTCGCCGTCACCTCGACCTCACCGCGAGCAAACAATCCGAGTTCATAGCGAACGCTACTGCTGCCGATCCGAGCGGTTCGTAAACCGCATTCGACAACGGCGGGGTAGCGAAACGACCGGTGGAAGCGACAAAGATTCTCGACCGTGAATGGCACCACCGGTCCATCGAGCAAATCGAAGCCACCGTCAACGGTCAAGTACTGCATGATCGCGGTGTCGTAGAAGGCATAAAAACGTGCGTTGTTGACATGCCGATAAGGGTCCATGTCATTCCAGCGTAATTCGACCGAATGAAAGTAATTAAAATCTTCGCGTCGTTCGGCCTCAAAGTGTTTGGATTCAGTCACCAGGAAAGTTCCTTAGGTTTGAGTATGTAAGGTGAGAAATATTTACGCTTTATTACGCAACTCTGGGTGGCATATCGTAGCAGGGCAGCTAAAATGAGGGCTAGTAAGCCCGGTTTATGGAATATTTCGAGAATCGATCGGTTCTCAACCAAAACTTACGCGAATTTTATTGGTCGAAAACGGAAGGTTTCGGCGAGATGGGCGACCGGCACACACTTGCCGTAGGCCGACATCTCATTTGCTATCCTTGGAGCGCCGTCAAAATATGAGTTTGACTAATGTCTAGCGATCAAAGCACCAACAATGACGAAGCAACAATTGCCACGGTCGAAAACGGCACCGTTGCAATCGTTAACGACACCGAATGTGTCTACTACGACGGTTACTGGATCCGACGCTACGAAGTTCCTAGCGACGAAGGATCTGCGCGCCGAGAATTAATTGATGGCCTAACGAAGCGGGTGTTTCACCACACCGAACCGGGGATCAATACACCAAGTCATAAATTGGATGTTGCACGCGCGGCCTATGACCGTGAGCAAGATCCAGAGCGTAAGCGAGTCAATGCAGCAATGCTGGCGGGCGCGTTATTGAATCGCGGCAGCACCATTTTCGGTATGATTTTTCAGTTGCAACAACGCGGGATAGAAATTACGGAAAACAACGAGTTGCTACTTGAATGTGAATCATGTTTTCTCGAAGCACTGGATTTGGGTAAACAGGTTCGCCATTACAGTGGTGAGGAGGGGCTCGACGAACTATGGGGTGAGCCTTTGAAGGTCTTCTCTACGCCAATTGCAGACTACTACGAATCGCGTTACATCAAAATTGCGCAAACAATGGCGGCTATCGATGAAATCACCGATAAAATTACTGAGGTCATCCAAACTAATCCAGCACTCGAAGGCGTAGAAAAGTTACTGAATGACTTTGCTATTGCCGCGAATCATGAAATTGAAACGATGAAGACCGACCCGGCTATCTTTGAGGTGTGGCCCCAGTTTGTGGCGACGGGAAATATGCTATCGCGATTCGAGCCTAACCGCGGCTCATCTGCGGCTAATTCCGAATTGATAAAAGAAGGGCGCGACCTCATTCGCGAAGGTAAAAAGCTAATACAGTGGATCGCTTTTGCCCGGGTTCCGATGCCGACCACAACGGAGAATTTCATCGCAAGCTGCAACACCTACATCACCAAGGCGAATAAAACTGTGATTGCGGCGTAGAACATCGAAGTCGATTGGCCGCCACGCCCTTGGCAATGCCATCACTGAAGCTGTAAGGATCGCGGACTATGCACGAATCCTTAAGCAAGCTTCACTCAATCGTTGGAGACGACGGTTTCGTAACGGATCCGTCGGTCGCGTCTACCTTACTCAACGATGAACGCGGCCTGTATAGCGGCCGCGCCGCAGCGATCGTTAAACCCCACTCCACCAAAGAATTAGCCGACGCCGTGCGGGTGTGCTTTGAGGCGGGGATTGCCATGGTCCCTCAAGGTGGCAACACTGGATATTGTGGCGGTGCGACGCCGGATGAGAGCGGTTCGCAAGTCCTGTTCAATCTATCGCGGATGGACCGCGTTATCGGTATCGACGAACAGGGTTTCACCATGACCGCGCAGGCCGGCGTCATACTTGCTGCCGCACAGCAAGCGGCAGCCGAGCATCAGTTGTTGTTCCCGTTGAGCATGGGATCGGAAGGTAGTTGTCAATTGGGCGGCAACGTTTCGACAAACGCTGGGGGACTTGCCGTGTTGCGCTACGGTACGGCGCGTGAATTAGTGAGCGGACTTGAGGTAGTACTACCCGACGGCCGCATTTGGAGTGACCTAAAAGGTCTACGCAAGGACAACACCGGCTATGATCTAAAACAGCTGTTTATGGGCGCGGAAGGGAGTTTAGGGATCATATCTACCGTCGTGTTTCGACTGTATCCCATGCCTCGGGTGCGAATAGCGGCGTGGTTGGCAATAGATAATATCGGTGAGGCGGTTGCCGTTTTAGCGCTACTTCGAAATCAACTTGGCGATTGTATTACGTCTTTTGAATTCATCTCGCGTGAGGCCTTAGGATTAGTATTGCGATCCATGCCGAGGACGCAAAATCCGATCGATACGGTACATGGGCATTACGCGCTGGTTGAACTTGCGGCCTTTGACGACGGTGGCGCGCTTAATTCAGATTTTGAGCAAGCCTTGCTAGAGGCCATGGCAAACACCGGACTTAGCGATGCCGTGATCGCGCAATCCGAGCAGCAACGTCTTGCATTTTGGCAATTGCGGGAAATGATCCCGAGCGCCGAAAAACAAATGGGAGGCTCGATAAAGCACGATGTATCAGTTCCGATCAGTCAACTTTGTTCTTATTCGGAGAGCGTTGTTGCGGCGATGGAGAGAAAATTTCCGGCATGCAGGCATTCAATTTATGGACATGTTGGCGACGGCAATATTCACTTCAATGTGCTGGCGCCGGAACTCATGCAAGCCGATGCGTACAGGCGGGAAAATGCCGATGCGATCTCGGACCTTATCCATGGCATGGCGATGGCGTGCAACGGCAGCTTTAGCGCCGAACACGGGATCGGGATGCTCAAACGTAGCGAGCTGGCGAAATTTGGTGACCCAGTAGGACTCGAATTGATGCGCCAGATCAAAGCAACACTTGATCCAAAGGGCTTGATGAATCCGGGTAAGGTGCTTTGAGTTCCGAATGAAGAAAAACCAAGTCCAGTTCAGTGCCGCCGCTCCTACTGTGGATCTGTACGCGACGATCTGCGCCACTATCTTGTACAACTTCGGTCCAATGATAATAACGATTATTGCCGTGGTAAGACTCGATAGCAGTTGATGCCCCATGTCAAAAAATGATTTTATAATTGTCGGCGCCGGTATTGTCGGGCTCTCAATCGCGACGCGACTTCAACAACTGCATCCGCGAGCGCAGCTCACCATTATCGAAAAGGAAAACGACGTCGCAGCCCATCAAAGTGGGCACAACAGCGGCGTAATCCATGCCGGCGTCTACTACGAACCAGGCTCACTCAAAGCTCGCCTGTGCCGGTCAGGGCTGGTGGACACGATTGCTTTCTGTCGGGCGCACGACATCCCATTTCGCCAGTGTGGGAAATTAATTGTTGCTACGAATGCTCGTGAACGTGAGCGCTTGCTTAGACTTCATGAACGCGCCCGTAGTAACGGGGTTGAGTGCCATCGAATAACCGGGCGCGAGCTTACCGAATTAGAACCGAAAATCAGCGGCATCGCGGCGCTAAAGGTCGTCGAATCCGGGATTGTCGACTACGCGAAGATTTGCCGGAAGCTTTTCGAGCTGTTGGGCGAGAATGGCGCTGTATTCAAAATGAATGCGGAGGTGATGGGGATCCGCGAAAGTTCCGATTTCGTCGACGTGGAAACCACCACTGGCGCAGTATCCGGGAAGCATCTCATCGCATGTGCCGGATTACAGTCCGATAGGGTCGCGAGACTTGCGGGATTGACGGCGGATTTTGCGATAGTTCCCTTTCGCGGGGATTTCTTCCGCTTAGATGCAAAGCGGGCCGATATCGTCAAGCATCTCATCTATCCAGTACCAGATCCGGCGTTGCCATTTCTTGGGGTCCATCTCACCCCGACGATTGATGGGGGGATGACGGTCGGACCGAGTGCAATGTTAGCGCTGCATCGCGAAGCGTATAGAAAATTTGCGGTGTCGGTATCAGACGTGAGCGACATGATTCGCTATCGCGGATTGTGGAGATTGCTGCTGCGATTTCCACACGCTGGGGTCAGTGAATTTGTCCACACCGTTAGTCGCCGTGCATATCTAACAGCGATCCGGAAATATTGCCCGACACTTGGGTTGCCTGATCTCGTTACACACCAATGCGGCATACGTGCTCAGGCCGTGAGTCCGGATGGCTACTTGATCCACGACTTCATAATTAAACGCACGAATAGAACGACGCATGTATGCAATGCACCGTCACCAGCGGCAACAGCAGCTCGGCCTATTGCAGAATTTGTCGTTGGTGAATTAGCAGACTGAAAGGCCGTCATCGGGGTCGGCGTTTAATTAAATGCAGGCGCAAGCTTGCTAGGCAAGAGGCAAAATTCCCGTGATAAACTGCCGCGCAATTGAACAAAAATTTGGAGATCCAAACCATGACCGATGACGTCGTAATTGCTGGACTGGCGCGTACCCCGATGGGTGGCATGCAAGGCGCACTGGCATCTGCTACAGCACCTGACCTGGGCGCCGTTGCAATTAAAAGTGCACTCGAACGTGCAAACGTTGATGCCGCGGCGGTGGATGAGACGATCATGGGGTGTGTGCTTGCAGCCGGGTTGGGTCAGGCGCCCGCGCGCCAGGCGTCTATTGGGGCCGGTATCCCGAAGGCAACTGGATGCACCACTATCAACAAAATGTGTGGCTCCGGTATGAAGGCCGTGATGTTTGGGCATGACGCCATCAAGGCGGGTTCGGCCGATATTGTCGTCGCCGGGGGCATGGAGAGCATGACCAATTCACCTTATATGCTACCAAAGGTCCGCGATGGCATGCGTCTCGGCCACGGCGAGATGCTGGATCATATGTTCTACGACGGCCTTGAAGATGCGTTCGAAAAGGGCCGGCTTATGGGTACGTTTGCGGAAGATTGCGCGAGCAAATATGCGTTCACGCGTGAGGCGCAAGACGCGTACGCGATCGAATCATTGACCCGCGCGCGTCAGGCGGTTGCCGATGGGATCTTCGCCCGCGAAATCGCGGCGGTAACGGTACAGTCACGTAAGGGCTCTGCGACAATCGATACAGATGAACAACCCGGAAAGGCGAAGCTGGATCGGATCCCGGAGCTGCGTCCTGCCTTTGCTAAGGACGGGTCCGTAACGGCTGCAAATTCGAGCTCAATTTCTGATGGGGCCGCGGCACTAGTGTTGACTTCAGCGGCAAACGCAAAGACGCTTGGGCTTAATCCGCGTGCCAAAATAATAGGTCATTCAACCTTTGCACAAGAGCCCGGCTGGTTTACCACAGCGCCGGTGTCGGCGGTGCGAAATCTGCTTGAGCGAGTCGGATGGACGATCGACGACGTTGACCTTTTTGAAATCAATGAAGCCTTTGCCGTCGTCCCCATGGCGGCCATGCACGACCTTGAAATTCCTCACGCAAAACTGAATGTTCGTGGCGGCGCGTGCGCATTAGGCCATCCGATTGGTGCGTCCGGCGCTAGGATTTTGGTGACCTTGGTGCACGCGATGGAAGACATGGGACACAAGCGTGGGATCGCTAGCCTGTGCATCGGTGGTGGAGAAGCGACGGCAGTCGCAATTGAAATTGGCGAGTAGAAAAGCCAATCGAATTCAATTGCCGTCGCGTTGCCCCTGGGTTGACGTTACTAAACCAGGTTACCCCGAATACCACGACGAACAATGGGGTGTGCCGGTCTATGATGACCGTACGCTGTTTGAGTTCATCACGCTCGAAGCTGCCCAGGCGGGTCTGAGCTGGTATACGGTGCTGCGTAAACGTGACAATTATCGGCGCGCCTTTGCCGGCTTTGACGTTGAAAAAGTCGCTCGCTTTAATGCCCGCAGCGTTGCGCGTCTGATGAACGATCGAGGCATCATCCGCAATCGATTAAAGATCGAAGCCGCAATTTCAAACGCGCGTCAGTTCATTAAAATTCAATCGGAATTCGGATCGTTTTCCGATTACTTTTGGCGTTTCGTCGACGGCAAACCAATTGTAAACCGGCTACGCAAATTGTCAGAATACCAAGCAACCACCCCACAGTCCGATGCTGCGGCAAAAGACTTGAAGGGCCGTGGGTTTAAGTTTCTAGGCTCGACGATAATCTATGCGCACATGCAAGCCACAGGTCTGGTAAATGACCATTCACTTGATTGCTTTCGCCGACAGGAAATTATTAAGGATTACGCCTAAGATTTTCTGACGATGTGTCACGCACTAGCCCCAGCAGTGGTGAATGGGGACGCGTACGGAGTCGCAATAAAAAAAACGGCGCTCGATGAGCGCCGTTTTCGTTCGTCTTTGGTGTCTATAGCTTATTCGACGTCGACAGGAACTCGTGTCCATATGCCGTCTTTGAAGCTAATTGCAGTCGAGCGGCCGCCTAGCATCAACACGGACCCGTCGCCGAGCGGCACCGGGTTTTTTAACCACGATAGGAGTTTCAAACGGGTGCGATCCGCGAGCGTCCATTCACTGCCATCGAACTTACCAATCAAACCAACCGCGCCGGCGATTAAAGGGTCGCCGTTATCAAGTAAGGTGATGCCGAAGATGCCTTCGTTACCTGGCCGTGGTTGGACACTCCAACTGGCACCGCCGTCATGACTGATTGAGCTGACCCCAGCCGCCCCGGTAAGGATGATCCTATTCCCGTCCTGTACGCCAGCAAGCCAGTAAGCCGTTTCCGGCTCGTGGTCGACCAGGTGGGTATCGCGCCGGATCCAGGTCTCGCCACCGTCAGTGCTCTGTAGTACTAAACCGAATTCGCCGGCAATCAGGACCGAGTCGCCATCGAGTAAGACCACGTTCCATGTCACGTCGCCGGGACGGAACGGAGGACCCGGGTTAAATTTGAATTCGATCATCGGCGCCGGTTCCATATCAAACGCGTCGGAATTTTGCAGATAACCTTCTTCGATAAATATTTCATAGTGGTCGTCGGTTGCAGGTTCGCCGCCTACCGTGGCGTTGAATTTGATGGAGTCGGAGTCGAGGTTCGAGACGCCAAAATACCAGCTTCCGGGATCTCCTCTGTCCCACACAATCGGCGGCTGAACGACATCGACGATTTCAATCTCTTCCCAGGTTTTGCCGTCCGCACTCTTGGCGACCATGCCGCGACCACCGACGGCCCACGCCTTGCCGTCTTTCGCGACAATACTCAGGATCGGTTCTTCGTACTCCGATAGCTTCCCGAGTTCTGTGAGTGTGGTGCCGTTATAGGAGTAGATGGTTCCCGTCGAACTCCCAATCAAGGCCTCGGTGTCCGAAAAAGCGGCGACCGAGGTAAAGTCCACTTTCGGCGGGTTCGGCAAGCGGTGCAACTTTAATGTTCCGCCTTCGAGTTTGAGCAACCCGACCATGCCGTAGTGCCCGGCGACGGCGATGCCGTCATGGCCCGGTAGGTTCGCAGCCCCAATAAAGTCAACCTGCTCTACTAGGCGTGTAACTGGTTGCGCGGCGTCTTCTGCTAACGCCAGCGGCGCAGCTAAGAGGCTTAAGGCCAACATGGTGGCTACGGCAGCGGTGTGTTTCCAACGATAGTTCATCATGAATGGTCCCGTTTTACATTGCATAGGTTAGGTACGAATTATTGCAAAACTACGGCGGTTCGCGCGGTAGCTCTAACGCTGTTTTGTTTTCGAGCGATCCTTTGAAATAATTGTCTCAGGCCACGCGTCGGGGAGGGCATGCGCATCCGATGCGCGTAGTGGCTAGATTCTCCCCCTAGGTGCTTCGAAGCCGGATCGGTCTACGCCGCTGAACCCGCATCGAGGCACTGCCCAGGGGCAAATAGTAAGGTCATTTCAAGGTGAAATCACACCGGAATCTCGCCCGGTTAACAGCCATTCACAGAAGCTGACCATTACCCCCTTTAATCAGCCGCATAAAATACCAATAAGCGGGCCTGTTATACAAGTCGGAAATGCGCTGTGAGGACCCAGGATCACGGTCAAGGCGCATCGCTAGTCGGCAAGACTCGCGTATCCGCCACCATAAAACAGTAAGGGTTTCGCGGTCGAGTCGCTATCTACGGTGACAATTTGCACGACCTCACCGACCACAATTTTATGGTCGCCGCCATCGTGGACCGCATTCACTCGGCAGTCGATGCTCATCAACGCACCGCCTAGTTGCGGTGCGTCCGTCGCGCCTGCGCTGTAGTCGACGCCGTCAAACTTGTTATCCCCTTTTTTGGCAAATCGGTTGGACAGCTCCTGCTGCCCTTCCGCGAGCACGTTGATACAGAACGAGCCACTGTTCAGCAACGGTGCAAGCGTATCGGAACCGTTATCGACATTGACGATATACAGGGGCGGGTCCAATGACAGGGAGGTCACGGAATTCATCGTAAGCCCGAACGGCTCGCCGTCTGTGTCAACGGTGGTAACAATCGAAACGCCGGTCGCCCAGCGGCCGGAAGCTTTGCGGAAGCCCTCGGGCGAAATTTTTTGTGTCATAGCATAGGTGCGCAGTGTTGGGTGGGGCCGAGGGATTTTAACGGCCCCGCGATCTTAAATAAAGTTCATGCTACGGGGACTCTTAGCTGCTGCGATCCATGAAGTGAACGTTGTCCGCGGGCGTGACCTTAGCGCGGACATCGTCGAAATTGGGAATCGGAAATTCGGACTTGTAGTTTGGACGTCCGCCGCATAGTCGATAAAGCTCCGGCATACATTCCTCGGCGAAATATTGCATTTGGGCTTCTGTTTCCTCGGTATTAAAGCCGGCGAGCTCAAACCATGAATGGAACATAAAATCTTCGTAACCAACCTCCTCTTTGAGGTTCATTACTTTCCCGACGATCTCGGACGGGGTTCCGAACAGGGCAATTTCCTTACGCAGTAGGGTTTCGGGTTCGACCTTCGCCGTCAAATTGGTGAACTCCTCGCCGGCTTCAGCGACCATCGCGGCGAAGCCGAAAGGGCCGTAGTAGTCCCACTGTACCTCGAGCGCACGTTTGAATCGCTCCAGCTCGCGGTTGCGATCGTGGCCCGGCAAGACGAGATGGATGTAACGGCAGGTTACTATGCCGCGTCTTTTTTCGGCATCCCAACCGTATTTGAACGCACCTCGATTTAAGCGGTCGGGCCAGCCGCACTTTTCCGCGTGGGTGTAGTACAGGTCAATGTTTTGTTTCAAACGCGAACTCGGTTCGACAATGAAATAACCGTTCACCCCCTTTTCGGCGCAAAACTTTATCGAGCGGGGGCTTGTCAACGGTTCCCATATTTGTGGGTATGGCTTTTGTAGCGGTTGCGGGAATACGCTGATTTGTTTCAGGGTGGTTGTCGTGGCCATCACCGGGTTGCCGGCCGAGTACATATCAGGCGGCCCAATATCGAGAACCTCATCGACTGCTTGGTTGACTTTGTCCATGCCGAAGTAGGCGATGGTCTGCTTGTGATTCCACTTGGTATAACGTGGCGGTACCGAGAAGAACTCATCACGATGGCTAAATGATTCCTCGGTCCAACACTTAATCAGCAGATCGAAGGCTTCGGCGAATGCGACTCGATTACGCTCCTGGTCTTGGATCGTCGAACCAAACGGTTTCCCAAGGACTTCGCTTTCCCGTGGTTGATAACCGCGGCCAACCCCGACCTCGACCCGGCCGCCGCTCACAACGTCGAGCATCGCGGCCGTCTCCGCGATACGCACCGGATGATGCCAAGTGATGATGTTTGCGGCCTGCCCAAGCCGGATACGTTGAGTGTTCGCCGCAATCGCCATCTCGCTTGCCAGCGGGTTTGGACTCATCTCGGCACCTTCGGGCTGGAAGTGGTGCTCGGTTTGAAACCAATAATCGAAGCCCAGCTTGTCTGCTAGGATCCCCTGGCGAATTTGGTTGACAATGGTGCGCTGGGCACTTCGGTGTACTTCATGTAGCGTCCCATCGTTACACATCACACCAGATGCGGTCCTCACGGGCGGTAAATCACTAGCGCCGTTATGGAATACCCCGATTTCAATCATGAGCTGGTCTCCTATCGGTAGGCGAGCACTGCAAAACGGGGATCCGGTCGAACCATCCTAAAATCCAACGGTGTTCCAATCCCGCGTCGGCTTGAGTATACGGCAGTATTTCCGGCATTTTGGACGTGAGTCGATAACCAGGTCCGAGCTGCAGCCCCGCCAACTGCCGTACCCGACACCGATTGATGTATCCAAAACGCCGAAATCGAGTGGTGAAAATCCAATTGGTAAAAAAACGACTAAACCGAAAATTCAAGTTCGATCCCGGGAATTAGGCTTGTGCGGTCGGCGATAGTAGTGAAATAACAACAAAACAGTTGTTTACGTTTCCTTTACACCGTGGCAGAATGCGCCTCCGTACCCGAACAATTTTTATAAAAACTCGCGGATGAGGAGTACTACGGACTTGGCTGAAAGCACAGAAGAAGGTTCAAGAACAGGACAACGCATCGCCAATTGGATGTTGGATCACCGGGCGGTGACGTTCCTCTTTATCATCGTGCCCACGATCGTGCTCGCCTATGCGCTACCGAACATCGAAGTGTATTCGCGCTTTGCCGACCTGTTACCTGCCAAACACGATTACATCAAAAACTACAACCGAATGAAGCAGACCTTCGGTGGTGCAAACGTGGTGACGATGTCGCTTGAGGTGCTCGGTGAAAACGAGGACCTGTTTACGCTTGAGACGCTCAATAAAGTCAAAATGTTGACCGAAGAGGTCGATAAAATCGGCGGCGTTAATCACTATCAAGTCGCGAGCATCGCTCATCCAAAAATTCGCCGGATCCGCACAACAGCCGGCGGACTGATAAAATCGGAATCCGTTCTACCCCAAGTGCTCCCGACGGACGCCGCGGGACTAAAGAAACTGCGAGAAGAATCGTTCAACAACGATATTGTCTATGGCACCTACATCTCCGCAGATGGCACCTCAGCGCTTATCCTTGCCGGGTTTGACGAGGAACGTCTTGATTACAACGATATCTTCACTCGCCTACAGACACTGAGACAAGAGGTCGAGGCGGACGGGAAGACGAAGCTTTACATCGCCGGCGAACCCATGTTGAAAGGCTGGATTTACTACCACGCCGCAGAATTAAAACTCATCTTTACGGTAACACTGGGCATCGTGGGACTCCTCCTGTTTCTACATTTCAGGTCCGTTGCCGGTGTGCTGATACCGATGATCGGAACCGGCACCGCCGCAATCTGGGGTCTTGGATTGGTCGGCTGGCTCGGCTACAACCTCGACCCGTTGATTCTCGTGGTGCCGATCCTGATCTCTGCACGAACCGCAAGCCATTGTGTGCAAATGATGGAGCGCTATCACGACGAAATCCGTAAAGGAAACTCTCGCGATGCAGCGGTACGTACCAGTATGGGCGAACTCATCGTGCCGGCATCGATCGCAATTTTCACCGATGCGGCCGGACTACTGGTGCTCGCGGTATCGTCCATCCCTATCATCGCGAAACTCGGGATCTTCTGCAGCTTTTGGTCGCTCAGCAACCTGATCACGGTGACGATACTGGTGCCGCTGGTGTTGTCCATCCTACCCACACCGAAGATAGAGGTGGTAGAAGGCGACCATTACGACCACAAGAACCTGCCGTCCCGTATCATGTCGGCATGGGCCACATTCCTCGTTGGCCCGAAGGCTTCGCTGCCAGTATTCGGATTTGCCGCAATCATCATCGTGGTCTCGTTGTTCCACGCGAAGGACGCGGTGGTCGGAGAGAATAAACCAGGTTCGCCAATCCTGTTCCAAGATTCCGATTACAACATCGCGGCTTCTCGCATTGCGGGTAAATTCGCCGGGGCAAATCAGCTCAGTATCTATTTCGAAGCCGAAGAAGCGCACAAGATGAAAGACCCAGTCGTGGTCGATGTCATGCAGCGGTTCGGACGCCACATGGCGAGCGTCATCAATTATGGTGGCACCCGCGACATCCCAGACCTCGTCCGTTCGATCAATCGGCTGTATCACTACGACGATCCGCGTTGGTCGTTGGTGCCGAACACGCAACGCGACGTTGGTAACACCCTCTTTATGTACGAAGCCGGCGCCGCTATCCCCGGTGTAATCACCGAGTACATGGACCTTGAAGGCCGTGTCGCTAACTTCGTTGTGTTCTTTAAGGACGCGACCGGTGTCACGGTACATGCCGCAATAGCCGCCGCCGAAGAATTTCTCGAGGCCAATCCGCTAGAGGGCGTCACGCCACAATTCGCCGGCGGCATTATCGGGACCACGGCCGCCGGCAACCAGGAGGTCGAGCGCTCTGAGCTTATTCAGACGATTTTAATCATGATCGTCGTCATGCTATCGGTCATGTTGACCTACCGCTCCGTTACCGCCGCCTTGTTGGTGTTCGTGGTGTTGGCCATGGCCGTCCTGATCAATCGCGCGTATATGGCTTTCCGCGATATCGGTCTCAACATCAACACCCTGCCGGTAACCGCTGTCGGTATCGGGATCGGCGTCGATTACGCCATCTATATGCTTGACCGCATCAGAGAAGAGGTCCGCCATCGAAATATCAACGATGCGGTACACGAGGCATTAGCAACAACCGGTGCGGCGGTACTATTTACAGCTGTGACAGTGGTTGCGGGAATCATTTATTGGATACCGGGATCATCGCTCCGGTTTAACAGTGAGATGGCGATGCTGCTATCGTTGCTGATGATTAGCAACATGATCGGATCGGTCACCTTGCTACCGCTGTTAGTGAAAGTATTTAAACCAAGTTTTGTGATGAAGTCCCATCTCGACGACGAGGTCAGCCATGTGGAAGGCCACGACGCAATGGGAGATAGTGCACTTGCACAACAATCGGCTAATAGTTAGTCGAATTTTTAGGGGGAAACAATGAGAGATAACCCAATGAGAAGCTCTTTTAACGCGTCGTTTTGGACGCTCGGGGCGCTTGTACTGACCATCGCATTAGCGATGCCGGCGCACGCGCGTATTTCGGTCCAAGGTCTCGGTGGTGACATTGAAATCGAAGGCTTTTTGTCTTCAGAGGCACGCGCCAACGTTGGTAGTGGTAGGACGTACCTAACGCAGTGGATCCAACGCCTCCAAATCGAGGTGAACTTGGGCTACACCGACGTCGGTATGTTCGACGAATTGAGCTTCACGGCAATCATCCGACCGGAGTTCGACGTCGCTTACTACAACAATCTAGGCGGCGGGTTGAACCGGGATGGCGGTAACGACTCCTACTATTCCACAGGTGCGCTCACGAATAACACGTATCCTACGGGGGCTGGTGGGTTAAGTTACGCATTTGGCGGCGGACAAGACGTCGATTTCCTATCCACCGGTGGCATAAACCAACTCGTCGCCCACGGATTGGAACAACCGGGGTGGTTAGAGAACAATTTCGAAACGATTACGGCGCGAAGCGGTATAAGCGGCCAAAACTGGAGTATCGCAAGTGCGCTCGCCGGCGGCCCCTCAGCGTTTCCGATGTTTGGTACCACGGGCCAGCAAGAACTGAATTGCAAACGTTGCACAAACCTGGACAATTCACACCTCGAAGTCGCCATGAACAACACGGATTCCAGCGGCGAGCTGTATCCGTTCCGCGAACTCTACGCGGACGGTATCATTGGTGACTGGTGGATCCGCCTTGGTAAGCAGCAGATCGTCTGGGGTAAGACGGATTTCTTCCGGCTCCAGGACGTTTTAAACCCTGTAGATTTCGGACAGCATTTCTTCTTCGATTCGTTCGAGGATATTCGAATCCCGCAATGGATGCTATCCGTCCAATGGAAGGGTGGCACGTGGGGTCCGTTAACGGATAACGCCGTTCAGTTCGTCTGGAACTTCGACGAATTCAAGAGCGTCGGCCTCGGCAATCCGTCAGCGGCGTGGGCGCACCCGTTCTCAAAGATCACGTCCACGTTTGCCGGCTTTAACGAGTATTTCTCGCCCGAGCCATGCATTGGGCCCGGATATGCACCGCGGGCTGGGCAGTGGGCAACCGGAGCCGGTGGGGCCGGTAGCGTCGCGTCCGTCAATGCTACGCTCGCAGCAAATCCAAATCTACGTTGCGGTTTCGGTGGTCCAGGAGACTCGCGATCGCCGTCAGGCTTCGGCATACACTCCGGCCTGGCTGGCGGTAACCAGCGACCGGACTGGGATATCGAACATACCGAACCGGCAATCCGTTGGGAATTTCGTTTTAAGGCTGTGCGGATGGCATTTACCCATACCTACGGCTGGAACGATATTGCGGCCGTCCGGTTCGATGGTATCTACGTCAACGAGTCGGATATTCGTCAAGCGACGGCTAATAATCCAGGGGATACCCGAGGCGGCGTCGCTGGATTTGATACGGGCGCACCAATGGGCCAAGACGCACTCGTGTTCGACTTAATGGCACACGCGGATGGCAATTTCGGCCAAATCCCCACGCGTCTTATGAATCCGTATGAAGGCGTATCTGCCGTCGCTAACGGAGGCGGCCCGTTCGCCGCGCAAGCTGCAGCGGCGATAGCTAGCGGCAATTACGAAACATTCTATCGTGCTGGGTCGCTGGCTGGTGGACCGACGTCGCTTCAATACAAGCAATCGCACACCACCGGTATGGCCATCGATTATTTCGAGCCTTGGTCTGGTCTTGTCTTCCGGATCGAATCATCGATTACGCTTGATCAAATCGTAACCAACACCACACGAGCCGATTGGATTGACGAAAGCGACGTCATGCAATGGTCGATTGGTCTTGATCGACCAACGTTTATTCCGTGGTTAAATAAGGACCGTACGTTCTTCCTGTCAATGCAGTTGTTCGATACCTGGTATATCGATCACCAAGGGGATAAGAACTCCGGCTTCTTGGCAGATGAACACAACTTCATCTGGACGTTCTTCTTCGTCGGTAATTACATGCGTGATACCTTGAAACCAGTCGGGTTTATCGTATGGGAAGAAATGGCCAATTCATGGACTGCCGGACTAAACCTTGAGTGGTTAATTGACAACCATTGGTCTGTTAAGACCGGTCTTCACACCATATGGGGTGGCGACAATAATTACACCCACTCCGCGGGTCCTTACACTTCGTTCGGGCAGAACGGTGCGTTACCGCTGGCCGACGGTATTCAGGGCGCTGGCAGGTACCCATACGACAACGGCCCACTCGGCGCCGCACACGAAGGTATTGGCGCGTTACGTGATAATGACGAGGTGTTCTTACAGCTCAAGTACCAATTCTAAGGTACTATCCCGTGGTAATGCAGCCATTTAGCCGGCTGCACTACCCCGAACAAGCTATATTCACGGGCCGCATTGCGGCCCGTTTTTATTTTCAGTTATAAAATTATTTCAGCTGGCTCGCTTACCGCTGTCGGGAATGAGATGCTTAGAACTTCCGGAGTAACGGCATGTCGTAGTAAGAGGTCGAATAAACCGATAAGCGCTGTAATATATTCTTTACCTAAACCGAGGACTTCAACATGGCCTTAAGAAAGAGGACTGTCCGACTTCTATCTGACTTTGCGGTGCATGCACTGCTTATATTTTCGTTTGGTACGGTTACTTCAAATGTCCTAGCGGATGATTCGCTCGGCGTGGTTAACAAGGCGATCCGAATAGCAGCTGAACTCCTTCAGTCCGACAATTACTACGACAGAATTCTCGGCGCGGGCACGCTATCAGATATCGGTAATCAGACAGCCCTAGAAGTACTTGAAGAGTTTGCTACTGGCGGTGATATCGTCTATCAAAGATCCGCTATCGATACATTAATCGGCGTCCAGCACCCGAACGGGCTGGACTTAATCTACCGGCTCGCATCTGAAAACCAATCGTTCACCCAATTTCTAGTCCAGTCGTTAGCGACAAATCCACGCGACGACATGAGTGAGTTTCTCCTTGGGGTTTTGCGGGAAGGTAGACCCGATGTGCAACGATATGCAATGCAAGCTTTAGTGCACATGAAGGACGCAGACAACGCCGTTCAAGTGGTCAATTCCGTTGTCGATTCCCCAGAATACGAAGCGACGACTAAGGCCTACGGCTATTATTTTCTGGCCGTTCGTGGGTATGCTAATGAGGTCGAAGATAGAATGCTTAAGCTGGCGGCAGCAGGAGACCTCTATCAAAGAGAGGTTGTGGCCGTCGCGCTGAGGCATCTAGAAACGCCGCGTTCAAAAGAAGCGTTAGCTATACTCCAGAAATCGACCGATCCGCGTGTTTCACTCGCGGCACTGTCTAGTATTGCAGCACACGGTGATAAGAAACGTATAGATGAACTAGTCGACGTCATTGCGCGGGGTAAGGAGTTGAATGCAGAAGTCGGTGCCAGTGCATTGCGCCGTCTCCCTGCAGAGCTTGCCCACCGATTGTCGTTAGAATTGTTTGCCCTAAAAATACGGCCAGTCCCGGGCGCGCGCTTGCTCGAGTCTTGGCGTGGGATCGATTGGGACCCAACGGATGTTTATACATGGGGCCTGGCCCATGAGGATATCGACGTGAGATTGCAAACGTTGTGGCTCATTGGTCAGCGCCACGACCGCAGTAAACTCGAACTATTAGCTAAGTATCTCGACGATGATAATCCGCGGATCCGTGGCATGGCGGCGTGGGCTATCGTGCGCATCGCCCCAGAGGAATTCGTTCCCGGGACCAAGGTCTAGATGACTATTTGGGTCGCTCCCAGCAATCGTTTAGACTTTGCTAATGACCCCTGATGACGATATCGAAAATACCAGCGAATGGGAGATCATTCGCTCCGACGAACTGTATAGCACGCCATATTTTCGATTTCGCCGAGACACCTGCGCTTTGCCTGACGAGCGGGTCATGCCGGCATACTATGTGTGGGAGATGGTGGATTGGGTCAACGTCGTACCATTAACCGATGACGGTCACATTGTTCTAGTAAATCAATATCGCCATGCAGCTCAGCGGCGGTTCTACGAATTTCCCGGCGGCACCACCGAGCCGGACACGGACGAGTCCCCAGAGTACGCCGCCCGTCGCGAGCTACGGGAGGAAACCGGGTACGAACCGGGCGATCTAACCTATCTCGGCCACCACTACCCAAATCCGGGAATCCAGAACAACAAGATGCATGTTTACCTCGCGACTGGTTGCGTTCATGTTGGTGATCCGCGACTCGATACCTATGAAGATATTGAGGTCGAATCGGTGGAGATACAAGAATTCGTGCAGGCCGTGGAGCAAGGGCGGCCAATGCATTCTTTAATGATGGCCTCGTTAACGCTTGCATTGCCCGCCATCAAGAAGTTTTATTCGTTGTCATCGATGGCGCTCTAACGCTCTATAGGAATATTGTCATGAACAATTCCACGTCGACAGGTATCCACACCCCTAAACCTACAACCTGCGTGCAACTGGGTTTATACGTAGCGCTCTTGTTTCTCGTTGCTGCCGCAAGCGCCGACGAGTTCGACGTCGATCTAGCGGCCATACAAGAGGTCGCGCCGCCCACTGGCACCATAATTGGGACCGATAACGTGAAGGATTACATTGATGTTATCGATCCGGACCTCGCGTCTTTAATCGCACAAGGCTGGATAACAATAACGGTAGGGGAACCGCTGTCGTTTCGCCCTCACGAGTCGTATATCACGGCAACCGCGCAGTACGGCGGACAGGCCGAATTGGGTAGTAATCCCGGCGAACTCCTCAACTATACGGCCGGCAGGCCGTTCCCTGGTATTCCGAGCCTCGATGATCCTCGCGCGGGGGATAAGCTTTCATGGAACATGCGCTATCCCTATTCAGGCGATGGCGGCGAGATCCCGGAGATGTACTGGCACTACATCGATATGAGAAGCCAGGCGGAAGAGCGTGAACTAGAGTTTATTGCTAGCCAAATGCGCTTTAAACATCGCCATGTGATCGACCCTATTCCCGAAGTGAAGAAGAATCCACACAACGTATACAACGCCATCACCTTGGAGGCACTGGACCCCGGTGATGTGGCCAAAACCAAGTTGCTGATTTTTCAAAACAGCGACGATACGAAAGAGGAACAGGGGTGGATGTATGTACCGTTACTGCGTCGGGTGCGCCGTGTTGCAACGACCGCCCGTACCGATTCGTTCCTCGGCAGCGACGTTATGATCGAGGACTTTCTCGGCTACAGCGGCCGGATCATGGATATGGAGTGGGAATTCAAGGGCGAGACGTATACGTTATTACCGATGTACGACCGTACGCAGATAGAGCAATCAGACCGCAAGGCGCGTAAATACGATTTCCATTTTGTTGGTTTTCATGGCCATTCTGGCTGCTTTCCGAATGTAACCTGGCAGTTGCGCAAAGCGTACATTCTGGTGGCGAGTCCCAAGCGTCCTAGTCATCCGATTGGACGGCGCTATTTTTATATCGACGCGCAAACGATGTTTCCGGTGTTCGGCAAGATCTACGATAAGGCCGATGTCTTATGGAAATATTTAATGGGCGGATTGGCACATCCGGACACACATGTGAAGAACAACCAAGGATCTGGCGTACCCATGCTCGACAGCTCCATGGTGATCGATATTCAGAACATGCACTGCACGGCAATCCAGTTTTTGACCTTAACCAATTTGAAGAAAATAAAGCGCACCGAATTTCAACCGTCTGCATTGAACGTCGGCGCGCGCTAGCGGTAGCCACCGGCGCCTTTTTCGACGCAAGCGCCGATCGTGCTCGGTAACATGCTGTAGGCGAACGCCCGTCGCGCGAATTCCAGGTTCCAAGGGGATCCGCGTGCGCTGGTATATTTGTACTGCTGCCGCAGCACCGAGCGCTTACCACAAAATGCCCCAATGTCCATCGACCAGCGGCCATCAGCTCCGCCGATTCGACTTAGCACCACTTTGTAATAAACTACCCGCTCACCGGTCAGCGTAAATGTTGACCGCGACGAGCATAACGCCCGGGCAACGTATCGGTTGCCTTAATTCAATTACATCGAGGCATCTAGACTATGGCAAGTAAACAAGCGGACGCGATCAAGGTTCTCTATGGCAACTGGTTGGAGACGATGGGGGCGAACCCCGAGATGTCTCTTGACGAGACGCGTGCCATGTTCGAGCAGTGGGGCGATATTACCGGTGAGCCGGGCGGCGTCGATTACATTGAAGAGGACTGTAACGGTGTTCCGTGTATGTGGGCTAACCCGAAGGGCGCAAAAGCGGACCGCGTCTTGATCTGTACCCATGGTGGGGGTTATGTCTGCGGGTCGATGTATACGCATCGAAAAATGTTTGGGCATTTGGCCAAGGCGATAGGCTGCCGGGCGCTGATCCTACATTATCGCCGCGCGCCGGAAGATACCCATCCAGCGCAAGTCGAAGATGCGGTCACCGTCTATCGCTGGCTGCTCGATCAAGGCATCAAGCCGGAACATATCGCGACCACTGGCGACTCTGCCGGCGGTGCGCTATGCACGACCATGTTGATAGCGATCCGGGATCAAGGGTTGCCGGTGCCTGCGGCTGGTATGCCGATGTCGCCGTATTACGATATGGAGTTCACTGGGGAGTCGATGCAGACCAAGGCCGACGTCGACTGTCTAGTTAGCAAAGAGATTGCACAAACCATGGCTGCTACCTTCTTGGGCGATGCGTCGCCAAAGGATCCGTTGGCCAATCCATTTTATGCAGACCTGACGGGCTTGCCGCCGCTTTATATCCAGGTTGGGGGGGATGAAACCCTGCTTGACGATTCCGTGCGCTTCGAGGCCAAAGCAAAGGCGGCTGGGGTCGAGGTGAAAATGGATATCTACCCGGAGATGCAACACGTATTTCAGTTCATGGCTGGTATGGCGCCAGAGGCGGACGAGGCGATCGCCCAAATGGCAAGCTGGTTGCGTCCGAAAATTGGTTTGGCGTAACTCAGACGGCTAAGACCATCACAGTCCGCATCTGCGGGCTGTGATCTATTTTTCGCACCGCCTTACGCGAAAATTCTTTGGTGCTCAATTTTACATAGTGGTGGATCTAGCCTCGATGAGTGAACTAAATGCATTTGTTAGCGATCTTTTTAGTCTTGAGAGTAGGCGGGTGTTGCTGACTGGTGCGTCCAGTGGTCTTGGCAGACAATTCGCGCCAACACTCGCGCGTGCTGGTGCGCACGTGGTGCTGGCTTCGCGAAGTGTCGATAAAATGCGCGAGGTTGCAAAAAACATCGAGGGATTCGGCGGAAGCTGCGAGGTCGTGGCGCTGGATGTGCGATCTCGTGATGCGATCCGTGCATGCATCGAAGCACTCGAATCGACGGCACCGCTAGATGTGTTGATCAACAATGCGGGCATCGCGGTGGTGAAGGCGCCGCAAGATTTGACCGATGACGATTGGGATGCGGTATACGAAACGAACCTACGCGGGGCCTGGGTACTTGCGCAGGAACTCATTAAACGGCGGCTCGGCGACGGACGCGAATGCAGTATCGTCAATATTGCCTCCGTACTCGGACTACGTGGCATCGGGCACGTCGCACCCTATGCCGCCGCAAAGGCCGGTTTGATGAATGTTGGGCGCGATTTATCGACCGATTTGGCTAAGCAGGGGATCCGTATCAATGCCATCGCTCCCGGTTATATTGAGACAGAAATGAACCAAGATTGGCTGAAAACCGAAGGTGGAGAACGCCTGCGTAAAAAGATCCCGGCACGGCGCTTTGGGCAATCCCGCGACCTTGATGGTGCGCTGCTATATCTGGCGTCGAATGCGTCTCGGTATACGAATGGCACCGTACTGACGATAGATGGCGGCTTTTCAGCGGCGCTTTGAGTTGTCAGCGGCTGAATAGTCTAGGCGCTAGGCCGCCCACATCGTTAAACGCCAATCAAGAACCTTTTGCTCCTTAAGGTCTTCAGTTCCATCTTCGGCTCTGGCGGCAAAAGACTCCACATGTAGATCAACGAGCTCGCCCCCAATTGCGACCGCGCGCTTGTCGATCACTTTGAATTGCGTCCGAATCAAATCCTCTTCAACAACGGGCCCTGTGTGATCACAACCCGACCAGCCGACCACCGTTATCATCGATGGCACGGCACGGGTTACCTGAGCGAGTGCAAGCGATATGGTATGGCCGCCATAGACTAGGCGTTTACCAAAATAACTTTTTGTTGCATCGGTATGGGTATAGGCCAAATTTAAGGTCAGGCGCACGAGTTCCGGCGCACAGGTAATGGTGTCCCGTGGAACGATGGACACTTCATCACCGACTTCCAGCTGAATTGGCTTAAGGCCGGTTACCTTCGACTCGAGTGGTGCCAAGTTCCAATTTGTCGGCAAGGCCTTGTGCATATCGTTCTCGGTGATTTCTGCCCCGATCGTCGCGAAATCATCATCATGCCCGGTCGTCGCTTCCGGGTCGCGGCAGGCTATCATCGGGCACCGCCAGTACTGCATCACGACGTCGTTGTCTTGATCCGTAGTAACCATCTCTAAGGCGACCATCCCCGTCGCCGCACGGCCTGGTTTCGGTCGGTTTTGTTTCAAGCCAACGACTTTAGTCGTAGTGCTGAGCGTGTCTCCAAGGTAGACGGGCTTACGAAGAATTAGTCCGCGATAGAACAAATTCCCCTTGACGTGCTGCGAGGGATAAGTCGTTTGGCCGTTTACGACATTAATCACTAAATGCGGGTGTGCGACCGGTGCGTCGTTGCCGGTTATCTGACGCGAAAGGTGATGGTCGAGTGGCAGCCGCATACGGTCGGCAGTAACTGCTTGGTACAGGGCGGCGTAGCCATCAGTTAAGGTAACCGAAGGGGCGGAGAACTGTTGGCCGATGGTGAAGTCTTCGAAACAAGGTCCGTCAATCTCGATCTTTGCCATTGTATTGGTAATCCACAGGTTGTGCGCAGGGAACAATCGCGCATTGATATGGGTTATGAGTTGTCGAGGTAGTCGTTGCTACGCGTAAGATGATTCAGCAACGCGTTGCCTTTTGAGTCGCGCGGCCGAGTCAATCATCGTCCGTAGCCAGAAACTCCGCGCGAAGCCTGTCGGTATGCTCACCAAGTTCAGGTATTGCGCGTGCCTCGGTTTCGGCATCACACACACGACGGACAAAAGTAGCAGTATTGTCGCCAGAGACCACTTGTTTCGTTTTCAATGCCGGGTGTTCCCAAACATCGTGGCAGTTGTTGAGGTTGCCGTAGGCGATGCCGCCGGCTTCCATCTTCTGCGCGATTTCGGCTCGCGTGAATTGTTTGGTGAAATTCTCGATCTCTACCGTTAACTCGACTCTATTGTCGACGCGTAACACGTTGGTTGTGAAGCGCGGGTCTTCGGCCAAGTCAGGCCGGTCCAGCACCTTCTTGCAAAGGTCTTGCCATTCACCCTGGTGTTGGACGGCGATAATGAATGGTCCGTCGGCCGCTTGATGCACGCCGTAAGGTGCTATTTGTGAATGGTCCAGCCCGGTACCCGACAATAGCCGGTCACCATACTTGTAAACCACCAGCGGCACGCTCATCCACTCGGTCATTACGTCGAATAAGGACACGTCCAAATGGGCACCCTTTCCGCTGTGTTTGCGTTCCAGCAATGCGCGTAAGATTTCACTATAGGCGGTCAATCCAGTCGATATATCGCATACTGAAATACCGACGCGTGCGGGTTCGTCAGGTGCCCCGGTGATTGAGCATAGTCCTGTTTCGCCTTGTACCAGAAAGTCGTATGCCTTTTTCTGCGCGTACTCACCCTCGCTGCCGTAGCCAGAAATGCTGCACATAATCAGCGTTGGATTTGACTTGATTAAATCCGAATAGCCGAAGCCTAGCGCGTCTACCGCGCCGGGGCGCAAATTTTGAATAAACACATCTGCTTTTGCCACAATGGCCGCCAACAAGAGTCGGTCTTCATCGTTTTTGGCATCCAACAACAACGACTCTTTGCCATTGTTGAGCCAGACGAAATAGGCGCTCTCACCGTTGACGATAGTGTCATAGTGCCGTGCGAAATCGCCGCCGGGACGTTCGACTTTAATAACACGCGCACCTGCTTCCGCTAGCAGACGGGTACAGTAAGGTGCGGCAACGGCCTGTTCTAGGCTGACGACGAGGGTGTCGGATAGTGCGCCCATGGATACCTTGTCAGCGCATTACAAAGGGGTTAGGAACGTCACTTGCAGTCGAGATCCAAACACTTTTCGTTTGTAAATACTCGCGAATGGCCTCGATACCGTTTTCGCGACCTAATCCACTCTGCTTGTAACCGCCAAACGGCGACATGAAACTCACCGCGCGGTAGGTGTTGACCCAGACGGTACCGGCACGGATTGCATTCGATACTTTTATTGCTCGTTTTATCGACTGCGTCCAAACGCCGGCGGCGAGCCCAAACGCAATATCATTGGCGATAGCGATGGCCTCGTCGTCTTCGTCGAAGCGGATAATTGACAACACAGGCCCAAACACCTCTTCTTGGGCGATGCGCATGTTATTTGTCACGCCGCCAAATATTGTCGGTTCAATAAAATATTGACTGTCGCCACACTCGGGCCGGTCGGTTGCTGGGCCACCACCGAGGAGCACCTCGGCGCCTTCATCTTTGGCAACTTGAACGTACTGTAGGATCTTCTCGTATTGAGGCGGTGTTGTAACCGGACCGACTTGGGTGTCCCGCTGCATCGGATCGCCCATCTTCGCGGTAGCGGCGAAATCGACCAACTTGCGGACAAATTCGTCGTAGATGCCGTTTTGTACGAGTAACCGTGAGCCGGCGATACAGGTTTGACCGGTTGCGGCGAAGATGCCGGAGATTGCACCCTTCACGGCGTCGTCCAGATCAGCGTCGTCGAAAATGATATTTGGCGATTTCCCACCGAGTTCCAGCGTACACTTTTTGAGGCCGGCTGCCGCGGATTGGTAAACGCGCGCGCCACTATCGGAGCCGCCGGTGAATGCCACCTTCGCAACTTTTGGATGTTCGACCAACGCAGCGCCAACTTCTGCGCCGTAGCCGGTTACAACATTGACTACCCCAGGCGGAAATCCAGCCTCGGCGAAGAGTTCGACGAAGCGCAACGTTGAGGTTGAGGTAAACTCCGACGGCTTGATGACGACCGTGTTGCCGGCTGCCAGTGCTGGGGCTAGCTTGAAGGTAAGCAGCATCAAAGGTGAGTTCCAGGGGGTTATGGCAACGACAACCCCAAGTGGTTCTTGGCGCGTATAATTGAAGATATCCGGCTTGTCGATCGGCAAAACAGACCCCTCGATCTTGTCCGCAAGCCCACCAAAGTAGTAATACCATTGTGGGATGTAGCCACACTGCGGTCCCATCTCGCTGATTAACTTACCGTTGTCGCGGACTTCATATTCGGCCAGCTCATCGGCGTGCTCGGCCAGAAGATCACCGAAGCGACGGAGTAGGGCGCCGCGTTGGGTAGCGCTCATTGCCGGCCACTCACCAGTCGTAAACGCACCGTAGGCCGCTTCTATCGCGTCGTTGGCATCGGCTTCATTACAGCGGGCAACTTCTGCCCAAACCTTTGATGTATAGGGATTTACCGTTTCGAAATAGGTATTGGTTCGTGGTGGCACGGAAGCCCCATTGATATAGGCATTGAATTTTGGCAGGTCGGCCATCGGTAGCTGCTCCGGGTAGGTAATCAATAAGATCGGGGTAGATCTAGTTCGCGCTCGGCGATGTACGACAATATTAAGTTGGTCGAAATCGGTGCGATGCGGTAGAGACGCGCCTCGCGAAATTTCCGCTCGACATCGTATTCCTCAGCGATGCCGAATCCGCCGAAGGTTTGCACACAGACATCTGCCGCTTCCCACGAGGCCTCAGAGGCCAGCATTTTCGCCATGTTGGCCTCGGTCCCGCAGGGTTCGCCGCGGTCGTATAGCTCGGCCGCTTTGCGTAAGGTCAATTCAGCGGCGACGGTTTGTGCATACGCACGTGCTATCGGGAATTGTATGCCCTGGTTTTGTCCGATGGGGCGTCCAAATACTTTTCGCTCCCGTGCGTAATCGCTTGCCTTTTTTATAAACCAACGCGCGTCGCCAATGCATTCGGCCGCGATCAGAATGCGCTCTGCGTTCATTCCAGAGAGGATGTATTTAAAACCCTTACCTTCTTCACCGATCAAGCTATCGGCGGGTATCGACAAGTCGTCGTAGAAAATTTCTGTGGTCGAGTGATTGATCATGGTACGAATGGGATTAATCGTCATGCCGTTGCCCAAGGCATCACGCATATCGATGAGAAATACCGAAAGTCCCTCGGATCGCTTTTTGACTTGGTCTTTCGGAGTTGTACGAGCGAGCAATACCATTAGATCGGAATGTTCCGCGCGCGATGTCCAAACTTTCTGCCCGTTGACCAAATAACCGTCGCCACTGCGCACCGCCATCGTAGAAATGCTGGTGGTATCCGTACCGGCGGTCGGCTCGGTAACGCCAAAGGCTTGTAGGCGCAGGTCTCCGCTCGCGATACCCGGGAGATAGCGCTGTTTCTGTTCGTCGCTACCATGACGCAATACCGTGCCCATGGTGTACATCTGTGCGTGGCAAGCGCCGGCGTTACCCCCAAATTCGTGAATTGCTGTAAGGATTTCGGCACCCATCGATAACGGCAAGCCGCTGCCGCCGTATTCCTCTGGAATCAATGAGGCCAAAAGGCCAAGTTCAGTTAGCGCGTTGACAAATTCAGTCGGATATTTTCTAGCGCGGTCTTTTTCACGCCAATACTCGCCTGGATAGTCGTCGCATACTTTTTTTACGGTATCCCTGAGCTGGGATATCAATTCGATATTTTCGGTCGACATAGACCACTCCCATAAAAAAAACGCCCGCTTGAGTACGGGCGTTGAATCTCAACTAACGTTTATATATTTTTATCGTGGTGTGGTTTTTATTATTCAGCGCTATGCGGCCAGTATCTTCTCTAGTACTGGCATCAGGTAATTGTTAAATACGTCGGGGTTTTCCGACATCGGGAAGTGTCCAATCTCTTCCATGATGATGCACTCGGAATTTTTCGATTTCTTTGCAACCTCTTCGGTCATATCCGGGGTGCAGGCAAAGTCGTAGACGCCGGTCATGTAATACATCGGGACCTTGCCAGAAAGTTTTTCGGTCTTTCCTCGGAAGTCATGATCGACGCTATAGAAATATAGATCGCCCTTGAATACGCCCGGACCGCCTTGGGAGTAATACCACCATGTTTCCCAGCGATATTTGTCTGGGCTTTGCGGCGCCATCAGTCCAAATATGGATGTCGCACAGGTTTCTCCACCATGGATATGGGAGTGCCGCAGCCAATCTAAGTGCCAACCCGGTGAATACTCGCAAGCCTCGATAGCGATCAAAGCACGCAACTCGTTTTCGTATTGTTCGGCGAGGTGTAGGCAGATATTACCGCCCATAGAACTCCCCATGATGACGGGTTTGTCGAGTCCGAGTTCGCGACAAAATGCCATCAAAATGCCGCTATAGAATTTTGCGGTCAGCTTGTACTCTTCATCCTCTTTGTACCAATCATACGGTGGGATTGATTTCCCGTGTCGAGGTAGGTCAAGCGCAATCACGCGGAAATTCTTATTGATTTTTTCATCGCACAATTGATGACGCCACTCGCGGCCGTCGGTGCCGGCGGTGTGCAGACAGACCATCGGGATCCCTTCGCCGGCTTCCTCGTAGTAGATCCGGTATTCCTCGCCCTCAAAGGGGACCCAAATATAGCGTCCAACTATCGGTTCAATCTTCGCCACAAAAATTCTCCAAACTGTTCCTGCTTAAATTTCGCGCATGCGGTCGAGGGCCCAGGTGAAGGCACGCATGTTCTGCCACATCACCATTTGGTCACCCTCTAATGTCACCCGGCCATGCAACGGATGGCCCATCGCCCAAATATCGTTGTACATCGGCGGCGGTACAGGTTGGCAAAACTTTTCCCAGCTAGCAGCGGGGCCTTTTACGGCGAGTTGATAGCAGCTCTCAGGACCTATCTCGTCAGAAAAATCGGCGATTTTGCCCTTCACGAATGAGACGACGAAGTGTTTGTCGCCAAATCCAAGCAGCATATCGGCCGTGAAATGCTTACCAATCCAGCTCATCGGTCCGTTGTTATTGACGGCATCCTGCCAACGCTTCATCCATTCTCGATCAAACATTACTAGGTCCTCTACGTTTTCTGCGGTCACCCCAGACGGGGGGCAGATGAGACCATGAGTGCCGAATCGCTGTCAATACTCATCCGGACTAGTGTTCGGCTTTAACATTAGCGTTTGTGCGAAATGTAAACGAAACGAAACGCAGTGTATTATTTTGTTCAAATTAGAACTCCTATAATTTTTAATGTGTTAGGTGATTGACTGTATCTAACTTGTAATCATGTACTCGATCGGTCCTCGGATATCGCCACGTATTCGGGCGCCGAGCGCGACTCGAAGTGTCATCTTGGCCGACGCTGGAGCGAGGAGGTCCGAGGGGCTTTCCCCCGGGAATATTGCACAGCGGTCCCCAGGTCGACGTCGATGGATTCTGTGATCGTCACCCTCGAAACCCTTCAGATCCGCTGGGCCCGTCGAACCTTGAAATTCACTTGCAGCACGTGGACAATGCCGCCCGGCGTTTTGCACTGCAACCACGCAAGACCTCAACGTTCACACACGATTACAGAACCAACCCGTTAGGAGCTGGGGCACATGTCTTTCATTGCAGATCCCGCTTTGCAACAGCGCTTCATCGAAGCGCTCAATGCCAGCGAAGAATTCAATATCCAAGCCCTCGCGTTCGACGGATCCATCCTATTGCAGGTCGACGCTGATCAACTGTGGTTAAAAATTTATAAGGGTAAAGTCATTGATCACGACCAAGCCGCGCCGGTCTTCGGCTATACGTTTAAACTGTCCGGAACAGAGGCCTCATGGAACCTGCTACTCGAAGGTAAACGTCGATGGGCTGATCTAACGTTCCCGGGAACGCGTTATTTCGACAATGACCCTGAGCTGAAGACGGTCGGTCAGGTGCATGTCGATATCGCAACAGAAGGTAATCTGCTTGAGGCCGCGCGGTTGACAGAGGCGGTATTCGTTTTGGCATATGCGCTGCGTGACGTAGCGAACCCGTAAGGAGGCAAGCACTATGGCAACCCCTGAAGACATCCGCGGGCACTACATTAAGGTCAACGGGACGCGTACCTTTTTTGATGAGATTGGTGAAGGACAACCGCTGGTCTGTATTCACACGGCTGGCGCGTGTTCGCTTGAATACCAATATGTGTTGCCACTTTATGCAGAACAGGGATTTCATGCGTTTGCCCTGGATTTGCCCGGGCACTCACGATCTTATCCAGTCGAGTGGAAGGCCCACCGTTCAATCCATGAGCATGCGGAATTTGTCCACGCATTCATCACAAGCCTAGGCTTACAGAACCCAGTGATCGCGGGATGTTCTATCGGCGGCGATATCACCTTCGATTATGCAGTGCATCATTGGCCTGAAATGGCGGCGGGTATCCCAATGGAAGGACTCGGCCGATCACCAACATTTCCGACGCCGACTCAGCTAACACACCCTTCATGGGGACCGGGCTGGCAGGATCAAATGGAACGTGCCGCAATCGAGTCGCTAAATTGGGGCTGTTCCGCAGAGAAGATTGAAGAATTAAGGTGGCAGCATCGCAACGCGCAAGTCAGCGCGGTCGGAGATTTGGAAGCGTGGTCCAAGCACGACGTGCTCGACCAGCTCAAGCAGGTTGAATGCCCAATGCTGGTTATCCGTGGCGACGACGATTTTTGGGTGCCAAAAGAACTCGTCGATGAATCGGCGGCAGCCTTACCCAACGGGGAAGCAATTCACCTACCAAACATAGGGCATTATCCAATGTTTGAAGATCCGCAATTGATCGCTGACTTGACCGCCGACTTCTGCCGCAAGCATGGCATTTTACCCGGCGAAGATGCCGCATCTGTCGCCTGAGTGATCTGCGGTGATCGAAGTATTCTCAGCAATTCATGAACGCATCGGGAAATCTCCTTGGTAAGGATCCGATGCTAGTTAACAATCATCCTAATTGAAGGTGGTGGAGGATTAAACAATGGATTTTGGTTTCGTATTTATGGGTGATTGTCACATCCATCCTGAGGTCAAATACGCAGAGGACCATGGCTTTTCCCATGCTTGGCTATATGACACGCAAATGCTTGGCAGTGAAGTCTATGCTGCGCTCGCGCTATGTGCCGATAGGACTAGTACGATCAAGCTCGGCCCTGGGGTGACCAATCCAGCGTCCCGTATTGCACCGTTGAGCGCTTGTGGCATGGCAACGATTAATTCGTTGGCACCAGGTCGGGCCATCATGGGCATTGGGACGGGCAACACAACCCGACGGACAATGGGTATGCCGGCGGCCCGAGTAGCTGAATTAGAAGACCACGTTCGTGTCTGTCGGGATCTTTTTGCCGGTGAAATCACCGACTACAGCGAAGGCGACCGGCACCGAAAAATTAAGTTTCTAAATCCGGACCTGGGCTTCATCAATATAGAAAATAAGATCCCGATCTACATCTCTGCGAGCGGACCTCGGGTTGCGCAACTCGCTGGTCGCGTTGCCGACGGCGTTATCTTGTTTGGTGCGGTGAGTCCCTCGATCGTCAAATGGATGATCGGTCACGTGCGTAAGGGTGCAGAAGAGGCAGGTCGTAATCCCGACGATGTCTACGTATTGTCGATGACGGCTTTTTATCTCACCAACAGCGACGAAGAAATTGAGACCCGCGCGGTGCGAGAGGCTGTCGGGCCAATGGTTGCCTCAAGTAGTAATATCTTCGCGCTTTCGTGCCATAAAGACCCATCTGCGCTACCTGCTGATCTGCGCGATGAGCTAATGGAGTTTGTTGGCGTTTACCGCGAACCAGATGCGCCAGTCGAAACGCGCCACCTAAAGCTGTACAGCGGCTATTTGCAGCATCTTAAAGACGAGCATGAAGCGTTGATGACGAAGAAAATCATTCAAGCAACGACTCTTACGGGTACCAAACAAGAAGTCATAGGGATGATCGAAGAGATGCGGGATGCCGGGGTTAACCAGATCGCTATCCAGCCGATCCTCGAGACTCGCTCGGTCGTGGACCAGGTTGCCAAGGAGATCATGCCGAGCTTTAAATAAACGGCGGCGACCCGACTATGTAACCGGAGACCGCGCAAGCACGATCTCCGGTTACAGTGGATCACCGATCGTTAACCTTTGGATAGGGTCTTTAAGTGCTCTGCCCAATTCGCATAAGGCCGCAGCGGCGTCCATGTGAGTTCCGGTGCGATGTGTGCGTAACCCAAGCTCCATATTGGGAGGGCATGAATGGCCTCGTCCATCTGGTCACCGTTGTCGAGATCGAGGATTGCGATAACCTCATATTTCCCTGCGACCTTCCAAATGTGTTTGATGGCGCCAGCTTTTACTGCCTCCAAAGCGGCCACCGATTCCTTACGCCACACCTCAAAAAACTCTGAGTTAGACGCACTTTCCGGCTTAACGATTTTGGCGTGAAACAATAATTCCATTGTCGAATCCTCATTGAAAATTAGGGCTGCCAACATACCGCGCAGGTATTGGACGTGCAATCGGGGCGTTCAACACGGCCGGCATTGTGAGGGGGCCGTGTTAGATCGAATCCAAGATCGCCTGGTTGTCCCGGCGACGTTTCTCGTTCGGATCTTGAACTGCTGGAACGTTCTGAATTTCGGCGATGTATGCGTCGGGGAATCGATTTAATTCCGTGCCTCTCAGCACGAACGCGTGGTACCAATCGTATGGTTGAAGCGCGTCGTCAATGTGAGATGGTTCGGCGAGGTAGACCCAGGCCTCGCCAAATCTCGGAAGCTCGATACGGACATCATGGTAGCCCTTGCCGACGCCTTCAATCGCATCAAGGCGCTGTTTCCGCTCGCTTGAAAATTCATAGACTGCTCCGTAAGCGACACTCGACGGGTCAGCGATAAGATTGCATTTGCCAGAGCCGTCGTTGCCATATTTGTGGAAGCGTAAACTCCAGCCAGGTAGCTCTGTTGTTCCTAGCTTGGTGATCGTGCCGAGGCGCGCACTGATTCTGGCGGGATGTAGGTTTGAACCATATGCAAGGTAGCGGATCGTTGGCATGGTTTTTGAAGTAGGCCCCGAAGCATTCGGATGATTGCGGATTATATCGCTACGTCTTTCCGGTGAAAGCCGGGGTTCACATAACCTATTATCAGCTGGTGCGGTTCGATGGCCGCTACGTGATTGGCGAATTCACCTCAGCATAGATTCCGGCTTTTACCAGCATAACGTGGCATGAGCTAAAGGCGGATTTAAGCGGGAATCACTGGCTGATAGCTGCAACTACAACCATACACACCCTCCTTGGCGCCGTGCTAATCTACCGGCAATTCACAACCATGAGCAAAAAATCCGATGACTGATGCGGCAGAAACATTTTCCGATGATGATGAAAACCAGGTACTTGATGCGATCCGAGTGTGGCTAGATAAAGAAGTCCGTCCGGAGGTGAAACATTTCGATCACGATGACGAATATCCGCACGAAATCGTCCAGCAGATGAAGGAAATGGGCTTGTTCGGGTTGATGTACGCGCCTGAAGACGGCGGCCTTGGTATGTCCGCGAGTGCCTACGCTAGAGTGATCACGCTCATAACGGAGACCTGGATGAGCCTCGCGGGGGTAATCAACACGCATATGATGCTCGGCGTATTGATTGGTCGCTTTGGGACGGACGCGCAGAAGGCACATTTTCTGCCGAAACTTGCGAGTGCTGAACTGCACGGCGTGCTGTGTTTAACCGAGCCCGATGCGGGCACGGACCTACAAGGAATTAAAACGGTGGCCAAAAAAGACGGGGACCAATATGTGCTGAATGGCTCCAAGATGTGGATCACCAATGGTATGTACGGCAGCCTCTATGCCGTGTTGACGAAAACCGATCCCAGTGCCACCCCGGCACATAAGGGCATGACATTATTTCTCGCCGAACGCGGTCCGGGTTTCAATGTTGATGGCAAGCTTAAGAAGCTTGGCTACCGCGCGCTCGAAAGTGTTGCCTTAAGCTTTAGTGACTTTCGAATTGACGCCGACCGGATCCTGGGTGGTGAAGAAGGCCATGGCTTCCATCATGCCGTCGGCGGACTGGAATTAGGTAGGATCAATGTTGCGGCTCGCGGGGTTGGGATAGCCCGTGCGGCGATGAACGATGCAGTGCGTTACTCGCAGGAACGTACAACTTTTGGTAAGCCAATCTGCGAGCACCAATCGATACAGATCAAGCTTGCAGATATGGCTACTCGGGTTGAGGCCTCGCGCTTACTGGTCGAACAAGCCGCTGGCAAATACGACCGCGGCGAACGCTGTGACATGGAGGCAGGTATGGCGAAATTATTTGCATCCGAATCCGCATTGTCGAATGCCACCGAAGCGATGCGGGTGCACGGTGGCTACGGTTACTCCGAAGAATTTGATATCGAGCGCTATTATCGCGATGCGCCACTAATGTGCATTGGAGAGGGAACCAACGAGATCCAGCGGGTGCTAATTGCACGGCAACTGGTCAAACGCAACCCAGTTTGAGGCGGGAGACTCTGCGAAGTAGGGCTATGGTGGAGAACACCTCGATCGGTGAACTTGCGTAGGTCTGCGGTTGGATATTGACGCAAATGAAAATAGTTGATCTCACCGCCTTCCCGATATCTTGCGCGATACCCGTCGAACACCAAGTCCAACTTGGAATTGGCAAATCCGTTAAGCGCGACGCCGTATTGGTGCGTATCGAAACGGCCGGTGGCCTGGTCGGCTGGGGCGAGGCCCATGCGGCGCGCGCGCCTACCGCGATCGCCGAGCTCATCAACACCACCTTGCGACAACTTGTTATCGGCATGGATGCAGGGAATATCGATGCAATTTGGAACAACGTCTATCGTATGCAGCTCGCGAGCCACGGTGCCGGTGCCGCGGCGGCGATCGGTTTGAGTGGCATCGACATGGCGTTGTGGGACATCCGCGGCAAATTCGAAGACAAGCCCTTATTCGCGCTACTGGGTGGCACTGCGCAACGGATCCCGGCTTATGCCGGTGGGGTGGCGCTCGGCTACCAGGCGCTTCCGGACTTGCTTAAAGAAATTGACGCCGCTTTAAGCCGTGGCTTTCGCGCACTGAAATTACGTCTCGGCGATACACCGAACCGCGATATTGAGTGCGTGCGTGCGGTCCGTCAACACGTTGGCGCGGACATCGATATTCTCAGCGATGTGAACACCGCGTACAGCCTAGCGGAAATTGCCGAAATCATGCCGGTGCTTGATGAATGTAAGGTCGGTTGGTTAGAAGAACCATTTCCGGCGCATGACTACAAAAGCTATATCGCGGCCAAATCCTTGGGCGATACACCGCTCGCAGCGGGGGAAAACCATTACACTCGGTTCGATTTTGAACGTGCCCTAGACGATCGCGCGATCACGGTTTGGCAACCGGATTTATCGAAAACTGGCGGAATAACCGAAGCGTTACGGATCGCTCACCTCGGTGATAAAGCCGGCTACGCGATCCACCCGCACACTTCTCATACGAGTCTCAACATGGCGGCCTCGGTCCATTTCCTTTCTGCGATAGAAAACCGGGGATATTTTGAAGCGGATATCTCGACCTTCAATCCGTTTCGCAGCGAACTATGTTCTAGCGGTTACCATGCACACGACGACGGTACGGTAGCGCCTTTGGAGCGTCCAGGCCTTGGGGTCGATGTCGATGAGGCCTTGATCTCATCATTTGCCGTTATATCTGGACCCGGCTACGTCTAAGGACGCAGCGAGGCCCGTCAACGCGCCGGTTATTTGCCCTTGAACTCAGGGGTGCGCTTATCAAAAAAGGCGTTTACCGCTTCCATGTGATCGTCCGTATTCTGCACGATGACCTGCATCGCCGCCGACATCTCCATGATCGTGTCGAAGGTGGAGTTCATGCCGTCGCGCATCAATCGTTTTGTCATACGCAGCGCCTGCGGCGGCTGCTGAACAATACGTTTAGCGAGTTCATTTGCCGACTCCATTAAGCTAGCTGCGGGTACGATGTCCGAGACCAAGCCCCAGGACTTTGCTGTTTCTGCGTCCACCACATCGCCGGTAAAAAATAGACGTGCCGCATTCGACCAGCCGATCACACGCGGCAGCAACCATGAACCGCCATCGCCCGGGATCAGTCCAACCTTGAGGAAGGTGGCACCAAATTTCGCGTTGTCTGCCGCGATACGAATGTCACAGGTGCAACCGACATCATTACCCAGTCCGATAGCTGGGCCGTTAATGGCGCCGATTGTTGGCACCTCAATATCCCATAAGGATCGAATGACCCGATGAATGTTTTTGCGGTAGGCCTTATCACGCATCTCCAATGGCGAGGCACCGAATGAGCCTTCACGGTCGCGCATGGCCTTGAGGTTGCCGCCTGCTGAAAACGCCTTACCGGCACCGGTAAGAATGACACAACGGACGTCGTCGTCGTTGTTTATGCGCTCGGCGGCCTCCGCGAAATTCTGCCCGTCTCCATTCATACCGAGTGGATTGCGGTCATCTGGGCGGTTCATCGTCAAGGTGACGATGTGGCCATTTTTTTCAAACAATAGATCGTTATTCATCTGGTTTACTCTTCCAATGTGTAAGTCCCGTTGCCTTAGGAAATGTACGTCGGCGAAATTCTACGAAATTGCTATTTTGGGGCAACGCATCAAGGTCAGTTGGTGATGTAACCCCATATATCATCGCCGCCTTGCTGAGTGGCGATGTGCCCGAGGTATTCCGCCCATTCGCCGCTGCCACCAAATTCCGCACGCCAGGCCCACAGCCGACGGGTTAAGAAGTGGAGTCCGTACTCATAGGTAAAACCAATAGCACCATGAACCTGATGTCCAATGCGCGTGATTGGTTCGACCGCGTCGCTCGCTCGACACTTCGCGGCCGCAATTTCAAATTTAGCGTCGCGTCCATCCGTCGCGATCCCATGGATATCCATGGTGCGAAATGCACTAGCCGCCATTGCCTCTACCGTTGCCAACGAACCTGCCATTACCGCTAGCTGATGTTGAATCGCTTGGAAGCGTGACAAGGTGCGACCAAATTGCTCGCGTTCCCCGACATATTGCACGCCGATCTCCAAACAACGGGAACTCGCACCGGCGATTTGTGCGCTACGCAGTAACGCGCACAACCACCGAATTGAATCGGCGGGGAGGTTAATGGGGGCGCGTTGGACCACTGGTGTTTGATTGAATGTGACAGTATCGCGCGGATCTTGACCGAGGTTTTCCTCGCCGGTTATGTCAACACCGTCGCGCGCGACCAGGACCAGCTCTTGTGCCGTCGTAATGCCAATAAAGTAATCGGCGTCCCGCCCCCAAGGTACGCGTGAAATTTGCGCGGTCAAAGTATCTCCAGAGATATTGCTAGCGGGCACAGCATGCGGGAGTATTCCTGCGGCGCCGGCCGGCAATCCGATTGATGCACGCTCGGCGAGCCAGCCTGCAAGGATCGCTTCCGGTACCGGTAATGGTAAGCAGCAGTATCCGCACCGGCGGACCACCACATAGGCGTCCGCCCAGGTGCCGCTCATGCCACCACGCGTTTCATCTACCAAGACCTGGGGGATACCAAGTTCACTAATTGTGTCCCACAATTCTTGCGGCCAGCCGGTCTCCTCAACCGAGCTTAGAAACTCATTTGTTACTTGCTCGGCGAAAACGCGGGCGACACTTTCTTCAAGGATGTTGCGTAGTTCACTCATCGCAATCCAAGGCCTCTGGCAATGATCCCGCGTAATATCTCTGGCGTCCCGCCGCGCAGCGAGAACGACGGCGCAAGCTGTACAAGGTTTCCGAGTACCTGCTGGTAGTCAATGCCGTGACCGGCCAGCGTTGGTTCCAGGTCAACGATTTCTTGCGCCAACTCCGGCAGTCCTTGCTCGAAACTACATCCAACGTCTTTGACAACGGAAGCTTGTAGCCCTGGATCCTTACCGTCATTAAGCATCCCGGCGACACTTAGGGACATATTGCGTAGCGCTACTAGCAGGGCTATCTGTGAGCCTATTTTTCGTAACGATGCGGGCGATGCGTCATCTTTGATGACATCGATAAGACTGCTCAGCAAGACGTAGCAAGAGAGATAGCGCTCGGGTCCGCTACGCTCGAAGGCGAGTTCTTCCACAACCTGTTTCCAACCCGCGCCTTCGGTGCCAATCAAGGCATCGTGGGGTATTACCGCATCTTCGAAAAACACTTCGTTGAACTGTGCACGGCCGGTTAGATCTTTGATTGGACGGCAGGTGATCCCGCTGGTTGGTAATTCAATTAGAAATTGCGATAAACCCTCGTGCCGATTGTCGGTGGCAGGTGAGGTCCGCACCAACGCGATCATGTAATTTGCTTGGTGAGCGTGTGACGTCCATATTTTTTGTCCGTTGACAACCCAACCGTCGTCGCTACGTTCGGCCCGCGTACGTAACGACGCGAGATCCGATCCAGAATTCGGTTCGCTCATGCCGATGCAGAAACACGCCTCTCCCGCCGTAATCTTCGGCAGTATCGTTCGCTTCTGCTCCTCCGTGCCGTAGCGTGCGAGTAGCGGACCGCTTTGCCGGTCGGCGATCCAATGAAATCCACTCGGCGCGCCAGCCGCCAGTACCTCCTCGACCACCACATACCGTTCGAGTGGGCCACGTTCATGGCCACCGTAGGCTTTAGGCAAAGTCATGCCGAGCCAACCGCGCTCGCCGAGCTTGCGTGAAAATGCCGCGTCGTAGGCATCCCAGCTGTTACTTCTATGTACAGCACTAAAACTCGTGCACTCAGCACGCAGGAAAGTACGCACCTCCGCCCGTAACGATGCTAGGGTCTGGGGAAGTTCGTAAGGCTCGAAGCGTAGCGCGTCAGTCTGTGCAGTCATAATCCCGCCTTTCTCGCGTACGCTATGGCAGTTGCAGCAAACGTACGTACGATAGTTGCCTCTTTGGGCGCCTCTGGGTTTGCAGCCGTCCCTTCTTGGACGCGCTTAATGATCCCTTGATATATCGCGGCCATGCGCCAAACAGTATAGGCACGATAGTAATCGAGATTGGATATGTGGCTGCGACCAGTCAATTCACAGTAACGTGCCGTGTATTCGGCCTCCGTAGGTATTCCTAAAGCGGGCAGGTCCAAGCCGGCGAGGCTGCTAACCCGCTCCTTTACTTGCGGTAGCAACCAGGGGCACAAATGATAGGTAAAATCACCTAACGGGTGCCCAATGGTGGCGAGCTCCCAGTCTAACACCGCAACTACTCGCGATTCGCCAGGGTGGAAGATCATGTTGTCCATGCGAAAGTCGCCATGAATTAGGCTGACCGCATCATCTGCCGGAATGTTTTTTGGCAACCACTCATTGAGCAGATCCATGTCGTCGATTTTCTCCGTCTCAGAGGCGACGTAGGTCTTACCCCAACGGTGGATCTGCCTCGCGAAGTAATCGGTCGTTTTGCCAAAACCATCAAGTCCTATCGCTTGGTAGTCGATCGACTGAAATTTTGCCAACGTGCTGATCTTTGCGTCATAGATTGCTGCACGTTCTGCAGGGGATTGATCAGGCAGTGACATATCCCAAAAGACTCGGCCTTCGACCATCTCCATTACGTAGAAAATTGTGCCAACCACCGTTGTGTCTTCGCACAATAGTAGAGCTTGGGGCACCGGAAAGTCGGTCATGTTCAATGCAGAAATAATGCGAAATTCGCGATCGACGGCGTGCGCAGACGGTAGCAACTCACCCGGCGGCTTACGCCTGAGCACATAATGCCGTGACGGGGTTATCAGCTGGTAGGTGGGGTTAGATTGCCCGCCTTTAAAGCGCCTGACTTCCAGCGGACCTTCGAAGCCGTCGATATGCTGTTTGAGGTACTTCGCCAGGCGCGACTCGTCGAACTGTAGATGTTGCTCGACTTCCTTCGTGCCTGAGAATGCTGCTTGTTTACTAGAAGTCATCCGTTGGGTGATCCTGGTTGTTCATTGTTGTGGACCAACTAAACATACGGTTACGTCAGTGCTGGATTAGACTGGGTAAGGTGCTTCTACCCAGCTACGACACCACTATCGTGGAGTTTTCCAATCTCCGTGTCACCTAAGCCGAGCAAATCGGCGAGTATCTCATCGGTATGTTGACCTAAGTGGGGCGCTGGCGCAGCGGGCTGCCGCTCAACTGCGGAAAAGGACATTGGTTGCCCCGGGACGAGATAACGGCCGAGGTTGGGTTGTTCAACCATGCTGAAAATAGGATTGTCCTCGGAGACGTCGATGTCGTCTTCAACCAGCTCGCGAACCGTTTGGTAGGGTCCCCAGCAGCAGCCGTTTTCATCGAGTGCACTTTTAATTTGGGTGAACATCGTTGCTCCGGTCCAGCGCTCGACAATCTCACAAATTTCGTCTCGCGCAGCAAATCGATCGCCTTCGCGCGAAAAGTCTAATTTGAGCTTGGCCTCTAACGTATCCATTTCAGCACCGAATCCTCCCGCACGCTGTAAGCCGGCCCATTGCTTTGGCGTGATGGCGATTATCATCATGCGTTTGCCATCGGCGCTGACAAAGTCGCGTCCAAAAGCGCCATATAAATGGTTACCGTAGCGCGGTCGCTCGGCCCCGTTGATTGAGACTTCGCCGATAAAACCAAGATGGCCCATCGTCGCCAAGGCGCAATCGGCAAGCGACATCTCGATCTTTTGACCTTCCCCAGTAAGGCGCCGATGACGTTCAGCCGCCAAAATACTTAGCGCTGCCATGTAGGCAGCGATGTTGTCCCATGCCGGCAGTACGTGATTTACCGGTCGCTCGTCATCGATAGGCCCCGTGATATTGGGATAGCCAACCTTTGCGTTGACGGTGTAGTCGAGCGCCGTCCCGCCATGCCGATCGCCGACGATCGCGAGTTGGATCAAGTCTTGCCGATGCGATTTTAAGGACTCGTAGGACAGCCAACCCTTGGCCGGCAAATTAGTGGAGAAGATTCCGCCGGCCTCGCCGCCGGTAGTGATGAGCTGAGTCACTAGTTCACGCCCGCGGTCCGACTTTAAATCGACCGCGAAAGAGCGTTTACCTTTATTGAGATCCGCCCAATAGAAACTATGGTTGTTGTCGGTGACCGGCCAACGATGGTAATCGACCCCGCCGTGAATATTATCGAAGCGGATAACATCCGCGCCCAACTGTGCCAAAGTCATGCCACACATAGGCGCGGCTATAAAAGCCGAACCTTCAATGATGCGGAGCCCGCTTAGTATCTTTTGCATGTTCGCGTTCCGATCGACATTAGGTTGCGGCTGTTTGAGTCGTGCATTTCTAGTTACTCAATTCTACGTGTCCATTATTTAACACTGCCACGTTGCGTTCGTGCGCGAAGCTGCGGAAATAGATGTCTGTGCCATCCTGCCAGATCTCAGTGCGCAGTGTTTCACCCGGTAGGAATGGCGCAGAAAAGCGTATGCTGATCGATTTAATGCGGTTCGGATCGTAGGCGCAGCAGGTCTTCAGGATGGCGTGTTGTGCAACACCCATGGTCGATCGGCCATGAAGTATTGGACGTTCGAATCCGGCAGCGTTGGCGATCGCGGGATCGGCGTGTAAGGGATTCATGTCGCCACATAGCCGGTACAGTAGCGCTTGTTGCGGGATCGTGGGCAGCTTACACACAGCGTCGGGCTCACGGTCGGGAACCTCCGCCGGTTTGGGTCTGGTTTGTGGATTGCCTCCGCATCCGCCGTCGCCGCGAGCAAGCGAATTCGAGTAAACCGTTGCGAAAAGCTTGCCATCGCTCTCAGCACGAACTTCCTTGCGTGTGTAGATAAAAACACCCTTATCGGGTCCGCGGTCCACGATATCGTCGATAACGGTCTCGCCAACCATCGTACCTGCCGGCGGCAACGGGCTATGCACAATCAGGTGCTCTTCGGCGTGCAGCACCTTCTGCCATTCAACTTCGTACTGTGGATCTTTGAGCCAAAACCCGGGGTAGCCCAATACGAGATTCATCGTCGGCAAGGTCAGGATGTCTTTTTCGTAGACGAACCTCAATTGATCTAGGTCTGTCGGATCGGCGCCGAAGCCCAAGCCTAGTGCGTATAGGATGCTGTCTTCGGTGCGATAGGTCGATTCATTTCGCGCAATCACTTTGCCTATAATTTTATCTGGATCAATCAATATTCGGTCCCCTCAATGCCGCAACAATACGTATGCTAGGCGGCTTCTGCTTCTATGAGTTCGTCGGCCAAGCCTTTTAACTCATCCAATACGGCATCTAGCTCGGTTGCCATGATCCACACGATAACTTCATCAACGCCGGCCTGTTCTGCCTCCGTTATTTCGGCGGCGGTGCGACTCATACCTTCGGTTGCCATCTGTGCGATAGAAATCGATTTCGGATCGCGCCCGGCCTCCGTGCACAGTTCGTTTAGCCGTTCACGCCCTTTGGCCAGCTCACTGAAATCGTTGGTTAATGGAACCCAACCGTCTCCCCATTTAGCGACGCGTTGCAGTACCCGCGGCGAACCAATACTGCCGAAATAAATTGGCGGATAAGGATCCTGTGCAGGTTTTGGGTAACAGCGCACGGGTGGAAATGAATAGTACTTGCCAGCGTACCCGGCAGAGTCATTCGTCCATAGTGCCTTCATTACTTCTACGCATTCGCGTGTCTGGGTCCAGCGATGATCAAAATCGACCCCCAAGATTTCGCTCTCTTCACGATTCCAGCCGGCGCCGATACCGAAATTGACGCGTCCGCCGCTGTAATGGTCAAGGGAGGCAACTTCGTTGGCGAGAATCAGCGGATTGTGTTCCGGCACAAGGCAGATCGCCGTGCCCAGCCGTAGCGTAGACGTTACCGCGGAAGCACGCGCCAAGGCGATCCACGGATCTGGCATTTGCCATAGATAATCCGGTGGTTCAACCAGCTGGGCTTCGAGATCCCCGGCGTAATTCGAACGGAATTCCACGGGTAAGATCGCGTGTTCTGGCACCCAGTAGGAGGTAAAGCCTAGGTCTTCGGCAGCTCGAGCGACTATCGCCGGATCGGCTTTCATGTCGGGCACGGTATGGAACAGGCCTATATTACAGGTCATCATGCTTACCTCACGCTGGATTGATAAGGCGACCCTAAATCGTGCAACTCTATTCGGTTGTTTGAGTATGGGCACCGATTGGCCGCGATGCGGACGGAATCGATCTTACGCTAGATCGGGAATGCCGCAAACCAATATGGCCGGTGGTCAGAACATCAAAACAGACAGTAGGACTACGGGCAACGCAAAATTCCCGTTAAACTAATCCCCCTTCGCCATAGCGTCCGCCTCTACATTCCTATGAACGTCCCGACTCCGCCGATTAGCAATCTGCAATTTCTGGTTATTCCCAACATCCCACTGATTAATGCGGGGGACCGCCTAGTCGAGATCCTGCTGCCTGCAATCGAGGCCTCCGATGTGCAGTTAATCGAAGGAGACATTTTGGTGGTGGCACAAAAAATCGTGTCTAAGGCGGAAGGCCGTCAGGTTTCGTTGAGCTCGGTCATGCCGTCGCCCGAAGCCCAGCGTCTGGCACACGAAACGGAAAAAGAGCCCGCGCTGTGTCAACTCATTTTGGATGAGTCGGCTGAAATACTGCGCAAGAAACCGGGTGTTATAATCGTTCGCCATCGGCTCGGGCATGTAGGCGCGAATGCGGGGATCGATCAATCGAATATCGAACACGGTGACGGCGATTCCGCGCTGTTGTTACCACTCGATCCGGATCAAAGTGCGCGCACGCTGCGTGACCAATTTTTTAAACAAACGGGTAAGCGCTTGGGGATCCTGATTTCCGACAGCATGAATCGGCCATGGCGATTAGGCACAACGGGTAGCGCGATCGGATGTGCAGCCGTACAGGTGATCGACGATCTCCGTGGCGGCAAGGACATGTTTGGTCGCGAACTAAAAGTAGCGATGGTTAACCGCGCTGATTCGTTGGCCGCCGCCGCGACCTTATTAATGGGCGAAACTATCGAAGGTACACCGCTGGTTGTCGTTCGCGGATTACCGCCATCGGACAGCTGCGAGACTGCCGCCGATATGATCCGGCCCCTTGAGGACGATCTTTTCCGTTGAAAGCTAAGCCGGAGAAATATCTCGCGATCACCGGCGGAGTCGGTGGCGCCAAGCTTTGCCTTGGTTTTTCACACCTGTTGGACGCCGATCAGGTAAGCTTTGTCGTCAATACCGGCGATGATTTCGAACACCTTGGTCTGCATATTTCTCCGGATCTGGATACGCTAACCTACACCTTGGCAGGCCTCAGTAACCCGGAGCTCGGATGGGGCCGGCAAGGTGAGAGCTGGAACTTTATCGCGGCACTTGATGCGCTTGGTGGTGACACTTGGTTTAACTTAGGCGACGCCGATCTTGCCACACATGTCGTGCGAACGCAGATGCTGAAAACGGGTGCAAGCTTGACCGATGTCACGGCCAGTCTGACTCGAAAGCTTGGCATCGATCATCAAGTACTGCCGGTGAGCGATGATCCGGTCCGCACAATCGTCCACACGCAACTCGGCCCGCTCGCTTTCCAACATTATTTCGTTCGCGAACGATGTGAGCCGGCGGTTCGCGGTTTCGAATTTGACGGTAGTGGTAGCGCTAAATTGAGTGCTCAGCTGAAAGCTGTGCTCGCCGACCCAGACCTTGCCGGAGTAGTCATCTGCCCGTCGAATCCGTTTGTCAGTATCGACCCGATGCTGGCTGTGCCCGCGTTCACTCAAGCTCTGCGGGCACTCGAAGTCCCGATTGTCGCGGTGTCGCCAATTGTCGGTGGAGAGGCAATCAAAGGACCAACGGCTAAAATGATGCAGGAGCTGTCGGTCCCCAGGAGTGCGTTCGCCGTCGCGGAGCATTACACCGATTTAATCGATGGCTTCATTATGGATCAACAAGATGCAGCGTTAAGCAATAGCGTCGCGGGCCTTAATATAGAGACTATCGTTGCCCAGACGGTCATGGTAACTTTAGCCGATCGGATCGATCTGGCCCGCACGGCCATTGACTTTTTACGCCGTCTAAGGGGTGGGGGATAGCTTAGAAAATGTGGGCCGTTGTTCCAAGCAAGCAGTTCGGTGTCGCTAAGAAGCGGCTTGCTGCATTGTTGAGTGAAGCAGAGCGGGTTGCGCTGGCGGAAGTCATGCTCAGCGATGTCCTCGCGGCGCTCCACAGCAGCACCGAGGTGAGCGGTATTATTGTCGTGTCGAAAGAGCCGGCTGCGCAGCGGCTCGCCGAGCGTTACGACGCTTACTTCGTGCCCGAAGCGCAAAATGACCTTTCTCTTGCGGTTGCCCAAGGCGGGGCATTCGCGGCGACTCTCGGTGGGCGAGCAATGCTGATGGTCCCCGGAGACGTACCGCTTGTAAGCGCGATGGAGATCGATCAGCTGATCCGTCTGCATGGTCACGGTGCGGGTCTTACCATGGTGCCCGATCGGGATCGGACCGGAACCAATGGCTTGGTCGTTTCTCCAATCGATTTGATCGCGTTTTCTTACGGAATCGACAGTTTCAATATCCATGCTGAAGCTGCTCGCGATACCGGTAGTCCGGTCCAAATCTTAGAGCTTGATGGACTGTCTTTGGATATCGACACGCCGGAAGACGTCCGTGCCTTGATGGCCTATGAGCAGCCCTCGGCAACACTCGACTATCTTGATGAAATCAATGTGGTATCACGGCTGCCCGGTCGGCATAATGTCGGCCATGCAGTTGCCGGCTGAGGCCCTCCTTACCCATGTCTGAATTGGATGCGATCCTAGATCGTTCGTTACACGGCGGCTTGCCCTCGACGGCCGAGGCGCGGGTACTTGCAGACACGGCGCTCAGCGCGCCCTTGCTGCCGGTGGCGTCAACGCTGCGTGACCGTGGCTTCGCGAATCTCATCACCTACTCGAAGAAGGTGTTTATCCCGCTGACCCACCTGTGCCGGGATGTTTGCCACTATTGCACTTTTGCGCAGGCGCCGAAAAAGGTCGTCGCGCCCTACCTGACGATCGATCAGGTCCTTGAAACCACGGCCGCCGCCGCCGAACTGGGGTGCAAGGAGGTCCTGTTTACCTTAGGCGAAAAACCGGAGTTGCGTTACAAAACAGCGCGCGACGCCTTGTCGGCCATGGGTTACGAGTCGACCACGGATTATCTACACGACGTGGCTAAAGCGGTATTTGACGAAACTGGATTGTTGCCGCATCTCAATCCGGGCACCTTGAGCCTGTCCGAACTTGAGCGCTTGCGGCAAGTCGCGCCTAGCATGGGGATCATGCTCGAATCCGCAGCCGAACGACTTACGCAAAAAGGCATGCCGCATTACGGATCCCCGGACAAGGACCCGCAAGTCCGCTTGCAAACCTTGGCCGATGCCGGACGCGCCAGCATACCGTTCACCACCGGCATCTTGATTGGGATCGGCGAGACGCGTCAGGAACGGGTTGAATCGCTACTCGCGATTCGGGATGTGCATGAAACGTATGGTCACGTTCAAGAGATCATCATTCAAAACTTCCGCGCCAAAGTCGGCACGAAGATGGTTAACGCACCCGAGCCGGATCTGGAAGAAATGGTTTGGACCCTCGCTGTCGCCAGGATACTGTTTGGCGCGACGATGAGCATCCAGGCGCCGCCGAATCTGAGTCCGGGTGTTCTGCCACGGTTGGTTGAAGCCGGCATCAACGATTGGGGCGGCGTGTCCCCGGTTACGCCGGATTTTGTGAATCCGGAAGCGCCGTGGCCTGAATTGGAGCGGCTCGCAAGCGAAACGGCGGATGCCGGGAAATACTTGCACGAACGCCTTACTGTTTATCCCGACTTCGCTGTCGATCGGACGCGTTGGTTAGATGAAAAATTTCAGACCCCGATTCTGCAAGCGATTGACGCTATCGGCATGCCTCGAATCGACTCATGGAGTCCAGGCGAGGCAGAGCCACCGCCACGCGATATCATCGACTTAGTCCGAAAATCGACACCGCTCGTATCTACAGATGTAGCGGCCATCATTGATCGTGCGCAGGACGGGGCTGATCTCGCGCATGGCGAAATAGAACGGTTGTTTAACGCCCGCGGCGATGATTTCGCCGCAGTGTGTCAAGCCGCCGATCAATTGCGGTCGCAATGCAATGGCGATGTCGTCACCTATGTTGTCAACCGCAACATCAACTACACCAATGTGTGTTACTTCAAATGCCAATTCTGCGCTTTCTCGAAAGGGAAACTGAGTGAGAATTTGCGCGGGAAGCCCTATGACTTGAGTGACAACGAAATCCAACGCCGTGTCCACGAGGCGTGGGAGCGGGGCGCGACGGAAGTCTGTATGCAAGGCGGGATCCATCCCCAATACACGGGCCAGACCTATCTCGACATCGTGCACACGGTAAAAACAGCGGTGCCCGAGATGCATGTGCACGCATTTTCACCGCTTGAAGTATGGCAAGGTGCCCAGACCGCTGGTTTGCCGCTTGAGTCGTTTTTGTCCGAGCTCAAAGAGGCCGGGCTCGGTACCTTACCCGGCACAGCAGCCGAGGTTCTCGACGACGAAGTGCGTGCGGTTTTGTGCCCCGATAAGATCAACACCGAGCAGTGGCTGTCAGTCATGCGGGCGGCGCATACAGTCGGTTTCAATACGACCGCGACCATAATGTATGGTCACATTGACCAACCCCATAATTGGGCGCGTCATTTAATCAATGTTCGTGATCTGCAAAAAGAGACTGGCGGGTTCACCGAATTTGTACCGCTTCCGTTCGTACATATGGAGGCGCCTCTGTATCTCAAAGGCAAGGCGCGCAAAGGACCGACCTTTCGCGAGGCGATATTGATGCATGCCGTCGCACGATTGGCCTTAAACCCGTATATCACAAACATCCAGGCGTCGTGGGTGAAAATGGGCCACGCCGGCGTGATGGCCTGCCTGAATGCAGGGGTAAACGATCTCGGTGGTACCTTAATGAATGAGAGCATCACCCGCGCGGCCGGTTCCGCCCATGGTCAGGAGACATCGCCAGAGGCAATGATCGCGATGATCGAGTCGGCCGAGCGCACGCCGCGACAACGTTCGACGACCTATGGCGATATCAGTTTGGAGCGCCATCGCGCGAGCTTCCGTGCAGCGGATCTGATCGCGATAGAAAATACGCCGGCGCGGAAATACGAACGCACTGAGCGCCGCGAACTCGTTCGTCCAGGTATCCGGGCATAGTTAAAATTTCATCAAAAGCCAATGTCCCTGCCCGATCACATTCTTACTGGTTACAAGATTCTAGATTTTACCCACGTCCTTGCGGGTCCGTCGGCGACCCGACTGATGGTGGAAATGGGTGCGGAGGTCATCAAAGTCGAATTTCCGCCTGCCGGCGATGTGTCGCGCGGGCTGCCGATGATAAAAAATGGGCGCAGTGGCTATTTCTTGCAGCAGAATCGTGGGAAAAAATCGATCTGTGTCAATGGCAAGACGGACGAAGGGCGCAAGATCTTGGATGGACTCATCGCGCAAGTCGATGTCGTGATTGAGAACTTCGCACCGGGCGTTGCTGCCCGGCTTGGAATCGGCTGGGACCGGGTCAAGGAAATAAATCCTCGTGCGGTCATGTGCTCGCTCTCCGCCTTCGGTCAGGAAGGACCATTGTCGCAGCAACCAGGCTTCGACTACATAGCGCAGGCCTACGCCGGGGTAACCGCAATGATCGGCGAACCGGACGGCCCGCCGTACTTCCCGCTGCTTGGTCTTGGCGATGTCAATACGGGCATGCATGCAGCTTGTGCGATCGGCTTCGCACTACTGCATCGCGAACGTTCCGGTAAGGGGCAGTATCTCGACATCTCGTTGCTCGACTCCTACTACCATAGCCACGAATTGAATGTGCAGATCTACAGTGCCAGTGGCGGGGAGATCGAACCGACTCGATCAGGCCTGCATCATTATGCCGTGTGCCCGCTTGGCCTGTTCAAGGGAATCGACCATTACCTGTTCATCATTGCGCTTGATCCACAGTGGAAACAGGTCTGCGTCGCGATAGAACGCCCGGAGCTATTCGACGAAGAGCGTTATGACTCTAATGCGAAACGGATTGAGCATCGTGAAGAAGTCAACCAAATAATCCAAGATTGGATCGATTCGAAATCTTCCGATGATGAGATCCTCGAAGCCTTGCAGGCGCAACGCGTGCCTTGCGCTCCTGTGTTGAGCATCGCCGAGACGGTCAAAGAACCACACTTAAGAGAGCGCGGTACCGTTAGAACGGTAAGCGACCCGAAATTTGGCGAAGTCGAATTACCGGGAATGCCCTTACGCTTCTCCGACTACCCGCACAATATTCCATTACAGACGGCGCATCTCGGCGAGCACAATGTCGAGGTGTTAAATGGGATGCTCGGATACAGCGAAGAGCAGGTGCAAGGGTTATACGACGCTGGTGTGCTCCACCAGAATCCTGATACCTAGCCGAAGTTGTCGGTGCACGGAAGCCTCGCGGGCCTATTCAATCCACCCGATTTCGCGCGCCGTCATGCGACCGACAACGGTCTCGGCCAGCTTGCTCGGCATTTTTGATTCGTTTTCGTTGATTGGAATTCGGCCGGCCATCAGTTCTGCGTGCTCTTGTGGATAAAGCGACGTTCGGTTCGGCTCGGCAAAGCCATCCGGATAGCGTGCTTGGTTCGTTCGAGGGTCATATTTATCCGAAGCGCCTAGTGTATGCAGCATCTCGTGAGCCAGCACAACATTATTTCGGCCAGCGTAAGCCGCATCACCGTAGGCGTTGACCACCCCTAGGAACCCTTTTTGCAGGCCGAGCGAATGGGCCAGCCGCGAATGCTCTTCCGGATCGTAGTAGATCGTAAATAAACGCACGTCATGGGGTCCATCAAAGGTGTCGTTACGCCATGCCCATAGTCTCAAGCTAAGGCTCCAATAGGCTATTTTTAGCGGGTTTGATGAATTCGGAGGCGATGGCGGCACAGATTCAACTGCCGGTGCGAACCTAATGTCGACCGGCTTCTCGAGCGATACGCCCCAAGCTTTGGCTTGTTCGGCCATGACTGTTTCTATAGGACGAAATTGATCTTCGGACAGTGTTTCGATGTAGGTGCGAGTCGTCTCGCTCCCGTCGCCGTTGATTGGATAGACGACTACCCACAATGGATTGTTCCATTCGGTGTTGCGCGCGCGCGCGGACCAGGTCGTCATTGCCACGATAAGCAATACGTAGAGCAACAAGGAGATACGTAAGATACGGAACATGGCGTAGGCGACGGAAGTAGATGGTCAGGTCGGAAAATCTAGCGTGCGAGCTATCGACGGGGCAGCTGCGCGACGAAACCGCCGGCACACTGGTAGTATAGGCAGCTGGCACATAACCTAAGGATCGGCCTACTCATGAGTGACAAAATCATAATGCGCGTGGGCGAATGTCTCGTCGCCGGGGGGCCGCCAGGTACCGCCGCTGAACCCGAGGTTGCGATAGGGGAGATGGATGGTCCAATGGGTGTGGCGTTCGGCACCTTGCTGGGAGATCAAGTTAAAGGCCACTCACGGGTCCTCGCGATACTAAATACTGACATTATGGTCCGTCCGGCGACATTGATGGTGAGTAAGGTCACAGTTAAGAAAAGCCGCTACACCAATATTTTGATGGGTACGGTGCAGGCTGCAATTGCCAACGCGGTCCTTGATGCGGTTCGTGCCGGCGATATTCCGAAGGAAAAAGTAGACGATATCGGGATCATTGTTTCCGTTTGGCTAAACCCCTCGGTGGCTGACGACGACAATCTAGACCATAAAAAATTATTCGAGATCCACCGCGAGGCGACGGCTAAAGCCATTCATAAGGCCATGAACAACGAACCGTCGATCGACTGGTTGTTGGAAAATCAAGATAAATTGACGCATAAATATTTTCAGATGGGGCTCGACGGTAAAATCTAGTCCGCGGCTGAATTATCGTCAGCTTCCGGCTGCATATCGAACGTAAATGACCGCGCGAGCTGGGTCAGCGACGGCTGAGTATTCGGCGATACTTTAAGCAAGCGTGCGTAGTTCACACTAAGCCCATTTGCCTGCTCAAACGCCTCAGTAAGATCCTGTTCGCAGAGGTCTAAGACCGGTTGAGCGCGGTTTACAAGTTTGGCGATCCGCTGATTTGCGTCATCCAACTCTGGTGCGAGGGCCGTGGCACACAAGGTATTCGCAAATGCCGCAATAAACGCAATTTGGGCATCGTCGTCGTGTGCTTGGGTTAATTCCCCCCGAGGTAATGGCCGCATCGCTTGAATGATGCTGCCGGGAAACTTCCAGCTATGGGCGACATCCGCGCCAACCTCGTAGTAGGGGATGCCGAGAACGTGGCGGGACGCGGTGAGTTCGTCGGTTGGCCGCGTTTTGGCGTAGTTCAAGATCGCTTCGTATTCGTCTTCGAAGTAATGGATCGTGAGCGTCCGCCCAAGGTCGTGAAACATAGCGCTCGTGAATGCATCCGCACTCCGACGAAATCCAATTTTAACTGCGATTACTTTGGCGAGAACCGAACTATGGAACGACCGGATCAGCGCATCGTGAAGGAGTGGACTGCCGTCGTTGAATTGCTGTTCGATAAGCGCCTTCGTTACGCACATGCGCATTTGCTCAAGTCCGAGCAACACGATGGCACGCGGCAGTGTCGTAATTTCCGTGTTGCCATAAAAGGCCGAGTTCGCGGCAGTCAAAACGCGCTGCGACATCGTGATGTCCTTCGCAAGGATATTCGCAATGCGTTCTGCGGTTGCAGTGCTGCCGTCTGCGGTTAACTCCAATACCTTACTAATGTGACCGGACAGTGCGGAGAAGCCCTTCGTATGCTGCATTCGGCGGAGCAAAAATTCGGCGGTACTGTGACTGGTCGGTTGGCTAAGATCTGCGCTGTCACGTGGCACCCGAAACGTGTCCAGGTCTGCTTTCATTTCCAGGGCCGATGGATAGCGCATTTTGACTGGACGTTGCAGTGCCTTGTTGATCACTTGCTTGACGAATGGATCGCAATCGAGATCTGCCGTCGCGCTGTCAGCGTCGCCGTTGGCGATGTTATAGATGATCGTCTGATTGCCTGACCAGTGCATTAACCGTTTGCCGGCTAGTAACTCGTAGAAGATCGAACCAAGGGTAAACACATCCGAGTGTGGTCCCAGCGGCGCACCGACGAAAGGCTCTGGAGACATGTAGGGGAGAGTGCCGCTTATTTCGCCTTCAACGACTTGATCCTGGACCAAGGTTGAAATACCGAAGTCCGTGACTTTTGGAATCCCTTCGCGAGTTAGCAGGATGTTAGCCGGACTTAGGTCACGATGGACGACGCCTTGACTATGAAGGTAGGCGACGCCAGCGAGGATTTGGCTAAAGAGTATGACTGCATCTGTAACACTCAGCTTTCCCTCGCGCTTGATTCGGTCTTTGAGCGATTCGCCGTCGATTAATTCGAATACCAGGTAACGCAGGTGGTGATAGGTGCCAACTTCGTACAAGGTAACGAGATTAGGATGCTGCAATTGGCTTGCTATGCGGGCTTCGCTAGCGAGCTGATTTTCGTCAACTCCGAGCTCCGACGGCCGTAGAAGTTTTAGCGCAACCTGACGCGATAGCCGTTGATCGGTGGCGAGGAGCACCGTGCCTTGCGAACCGCGGCCTAGGCATCGCTCGATTGTGAACCGATCGATTTGTGCCGGGATCGGGCGGCCGGCCGTTGAATTCGCTGCCGGACTGGAGGTTGAGGATTGAGCTTCCACCTTACTAGAGCGGCACATCGGAGCGAAATCTTGAGAACCGCACGGGGAACCCGGCGGCCGGTACTGGAATTAGTTGAGTGAGACGCCGAACCTGAAGCCGGCGCCGCCGTGGCGAGCGCCTCGATGACTCTGGCGAAAGCGGCTGTTACGTGCTCGATTTTGCGAGCGATGGCTAAGGCGTCCATGGCCCGGTTGTACGTGGTGCGGACCGCGTCGGAAGTTTGTGTGGCGATCGTCTTGAAACCGGCGGCCTCGCAGATTTCCACGATGGCCGGGGAAGCCGTAGATTGGAAAATAGTCACGGTAACCCGTCTGCGCTACTGGCGGCTGGGTGTAGGCCAGCGCGGCAGATTTCTCGGCTTGGATCCGGGCCTTCTCAAGGCTTAATTTATTTTTTGCCTCGCGTTCCTCACGCATGCGGTTCCACTGATTTGCGATGGAATAGTACTCGGCTTGTGCGTCGCGTTGGGGCGGATAGTTGTCGTCGATCTCGACGGTTGTTGCGCCATCGATTTCCCCTACCGGCGGGGCATCCGAGAAGTGGGTCACCCCATCGTCATCGACCCAACTATGGATCGTCGTGGCCTCTGCAGGGTTAAATATGCTGCAAAGCAGCAGAAAAATCCAATGATTCGGTTTGCGCGGCATAATAGGTGAGACTACCAGATCTGGACAAAGTTTAGGCGGTTTTTGGAACCTGGTACGGCGATATTTGGCCTGCCGGTCGCGTTCTCACGGACATCGCGACCGTCGACCTCGTGCAACTACAACCAATGAGATGAAGGAATGAAATAATGTATGAATCGCTTAACGTATTCGGTGAGCCACTCGAATCCTGTGGCGCCGATCCAGTAACCGGATTTTTCCGTGATGGCTGTTGCAACACTGCCGAGGAGGATCTCGGCTCGCATACCGTATGCGTTGAATTGACCCAGGCATTTTTGGAGTTTTCGGCGGCGAGTGGTAATGACCTGTCTACCCCGCGTCCTGAATTTGATTTTCCCGGTCTACAGCCAGGTGACCGTTGGTGCTTGTGCGCCGCACGCTGGCTAGAGGCGTTAGAGGCCAACGCCGCACCGCGGGTACATCTTACTCGGACCCATCTCAGCGCACTTGAAATCGTGTCACTGGAGAAGTTACGGACCTATGCCGCCGACCTCAACTAAGTGCCGTTGATTGCGGCGTTTTTGAACGATGACAACGGAATCCACGGCGCGGCCCTCGGACGGTAGCGTTAGGACGCCGTCCGTACCGGGCGAGTATCAGTTGCCCGTGCATTTCGGCGTTGTTGTTCTGTGCACAATCACGCTGCCACTGGTGTTGTGGTTTATCTACCCGAAGGCGCCGCAAAACGGTTGGGGGTGGGACTTGCTAATGGGCACGGGTATGTTGGGAGCCGGCATGATGCTTGCGCTGCCGCTGGTCGCACCGAGAGTTTGGGTTTATTACGGAGGCGACGCACAAGCACTGAGATCCCTGCTTAACCTGCATCGTGATGTGAACTATGCGGTGCTTGTGCTCGTGCTTATCCATATTGTCGGTCTTGTAGTTATTGACCGGACGACCATCGAATACCTCAAATTATCTGCGCCGCTGTCGATGCTGGCCGCGACGGTTGCAAGCCTACTCCTGCTGGTCATTACACTCACTTCTCGATACCGGACCGCTCTACGGTTGCGCTATCCCAGCTGGCACGCGTGGCACGTTGGCATGTCAGTTTTGGCGATGACGTTTATGGCGTTTCATATCGTAGATGCCGGCTATTACGTCAATTCACCGGTGAAAAAGGCCGTATTTATTGTGCTCGTCGCAGGACCGAGTCTAGTAACCTTTGGCCTTAGCCGATGGCATCGGAAATTTGGCTCAGCCACATGGCGGGGCTTGGATAGTCGTAGTCAGCCCGTATTGCAGTTGCCTGCGACGCGGGGTTTTAGTGTTCGCTTGGTCGTGCTCCTTGGCGTATTTTGGCTATTGTGGATGATCTGCTTTTCGATCCCTGATGGCGGCTCCCGCGGCGACGCTCAGGTGACGCTGTGTCGTGCAAGTGAATGCGAATAGTGTTGGTGATAACACTGATCGCGATAAGCGTGATCGGTTACCGTGCGACGATGATTCGCAACGCGGCATTGTTGCCAGTTGCCTTTGAGCATCTCGATCATAGTGATGAGGCTTGCATCACCTGCCATCACAACTACATTGACGATACCGGGTACGATTCGTGCTATTCGTGCCACAAGCATGACCCCACCGTGGCGTTGGAAATTGAATCGATGTTTCACGATTTCTGTCGCACCTGTCATATCGAAAAGGCGCAACTCGGCGAGGCTTCCGGCCCATTACGCGTCTGCGCGGAATGTCACCACGAAGGCGGCCGCAGGTCGCAAAACCTGAACTGATGAAAGCGTTGAGTTGATGGCGCCTTGGCACGCCTAGGATTTAATTTGAACCAGCGAAGTTGGAGAAAATAATGTCGACTTATGTGATCGTGCACGGCGCATGGCACACAGGGGATCTGTTTGAAAACACGGCAGGCGTGATCCGTGAGGCAGGGCATCGTGTGTTGCTTCCGACCCTGGTTGGAAACCTGCCAAACGGGTCCAAGAACGTCGGCTTGGTCGCTGCGATTCAATCTGCGATCGATTTTATCGAGGCGTCTCGAATCGAAGACTTCGTTCTCGTGGGTCACAGCTACGGCGGTATGATCATCACCGGTGTTGCGGATAAGCTTCTCCACAGTATCCGCCGGCTAGTCTATTGCAATGCGTTCGTACCGAATAATGGTGAGTGCCTGAATGACATGGTGCCACCGAACTACGTCGAACTCTTTAACAGCATTGTCGCGGATGATGGATCAGTATCATTGCCGTACGCGATCTGGCGCGACGCTTTCATCAACGACGCCACCGCCGAACACGCAGAAGCAGCCTATGCGAAACTCAATCCGCATCCTCTTCAAACGTTTACCGACCCAATCGAGTTAACCATGAACCCAGCCGAGATGCCGATGCCGAAGTCCTACATTAACTGCACCGAAGACACTGCGTTACCGCAGAGTTTGGGTTGGCATCCGCGTTTATCGGAAAAACTAGGCCTGTTTCGCCTAGTGCAATGTCCGGGGAGTCACGAGCTGTGCTTCACCAATCCCGCATTATTAGCGGAAAAGATAATGCAGGCAGGACGCGACTAATAGACGGCTGCACCGTCACTCGCCCTTGAACGTCGGCTCTTCTTTTGCCAGATAGGCGCGGACCGCTTCAGCCATATCCTGCGTGCCGCGGGTCAATAGATTTTGATCCGCATCCATATGCATGATGCTCTGATCTAAGGCGCCGGCGATTTGGTTGATACTGCGTTTGATCATCTGCGCGCCAATAGGGGGTTTGTTGGCATATAAAGTGGCGAACTCCCGCGTCCGCGTCATGAGCTGATCTTCGGCAACGACCTCATCGAGCAGACCCCATTCTAGTAGGGCTGGCGCGGCGACCAACTCGCCGCCGACGACAAGACGTTTCGCTCGCGCCGGCCCTACTAAATGAACGCATAGCGGCAGGCTATGCCACATGAGATTCATGCCAAGATCAACCTCGGGGTAGCGCATGACACAGGTGGTCGAGCCGATGCGGAAATCGAGCGCCGTTGGAATACAGGCACCGCCGCCCATGGCGGCGCCGTTCCACGCAGCAACAGTGATTTGGTCCATATTATGGAGTGCGGTGATCGCTCGTGCGCCGATGCGGTTACGCCGCCGCCGCAGGAGCAAGGGCCCGGTAAATTCCGAATTGGGATCGGTAAGATCGAATCCGGAGCTGAAATGTTTGCCGGCGCCGGTAAAGATAACGACACGCGTATCGATATCGTCGCGAAACGAGAGCGCTGCGTGCTCAATTTCGGTCAAAATCGCATAGTTCAACGCATTTGCCTTGTGCGGGCGATTGAACGTAACGGTGGCGATGGAGCCCTCTCGGGCGACAGTAAGATGCTGGTAATCCATGGTCATGTAGCGAGATTTTTTCTGACTCTTAAGACCGAGTATAGGGATTTGCCTACAAATCGCACATTGAGGGCAACGGCAGGCGTAAACGGGTACCCGTATTGACATGCCCAACACACCGCCTTAGCCTGAGTCCGCACTCAAACTGACAGGTGGAGAACTCGATGAAGCTGGGCTACTTCATGATGCCATTGCATCACATCAATCGGGATTATCACGAGACCTTGGAAGAGGATATGGAAGCGATAATCTATGCCGACGAGCTCGGATATAGCGAGGCCTGGGTTGGTGAGCATTATTCCTCCGCGGTCGAGCAGATCACGTCTCCGCTGATGTTTCATGCCAATCTGATCAGCCGGACCAAGCAGATCAAGCTTGCAACCGGCGTCATGTGCCTACCCCAATACCATCCGGCGGTGACCGCAGGCCAGGCGGCGATGTTTGATCACCTGAGCAACGGACGCTTCATCATGGGGGTTGGACCTGGCGGTTTGCTGTCCGACTTTGAGCTGTTCGGCGTCATGGACAAAGACCGTATGGAGATGATGGCCGAAGCGCTCGATGCGATGCTCGAGCTGTGGGCGACAGACCCGCCCTATAGCATCCATGGAAAGCACTGGGACATTGAGATGAAGGATTGGACCCATCACGACATAAAACTCGGCTATGTGCCGAAGCCGTTACAACAACCGCATCCGCCGGTTGCGATCTCGGCGATGAGCCCCGCATCAAGTTCCCTTAGCTTCGCCGGAAAGCGAGGATATATGCCGCTGTCGGCGAATTTTATCGCGAATTGGTCACTCAAAACGCATTGGCCAACCTATGTGGCCGGTGCCGAAGCCGGTGGACACACGGCGGATCCGGAAAACTGGCATGTAGCACGCAGCATATTCGTCGACGAGACCGATGCCGCAGCGGAGGCTTTCTCCACGACCCCCGGTGGCACCATGGATTACTACTACGAATATCTATTCACGATATTCGATCGGTCTGATTTCAAGGGGCCGTTCGTCGCGAACAAGGGTGATGACCCTGCAAAACTAACCCATGAGCAAGTACGAGACGCCTGTGTCATTCACGGCAGCCCTGAGACGGTTGCGCGAAAGCTGCTTGAATTGCGCGAGGAGGTCGGCCATTTCGGTACCTTGCTATATGCCGCGCATGACTGGGTCGACAAGGCCCGGATGAAGAACTCGATGCGGCTAATGGCCGAGGAAGTGATGCCGTTGGTCAATCAGGCGCTCGGGGTGAAAGCCGCTTGAATGCATCATGAAGGCGGTGTGGCACGGAAGCGTTGTCGCCGAGTCGCAAGCGACCGTTGTTGTGGAAGGGGTTCATTACTTTCCGGCGGAATCAATTGAACCGGCTAACTTTACAGACAGCGAAACGACGTCCGTGTGTTCGTGGAAAGGAACGGCAAAGTACAAGACCTTAATCGTCGATGGACAGTCCAATCCCGATGCTGCGTGGTATTACCCGGATCCAAAACCAGCTGCTGTTGATATCCGAGACCATTTAGCTTTTTGGAACGGCGTCGAAATTTTACCTTAAATGACTCGGTGACGCGTTCTGGCTCTGCGGAGCCAGAGATCCTGCGTCTCGCAGATGAAATAATAATATGAGATTTATCGGAGGAAATAATCAATGAGCGATCGTCAATTGAGTTTTGGGTTGTGGTACGACTTTCGGAATCCGCAGCAGTGGAAACAAAATGACACAGAGTTATATGAAAAATGCATCGCTCAAATCGCGCGCGCGGAAACGATGGGTTTCGGCGATGTATGGTTGTCTGAACACCATTTTTTCGAGGATAACTATTCACCTTCGATGCTCGCAATTGGTTGTGCAATAGCGGCACGGACTAAAAAAATCCGCATCGGTACTAGCGTTCTGTTGCTCCCCCTACACGACCCCGTCAGGGTTGCAGAAGATGCGGCGACGCTCGATGTCATATCTGGTGGCCGGCTTGAACTTGGCCTCGGCGTTGGCTACCGGGTCGAAGAGTTTTCCGGTTGGCGAATCAATCCAAAAGAACGCGCCCAACGCATGGAAGAGGGGATCGAGGTCATACAAAGGTTGTTTGCGGGCGAAAAATTTACTTTCGACGGCAAACATTACCAATACACCGATATTCAGCTATTCCCACAACCAGTGCAGCCTAAACCGAATGTATGGATAGCTGGATTTAGTAACGTAGCCGTACGGCGAGCCGCGCGGGTCGGATATGGTTATATTGCGACTGGCCCGATCAATGAGTTCTCGAAAAAGTACTGGGATGAACTCAAAAAGAACGGCAAAGATCCGAAAGACCACGAGATTGCCGGTGGCCACATGTGGTTGATCGTGTCGAAAGATCCGAAGAAACGCTGGGCCGAGGCGGCAGAGCATTTCGCCTACCAGCAGAACTGGTATGGCAAGTGGTTTAAGGATGCGGGTATGTCATTCTTAACTGCCGTCGAGCCTACACAGCAATCTCTCGAGGAGCATGGTTGCTTTATCGTTGAGCCAGATCAGGCTATCGAGATGATCAAAGAGTACGTCGCTGCGACCGGAACGTCGCGATTTTATTCGTGGGCAGTGCCGCCGGGTCTCGACCCGTCTTGGAGTGACGAGCACCTCGAATTGATGGCGAGCGAGGTTATCCCGGCGTTTCGGGATTAGTGGTTAATGGGCTTAGATAACGGCGGTTCAACTGAGAGCTGGGGAATAAGAATATGGCAGGGAAATTAAGCTTACTGCAATGGACCGAGGGTACCGCCGGCCCAGCGCTGGTGGATGCCGTGCGGCGTTTTGAAAGTCTTGGCTACCATGAGATGTGGTTGCCGGAGATTTTTGGTCGCGAGCCGCTCTCGACAGCCGGATATCTGTTGGCTAAAACGGACCGTGTACGTGTGTCGACCGGGATCCTGAATGTGTTCGCGCACGATGCGGATTCCGCGGCGCAAGCGGCTAATTGTCTGTCGGAGTTATCCGGTGGGCGTTTTACGCTTGGTCTAGGCGTTTCTCATCCGGTGCTGGTTGAGCCACGGGGACATACCTGGATATTGCCGGCGCCGAAGATGCGCACTTATCTCGATCGCATGGCCGTTGCGCCAATTGAAAGTCCGCCCGCAGATAAGCCGGCGCCGGTCATCGTCGCCGGTCACGGGCCAATCCTGATGCGGATTGCCGCCGAGAAAGCCGACGGTTCCTTTCTGTTCCTACAAACCACCGAAACAGTGAAGCAAGCGCGGCGGATTTTGGGTCCAGACAAGGAGCTGCATGTCGCGGTACGTTGTGTGCTTGATCCTGATCCGGTCAGCGCCCGTGATCTCGCGCGACGTGCGTGTGCTTGGTATATGGCCCAACCGCCGTATCACAAAATTTGGGCGTCGCTGGGCTACAGCGAGAAGGATTGGACTGAAGGCAGCGATCGCTTGATCGATGCACTGTGTGCGTGGGGTGATGCCGAGATGCTCAAGTCCAAGCTCGACGCCTACTATGATGCTGGCGCGACCCACGTCGTGCTCTATCCATGCAACCCGACCGAGGATTACAGTCCTGACAGCGCGGTATCGAAACATTGGGAGTGGAAACTACTAGAGGCACTTGCGCCAGCGGCTTAAATAAACGACGGAGTACGCCATATCTTCGCTGAGTGAATTCGGGATCTAAATAACCCAAACTTCGAATTCATCGTTCGTAAGCTTGATTTCGGCAAAGCTCGCCCGCGCGACCCGGTGGTGAAAGGTGCTGAGCGCGATTAACCAAACGGCCGTGATCCGCTCGGGCGGCGGCCCCATTGCCTGAAACACATCGTCGTAAACGTTACGCTTCTCGACATACCATTGACCCAAGGCGTCGTTGTGCGAGCGGATGACGTAATGCGTCTCGCGCTCCTGCCACACGCGGATGGGGCACTGGAAAAATTCTCCAGGCTTTAGGCAACAGCTCCAGATCCAGGTCAAGTCCCGGCCGTTGTCAAATTCTGCTGCTAGTGAAATATAGTCGTGCGAGATTGCCTGGTCTTCCGGATCGACACTCGGATGTTCGTGCACTTGCCATCGCCATTGCATCGTGGTCGACGACGTCAGCGGGAAATCGACCGGGTGTCGCAGTATTCCTTGGTCGTCGTCGGCGTGCGCATGGATAATCGAGCCCGAGGCGGTATGTTCGTGCTGATAGATCTCGGCATAGCCAGTTTCATGCAGATAATGCCAACCTGGCGGCGTCATTTTAGGTGCGCGCAAGCGCAGGATCTCGGCTTCGATCGGCTCCGGTGGATAAGCTTCGGCACAGACGCTTTCAAGAGCTGCTAGCGCGTCCGTGCTGTACAATGCGATCGTTGCCTCGATTTGGCCGCTGAGTGATTGATACAAGGCTTCAGAAGATTGCAATTTGCCGAACTCATCGGCCCACATACCCATGTAAATGCCGAGTTCGAGTTCGCCGTTGACGTCGGCGACAAACGTGCCGGAGTTTGCACAAAGGTTCACCGCTCGGCCCCCTGGATATACTCGTGCCCACAAATGGAACGGTGGCCCACCGTGAAGATGGCTACGCCGTTCGGACCACTGGATCACGCCGTCAGCGAACAGGCTATAAGTTTGGCCTCGCTGCAGGTGTAAACCTGTGCTTTGCCACGGTGGTACGTCGCCGGGTAACACGACGGATTTTACCGCCGCGATTTCGGCACACTTGGTGCTACCGAAAAACTCGGCGACCTGCTGAGCGACGGTTCCCGGACTAGATTGCATTGTTTATCCCTCGGTTTAGACCGACAAGCCGGCTCGACCTTATTGATTCAACATCGTACGATACTCCGCTACCAATTGAGAATGCTAACGTACTGGATGGGAACATGAAGATGCAGCGTAGCGAGAGAATCAACGATGCTAAGGATCTAAGGCCGATCCCAACAGCCAGCGATCTGATTTGGTGCGGTCAAGGCGCGCAGTCGGCATGCGATGTGTATGGCCTTACCGCCAATTTCGAAACGCAGGGAGTAACTGCATGAGTGTTCGCCTTGGTTTTGGTTTGACTAACTATCCGTTTGACGGGCCACGCAGCTATTTTCGTTGGGCTGAATATCTCGAAGAAAGCGGCGTCGATTCGATGTGGCAGTCCGATCGTCTGGTGTCAACGGATAGCTATCTTGAATCTGTCAGTGCATTGGCGACGCTGGCCGGTTGTACCGAGAAAATAAAATTTGGTATGAATGCAATCGTAATACCACTGCGCGATCCCTTGGTGCTCGCGAAAGAATGCGCAACAGTCGACTACCTCAGTAATGGCCGCCTACTGCCAATGTTCGGTGTCGGTTATCCGAACGCGGCGGAATGGTCCGCGATGGGGGTCAGCCCCGAGCATCGCGGTTCTGTGGCGAACGAGATGTTTGAATTGATGAACCGTCTCTGGTCCGAGGAATCTGTCGATTACGAAGGTAAATATTTCCAGTACAAAAATGCCTCGATCGCACCGCGACCGATCCAGCAGCCGATTCCGCTGTGGATCGGTGGTTCTAGCAAAGCTGCGGCTAAGCGCACCGCGCGCCTTGGTACCGGCTGGATTGGGGGTGCGGCAACGCCTGCTGATGTAGGCAATACGATTGCCATGATTAAAGCGGAACTAAAAGTAGTGGGTCGCAGCATCGACGAAGATCACTACGGTGCCTCGATCGCATTTCGCATTGGTTCGACTGATGACGATGCGGTTAAAAACTCGCCACTACTGAAGCGGGCAGGGATCGGCGACGAGATCGATTTAAACCCGTTGTTTTGCGTAGGTGACGCCGCCAAGTTGACGCAACGCTTACGCGATTATGTCGCCGCGGGCGCCTCCAAATTTGTCTTGTTTCCCGTGAGTGCTGGAGACGCTGACACCTTCGACCAGACTCGTCGAGTGATTGAAGAAGTCAAACCGTTAATCGAAGATTGAGATCGGAATAGAGAACCACGATGACCCAAACGACCCTGATCACAAATGTTGAAGATAAAGTGATGACGATTATCCTCAATCGTCCGGAGGTACTAAACGCCTATAACTACACGATGCACGCCGAACTACTCGCAGCGTTCGATCAGGCCGATGAAGATGATGAGGTCCGGGTGATCATTCTTACCGGCGCTGGACGAGGGTTTTGCGCGGGGATGGATCTCAGTGCTGGTGCCGACACTTTTAATCGCGCCGATAACACCAACATCGAATCTCATCGTGACGGCGGCGGTGAGTTGACCCAACGGATCTTCAGGTGCCGTAAACCGGTAATCGCTGCGATCAACGGCCCAGCAACCGGCGTTGGCTTGACTATGACTTTGGCCTGCGACTTTAGGCTCGCGAGCGAAGCGTCCAAGATGGGGTTCGTATTTGTCCAGCGCGGTATTGCACCAGATGCTTGTAGTTCCTGGTTTACGCCGCGAATTGTTGGTATTAGCAAGGCGCTCGATTGGTTTCTTACCGGCCGTGTGTTCAGTGCCCAGGAGGCTTTCGAGGGCGGTCTAGTTTCCGAGCTTTTAGCGCCAGGCGACTTGTTACCGCGGGCGCATGAGATTGCGCGCTCTATTGCCGACAAGACCAGTGCGGTATCTGCGGCGATAGTACGACGATTGTTGTGGCAGATGCTCGGCGCGGCAGATCCGGGAGATGCCTTCCGCAAAGAATCGATGGCCTTGTACTATATGGGCGGTGCCGCAGACTCTCGCGAGGGCGTGAGTAGTTTTCTAGAGAAGCGTGCAGCGCAGTTTACAATGTCGGTTGCTAACGATTTTCCCGATTTCCTCGATGACTGAAGCGCAATCATTCTCATCAGAATTCAACGCCGCGAGCTTTTTTATCGATCGCCACCTCGAAGCCGGGCGCCTCGACAAAATCGCCTACATTGATGACGATGGCCGATATTCCTACGGCGAGCTAGCCGTTCGTGTAAACCGCGCGGGCAATGCGTTCAAGCAGCTAGGATTGCTCCCTGAAGCCCGAATTGCCATGATTATGAGCGACAGTATCGAATTCGTCGCCGTATTTTGGGGCGCTATCAAGGCCGGCTTTATACCGGTACCCGTTAACACGCTGCTCACCGATGCTCACTACACGTATATCCTTGGAGATAGTCGTGCACAGGTCCTTGTGGTCAGCGATAGCCTCTACGGCGCAGTCGAGCCGGCTTTGGCGGAGCAGCGGTATTTACATCATGTCATTGTTGCCGGCGGTCGAAGCGGTCAACATCAAACGCTCGACGAGTTAAGCGCCATCGCCTCGTCGCAGCTCGATCCGTCGCCAAGCTACGCCGATGATGTTGCGTTGTGGTTATATTCATCAGGTTCGACCGGAAACCCCAAAGGAGTCAAGCACTTACACAATAGCTTGGTCTGCACCGCAGAAACCTATGGGCAACAAGTTCTCGGCATTCGATGCGACGATATTGTTTATTCCGCACCTAAATTGTTTTTTGCCTACGGACTGGGAAACTCAATGACCTTCCCCTTATCGGTCGGTGCGACAACCGTACTGAGTTCGGAGCGCCCAACGCCGGCACTTGTGATGGCGATATTACAGCGCGACCAGGCGACCTTGTATTTTGGTGTGCCAACCTTGTACGCGGCAATCTTAGCGGATGAGGCGACGGGCTCGGCAGTTGGTTCGAGTCAACTACGCTTGTGCATTTCCGCCGGTGAAGCCCTGCCAGAAGACGTTGCACGCCGCTGGGAGGACCGTTTTGATGTTCCGATCATCGATGGAGTTGGGTCCACTGAAATGCTGCACATTTTTCTGAGTAATCGTCCAGACGACGTGCATTACGGTACCGCGGGATTACCGGTTCCGGGCTACGAGGCCAAATTACTCGATGAACGCGGTGCCGCAGTAAAGCAAGGAGAGATCGGCGAACTGGTTGTGAAAGGGGAGTCGAGTGCGGAAGGCTACTGGCACCAGCGTGCCAAGTCGCGCCGGACTTTCGTTGGTGAATGGACTTATACCGGAGATAAGTATTATCAAGATGACGCGGGTTACTACTGTTTCTGTGGCCGCACCGACGATATGTTTAAGTCCGGCGGTAACTGGGTTTCACCGTTCGATGTTGAGGCAGTCCTTATCAGTCATTCGAAAGTGCTTGAGGCCGCGGTTGTTGGGCACCCGGACGCGCACGGCAATATCAAACCCAAGGCCTTTGTCGTTTTACGTGAGATCGACGATCGGAGCGAGGCGCTTGTACAGGAGCTGCAGCAGCATGTACAAAAACATACGGAGCGCTGGAAGTATCCGCGTTGGATTGAGTTTCGGACGGAGCTGCCGAAAACCGCGACTGGTAAGATCCAACGATTTAAGCTCCGTCAGGATAGTTAGGCGCCCACATTGATGACCACCTCAATGGCCGCGGTCTGCCGTGCTTGACCGCCAATCCTTATCAATCGCCAGGACGCGTTGGGGCCGCCGGCGATTGTCAGAATCAATGCCACACAAAATGGGTATGTCCACCTCGCTTGTGGATATGTAACGTAGCGGGATCTTCAGATTGCCTTTGCTCGACGCCAGCCTAGTGTTGGAAGACAAGCAAGTAGTAACCACAGCGCCGCGGGTAGCGGCACAGTCGATGCATTTAAGCCATCGATGCCGTATCCAATTAGTCCATTAGGACCCGGGGGCACGTCCACGTTAAAGGCGATTTTCACGATACCTGGACCCGATAGGTTGACCACTCCTTCCGGACCGATCCGCATCCCGTCAAATACGAGCGCTAGCGGAAGCGCGGAATCAACAAGCTCGTCCGCTGCGTTAAACGCCTGTACCGAAACGCCGGTTGCCGCACCGCCATTTACTGCGATGTCAAATGGGTCTGTCATGGGATTCGGTCCTAACAGCGCCCAAAAGGAAAAATCGACGTCGGTGACCGGTATGGCAAACGTGATCTGTTGGGAAAAAGCCCACTCAAAGTTGCCATCGCGATAGAAATCCGGCGCATTAGCCCAGACCCATGCGCCGCCAGTGAATGTTGCGGAATTACTGCCAAACGGCACAGTCTCACCGCCGCCGGCCACGGGGATCTGCACCCACGTGCTGGGGTCTGCAACGTTTGGTACCGGCAGCCCGGTAGTATCGTGTTCGAATCCAGTCACATATTCTGCGTGCACGGTGGTTGTAAATATGAACCCGGCGATCAACGGTAATATTCGCTGCGCAATTGGGCGTAGATCAGTCATGGTGTCCTTCCTCCAGTAGCTCTTATTTATGTGCCCTACGGCGTTTGATTCTGGTCGGTGTGTTCGCTATTTCATTCGCGAGGTTCAAAATCGAGGTGCGACACTCAAATAAATTTGCAGGCGCGGGCAAGGAATTGGATTTGGGATCGTCTGCAGACGTCCGGGGTTAACCCGGCACTGGCAATGGATTGGAACAGACAGAGAGGAGCCAACCAGGCACCGTCGATTGACTAAGGACGTGCTTCCTTAAGATCATCCGCACTAGTCCAGGTAACCGTACTATAAAACGGGGCAAACTGTTGGCGGTAATCCGCCAATCTAGTGCATCGTAGCGTTGCTACCGAAAAATTCGTTGCGGAGCGGCGGTAGGCTTAGGCCGATCTACGGTAATTCGGATCATCGAGTCCTTTGATCGGCATGAAGCCGGGAATTTGTTTGAATCGTTCGATCCATGCTTCGACGGCAGGGTAGGGGGTAAGTGAAATGTCTCCCATTGGTGCCAGCGCAACGTAAGGGAAAACAGCGATGTCACCGATCGTCGGATGTCCTAATGCCAGCCATTGTCGCTCGTTGAGATGGGCATCAAGGATCTCTAGCGAGTGCCTTCCGCGGATCTGACCTTCTTCGACGTTTGCCTGAAAGTCGTGCGGCATACCATTGGCGGCGATCCCGAACGATAGGATTGCGCGTGCACTGAATACACCGTATTGCACCCAGCTGGCAGCAAACGCGAGCCATTGGGCCACGTCCGCCATTGTCTCTGGGGTGTTGGGGAACCAGGTTCTTCGTTTGTCGTACTTCGTTGCCAGGTACAACAGGATCGCCATTGAGTCGACAAGTTCGACGTCGCCGTCAACCAAGGCAGGCACCTCACCACGGGGATTTACCGCCAAATGTTCGGGTTGATGTTGGAGATCTTGCATGAGGTCGACATCGATCGCCTCGTAGGACAAATCGAGAAAAGATAATAGCAAGCGAACCTTGTAGCTGTTCCCGGATTCTTCGTAGGTATAGAGTTTCATGCATATTCCTCTAGGCGTGCAAAGATGACGTTTCTGAGCTGAGTGTACAGTTCGCGGCCATCAAGCACCTAGGGATGCTTGTGCGGCCTTCGCTAGCGCATTTTCCAGGCGTTCATTGCCCCAGTACAGTTCGCCGTCGCTAATGAAAGTAGGGGCGCCGAAAATCTCTAGCTTATCCGCCGCTTCGGTACGCGCGCGCAGTTTAGCTTTTGATTCGGCACTGGTTGCGGTATCCATCACGACAGTGGGGTTTTGGCCGAGCAATTCCAAACACGCTGTGATCACCTCGACATCGGCAATGTCGAGGTCCAGCGCGAAGTTAGCGGTGAAAACTCGCCGCACGAAGCCGCCAATCCACGGTGCCGAATCAAAGGCGCAAGCGATACGTGCGGCAAGCACGCTATTGCGTGGAAAATGTGATGGCTTATGGAACTCTAACTCATGCTCGTGGCACAGGCGCTGTAGGTCCTGCCACATATAGCGGCCCTTCGCTGGGTAAAGATTGAATGGTGAATCCGACCATCCTTGCGCCTGGAAAATTGGACCTAGAAGAAAGGCGCGCCAATGCACGGTAACGCCGTGAGCGACCGCAAGGTCTTCTACCCGTAGTGCAGCGGGGTAAGAATAGGTGCTGGCGAAATCGAACCAGAACTCAAGTTCTGGTGCTGCCGGCTGCGGAGTCGTTGGAAGGTCTGTGACCTCCATATTGATACTCAAGTCATGCGCAAACTTTCGCGCAATTCCATTTCTACTAGACCATCCTAACGGCGCGGCTTCGCTTCGTTCACTCGAAGCGGTCGGCCATTGACCATCGCTTCGTTGAGTTCTTGGATTGCGGCTGCAGCTTCGGTAGCGTCCGGCATTTCGACGAAACCGAACCCCTTTGAGCGGCCCGACTCACGGTCCATGATAATTTTGGCGGAATCAACGGTACCGTGATCTTCGAACGAATTGCGTAAGTCTTCTTCACTCATGTCGTATGACAAATTACCAACATAGATATTCATCTCAGGCCTTATCTCCTAATACGTGCCACAAACAGAATGATCCAATCCAAGTGTCGGCACTTGCACGAGGATAGGTTCGCTGGGATTAGAGGTATCGTTACGAATTCGATTAAGCCTGAGATCGCCCAAGATATTTTGAGATCCAATAGGTCGTAGTTTGGGGCAAGTAGCATGCATAGACGGGAGAATTTTTAGAGCGGGCTTGGGCTAGCGGTGGAATTCCTTATTCGCTGCGCCATCGATCAGTTTTACGGCTTCTACCTTCTAGGCTTAGTAACGCTTATGTGCGCGTATTTTTCAGTTATTCTGGACCTACATTCCAGAATATTCAACTCAAAGTTTCCGTGCCGTTGTACCGGTTTTGTGTGCGATGCAATACGTCGGGTATTTGTTGGTGCCGATTTGGTTTTAGGCGAGAACCTTAAACGGCGTCGATGTCGCCATTAACGATTCCGCGTACCGCCTCGCGTACACGGCCAAATCGTTCCGCACCCCAAAATAGTTCGTTCCCTACCAAATACGATGGTACGCCAAAGACCCCGAACGACTCTGCCTCCTGGTGGATACGGCCAAGCAGTTGCCGACCTTCATTTTCGGCAAAATACAGAAAACCGGCACTGTCGATGCCGCTATCGTCTAAGGTGGCAACAATTGCTTGAGGATCCTCAATATTGAGCTCGCGCCGCCAAAACATTTCGAATACGCGATTATGGTAAGGCCGAAAATCGCCACTACGTTCGGCGAACAAAAATCCTAGATGTGCGACCGTGCTGTCATAAATTTTGCGCGGTCCACGAATGGTTAATCCAAGTCGATTGGCCTCGCGCCGACAATCCATATAGGCGTATTTAACACGCCGCCATTGGTGTGCGTTGCGTGATTGTTCAATAACCTGGCCTTGTGCATCGAGTTGGGCCGAGCCAAGAAAGCTCGGAATATCTAAGGTATAGGGGCGCCATTCGACGGTCACCTTACCGCTATCGCTCAATTGGAATAGTTCGGCCTGAGCCAGGTAGGCATACGGACTTTTGTAATCGAAGTAGTGGACGATAGTCCGTTGCATATTGTTGGTCCTCAGTCTAGGAAACGGATTGGTCCAGGCCGATTACGCACGGTGGCAGTGGGACCGGGACGGGTCAGGCGTCGGGCGGTGGGTAGCCTTTATACTGTGGTAGGTCATCGTTTATTTCGAACCAATCAGCTTTTGAGTCAACAAAGATGTGGAATTTGGGTGTTATCCCGGGGTCTTCGTCGAGCGTGCCAGCGGCGAGCCACAGGTGCTCCGGTGCCTGGTCCCATTCGAAGGTGAATTTCCCTCCGCAGTTTTTGCAGAAACTGCGCTGAACTTCCGGCGATGAGTTGAAACGCCCAAGAAACTCGTTACCGCTAGTGAAGTGAAAATCTGCTTTCGTGACCTTCGCAAACGTGGTGTACGCGCTGCCGTGCGCCTTGCGACACATGCTGCAGTGACAATTTTCTAGCAATAAGGGAGCGCTTGATAATTCATATTTAACGTGCCCGCACAGGCAACTACCGTGCAATACCATTGTGGTTCTCCGTCAAGCTAGCGAGTGATAACGATTTTGCCATAGAGTTCGCGGCTGTCCATTAGCCTGAGACCCTCAAGGGTTTGCTCGAAAGGGAGTTCGCGGTAGATGACCGGGTCAATTTTGCCGTCGGCTAACAATTCATAGAGGTGCAACTGGCAGGCTTCGGCTTTCTTGGGGTTACGTTGAAGATACTGGCCCCAGGCTAGGCCGACGACGGACATGTTCTTTAGGAGCAGGCGATTGCATTCGATTTCTGGAATGCGACCGGACGCAAACCCAATGATGACTATGCGTCCTTCCCAATTAATGCAGCGTTTAACCTGGTCAAACAAGTCGCCACCGATTGGATCGTAAATGACGTCCGCGCCACGACCATCGGTAAGTGCCTTGACCCGTTCAACGATGTCCTCTTCGCGGTAATTGATCACATGATCGGCACCGAGTTTAGTACATACACTGAGTTTTTCTGCACTACCGGCGGCAGCGATGACTGTGGCGCCGAATGCTTTTCCAAGTTGTACCGCAGCCGTCCCAACACCGCCCGACGCACCGAGGACAAGCAGCACTTCACCGGCTTCGATCTGACCACGATGTTTAAGGCCGAAATACGACGTCCCATACGTTACGCTCAGCGCGGCCGCTTGGGTATCGGTGACGTGATCGGGAACCCGCCAGGCACAGTCGTTATTGACTAAAAAGAAATCGGCCAAGGTGCCACCCGAGTGATTGAAGCCGGCGACTCTTTGGCCGACTTCGAATTTACTACCGGTGCCTACCTCTACAACCGTACCTACGGCTTCGACTCCAGGTACGGCCGGTAACGCTGCCTTGTGTTGATAGAGACCTTGGATGATCAGCAGATCGGGAAAGTTGAGAGAAACCGCGGTCGTTTTGACTAATGCCTGGCCGTCGCCGACCGTCGGTGATGACCGTTCAACCCATTTAAGTACGGTGTCGAATTTTCCGTATTCGTTAAATTGCCAAGCGTGCATGCGGATGACTAGGGCTCGGCGATGACTTCATTTTCGATGTAGCCTAGATTCTGGATCTCGATCCGAACCTTATCGCCCACCTTGAGAAAGCGCTTGGGATCGAAGCCGATGCCAACACCACTTGGGGTACCGCTGAGTATGAGATCACCAGGCTCTAGGGTGAATGCCTGGGTTAGCGTCTCGATTTGTTCGAAGCAGTCGAACACCAAGTGTTTTGTATTGGAGTCTTGTCGCAACTCACCATTGACCCACGTCTTGAGGTCTAGGTTGTGCGGGTCGCCGACCTCATCCGGGGTGACTAGAAACGGTCCATAGGGGCAGTGTGTATCAAATGATTTTCCGAGAGTGAAGGTCTGTGCACGCATCTGCCAATCCCGAACGCTTCCATCATTGCACACACAGAATCCAGCTATCACCTCAAGGGCGCGCTCTTTTGGCACGTGTCGGCAGCGCTTACCGATGATGAATCCAAGCTCGCCTTCGTAATCGAGTTTGTCCGACACCTTCGGCATGTGCCACGGCGCATAAGGTCCATTGGCAGAGGTGGATTGTTTATTAAAAAACATCGGGAATTCGGGTGTATGAAGACCTGTTTCTTCAATGTGGTCTTTGTAATTTAGCCCAATGGCCAAGATCTTTGGCGGCCGCAAGACCGGGGCCATGAGTTCAACCTCGCTGAGTGGGATCTTGTCGCCCGATGTTTGTGCCGCCGTTGCCATTGCCTCATCGCCAGCTGCCAGTAGCGCGGACATTTCAGTAGGAAGGTCAGACGACGTTGAAAGGTCTATCAAGACCTCGCCTTCAGCGCGGCCGATACGGGTGCGTCCATTGTGGGTGAAGGTTGCGAGTTTCACGATAACAACTCCTCGGCTTAGCGGTAGTGAAGGATGCGACGCGCGTCGATCGTCATCATGCGTTCTGGGGGAATAACGACGGTCGTCATAGGATCACGAATGATCGCCGGTCCCGGGATCTCATTGCCGGGTTTCAGCGCGGCCATCTCGTAAACTCTGAAGGGTGTCCAAGCATTTTTATGATACACGTCCCGAGTTTCAACATAGGCTTCTGAGTCCGGTTCAATCCCCGCTAGATCGTGCTCTGGCAGCGACGGCTGCGGTTTCGGCGCTACCGCCTCGAGGTTTACCGTCGTGAGTGCATAGCCGGCATCGGGAAAACGGGCGCCAGCCGGGTAGACCTTGGTATACATCGTTTCGAATGCATCGATAAGACGGGCTACGTCAGCAGGTCCTTCCATCTTACCGTCCGGCAAGCTCGTATCAAAGCTTTCGAGTTGGCCGATGTAATGCGCTGATACGCCGTAGCGGAAGGTGAGGCTGGCGGGGTCGATGCCTTCTTGCGTCATCTCCGCGCGTGCTTCGGCTTCGAGCGCTTCCCAGGTTGTTCGAATTTGCTTCGCCACATCACGCAATTCGTCTTCAGATAGGCCGTTCGGGATAAGGAGTCGCGATCCCCGGTCATAGCGATGCATATATTCCGCACACGCTGCGCCGAAGGCGGAGAAGCCAGCAGCCCACGGCAGGGTTATGACATCGGCGAATTCGATACCTTCCGCGAAACCATACATATGCACAGGACCGGCGCCGCCGTAGTACAGCAAGGTAAAGTCGTGCGTATCGTAGCCCTTGGCCGCGACCATGGTGCGCAGTAGATCGCTCATCTCAGTATTGACGATATCTAGCACACCTGCACCTGCTTCATAGACATCGAGACCGAGCGGATCGGCGACAGATTCCTTTAGCGCGGCGAGCGCTTTGTCCCGGTCGAGTTGCATGTGACCGCCGAGAAAGTAGTCGGGGTCGACATAACCGAGTGCGACATTAATGTCGGTAACCGTTAGGCGGTCGTACTTAAAACAAATTCCGACCTTCGCGCCGGCACTTTCCGGACCGACGTGTAAGCGTTTGTACTCGTCAACGTACACAACCGACCCTGCGCCGCTGCCGACCGAATCAAGTTCCACCATCGGTAGCGCGAGGCGATGCCCAGCGATATCGGCACTTTTGGTGATCCCAATACGTTTGTCCATCACCAGGCCGACGTCGAAACTCGTGCCGCCCATATCAGCCGTGACAACGTTATCGAGGCCGAGCTGCTCAGCTACGAACTGTGCACCGATGAGACCACCGATGGGCCCTGAGATCATTGTCTCGTAGAGTCGCGGATATTCCATGTTTACCGCGCCACCGTATGACAGTAGCGTCAATAGACGTCCGTTATAGCCGTACGCTTGCGCTTGTTTCTCCACCGTAAGCAAGGATTCACGAACCTGTTCTGCAGCAAAACACTGGAACAATAAGCTCTTGAGACGGTTGTTCTCTTTCGATACTGGCGCGACATCGGCGGAGCAAACAACCGGTATATCGACACCGCGCTCTTGCAACACTGCTTGGCACAGTGCTTTCGCTTGATGTTCGTGGATCGGATCGACGAAAGAGTACAGAAACAGGATCCCTATCACTTCGACTTCCGCGTCCAGCAACGCGTTGGCTGCGGCGCGTACTTGGCCCTCGTGCACCGGAATTAAACTGGTGCCTGGTGGGAGGTGAATGTTGCCCTGATAACATCCACCGCCGAGTCTCTCACTGATGCCGTGGACGTTTTTTGGGTCGACCAGTGGGGTGGTATGTTTGTGTAGTTGTTGGTGGAGCGCCTCCGCCTGGCTTTGTCCAAGGTAGCTCAGACCGCCTTCCATTACCGTGATGTCTTCAAATCCACGCGACACCAGCAGACCGATTTTACGACCGGTGCCGGTGAGTATGGTGTTTAGCATCCCGGTACCGCAGTAGATGTCGGCACCACACATACTATGTGCATCTTCGATACTAATACCGATCTGAGCGGCGGCATCGCTGGTCGATTCACGGTAGCTCAAGGGCTCGTCTTCGCGCCGCGAAATTGACTTGCCGACGGTAAAACTCCCGTCCGGTTTCACCAATATTGCGTCGGTCATGGTGCCGCCCGCGTCGAGGGCCAAGATGTATTGCCGGTCGCTTTGCGCGGCCGCAGTGGGTTCGCTCATGTTCATTACCTATACGACTACGGTAGTCGTTGTTCAATCAGCGTAGTGTGAAATACCATCGCCAGATGGGACGTTGCATCTGGTCGGAACAGCTAGCTCGCTGCCGAGCAGTTGCCCCCAATCCGAACGTCGCGTCCTGGGTCCTAGGCGATGGTTAACTATTTTTGTCGGTGAGCTTAGCTCGCCTTTGCAGCCCATTGCTGGGTGACGGAATGGGTCTGATCTTGATACCACTCAGACGACTCGTCTTCTAGCGGACGGCCGAGGTATTCGCGATAAAATTTATCCAAGTCCGGTAGCATTTCGAACACTATGGGATAGCCGGGCGCGACAACTTCGACTGCAAGTTGACTCGCGCAGTTTGGGCAGAAGAACTCTCGGATCTCCTGCCAGCCGGGCTCGGGTACCGCTGGGGTCGGGTCGTAAACCTGCTGCATTTCTTCGAGCGTGCGCCGAGTCCGAATTTTACACGCTAGTTTCCAGTTTTTGCGGTAGTCGCAAAACTCGTGGCCGCATTCGCACTTAGCGACGCGCTGCTTGTCTGCGTTGATTACGATGTAAACCTTATCTCCAAGCCGCATCAAGATCTGGTCTTCCCAAGAAACGCGCTCTTGTAAGACGGCGATGTAGTTAATAAAACGATCCTTGTCCTTGCGATCCATCTTTAGCAGGCGGGTCGCATTTTCAGCATCGATAGTGCCATCGATAAGCTGTTCGATCAGGTCTTTGCCAACGCTTGCTTCAATACTCATGATGCTAACTCTTCCAGGGTATAACCCGGCTCTACTTGCCAGAATCCACCGAACTCAAGATTGAACTTTTCAAAGCTCAGGCTCTGCGCGTACATCTCGCGAACTTCTGGGGTAAAGGTTTTCTCGGTGATCCGTTGGCGTTCCGAATGCCACCAGCTTTCAGCAGTTTCGGATCCGTCGAGTCGCGCTTGGCGTAGTGCTGCGCGCTTCTCAGTAGTGCCGGCTAAGTCGACTTGCCACACGCCATTGCTATCTTGCGTTGCAATGACGCCATTCATCTCGCGAACAAAATCGTAGTGTGGGGTCATGCCGTCATTCAGATCCTTAATGACGAGGTCCGGGTCGCGATCCAGCGGATCACCCCAGCCACCGGATGAACCTGCAGCGTCGACGAAAAGATCGTTATTTTCCAATGCGAGTTCCGGACAATCCGTTTTCCAAACTTCGAGATTGTTGACTTTAAGTTTGCCTTCATCGACCATCTCTAGAAGCTCTGTCGCATCGCGCGGTGTTTCGCCGTCGGCGATCAATTCTTCGAGGTTGGTGCCGCGCGCGGAGATCATAAATGAACCCGGGCCTGGGTAGGCACCACTCATGCCGAGGCCGACCGAGGGGGTGCAAGATAAGCCGCCATTTGGCCGGGTTAGCGCAACGTGCTTACCGGGATCGACACACCAATGGACGGCGGAATTCCCGGGTCCACCACGGTATTTGCCGTAGCCAAAAAATCCTTTCAATAGTTTGCGGCCGAGATAAAACAGCGGCGGTACGGTACTTTCGAACTCTTCCGCGTCGCCGATCGTGGCGATTTGCGACCATGCTGCCCACACCAGTGGTTCACCGTCGCGATAGCACCAAGCACCGCGACCCGTGCCGCCAAGCCATTCGAAGTTGGTGAAGCCGTAATTGGATCCATCGGCTGCTGTACCCGCACCTTGGAATGCACCCCAGTTGCCATCAATCGTATACGCTTCTTCCAGGTAACCGCGTGAAAACGTAGCGCGCGAAATTGCGTTGAATCCGATACTGTTGAGTGCAACGGTTTGCGCCCACAGATTGGCATTACTAGTGTACTCGTTATCTGGGTTATAGATGCTGCCCTTGACGTAATTTCGTTGTACCGCAAGCTCGATACCCGCGGTGACTTTGGTGTTGTGGGAGAATGAATTGATCATGCCCAAGAACACCGCACAATCGGCGCCGCCTGGGGTCGCGTTATAGGAGTGGTAGCCCCATTTTGAACTACCCTCCGTATCGAGCAATAAGCCGTTTTCGTTTGGTTCGAGGCTAGCCCGTACGTGGATCAACGTATTTTTGTTGGCATGTGACCAAACGTTTTGCAGGCCTTCGTATTTAACCAAGCGGAAGGCACAGCCATTGTAGGTGCCGGGGATCAGTAAGGCCTTCATGTTGTCGAGGATCATGCGCCGGCTTTCTTCGATGATCTCGCGGATGGCACGTTTGTAATAGTCCATGCCGAATTCGTCGATCAGTTTATGCACCGCCTCATGGATCATGGCGCAACCGGCGAGGCGCATCTTGTCGTCGAGGATATTCATCGTCGCGGCGCGGGTGCGGCGTTCCCAGATCGCCTTCCACCAAGATTCTTGTTTTAGTTTGCGTCCCGTACGCATCGGCGGACACACGAGTCCGTCCATAAAGGTGTCAACAGAGAAGGTTGCCCAACTGCCCGCGACTGGCGCACCGTTTTCCATCAGATGATTGATGCCGACGGCCCAACTAACGACTTCACCTTCAACAACGATCGGCACGAATGAATAGAAATCACCCGGGTGTGGCACACCCCCAGTCAAGCCGTCGCTAACGGCATAGACATCGCCATCGTCGATGCCATCATTGATATCGTAATCGTTATCGGCCATGTACCGGATCGATACTGGGAATATCGCCGTATGTGAGAGAAAGCCGAGCGATACGGCAAGGGTATCGCCTTCTGGGGTTGCCAATCCCCACAGGGATTCGCCCATCTCCCGCGACCCCGGACTTGCGGCGACGAAGCGGGCGGATTCACGGGCCGCAAGTACCGCGGCATGCATTTTTGCGTAAAAACGCTCGTATTTGATTGGATCGGCGTCGCGTAAGGAGAGTTCGGTGACGCCGTAGTAATGCCCGGTGGAGTTGGTCAGATGATCCCGCTTGTCCACTAGTTCGCGTAAGGTCGGGGTATCGCCGTCGGTACCTGGGGTCGTGAGCTGGTCGCGTTCGCTAAGTGCTTCCGCCATCGTTGTTCTCCTTGGACTGAGCTGGGGTGATCTTATTAACCGGTCATTGTATACAATGTTCCGAAAGCCCGCTATATAGGTACGGAATTTTTTGCAAATCATCCCAACATTGATTCGCTGGTAGCCACGTGAATCGAAAGTTCTAGAGTTCCGTGTCCTGACTTGACCAGGGCTTTGCAAAATACCTACGATAAGCCCCCCGCGCGACGGGTCAACGAGAACCCCATAGGAGACTAGACGAGTGAAGATTGCGTTCATGCCCGATACCCATTTCGGCGAGTACGACCAGAGCGACCCGCCAACACCGGAGCAAGTGGCAGACGCCATGGATCACTGCCTCGCCGAGGCGGAACTGGCCGAGAAAGTCGGATTCGATGGGATATGGGTACCGGAGCGACATCAACGTCCAGAAACTTGGTGGCCGAATACCGTCACCATGTTGATGGCCTTAGCTGCGCGAACGAAACGGGTACAGCTCGCCTGCACGGTCATTCAACCGACGTTCCACGACCCCATACATCTCGCTGAAGCATTAGCCGCGATCGATAACTTAAGCCGCGGACGCTTTGCCTTTGGCGCGGGGGTCGGCTACCACGAGGACTATTTTCGTTGCTTCGGCGTACCGTTCGAAAGACGCGGCAAGCGCTTCGAAGAAGTCATGGATTGTATCGTTGGCGCGTGGACGCAAGATGAATTCAATTACGACGGTGAGTTCTTTAAGTATGAAGGCGTGCGGATGACGCCGAAGCCGTATCAACGACCGCGTCCACCGATCTGGATTGGTGCGTTTGCGCCGAAAGCGATGGACCGCGCGTTGAATTATGAAGGTTGGTGCTTGTGGTTTCCGCCGCACCCGGAGGTTCTCGGGCCTGAAGCCAAGTCGATGCGCGAACGTGCCGCTGAACGCGGGAAAAAAGATTGGCAGATAACCATTGGTTTTGAGGGTTGGATTGGCGATGAGCCTGATATCCGTGAAAAGCATGGTCATCGCTGGGTTAAAGAATGGAGTTTCTACGCGGATAAAGGCCTGTCACCCGAAGTACAAGGCGCAACGATGTTGGACACGATTGAGAGCATGTTTCTATGTCTCGGCAACAAGCAGAAATGGATCGACCGCATGGGGGAGATGAAAGAAAAGGTCAATCCCGATCAACTTTGCATACGCACGCGCAATCCAGTCAATCCAGGCCAGCATTATCCATCCCGCACCGAGTGTTTGGAGCAGGTCGAACGTTTTGGTGAGATCCTAAACGACATTCGCTAGTTTGGCTTGCCAACGGTCGTAAATTTATACACACAGTAGGAAGCATCAATGAAAGTAGGATTGCTGATCGGATACTCCGGTGCGAAATATCAGATCCCAATGGATCTGATACTCGAAGCAGAGTCAGCCGGGTTTGATTCCGTATGGTCAGCGGAGGCATGGGGCTCGGATGCAATCACGCCGTTGGCATGGATCTTGTCGCGCACGACTAAAATAAAGGCTGGAACAGCGATTTGTCAGATCCCGGCCCGCACCCCCGCAAATATGGCCATGACGGCGATGACCTTGGATCAACTTTCAGACGGGCGCTTCATTCTTGGGGTTGGTCCGTCTGGCCCACAGGTTATCGAAGGTTGGTACGGCGACGCCTACGGCAAACCGTTGGCACGTAGCAAGGAATACATCGAGATCATTCGGAAGATATTGGCCCGTGAGGCGCCCTTGACGCACGACGGTGAGCATTACCAAATCCCCTATAACGGACCGGGCAGTTCCGGGCTTGGTAAACCACTCAAAAGCATCCTGCATGGCGATCCAGATTTGCCGATCTACACCGCATCGTTCACCCCGAACGGCGTGCGGATGGCGGGGGAGGTTGCCGATGGCTTTTTCCCCGTGTGGATGAACCCCGAACGCTTCGATCTATTTGATGAACCGCTCAAGGCAGGTTTCGCCAAGGCGGGTAATGGCAAATCACTGGACAATTTCGATGTTGCTCCGTTCGTGCGCATGGCCATGGGTGATGACATCGCGAAATGTCGCATGCAGATCAAGCGAGGGCTTGCGCTCTACATCGGTGGCATGGGCGCCCGTAAAAAGAATTTCTATAACGATTACGCGAAGACGCTCGGTTACGCGGATGCGGCGGTGAAAATCCAGGATCTGTTTTTGTCTGGTGAAAAAGACGCAGCGGCGGATGCGGTGCCAGATAAGCTCGTCGATGAAACGGCCTTAGTCGGACCGGCCGGGCACATCCGCGAGCAGTTGGCGCGATGGAAGGCTGCGGCTGCCCGTAAGGAAGTGGGAACGATGATTGTCTCGGTGAATAGTCCCGCCGAGGCGAGGTTCTTGGCGACCGAGCTGCTTTAATTTTCCCGCCGACGATGTTCCGTGTGAGGGAACGTAAATTCGATCAAAACTTTAGCGCAACTACGTTAATTAGTTCTTATTTTGGCGTGCAACCTCGATCAATCGATTGAGAATCTCCTTTCCTAATTTCGACCCAATTTGAACCATTTTACCGCGGAGCGGATCCCACCGGGGAGGACAAGACTCCGGTGCACGCCCGCGCCTTGCGTTCGCGAGCCCGGAGAAATTATCGAACACACCCTTGGGAGGGTAAACAAATGCTCGTATTTCATCGACAGGCCGCGATTGTCGTACTCCTATGCAGCGCTTATCTGCCAACTGCCAGCGCCGTTGTCGTCGGACAAGTGGACGACTTCGAGGATGGTACGACGATGCATTGGACCGCCGGCGGTTTCAATCCTCTGATGCCCGTATTTCCACCGAATCCACCAGAGAATGTGTCAACCGGTGGCCCGGCGGGTGTTGATGATAACTACCTGTTAGTAACCGGCGAAGGTGGCGTAAGCGGGCCTGGCAGCAAATTGACGACATTTAACTTGGACCGCACGTTTACGCCCACACAATGGGCCGGCGATTACGTTGCTAGTGGTGTTACGGGCATCAACCTAGACGTCAATAATTTCAGCGGGCAACAACTAGACCTACGCCTGCTCTTTCTAGACCCTACGTTCACGCTAGCCGCGGCAACGAACGCCTCCGTAATTGTCGCTCCGGGAAGCGGTTGGGTGAATGTTTCTTTTGATGTGGACGTCGCTTCCATGACCGGGCTGGGCGGAGCTGATGTCGCAGATGTGATGGCGAATGTGTTTGTGCTGCGGCTGTATCACAGTCCCGGTGGTGGATTTCCCAATGCGCAGCCGACGTTCTTAGGCCAAGTAGGCTTCGACAATATCAGTGCCGTGCCGCTACCGCCGGCGATACTTTTTCTTTTGTCCGGCATAGCTGGTCTGTGGACGCGCCGTCGTTGCGCAGCTTAGGCAGTAGTTAATCTATTCCGAACCAAACGACGCGTATTGCGTTGGCGAGTTTCCTCGCCAACGTGACCGTCGTTCAATACGAACGCGGCATCCCGAGATCGTGTTGGGCGGTGTAGTTCAAGATCATTTCTTCGGAAACCGGCGCAAATCGGAATAGGCGTTGGTCGCGCCATAAACGCTCAACATGGTACTCGCTTGCGTAGCCCATACCGCCCATGGTCTGCATTGCTTGCATGGTCGCTTTGTCGCAGGCTTGCGAGGCAATGAGCTTTGCTAGATTGGATTGCGCGCCGTAGCTTTCGCCGGTGTCGCACAAGGTCGCGGCCTTATAGTTCATCAATTGCGCGCACGAAATCTCTGCATAGGCCTGCGCTAATGGGAACTGGATCGTCTGGTAGGCGCTGATTGGACGATCACCGAAGACCTTGCGATCGTTGGCGTAATCAACAGCAAGTTTAATCGCGAGCTCCGCACAGCCGACCAATCCGGCGGTAGTGACTATCCGCTCGGTGTTCAACACGTCGAGCAGTTCATGAAAACCTTTGTCCAAAGTACCGATCAATTCTTCCGGCTCGATGCGCACGTCATCAAAAAATATGGTGCTGGAGTCAAGTGTGTTTGTGCCGAGTTTCTCGATCTTGCCGTGACTCAAGCCTTTGCGTTCAACGTCTATTAAAAACATCGTAATGCCATCGGTGCGACGTTTAACGTTTTCGCTCTTTGTGGTGCGCGCAATCACCAACATTTTTTGTGCAGACGCAGTGCCGGTGATCCAGTGTTTCTTGCCGTTCAAAGTCCAGCCATCACCGTCTTTTGCAGCGAAGGTCGCAATCTCTAGCGTATTGGTGCCGGCGTCCGGCTCAGTGAGTGCCATGCAGCAGTTGAGTTCGCCCGTGATCAACGGTGGCAATAGCTCTCGCTGCATTTCTGGACTACCGTATTTACCAATCGCGACCCCGCCAAAGATTGGATTTACCATGAATAGCTGACCAACGGTACTGCCGCCCCCGCATTTCGATAATTCTTCAATCGCGATTGCCATCTCCAACATGCCGAGACCGCTACCGCCGAATTCTTCAGGTAAGGTGATGCCACCGATACCCGCAGCACACACCTCTAACCAGAACTCACTTGGAAACTCTTTCTTCTTGTCCTGTTGGCGCCAGTAATCTAGCCCAAATTTTTCGCCGACTTTGCGAGCGGTGTCGGCGATCATGCGTTGTTCGTCTGTGAGACTGAAATCCATGTGTTGAACCTCTAAGGATCGAAATCACCCATTAAATTCGCGCTTGCGCGAGGATCAGCAATGGATCCTCGAGCAGCGCGACAACGGCCTCGAGTAGTCGGGCGCCATCGGCGCCGTTTAATACTCGATGGTCGCCGCCCAATACCAGGCCGAGTTCTTTACGCAACACCGGCTCACCGTCGTCGTCCGGACGAAAGACGGATTGTTGGCGACCAACCCCTAGGATACTCGACTGCCCGGGGACGATTAAGGGGATGACTTGATCGATGTTGAAACTGCCGAGGTTGGTAACGGTGGTGGCCGCGCCGACCGAGGCGTCGGCGTCCAATTTACCGTCCTGGGCGAGCTGTACAAGGTGCTCGATCTGCAAGGCGTTCGCCGCCAGCCCATGGTCACCAAGGTTGCACGCTACTGGGGCATGAATACCGTCTTCGATAGCGACGGCAATACCAACATTGGAACCGGGCAACACAAACAAGCGCTCGTTGGCCAACACTGTACGAAACTTCGGCGAATTGGCGATGGCGAGACCCATTGCCGTCGCTATCCAATGGGTCAAGGTAATGCGGCCGACTTCCGGCTTCTGTTTTAGTCCTTCGTGCAACCACAGCAGTTCTGAGATATCTGCTGTGGCGGTTAGATGGAAGTGCGGGATCTCGGTGTGTGAGCGCAGCATTTGGGCTGCGACAACTTTTTGTACGCCACGTAATGGGGTGCCGGCACCCAGATCTTCGATTGGATCTCCCTTTGCCGCTACCGATATCACCGGCTGTGCCGCGCACGCACGATTTACATCTGCTGCAACGATGCGACCGCGAGGGCCAGTGCCGGACAATTGTGCAAGGTCGATACCGTGTTCTCTTGCGAGCTTGCGCGCGTGCGGTGAGGCGATGATGCGTTCGCCCGTTGCCATCGGTCTATCGACTTGAGCGTCGTTGGCCGGTGGCGCTTCGACAATCGTTGCTGGTGTCTCAACTGGTTCAGTCGCCGGCGTTGTAACCGTTTCACCCTTGGGTCCCCCTGCCCAAACGCCGAGTGTCGTGCCAACGGGTACGGTCTCATCGACTTGGACCAGTATCGATTCAAGCACACCGTCACGTTCGGCCAGGATCTCATTGGCAATTTTGTCGGTCTCGACAACGTAGAGAATCTCTCCGGCACGGACTGCAGTGCCTGGCTTGACCATCCATTCGACCATTATGCCCTCGGTCATCGTGAGACCAAGTTGTGGTAATCGAATGAGATGGTCATCGGCCATGGGATCTAGGTGCCAGTGAAATTTGCTGGGCGTTTTTCGAGGAAGGCCTGACAGCCCTCATGGGCATCGGCCGAATCCAGCACCAACCCGATCATGGCCTGTTCATACTGCAGGGCGGCCGGCATTGGCATGTCGGCGCCGTGCGCCATGCTACGTTTTAATAGCTTCAGGATCAGCGGTGATTTGCTCGTGATCTTGGCCGCGATTTCTTTGACTCGCTCGACCAAATCTTCCGGCGCACAAACGTGATTGACGAGCCCGTACTCTAGTGCTTCGGCGGCTGTGATTTGATCGCCGGTAAACATCATTTCTTTAGCGCGGCACGGGGGTAGTTGACGGATTAAACGCTGTGTACCACCGGCGCCTGGAAATAAACCTAACGTGATTTCGGGCACACCAAGTCGCGCCTTCTCCGACACCACCCGGATGTCCGTCGCCAGAATGATCTCCGTGCCGCCACCAAGCGCCCAGCCATTAACCGCAGCGATAGTTGGTTTGTCGCAGAGCTCGACCCGCCGGAATACCCGATGGATCAGTTCTGCAAACTCTTGGTAATGCTGTAGTCCTTGGCGAGAATCTAGATCGGCAATATCACCGCCGGCAACAAAGGCCCGATCGCCGGCGCCGGTTATTACGATCACATAGACATCATCGTCGGCTTCGGCCGCAGTAAACTTTGCCTCGAGTGCCTCTAACGTCGGTGCATCAAGTGCGTTTAGCGTTTCCGGCCGGTTGATCGTGATCCAAGCCTGATGATCGGCGACTTCCATAAGGATGCTGTTGTCGCTCGACATAGTGGTCTCCTCCTGAAAAATGATGTTGTTATTGGACGATTTCTTTCACAACGGCGGCTAACTTTGCTGCGGACGGTGCATATTCGGATTCCAATGCGGGGGAATAGGGGACCGGGGTGTAGGGTGCACCGATGCGTCGGATCGGGGCGTCCAATTCGTCGAAGCCAATATCGGCCATGCGGGCAGCGATTTCGGCGCCGATGCCAAAAGCTTCCACCGCCTCATGCAAGATCACCAGGCGGTGGGTCTTTTTCAGCGAGGTCAATACGGCTGCCTCATCCCACGGTTGTACCGTACGAAGATCGATTATCTCGCAGTCAATCCCATCGTTAGCCAAATCAAGTGCCGCCGTCTCGGCCCAGTGGACGGCTGCGCCATAAGTAGCGATCGTGACATCGGTACCGGCTCTCGCGATGCGCGCCGTGCCGAGTGCGATCGACTCCGGATTTTCACCGAATGTATATTTCTTGGCGTACAGTGATTTGTTCTCGACAAATACGACCGGGTTTGGATTTTCAATTGCAGCCCGCAGCAGGCCGTAGGCGTCTTGTGAGTTTGACGGGCAGGCGACGATCAGGCCTGGCACGTGGGCGAACCAAGCTTCGAGGCATTGCGAGTGCTGTGCGCCGGCATTCAGACCGCCGCCATGGGGGGTGCGCACAACCAAGGGTGCGGAATTTTGCCCGCCAAACATAAAATGTGTTTTCGCCGATTGATTGACGAGCGCATCCATTGCCAGGGTGCAGAAATCCATGAACATGATCTCAGCTACGGGTTTGTAGCCGGTAAGCGCAGCGCCTAGTGCCGTGCCGACAAGTGCGGCTTCGGAAATAGGAAAATCGAGTACACGCTGTGCGCCGAATTGGTCGAATAGTCCCCGCGTCACCCCGAACGGCCCGCCCGCAGCAGCGATATCTTCACCCATCAATATCACGCGCTCATCGGCGGCCATTGCGTCGGCTAAAGCGCGACCAATCGCTTGGCCAAAGCGTACCGGATCGCCACTCATGATGCGTAGACTGCTAGCCTGGCATCGGCAAAGTCTGGTGCAGGCCCGGCTGTGGCGCGCTCGACGGCATCATCAATCTCAAGTGCGAGACGTGCCACGATATCGTCAAAAATCGGTTGCGCGATCCCGGACCTAATCAGTTTGTCCCGCAGGTAGATGATTGGATCCCGTTCGGCCAGTGTGGCCAGATCAGATTCGTCGCGATATTTTTGCGGATCACCCTCGAAGTGTCCATGAAAGCGCTCTACTTTGCATTCGAGTACGTATGGCTGCGCCTTGTTGCGCATCGCGCTCACAATATCGCCAGCGGCGTCCGTAACGGCGCCGACGTCGATGCCGTCAACGTACTGGTACGGTACGCCAAACGCCTTGGCCAATTTCTTTAAGTTGCCGCGAAATTGAAGGTCGGTGCGCGAAAATTCGCCCCATCCATTGTTCTCGCATACGAATAGGCAGGGTAATGACCATAAGGCGCTTAGATTCAAACACTCATGAAAAACACCCTCAGCCAACGCGCCGTCGCCGAAGTAGGCGACACCAATATTTCCGCTATCGTCGAGTTTGTGTGCCAGCGCACTACCGGTCGCGATAGAGAGTCCGCCGCCAACGATGCCATTGGCGCCCAGCATCCCAATCGATGCATCGGCAATGTGCATCGAGCCCCCGCGTCCTTTGCAGATCCCGTTTTGCTTACCCATCATTTCGGCGAAAAAGGGTGCGAGTTCCATCCCCTTCGCGAGTGCGTGGCCATGCCCACGATGGGTGACGGCGATTGTGTCCGAATCACTGAGATGCCTACTAATGCCGACTGGAACAGATTCTTGCCCGATACTTAGGTGGATGAATCCGGGAATTGAACCATCAGCGAAGAGGCTCGACAGGCGCTCCTCAACCATTCGAATTCGCTGCATTAGGCGGTAGCAATCGATCAAAAGCTCACTTTCAGAAAATGATAAGGGCTCTGGCGGCATCGATGTTGACGTCTCGTCGCTCATAGCGAAGGGATCCTTGCTGATACAGGTTGGTGTGTCGGGCGTCGCTAGGGTAGCTACGATGGCGTCATTGCGTCAACAAAGCAGATAACAGTTGATGGTAATGGCGACCGAAGCGCTAGAATGTGATGCATCAACAACGGATAGTCGCGATGTCGTACGATAAAATGGCCTTGGTTGGATTTCTGCAGGCGCAGAATTGCTCGAACTATCCGGGGTCATGGCGTCATCCGCAAGCGCGGCAGGATTTCCTTACAGCCGACTACTATCAACATGTTGCAAAAACGCTGGAGCGTGGAAAGTTTCAGCTATTGTTTTTTGATGATCGCCTGGCCATGCCCGCTATCTATGGCGCCGATCATGTGGCCGCAATTGAGAACGGTGTGCGCGTCGTGAAGATGGATCCAATAACGATCCTAGCGACGATCGGCGCGGTCACAGAGCGCATTGGACTCGGCGGCACGCTGTCCACGAGTTACTTCGAACCGTTTCACATCGCGCGGCAGTTTTCGACGCTCGACCACATGACCGGTGGCCGTGCAGCATGGAATGTCGTGACCTCGCTAAACGATTCCGAGGCGATGAATATGGGTCGGGCCGAATCAATTTCACACGATGAACGCTACGATCGTTCAGATGAGTTTATGGACGTCGTATTGGGCCATTGGAATGCTTGGGCCGATGACGCATTAGTACTCGATAGAGAAAACGGTCGCTTTGCCGATGGAAGCAAGGTTGCGCGACTCGACCATCATGGTGAGTATTTTTCCTCTCGTGGACCATTCACCGTCCCGCAGACGCCACAGGGGCATCCGGTCGTGATTCAAGCTGGGCAAAGTGGGCGGGGCCGGGAGTTTGCAGTGCGTTGGGGGGAGCTCATCTTCGCGATCTTTCCGAACTTGGCGTTCGGGCAGAAGATGTATCGAGATATACGCGATGAGGCAAATCGACAAGGCCGCGATCCGGATTCATTTCGGATTGCACCCTTGATATACCCGATTGTTGCACCAACCCAGGCAGAAGCTGAAGACAAAGCTGCGTTGATTGAAGGCCTGGCGAAACCGATCGACGCATTAGCGTTACTTTCGGAGGTCCTTAATTTTGATTTTGCGACTAAAGAAATTGACGAACCGTTTAGTGATGACGAACTCGCAAATTTAAGTGGTCTGCTCGCTATCCGTGACCGCGTGCTGAGTCTGTCTGGAAAATCGAATCCGACCGTCGCAGATTTTATCGCGTTCAGTGCGCGGGGGACGATCAAAGAGGCGCCAAATTTTGTTGGTACCGCGACTCAGGTAGCCGATGGACTGGAGCAGTGGTTTCGAGGCGGCGCATGTGATGGTTTTGTGATCGGCGCGAGCCACATACCCGGCACCTACGAGGATTTTGTGAACTACGTCGTGCCGGAACTACAAAAGCGTGGATTACACCAGGTCGACTACTGCGGTTCGACCCTGCGTGAGAACCTGGGATTCGCCGGCTACCGTGTTGCTAAGTGATCCTTTGGTACGGCAGGTCCAACGCTAACGGGCACGCCGTTGTAGGCCGGCATGCCGGTTACCGGATCGACGAAGCGGTCGTCGGTCAAGTCATTGACGCTCACTGCCGGATGTTGGGCAGAAACCTTAAGGCGGACGCCATCCCGAGCATGATCGAATCCATGCGGAATGCTCACAACCCCGGGTGTTATATCTTCGGTTGAGCTCACTGATAAGCACACCTCGCCCACTTTGGAGGTCACCCGAACGGTATCGCCATCGTAGAGCTCGCGTAAGGCGAGGTCATCGGGATGCATGAGCAGGGTACAGAGGTTCGGACCACGCATCAGGCGCTGGCAGTTTTGAGTTTGCGTGTTTTTACTGCGCACATGGCGGCGACCGATAAGGACTAAATCATAGCTTGCCGAGGCGGTGAACAGATCTGCCTCTACGCGTACTAAGTCGCTGACTAATTCATCTGGCGCACAATGGATCTTTTGGTCGTTTGTGTGCAGGCATTCAGGCATTCGTGATTCCATTGGACCCAGATCGATGCCATGCGGTGCACCCTTTAGTTTTTCAAGACTCAACTCGGCTGGATGGCCGGCGGCCTTGCCGTAATGACCGTTTTGCAACGCGAAATCGACCATCTCGGCCGGACTCACTGTCGGCTCGATCGATACTCCTTTGCGCTTGGCGATGCGTTCAGCAAGTGCAACGAGGATCTCCCAGTCTGACATGCCATCATCGCTGGTTTCGATCGATGGCTGTATGAATTTCGTAACGTTACGCACGGCGAAACTGTAAAACGCGAGTTCATAGTGATCGCATTCCACGTGTGGAATCGCGGGCAGAATCACGTCTGCATGGCGTGAGGTCGCGGTAATGAACGGGTCCAGCGAGACCATGAAGTCGAGCGATTCGAGCGCCTTATCGAGCGTGGTGCCATTGGGGAACGATAAGACAGGGTTCGCAGCGATACACACGAAAGCGCGGATCTGCCCGTGGCCGGCGGCTATCATTTCTTCGGCGAAACTTGACGCGGGTACTTCGCCGCCGAACGAGGGTAGCCCACGGATACGAGTGCGCCATTCGGCATAGCGACCCGGATCGATATTTGGGTCTCGGGTGAGATCGACCGCGGGTGTGTTAAGCATATAGCCGCCCGGTCGATCAAGATTACCGGTTACGATGTTGATCAGCGAGAATAGCCATTGTGTGACAGCACCAAATTCTTGGGCGCAAGTCCCGATCCGGCCATACCACACGGCGCGCTCTGCGCCGGCAAAGTCACGCGCAAGTTGTCGTATTGCACTTGAGTCAATGCCAATGACCGCGGCCGCACGTTCCGCGGTAAATGGCTTTAGTACACGTTTTACTTCATCGAGCCCGTGCAGGAATGGCGATAATGCTCGGGGGTTGACCAGGTCTTCTTCGAACATCGTGCTAAGGATGGCTGCGGCAAAAGCTGCATCGCTACCTGGACGAATAGCATGATGCGCTGTTGCGATTTTAGCCGTCTCCGTTCGCCGCGGGTCGATAACCACCAGTTGCCCTCCGCGCGCGGTGATCGCTTTCAGCCGATCGCGTACGCCGGGAGCGGTCATTAGACTGCCATTCGACGCCAGCGGGTTCGCGCCGGCCATGACCACAAACTCGGTGCGATCAAGATCCGGGATCGGCAAGAGAAACTGATGTCCATACATTAGCGCACTCGTCATCAAATGCGAGATATGATCGATAGACGCGAGCGAAGCGCAATTACGCGTGTTTAAGGCCTGACGTAAGTAACCCATGTGCGTCATGATGCCGTACACCGTGCCGTAGGCGTTGCCGATAAAATCAGCAACTGCGTCGTCGCCGTGACGCTTTTGTACCTCGACAATGCCGTCAGCCGCATAGTCCAGTGCCTCGTCCCAACTAATTTCCTGCCATCCCGCTTCGGTTCTCCGCATGGGTTTGCGCAGGCGGTCGGGGTCTGCATGCATGTCCTTGATGGCGGCGCCTTTCGGGCAGATGTATCCACGGCTCAGGGGATCGTCCTTATCACCTTTCACCGAGACGATATGGCCGTTTTGCACTTTTATTTCCAAGCCGCACACGGCTTCACAGATATGACAATTTCGATAATGAGTGGTGACTTGCGGATCAGGAGAAGTAGCCATTTACATCACGCCTCGGTGAATTGTCCGATATAGACAAGCGGGCAGGATAGCAATTTACGCGTCGCAAATCCTACTGACCTGCGCGGGTTCTGCGTCCCTTAAAATGCTATACAGGCTTGACCGATGGCTTCGCGAGTTCTATCGCGATCACCGCACCGACGACGAGTGCGACGCCGAGTAATTGCAGACTATTGAGTGTTTGCGCGAGCAGGAGATATGCGAGCACGACACTTGAGACGGGTTCGACGTTCATTATTAAGGCTGTCCGCAAGGAGCCGATTTTTGATAACACGACGAATAAAAATACACTGGCGAAGGCGTAACACAGTGGTGCGCCGAGGAATCCTATCCAACCGCTCGTGGTATGCGGAAACGAGAATTTGCCGGAAAGGATCGATGCAGCGCAGAAGATAGCCATTGCGGTGCCTTGCATGTGCAGGGTGAAGGCGCGTGAGTCGCGTCCATGATGAATTCGTTCGTTTCCGATCAACAGAATCGCCACGCCAACCGCGGCCATCGAAGCAAGGCCCACCCCAATTGCATTAGAATTCGTTCCGTTTGGATTTAGCGCCAATATGAGGCCGAGAAACGCCACGATTAAGGCGATTGCGAACTGCGGTCGAAATGGTTCTCGTCCACTCAACCACCCGACGCAGGCGACTAATATCGGATAGGTGTAAACGGTGATCACCACAAGCGCAACTGGCATGTGTTCGATAGCACCAAGCAATCCGTAGGAGCTGATCACCATGACGACGCCAAGCGCCAGTGCTGGGATTCGTAGGTGACGAGGAAGCGAGCGTGGTGCGCGGTGGCTGGCAAGGAATAGATATAAAATCACGAAGGACGCGGAGCTCCTAACGCTCAGGATAGATAGTGCATTACTACCCCCGGCGTAGGCCATTGCCGCAAATGTTGAATTTGCCGCAAAACTAACGGCGACTACGACGGCAAGGCTAATCGCGCGCCAGTTGAGTTGCTGCGGGGTTCCCACCAGTGGATCGTTTACGCTGCCAGAGATTCAGTGGTTACGGTGTTTTTCGAATTTACCAGTTCTCGACAGCGGTGCGTAGGTCAACTTCAAAAGACCAACCTGTTTTTGGTTGGCGATACAGGTATTCGAAGGCATCGACGATGGCTTCGATACTTATCATTTTTCCATCGCTCGCCTTTTCGTAGTAATCCGGGAAGCGTTGTTTGATTTTTTCCCCATGGATCGCGCCATCGACAACCACGTGACCGACATGAATACCATCTTTCCCGCACTCTTTTGCCATTGCTTGGGCCAGCGTGCGTAGCGCTGCCTTTGACGAATTAAACGCACCAAACCCAGCGCGACCACGTAACGACGCGCTAGCACCAGTGAACAACAGCGTGCCGCCCGCATGTTGCATACGGCGTATGGCTTCGCGTCCAAATAGAAATCCGCCGAAGCAGCAGATCTGCCAACTTTGAGTGAAATAGTCAGCCGTCATATCAATAATCGGGCCCGGCGTGTTATTGCCGGCATTGTAGATTGCAGCTTCTACCGTGCCAGCACTTGCTGCCTGATCGAAGAGGGAGACAACGGCATCTTCATTCGTGGCATCGGTGACAACCGGAGTGGCTTTGCCGCCGCTGCCAATAATATTCGCCACAACGGCGTCAAGTTTTTCTTGGGTGCGGCCAGCGACGAAAACATGCATGCCGAGAGCGGCAAAGCGCGTCGCGAGCTGTGCGCCAAGGCCACGATCCGGGCCTACGCCAATGACGATTGCTGAGTTCATGCTCGAAGTTCCGATATTTGTCTCAACAGGCAGGTTGCAGGGTGAGGCTACTTTCGTCAAGGCGCCTTACTAGCGAGTGAACATTGGCGTTGAGTTTTGCTTGGCAAGAGTCGCGGCTGCATCGTGACCTAGGCTGGTAGCGGTACGACTACTATGTGAAGATTGACTCGAGAACGACTCGAATCTAAGTAACAATGAAAACGACATGGTACGTTGCTGGCGTAGTTTCACTGGTTGCCATCCTGACCAGCGCCTATGCAATGAGTGTCTCTCGACAATCCGCCGATTTATTGATTGTCCAGGCAACGACGGCGTCAGCCGCCCCGGCACGCATGGTCGCGCGGTGGATGTTAAGCCGACTTGATCATTGCCCTGATGAAGATTTTCAGCCAACCACGCCAATCGGCTTTATCGTCGCAGGGTGGGGCCAAGCGGACGAGAATCAGCGTTCCGTAGACGTGCTCGATCTTTTGCTTGCAAATGGCTGCGATATCGATAGTTACGGCGACCGCGGCCTTACTCCGTTACATAGCGCGATTTTATTCAACAATCTGGATGCAGTTCGGGCGTTATTGCAGCGTGGCGCAGATCGAAACCTACGCACTGCGATACAAAGCAGCGATGGCGGCCGTAAGATCGCTGTCGACGCGATAGCGTTTGCGCACTACCTGGATTCCACTGGCGGGGACGATCATTCGGCAATTATTGACGAACTGGAATAAGATTCTGAATTGCATGCCATGGTTTATCGGCATTTCACCAATCGTACGAAAAAGGAGCATTAAATGCCTAACACTGGAATAAACAAAGCGAGATATTTAATTTGCGCGATCGCACTATTGATTGGACTGCTTATCGCAAATAATGTTACTGCGGGTGGCCACAAAGGGAGTCACGGGGTGCCCGAGGCGTTTAAGGAACTGATCGAGATCAGCCTCCACGAAAAAGCAGGCTTAACGTTCTTCATGAACGGGCAGTCACTACCCGCTATCGTGACGAAAATTATCGACGAGCACACTATCGAGGGACGTAATCAGGAATATGGTCGGATAATTATTCGGTTGAGCCGAGTGAATGCCATCGCGCGGAACTAGGTCTTTCTCGCGTGTGACTAAGTCTTGCTGTTCCAGGTCAGCAAGCCAGCTTGTGAACAACCGTCGCTAGTTGCGGGGAACACCAAAATGGATTGAGAGATAATTGAGGATATTGGTTCTATTGGTTGGCCCAAGTCGGACCATTCCTTGCTCCTCAACCATCCAATCCAACAGTTCATCCCAATCCGACCGCGATAAGCCTTGTTGTTTGACAATTGCGAGCGAGTGGCAGGAACCGCACAACGCGCCGGTGATCTCGCGTCCGGGGCCGGCAGGCCAGTCGTCGCCAAACGATGGCTGCGCCGAGGTTTTTCGTGGTGGTGTCGGATCTGACGGAACATGGGGGAGTTTAACCACCTCGTCGGGCAAAGTACCTAAAGGCATCGCACCTATTAAAACTGCAGCAAGAACAAATCGATAATTCATCGTCGCACCGCTAGGTGACGGTGACTCCAATTCGGTGCATCGAGTTATTCAAATAGCCTTTTGGATTCCAATTAATGGCGAAGGGTTGCGACACTCCACGATCATCGGTCGCGCGTGCCCAGAGTTCATAATACCCGACAGCAGGAAATTGGAAGTCCATTCGCCACCGCTGCCAGCTGTAGGGGTTTGGCGGCGGATCGAGGTCTGTCGCTTGCCAGGTTGCGCCAAAATCGCCCGAGACGTCGACTGAACGTACACGTCGATCTCCGGCCCACGCGTGACCAGCCAAATGAATCCTTGGTTGTTTCAAATTCGTCCCCGTAGCATGCGAGGTGATAAGAGACTTTACTGGCATCGATTCGATAATTGCAAAATCCTCCTTCGGCACCTTCGCTCCTGGCGCCACGTTATATTTGGGTACGCGATAAGACTTGCCAGTCATCTTCGCACCATCGTGCACAACATTGCGCAGCTCGATCCGCCGTAACCATTTTTGCCCCGTAGATGCCGGCCAACCGGGACAAATTATTCGCGCTGGCGACCCGTGCAGGCTGGGGATTGGCTCGCCGTTCATTTCAAATGCGATCAACGAGTGCGCCTCCATTGCTTTCGCAATCGGAACACCCCGTGAGATCGGTAGTTTCTCAGGATCACCGGAGAGGTGTTTATCCATGCTGTAGTGGGCGGTGTAGATAGCGTTTTGTTTAACACCCGCCGCTTGCAATAGATCGCGATAGCGCACGCCAGTCCATTTGGCATTACCGATCGCGCCGACGGTCCATTGATTGCCGCGCGCCGGGGGGTTGAATGCCGCACGACCGTTACCGCCACATTCGAGTTGCAGGGCTAGCTCGACCGTTTCGAAGTTTGTTTTGAGATCGTTGAGGCTTAAGGTCAGCGGCCGATGTACTTCGCCATCGATGGTTAACATCCACTCGCCTATGTGCTCGGATGCGGTCTCCGGCGGGATGCCGTTGTTGCGCACGAAGTGCCGCGCAGTAGGGGTTATATCGTCATTGAGCAGATGGGCCGGGGTCTCGGCATTGATCGGGCGATCATTAAGTACTATCAATCCGTCCTTGCCGGGCAGTCTAAAGTTTTTTAATGAATCTGCCAGCGCGGCCGGAATGAGGCCGCCGGGCATGTTTGCATGAAATGGAATCGCGGCGCCGACAATTGCGCTCATGCTAACTAAACCGGCGCGATGCAAAAAACCCCTGCGATCGGCCTTGGTGCGGCGTCCAAACACGACGTAATCGGCGCGCTCGGGATCGTTTGCATATAATTCACATAGACCACGTTCGTTAGGTTTTATTGTCATGTTGGTCTCTCATCACCTGATGTCACAGGACATTCGATTACCCAAGAAGTCTCACATATACAATGGTGTAATTGAAATACAAGCAGATTCAATGCTTCGATTGTCATCGATGGCACTCATTAACGCGTCGCCGAACATAGTTTATAAACTCTTTCCACTTCTCCACGTAGCTTGCACCATCAATTGGTTGCTTTGGATGGTGTGCTAGATGTATATCCCAACGTGGGCTCGCCAATGTCATCAACACTTTTGTTTGCTGCGCTGGCAGCTCTTTAGCAATTGTCGTAATCTTTGGACACGAACGTTCACACAACACATTATTTGCCACGAAGCTGCACTTAATCATTATTGCTGAAGGAGCAAACTATGGGTCAAATCCTAGAGGAGGTCCTTGCGGCCAACGCTGAATATGCGGCTGATTTCGGAGGCAAAGCCGACCTGCAAATGCCGCCGGCGCGACGCTTCGCAATTCTGACCTGCATGGATGCCAGGTTAGATCCGGCAAAGTTCGCTGGCCTCGTCGAAGGGGACGCGCATGTGATTCGCAATGCCGGCGGCCGTGCGAGTGATGACGCGATCCGGTCGTTGGTCATCTCTTACAAGCTTCTAGGGACAAAGGAGTGGTTCGTTATCCATCACACCAATTGTGGCATGGAGACATTCGACAATGAGATCATGGGCGACCTGTTGGGATCGAGTCTCGAAACGGCGACGATCGATGCCGACGGTTGGCACGATACGGGTAAAGGACCGGGAACGGCGGACGGTCGCTTTGTTCAGTGGTTGACAATCAAAGATCAGGAGATGAGTGTACTCGACGACGTCTCCCGCATACGTCGAAGCCCTATGGTACCGGCTACGATCCCGATCCGAGGATTTATCTATGACTGCGGCACCGGACAATTGCGCGATGTGCCTGGAGCCAGTGTGTAGCGCACCTAGCTGATATGTACTGGCATAAGGCGACTGTGTGTATTGGCCACGGCCGCATGCAACGGACGTAGGACATGTCCCCAATAGCGCATGATCTGACGATTGCTAAACCGGACTATGCGGGCGGCTCGATCGTCAACCTGATGCGATCCATTGGCGATGCCTGCGGGGCCCCGGCGACGGCCTATGCACCGTTCCCGGAGATCGCGGATCGGCTTCGTGACGCTAAAAGAATTGTGCTACTTGTGATCGACGGCCTTGGCGCGGAACTTCTGCGATCGGTTGGCGGCAGCACTGTAGTCGCAAACCATCAAAGCGCTAAGCTGACCTCGGTGTATCCACCCACGACCGCCACCGCCATCACGACTTTCATGACTGGGCACGCACCGCAGCAACATGGGCTTACCGGCTGGTTTATGCACTTTCGTGCCATTGGTACGGTTGCCGCAGTGTTGCCCTTCGTTCCGCGTTTTGGTTCAGAATCGCTAGCAGCTGCTGGCGTTGAGATGGGATCGCTAGTCGGCGGACCTAACTTTTTTGATGCGCTGAAGTGTCCCTCATCTGTCTTGCTACCCGAGGCGATCTACGATTCGGAGTTTAGCCAGCTGTTTGGTGGCCGTGCCAAGCGCGAGCCTTATACGTCGCTGGATGATTTCGCTGAGAAGCTCAACTGTCACTGTATAAAAGCAGATGATGAGCGCTACGTGTATGCGTATTGGTCAGAGCTCGACCGCTTATCCCACCTGCATGGGCCATCGAGCCCAATCATTGCTGCTCACATTGATGAAATCGATAAAGCACTCGCGCCAATCATTGAGGCATGCGCCGGCAGTGGTACCGTATTGATCGTGACGGCAGACCACGGCTTTATCGATAGCGGACCGACCGAGCGCGTCGATCTGGCCGACCACCCGGAACTGATCAATATGTTGAGTCTGCCGCTTTGCGGTGAACCACGCTCGGCTTTTTGTTACGTTCGCCCACAATGCACCCATGCGTTTGAGCAATATGTTCGCGCAGAACTCGCTGATGTCGCCCATCTGGTGTCAAGTGAACAATTAATTGATGAGGCTTGGTTTGGCTTAGGTCCGCCACACCCGGAACTCAGTGCGCGAATTGGTGACTATACGCTGCAAATGCGCGATCGCTTTACGATTGCCGATACGCTCCCGGGTGAAAGAAGATTGAACATGAATGGCGTGCATGGCGGCGCTGCCGCGGCAGAGCTCTATGTCCCACTTGTCTTGTCGGGACCATAACGGTGCATGCTTTTGTGTCGCTAGCTTACTGGTCGCTGCCGCGCCCGCTTACATCGCATCTTTATAGATACCATTCTTAGGCGCGGCAAAAACCTTTCGTACCATTGGCACGAACAAATCGAGGTCGAGTTTCGGTTTGGCCGCGTCAAAAGCCGGGTTGTCATACTTGGCGATAAATTGCTCGGTCAACTCGTAATGGTTCGAGTCTTTGTATTGATCGCGCATATTGCGATCGAGGCCGATATGATGGAAAAAATTGTAACCCTGGAATATGCCGTGGTACTTGACCATCCAATGATGCGCTTCGCTAACGAAAGGCTCGATGATCGCCGCCGCAACATCGGGATGATTGGTGCTGCCAAGGGAATCGCCGATGTCATGTAATAAGGCGCAAACCACGTACTCCTCATCTTCGCCGGCATTTGCCGCGAGTTCCGCGGTTTGAAGGCTATGTTGCAGTCGGTCAACTGGAAAGCCGCTGTAATCACCGCCAAGTAGCGTGAGGTGGGCGATGATGCGATCGGCCAATCCGGCCGCGAACTTGCGGTTTTCAGCCATGATCTGCTGCCAGTCTTCTTTCGTGCCCTCGGACAAGGATGAAAACGTCGGTCGTGCTGCCATGTGATATGTCCTCGAATACTGTTATTGCGATCGTTGTTCTACGCCCCATCGCCGATCGCGCGCTTAGCGATCAGGTGTATTGCGCGCCGACGGGTAGTCGTCTATCCCGAGTTCTTTGCGGTAGCCTTCGCTACCGGCCAAAAAGACGCCTTCTAGTGGGATGCCAATTGCATTCGCTGCGCGATCGTTGGTGCTGAAATTCGCCGCAATCGCTGCGGCTTCGACGAGTCCGGCCGAGCCCATGCATTCAAGCAGCGCCGTTCTAGCTGGTCCAAGCGCAGAGTTGTCGGGACCACAGACTGCATCCGTGAACCGCAGCAGGACATCACCGTGTTCAACGCCGCTATCGAGATTTGAATCGATAGTGGCGGCCAAATTAACTGAGATATTTTTTGCTTCGGCGCTCGCACGGAGCATCCATACGTGTGACGTGGTTCAGTAAAAACATTGATTGATTGCAGAAACCCGGGCGGCAACGAGTTCGACCTGCGGCCGGCTTATGCTCGGGTCTAGGGTGAAGACTGGGTTCATGAACTCTTCAAGCAAAATATATTGGGAGCCCCCGTTGCGGATCAGCCCCTTTGCCTCCTCAGGTACGAGGCTCAACGAGCGGTAGATAAACGGTGCGGCTTGAGGGTCGTTGCTGCCATAAGTGTCGATGGCTTCGTCGCCACCGCGGCGTCCGCCCGGGATACTTTGAACCCATGCGCCTTCGTCTTTTGCCGCAGCCGGGCGTTTTCGCGTTGGCTCACCGGCTTGCGGCTCGGGCAGCGCCCGGGAGCGCACGCCAATGCCCCGCGCAAATACGTCTAAGGCGCTCGCTCGCGCCACAATACCCACCGTTTCGGTATATTCGGTGTCGGTGAGACCTGCAGCAATTGCCTCATCGAAAAAACTGCGGTCGAGGTCATTGGTGGAAACTGCGACTTGTCGGGCGACCTTACGTGCCGCCTCGGGCAGATCAGCTGCTGTAACGTCGTCACTGCTGTCCCCGTCCAGTGGATCTTGCAAGCCTTCGGCACAGCGTGCGTCGCGGGCCTCTGCGACGATGGCGCAACGTTGGGCAGCGTTCCACCAGGTGCCTGGTGCGGCAAAGGATTCAAGTGCGGCGGTGTGGGCCTCGACGATGGCGTTTCTAACTGGGAATTCGAAATCATCGTATAGCGCCATAATAATTGCTCCGTTGGATCCGATAGGATTTGTCACTGGTGCGGCATGCGTGATATTGCCATTAGGAGCATACTATTCTACCGCGGCCATGGCTGCACCCTTACTAACCTTCGCTTAACCGAGAGGACCGGCGTTTGAAATACGAATATATTGCCGTAACCGCGGCCGACCACATTACCCGGGTGACCCTCAATCGCCCTGAAGTTCTCAATGCTATCAACCAGCAAATGCACGATGAGCTGCAGCATACCTTTGATCAGTTTGCTCACGACGATGATCAATATCTGTGTGTTATTTCCGGCGCTGGGGAACGGGCATTTAGTGCAGGTAGCGACCTGAAATCAATCGCCAAACGTGGCAAATCGCATGATTATCCTAAGAGCGGATACGCTGGATTGATCGAACGTTTCGAACTCGACAAACCTGTGATTGCGGCTGTTGATGGCGTTGCCGTAGGCGGCGGATTCGAAGTGGCGCTGGCCTGTGACATTATCATTGCAACCGAACGATCACGCTTCGGTCTCCCGGAACCACTCATCGGCGCGGTCGCACTCGGTGGTGGAGTGCACCGGCTTGCACGCCAGATCGGACTGAAACAAGCAATGGGTTTGATACTTACCGGTGACATAATTGACGCGAAAAAAGCAGAGCATATGGGAATCATCACGCAACTCGTGGATCACGATGTACTTGAAGATACGGTCAACGACTGGTGTCGGCGGATCCTCCGATGTGCGCCACTCGCGGTTCGCGCATCGAAACAAACGGTACTACGTGGCCTAGACGAGCCCAGCTTGGAAGATGCGATGCGCAATCAACAGACGTATCCAACATTTAAACTATGCTATAGCTCAGAAGACAAACGCGAGGGTGCGAGATCGTTCGCCGAAAAGAGGCCGCCTGTTTGGACCGGCAAGTGATCTTCATCAATCGGACCGAAACACCTACGCGAAACAGCCAGCCGCGTGGCCCGATGACCAGGCCCATTGAAAATTAAAGCCACCGAGATGTCCGGTTACATCGACGACCTCGCCGATAAAATACAAGCCCGGTTGGCGTTTACTTTCCATCGTTCGTGAAGAGATTTCGTCGGTATCTATGCCACCGACGGTGACCTCCGCGGTACGATAACCTTCCGTTCCGGACGGTTTGAGTACGCAATGATGTAGATCAAAAGCGACGGATTCGAGGGCGCTATCGGACCATTGAGCAAGCGCTAAATCCGGATGCTCAGGCCAGTACAGTTGTTCTAATTCTGCTACGAGGTTTTTTGGGAGCTGCTTCGACAATAAATTGCGCAGTAATAGTTTCGGCCGTGCCACCTTAGATGCGCTAAACCAATGGTTCAGGTCGACGCTGGGGAAGAGGTTAAAAATAACTTGCTCTCCCTCGATCCAATAGTTTGAAATTTGTAAAGCTACCGGGCCGCTCAATCCCCTGTGAGTAAACAAGAGCGCTTCGGTAAAGCTGACGGAATTATTCCTGCCGATCGCGGCGTTCGTTTTAACCTGAGCTTCACAATCGATTGATACGCCGGCGAGACGCACACATACATCTTTAAAGGCGTTGCTAAATACCAAAGGCGCTAGGCCGGCGCGCGTTTGTATTAGCTCCAATCCGAACTGTCTGCCAAGCTCGTAGCCGTAACCGCTAGCCCCCATTCTAGGGATAGATAAGCCACCTGTCGCGACGACGAGCGAGACAGTCTTGAATTGTCCTGCGGAGGTTTTGATCTCGAAGCGACTACCTTTTGACTGTAGCGGACGGATATCACTTATGGCGCAATCCGTTCGTATTGTTACCGCAACGTCCGCGCACTCCTTCAGTAGCATAGCGACGATTTCTTTTGCGGAGTGGTCGCAAAAAAGTTGACCGTGCTTGCGTTCATGGTAGGCAATGCCATGTTTTTGCACTAAGGCAATGAAGTCCCATTGGGTATAGCGGCTGAGTGCTGATTTCGAAAAGTGTTGGTTGGCCGAAAGGAAGTTATCCGGGCCGACGTTTATATTAGTAAAATTACAACGTCCGCCACCGGACATAAGGATTTTTTTCCCGACTTTATTGCTGGATTCGATTATCAGTACACGGCGGGAGCGTTGGCCGGCGGTAATTGCGCACATGAGGCCGGCCGCTCCGCCGCCGATTATCACAACGTCATATTCGAGCATTAGGTCACCGCCACAATGTGATGCGCGACTGTGGCTGCATGGCTACTTATCGTTCGCATGCTTGTCCCTCATGGATTGTCGGTTTCGATTGCGCTGAGCACTTCTAGTGCGCGCTCGCCGGGAGCGCGATAGGCGAACCGAGTATACGGATTTTCGCCATTTCTTGGGCTCTATCGAGGCTCCACAAGACGTCGAAACCAGCCGGATTCGGTCCGTCACGATGCTGAGAATGACGCATTTTTTGCGCGGATAATGCCGGTGCACGGGACGTTCATGACGGTAGGGAGAATGTCTGGCTCAAGAATTCACCATATCGGCCGACTCTAACTAATGAGTAGTGCTCACCGATTTCATGGGCGACAGCTGCGTGCGGACAACAATAACGAACTCTATGCTTCATGAATAATCGACTGCGCGATTCCCTGAACGATCTGTTTAGCGCCGGCGTCGATCCCCACGAGGTCGATCCTCATACTTACCTAAAGGTCCAAACGACTAGCGCCGCGTTAATGGTCGGGGTTGTTGCTTCATTTGCTTTCGGCGGCTTTTATGCGGCTTTTTCGCCGCTGCTGAGCTGGCTACATTATGCGAATGGGGCTTTCTATCTCATGGCTTACATCTATTTCCGTTATCGCACCGATTTTGCGGCGGTGACTCGTGCATGCTGTAGCGCGGCGGTTGTTGTAACTTGGATCGTCAGCTGGACGTTTGGCGGCGTGGTTTCACCAGTAGTCGCGTGGTTTATTTTGCCCGCTATTGCGTCCTCACTGATTCTCGGTGGACGTGATGGATGGTTTTGGATCGTTGTCGGATGTATTGGCGCCACCGCACTTTTGCTCCTTGAACAGCTGGGGGTATTGCCGGCAAACAGCATTCCTACAGTCCACCAATCCACTGCTTTCTATCTATACTGTTTGTCCTTAGCGCTCGTAGTCGCAGTACTATTTTCATTTTGGATTGCGCGCCAACGTGTACTCGAAGCGCAATTAAACGTTACGGTCGCGCAATCGAAACGCGATGCCTACCTAGCCGGCCTACTGGCAGACTCCGCGGCGATAGCCAATGGGAGTTTGGCATTTGAGCGAGCGTGCCCAGCATGCCTGTCACTATTGTGCGAAGCAAATGGATGGGGCGCTGGTCACATTTGGCATGTGACCAGTGAGCACGGGCTGTTGAGCAGTGGTATATGGCAATTCAGTGAAAATTCGGAATGGTCCGAATTGGCAGCACGGACCGACGACCTCAGCGGCGCTGCGGATGTTATAAGTGCCGCTATCTCGGCAAAAACGGTGGCGCCGATCCTTGACCTTGATTTGGCGACTGATCCACGTTTTGCCGAACCGCTACCGAACGGGCCTGTGTGTACGCTTAGCTGGCCGGTAGAAGTTGGCGGTCGGGTTGAGCTCGTACTTGAATTTTTTAGTCGCATTCCAATCACACTCGACGATGAACTAAAGACCTTGCTTGGCCATGTGGCAGTGCAGCTCTCGCACGTACGTATGCGCCAAATAGAACGCGAAAGGGCAGAAAAGCTAGCCTTTATTGATCACGTAACGGGACTACCTAACCGTGCTGGGTTTGAGCATTTGTGTGCCCAGAAATTGAAGGATGCAAAACGCAGGCAATCATGTGTAGCCATGATGTTCGTCGATCTCGACGGCTTTAAGCGGGTGAATGATTCGCTCGGCCATGCCGTCGGCGATCGGCTGCTGAAAACTGTAGGGGAGCGTCTCGAACAGCATGTGCGACCCTCTGACATTACGGCAAAACTGGATCAAGGCCTTGGGGCACTCGCTGCCCGACTCGGGGGCGACGAATTTACGCTGGTGCTATGCGATCTCGACGACGCGGATGGCGCCGCGACAGTTGCGAGACGCTTTTTAGATATGCTCTCAACGCCAATCGATGTTGGTTTTCAAGAGGTCAATATCGGTGCAAGTATTGGCATCGCACTGTATCCGGATGATGGTCAAACCGTATCCGATCTCATGCGTATGGCAGATGCGGCTATGTACGAGGCTAAGGCGCGACCGGGAAATCAGTATTGCTTTGCGACCGCCGCCTTGAACGATACGATTCAGCGACGTCTATGGATTGAGAGCGAGTTGCATCGGGCGATCCGGAGCGACGAACTGCGCCTTGAGTTTGTCCCGATTGTGGCGTCGACATCAGGGCGAATTATAAGCAATGAAGTATCATTACGTTGGCCACATCGGGACGGTGAAATCCCCTTCACGGAGTTCTTTGCAGTCGCCGAGTCCAGCAACCTAGTGTGTGAACTTGGATTGTGGACGATCGAGAAGGCATGTGCCGCAATCGCAGAGCACCGATGGAGTAGTCGTAACAACATTAGGATAAGTTTAGATATCTCTTTGTTGCTGCTGCAGCAGCCGAATTTCGTCGACAACGTCAGTGAGATACTGCGACGCTACGATTGCCCGGATGGCGTGCTCGAATTTGAGTTTTCTGAGACTGGTGCGATCTTGAAACATGAGGAATGCCGCAAGAACGTGCGCAGGCTCCACGACCTCGGGATCCGGATCGTGCTCGACCGTTTTGGCACCGGTTATTCCTCATTAGTTGATCTCAGCGAACTGCCGGTGTGGCGGATAAAGCTCGATCGGAAATTTGTTGAAGCGGTGAATGTCGCCGACGGTAATCGTTCGATGGGGCGTGCGATTATCGCGATGGCACACAGCATGGGCGTTGAAACGACGATCTTCAACGTAGCCACTGCAGCGCAAGCCCAATGGTTACGAGAAATGGGATGCGATGCGATGCAAGGTGGTTGGGTGGGAAGGGCAGCGAAGGTGCCGAATCAGTGTAGAGTTCACGCGCTGACGGATGGGACTCACGGAGAGCCGGTCTCAATCGATAGTCCGGCTTAGTCCGTCCTCAGCGTTTGCCGAACAGGGAGCCCATAATGCCGCGGACCAGTTGACGCCCGATATTACTGCCAATCGCGCGCACCACGCTTTTGGCCATGGCCTCGCCGATCGATTGACGATTACTGGAACGTTTCGGTTTGCTCGCCGCCGATTTTGCTTTCTCTTCAGCTACTCCAGCCTGTTTAGCTTCGGCGCGAGCTTTTAATTTTTCATAGGCCGATTCCCGATCGACCGACTCCCGATAGCGCTCCGCAAGATCGCTCGAGGCGATGATCTGATTGCGTAGGGCCTTAGTGATTGGCCCGATTTTTGAACATGGCGGACGGATCAAGGTGCGTTCCACCGGACTTGGATCACCTTTGCCTTGCAGTACTGAAACGAGCGCCTCACCAGTGCCGAGCTCAGTGATGACCTGCACGGTATCAAGCTTGGGATTTGGGCGGAACGATTCTGCAATTAACTTAACTGCTCTCCGATCTTTCGGTGTAAAGGCACGCAGTGCGTGTTGGATCTTTAAGCCAAGCTGACCTAAGACGGATTCCGGTATATCCAGTGGACTCTGGGTGACGAAATACACCCCGACGCCTTTTGAGCGAATCAACCGTACAACCTGCTCAACTTTATCCAGCAGTGACGGCGGTGCGGAGTCAAATAATAGGTGCGCTTCGTCAAAAAACAACACGAATTTCGGCGTTTCGCTATCGCCTTGTTCGGGCAATTCTTCGAATAGTTCGGATAACAACCAAAACAGGAAGCAGGCATAGAGATCCGGCGCCTTAGCGATTACCTGCGTTGCGTCGAGGATGTTAATAACGCCGTGACCATCTTCATCGGTGACCATCAGATCGTCGATATCAAGCGCCGGCTCGCCGAAGACCTTATCAGCTCCTTGTTCTTCCAGCGTCAGCAGGCGTCGCTGGATCGCACCGATGCTAGCACCCGAGATGTTGCCGTATTCGAGTTTTAGCTCTTTCGCATTTTCACCGACCCAAACCAGCATCGATCGCAGGTCTTTTAGGTCGAGTAGCAGCAAGCCATTATCGTCCGCAATGCGGAACGCGGCATACATCACCCCAGTCTGCGTGTCGTTCAAGTTCATCAAGCGCGATAGCAGCAGGGGACCCATCTCAGAAATCGTGAGTCGTATGGGGATCCCGGTCTTTCCGAACAGATCCCAGAATACGACACTGCTGCCTCGGAAGGCGAAGTCATCTATGCCAATGCGTTGAACCCGTTCGTCGACCTTGGGGTGCGGTTTGCCGCTCTCGGCAATTCCAGACAGATCACCTTTAATGTCGGCAGCGAAGACTGGAACACCCATGCGTGAGAAGCCTTCCGCCAAGATTTGTAAGGTCACCGTCTTGCCAGTGCCGGTTGCTCCAGTTACCAGGCCATGGCGGTTTGCCATTCGGCCCAACTGGGAGACATGCTTCCCCTCTGCGCCGCCTACTAATAAGGCGATGCCTTCCTCTTTGCTCATTCGCTGTGTCCCCGTAACGCCATTTTGGCGCGATACTCGTGCATAAATTGCCGATAATTTTCAACTGTACCCTAGGCCGAAGCGGATCCAAAACCGACCGAAAAGTATTCCCGATCCCATTTTCTCGTGCCGAACCCGTCGCTCTGGATTGAACGGCCTAGAAGTCGCATAATCCCCGCCTCAGCGACAGCGCTCGTAGATCATCGGGGCGCCATAAGGACCGTACGAATAATGAATCTGGAGGAGACCGATTAATGGCTTATAAGATTGACGAAATTGAAGGTATAGGACCCGCATACGCGGCGAAACTAAACGACGCCGGTATCAACACGACCGATGACTTTCTCAAACTATGTTGCGATGCTAAAGGACGCGAGACCGCGGCGACGAAGACGGGCATCAGCGAATCAATGCTGCTGTCCTGGGCGAATATGGCGGATCTCATGCGAGTCAACGGCATCGGACGTCAATACGCCGAGATCTTGCATGCCTCCGGTGTCGATACGATCAAAGAGCTTCGCCAGCGCAATGCTGAGAATCTCGCGGCGAAGATGAAAGAGGTGAATGACGCCAAGAACCTTGCAAATGCCTGCCCCAGCCAGTCCGTAGTGCAAGACTGGATCGACAAAGCTCAAGGCATGGACCCGCTAATTACCCACTAAATTTGATGTTCTCCGGCCGGGGTGGGTGCAACGTCTTCCCCGGCCGATTTGTCCCTAAACGCGCTTATTCGGCGCGTCGCTAGTTACCCTCGAGCAATCAACTTCTACGTCCAATTGGATGCTGTTGAAGCGTCTTTCAATTGTTACTAAGTGTTAAGTATTTGTTTAAAAACAATAAGTTATACTGCTTATAGTGTGACCTCTTCGACAAACTAGCCGGTAAATCGGACCGCGTTCACACCTTATCGGATCCGACCTGGTTCAAAACCGAGCCACCATCTAAAACTACAGTCAATGCAAACGCAGGCCGAGCGGGAAAAGCTCGACCCGGCAAATATCGAATTTGACTGAGAGAGATGGAACGATGAAAAACTTAATAAAGGCTGCATTACTGAGCTTCGCATTTAGCGCACCTGCCTACGCCGATTTTTCCGGTGATTTCGCCTTTGGGTTGTGGACGCAGGCACTCGATGGCGGGAGTATCGTCGACGGCGGTGTCGGATACGTATCGCTAACCAGCAGTAACGGCGGCGGCGGTGCTTCATTCACAGACTTCACCATAACGGCCCTGTCGGACTTGACCGTGACCTTCGATTGGGATTATTTGACCAGCGACACTGACGGCGCTAACTGGGACCCCTTTGGTTATCTCGTGAACGGTACTTTTACGCAATTGACCGTCAATACCGGGCTCGACGCCCAGAGTGGCACGGGCGTTACGTTTGCCGTACTGACGGGCGACGTGTTTGGTTTCCGCGCTTTTTCACGCGACAGTATCTTCGGCGCGGCAACGACGAGTGTTACCGGCTTCTCCGCGGTCCCGCCAGTGGCTGCGGTACCCCTACCGTCAAGCCTATCGCTACTAAGCTGCGCATTTGGCGGGGTCGTACTGGTCCAACGCCGCCGGCGCGAAAATGGAAAAGCCTAAGTAAACTAATAACCAAGATCTAAGAACTAGAACCTAAAGGCCCTTTAGACGGGGCCTTTTTTTTTGTTCCGACGTTTGATGGATGCAATACGGTGCGCGGCGCTATACTCGTGGCGTCCGCTTCATCGGTATCGCCTCGAGTTGACGCATGGCCCTGCTGTATCAATTTGCTGCTTCTCCCTATTGCGAAAAAGCGCGTTGGGCACTCGATCACAAGGGTGTGGATTATCAATCAGTTAATTTGATCCCGGGGCCGCACCGTAAGGTCACCCGCAAGATTGCAAAAAAAACTTCGGTGCCGATCCTTGTCGATGGCGCCAAAATCGTGCAAGGGTCGGCCGAGATCATCTCTCATCTCGAAATATCCGCGCGACATCCACCCTTGACCCCAACCAATAGCCAAGATGCATCCATGGCGCACGAATGGGAGCGATTCCTCGACCGCAATCTAGGCGTGCCCTTGCGTGTGTATTTTTATCATTATGCGTTTCTCGATCGCGCATCGATCACTGCGTTTTTGTTGCATGATGGTCCGTGGTGGGGTCGCATGCATTATTTCTTTAGCTTTCGAGGATTAAAGCGAGCAATGAAAAAAACCATGGGGATAGATGCCGCGGCTGCTGAGGCGGCCCGGGATCAACTCCTGGTGACCTTCGATCGACTCGATGAGCGCTTGAAAGACCACAAATTCCTCGCCGGACCGCAGTTCAGCCGGGCCGACCTGACCGCGGCCGCGCTGTTATTCCATTTTTGGACCGATGAGTGGGCAATGCCAGCGCAAATCACGGGGCTTTTTGATGGACAAAAAGAGCGTCTATTCTACCAATGGGCGCAGAACATTTATCGCGACTATCGTAAACAGAGTTGAGTAATGGTATGGATGAATCGAAGCCGTTTGCGCCGTCGTGCGAACGAAACAAAGACGCGATACTGGCGGTCCTGCGGCATTACTTAAACGGCGCCGCTGACGTCTTGGAGATTGGCAGCGGTACGGGCCAGCATGCCGTCTACATGTGCGAGAATTTACCGCATCTACGCTGGCAAACTTCGGACCTACCGTCTCAGCACGCGGGCATTCGCGCATGGATAGCGGCGTCGGGACTCACAAATGTACTTCAGCCACTGGATCTAGATGTCAATGCACTGAAGTGGCCAATCGGATCAACCGAGGCGGTCTTTACTGCGAACACGGTCCATATTATGTCTTGGCGATCGGTCCAGGCCTTGTTTGCCCGCATCGGTGATGTGCTGAATCCCGATGGGCTGCTCCTGATTTACGGACCGTTTAACTATGACGGCCGGTTTACGAGCGACGGCAATATTCGGCTTGATGAATTTATCAAGCGTAATGACAGCGATTCCGGGATCCGGGATTTTGAAGCCGTGAACGAGCTGGCCGAGACCAATGGGCTGGTCTTGGTTGAAGACATCGAAATGCCGGCGAACAATCGCCTGCTTGTCTGGCGGCGATAAGTATCTGGATCACAACAAGACGCTAGCGCCGGCTAGACTTTGCGTCGTGACTACATATGTGCACAATAAGCCGCCAGTAGCCAGCGCTACCGCATTTATCAATAGGGGAGAGAAATGAAGTTGAGTAAAACGTCGCGTCTCGCGATTGCCCTCTGGTGCGCAAGCATCGTTATTCCGGTAGCTGCAGAATCGCCAGCGGGCATGCGTCTGTACGTGTTGAACTCCGGCTCTTTATCCCTTGGAAAGGGTGCGCTTCAGAATTTAGCACCCATGGAGCCGCAGATCCGGATCCCGGTGGCGATGTTCGTGATTAAGCACCCGAAGGGCAACGTCATGTTCGACACGGGTAATAATGACAAGATCATCGACGACCCGAGCTATTGGGGACCGAATTTCGCCGCACTAAAACCAGTGAACACACCGGAAGTTTCGATCGAATCACAACTCGCCCGGATCGATATGAAACCGGATGATATTACTTACGTTGTGGTAAGCCACATGCATCTGGATCACGGTGGTAACGTCGGCAAGTTTCCGAATTCGACTTTAATCATTCAGCGCGACGAGATCGAGTACGCCATGTTTCCCGACGAACCCTTCGCCGGCGCCTTTATTCCGGGTGACGTAGCTGAATTGCGATCAGGTGTCGGCGAGAAAAAGCCGAATGCGATCCCAATGCTGGTTCTCGAAGAATCAGACCTGGATATCTTCGGCGACGGCAGCATAATCGTAAAACGTGCACGTGGACATACCAAGGGCGGTCAAATGCTAGTTGTGCGCTTGCCAAATACAGGGACCGTTATCTTAACCGGCGACGCCGCCTATTTTCGTGAAAACGTAACTAAGAGTATCCCGCCGAACATCGCACTTGCATACGATCCTGCCGGGATTATGCGTGGTTACGAATGGATCAGATACATGATGGCAAGTGAAGGCGCGGACTTTTTTACGTCACACGATCCGGACGTGTTTAAGGCCTACAAAAAAGCACCGGAGTACTACGACTAAGGACTCCTGCATTTCAGCCACGGTCACTGTGCGATAGATGCATCGTCGGAACGAATTTTGCCGGCGCTGTAAGTGCCTATGTGGACCCTGATCAACTAGGACCGTGGCTTCACCACTCGTCATCGCATCGGGACTAACCAAGCGCTTCGGCCGGCGCTTGGCCGTGGATAACGTTTCGTTCGCAATCAACTCAGGCGAAGTGCTTGGATTACTCGGTCCTAATGGGTCTGGTAAGAGCACGATCTTACGCATGTTAGTGGGTTACCAGCGCCCAAGCGCCGGCACGGCGACCGTAGCGGGATACGATGTGATTAAAGATGGCAGCGCTGCCCGCGCGCACCTTGGTTACGTTCCCGAAGATGTGCCGCTCTACGATACGATGCGAGTTGAAGAATTCTTAAAGATGATGGCGGGCCTTAAAGGAATGCCCATTAGTCATCGCAATGATGCAATTGAGCGGGTCTGCAGTGATATGGGTCTTGCCGACGTTCGCCGTCAATCGATACGCCAGCTGTCCCGGGGTTACCGGCAGCGGCTTGGTATCGCCCAAGCGTTGCTTAATGATCCACCGCTACTCATTTTTGATGAACCGACAAATGGGCTCGACCCACGACAGATCATCGAGTGTCGGGAGCTCATTTTGAGGCTCGCTGGCGATCACGCAGTGTTGGTGACCTCACACATTCTCAGTGAGATCGAAAAACTAGCTGATCGCGCTGCGTTTTTACTCGATGGCCGTCTGCTCGCAATCGATGATTTGAAAACAAGCGGGTCAAGCCCGGTGGACCTAGAATCGCGTTTTCTAGAACTGACGGGCGCCCCATGACGAAAAACGCCCCCAGACTTGTCCGCCGCGGCACCGCACATCCGTCTTGTGCGGGTCGAGAAGTAAGGCGTGTGCTCGACAGGGCGTCAACGAGTGATGAAGGACATGGGTAAGTTTCGCCGTACCACTCCGTTGGTCGTACTGTATCAAAAAGAAATGACAGCGATATTTTATTCGCCGATCGCCTATGCGGTGATTGCAGTGTTTAGTCTACTAATGGGTTATACATTTTGTGCTCAGCTCTTCCACACGCGCGGCTTGAGCCTCGTGCCGATGTTGTTTCAAGCGGCGTTGCTGTTGATTCTAACCGTTCCCTTGTTAACCATGCGCCAGTTCGCTGAAGAGCGCCGTAGCGGTACCTTGGAGTTGTTAATGAGTACGCCGGTCAGCGATCTCGCCGTGGTACTTGGGAAGTTTCTTGCGAGCCTGAGCCTAGTCGCTGTTCTGTTATGTCTGATGCTGGCCTATCCGATTGCGCTCGAGCTTGTCGCCGAGCCTGATTGGGGGCCAATCATTAGTGGTTATATCGGTTTATTTATGTTGTCCAGTGCGCTGATTGCCGTGGGACTTGCGATCTCTGCACTGACATCGAACCAAATGGTCGCGGGGGTACTCTCGATCGGCTTGTTCTTACTGTTGTGGATGGCAGAAGTGCTTGGGGTTCTGTTACCCGCACCGTTTGACCAGATGGCGATCGGACTCTCTTTAGATGCACGCTTCATGCCGTTTGCAACGGGCGCGGTTTACCTTTCGGATTTTGGTTCGTTTTTAACGTTCACGCTACTCGGGATCCTCGCATGCGTGAGCGCATTGGCGCGGCGTTGAAGTACGCTCGAGGTGGCTAGCAATATCATTTGGTTCGGCGGTTGGCTGCTTGCGATATTCGGGTTATTCGTTGTGGGCTTACGCTTGTCCGAGTTGGTGTTGGAGCGCCGAGGTCCGAAGTTGCGCATCGGCGTGGGGATCGCCGCCCTTGGCCTCGTTGCCACGGTCGCCGTTCTTGCCAGCGCCGCGTTAACCCGACATGACCAGCATTTTGATCTCACCAGTGAACGTGTCTTCACGCCTGATCCAAATGCACTTGAAGTCATCGCGTCGCTAGAGCGCCCCGTTCGTTTGACATATTTTTATCGTGCCTCCGATCCGGAAGGGAAGCGCGCGCGGCGTATCGTCGAACTTTTAGCGCAGCACAATCGTCTACTTAGCGTCTCCACCGTTGATCCCGACGTTCATCCAAGCCTGGCCCAATCAGCTGGGCTAAAAATCTACAACGCGGCGTTGCTTGAGGCCGATGGCCGTCGATTAATGATCCACAGCACAGATGAGATCGACATCGCCATCGGCATTCAACGCGTACTGCGCGAGCGCCGGATCGAAATTTGCTTTCTCGACGGCCATGGCCAATATCCGAGTGATAACTATGAATTCCACACCCACGCGGAGAACCTTGGCGGCCATGGCATGGATCACGCGCACGGTGCGGCTGACGCGGTGATTGAGACTACGAGTCATGGCGTAGGGCGGCTGCGACGTTCGCTTGAGGCTTTAGGTTATGACATACGCGTCATCTTGCCGGCAGTCGCCGGGGTGATTGATAAAAGTTGCCGAGTCGTGATCGATGCGGGGCCCCGCTCGGCGTATGCGGCACTCGAAAGTTCGGCGCTGGCGCAATACCTCGACTCTGGTGGTTCCGCCTTGTTGCTGTATGACATCGGCTTTCCGATCAGCGCTGAGCACGCACGAATCATTAAGCGGCTCGGACTTCGTGTTGAGCAGGACGTGGTTATCGATCCGGCGCTCCACTATGCAGCCGATCAAGAAATGGTTGCCGTAACAGCCTATGAATCGCACACGGTAACCGAGCGCATGTCCTTCACGTTCTACCCAGGGGCACGATCACTTGTTCGGATGACGCCGGCAGGCGGTATCAGTTTGTCGCCGCTTTTCTACAGCAGCAATAAAAGCTACCGGCAATCCATTTCGGATCACAGCGACAGCGAAAGCATTGAACATGCACATCAACATGATGTTGACGGTGGTGAAGGCCCGCATCTACTTGCCGCTGCCAGCAGTGGCAGCTTTGGAGATGCAAGTGCCGGGCAGTTCCGCGCAATCATCGTTGGTGACGCGGATTTCGCAACGAATTCGTTTTATCCTTATATGTCGAACAATCGCATCGCCCTCGCGATGGTGCGTTGGCTCGCTCGAGATGAGGGTAGTGGGGCGATCAGCGCACGCATCCCCGTGCCCGAAACCGTGGAATTGACTAACCGGCAGCGGCGCCTGTTTGTCGTTTGGCTCGTAATTGTGCTGCCCGGATTGATCGCGGGTCTCGGCGCTTTCGTCTGGTGGCAACGCCGTTGACGGCCGACCAGTGTGCGTCCAAAGACGGGTTGATAACCCTGGTTGCTCTCGGCTATTTACTGGTGATGTTTTATAGCGGCTCCGAACCAACACATGAGAATCTGATCCAGGCTGTAAGCGATGGCGTTTTGCATTCAGCACCACACGATATCGTCGAGATCGAAGTAACTAGGCTGGGCGATCGGCGGCGCTATCAACGGCGCAACGCTAAATGGTATGACGCATCAATAAATGCGCCACTAAATATGACGCAAGCGAGTGAGTTGGAACGCGCAATCACCTTCATGCGTACGGCGGCACCAGTGCGAATATTGCGTCCAGAAGAAATCGCGGATGTCGATGGTGACCCGTTCGGTCTTGAACGTCCGCTCGTCGCGATAGAATTGTCGACTATCAGCGGACCTGTTCTCAGTGCAAGATTCGGCCAACAGGCACCTGACGGAATACTCCGTTACATGCGGCTCGAAGGGCAGGCGGAGGTCTACTTAATGTCTGGCTTCGTCGGTAACGCATGGCAAGAAGTTGCGTCGTTCGAGGAATCGGGCTCCCGCAATTAAATATGGTGGTGGCTTGCGGGTTGCAGGTCCGCGGTTCAAACCGGCTCGGCAATCACCTCAGTGGCGTGTACGCTCGAACTCTCACCCATGTCGGTTTTCACTGGGGTGTGAACAACATTCACGTTCATCGCATTACCTTCGAGTGATGGCCAACGACCTTTGTACGACACAGCCGTACCCGGAAGCACGTCATTATCGATGCGGGCCACGAGTTCGATCGCGCCACTTTCGTTGCGCAGCCGCAATTGCGCACCATCAGAAACCCCAATGCGAGCAGCGTCAGTGCCGTTGAGTCGCACGTTGGCAGGTCCCGATTGTTCCGCAATATGCGGATCGTTCGCGTAGGAGTCATTCAGCCGCCATTTCGACGCCGGGGTTAGCAGACGCAAGCGCCCATTTTGAGTCGGCGCATCGACGAAGGGTTGCGGTGTTCTGGGTAAACCCTGTTTCTCGGCCGCCTGCGAGGCGATTTCTATCTTGCCGCTTGGGGTCTCAAATTTCCCGTCGGCATACATCGGCATCGGCTCGTCGCTGAGATAAAAATGGCCGCGTGATTTCAATTCACTGAAATCGAATCCGGTATTCATTTCCGTCATCATGCGATCGATCAGTGTTTTGTCGTCCTCGAACAGTGCGGCTTCGGTTAAACCCATCTTTGCGGCAAGGCGTCGAAAAATTTCCTGATTGGGCAGGCTTTCACCGACCGGCTCGTTCACTTTAGCTTGGGCGCCCATGTGTAGGTGAAAATAACTGAAGGTCACATCGTCAAACTCAAGAAAACTTGCGGCCGGTAACACGATATCGGCGTAGGCAGTGGTGTCTGTTGGAAAACAATCGATGGCCACGGTGAAAAGATCTTCGCGGGCAAATGCTGTACGTAACGCACCTTGATCGGCGGCAGAGGCGAGCGGGTTAGTGTTCCACGACAGCATTGCCTTGAACTCGTTGCGGTCCGCTAGTCGCACGGCGAGGTCCATGTGGCTCACGGTTTTACCCGCTTGCTTGACGAGGTTGGTGCCGCCGAGGGTATCCAAATCGATGCCGGCGAAAGCCGGGGTGTAGTTCATGTAGCAGAAGCCAGCGCCGGGCTTACCGACATTGCCGGTCAGGCTCGGCAGCAGACCGACCGCGCGCATGACGTTGCCGCCGGTCGGCTGGCGTTGCAATCCCTGGCCGCACCACAGTAGCGCGGGCCCGGCCGCATATAATTCCGCTGCCCGCATGATGGACTCGACCGGGACCCCGGTCTGCGCGTGGGTCCATTGTGGATTGCAGCTGTCGATCGTTGACGCGATTTCATCGGCGCCAAGCGTGTGTGCATCGATGTAATCCTGATCGAACTTACCCATATCACGGAGCACATGGAGTAGGCCATAAGCGAGCGCCGCATCCGAGCCTGGCCGCAACTGCAGGTGTAAGTCCGCGCTTGCAGCAGATTCGGAGCGTATCGGATCAACCACAATCACTTTCGCAGGGGAATCAACCAGCCAATGTTCATGTGCATGCGGTGCCGAATGCGATGGGTTTGCCCCCCACACCACAATGCAGCTGGAATCCTTAGACGTCCGAGGATCGAATCCCTTTACCGAATTCCCGAATTGTAGGCCCCAAGCAACGTGACCTGCGGCGTTACAGATACTATCCGGATCGACAACGGAGGCGCCTACGTGGTTGAAAAAGCGATCCGGAAACTTATAGGCGAGCAGCGACAGCGTGCCCGAGTAATGTGTGTGCAGGATCGCTTCAGCGCCGTCGCGCTCAATGATCCGATTTAGATTGGTCGCGATCGCTTCCAATGCTGCATCCCAGGAGACGCGTTCAAATTTTGCCTCGCCCTTGTTGCCGATCCGACGCAATGGATAATTTAATCTCGCCGTCGGATCCTGCCACACCCCGTTATAGGCGATGGCGCATTTACTACAGAGTCGCCCGCGAGAGACGGGGTGATCGGGGTCGCCGAGGATGCGCGGTGCCGCATTGTCACGGATTTCGACGAGCATGCCGCATCCGTCATAACAATCGCGCGGACAATTCGTGCGGATCATGTTTTTCATAATGGCTAACCTTCGATTTGAGCGAGTGCTGCGGTAATTTGCCAACATTGGCGACCTTGAGACTGCTATTGTAGCGCCGAATGGGCTTCGGCGAGTGGCAGAAATCGGTCTGGCAGCTTACGGTCGTCGTTGTGCTAGCGGATTTTCGGGAATCATTCCGAATTGCATACACGGCGCCGTAAATGGGTGCTCTAGTGGCCGATCACGCCGCTCAGCGAGTCTGTGTTTTTACCGTGGCATCACGGTCTTTAAAGACTGGATTTTATGTGAAATTGAATTCGGTGAAGCTAGGGAACCGAATTGAATAAACCTGTCAAAATATTTTACACAGTAATTCTGGTCTATTTTCGCAAGTAACTTATTGTAATAAAAGATAAAAACTCCTTTCTGCAACACCTTGAAGGACACTTGGTCGGTAAAAACGGTGTAAAGATCGTTGACAAATGAAAACTCGACAATTCGTAAGCTGCTCTTTTCAAACAGTATTTTAATTTGGCACGCGAATTGCTTTGTAGACACCAAGACTTAACATTAGCTGGTTGATTAAATAGCTCGAAGGAGTATTAGAAATGAATCTCAGAAGAATTTTAATCGGACTCGCGGCAGCACTAAGCATGCCTTCGGCGTTCGCTGGCAGCGTGTTCCTGACGGGGCACGACATCCTGCTTCATGGCGGTCAGGATGGCTACGATGTCGCGATTTTGGACTACTTACGCGGCGGAGGCCCATCGCCTCTCGCTGGCGAGATAGCCCGTGCCGACTACGATATCCTCTATATTAACGGGGGCGTTACGAACCCGACAAGCCGCTATGACGCGGCCGGATTCGGCACAACGACGACCCTTGATTTGACCACCGTGGCTGACGAAGCCGCATTTGCCGCGGCGCTTGTTGGTATTGATGTCATCGTCTACCCGTGGGCCCCGGCGCACACTCAGGACGATGTCGATGAATTCAACTTGTATTCTGGGGCGATAGCGACTTTCTTTAACGCCGGCGGCGACATTTTTGCGAACTCAGGCGTTGGCAAGGCCAACTACTATGATTTTCTCCCGCCGGGCGCCACAACCTCGACGGCACCACTGTCAGGATCTAGCGGCTTTACGGCAACCGCAGCTGGCGCCGCGCAGATCGGTATGACGGCTGCCCAAATGAATGGCCGCCCAACCCACAATGCCTTCTCTGGGGCTGCTCCCGCGTTTACCGTGATGGAACTAAAGGACGGGATGCAAGACGTTTCGATTGGTTTGCGCGACGGGATGATCGTGGACGATATCATTACAACGACGGGTTCAACGGATATGCCAGAGCCGGGCACGGTTACCCTGCTTGGGCTTGGGCTCATCGCGGCAATGCGACGACGTCGCACCGCTCGCTAGCGTGTAGGCATAACCATATTGAAAATCGATCACAGATTGTGAGCTTGTAAGTGACTTTAGCGGGGTCCTCGGACCCCGCTAAAATCCGCCAGGACACGACCCTCACTAGTCTCCAACCCGCTACTCCCTGTTACCCAAAGATGACGTCGAACCCTTCGGCGTCCATTCGTATCGGACATCGACTCCACGCTCCGTGCTTTCTAGAACGGACGACGTTGTATAAAATGGCTGACCCCAACTAGACAGGCCTACCCCGGATGTTTGTTTCGCAATTGTACGTTCGCTACCGTTCTATCTGCTTGATGGTGACGTTGGCATCGTTGCCGCTTGTCGGATATGCCGTGACGGTTGATAGCCTTGAGTCTGGTACCGAGGATACGGCCTTGCCGGACTTCGATGAATCGGGGATCTCGCCCCTCACTGAAAGGGAATTTCCTATATTTCCAGGACCGGTCTTAAGTGCTTCCGATCTTGCCGAGCTAACCGCCGCAGTTGACGCGCGCGATCTAGACTTGGCGAAGGAACGTCTCGCGAGCTTGCGCGAATTGCATCCTGCTAACGCGACACTGTGGGAGGTGGATGGCACAATAAAGCTCATCGAAAATGACCCCGCCGGTGCAATTGAGGCGTTCGAGCGCGCTCTGGCGTTAATGCCGAATGAGTCGTCGTCAATTGTGCAGGCTAAATACGGCAGCGCACTGTTGGCGCAAGGCAAGCTCGACGCAGCCGAAGTGCAATTGTCGCAGGCCATCCAAAGTGATCCAGCGAATGGTTTTGCCTTGCGCTACTTAGCCCGCATCGCAGAGTCGCGAGGTAAGCTCAACGAGGCGGTGGGCCATTATAAGCAATGGGTGGGTCTCACACCTTCTCAGTTTAGTCCGGCGCACCAAGCGTTCGCCGATTTCCTGATCCGAACGGGAAAACCAGAAGCAGTCAAGCATATACTCGCCTCAGTGTCGACGACCGATGCGCCAACAGCGTTGTTTGTTACAACGCTTCGTGCAGCGGTTGCAGAGCGGGACGCAGCGACTGTGCGCAGCGCGCTTGCGGTGTGGAAGGAACGCGGCGCTGATGCCACTGATGTGACCTATTACACCGCCTTGGCCGACCGTTTTGAAGGTTCGATTGAGCCTGCGGCCGAAGCACTTAGAAAATTATTTGGCGATAGTCCGGATAACCCCGTTTTCGGATACCAGCTCGCCGTTACCCTCATCGAGAAGGGTGACTCGGCTGCCGGCGTGGAGGTCGCGCGCGAATTGGCACCGAAATTGAGCGCAAATCATCCGCTCCGTTTGGATCTTGTCGATTTATTGTTGCGCGACGGACATAGCGAGGTCGCCGCCGAGGTGCTAGCGCCTGCGCATAAGGAAACGCGGACCCTGGAGACTTTACTTTTGTCGGCGAGGATCGCTTTGCGATCTGGCGATCTTGGTGAAGCGCGCGACCAGCTTTCGATCGCGACGGATCGGTATCCGGATAGGGTTGACGCATGGACAGAGAGGGTAGGCGCCTTGATTGCTGAACGCGATCTAACGCAGGCCTTGAGGGTTAATGAAGAGGCGCTGCGCACTCATCCGTCCGCATCGGTTTTATTATTTCAGTCGGCGAGCATCAACGAACAGCTCGGCACACCAGACAAAGCAGAGTCCATCTATCTTTCCCTATTGTCGGATAATTCGACTAAGCTCGGTAGCCTAAACAATCTTGCGAACTTGCTTGCAAGCGACCCGACGCGAAGCAAAGAGGCGCTTAGTTACGCCGAGCAGGCCTTTGAAATAGCGCCACAGATGGCCGTGGTCGAAGATACATTAGGTTGGATATTACATTTGAATGGTCGCAACGCGGAAGCGGTCGAACACTTGTCTGCAGCGCGGGCAAAATCACAGGACAATGTTGAAATCGTATGCCACTTGGGTATCGTATTGGCCGCAGTAGCGGATGAATCCGCTGCAGCGACGCTCGAACGGTGCTTACAATTGGAACCGGAAGGAAGACTGGCGGAACTCGCCCGCGCGAATATCGAGCTGGACTAGTCTTCGATCGACGTTGTTCGCATTGTGCCGTCCATTAGCGCCCTGATTTGAGCCTCTGGATCTTCTCCGCACTCCGCTCGCCATAGCAAGTGCTCATCTAGTTTCGCTGGTTGGTGCTCCAATTGAGTCCACTCCATGGTCATATGGAGCGTAATTGATTTAAGTGGAGATTGGTGCTCACGATTCCAAACGCGGCATAAATGCTGTACGTAATAGGGTCTAAGCTTGATCGTTTTCTCCACTGCAAGGCGTGCGAAGAATTTGCGCCGTCGAAATGTCGAATTGTTCACTGGCAAGTAGTCCCATTTGCGCCAGGTAGGTTCGGCTAACTTATCGAGATACAGGTCCACCGGCATGCCGTCGAATAACTCCCCGCGTGCCACAAACCACGGGCCACCCTTCGAAGGCCCTGGCGCAAACATATTCCAATTTTGTCGTAGGCGTAAGGTGCTCGCTATATTTTTAATTTGTTGCGGTGGCGGGTACGAGAATGAGTCGAGGCTTGCAAAATTTATCCATACGATGCTGAATAACAAAAAACCAACGACGGTACTTGTGAGCCAATCCAGTTCATGCCTTAGGCGCCGATACGGCAATAGAACAGCGGTAATTCGCGCTGCGCGGTTACGTGCGACCCAGGCATAAATACGGTCTCCCAACCCCGCGAGTGCGCGCGACGAGAATAGAATGCCAAGCGGCGCGAAGAGTACTGAGCGACGAAAAACGAGGGCAACCGCAGGCCAGCGGACGTGGCTTTTATTCTCATGGTCGAGCACTACCCAGCTGTTGTGCGTCTGCATTTGTTCGAAGATCGCGGCGTCTGATTGGGCGGGCGTGATTGGAATCCCCGATGGCAACAGGAAGGTGCGGAGTAGCAGGCAGATCTTACGACAGAACGTGCAATCACCATCATAGAACATCTTGATACCAGTTCGCTCGGGTGTCCGGACCCGGGCCTCTATCCAATCCCAGATCGATCCGGGCGTAAACGCCAACAAAGACGTTATGCTGATCATTGGAAATAATCCGATATCCATATTCACGAAAAAGCCAATGTGCATGGCGATCAATAAGAACAAACCGATGAGTCGAATTTGAAGATGGAAGATCGGGGCAAATAAGAGTAGCGGTGTTGCTAGTTCGAGGTACCAGACGAAGTACGTCAACAATTGCATGACTCCGTCAAACTGCCGCAACCAAATTCCGAATGGCGTTATTAAGGTATCGTTATGTAATGCGTAATACACGGCGGTGCCGTCTGGTATCCAAACTGGACTCGTTTTAAGTAACGCCGTAAAAAAATAAACGGATGTCGCTTGAATCAATATTGCAGCTGTTGCGATCGAGAAATAGGCGTTGTTATTAGAGTCCTCGGTATTCAACGCGGCGTCTATTGAGTAACGTGCGCTGATTGGCAGGAATATCGCCCAGAACACGAGCACACGGAGCAGCATATCGCCGCCCTGAGAAACATATGAGTTCCGCGCATCCAGCGATATCAACAATACCCAGCTAAGCAGGGCCGCAGTACGTGCTCTGTATCCGACTGTAAGAGCAAATGCGATAGACCCGGCTATTAGAAAAAGGGTGCATTGGATCCAAAAAGTACCGCTGATTAAGTGGAGCGATGCCCCGGTTTCATCGAATATGCCGAGCAGTGCAGCGCGTGGCAGGACGCCACCATCGGTATAGTGGGCTGTAAGATCGCGCGCTCGAATTATGAGGTCGGCTATTATGAGTAGCCCGAGACAGCACCGTACCAAGGCAAGCGTACGGAGGTCACATCCAAAAAGGATTTTGGGACTCGTTAAGCGGGACGATAGTGCAGCTATTTTTCGTGACATAAAAATAATTCTGCGCAGTTGCTCGGTAGGTTACTCCCCTCAACTACTTAGGGTGCTGCATAATAACGCGGTTGAGTGCACCATTCCAGATTCACCATCGCGAGGCGTTGCTAACTCTTCAGCGACTTCAACTTACTCGATTCAACCCGCCGCCCGTTGATTTGAAGTTCGTTCCAAGAACCTGTAGTCGCTCGTTGTTCGATGTATAGCCGGTATCCGATCATCGAGGTAAACTGGACCGGCGAAAAGTATCGCAGCGTCTGCAGTCCGTAAAACATAAGCGCATTGACTGGGCAATCGACAATATAAAAAATGGTGGAAAGAGACAAACACGCTAGCGCCAAAATGGATGATCTGCCTTTATGCGTGGATCTAGACGGAACGCTTCTCAAATCCGATCTGCTTATAGAGTCACTCTTTGGGCTTTTGGGTAAGAATCTGTTTTATATCTTTGTGATTCCCATTTGGTTGCTCCGAGGAAAGGCTCACGTTAAGCATGAGCTCGCGATGCGTACTCGCATTGATGTATCCACCCTGCCTTTCCGAGAATCGTTGTTGGACTACATCAAGTTCCGCCGGGAGCAAGGGCAACCGCTGATCCTCGCCACGTCGGCCAATGAAATATTCGCGAAACAGGTCGCGCAACATTTAGCCGTGTTCGACGATGTCATTGCCAGCACTCGCAGCCGAAATCTTTCTGGCGATGCGAAGGCGCAGGTGCTCATCGAACGTTACGGGGAGAAGGCGTTTGACTATGCGGGGAATTCCCGTGACGACTTGATCGTCTGGAAGAGCGCCCGTCACGCGATTGTAGTAGATGCAGGATCGGGAATTTCGGCGCGCGCCTTAGCTTGCGCGTCGGTCACTCAAACATTTGATGAGCGTCCAGCTCTATTGTCCGACTATCTGAAGGCGATGAGAGTTCATCAGTGGCTGAAGAATTTTCTGGTCTTTGTTCCGTTGATTGCAGGTCATGAAATAACCAATCTCCCGTTGGTCTTTCAAAGCGTCCTAGGCTTCATATCTTTTTGCCTGTGCGCATCTAGCGCGTATTTGGTTAACGATTTTTTGGATCTGCGCGCCGACAGGCTGCATCCGAGTAAACGTGAACGACCATTCGCGGCCGGTGAGGTTCCTCTCGATAAAGGTCTATTTCTGGCGTTGGTTTTAATAGTCATCGCCTTCGCAATTGCCTTTATGCTGTCTACGCGCTTTGCTGCCGTATTAGGAGCTTATTGTGGAATAACCATTACATATTCGATCTATTTTAAGAACCGCATCATGATTGATGTGCTTGTATTAGCTTCCCTATACACATTTCGCATAATCGCGGGCTCGGTTGCGACCCAGATCGCACTATCGTTTTGGTTGTTGTCGTTCTCGATGTTTTTATTTTTGAGCTTGGCATTGATTAAACGTTACACGGAACTGTACCGGCTGGAATCCCTCGGCCATAAGATTGTGCCCGGCCGCGGATATGAAACGGTTGATTTGGAATCGCTGATGAGTCTCGGTTCCGCTAGCGGGTATATCGCAGTGCTGGTCTTGGCTCTTTATATCAACAGTGAAGATGTTCGTGAACTCTACTCGTTCCCAGAGGGGATTTGGTTGTTGTGCCCGTTGTTGCTCTATTGGGTAAGTCGATTATGGCTTAAGGCGAGGCGAGGCGAAGTTCATGATGACCCGGTAGTGTTCGCGACCCAGGACCGAGCAAGCATATTAGTATTGCTGGCGGGCATAGTCGTTCTATTTTTATCCACTTAGAATTAGGGCCGTACTTTTGCACTAAAGCGCAAATTCAAACCCGGCAGCTCGTGACATCGGCAAAATGGCGTCGCCCCTAGTGCATCAGGGCCGGAGCCGATAATCCAGTTAGCGCGGCTAAATCAGAGACCTAGTATATGAACGCCACGCGAGACCATACCGCCGTCTGCACCGCTCTTGCTCACAGTTACGGCCCGGGGGTGTTGTTGGGCTTGGGTATATTTCTCGTCTATCTACCCGCGCTGCAAGCAGGATTCGTGTGGACCGAGTTCACTTGGGTAATTAATAACCCGACGCTGGTCGACCTGAATGGCCTAGTTCGGATCTGGACCGAGCCGGGCGCCACGGTCCAATACTACCCGTTGATGTTCACCAGTTTGTGGTTGGACTACCACTTGTTCGGCACCGAGCCATTTGGTTTTCATCTGGTAAACGTGGTCCTGCATGTGTGTAACGTCGTAGTGTTATGGCGCTTGCTGCGAAAACTTCGATTGCCTGGCGCCTGGCTGGCGGCTGCAATTTGGGGAATCCATCCAGTAAACGCCGAAACGGTGGTTTGGCTCATGGAGCGGAGCAATCTTCTAACAGTTTTCTTCTGTCTATCAACGTTGCACGCGTGGTTACGTTATGACCCGGGTTTAGTCGACGGCACACCGACTCCCCGAAACGTTTTTTGGTACGTCGTTTCGCTATTGTGTTTTGTGTGTGCACTGCTGTGTAAAACTCATGCTGTAGTATTACCTGCGGTCATCCTGGTACTGTCGTGGTGGCGATACGGATCCCTTGATCGCTCGACTGTTAATCGTGCCATACCCATGTTTTTTCTCTCGGCGAGTTTCGCAGCAATTACGATCTGGGTGGAAAAAGGACTTATCGGCGAGGAAGGGGTGGTCTGGTCGCTGAATTATGCAGAAAGGGTATTAATCGCAGGACGCGCATTCTGGTTTTACCTTGCCAAACTCGTTTTGCCCTACAAGCTCACGCTGATCTATCCAACTTGGCAAGCGGATTTAGCTGTGTGGTGGCAATATTTATATCCCCTCATGACTATCGTGCTTTTCGCCGCTGTCTGGATTAATCGATCGGCTATTGGTCGTGCGCCGGTAGCGGCATTGCTCTATTTCGGCATTGCATTGAGCCCGGTGGTCGGCTTCGTTGCCATCTATTTCATGCGGTACTCGATATATGTAACCGATCATTGGCAGTACATTCCCAGTATCGGGCCCATCACATTAGCTGTAAGCGCCTGCGTAAAGCTGCTTAGTGGGAAGTTCCTGGTAAAAGGTGTGCCTGCGCCGTCGTTACTGATTATTGTGCTTTTGCTTTTTGCACCGATGACGTGGAATCAGGCGCGTATCTATGAGAACGAAGATGTACTTTGGCGCGACGTGATTGACAAAAATCCAAGTGCGTGGCTCGCGCATAATAATCTCGGCGTTTATCTTGCTGCTCAGGGGAGATCGGAAGAAGCGCTTGCTCACTGGCATAGCGCGCTGGCGATCGTGCCGAATCGCGTGGAAATGCGGGTCAACATCGGAGAAACACTGCTAAGCCACGGAAAATTTAAGGATGCCTTGCAATATTTTATGCAGGCGTTTGCGCTAAACCCCAACCATCAGCGGATTCGGACTAAAATCGGCATCGCGTTATCGGCTATCGGAAAAACTGGCGATGCGATTGAATATTATCAAGAGCAGCTCGAGCGTGATGCCGATGACCCGGTCGCATTGAATAATCTCGCCTGGATCCGCGCCACGCATCGAGACGCAAAATATCGAGATGCGCGCGCAGCGGTGCAACTTGCGGAACAGGCACGTGCCAGCTTCGGCGAAGAGTATATCGTGCTAGATACCTTGGCTGCCGCGTACGCCGAGGCAGGGGAATACGATAAAGCAGTCGATGTAGCGCAACTGGCATTGGAAGTCTCGCGTAAGACAGGAAACTCTAGATTTGAGAATGAAGCCAAAGACCATCTGCGTTTGTATCTCGATGGCCGCCCAGTTCGCGAGTAGATTGGCGCCGCGTCCTGCATTGTTGAAAAGTTAGGCCTCGTTTTTGAGACGCACAATCGACCACTATCAAGATCTCGAAAATAGCTATGGCCTATCCGTTATAATTAACCCACTGAGGCCCGACAATTTGTGGACATGATTCGATATTGTGACTTTCGTCTGACAGCGAGCGCCGTATGCAACACGTTGATGAGCGAGTTGGAATGCTTCGGGGCAGACGGTGCGGCGGTGCAGTCCGCAGTAATCGAGTTTGTGTGTGATCAGCATAAACGGATGCCTGATCATCTTCGACACGGGATCCGCCTCGCGACGTTGATCTTCGACTTTTGGAGCGTGCTTACGACGGGTAGGCGAGTACATCGACTTTCTCTTCACCGTCGGCAGCGCGTCGTCGCTGGTTGGCGAACGTCACGCTTTGGGATCCTTCGCGATTTTGTGAGATTTTACGAAACACTGACAGTATTTTCTTTGGTTTCGGCTCACGGAAGGTGAATCCACCCACCGAAATACATACCGATATCGCTGTCGTCGGCTCGGGCCCTGGTGGCGCGGTTACCGCATGCGTGCTGGCCGAAGGTGGCCGGGAGGTCACACTTATTGAAAGCGGCGATTTGCTTACGCTCGGCGATGTTGAACCCTTTACACTTGAAGAGATGGTGCAAAAATACCGTTACGGCGGTGTTACGGCTGCTTTAGGTTCGCCGAAAGTAGCCTATGTGGAGGGTAACTGTGTTGGCGGCGGCAGCGAGATCAATGCAGGCTTATATCACCGCACGCCCGCAAATGTTTTGGCGGAGTGGCGCGATCACTGCGCCTTACGGGATTCTTCGTTCGACGATCTGCTACCGCATTTCAAAGCCTGCGAGCAGGACCTCTCTGTGCAGTTGCTTGATGCGGGGGTCCCAGCAGCGTCTACGAAACTTAAAGAGGGAGCAAACCAGCTCGGCTGGGAGTCGATTGAAGTACCCCGTTGGATTAAGCAAGTTGAGGGAACTCTAGTTAAGCAGTCCATGAGCGAGACCTACATTCCGCGGGGTATCGCGGCGGGGCTCAAACTTCTTCCCAATATTCAAGTTGAAAAGATACTAAGACACAGATCGGGATGGCGCTTGTGCACGCGAACCGCGGATATCATTGCGCAAACAGTATTCCTCAGTGCGGGGGCGATTCAGTCGCCTTATATTCTTCGTAATAGCGGTTTACGCATGAATGTAGGGAATTCGTTACACATGCACTCGACGATCAAAGTTGTTGCTCGCTTTGACGAAGAAATCAACGAGAGCACGGGTGTCCCTGTGCATCAGATCAAAGAATTCGCTCCTAGGCTTAGTTTCGGTGGTTCGATCAGTACACCCCCGTACTTAGCTACGACGCTACTTGATCATCCCACTGCGTTGGTCCGCGTACGCGAAGAGTGGCGTACGATGGCGGTATACTACGCGATGATTCGCGGCGGTGTTGGAAAGGTACGCGGGCTACCGTTTTATGATGCGCCGTTGGTGAGTTTTCGGTTAAGCAAAAACGATCTATTTGATTTAACCGATGGCCTGGTAAAACTCTGTGAGGTTCTTTTTGCTGCTGGTGCTGTCGAGCTTTATCCAACCGTACGCGGCATCGCACCGCTCAAATGCGTCGAGGACCTTGAAAAGATACCACGGATTCTACCCGCGAATCGTCTCAATCTAATGACGATCCACCTGTTCGGATCTTGTCCTGCCGGAGAACGTACGGAGAGATGTGCGGTGGACTCCTTTGGACGCGTCTCCCATGCGAACAACCTCTACGTTGCAGACGCAAGCCTACTTGGTGGTGCGCCAGGCGTGAATCCGCAGGGCTCGATCATGGCGATGGTTCGTCGCAACGCGTGTAAATTTCTAGATGCCGGGTGAATTGGACAGCGCTCGCGCACTTGTTACAGGAGGGTCGGGCTTCTTTGGTCATCTCTTGATTGCAAAGCTCCGCGCGCATGGATATCTGGTCCGAAATTTCGACCTGCATCCGCTTGACGAGACCGACCCTGATGTTGAGTTCTATCAAGGTGATATCTGTGATGCCGATGCGGTCTCACAGGCTTGTCGAGGAATTGACGTCATTTTCCATAATGTTGCGCTGCAGCCACTGGAAAAAGACAAGCGGGTGTTCACGGCGGTTAACTACGGCGGAACGAGCAATCTCTTGGACGCCGCGCTTAAACATCGGGTCAAGAAAGTTATTTACACTTCGTCTACCTCGATATTTGGGATCCCTAAATCTTTGCCGATCAGGGTCGACACCCCGTCCTCACCAATAGAGGCATATGGCCGATCAAAAGTAGCTTGTGAAGGATTATGTAAGCAGTTCATTGATAAGGGGTTGGATATTACGCTCCTGCGTCCGCGAACGACTATTGGGCATGGCCGTTTAGGAATTTTTCAGATCCTTTTCGAATGGATTTACCGAGGCGACGACGTGCCGGTTCTCGGTAGCGGTGGGAATCAATTCCAGTTCATCCATGCGAATGATCTCGCAGATGCTGCTATACGTGCTGCTGAACGACCGGGTCCAGCGACGTACAATATCGGCACCGATCGTTTTGGCACAATGCGCGAAATGCTCGAGACCTTGTGCGTGCACGCCGGGACCGAGTCACGCGTCAAATCAGTCCCCATGCGCCCCACAATATGGGCAAATCGAATTCTGAGCGGTTGCAGACTGTCGCCACTCGGAGCGTACCACTACCTGGCATACGGGTATCCGAGCTACTTCGACATCTCGAATGCGCAAGCAGATCTACGCTGGCAACCTCAATACTCGAACGACGAGATGATGATTGAGAGTTACGACTGGTACGCACGAAATCGCGCAAACTTGCTTCAAGACGGAACGGGCGTTAGTCCGAATCGGTCAGTAATCAAGCAGGGCATGCTAGGGCTCGCGGTACGATGCCTACGATGGATATGATCCGAAATTCAGATCATTCATTTGTTAAACTGGTGCTCTAAATTCCACAAAGATAACGTGGATAATCTCATTTCCTCTCAAGCCGCTCTAAACCAGACGTAACCACCATCACTCGGGTTCTCCGATAAAAGATTTTCTTACATCAATATGCGGGACTGAGATCATCTCGTAGCGCCTTCGCTCGCATACAAATCGAGTTGCTCGCCGCTATGGGTCTTTCCTGTAGATCTTGCTGGGGTCGGGGCCGATATGGTGACCGTGACCTGTTCAACTGGATTTGCCAGTAATGTCCGGTCACGGAGGAGGTCGGTCCGCCATCTTTCGAACATTTCCCGCTGTTGAACGATTTCCTGGTCCTTGGCGTTCAACGCAGCGTTAACGGCAGCGTATTTAGCCTCAGCCGAGGCCACGCGTTGTTCAAGTTGGATAACCTGTTGGCGTAGCTCGGTCGTCTCCTCATCTCGGAGTGCGAGGGCGTCAACGACGTGTTCTACCGTCGGCCTCGCTCCGCGCCGGGCGCGTGCATCACTTTTCTTAGAAGACGTCGGGACTCGTGCATCGATATCCTCTCTCAACAGGCGTCCGATCAGCCCAGGTGATCCGCGTCCGAGGTGTTTGCGGATCGCAATAATACCGCAAGGTTTGTCCGCAGCCCGCAGTGCATCGCGTGCATTAATTACGTCGAATTTGCTGATTGTTGCCGGGCGCCCCATGTTTCATGTCCATCTATTGCTTCGGTAAGTATAGTATATATATATCGTATAAAACGAGATTTGAGGATGCCGGCGAGGAAGTACATAATCAGACCTTAGGCGTGGTTTTTCGAGTGCCGCATATAGTATATTTAACATTAATTATAGAATTTAAATATTAGATAATTAAATAAATTATATTTAAAACTAAAGTAATTTCTTAAGGTTTGGCACTTGAAATGTTTGTACCGAATGGGCGGATGCAGTCGTCGATAATCCTGGGTGTGGTTAAAGTGTACGATTTATAACGTATAGTCTCCTTTGTCGCTAGCGCAGCGATGCGGTGTCGTTTTGAAACCATGGGCGTCCAGTTTTGGCGAGGTCATTGAGTCAGTTTGGGTTCGCTTTTGCTTGCCATGCCCGGCTTATAATGTCGCGCAATTGAAATCGGGTCTGAAAAAACACGTCGTGAGAAAATCAAACGGAAAACTAAATCGCGAGATATGGTCTCTTAGCACGTATGTGCCGGACCTATGCATGCTCGTCACGGGCGACCACTCTGTGACCAATTTGGATGAAGACATTGGCCTGGTGGCGGGCGAAACGGGGCACGATTGTATACAAAATCCGTCGTTGACCATTGGCTCGGTGGAACTGGCCGCGCCGCCGTTCGGCTTAAGGTAGGGGTTGGGGTCATGCAACCATATCAATCACCTTGGGAAACCGAAGACCACACGATCTTTCGGGATTCCGTACGGAAATTTATCGAAGCGGAATTCGTGCCGAACCGCGAACGCTGGATCGAGCGCAAACACATGGAGCCTGAGTATTGGCAAAAGGCCGGTGCGATCGGCATGTTGTGTCCGGATGTTCCTGAAGCCTATGGCGGCGCAGGTGTTGATTTCGGCTTCGATGCGATCACCTACGAAGAATTGCAACGTGCCTGCATCTCGAGTTTCGGTAATGGGATCCAAAGCATCGTCGCGCATTACCTGCTGGTATACGGTACTGAAGAGCAAAAACTTCGCTGGCTCCCAGGCATGGCGACCGGCGAAATCATCTCAGCCATTGCAATGACGGAGCCTGGAACCGGTTCGGACTTGCAGGCGGTTAACACATCAGCCGTGCGTGACGGCGACGATTACGTGATCAACGGTTCGAAGACGTTTATTACCAATGGTTATAACGCAAACCTGATCTGTGTAATTTGCAAGACCGATCCAAGCGAGCGGGCCAAAGGCATTTCCTTGATCATGCTAGAGACCAAGGATCTCGATGGATTCAGCCGCAATCCACCGCTCGACAAGATCGGTATGAAGGGGCAGGACACCTCCGAGTTATTTTTCGATGACTGTCGGGTGCCCGTCGGGAATCTTCTCGGCACCGAAGAGGGCAAGGGATTCTACCAATTGATGGCGCAACTTCCACGCGAGCGTCTAATTGTCGGTCTCGGCAGCGTCGCCATTATGGAAGCGGCACTCAATGCGACGATCGAGTACACGAAGGAGCGCCGGGCTTTTGGTAAGGCCATCATTGAGTTTCAAAACACGAAATTCAAACTGGCGGAAAAGCTAACCGAGACCAAAGTGGCTCGCGTATTCGTTGATCATTGCATCGAGCAACTGATCGCAGGAAAGCTCGATGCCGAAACGGCATCGATGGCAAAGTGGTGGTGCTCCGAGACGCAGTTCGACTTGGTCAATGAATGCCTGCAGCTGCATGGCGGCTACGGCTACATGATGGAATATCCGATCGCGCATTACTTTACCGACTCGCGGGTACAGATGATCTACGCCGGCAGCAACGAGATTATGAAGGAATTGATTTCACGCTCGCTGTAAACAGGTAATGCCCGCACAAATTTTCCATCTCATTCCATGACCAGCCCGGAACCGTCGCTTAACCGCCGCGAGCGTTTCTTTTTGATGACGTTTAAAAGGATTGAATTCAACGATGACCAGCGAAAATAATTTGTTCGCAAAATTCGCTGAGAATTGGGATCCAGCAGCCTTATTCCTTACGACCCCAGCCGGCGAATCATTTCTCTACAGCGATGCTCTCAGGCTCAGTGGGCAGGTTGCCCAATTCCTCGCTGACGCTGGTGTGCGCGTCGGCGACAGAGTTTCGGTGCAAGCCGAAAAATCCATCGATTACTTATGGCTCTATCTTGGATGTCTGCGTGGTGGTTACGCTTTCCACCCGCTAAACCCAGCGTACACGAAGGTCGAACTTGAGTATTTCTTCACTGACGCCGAACCGGCCATGGTGATCTACGATCCAGCGAATGCATCGTCGGCCAACGAGGTCGCTGTAGGCGCCGGCGTGCAGCGCTTGTATACGCTTGCAGCTGACGGTAGCGGTTCGTTTTGTGAGGCCTATAAAGCCGCCGCGGCAAGCGATGCAATCGCGCCTAGCCGGCCAGACGATATTGCCGCATTGCTGTATTCATCTGGTACCACGGGCCAACCTAAAGGCATTCCACTGACGCATGCCGGGATCGCGGTCAACGCGCGCGAGCTTGCCGACGCTTGGGGTTTCACCAGCGATGATGTGTTGTTGCACGCGTTGCCGATGTTTCACACTCATGGTCTGTTTATCGCGCTGAACTGTACATTTATGACGGGATCCGCGGTGCGCTACTTGTCGCGATTCGATGCGGAGAGCGTTATCGACGAATTTCCGAATGCCAGTGTCATGATGGGCGTGCCGACCTATTACACCCGCCTCCTTAAATCACCTCGTTTGGACAGTGCGGCATGCCAATCGATCCGTCTATTTACCTCTGGCTCTGCGCCGCTACGCGAAGACACATTCTTCGAGTTCGAATCGCGCACCGGCCACACGATCGTGGAACGCTACGGTATGTCGGAAACAGTGATCCTGACGAGCAACCCGATCGACGGCGCACGCAAGGCGGGCACCGTTGGTATCGCACTACCGAGTGTTGAGTTGCGCATCGCCGACGACAACAATCAAGCCTTGTCAGTCGGCGAGATTGGACGGATCCAAGTGCGTGGACCGAATGTATTTAAGGAATATTGGCGCAAGCCGGAGAAAACTGCCGACGACTTCACCGACGAGGGTTTTTTCGATACGGGTGACCAAGGCTGCTTGGACGAAGATGGTTATGTGTCGATAGTGGGACGTGCCAAGGATCTGATCATCAGCGGCGGATTAAATGTTTATCCGATTGAAGTCGAGCAAGCCCTCAATGAATGTCCAATAGTTCAAGAAGCGGCGGTGATTGGTGTGCCGCACGCGGATTTCGGTGAGGCCGTAGTCGCCGTCGTGATTGCGAATGGTGCCGGGACATTCGATGAAGCCAGGGTGCGTGAATTCGGACGCGAACGTCTAGCCAGTTTCAAACTGCCGAAACGCGTCGTCGCAGTGGAAGACCTACCGCGCAACGCAATGGGCAAGGTGCAGAAGAACCTACTTCGCGACCGCTACGCCGGGCTAATGGACGATGGCTGACGTCGTCGGCCCGATTACGATAACGCCCGGTTTGCCCTAAGATATCGGCTGTCGATCACCGTTCGCTGCCTGAACTTGGAGAACGTCGATGCCGGTCCACCAAAGCTCACCAGATCTGGGTGTGTTTCAGCCCGGTCATGTTATCCACAATGGCTTCAAGCTTTACTACGAGTCCACTGGTTCGCCCGACGCCACACCCTTGGTCCTAGTCGCCGGTTCCGGTGAGCAGATTGGCTCCGTCGAATTTCCCGACGAGCAGTGCCGCATCTTTGCCGAGCGCGGGTTTCGCGTCATCCGCATGGACAATCGTGACGCCGGGCTATCTGTTTCGTCGACGCCGCTACCCGATATTGACATGCGTGAGGCGTTGGCTCGCGGTGCTGCGTTCTCGACGGTCCCGTACAACCGCATGGAAATGGCCGACGATATTGTGGCGGTGCTTGATGACCTTGGGATCGCGCGCGCCCATTTAATCGGCGCATCGATGGGCGGCTTCCTCGTGCGCTGGGCGGCGGTGCGCCATCCCGACCGTGTGACATCGTTGACGGTCGTGATGAGCGGTGCGGGCGCGAGCGCGGACGAAGACGGTCCTCAGTTTGAGACCTCGGTCGTAGAGCGACTGCTGGTGCTCACCGAACGCCACGAACGAGACACCGCGATAGAGCGCAATGTCGAATTGTGGCGATGGTTGTGGGGTAACGAATACCCATTCGAAGAAGACTTCGTGCGGGAGCGTGTCAGCTACGCCTATGATCGCGCCTACCGTCCGGAGGGATTCGCGCGACAGTCCTTATCAAGTATTCGCTCACCCGGCTTGTGGACAGCGCAAACCAAGATCACCTGTCCAACACTCGTCGTCCATGGCGAGTCTGACCCCTGCTTTAGTGCAGAACATGCCTATGCGATTGCGCGCCAGATACGTGGCACAAAACTGTGGATTGACCCAAAAATGGGCCACATTATGCATCGGGAGCAGTGGATAGAGCTTGTTGATCGCGTTGATGCTCTGGCACGCCAGGCTACTTACTCTTAAGCGGGCAAAAAATTTGAGGAGAAACGCTATGGCCGCAACCACCAAAGATCATACGGCGCAGATTACCTACGATCCAAAGACGATAGGATATAGCGTCGTGAACGATGCCCCCGAAGTGAACGACAATCATCGCCGCGGCGAAGTTTATTTTTCCGATGAGGTGCAGCAGCGGGAAATCGAACAGGTCTTCATGAAGGAATGGTTGTTGGTAGGACGCGTTGAGGAATGCGAAAAACCGGGCGATTTTTTCACGAACCGGGTCGGTGACGAGCCATTCGTCGTGGTGAAGGATAACAGGGGCAATATCCAAGCCTTTGCCAATGTCTGTCGTCACCGCGGTGTGCAAGTTGCATGGGATTCTGGCAATACAAAATATTTTTCCTGTCCGTACCATGGTTGGGTGTACAACACGAACGGAAAGTTGGTCGACGCGCAATACCTCGAAAAATCCAAAACCTTTAAAAAAGAGAATTGCCGCTTGCCCCTTATCAGAACCGAGTTTTGGGAAGGCTTCATTTTTATCAATTTCAATCCCGACGCGGCGCCATTAATGGAAAGCCTCGAACAGTGGGATTTTCCACGCATCTATGGTCCCTATGCGATGGGACGATTGCGCTTGGCCACGAAGTTCACTATGGAACTTGGCTGCAATTGGAAGTTTTTGAACGAAAATTTAACCGACATCTATCATATTGCGGTGTTGCATAGCGATTCTTTCGGGCCGAACCAACCGCTCGACGGTTACCGCTATGAGGTGTTCGACGGCGGTTACCACGGCCGCTTTGAAGGTGGCACCATTTCGGGCCCGGATGGCAAGTCCCTATTCGGTCCGATGCCTTGGCTGCCAGAAGAACTCCACAGCGGCGGCTACTCTAGCCACTTGCCACCGAATACGGCGTGGTTTCCCCGCTTCGATTGCGTAGCGCTAAATACCAATTGGCCGATCGCGCCCGATAAATGCCTGACGATCACCTATCAGTTGTTTCCGGCAGAATATTTCTCCGCGCCAGACTTTGCCGACAAGGCGAAACAATATGCGGACTTCTACAAACTTGTCCTCGGCGAGGATACTGACATGATCGAATCCCTGCAGCGTGGCATGAAGTCGCGCTACTATCAGCCGGGCCCGGTCTCGCCGTTCGAAGCCGGGGTGATGGGAACAATCAAACACAACATCGACGATGTAGGACATAAATAGAATGAACACTTGGTGGCGTAAAAACGACGCCGCAGTGGTGCAGATGAAGGAGTGTAATGATGGACGGAAATACTACCCTCGGACCCGATCTTGCCCAGGCAGCCCTATCCCTTGTGCGGGACATGATGTGCGTGAGTAAAGGCGATCACGTGCTGGTCACCTGCGACTCAAATACGGAGAGCCGCGCGACCGATGCCATCGTGAATGCCGCCTATACCTTGGGTGCGAAAGTCGTGAGCATGACCCTCTCACCGCCCTTGCCGTTGCAAGGAGCGCTGGCGGATCCCTATATTCCCGAACCGGTGGTCGCCGCGGCGCAGAATTGCGATGCGTGGATCGACCTGTGTATGCCGTACATGGCAGGTTCGCAGGCCTATGACGAGGCGATGAAGAACGAGCGCACTCGCTACTTGCTAGCTGGCGATATCGGGGCCGAGGGCATGATCCGGATTTTTAGCCGTGCCGATCTCGACAAGGTCTATGAAGTCTCAGACTTGTTCAACGCGCTGCTCGCTGAGTCGGCTGGAAAGCATTGCCGTTTTACGACCCCGCTTGGAACTGATGTGCGTTTTCGACTCTCCGATGTCGCATTGACGATCGAGCGTGCAACAAAGCCAGGCGGCTACTTCATCCCCGGTACGGTGGCGATTATTCCCGATCTTGAGTCGGTCAAAGGGACGGTAATCTGTGAGTCGACCTTCCATGAGTATTACACCGCGCTCGACGAACCCTATCATTTCGAGGTCGATGGAAAGATCCAGTCCGTGAGCGGAGGCGGCACCGAGCTTATGGTCATCGAGCGTGCGTTGCGTCGGGCCGGGAACGGGGCCTATGGAAATATCATTCACTTCACCTGCGGCTATCATCCTGCCGCGCGGGTGACCGGCAAATCGTTTATCGAAGACCAGCGTGCGATTGGCTGTAACGCGGTCGGGCTCGGGTTGCCGTTTTGGGAAGAGGGCGGTGGCGAGAACCATCCAGATTGTGTCATGACCGGTCAGTCGTTTTGGATCGAGAACGAGCAGATTGTCGATGCCGGGGCGATCGTCTCTCCACCTGATCTGGCCCAGGCTGCACGCGATCTGCAACCCGTCTACGGCTAGGTCAGGCATAGCGACCCGCTAATGCGGGACGGCGCGGGCTTCAACGCCGTATAATCCGCGGTCCGTGGCCGCCAGCACTTCGTCGCCCGATATCGTTGATGCTGCAGCCGAGGTAGACGGCACGCTAAACAATAACGCAATTATCAGTAAATCAAGAGGAACCCACGATGCCCGGATTGTATTACGAGGAGTTTGAAATCGGTCAGGTCTTCGACCACCCCATACGCAGAACCGTGACGGAGACCGACAACGTCATGTTTACAACGATGACCCACAATCCCGCGTTACTGCATCTCGATGAAGAATATTGCAAGAACGAGACCGAGTTCGGCCAGCGCATTGTGAACAGCTGCTTTACCCTCGCCGTTATGGTTGGTGTGTCGGTCTATGACACCACACTTGGCACGACGGTCGGCAATTTGGGTTGGGACGAGGTGCGCTTCCCCGCGCCGGTATTCCACGGCGACACCTTGCACTTTCGCACCGAAGTCGCTGACAAGCGCGAAAGCAAATCGCGACCAAATAATGGCATCGTGATTTTTGCGCATTATGCCTACAACCAACGTGATGAGTTGGTCGCCAACTGCAAACGGACTGGTCTCATGCTGAAGAGGCCGCAAGCATGATGCCGCGATCTTGGTTGTTCGTTCCGGGCGACAGCGAAAAGAAACTCGGCAAAGGCCCGGGAACCGGCGCGGACGCATTAATTATCGATCTTGAGGACTCAGTGGCAAAGTCGCGCCGACCAATCGGGCGGGAACTGACCTGTGAATATCTGCGCGCCGCGGACCGGTCTCTGTCGAAGTTGTATGTGCGGATAAATCCACTCGATAGCGACGATGCCTTATTTGACTTGGCCGGGATCATTGCCGGTAAGCCGGACGGGTTGATATTGCCGAAAGCGGAAACGGCCGCAGATGCCAATCGCCTTAGTTATTACTTAGATGCACTCGAAGTTGCCAATGGCATTGAACTAGGCAGTACAAAAATATTTCCGATCGCAACCGAGACCCCCGGCGCGATGCTGACATTGGACGGCTATCGCAACCCCAATCCTCGGATTTCGGCTTTGTCGTGGGGTGCAGAGGACTTGAGTGCGGCCATTGGTGCCTCGACCAATCAGGATGAACATGGCAATTTAAGCGCACCTTATATCCTGGCGCGTTCGTTATGCTTAATGGCTGCCCATGCGGCCGGTGTGCAGGCCGTTGACACTGTGTACACGAACTTTCGCGACGACGATGGTTTGCGTCAATCCAGCGTCCAGGCTCGACGCGATGGCTTTAGCGGCAAAATCGCCATTCATCCAAACCAGGTCGCCACTATCAACGATGCGTTTACACCGAGTGCGCAGGAGATAGAGCATGCCCAAGCGGTGATCGATCTGTTCGCAGCCAATCCTGATGCCGGCACATTGAGTCTGGACGGTAAGATGCTCGATAAGCCGCATCTCACCCAAGCCGAGCGTGTGGTCGCATTTGCCAAACATCAATGATCGCATTACGGCTCGCGTATAACGCTAAAAGGAAACACCAAACGTGAAAAAAGAATCCTGGAGCGCGCAAAAAAAATATCTGGACGTTGGCGGCCATAAGATGGCGTATATCGAGATGGGCGAGGGCGATCCGATCATTTTCCAGCATGGGAACCCGACCTCATCGTATCTGTGGCGGAATATTATGCCCGAGCTCGCCGATGTCGGACGGTGTATAGCCGTTGACCTAATTGGAATGGGGGATTCGGACAAATTGCCGAACTCGGGACCCGACCGATACACCTTTAAGGAGCACCAGGAGTATCTGTATGCGGCGTGGGACAGTTTGGGCATAGACAACAACGTCACCTTCGTGATTCACGATTGGGGCACGGCCCTGGGGTTTGACTGGTGCCGGCAACATCCAGGCGCGGTAAAAGGCGTTGCGCATATGGAAGGTGTGGTGAAGCGACTCACCTGGGACGAGTGGCCAGATGCCGCAACCGACATATTCCGCGCGTTTCGGTCCGAAACCGGAGAGAAAGTAGTGCTCGAAAAAAATGTCTTTGTTGAAGGCGTATTACCAAACTCAATTCTACGCAAGCTAACCGACGATGAGATGGATGCCTATCGTGCACCGTTTGCAACGGCTGGCGAGGACCGCCGACCAACCTTAACCTGGCCACGCCAGATCCCGCTGGGCGGCGAACCTCCTGACGTTTGCGCAATGGTCGATGCGTACGCTGCATTCATGAAAGATGCCGATTTTCCCAAGTTGTTCATCGCTGGTGATCCGGGCATGATCATGAACGGCGCACCAGCGGAGTCGGCGCGCGGTTGGAAAAACACGAGCGAGGCGACGGTTAAAGGTCTTCATTTCCTGCAAGAAGATTCGCCGCATGAGATAGCCGTTGCCGTGCGCAGCTGGTTAATGGCGATCTGACGCAGATGAGCACACAGACCGACATCAAAAAAGTCACCCTGTTGGACTTGAAAAAGTTCAAGAGCGCTGGCGAAAAAATCGCATCATTGACGGCCTATGACGCGGGCTTTGCCACGGTGCTCGATAACGCCGGCATGGACTTTATTCTGGTTGGCGATTCCCTCGGGATGGTAGTGCAAGGCCGCGAAACGACGATCCCGGTGACGACAGATGAGATCATCTATCACACTAAAATGGTTGTGCGTGGTACCCAACGTGCAATGGTGATGGCGGATATGCCGTTCATGAGTTATTCCTCCGCCGACGATTGTTTGAATAATGCCGCGCGTCTGATGAAGGAAGGCGGTGCGGAGATCGTAAAGCTCGAATGGGGTGCCCTCGAGATCCCAATGGTGTCACGACTCACCGAATGCGGGATCCCAGTTTGCGCACACCTTGGATTGACCCCGCAGGCGATCCATAAATTTGGCGCTTACCGCGTTCAAGGACGCGAAGATGATACGGCGAAAAAGATGATCGATGATGCCCAAGCCTTAGAGCAAGCCGGCGCGGATGTGCTGTTGTTGGAATGTGTGCCAATGCAACTCGCGGCCGAAATTACCCGCAACGCCGCGGTGCCGGTTATCGGCATTGGCGCCGGGCCAGATGTAGACGGCCAAATCCTCGTGCTTTACGACATCCTCGATATTTGGCCGGGTAAACGCACGCGCTTTTCAAAGAACTATATGGCCAACGCCGGATCTATCCAGAACGCCGTCGAGTCCTACGTCGCCGAGGTCAAGGAGGCTCGCTTCCCCACCGCTGAATATTCCTTCGAATAGGCGACGCCCGACATCACCGACGCCGGTAGCACGTGTTGCGCTAGAATAATCAATGCGTCGTGGGCTAAGATGTTGCTCGAACGTACAACGATTAGCCACGAGGGGATTGATGTCCACGCGCCGCGGTTTTCTAGCTTCAACACTTGCTGTGACGACAGTGCCGCTGGTCGCGCGCGCGGGCGTACTGAGCGACGCGCCAATGGTGCGGATCATCACAGAATCCACTTGCGCGGATACGCTAAGGTTTGCTGCCCGCTTTGGCATTCACTCGAGCGTCGTTGGTGGAGATCCTGCAGAGTATCTGTTCGATCTTGAGCGCGATCTGCGCGACCACAAAATCGACCTTGTGTACGGACTGAGTCGGGCCTCAACCCAATTCCTAGTTGAGCAAACCGCGCTGCCCCATGGATATCAATTCGGCTACCAGGGCCAGCATCGTTATATCAAACAGCGTCTGCTGCATTCGTTAAGTGGAACGCGTGAATCGATCGATATCGTGGCAGGTCGACTAGAATGGCACACGCGACCATGGGCAGTTGAACTCGCCGACGCCCTGGGCGTGCTCGGCAGCTCCGTTGCCCCGACGCAGCATTCAGAAGTTTCCGCCGCTAGTGTGATCCCCAAAGACAGTTCCCGACACTTGGTTTCTTGGTTGCTGAGGCCCGTCGCCTAATGGCGGCAAATCAGTTACCGCAGGGGATCAGCGCGGAGGCATTTGCAGCGGCCTGCGACGAAATGCGCGGCGTGGTCGGCAACGAATGGTTGATTCGCGATAACGTTCAACACCTCAATAGCTATCGAGATACTTACTCCCCCGGCGATATCGATGCAACCGCACCGTCGGCAGCGGTTGCACCAAAAGATGTGACCGAGGTGCAGAAGATCCTAGCGGTCGCGCGAAAATACAAGATCCCATTGTGGACCGTGTCGACGGGGCGGAACTATGGCTATGGCGGCGCCGCGCCACGCAAAGCTGGTTGTGTCGTGCTCGATCTGAAACGCATGAACCGGATCATTGAGGTCAACGAGAAACATGCCTATGCGGTCGTTGAGCCTGGGGTCAGCTATCACGAGTTGTACCAGCACCTTAAACAACGCGATATCAAATTATGGCCGGATCCGGCAGCACCAGCCTGGGGCGGCGTGCTCGGGAATACCGCGGATCGTGGTGTTGGATACACGCCCTATGGCGAGCATTTCACCGTCCAATGCGGCATGCAGGTTGTATTGGCGGATGGCACGGTGGTAGAGACCGGCATGGGCTCGACGGCCAATGCGTCAACCCGAAATCTCTATAAGTACGGGCATGGCGCGTGGGTCGATGGGATCTTCACTCAATCAAATTTCGGTGTTATCACGCAAATGGGCGTTTGGTTGTTACCGGAACCTCCGGGCTACCGGCCCTACATGGTGACGTTCCCGGAAGAAGATGACATCCATCAGATCACCGAGCTCGTGCGGCCATTAAAGATCAGTATGTTGATCCCAAACGCTGCAACTACGGTCGGATTGATTTGGGAAGCAGCCGTGAAGGTCAGCAAGGCGCAATACTATACCGGCTCCGGTGTGATGCCCGACAGTGCGCGGCGCAAGATGGCGGCCGATCTGGATATCGGTAATTGGAATTTTTACGGCGCGCTGTATGGTCCAGATCCGATCATGGACAACAACTGGGAGGTCATAAAAGAGTCCTTTAGCCAGGTACCCGGTGCGAAATTCTATTTTGCCGAAGACCGAAAGGGCGATGCCGCGTTCGACTATCGTGCAAAGCTGATGCGTGGCATTCCGAATATGACGGAATTTGGTTTGCTGAATTGGCTAGGCCCAGGTTCGCATGTTGATTTTTCGCCGATGTCGCCGGTGACGGGAGACGGTGCGCTGCAACAGTTTCACTTCATGCGCGACACCTGCCATAAATTTGGCGTCGATTACATCGGAGAGTTCCTTATAGGTTGGCGCGACATGCATCATGTGTTGATGCTCGTATTTAAACGCGACGACGAAGCGCATAAGCGTGTAATCAAAGAGTTGTTTGAAGTATTGGTCGATGAAGCGACTTCCAAAGGGTACGGCGAGTACCGCACACATCTTGACTACATGGATAAGATCTCCGGGACCTACAACTGGAACAATCGGGCGCTTGCTCGTGTCAACGAAGCAATAAAAGACGCGCTCGATCCGGACGGTATTTTATCGCCTGGAAAGTCCGGGATCTGGCCACGAAAAGATCGCGATGCTTAGACCGGTAAAATCCAAATGGATGTCCATAATCGCGGCGTTCGCATTCACGCTGGGCGGATGTGGTGGTGATGAGCCGCCGCCGGCCGCACCGGAGCCACCGATGGCGCCGAAAGTGACTACGACCATGGCCCCGGCTGCGGTAGAGGCCGTTTCGCCTGCGGCGGCGACCGGCGCTGCCATCGATCCGGTCGCACAAGAACAGGGTCGTGGCATCTACGTTCACTATTGTGCGGATTGTCACGATGCCGGTGAGGGACACCCAGGGACGATGCGGCTAGCGGCGCGCCTGGACGCTGGCAACGCTGTATTGACGACTCGCGCGGATCTCGCGCCGGAGTACGTCAAACTTATTGTGCGCAATGGCCTCGGGATGATGCCGGCGTTTCGCCCGAGTGAGGTGACCGATGCAGAACTCGATGTGCTGGCAGGATACGTTGTTAACGCGAACGATACTGCGTCCAATACGGCAAAGTAGAAAATGAATCGGGCAATTTCAATGATCAATTCGACAAATGGCTTAAGGACCTCGACGCCGTGGTAGACGCCGGACCAATCATCGAGCAGGCAAAACAGATCGTCGGTGAAGACAATGCAATGGCACTCACAGACGATCGCGCCACGCGCTACCGTCACGTGCTGGGTGAGCAATTGGCATCGACTGCGCAGCCCATTGTGATCCTGCTCCCGGAATCAGTGGAACACGTGCAAGCCCTCGTAAAACTCGCGGGTTCGTCAGGATCCGCTTTGTCCACGATACCGAATGCGGCCGGCAACGGCGCGGGACTGCTCGGGCGCGATAAACCTACTGTCGTGTTGGATTTCAGTCGGATGCACAAAATCGTCGAATTCAATGCGGATTCCGGCTATGCGTTAGTCGAACCCGGTGTGAGCTACGATCAATTGCGATCGCATATCGACGCGAATGGCGCGTCGCATTGGGTTGATAGCGATGTAAATGGCGCGAATTCGATCAGCGGCAGTATTAGTGAACGTGCGTTTGGCTATACACCCTACGGCGATCACCTGCTCATGCAGTGCGGAATGGAAGTTGTCACTGCGAATGGCGAAGTACTACGCACCGGCATGGGTGCACTGCCTAACAGCGATACGTGGCAATTATTTAAGTACAACTATGGCCCGTACCTCGATGGCCTTTTTACCCGTTCCGATCTGGCCGTGGTGACGAAAGTTGGCGTGTGGTTGATGCCGACGCCGCCGGCATATCACCCATTTACGGTCGCGCTACCGGATAGCGCTGCGCTAGAGCAAGCGATTGAAGTGTTGCGTCCGATGAAGATCGGCATGGTCGTGCCGAACACCGTTATGATCAGTCATCGCTCTGCAGATGCAGAACTCGTGAGTGCTAGCGGAGCGGAATCGAAGGCGAGCGATGACCGCGGGGAATGGAATTTATATGGCGCCTTATACGGGCTCGACAATAATGTGCAGATCACCTGGCAAATGCTCGAAGGCGCGCTTGGCTCGATCCCGCATGCGTCGATTTCAACGATAACGGAGCCACCACAAGATCCCGCATGGCCATTACGGATGAGGTTGATGCGCGGTGAATCGGTTTACAGCAAGACTGCAGAGATCCTCGACCAAAAGCTCTGGTTTGCCGCGGCGGCACCGATGGAAGGCGAGGCGGCAACCGCGATGCGTGAGATTGTCCATGCGGCATTGTCGGCCCGCAGCGTTGACTACACTTACGAGTATGCATTGACATGGCGCACGATGTTCATGCAGGTGTCGATCGCTTACACGTCGCAGACGCGAAGCGCGAAAATCGACGCGGCGCTCGCACTAATTGATGAGCTGACCGCCGCTGGTTATGCCATTTCGCACGACTCGCGCGAGTTGACGGCCGCTGTCAGCGCCGCGCATACCGGCGCTAGCCTACAGCAGCTTTATCGATCGCTGAATGAAGCGCTCGATCCTAAGCGGACCTTGAACGGGGGCTGGCTTGCCTGACAGCTTAGTGGAAGCGCGCGCGCCGCGGTGCTCACAACATCCGTTAGAGATGCCCTTTGCTGGCTCAAACATGCGCCTAATCGCTTGAAAGCTAAGCGCATTTCTTAAAACCCCGTCTGTACCTGGCAGCCGCTATTCGTTACAATGCCGTGCTGCTCCACGAAGCACCGGCCCACCTGTTTCGCCTGCTCGCGTGATGGCCAAGTCATTTCTTGAATCGCATCAGGATCACCGCTTATCGTGGACGTGCGTCGCTGGCGGGTTAGGAAATTGTACGTGCCCGAGTGTCAATGCAGCATTTGAGGCCTCTACAGGAATTATGAGACGTGAACGATAAATTCAGGCACCCAGCTTATAGTGATTGGACCGCACGGGCCGAAAAGGAGCGCAAAGGTGCGTCTCCAGAGTCTTTGACGTGGGAGACGCCTGAGGGGATCAAGGTCAAACCGCTGTATACGGCGAACGATCTCGCGGATCTGGAACACCAACACGGCCTTCCGGGGATCGCACCGTTCGTGCGCGGTCCTAAGGCGACAATGTATGCCGGACGTCCATGGACCGTGCGCCAGTACGCCGGTTACTCGACCGCAGAAGAATCAAACGCTTTTTACCGCCGTAACCTTGCGGCCGGACAAAGCGGCCTGTCGATAGCGTTCGATTTAGCGACCCATCGCGGCTACGACTCCGACCACGAACGTGTGCTCGGCGATGTCGGTAAGGCCGGGGTTGCGATCGATAGCATCGAAGACATGAAGATTTTGTTCGACGGCATTCCGCTAGACAAGATGTCGGTGTCGATGACGATGAACGGTGCGGCGTTGCCGGTAATGGCAATGTATATCGCCGCGGCAGAGGAGCAAGGCGTCGATCACGGAACGCTCGCCGGCACCTTGCAAAACGACATCCTCAAAGAATTCATGGTACGCAACACCTATATCTATCCGCCGGAACCCTCAATGCGGATCGTTGCCGACATCATTGGCTATACCGCGGACGAAATGCCGCGTTTTAATCCAATCTCGATTTCTGGATACCACATGCAAGAGGCCGGGGCGACCTGCGTGCAGGAACTCGCATTTACCATCGCTGATGGTCTTGAATATGTGCGCGCAGCGACTTCGAAAGGCCTTGCCGTAGATGCCTTCGCGCCACGATTATCATTTTTCTTCGCTATCGGTATGAATTTTTTCATGGAAGTGGCGAAGCTGCGCGCCGCGCGATTATTGTGGGCGACGCGAATGCAACAGCACTTCGCACCGGGGGACGAACGTTCGTTAATGTTGCGAACGCACTGCCAAACTTCCGGGGTGAGCCTAACGGCGCTGGATCCGTATAACAATATTGTTCGAACGACCATTGAGGCGATGGCGGCGGTCCTGGGAGGAACGCAGTCGTTACATACGAACTCGTTCGACGAGGCACTAGCCTTGCCGACCGATACATCGGCGCGGATCGCGCGCAACACCCAGTTGATTCTGCAAGAAGAGACCGGGATCCCGAATGTCGTAGACCCATTGGGCGGCTCATACTATGTCGAACACTTAACCCATAGTCTCCTTGTCGAGGCCAATAAGATCATCGACGAGGTGGAGGAAATGGGTGGCATGACCAAGGCGGTGGCCTCCGGTATGCCGAAACTTCGGATAGAAGAGGCCGCAGCCCGGCGCCAGGCGAAAATCGACCGCGGCGAAGAGGTAATTGTGGGGGTAAACAAGTATCGCGCTGGCGAAGAGACGGACGTTGAGATCCGAGATATCGACAATACCGCAGTACGCAACGCCCAGATTGAACGTCTGCAAAGGGTACGCGCTGAGCGCGATTCAATCACCTGCGAAAATTCACTTGAGGCATTGACGGCTGCCGCACGTAACGACAGCGGAAACCTACTTGATTTGGCGATCACCGCTGCACGCGCGCGCGCGAGCGTTGGGGAGATATCAATGGCGCTGGAAAAGGTCTATGACCGCCATCGTGCAGAAACCTTGTCGATTTCCGGTGTGTATGGCGCTTCATGGGAAGGTGACGATGGTTTTAAGCAGATCCAAGCCGACGTGGCCGGATTTGCCGAAACCCAGGGTCGCCGCCCTCGGCTGTTGGTGGTCAAGCTAGGCCAAGACGGACACGATCGTGGTGCAAAGATCATCGCAACGGCGTTCGCCGACATCGGTTTCGATGTCGATATCGGGCCCTTGTTCCAAACGCCGGTCGAGGCAGTGCAGCAGGCGATCGAGAACGACGTACACGTCATCGGCGTCTCGAGCCAAGCCGCGGGGCATATGACATTGGTGCCACGCCTAATTGAGGAACTGGATAAGGCCGGCGCGAGTGACATTCTTGTCATTTGCGGCGGTGTGATTCCGCCCCAAGACTACGCGGCTTTGAAGCAAGCGGGTGTCGCAGCCGTGTATGGGCCGGGGACAAATATTCCGGTGGCGGCCGCTGAAGTACTGAAACTTATTTCTCAGCGGCAAACAAGTGATGCTACCGTACCGGCCGCGGCGTCGTAGACACGAATAGCACCAACCCGACGAACAAGTACGATGCAACTGCGCGCAGGCGCAGCACAAGAAGAATAACGTTTCCAAGATCGAATAAGAGGGGTCGTCATGCAAGAGATCATCCGCCGACTTGAGGAGAAGCGGCGCGCGGCACGCGCTGGCGGTGGGCAAAAACGCATCGATGCGCAGCATGCAAAAGGAAAGCTGACGGCGCGTGAGCGTCTCCAGATCTTATTCGATCCCGGCAGTTTCGAAGAGTGGGATACGTTCGTCGAACATGATTGTAACGATTTCGGGATGGGCGAGAACAAGATCCCCGGCGATGGTGTTGTAACCGGCTACGGTATGGTTAACGGTCGCATTACCTTTGCGTTTTCACAAGACTTCACCGTGTTCGGCGGAGCGCTATCGGCCGCCCATGCGCGCAAGATCTGCAAGATCATGGAACAAGCGATGAAGGTCGGCGCGCCGATCATCGGACTTAATGATTCCGGTGGCGCGCGGATCCAGGAAGGTGTGGCGTCGCTAGGTGGGTATGCCGACGTGTTTCAGCTAAACGTGCTCGCCAGTGGCGTCGTGCCGCAAATATCGATGGTGATGGGGCCATGTGCGGGCGGTGCGGTGTATTCGCCCGCGATCACCGACTTCATCTTCATGGTTCGGGATAGCTCCTATTTGTTCGTTACCGGACCGGAAGTCGTCAAAACGGTTACCCACGAAGAGGTCACCGCTGAGGAACTTGGCGGCGCGAAAACCCATACATCCCGTTCCGGCGTTGCCGATCTTGCCTTTGAGAATGACGTCGATGCACTCCTGATGCTGCGGCGGTTTTTAGGATTTTTACCGCTCAACAACAACGAGCAGGCGCCAGTTCGCGCAACCGATGATCCACCAGACCGTCTCGAGATGTCGCTTGATACCTTGGTACCTGAGAACCCAAATTTGCCGTACGACATCAAGGAGGTCATTCACAAGGTTGTCGATGAAGGCGACTTCTTCGAATTGCAAACCGACTTTGCGCAAAACATTGTCATCGGTTTTGGTCGGCTTGAAGGCGCTCCGGTTGGTATTGTCGCGAACCAACCCATGGTATTAGCCGGGTGCCTCGATATCGATTCGAGTACTAAGGCCGCACGCTTTGTCCGATTCTGCGATGCCTTCAATATCCCGATAGTGACCTTTGTCGATGTTCCGGGTTTTCTCCCAGGCACCGGGCAGGAATTTGGCGGCATTATTCGCCACGGCGCGAAGCTTCTCTATGCTTATGCCGAGGCTACGATCCCAAAACTCACCGTTATCACCCGTAAGGCCTATGGTGGTGCCTATGACGTTATGTCGTCTAAGCATCTACGTGGTGATGCAAACTATGCATGGCCTTCGGCTGAGATCGCGGTGATGGGATCGAAAGGCGCGGTAGAGATCATTTTCCGCCAAGATCGTAATGATCCCGAAAAGATTCAACAAAGAACCGATGAGTATCGGGAAAAATTCGCGAATCCCTTCGTTGCGGGAGCCAAGGGATTTATCGACGATGTCATCATGCCGCATGACACAAGGCGTCAATTGTGCAGAGACTTACGTATGCTGAAGACGAAAACACTGGAAAATCCCCGTCGCAAGCATGGCAATATCCCGCTTTGACACTGCGATTGGTATCGAGTTAAAAATGACGACAAAAAATCCACCTTTTTCCAAGATCTTGATCGCCAACCGGGGCGAAATCGCGTGCCGCATTATTAAGACCGCCAAGCGAATGGGGATCGCAACGGTTGCCATTTACTCCGACGCGGACGCCAATGCACGTCACGTCGCGATGGCTGATGAAGCCGTTCGCGTCGGGACGGCACCGGCATCGGATAGTTATCTCCTCATCGATAGGATAATCGAGGCCGCTGTGAGTAGTGGTGCCGAGGCCGTTCACCCTGGCTTTGGGTTTGTTTCGGAAAATGCGGATTTCGCTGAAGGCTTGCAAAAAGCTGGGATTAGTTTTATCGGACCGCCGGTCAGTGCGATGGCCGACATGGGCGATAAACTGCGGTCGAAGGAGATAGCGGCCCAAGCAGGGGTGAACACGATACCCGGTGACGAACGCATCATGGCGTCGGCGGAAGAGGCGCTTGCCGCGGCTGAGGCCATCGGTTTTCCTGTAATGCTCAAGGCGTCAGCGGGCGGCGGCGGAAAAGGTATGCGTATTGCGCGCGACCCAAGCGAGGTGATCGAGGGTTTCGCCAGCGCGTCGAGCGAGGCCCGCTCCAGCTTCGGCGACGATCGCATGCTGGTTGAAAAATTTATTGAGGATCCGCGGCATATCGAAATTCAGGTGATGGCCGACCAACACGGCAACACCATCTACCTGGGTGAGCGCGAATGCTCTATCCAACGTCGTCACCAAAAGGTTATCGAGGAGGCACCATCGCCGTTTGTCACGCCGGAGGTGAGAAAGGCCATGGGTGAACAATCGGTTGCGCTGGCGCAAGCGGTTGGCTATGTGTCCGCCGGTACGGTCGAGTTTGTAGTCGACCCACAGCACAACTTCTATTTTCTAGAAATGAATACCCGACTGCAGGTCGAGCATCCGGTAACTGAGTTTATTACCGGATTAGACATTGTTGAATTGATGATCAGAGTCGCCGCAGGTGAGGCGCTACCATTCAAGCAGAAGGACGTAAAGCTTAATGGTTGGGCGATCGAGGCGCGCATCTATGCCGAAGACCCGGACCGAAACTTCATGCCGTCAACCGGACGCCTGCAAACTTATCGGCCGCCTGCAGAATCTGAAGATTTGCGCAACGATACTGGTGTCGAAGAAGGCAGCGAGATTTCGATCTACTACGATCCGATGATCGCGAAATTGATCGCTGCGGGAGATACGCGCGACGCGGCACGCAAACGCTTGAGCGAAGCCTTGGATAATTTCTGTATCCGTGGCATTAGCCATAACATTGCATTTTTGAATGCATTGGCAAATCATCCGAATTTTGCCGCCGGCGATATGTCGACAGCATTCATCGAAGAACATTTTCCAGACGGTTTTGACAGCGCTTCGGTTGACCTGGCAGATAACAATGTATTGCCAGTGATAGCCGCGGTACTGCAAAGCAAGGTTGATATCCGGGATCATGATGATGGCTCGTCGGTACGTGAGTACGTTGCACGTTCTGGTGATGAAGAATTTAGTATTACCGTAACGCTCGCATCAGAGGTCTACACGGTAGTAGCAAACGGGCGCCACTACACAGTCGCGACGGACTGGCGTACGCACGATTTAGTCGTGCATGCTCGGATCAATGGTGAACAGGTAGCGGTGCAGGTCATCGCGCATCCCTTGGCGTGGCGATTGTCCATGGGTGGACGTAGCGTGAGTGTTCGGGTGCTGACACCGAGAGCTGCCAAGCTGCTAGCGCTAATTCCGGAAAAAGAACCGCCGGACATGTCAAAATTTCTATTGTCTCCGATGCCCGGATTGCTGGTCCGGCTTAATGTGGCCGCAGGAGACAAGGTGCAAGCAGGGCAGGAGTTGGCAGTGGTCGAGGCGATGAAGATGGAAAATAGCCTGCGTGCGCAACAAGACGGTATTGTCGCGCAATGTCTCGCTGAGACTAATCAGAATCTTGTTGCCGAGCAGCCCATCATCGAGTTCGAGTAGGGGTTGATGGCGGCTGCGTCTACTGAAGATATTGCGGCAGCCATTTTAAAGGGCGACCGTCGTGCATTGGCGCGGGGAATTACCCTGGTGGAGTCGACCCGTGCAGATCACCGAAATCAAGCCTTAACACTACTTGAGCTGCTCGCCGGACAAGCTGGTGACGCGTTACGGATTGCGATCAGCGGTACGCCCGGCGTCGGCAAATCAACGTTTATTGAAAGTTTCGGGAAATACGTAATCGCCGACGGTCATCGAATTGCGGTGCTTGCCATCGACCCGTCCTCGACCTTGAGCGGTGGTTCAATCCTCGGCGATAAAACTCGCATGGAGTTACTGACCAGGGATCCCAATGCATTTATTCGACCTTCCCCATCCGGAGGAACGCTCGGCGGCGTGGCTGCGCGTACTCGCGAGGCGATGCTGTTGTGCGAAGCTGCAGGCTTTGACGTCATTGTGGTTGAGACCGTAGGGGTCGGTCAGTCAGAAACCATGGCCGCACAGATGACCGATATGTTTGTCCTGCTGCTGGCTCCGGGCGGCGGCGATGAATTACAGGGAATCAAGCGCGGCATTATAGAACTGGCCGATTTGATACTGGTCAACAAGGCGGACGGCGAGTTGGAACCCATTGCAGCCAAAGCCGTTAGCGAGTATCGCTTGGCCTTGCAGCTTATCCGTCCACGCTCGGAACACTGGCAAGTGCCAGTCGAAGCTTGCTCAGCGATCCGCGACAGCGGCATCGGTGAAAGTTGGCGTCTTATGCGTGACTACCAACAGATAATGGATGAGCATGGAGAGGTTGCAATAAGGCGAGGTGCGCAGGCAAAGTCTTGGATGTACGCTGAAATTAATGATGAACTTGGCCGGCGATTTCGCGCCGATCAGCGGGTTCGTGCGCAACTTAAAGCGGTAGAAGCGGCGGTGGCGAGCGGCAAGTTACCACCTACAACCGCCGCGCTGCGTCTACTCAACCTATTTCAATCAGATAATGTTACCAAGGAGAAAAAATGATCGGACGCCTAAACCATGTTGCGATCGTCGTTCCTGATCTGGCGGCGGCAGCGCAAAGTTACGCGGAGACGCTTGGTGCAACGGTGTCGAAACCGATCGAAATGCCCGAGCATGGGGTTACCACGATATTCGTAGAGCTTCCGAACAGTAAAATCGAATTGCTCCATCCGCTTGGTGAAGATTCCCCTATTGCGAAGTATCTCGAACGTAACCCCGATGGCGGTATGCATCATATCTGCTATGAAGTGGATGAAATCATGGCCGCGCGCGATCAATTGTTCGCAAAAGGTGCGCGGATCCTGGGCGATGGGGAACCGCGCACCGGTGCGCACGGTAAGCCGGTATTGTTTCTGCATCCGAAAGATTTTTGCGGGACTTTGATCGAGGTTGAGCAAGCCTGAGCATGAAGGCCGCTCGCATTCCAGCATACGGTGCGCCCGATGTTTTGCGTATCGACGAATTTCCGCAGCCCAAACCCAATCCCGGTGAGGCACTAGTCCGCATTAAGGCCTGCGGCGTCAACCGCATGGATACGGAGTTGCGTGCTGGAGTTTACGGTGGACAACCACTATCCGATTTTTTCTTTGGCAAGAATATTGAGCTTCCGCATATCCCTGGGGTTGAGCCGGCGGGCGTTATTGAAACGACTAAGGTCAACGCAAGCAATCTTGTGCCGGGAACTCGTGTCGTACCGCATTCACACTTATCGTGTGGTGCTTGTCCGCAATGCCGCGCGGGTTACGACAATGCCTGCGCCGAGATCCGAGTACTGGGCGTGCAAACCCCTGGTTGTGGCGGTTACGCAGAATACTTTACTTGGCCCGCGAAGAGTCTTATCCCATTCAATGACGCACTTTCTTTTGAGCAAGCAGCGGCGTTACTGGTCAATTATGGACCGGTTTGGTTTGGCCTTATTGACCGGGCACGGCTGAAAGAAGGTGAAACACTTGTTGTAACCGGTGCGGCCGGCGGCTGTGGCCATGCGGCCCTGGATATTGCGCGAATGTCCGGCGCGCGCGCGATTGCGGTTACCCGGTCACCGGATAAAGTGGCGGCATTGCGTGATGCCGGGGCCGATGCGGTGGTGATTGACCGTGACGGCGATAATTGGGCCGAGTCAGTGAACGATTTGACCGCCGGCCATGGTGCTGATTGTGTCGTGGAGCTCGTTGGTGCGGCCACCTGGCAGAGGAGCTTGGAAGCGGCGGCATTGCGCGGAAGAATCATTGTGATTGGCTCCCACAGTGGCTTGAATGTTGAACTAAACCTAGGTCAATTATTTGGGAAGAATCTGTCCATCGAAGGCATTACCCGGGCTAATCGTAGTGCCATGGAACGTCTTGTACGGCTTGCTGAAAAAGGCGATTTGCGACCGCATGTTGGGCACGTACTACCATTGGCCGACGTTGCCGAAGCACATCGATTAATGGATGCTGACGAACATACCGGGAAGATCGTGCTCACCATGGATTAACCGACGCCGATGGAAAGGCATTTGGTTATGAAAGTACTGCTGGCCTGTGCCTTGTGTATCCTATCTAAGGCAACGACTATTGCAAATGAGCTCTATTCCAGAGATCCGAACGTAGTCTATAGTGAAGAAGATCCCGACTCGAACCTGATTGTCGAAATCCCCGGTTACAAATTAGACCCGCATTGCGGATCAATGATCGCGATAGGCCCCCCGGATCGAGAATTCGCAAGACGAATAGATCCGAAAGTCTTAGCGATAGCATCAGGGTACGTCTTGTATGGAGGCTTAAGTTTTCGAGGTGAGTTCTCTTTATACGCCGCAAAAGAGCTAGGAAGCTATATTTTACTTTACTTCGCGGAACCTGCGGTGGTAGACGGTGGTTTTGAACTCGTGTACTCGAAAGAACTAAAGAATATCGTTGGAATGTTCTTCGCGGGCAGTAAAGACTGGACCTACGAGGCGTTACCTTTGGAAGGCGCTACTGATCCATCCCATAGATTTCCTTAGCGGCTGAGGCCGAAATGTAGCCAAGCTCTAGGTCCCGCGTAATGTCCGTCGCCGCACGTTCGCTCGGCTCCCCAAAACCGCCGCCGCCGGCTGTGCATTGGCTGACAATGTCACCTGCACGGAGCGGGATCTGGGTGCCTTTGGAGACGAATTCGGGCGCTGCGAGTTCGGCCCCGTCGCCGCGGTCGACTAGGTATTGCCCCGGCCCGCCCGGCAGTCCACCCGCCAGACCGTTAGCACCGATCACGCAGCGATCGGAGACGAAGGATAACGATGCGGAATCGGCTAATACTTGATAGTCGCGACGGGTTCCCAGGCCACCGCGGTGACGTCCAGGTCCACCCGTGTCCTGGCGTAGCTCGTAACGCAGCAGGCGGATAGGGAAGTGCAATTCGACAGCTTCCGCCGGCATGTTCTTGCAGTTGCCGACGATCGAAAACAATGCACTTTCTCCATCTTTTTCGTCAAGCGCACCCCAACCACCCTCGGGATACGAAAAGAAAACCTTGAATTCCTGGGTTCGCTTATCCACCGAGGAAATCAGCAGGTTGTTTGATGAGCCGTGATCGCCCGCGATCACATTTGGCCCATTCGGCAATTGCGCGAGTGCCTTTTGCACGGCGTTGACGATACGGTGTGAGGTCTCGTTACCGGCCGTGCACGGAGCAGGAAAACGTGGGTTCAATAGCGATCCCTCCGGCGCGATGATCTTGATCGGCCGGTAAGCACCGTCGTTCGCTGGGATCGTCGGGTCGGCCGCCGCCTGCACGGCGAGAAACGTCGCCGATGCTGTCATTCCTCGCACCGAATTCATCGGGCCTGCGACCTGATCGTCGGTACCGCTAAAATCGAACGTCAAGGCGTCACCTGCCACCGTTGCAACCACGTGAACTTTTATAGGCTCTGGGTTGATGCCGTCATTATCGAGAAAGTCTTCCGCAGCCCAAGATCCGTCTGGCCAACCGGTAATGATGGCGCGCATACGATTCTCGGACTGAGTACAAATCTCATCTGCCGCCCGCTGAACCGTTTCAACACCATATCGTTCGCATAAGGCGATGGTGCGGGTCACGGCAGTGCGATTCGAGGATATCTGTGCCTCGAGGTCACCACGCATTTCGCGCGGGACGCGAACGTTGTTAAGAATGACCTCCATCAAGTCGGGGTCGATAGTGCCTTTGCGAACGAAGCGAATTGGCGGTATGCGCAGTCCTTCTTGAAAATTCTCCGTTGCTTTACTGTAGAAACTTCCAGCCACGGTGCCGCCGATATCCGCGTGATGCGCGCGGTTGGCCGCGAATGCGACAATTTTCCCAGCGTAAAATATCGGTGTGATCGCGGTCAGATCCGGGAGGTGTGTGCCGCCGCGATAGGGGTCGTTTAACAACACAGCGTCGCCTTCCTCGAAGGTCGAGATCCCGACTTCCTCGATCGCCTCACGCACAGCAAACTGTAGCGCACCGAGATGGATCGGCAAAAACTCGCCTTGAGCCCATAAGCGCCCAGTATGGTCGAAGACGCCGCAGGAGAAATCTGAGCCTTCGTTAAAGATATTTGAGTATGCAGTCTGGCGGAGCGTCACGCCCATTTCGCGAGAAACGGAGACGAGGTGGCTGCGGATTACACCGATCGTGATGGCATCGATTTTATCGCTCATGTTTAAGCCTCAGCGCTTTTAAGAAGAAGACAGCCGTCGGCAAGAGCATTCGCAAGGACGCCAGGCGGTACGACTAAGGTAGAATCTGTTTGTTGAACAATGGCCGGTCCGGCAACATAACCGGTTTCTTGCAATCCCTGGCGCGATACAACCGCCGTCTCAAGCCATCCTCGTTCCGGGCCCCAGTACACCGAACGTGAGCCGGCCGTCACTGATCCTGGCCATTGCGGCGCAGATTCTGAAGACCTAGCTCGCGGAATCACCGACGATGCGCGAGCATGTACTAACTCGACCTCGCCATCCGGGAGTGCATGGCCGTAGCGTGCTTGGTGCGCCTGATGAAATGCATCCGCTATGACCTCGGCCGATAAATTGTCGATCTCGACCGGAATTTCAAGCTCGTAAGTTTGGCCACGATAGCGCAAATCGAGTTGATATCGGGCCTCTAGTGATACGCCATCGGTCGACGTTGGCAATCGCGCAGCACCTTGTTGAGAAAGGTCGAGGAGTAGTGATTGCAACTCGGAGCGCTCAACCCCCGCAAGCGGACGATGGACTGTGCGTACCGATTCAACACGGAGGTCACTCATCAACATTCCATGCGCTGACGCCGCACCTGGAAACGGTGGTACCAAGAGTTGCGTGATACCAAGCTCATGGGCGACGTCCCAACCATGAGCCGGTCCACCACCGCCGCTGGCAAATAGCGCGTAGTCGCGCGGATCGCGGCCGCGTTCGACCGAGACTTCGCGCACAGCGTTGGCCATGTTGGCATTGACTAAGCGCATGATGCCCCAGGCCGTATCGTCAATTGACATCTGCAGTTGATCAGCGAGCTTTGCGATCGCTGCCTGCGCGAGTTCCGGCTTAACATGAAGCGTCCCGCCTAGCGCCGAATCGGGGCTATACCGATTTAACACCACCGCGGCATCGGTCACCGTGGGGTCTTCACCGCCGTTGCCGTAACATGCGGGACCAGGAGCAGCACCGGCCGATTGCGGCCCCACCTGCAATGCGCCACCATCGTCGAGCCAGGCAATACTGCCGCCTCCGGCACCAACCGACACAATGTCTAGTGATGGCACTGCAATCGGATACCCACCGATCTCGATACCAATCACTCGATCGGGTTTGCCGTTACTTACTGCCGCGACGTCGCTGCTAGTACCGCCCATGTCGAGGCTCAACAGATTGACAATATCGTGTCGACGACCGAATTCTGCCGCGGCGACGACGCCACCGGCTGGTCCCGAGAAAAGCGAGAATACTGGCCTATCGGTCGCTTCTGCAGGGGTCGCGAGACCACCATTGGATTGCATTACAAAGAAGTCGCCGCCGAGTTGTTGTGACCGCAATGCGTTCAAGACATCTTCAAGGTACGCTGTCATCACTGGTTGAGCAGCGGCATTGACCACCGTCGTTGCAGTTCTCTCGTATTCCCGATAAAGCGGTAGCACTTGGTGTGATAGCGAGACATGAACATTTGGCAGGGCTGCGGAAATTGCCTTGCCTACAGCAATCTCATGGGCCGGCTCAACGAATGCGAAGAGAAAACATACGGCCACCGCGTCGACCTCGAGACGGCCTAGCGCTGAGATGAGCTGCTCAAGGTCGGCATTATCCACCGGCGTAACGACGGTTCCGTCAGCAGCAATGCGCTCGTTTACTTCCAGGCGATGGTCTCTTGCGACCAATGGTGTGGGCTTACGTTGGTGGAGATCGAATAAATCCTTGCGATCGGCACGCATGATCTCCAGCACGTCACGGAATCCGGCGGTCGTCACGACCGCAGTTTTTGGTACGGCGTGGGTCAATAACGCGTTCAATACGACGGTTGTTCCGTGCACCAGCTCATCGACATGGGTTAGCGACTGGCCGGCAAGTTCAACTGCGCTAAGGAAACCATCGCTGATGTTATGTGGCGTGGTGGGTGTCTTACCGACGGCGATATGTCCGTTTTCAATGGTAACGATATCGGTAAAGGTCCCTCCTACATCGACTGCAACTTTCATTTTCTCTTGATTCCGTTGGCCGTCGGCCGTTTGAACTGAGTTTGTTTCAACAATGTCGAGAATCTCCACAGTGACCGAACTCTCGGTTCGTTCTACCCGAGATCCGGCTATGAATTGTTCCGTGGCCGTTGCCGGGTGTTCTCAACATTAGCCTGGATCTTCCGGAGTAAAGCCTAGTGCCCGAATACTTTGTAATAACACATCAAGCTTTGTACTTGGCGCGTCCTTGTCGTATGTGATTGAGGCAATCATGCCAACCCCATCGAAGCCAGCGACGATTGAGCCGCCGAATTCTGCGACGAACAGTTCTCCGAATTCATCTTCATGATTAACCTGCAGGTGATCGTGAAGCTCAAGTCCTGTAAGCGTCTTGAGCACGGGATCAAATTCGGTCGAAGCCATGAATGTCTGCCGTTCCCGTGGCGTCCATGATTCGAAATATGTCGTCGTAATGCGTTCGGTGAGCACGCCGGATTCGCACAACCAAGCGAGTGCAGATTCGAGGTTAGTCCCTACTTCAAAAATCTCTTCAGACTCGCGAGGTAGGACGAGTAGACGGTTTGGCTCAAGTGGGTGTATTATCAGCTCGTCCCCTTGTAGCGTATCACCGACAATAATGCACTCTAAGACTTTCGCTTTCGGCAAGACCTTGTCGCCTTCATCCCAAAAAAAATACTCATCCCAACGTTCTTGAAACGCACGATATTCGCTTAATATTTTGTTCGGCGGGTATACGCGCACGAACCCGGCGTAGGTGCCTTCGCCGAGTTGCGTGACGAATTCTGTGTAGTCGGGCGGAAAGTTTATATTGAGTTGCTTTTCAACCTGAGCAACCTCAGTGGCGGTCGACCGGCTAAGCCGGCTGGTAACTAAGTACACCTTGTCCAGATTCATACGAAGTTCTCTAAATTGACCATCGGTCAATTGGCTGCGTGTGACGGTCTATCTCGTCGATCGAGATTGTATTGGGTAACATGGTGTAAGCCACGCCACAATTGAGGGACATCGATCCTGATTCGACGCCTATTGAGACAAAACTTTTTTGCGGCGCTGCGATCATCAAAACGTCTTATTCGATACCTACGCGGAAGCAATGTTCATGTTCTGCAAGCTTCTCGTGAAAACCGAAGCGCGCGTGGCATGCCGTCGACATTCGAGCTTCTCATGATCCGACGGGTAGTTTGTGGCTTGACCAAGTTTAGCAACATCCGCTGTGAGACTACAGGCCACGCGATATACACTAGGCTCTCAACGACTAGCTATAGAACATTGCGATACGGAACGCCATTTCTCTGCCTAGCCATGGCGTGACCATACAATTCGGATCCCGCAATCTCGCGATGCGCACTCAATACAACGAAGCTTCGTTTTCAACCTAATGATCGGGAAAGCACCGCCAAGTGTTTGCAAGATTTGTGCAATATTGAGGCGTTCCATTCGATGGCAGATGTTGCAAACCCCATATAATCTGTAGGAGTCGATGAGGTCTGATACAGTTGATACGCTGACGATGGACATAGTGGCTGAGTAGTGTAGTCGAGGAGAAATGCTTATGGACCACAAGATGATACCGGCCATTTTGGTATTATGCTGCTTCGCGCGCACCGCGACGGCGGAAATGACGGGTAACGATTTTCTGAAGTTCTGTGGCACGCCGCAGGGGCCAGTCGTGATTTGCACGGCACTTGTTACCGGTCTCGTTACGGGATTCAATTCGGGGTACGGGCACGGCATGCAAGGTGCAATTACAGGCTTGAAAGGAGAAGCATGGGCGGCAGAAAATCAAGAACTCTTGGGCAAGCTTTTCAGCGCCGGCCGGATCTGCCTGGACGGTAAAATCACGCCCGATCAAGCGTCCGCAACTGTCACCAAATTCTTCCAAGATCACCAAGAGTTCGGCGACAAACAGGTAGCCGATGGAGTGCCTGTAATTTTTCGCGACTATCGTTGTAATCTAGAATAGTCTTACCGTTGCGAAGGGTCGATCGCTTTCGTTACTAACAGTTATGTACTTTAATCGGAGAAAGGGTGAACCATGAGCGCACCAAATCAAACAAAAATCCCAAGCTACGACGCGATCGTTATTGGTGCCGGGATCTCGGGCATGTACTTCCTGTATCGATTGCGCCAAATGGGTATGACGGCGCTTGGGTTTGAAGCAGGCAGCGACGTCGGTGGCACATGGTATTGGAATCGTTATCCTGGTGCGCGTTTCGACTCTGAAAGCTACAGCTACGGCTATTCCTTTTCCGAGGAAGTGCTGGAGGAATGGGAATGGAGCGAACATTTCTCAGCGCAACCGGAGACCTTGCGCTACTTGAACTATGTCGCCGATAAATTCGATTTGCGTCGCGATATACGATTTGATACACGCGTTTCAAGTGCTCACTACGATCCAACGCGTGCGATATGGGATATCGAAACTGAAGCGGGAGATCGCGCGTCGGCTCGTTTCCTGCTCATGGCCGTTGGTGTGCTATCAGAACCATACATCCCGGAATTTCCGGGTGCCGATACATTTCGCGGCGAGAAATGGCACACCTCGACATGGCCGCATCATCCCGTCGATTTGAGTGAACGGCGGGTCGGGGTTATCGGTACCGGTGCGACCGCCGTACAGATGATCACCGAGGTCGCCAAAAACGTCGGCGATCTCACGGTATTTCAGCGAACACCGAACTATTGCAAGCCCTTACGCAATGGTCCGATAGATTCAGCAACGCAGGCCGAGATCAAAGCAAGCTATGCCGAGATATTCGATAAATGCCGCCGCAGTTTCGGCGGTTTTATCCACGATTTTGAGCACTGTTCGGCGCTTGATGTTAGCGAAGAGGAGCGCCTTGAGTTCTATGAGCGTCTGTGGAATGAGCGGGGCTTTGGGTTTTGGCTGGGAAGTTATATCGATATATTGTCCGATCTGGATGCAAACGAGACAGTCTCCAAGTTTGTGCGGGAAAAGATCCGAGAGCGCATCGACGACCCGGAGGTCGCCAAGTTGTTGACCCCCACCAATCACCCATTTGGAACCAAACGGGTACCGCTCGAAAGCGGATATTACGAAGCCTACAATCGTAAAAATGTCCACCTTGTAGATCTGCATCGCACCCCGATCGAATGCTTTACCGAGATTGGTATTACAACGAGCGCCGCGGAATATGAGTTCGACGTGATCATTTATGCGACGGGCTTCGACGCCGTAACGGGGGCACTCAATCGGATCGATATTCGCGGCGAGCAAGGACTAGCTTTGAAGGACAAATGGGCGGATGGGCCGAGCACGATGCTCGGTATTCAGACGGTCGGTTTTCCGAATATGTTTATCACCGCTGGCCCGCACAATGCGTCGAGTTTCTGTAACGTGCCGCGTTGTTTGGAGCAAAACGTTGAGTGGATCACGGACTGTATCGCTTATATGCGGGACAACCAGTACTCTCGCATCGAAGCGACCCCCGAGGCCGAGGCCGAATGGACGGATCACGTGCTTGAATCGGCGGACGCGACCCTATTCCCAAAGACAGACTCGTGGTTCATGGGTGCAAATATTCCGGGCAAAAAGCGCGTGTTCCTGAACTACGTTGGTGGCGCCCAGAATTTCCGGGCGAGGTGCGACGAAGTTGCCGCAAAGAACTACGAGGGATTTTCGTTGCGCTAAGTTTGGCGTGAGGTGAAGGCGGGCTTTAGAAAATTTTGTGCTCAAGGAAGTTGTCGATGTCACGACCGAGTCCGAGCGCGCGGGCTTGTTCGTAAACCGCAAATCCTGCCATCACATCTTGGACCGCGCTACCAACTGACTTGAACAGTGTGGCTTGATTGTCGCTTTCGCGGGCTAGCATGCCATCGAGTACCTGAGGTAGTTCTATAATTTTGTTGTCGTCCCAGGTCCCGGCGTCAATGGCCGCGAATGAATCGCCAGATTCTTCTTTTACGCCGACGATGGTGTCCATCAATATCCGATCCGCGTTGGCGAAGGCTTGAGGGTCTATCTCACGCAGATGTCCGCCGGTCGCGCCGATAGAGTTGATGTGCTGACCATCCTCCATCCATTCCCCGTAATAAGCAATGTTATCGCTGTGTCCCGTGGTGTTAGTCGCAACAACTACGATATCGCTACCGCGAGCCGCGGCTTCTGCGGAATCGGCAGACTGTACCGTCACGCCCAGTTGCGCACTCATTTCCTCGGCGAAGCGCTCCCGATTTGCTTTTGTCGGCGAAAATACTCGCGCTGACTGAATCTCACGAACCGCACACATGGCTTCAAAATTGGTCCGTGCTTCAAGCCCAGATCCGATAATACCGACCGTCTTAGCGTTTTTGCGTGCCTGGTAACGAGTAGCGATGCCGGTGGTAGCGCCGGTGCGCGCCCCGGTGAGGTAGGCCGCATCCATCATGCACAGCAGCTCGCCGCCTTTCTCGTCATAGATCAAGATGATATAGCGCACGCCGTGTTCGACTGAGCCGTTGAAGATTTTGATCCCCATCTTGCCGCCGTCTTGCATTACGGCTGGCATGACGCGAAAAAAACCGTTTGACGTGGCGAGGTTTTGGCGCGGTGGCATTGACACATTGCCGGCTGCCTGCTCGCGGATGCCGGCCTCGATGACGTCGATCATCTGACCCATATTGGTCGCTTGTTTGACCTCTGCTGGGCCAAGTATCAGTGGCATAACGTTTTCCCTAAGCTGGGTTGCGACCAATAAAAAACTCCGCGTCGTCGCCTGCGTCGAGTTCATAACCGCTAGCAATCAATCCTTGGCGCAGTGCCTTCATTTGACGGTCGACCAAGCGCATGCTCGGTGCACGGAGGGGACCGCCGTTAAAGCCCTGGAGCCAGCCCTGGTATTTCCACAACATGCGATGTAGGAAGTTCGACCCAGCAAGCACCGCCATCGCGGCCATTGTCGCCTGACGTGCCGGAAAGATCTTCCAATACTCGTCCATTGCTTCATCGTTCTTACCCTCGCGAATGAGCTTGAAGATCTTCGGGATCGCCGGGCCATAGTATTCGTAATTACTGGTGCCCATGAATTGCAGGTCGAGGAGCGTGGCAAGGGGTAAACCATTGCCTTCAATTGGTTCGATAACGATGACTTCGTCTGCGAAGCGATTGTAGACGTCCACAAAACCGCCAACTGTCGGCATGCCACCCTCGGCTTTGATCGCGACGATGTTCGGGCAGGCCTTGAGTAGCCGCTCGATCAGCTCTGGGCTAAATCCCGCGGACGGATGGATGCGTTCGAAGCCCCATAGGGGCACCGGGAACAGTATCACGCCGAGATCTGTCGCGTCACAGAACGCCTTGGTATAAGCGAAGATGTCGTCGGCAGACTTTGGATAGAATGTTGGCGGGTAGCCGAGTAGTGCGACCGTCGCGCCGCGAGTTTGAGTTAGCTGGGCAGCCGCAATGTTGTCTTCAAGTGAGTTGAAGCTCGCATGATGAATGAGTAAGAGTTCACCTTGTGCTTCGTCCGCACCGCTGGCAACAAACTCGGCGTACTCTTCGAGTGTCACTGCGACCTCCGAGACCATCAAAGTCCCGTAGAAGCCGTACTCGATTTCGAGACGTATATCGTGACGGGTCGCGCTTTCATTAAGTGCGGACAAATCCGACGTGAACGTCGGGGTCACGACGTTGGCACAACCATGCATATTCTCGCGTGCCCATGCGCGGGCTTCACTTTTGCTGAACGGTACTTTCATGAGCTTATCCCTACATGGTGAGTTTGAGACCGCCATCGACATAGATGGTTTGGCCAGTAATGTAATGTGCGGCAGGTGTTGCCAGCAGCATTGTTGCCTGCCCGATATCATCGGCATTGGCCCAGGCGCCAAGCGGGATGCGGGTGGCGAACTCTGCATCGACTGCGTCGGTATTCGGATCGCCGCGTTCACGCGCAAGGTTGCCACGCACCGTCTCGGAGCCGGGCGTTTTAACTGCGCCCGGGGCAATAACGTTTGCCGTTACACCAAACTCGGCCAATTCCAGCGCGCAGGATCGGGTAAACGCCTCCATGCCACCTTTACTCGCATCGTAGTGGCCCATGCCGACGTAGCTTTTCCAGGTATCGATCGACGAGATATTGATCAGTCGACCATTCTCTCCAGCTTGCTTGAGGGACCGCATGGCGGCGCGAGTAAGCAGGAATACCCCGCGCAGGTTGATCCCCAGGACCTCGTCCCACAACTCCGTCGTCATATCCGCAATCGGTGACATCGGGTAAATGGCTGCATTGTTGACCACGATGTCGAGTTGGCCAAATGCCGCCAGCGTCGACTCAACCAATGCGGCGATATCGCTCTCGCTGCTCATGTTGCAGGTGATCGCCTGTGCCCGACCGCCAGCATCGGTAATCGACTGCGCACAGGCGACGTTCTCGGCGGCGTCGCGATCGGCGACGACAACGCGCGCTCCTGCGAGGGCGAGATTCTCGGCAATACCGCGCCCGATACCTTTCGCGCCACCGGTGACGATTGCGACCCGATCTTTGAGGTCAAACAAGGCTAGTGCTTTGTCATGCATTCAACTGTTCTCGAGTATTTTGGATTAAACGAATACGGTGATGTTTTCGATGATGTCGTGGTCAAAAATAATCAGTCGCTCTTGCAATCGCCAATTGTTATTTAAGCGCACCCAATGATCGCGGCGGCTGCCGACGAATAGGTGTTCTTCATGGCCTGGGCGACTGCGAAAGATAATGAAGTTTGAGGCGACTTTGGCCTGATTGGGGTCCGGTGCGTCGAGGATCTTGATATTAGAAACAAAATGCCGGCGGCGCGAGGGCGGCTCTTCAGCGTGCGCGAAACCTGTACGCAATCGCGCGACGCGCAGCATCATCTCAGCCTTGCTCTCGTCGAAATGGGTGAGCAAGTCCGCTTGGAAGAAGTTTTCTTCGTCGCGGTCGAGATTTTCACGTACCGGTGCCCAGTAGCGGATATCTTCGGCCATTAAGTCGAGCCAGTCTTCAAACTGACTATTATCTAGAAGCCAGTACTCATCGATGAGCACGGTTTCGAACTCATGACGCAGATCGATACTCACCGACTCATCATCTCGCGCCACTTTTCATACAATCCGAATACTCCGATTTCAGTTGACGGCGGGTGAATCAATCCGGGCTTGTCGTCCATTGTCTTACCATGGCCGTGACCCATTTGGTAGTTGAAAGGGTACTGGCTACGGATCGGTCCGCCTTGCACGTTGGCGATATCGCCCCAGGCAACTCCGTCGTCTTGTTCAAAGATCCCAGACGGAGAAAACGTCAGTCCCATTGCCTTGCGGGTGAGATCGCGGACGTCTGGTGGTGCGTCTTTCTCGACCAGACCATAGGATTGCACGTGGATCTCTTTCGGACCTCGAGGGTGCCACACACGGACCGTAGTGAAGCCGAGGAAAGATAAGATCGACATATTTGGGAATACCGTACCAACCTGAACGGTCAAGACCAAATCGGCCTGTGCGGGTGTTAATGTCTCACGCGCTTCTCGCCGAATTTGCTCAAAGAATGCGATCTGAGAATCCGTCGGTTGTCCGCCATCGGCATCGAAGTTGATCCAGCCGTGACCGTTAATGCACTTGACCTCAAAATCACGTGTCCAAGGGTTGTCACCACGGTAATCGCCTTCCGGGCCGAGTCCGATCTCGACCATCGAGCGATGCAGTGCACCGGTATGATAATTGTCACCGCCGAATTGTTCGGCCCCAAGTTTCCAGTTTCCGCTAAGGCGCCAGCGATGGCAGCCTGGAAAGGCGACCATGCCGTTCTTTGAGCGATTGAGTACGAGGTCGAGGTACCACGCCATGTCGCCAAGATAGTCTTCAAGCGATTCGCAATTTGGGTCGAAGTTTGCGAATAAGAGACCGCGGAAACTCTGGACATTGGGTACTTCGATTAATCCCCATTCGTCACGGTTCAGCTCGTTGTGATAAGCGTTGTCGAGTTGCGGTACACCGCGTAATTTACCGGACGAGTCGTAAGACCAGCCGTGGTAGGGGCAAGAAAATAGCTTCGTGTTCCCATGATCGCGTCGGCAGACACGCATGCCCCGATGTCGACAAGAGTTGAGAAAGGCACGCACTCGACCATTTGCATCACGGGTGAGTAATACTGGGTCGGCACCGATGAACGTCGTCAGATAATCGTTTGGCTCTGGGATCTGGCTTTCATGGCCGACCATATTCCATGTGCGCGTAAAAATATTTTCGAGCTCAGCTTCGTAGACATCCTGATCGTTAAATACCCGTGGGCTAACGGTGCAGCGATCAAGGTCTACCAAGGCGGCGAAATCACTCATGTGGCGAGCCTTCGAAGACGATTAATGTGGTTCAGTTGGTAGGTGGCCCCAACTCGAACCATTAGTATGCAGTTGTACGGTCCAGTTATTGTCGTCCACTTCGATCGCGCCCCATCCGAATTCGACGTCGAAGCCAGAAGGCGACTTCATATAAAACGACAACATCTGATCATTGGTATGACGGCCTAGAGACAGATCGATGGCGACGTCGTTTTGTTGGCACAAGTAATAGGTCGCACCGACATCGTCGAGTTCATTCGCTTGCACCATGAAATGATGTAGTCGCTTCGGCATTTCTCCTTGCCAAAACGCCATCGAATGGTGACGTTGATTGCAATGCAGGAACGCGAGATTGAGGTCTGATTCAACTCCGCGCTCGAGTTGTGGACGGATCCAGTCACTCATACGGAAGCCGAGCACATCGCGATAAAACTGCAGACTGTCATCGAGGCTCTCGACAACCATTGTTATATGGCCGAGTCCTTGCTCGTTGGCAAGAAATCCGGAGATTGGGCGTGATGATTTAAACGGCTGCGCACGATTGATCGTTGGGCCGCAATAGGCCTCCGTTGCGATGCCATTGGGATCTTCAAATTCAATTAAGCCTACCACACGGCGGCGTTTCACTGCCTCGGCGCTGCCTTCCCGGTAGGCGATCCCGGCCGTATCCAATCGCCGTTTGAGCGCGTCAAGATTTTGTTCGTCGGCAACTTCCCATCCGATTAGAACTAGATCGTCGCGACTATCTTCGGTAAGAATAAAACGGTGATGATGTTCATCCATGCGCAGCAGCACGCTACCATCATCCTCTGGTGGTAACGCCTCTATCCCAAGGATATTGACTGCGTAGGTAGTCCACGCCTTGAGATCGCTGACCCCAAGTCCAAGATAGCCGAGCTGTGTCGGTAAGCCGTCAACGATCATGGAATTTCTCCGTGTGGGATCTGTTAGATGGGAGCGCGATTCTAGCAATAGCGTTATCGATGCCGCAATAACCGAACGGCACGTTCAATAATTGATTTTGCATCACGTCAGTTTAAATTGGCGCAGCCATGGCTTGCCAAGAGATTTCTTGTAGTTTTTTGTGGGTTTCTATTGCCGTGCCGTTGAGTTCATATTGGCCAAGTGTGGCGGAGTTCTCGACCACCATACGGCAACGTTCGAACCGGCGGTCCATAAATTTAGCCAGAGATTCTTCGAGCGAATCGTGAGCAATCAATAGCTCACTCAACACGAGTGCGTCCTCGACTGCCATCATTGCACCTGCCGCAAGATGAGGTGTGGTTGCGTGCGCCGCGTCACCTATCAACACAGCACGTCCGCGATACCAGGGTGCCGGCAGTAAAAAACTTTCAAGCGGGCGATAGACAATATTACTATCAGCCGTTAATTGATCGCGCACGCTACCGATGATGCCGCCGTAACCATCGAGGTAATGGCTTAGTTTGATCCAATCTTCGCTGGGGTCCCAACGGGGGTTGTCCGGTAGCGGCACGTTACAGAATAGGTACATAGCATCCGGACCACAAGGCGTGACTCCGGTCTTGATTGGACCACCAACGTACATGTACATGGCGTCGATTTCTTCCGGTCGCTTGGCTTGAAGGCGAAAGCATCCCTGACCGGTGTATTCCGGCTCCGGCACTTCCGGGAAAAGCGTTGAACGCAAGTCCGAAAATGCGCCTTCCGCACCCACTACGAGATCGTAATTTCCGTTTGATCCGTCACTAAATGTGACAACAGCCTGGTCATTCTGTTCGGAAAGTGTCGCAATCGAGATGCCAAGGCGAATGGTAACGCCACTCTCGCGTACGTGCCGCGACAAAATATTATGCAGTACCGGGCGCAAGATGCCGCCGTTATTTGGCAGCTGCGGATCGGTGACCGGTGGCCCAATCTCACCGATATAGGTATTCGGCGGGGCGAAGATGCGCACGGTCTCATTGCTACGACCGTTGGCGCGAACCTCGGCTTCGACTCCTAATTCGCCGAAGGCGCGGAAGGTTGGTCCGGTAATGGTGATGCCTGTGCCGACGGCGCGCCATTCGGGGTCGCGGTCTATGAGTTCTGTGGCGATCCCGCTTTGGCCAAGACGTATCGCCAGCGACATACCGGCGATGCCGCCACCAACGATCAAGACTTTTTTTGCCGCGCTCACGATCCGCTGCGTTCGATGATCTCTTCTATCATGCGCTCGGCCATCGCTTGCGCTTGACCTTTCTTTGGGAGGTTCCAATACAGCAGACGATTGTTGATCGGATCACCGGCGAAAAAATGCTCGTACAGTAGACTGCGGCTGCCGAATGCTTCGCCCAGCAGATCCCAGGCGAGTTTGAAAACCCGGACTCGATCTTTGGCGGGTAGACCGTCGCGGCCTTGCATGTAGCGGTTGAGATACGGTTCTAAGGCGGCGTTTTCGAAATCGGCCTCGGTTGGATGCATTATCAAGCCGCTGGAGCCTATTAGGCGTAAGGCCTCCATCGCTTTTTGGTGCACCAATGGAAAGAACAATCGGATGGTGGTGATACCGAGCGAGGTGCGACCGACCCCGCCGAATAAGGTGGCAAGACCAGGAACATTGCCGATTGGGCCGGCTGGCTTGTTGTCTTCCGGAACTGGTAGTGGATTGGCGGAGTTGTTCGCAACTTCATGAGCTATCGCCACTACCAAGCCTTCTGCTATCTCCAGGAAACCGAGCAGCTCACCAACCATCTCCTGGTAACGCGTGATGCTGCTGCGGCCATTCGTTTCGGCGACCAATGCACAGACGCCCGCGGCAAAGCGGAGCTTTGCGGTCGCGCGGCAAGCGGCTTGCAACAACAGATAGCCTGGATAAGCGGGCGACGACAAGTTGTAGATTTCAATGTCGCCGTAGGCGAAAACCCGATCCCACGGTACCAATACGCGATCAAATATCGCAAGTGCATCTTGTTCATCGAAGCGCGAAGTTAACGGGCGATCGAAGACGCTATGCCCGTGATCGTAGGATTCCCGCGCGACGAATTTTAGCCCCTCGGTGGCAACCGGGATCGAACAGATCAAGGTGTAGGGTTCTTCGCCAGGTTTACGCGGCATATACGGGGCAACGTAGACCTCGTCCGACAATGGCGCCAGCGTGGACAACATCTTGCAACCTTCGACAACGAGACCAGCACTCGTCTCTTCAATAACCCGCATTGCCTGGCTTGCTTCGACGCCCTTGCTCTTATCGACATGCGGGTCGACCAGTACGTGGGTTAGCGCGATATCATTATCGCGAACATACTCCCAATAATTGATTGCGTTCTCGCCATAGGATGGTTCGCGATGACCGAGCAGATAGGCAATGGCAGCGCAGTCAGTGGCAAATGCATTCATGTAATCCGGTAGGCGGCCCATCAGACCGTAGGTAAGATCCGCGCGCAGGCTCTCGCCTTGAACGCGCAGATCCAATTCGTCCATGGTCTTTGCCAGCATGAACGAGGTACTGACCGGCGCACCGTCGGCGGGCGACGGATAGGTCAAGACCGATTGATACGCCGGGTCGTGTTGATGGTCGTATACCCGGGCGAGTTCGGCCGCGCCGCGCTGAAACGCAGGATAATCCGTTACATCGCTAACCAGATCACCATTAACGAATATCTGCCGGCCATCTCGTAGACCGGCAAGGTACTGCGCCCCGTTGCGGACACCCATGATTTTCCCCGTTAGGCAGCAACCTCGTCGGTTGCGCTTGTGTGAGACTTAATGCCGAATTCAGGACACACCTCGTTGGCGAACAATTCAATTGACCGGAGGCCTTCTTCGCGCGGGATCATGCCCCAGTGGAATAGCCATACAAGGTAGTCCACCGGGAGATCGACCATCAACTGTTCCATTTGTCGTTTTACATCGTCGACGGTACCGGCGATCAAAAGCCCACTGTTGACGAGCCTATCGGCTAAATGCTCACCCGGTTTCGGTACTGGGCCTTCCTCGCCGATCAATCGCGCGCCTTCCATAAATCCGAATTGCTCATACCACCCACTCCAGACCGGCGCCTCATAGAGCTCCACATTGCGTCGTAGCTGGGCTTTCCAATCCGCCTCGCTGGTGCCGTTCTCGAAGATGTAAAATTGACGACACAGCCCGATGCCTTCGCCGAATTTCGGATTACGGCCGCGGCTTACGGCTGCTTCTTGATAGATATTCATGAGTTCTTTAAGTTTTGGAATGGGGCCAGCGAGGATCGTCGGCGTTACATTCTCTTGGCCGCACCATTCGAGCGTTCCAGGACTTGCGCCGAAGGCCTGGAATAAAGGCGGATGGGGTAGTTGGTAGGGTTTCGGTACCGCGGAGACGCCCTTGATGGTGCCGTGCTCGTCGACTTCGCCCGGTACGCCGTATTTACCAGTAATCGTTGCGGCCGGTGGCCAATTGGGTATCCCTTCTTTTGGATATGGAATTTGGTAAGTCGGACCGTCGTGGGTGAGTAAATCATTCATCCACGCCTTTTTCATGATCTTGAAATTCTCGCTGAATAACAGTCGATTGCGTTGATCCGCTTCACCCTGATCCGAATTCGTTGAGGTCACATCAAACTTTTGACTCAGGATGTTATGCCAGCGCGCTTGATAGCCACGTGCCATACCGACGAAGAAACGACCTTTCAGAAAATGATCCGCAACTGCAATTTCTTCCGCAAGACGAATGGGATCGTGTGCTGGTAGAACGAGTCCGAGTTGGCCGTGCCGCAGACGCTTGGTGTAATGGCCCAGATGGACGTTCATTAGAATCGGGGCCGGGGAGATCTCCATGCCCTCGGAATGCATGTGATGTTCGACATGGGTAATGCCCCAATAACCGAGTTCATCTGCCGCCTGGCAAAGTTCGATCATGCCCTCAACCATCGACTGATAGGCTTCGTTATTACGACCGATCGGCCGCTTCGCTTTCATCTCGGCCTCGGCCCCCAAAGCCGGATAAACTTGGAGAATTACTTCGGGCATTACGATCTCCTATTACGTTGTTTCACGATACCTTAACCAGTCAATTCAAGTATTTAGATAGTGCGGAAATGTAGATCCGATTCCCGCCAGCCGGGCAGTCTATAGCAGAATGGGCCTCAAGGTGAATAATTTGAAGACGCTCTGTTTTTGACTTTCGCGAAAACCCCGAGCCATCACCGATCCGAGCCCCGTTCCAAGGCTAGAAAAGGTCGCTCAACAACGGCCCAACCGGGCGAAGGCTCAAGGAGACCATTCGTCGATGGTGGGGCGCACCTAAGGCTGGTTTGGGGACAGCCATGAAAACCGAGCGGTACAAAGAATGGATTGGTCATAATTTTGATTGGAACGGCGTATCAGCACCCTCCGGCGCAGCTCTAAATCATCGTATAGTTGGCTCCACGAAATTCTGATCGAATAGCGAGATCAACTGTATGGCTAACTACGTAACAAGTGACGGCGGTATCCCCCCGAGAGACGCAGACCGGCGTGGGCTAACTCGGGTGATGACGCTCAGCGGTGCGTATGGCACACGTAATTACACGGTTAAAGGTCTGCGAGATCAGAAGGGTAAGCGTGTGCTTGTCGAAACGCTGCCGTTCTCGCCAGAAGAGGCCGCGGCCGCTGAAGAGGCCGGTATCGATACAATGAAAGTCCGGTTCGATCCAGCCCAACCCGAAACCGCGGCAATGATCCGTAAGGCCGCGCCTAATACCTTTATGGCATTTTCCGTACCGCTCATCGCAGCGGCGAGTCCAGAGGAAGCGGTTCGGCTGGGCTTCGATGCAATGCGGGTTGGCGCCGATGCAATCATGTGCCAATGGAGCCCCCGGTTCATAGAGGCCGCTGCCGAAGCCGGGATCCCCGTTCAGGGGCACGCTGGCCTGGTGCCACGCAAAAGCACCTGGACCGGCGGATTGCGGGCCGTCGGCAAAACGCTGGATGAGGCCATTTGGATATACGATGAAATTAAAGCGCTCGAACGTGCAGGCGCCTACGCGGTGGAAGTCGAAGTCGTTCCTGAAGAACTCCTCGCCGAAATAAGCAAGCGTACGACGCTGCTGACGTCATCGATAGGTGGCGGTGGCGGCGGTGACATCCAATTTTTGTTTGCCGAAGATATCCTTGGTAACAACCCGCCACCCTATCCACGTCACTCAAAGCAATACCGAAATCTCTATAAGATGAACCAAGAAATGCAGCGTGAACGCGTGGCGGCCTTCACGGAATTCATCGACGATGTTAAGAACAACAAATTCCCTGCCACCGAGCATGTCGTCAAAGCACCGGAGGATCTTATTTCTGATTTCATCGATAGGCTTGGATCGATCTAGTACCCGTAAACGAAACTAGGCATCGCAGATCGGATGCTGTAAATCTGGGACAGCCATGAAACTAAATTGGCCTAAAGTATTGATTGAAAAACATTTTCGTTCCGGATAGTTTATGCCTGTCCCCAATTTAAAGCCGTAAGGCAACTAGAGGAAATGCACATGAAGATCGGTTTTATGCTCCCGATGTTTGGGGACATGGCGACCCACGAGAATATGTTTGCCATGGCGCAGCTTGCGGAAGAACGCGGGTTTGAGTCGGTTTGGGCACCTGATCACGTGATCATGCCAACCCGTATTAAGACAAGCTATCCGTATAGCCGTACCGGTGACTACATCGCCGATCCGAAAGGCGATCACCTTGAGCCGTTTACAAGCCTGTCCTACATCGCCGGTTGCACCAAACGGGTGCGCTTGGGATTTACTGTGATCGTGGCGCCATATCGCAACGCCATCGTGTCCGGAAAAATGCTGTCATCAATCGATGTACTTTCAAACGGGCGACTCATATCGGGTATCGGCGCAGGGTGGCTTGAAGAGGAGTTTGATGCCCTGGGCGTCCAGTTCGCTCGGCGGTGGGCGCAGACAGATGAGCATATTCGTATTTGGAAAGAGCTTTGGACCGCCGAAGAACCGGAGTTCCATGGTGAGTTCTACGATTTCTCGCATGTTCAATGCCGACCGCAACCCATACAGAAGCCGCATCCGCCGATCACTATCGGTGGCAATGGCAAGGCTTGTTTTAGACGCGTGATTGAACACGCAGATGGTTGGCAGGTGGTCACGCAAGGTCCCGACGATACGTTCAGCACGGGCGGTAATCTCGCGCAATCACTGGACACATTGAAGCAGATGGCGGAGGAGGCTGGGCGCGATTTCAATACGATTGAAAACACGGCGGTCATCATTAAAGGCACAGCGGAGGAAGTACTCAACGACATCGAACAGTACGAACGGCTCGGCGTGAGCCGTCTAATCTTAGATTTTCCTTCGTTTGTATCCGACCCCAAGGAAATGGAGACGATACTAGTCAAGGTCGCGGCGGGTGCGGATATGGAAACAGGTTAGTTTTCTACTAGCGCCCGCATCTTCTCCAAGCCCAATTTGAAATCCGGTCCAACCATGGCGTCCATCGGATTAATCAAGTTGAATAGCTTGGACATGAAGGACATTTGCCCCGTCATATGCCAGGTGACCTTGGTGTACTCGCCACGCGGTTCGAACGTGAAACCGACAACGTTACTGGCGCTAAACGGCTCGAAGATGGTTAGGTTTAAGCGCACTGATTTCGGTGGAAGTTCCGTCACCATCTCCATCCGACCGACACCAACGTCACTATTACCCGACCATTCGTAGGCTGCGCCCATCCCGGTGGAGCGGTCGCTGATCGTGACCTCCATCGATGGATCTTTGGCGACCCACGGTGACCACGCCTGCCAGTTCCGAAAATCACTGACAAATGGAAAAACCTTCTCAGGAGGGGCCTTCATGCGCAGCACCCTCTCCACGTAAAACGTATCTGGCTGCGTCGCTGCGAACCCGAGTATTCCGACAATCAGTATCGCGAGTACGATCGGTATAAATTTAGTCACTAATCTGGCCTTATTCGGTTGGGTTGCATCAAACCAAAGCCGTAAACGCACCTAGGGCGCGATGCGAAATTTGGGCGTCCGGAAATTCTATTACGCGACAGCCACATTGGGACACCCATAAATCGCCAATCCGATAAAATTCTCGAGCCATATTGGGACACTCGCTGAAGGGGGGATAGTCGAGTGGGCTATTTGGGCGGGGACACCCACTAATCTCAAACCAATAAAATTCACTTGCTTGTTGCAAACAAGTAATATTGCACCGATAATCGACCGATGCCTGCAGCCCTCCCTGAAGACGCACTAAAACGAACGCAAGCCGAGCGCACGGCCCAATCGGACGCCCTGATGCTCGATGCAGCGATCCGTCTGATCGTTGAGCGCGGTACCGCCGGTACCCACCTTAAAGACGTTGGGGAATCCGCCGGTTATAGCCGCGGTCTGGCTAGCTACCGCTTTGGTAACAAGGCGGGTCTATTCACCTATATTATCCATGCGGTTGGCGATGACTGGTTGCGTGAACTCGGCGCCGCAGTTCGCGATAAGAATGGCCTGCCGGCAATCCTCTCCGCGACCGATGCCCACTACCGTTTCGTATTGGAAGCGGCGGATCGGATCCGGGCGTTCTATATCTTATGGTTCGATTCTATTGGTCCCGACCCCGCCTTAAAAAACGTTATTGCAAACGTCCATGAAAGACGCCGCAGTGACGTAGAGGCCTGGATAACGACTGGGATCGCGGTTGGCAACGTTCGTTCCGATGCAGATGTGCGTTCGATCGCTGAACAGTTTTGCGCATCGATTATCGGCATCGTCTACCAATGGTTGGTAACGCCGGATGCCATACAACACATTCACGACCTCCACGAAGGCTTGAAGCAACAAATGATCGCTGCCCTTGCGGTACCGACTAATGAACTCTGAACAACGCTGGGAGTATCCCTCACGATGAGTACGCGAGCACATGACCTTACCGAAGTTTCGGACAATGCACCGCTAAGCAGCCCATTGCGCTTTGTCACCGCCGCATCGTTATTCGACGGCCATGATGCGGCGATCAATGTGATGCGACGCTTGATTCAAGGCGAAGGTACTGAGGTGATTCACCTCGGTCATAACAGGTCAGTAGCCGACGTCGTGCATGCTGCAATTCAAGAAGACGCAGATGGCATTGCAGTAAGTTCGTATCAAGGCGGACACACAGAATATTTTCGCTACATGATTGATATGTTGCGTGATGCAGGCGCCGGACATATCTGCGTATTTGGCGGCGGCGGCGGTACCATCACCCAGGACGAAATCAACGCGTTGCACGACTATGGTGTCGAGCGAATTTACCATCCGAACGATGGCATGAATATGGGCTTGGTCGGGATGATCACCGATCTCGTTCAACGCACGACCGCCAATCGTCTCCAGTCTGCCGAGCCAGCCCAAACATCTATCAATGACCATCTCTCGATCTCGCAAATGCTCTCTGCGCTCGAAGATGGCGCCGTAGCTGAAGCAAAACTCGATACCTTGCGCAAAGAATGGACGATGGCGAGCGGTAGGGTACCGGTGATTGGAATAACCGGAACCGGTGGTGCGGGCAAGAGTAGTGTGACCGACGAGATCCTATCGCGCTTCGTCCAATACTTCCCTGATATCACTATTGCCGTACTTGCCGTCGACCCTACTCGTCGACGTACCGGTGGCGCTTTACTCGGCGATCGCATCCGGATGAACAGTCTGCGCAAAGAAACACTATACATGCGCTCGATGGCAACTCGTCGGCAGCACTTGTCCACCAGTGCAATGCTCGGCGATGCGGTGGCGTTTTTGAAGTCACTCGCATTCGACTTGATCATCGTTGAGACGGCTGGCATTGGGCAAAGTGACAGCGAGATTGTCGATTTCGTTGACCTGCCAATCTATGTGATGACAAGTGAATACGGTGCGGCAAGTCAATTGGAAAAAATCGATATGCTCGATTTCGCCGAAGTGATCATCCTTAACAAATTCGACAAACGTGGCGCGGACGATGCACTGCGCGATGTGCGCAAACAATGGAAACGCAACCACGCCAAGTTTGATGTTGCCGAGGACGACATTCCGGTCTTTCCAACTATAGCAAGCCAGTTTAGCGATCCGGGTATGACCTGGATGTTCGCTAATCTCTGCCGACTATTAGCCGCAAAAACTGACGACGATACCGACGTTTGGATGCCGGAGGTTGACGTCTCTATAAAAGAGCCACGCGCCACAGTACTGATACCGGGCAACAAAACACGTTACCTAGCCGAAATCGCGGAACAGGGCCGGGCGATAAATCGGCGCATCGAAGAGCAGCTTTGCGATTCGGCAAACACGGCACAACATTGCTATGAAGCGCTGAAGGCAATCGACGATCCAGCCTTACCGCAGGCCTTCGAAGCCTTTTCGCAAGAAGCACTGGTTGAGCCCGGCGATAAATCCTTGACGACCTTGCGCCAACGCTACAATGCAGCACTAGACGACCTTGGCGCCGAGGCGCGCCAATTGTTGATGGAGTGGCCCGGTCGCCTTAAGGGTATCACCGACAAGACCTACAGCTACGAAGTCCGCGGAAAGGCGATCGAAGGCTCAAATTATATTGAGAGTTTGAGCCATCAACAGATCCCAAAGATAGCGCCGCCACGCTTCTCCGGCTGGGGTGATCTATTGGTATTTTTGATGAAGGAAAATCTACCAGGCGGATACCCCTACACCGGTGGTGTATTTCCATATCGACGAGCGGGTGAAGATCCCACACGGATGTTTGCCGGTGAAGGGACGCCGGAGCGCACCAACCGGCGTTTTCATTATCTGTCAGCTGGTCAGCCGGCATCGCGCCTGTCGACAGCGTTTGATTCCGTCACCTTGTACGGTGAAGACCCACATGAACGCCCGGATATCTATGGCAAAGTAGGGAACTCCGGGGTGTCGATCGCAAGCGTCGACGATGCGAAGAAATTGTATTCTGGATTTGATCTTTGCGACCCAAGCACGTCTGTATCGATGACGATTAACGGGCCGGCGCCCATAATATTATCGTTCTTTGTCAACGCGGCGATCGACCAGCAGGTTGAGAAGTATCTAAAAGAGATTGGCGAATGGGCCGCTGCCGAAAAACGAATTGCGGCTTACTTCGAAGGCAAGGAACGTCCGCGCTATAAAGGTGATCTACCACCTGGCAACGACGGATTAGGCCTTGGATTGCTGGGGATCACGGGAGACAAGGTGGTTGATGCCGAGACCTACTCACAGATCAAGGAGAAAACCTTAGCAACGGTCCGCGGTACGGTCCAAGCGGATATTCTGAAAGAAGACCAGGCACAAAACACGTGCATTTTCTCGACTGAATTCGCCATGAAAATGATGGGCGACGTACAGCAATATTTCGTCGATCACAAAGTGCGAAATTTTTATAGCGTCTCGATAAGCGGCTATCACATCGCTGAAGCGGGCGCGAATCCAATCTCCCAACTTGCATTTACGTTGTCGAACGGATTTACGATCGTCGAATACTATCTCGCTCGCGGGATGAAGATAGACGATTTTGCATTAAACCTAAGCTTCTTCTTCAGCAACGGTATGGATCCGGAATACACGGTAATTGGGCGGGTGGCGCGACGAATTTGGGCACGTGCAATGCGCGAACGTTATGGCGCGAGTGCGCGCAGTCAGGTGCTCAAATATCACATACAAACGTCGGGACGAAGCCTGCATGCGCAGGAAATCAGCTTCAATGATATCCGCACGACATTGCAGGCCTTGTACGCCTTGTTTGATAACTGTAATAGCCTGCATACAAATGCATTTGATGAGGCGATCACAACTCCCACGGAATCATCCGTGCGTCGCGCTGTCGCAATCCAGTTGGTGATAAATCGAGAGCTTGGGTTGAATTTCTGTGAAAACCCGTGGCAAGGCTCGTTCATAATTAATGAATTGACCGATTTGGTTGAAGAGGCTGTCTATAAAGAATTTGATCGAATTTCAGAGCGCGGCGGCGTGCTCGGTGCGATGGATACGATGTATCAGCGGGGCAAGATTCAGGATGAGAGCTTGCACTATGAGAGCAAGAAGCACGATGGCAGCCTGCCGTTGATCGGGGTTAATACCTATCTGCCGAAAGAAGGACAAGAAGAACAGGTGGGCGAGCTTGAATTGATGCGCTCAACGGAACAAGAGAAACAGGACCAAATTCAGGCGGTGCGAAATTTCCAGGCGATCCATCGCGAGGAAATCGATGAGCAAGTAAAGCAGTTGCAGGCCACTGCTCGAAATCGTGGAAATGTGTTCGAGCAATTAGTCGAATCGGTCAAAACCGCATCGCTCGGCCAAGTATCAAGCGCGCTCTACGAGGTTGGCGGAGAATACCGGCGCAACATGTGACTGCCCCGGCGACGATCCCTCATCCATGTCAATAAGCGATGTGCGCACCGATGCGGTCGGCGCTACGCATACACGGGCGGCTTCGAACGCGCGCATCGTCTCGCTGGTGCCGAGCATCACAGAATTGTTGTGTGATCTTGGGCTTGAAAATCAAATCGTCGGGCGCACCGGCTTTTGCATTCATCCACGCGAAATTATCAAGCAGATCCCCAAAGTTGGTGGCACAAAAGATGTGAACGTCGAGAAGCTACGCAAACTGGCACCGACCCATGTCATCGTCAATATCGATGAGAATCGGCGCGAACTCGTCGACGAGATTAAGGATTTTGTAGAGCACATCATCGTGACCCACCCACTGGGCCCCGCAGATAACCTCGGCCTATTTGAGATGATGGGCTTCCTATTTTGTCGGGTTAGCGAGGCCGCAGCCTTAGCGCGAGAATTTCGCAGTGCCCTCAATCGGCTGCAGTCAGCCCACGAACGCCCGGTAGTGCGCGTGTTGTATTTAATATGGCGGGATCCATGGATGAGTATCTCCCAAGATACCTATATTTCACGCATGCTGAAGCTGGTCAATTGGGAGTCGTTTCCGCAATCTCCGGCAACGCGTTACCCATCAATAGATTTAGAAGATTACATTGGTGTTATAGACAAGGTTCTCTTAAGTAGTGAACCCTACGCGTTTCGCGAAAAACATGTTGATGAGGTGTCGTCGCTGTTCGATGGGCAAACGCCGGTCGAACTGGTCGACGGCGAAATGTTGTCCTGGTATGGCAGTAGAGCTATTGCTGGAATCGACTATCTTAGTGAACTCTCTACCGACGCGAGTGCGATGGCATGAGTAAGGCTATCGAATCACCCTGCGTCGAGGTCTGCCAAATTCGCAAAGGTGATAAGGTCTGTCATGGTTGTTTTCGGACGCTTGACGAAATCGCTGGATGGGGTGGCATGACCGCTGCTGAGCGTAGGCAGATCATGAACGAATTACCCAGCCGGAAAAGGGCGACTGCGTTGCCGTCGTAAAATTAGAATTCGCCGTTAATAATGCAACACGAAGGAAATTGAAATGCCGTATGAAACGCTAAAATTCGACGTCGCCGATCAGGTTGCGACAATTACCTTGTCGCGTCCAGATGCGGCGAATTCACTAAATCTAAAGATGGCAGAAGAACTGCACGCCGTCGCCACGCATTGCGATTCGAATGCCGACATTCGCGCAGCCATCTTAACCGCCGAAGGGAAGATGTTTTGTGCCGGCGGCGACGTCGTTGGGTTTAACGAGAAGGGCGATGGTATGGCTGAGCATATGCGAGGAATGACGACGACCATGCATGCGGCAGTTGCGCGGTTTCATCGCATGGATGCCCCGCTAATCGTCGCTGTTAACGGCGTCGCGGCCGGCGCCGGAATGAGTATAGCGATCACAGGCGATATCGTGTTCGCGGCAGCCTCAGCCAAATTCACCATGGCCTATTCGAAGATTGGATTCTCTCCGGATGGCAGTAGCACCTATTTTCTCCCCCGTTTGGTTGGTATTCGCAAGGCGAAGGAATTGGCGCTATTGAATCCGATCCTTAGCGCCGAAGAGGCCTGCGCCATGGGTCTGGTAACCGAAGTCGTTAGCGATGATGCATTGATGGATACGGCTAGAAGCTGTGCTACCAAGCTCGCGCAGGGTCCAACCAAGGCGCACGGCGAGATCAAACGCTTATTTGCCGACTCCCTCAGCAATACACTGGAAACTCAAATGGAATACGAGACCCGTGCGATCGCAGGGCTTGCCGGTACTACCGAAGATGCGAAGGGTGGCGTTGCTGCCTTCGTTAAGAAAGAAAAATATACCTTTATGGGACGCTAGCGGGCGAACACGTGGCATCACGCTAAAGACGCTCTCCAGCTTGGCGACGAATTACTGGTCGATCAATAGAAAAACTACATAGGATTCAATCAATGAAGGCATTGGTGCTCAACGAAATAGGCGGCCCCGAAAATCTTGCAATCGAGGAAGTTGCTCAGCCAGAGCCCGCGGCAGGTGAAGTTCGGGTGCAGGTGCAACGTGCGGCGCTAAATCGCCGCGATGTCTGGATCACCGTCGGCAAGTATCCCCGTGTGCAGCTGCCGAGTATCGGCGGCTCTGATGGGGCAGGCATTGTAGATGCAGTTGGCGCTGGCGTGGATGCGGCAATAGTCGGTAACGAAGTGGTTATCTACCCTGCACGCGATTGGGGTGACGACCCACGCTGTGGTGGGGCGAATTTCCGTGTGCTTGGAATGCCAGACCAAGGGACTTTCGCGGAAGCTATCTGCGTTCCAGCCTCCGACATAGCACCGAAACCCGCACACCTATCGTGGAATCAAGCGGCGTCAATACCGTTGGCCGGACTTACATCCTGGCGCGCGTTGGTTACCCACGGCGAGGTACGCAGTGGCCAGAAAGTGTTGGTGACCGGGATTGGTGGTGGTGTCGCAACTTTTGCCATGTTGTGGGCGAAATTCCACGGTGCTGATGTGTACGTGACCAGCGGCAGTGATGAGAAACTCGCGGCAGCAAAGGGCATTGGAGCGCTCGACGGGGTTAACTATCATGACCCAGATTGGGATAGGGCGATCCGCAAGATGAGCGGTGGTATCGACATCGTGATCGACAGTGCGGGCGGTGCCGTAATGAATGCGGCGATGAATACGCTAAACGTAGGCGGGCGGTTTATATTTTTCGGGGCAACCTTGGGGAACCCAGAAGAAGGCTTAGAGATGGCCAAGATGTTTTTCAAGCAGGCACGGATTCAAGGTACGACGATGGGCATGCCGAGTGAGTTTCACGCCATGCTCGACTTTGTTAATCAACACAAAATTGAGCCTGTGGTTGATCAAGTGTTCGCGTTTGAAGATGCCGTGGCGGCACACCAGCGGATGTGGAATTCTGAGCAGATGGGTAAAATTGTGCTCGCAATCGGCTAGCCTCGGAGTAAATCAGCATGTCTGCGCAAGTACTTGATGGCAAGACCTTGGCTACCCAAAACGAAGCGGCGCTGTCGGTTCGGGTAGCCGCAATTAAGCAAAAAATGAACGACCGCGCACCGGTGTTGGCAACAATTCTGGTTGGTGATGACCCCGCATCGGCTACCTACGTCAAGATGAAGGGTAACGCCTGCGAACGAGTTGGCATGGCCTCATTGCGTGTCGTGCTGGGACAGGAAACCACGACTACCGAGTTGCTGGCGGAAATCGATCGACTAAACGCCGATGCCGACGTGCACGGTATTTTGTTGCAACATCCGGTGCCCGAGCAAATTGACGAACGCGTTTGTTTTGACCGGATTTCGCTCGACAAAGATGTCGATGGGGTCACCACTTGGGGATTCGGCCGCATGGCAATGGGAGAACCGGCATACGGATCTGCAACGCCGGCCGGCATTATGCGCATGCTTGAGCATTACGCAATTGAGTTGACCGGTAGGCACGCTGTCGTTGTCGGGCGTAGTCCGATCCTCGGTAAACCAATGGCCTTAATGCTCTTGAATGCCAACGCGACAGTAACGATCTGTCATTCGCGTACACAAGGCCTAGCCGATATCGTGCGCCAGGCGGATGTCGTCGTCGGGGCAGTTGGCAAACCGGAGTTTATCCGGGCCGATTGGGTAAAGGCCGGTGCGGTTGTAGTGGACGCTGGCTACCATCCTGGCGGGGTAGGCGACATTGAACTCGGCGCGGTGACCAAACATTGTTCTGCGTTTACCCCTGTCCCGGGCGGGGTCGGACCGATGACGATCAATACTTTGATTGCCCAGACGGTGGAAGCGGCTGAGAAAGCCTACGGAATCGCAAGCTGACCCGTGATTTGAAGTCGGTATGCCCTGACATCGACTGAAGCTGCGTACATCAATGCAAACAACAACCGTGATACGGAGCGATTACAAATGCCCTTGGATCAAAGTACAGACACCTTATTAAAGAATATTGCAGCCCAAGGCGGCCCTGCATTGCACGAAATGCCGGTCGACACTTGCCGTCAGGTCTTTCTCCAGTTGGTGCAAAACCTACAAGGGGATGTGATCGGAATCCATAACTGTGAGGACCGTGAGATCCCCGGGCCAGGAGGTAACATCCCGATCCGGATCTATACGCCCAAGAGCGCCGCTGGCAACAGTTTACCGGTGGTCGTGTTCTACCACGGCGGCGGCTGGGTCATAGGTGATCTTGAAACACATGACAATATGTGTCGCTACTTCGCCAACGAGGCCGGTGTGTTGATCGTCGCGATCGACTACCGGCTGGCGCCCGAACATCGATTCCCTGCCGGGATCGACGATTGCATTGCGGCGACCGAATGGGTCCATGCGAACGCGGCGAGTATCGGTGGGAGTAGTGCGAAGCTTGCGGTGATGGGTGACAGTGCTGGGGGCAACATGGCCGCGGTGGTTGCGCAGCAGCTGAGAAGTAAAATTGCCTTTCAGGTGCTGATCTATCCGGCAACCGATTTTTCCGATCAGGATTACCCCTCGCGTACGCAATTCGGTAATGGAGAATACTTCCTGTCGTCCGAAGATATGGCGTGGTTCGGCGGACTACTATTCGGTGGTGACGATCGCGGTACCGATATCAAAGCATCGCCAATCCTCGCAAATGACCTCAAGGGTCTAGCGCCGGCGTTAACTGTAACAGCAGGATTCGATCCGTTACTGGATGAGGGGAAGGCCTACGCAGATGCGTTAGGCGCTGCCGGAGTCGCTTCGGAATATAAGTGCTATGACGGTACGATCCATGGCTTCGTGGCATTCCCAGGGGCACTTCAAGCAGGGGTCGACGGATTGCGATTTATCGCGGAACGGCTAAAAGCTGCTTTGGCCTAAGAGGCGACTGCGCCGCCTAGATTTGCGCGAGTTCACGCACGAGTATCTTAAGCGACTTAGCGTTGAAGGCCGGCAGGAAATGATCGACGAAAGGTAGGGCAGCCTTCATCCCCGTAGCACGAACTTCGAAGGTTGTGGCGCCGTACATTGGGTTTATCCACACAATTTTTCGAACGCGCCTCCGCATCACCCGCATCTCGTGCTCAATCTGCTCGGTTATACCGTTGTCGTAGCCATCGCTAATGATGATCGCAACGGTCGATCGGGATGAACCCTCGCGTAAGATGCCCCGGTTGAGCTTGGCCAGTGCGTTGCCAATATCAGTTCCGCCGGACCAATGTTGCACCGTCGCACCAATTTCGCCGAGCGTCTGGTGCACCGAACTTCGCCGAAGCAAAGCGGTAATTTCGGTTAGTTGGGTGCTAAAGACCAAAGTGCGCGAGTTCTTGAGCGCCTGCTGTAAACCCAGCATCAGCTGCAATAAGAAGGGGTTGAATGCGTCCATAGAACCGCTAACGTCGGATAGCAATACAATTCTGGTCTTACGTGTGCGGCGTTTTACCCGCGCTAGATCAAGCATGTCCATACCGTGACGCAAATTGCGACGAACGGAACGGCGCAGATCGATTTTACGACCGTTGGGTGCATGCTGTCGGCGCCGGCTAGGCCGAGTCGCAAGGCGTTTCGCCAGCGCACGAATGACTTGATCGAGCGGCGGCGCGGATTCGTCCCAGCGTGCCGTGAGATTCAACTCTCTTGAGACCTCCTCCGCACCGAACTGTTCGGAATCGGTGAGCATCTCCTCGTGACCGCGAACGTCCCCGTGTTGCTTCTCGCCGCGAATAAGCTCCGGCCGCCAAGGCTTGTAGTCTTCGTTGTCTTGACCTGGACCGTACCAATAATCGTGGAAGACCCGGTCGAACCGGATCTCGTCTTCACGATTCCCGACGAGATTGGTGCGCAAGGCCAAACGAAAGTCGTCCTCATTAAGCCAATCGATGGATTCCAAGGACCGAAAAACATCGATCACCCGCCCCTGTGTGACGGGCAATTTAGCGTCCTTCGCAAGCCGACAAAGCTCGAGCGTGCGCTCCATGATACTGCTGCTGGGGCGGTCACGCGCCTCCATAGGATCACACCTCGCCGGCTATCACATGGTCATAACCGATGCTGCGCAAGCGTTCAATATCGTCGTGATACTTCAAGATCACCCCGGCGGTATCGTCCATGAGATCGGCGGTAATTTCCTCGACGCCGAGCCCCAGCAGAGCTTGACTCCAGTCGAGCGTCTCTGCGATCCCGGGACGTTTATAGAAATCAATCTGGCGTAAGCGGTGCATAACCTCCGCAATCGCTTGCGCGAGTGACGACTCTATTCCAGGGACGCGCCGAGCAATAATTTCGCGTTCCTTTGCCGGCGATGGGTAGTCGATCCAGAGGTATAAACACCGCCGCTTCAAGGCGTCATTGAGTTCGCGAGTGCGATTCGACGTAAGAATTACTCGCGGCGGCATTGTGGCGGAGAAGGTACCGATTTCAGGTACGGTTACCTGATAGTCCGATAGCATTTCTAACAGGAAGGCCTCGAACTCCTCGTCGGCGCGGTCGACCTCGTCGATCAATAAGATTGCTGGTCGTGGTCCAGGATGGCGTATGGCCTCCAATAGCGGCCGGTTTAGCAAGAATTCGTCGTTGAATATCGTTTTCTCTAAGGTCGCACGTTTGTCCTCGTCATGTTCCGCCATGCGAATGTGTAGGATCTGACGGGCATAATTCCATTCATATAGTGTGGTATTCGCATCGAGGCCCTCATAGCACTGCAGCCGGATCAAAGGGGTCGCAAATACAGATGCGAGTACCTTGGCAACCTCGGTTTTGCCAACACCGGCCTCACCCTCTAACAGCACCGGTTTACCGAGGTCTGAGGCCAACTTCATCGTTAGTGCAAGCGGTCGGTCGGCAATATAGTTTTCAGACGCGAATGCGGTCTGTACGTCATCGACTGAGGTAAATTCAGCGGTCAAGTTGGGCGTCATTAGAGATCCCTGTTCATATGCGGAAGTCCGGGCGTAAGGACGATTATAATGCTTGGGCGCGACGGATTGATAAAATCGTTGAACCGCACCGGCGTCCGGTAGCCGAATATCGATGGAAGTATGACCGAGTGTGTAAGCTTAAGGGGCCGTAGAAAATGCAATTAAAAACGCTCGATTACGTTGTCCTCATTGTTGACGATATCGATAAGGCACAACATTTCTACACCAAAACACTTGGCTTACCCCTCAAGCATCGCCGTGGCGACTATGCCCAAATTGAATCCAGCGGAACGCGTTTAGGGTTATTTTCACGAACGGCAATGGCATCCGTTGTCGGCCGGGAACTTGAACCAACAAAGTCCGCAGCAAACTTTGAGCTAGGCTTCAAGGTCGATGACTGCGACGCGGCCTTCGCGGAATTGGTGGCGGCTGGGGCGCCGCCGGTGACCGTTCCTGAGACCCGATCATGGGGCCAGCGGACCGCCTACATTGCCGATCCCGACGGCAATCTGATTGAATTGGTTGAAGATCTGGACGGCCCGGCTCTAATCCCCTGATAAGAAGCTGTTGCACGGCGCTATCTCATGAAAGGAATGCTCGTTCGCAACGTCGGTACAGGGTATTTAGTTTACTTGGGCGCCGACGACGATTGAGAGGCTACTGGCGTGTGGATGTGGTTACAGATCACATCGGGACCGTTTTCATGGCCTCTCGGGTTCGCGTTTCGGGTACCGTTTCAGCCGGTCGGTGATCGTCAGCCATGGCGCCTTCGAGCCCGAATAGATGTGCGCGGTTGGCACAATATCGTCACCTGCGTCGAGGGTCCCGGCACGAATGCGGACGCTTTCGGCGGCATCTAGGTAGCTATAGATTGCCGATCCGCAGCAAACACAAAAGAACCGCGTTTTCTTCGGCGATGATCGATAGCCCGCGAGAAATTCACGACCACGATCAATCCTAAAATGGGCAATGGCAACGGGAAGGTTGGCGGCAAATCCGACGCCTTGAGCCCTACGGCATTGTTCGCAATGGCAGTATACCAAGGCGCCGAGCCTGCCAGTGATTCGATAGCGGATCGCGCCGCACAAACATCCGCCGAACTGCTGCATCTTCTTCTACTCGACCTCAAAATACTGTGCGCGGGTTGATCGCGCGTGCGGTACCATACAGACGAGACAATTCCAGATTGCGCAGATGAATTCAACCGAGCGTCTACCGAATTGGTGTGGCGCCAATGCGCGATTTGTGGCAAATCAACCGCGGCAACCAAGGAGCTGATAGTGAGTGACAATATCCGGGCGATCGTCGCCGATAAGAACTCAGACGGAAAGGTCGAGGCAAGTCTGAAGAATTTGACCTTAGCCGATCTGCCAGACGAAGACGTACTGATTGAGGTGGCGTATTCAACCGTGAATTATAAAGACGGGCTTGCGGTCACCGGGACACTGCCGATATGCCGGAAGTTTCCAATGGTATGTGGCATAGACCTATCCGGCACGGTTTTGGAATCTAAACATCCGAAATGGAAGACCGGAGATCGCGTGTTGGCTAATGGCTATCACCTGTCGGAGGATCATTGGGGTGGTTATGCGGAAAAGCAGCGCATTAATGGCGATTTTTTAGTCCCGGTACCGGAGAGTTTCGATCTCGAACAGGTAATGGCAATCGGCACCGCGGGTTATACCGCAATGTTATGCGTGCACGCAGTAGTCGATCACGGCGTTAAGCCGGAAGATGGTCCGATTCTTGTCACCGGCGCCGCCGGCGGTGTCGGCTCGATTGCGATCATGGCCCTGGCCAAACTCGGCTACGAGGTTGCTGCATCAACCGGACGTCCAGAGACTGGAGATTATCTGCGACGCCTCGGGGCGAGCCAGATAGTTGCACGCGAAGATCTAGCGCGCGCCTGCAAACCGCTTGAGAAGGAATTGTGGGCCGGCGTAGTGGACGCCGTCGGCGATACGACCCTGGCAACGGCGATCGCACAAACGAAACACGAAGGGATCGTTGCACCCTGTGGTTTGGCGGGCGGGTTCGCACTTCCGGCAAGCGTCATGCCGTTGATACTACGCGGTGTCACCGTACGCGGCATTGAGTCGATTCAAACCAGCATGGAACGTCGTGAACGCGCCTGGGCTGCATTGGCCGAATTAGTCGATCGCGATAAGTTGGCTGAGGTCTTCACCACCGAACCGCTGGCAAAGGTTATAGAGCTTGGACAACAAATATTGAAAGGGACGGTTCGAGGGCGAATCGTTATCGACGTCAATGCGTGAAAGCCGGCTTGTCTATCGTAGGAGCAGCGGTGAAGCTGCTCCTACTAGAGTGTCCAATTAGAACCGGATCGATAAGCCGCCGACCAGGATGTGCGCATCCACATCAATGTCGAAATTGGCGTTGGCTCTGACCACCGTTGGAAGCAATCCTTGGTCAACGGAATTGATTAGTTCGTACTCGTTCGAGGAATGAATGTAGCGGTATTCGGTGAAGATATGCATTGCGTCGCTGATTTTGTAGCTGATGCCACCCCCCGCTTTATAGGCGAATCCCGAATCGTCGTGGTCCTGAACCGCAGCAGATAGGTAACGCCCAGCGTCTAAATTGGTGATCATGATGCCCGGACCAGCCATGATGTAAGGCGTCCACCGCTCACCGCGGTGACGTAGTATCAAGTCGAATGAAACCAATACGTTGGTCACCCGCATATCCGTTAGTCCACCGGTTATGCCAACCGCCACTGGCGTGCTAACGATATTGGTTGGGGTGGTGACCTGGTTGTCCATATCCGTATCGAATCGCGTGACGTCAACGGCGATGCCGATGCTTGGGTGGGTTTTCATCCACATGCCAACGCGGCCGCCGAACGCGGGGCCGTTATGAACATCGAGGTCTTCGAGTTCAAATGAGCCGGGTGCACCGAAAATCATGGTGTCGATTTCGGCAGTTTGCTCTTCGCCCCAGGAATATCCTCCAAAAACATCCATGAATACGAGCGGGTCGCCCTCGGCAAATACCATCGGCGATGTTAATAAACTCATTGCGATCAGTGAGTTACGTAATTTGTAAAACTGCATTGCAGACCCTCCTGACAAGGTTCCATCCATAAAAAACAATAGTTTATGTGCTTAATATAGAAATAACTTTAGATATTTGCAAGCGTTAGATAGAAGAAAATAGCTCTGGGACAATGGGTTATAGAAGATATGGAGAATATAGGTTAACAGTTTCGTCGAATCAGTCAGGCGAAATGCCGGAAGCGTGCCGTGTAGGGCTCCTTGAAACGGCGAGGGTGGTGTGGGGATGAGATAGCTATCGCGTAATTAAGTCGCGAGCTGTTAACGGAGGCACCGTCACTGCCGGCAGCATTTAGTCCTGAAGGGAATCTCGGTGATGACGAGAAATTAGGACAGCGCAGTCGGTTCCATCACTGCGAGCGGAATGCCTTCGGCGGTGATCTGGTCACCCGCTTTGAAGCAGATCTCGTTAAGTAAGCCATCGAACGGTGCGGTTATCGTGTGTTCAATTTTCATTGCTTCGATCAACATTATTGGAGTGCCAGCGGTTAGCACTTGCCCGACTTCGACGAAGACCTCGAGTACGACCCCAGGCATTGGGGCGGCTAGGCCACCAGCTGCCGCGTCGTCCAGCGTCTCCGCGTACAGCGGATCCTGGTAACCGAGTACGTACTGTCGACCACCAAGGAAAACGTCCATGCGGGCGCCAGTGGCGACAACCCGCGCGCTGAATCTCTCGGCGTCCATACGGAATATGATCTCGGCGCCGTTCAAGGAATCGACAAAACAGGACGCACTCGTTTGGGCTAACTTGAGTAAAAAACCGTCTTCGAGATGTTCCACTGCAATCACCTGTGTTACGTCGTCGACGTTGATATGCACCTGCTCGTTATTCGGTAAATTCATTCGAAAGGCATCCCGCCGATGCCACGGGGAATTAGGTTCGCTGCTTATCACATTGCCCGGTTGCGAACGGCTCGTGAGCAAAAATAGGACTGCTGCAACAATGGCTGAGGCATCCGGGTGCGGCGGGGCGACGAGGAGGTCACATTGATGCCGGTCGATGAAATGTGTGTCGACCCGCGCCGTAGCAAAGTTTGGATGCGCAAGGATCCGTAGTAAGAAATCGCGATTGGTAGTGATTCCAGCCACTTCGGACTGCTCAAGTGCGCGTATCGCATGTTTGATCGCGGCAGCCCGATCCTCTGCACAGACGATTAACTTAGCGATCATAGAATCGTAGTAGGGCGAAACATCGAGACCGACGGCAATGCCGTGGTCGACTCGGTAGCGACGCTCCGGCAACGTAAGGTGACTAATAGTCCCAATCGACGGTGCAAAGTCACGAGCGCTATCTTCAGCGCACAGACGCACTTCGATAGCGTGCCCAGCTGCACAAATGTCGGATTGGTCAGGTAGCGTCCCGCCGCTGGCGATCCTTAGTTGCAGGGCGACCAGATCTTGCCCGGTGATCATTTCGGTTACCGGATGTTCAACTTGCAGGCGCGTATTCATTTCGATGAAGTAGACATCGCCGCGTTCGTCGAGCACGAACTCAACGGTGCCGGCGCCGACGTAGCCAATGGCTTCGGCTGCTGTGAGCGCCGCGCGTTGAATTTGCTCTTGCTCGGCGGTCGTGAGTTGGCTGGCCGGAGCTTCTTCAATCAATTTTTGATAGCGCCGCTGCACTGAGCAATCGCGCTCGAACAGATGGATAATATTGCCGTGGGTATCGCCAAAGACCTGGACTTCGATATGGCGCGGAGATTCGATGTACTTCTCTAGCAAGATGCTGTCATCGCCAAACGCCGATTTTGCTTCGCGCCTCGCCGAGAGTAAGGCCGCCGCGAAGTTGTTGCCTGATTGCACTAGGCGCATACCACGGCCGCCACCGCCGGCGGAGGCCTTTATCAATACCGGATAGCCAATTTTTTCAGCCTCGGCCTCCAATCCTTCGTTGCTAAGGTCGCCAATAAACCCAGGAACGATGGGCACGCCGCTTTTCGCCATCAATGCTTTTGCATCGCGTTTCGATCCCATGGTTCGGATCACGTTCGCGGGCGGCCCAATGAAACACACGCCCGCTTGCTCGCAAGCCGCGGCAAAGTCTGCGTTCTCGGACAAGAAGCCGTAGCCCGGATGGATAGCCTCAGCGCCTGTCCGTTTCGCCGCAGCGATGATTTTGTCGAACGCGAGGTAGCTTTGCGGAGCAGGAGAGGCGCCGATATGGATCGCCTCGTCGGCGGATACCACATGCGGGGAGAATTTATCGGCGTCGGAGAACACGGCAACCGTTCGTATGCCGAGCTGCTCCGCGCTACGTATGATCCGGAGCGCAATCTCACCTCGATTGGCAATGAGTATTTTGTTAAACATAATCTCGGCGCTACATCCGAAAGACGCCAAATGGTGTCGTCTCAATCGGCGCATTCAGCGCCGCGGCGATACTTAACCCCAAAACTCGTCGGGTATCCGCAGGGTCGATAATGCCGTCATCCCACAACCGAGCGCTCGCGTAATAGGGATTACCTTGCGCCTCATATTGCTCGCGGATTGGATCCATGAACGCCTCGGCATCGGCTATAGGCCATTTGTCGCCAGACTTTTCGATGTTTTCGCGCTTAACTTCCGCCAGCACTTGTGCCGCTTGCTCACCGCCCATAACCGATATTCGCGCATTGGGCCAAGTCCACAAGAATCGTGGACCATAGGCGCGTCCACACATACCGTAGTTGCCTGCACCAAAACTGCCGCCGATTATCACCGTGAATTTCGGCACCCGCGCGCTGGCCACGGCAGTAACCAGCTTCGCGCCGTCTTTCGCAATACCGCCGGCCTCGTATTTCGCGCCGACCATGAACCCGGTGATGTTTTGCAGAAACAATAGCGGAATGCCACGCTGGCAGCACAGCTCGATGAAGTGAGCACCTTTTAGCGCTGATTCAGAAAACAAGATCCCGTTATTGGCGAGGATGCCGACCGGATAGCCGAAGATTCTAGAAAATCCGCACACCAGACTGGTACCGTAGAGCTGCTTGAATTCGTCGAGTTCGCTGCCGTCAACGATCCGCGCAATCACCTCACGCACATCATAAGGCTTACGCGAGGTTGCCGGCACGACGCCATAGAGTTCGTCGGCCGCATAGGTCGGCTCAATGGACTCGGCGATTTCAAGTTGAGGCACTTTACGACGATTGAGATCCCCGACGATGCGTCGCGCAATACTCAGTGCATGTTTATCGTCGTTAGCGTAATGATCCGTTACGCCGGAGATCCGTGAATGAACGTCGGCACCGCCCAATTCTTCTGCACTCACGACTTCGCCGGTGGCTGCTTTTACCAGCGGCGGTCCACCGAGAAAGATCGTGCCTTGCTCCTTCACGATCACCGCCTCATCCGACATCGCCGGGACGTACGCGCCGCCCGCCGTGCACGACCCCATCACCACGGCGATCTGAGGGATGCCGAGTCCGGACATTGTTGCTTGGTTGTAGAAAATCCGGCCGAAATGCTCGCGATCGGGGAAAACCTCATCTTGTTTCGGTAGGAAGGCGCCACCGGAATCGACCAAATAGACGCAAGGGAGCCTATTTTCGCGGGCGATTTCTTGTGCCCTCAGATGCTTTTTCACCGTCAGTGGATAATACGTCCCGCCCTTGACGGTCGCGTCATTGGCAATCACCACGCATTCGATCCCACGGATCCGGCCAACACCGGCAATCATGCCTGCGCCCGGAACCGCATTATCGTACTCGTCCCACGCCGCGAACTGGCCGATCTCAAGAAACGAGGTGCCGGGATCAAGTAAAGCATTGACCCGGTCCCGGGGTAGGAGCTTGCCGCGCGCCAGGTGGCGTTCGCGTGATTTTGCATTGCCGCCTACGGCGATCTCAGACGCATTGCGCGACAATTCCGCCACCAAGCGAGACATCGCGGCATAGTTTTCGCGATAGTCGCTTGTGTGTGGATCGATCCGGGTTGAGATTACAGGCATGTTCTAGCAGCTCGTTTTAGGCATCCGAATGGCGCAGCAATGACAGGTTTACGTTTCGTGTAGTTTCGAACTTTTCTTACCTTTAGGTAAGGTAGATCAACGGGTCGGCGATACGGCTTCGTGACCGGCATGACGATCCAGGGTACTTAACGCGTCCCGCTCTACTTCATTCATCAGTTTAAGTGTATCGGATATATCATTGATTTTATTTATTAAAACACTCCGATATTTTTCAATTTTCGAACATAGTAACAAAATCTGAGCTTGGTCGTTCGGTGCGGACGGGTCGTGCATGTCAATGATTTCCTTGATCTCGTCTAGCGAAAAGCCTAGCCGCCGGCCGCGCACGGTAAGATTTAATCGTACCCTATCTCGTTCCGAGAAAACTCTTGTAAGTCCCTGTCTTTCTGGAGAGATTAGACCCTTCTCCTCGTAGTGTCGAAGCGTGCGAGCGGTGATACCGAACTCCTGTCCAAGCTCTCGGATGCCATAGGTCCGCATCGGTTATCGATCTCATATATTGACGTTGACGTCAACTTTAGATGTTCGCGGTCGCGACTGTCAAGGGACTCCTAGGATGCGTTAATACACGTGCCGACCGACGAGTGGCGTAACATCGGCTTTCGTTCCACAGCAATCTTGGGAGACTAGGCAGATGAGAGTCGGCATGTTTTTACGCAACTCGGGACCACCATCGACCCGCGAAATCATCACCGGATGCGCCGAGGCCGCCGACAAGATGGGGATCGACGACCTCTGGGTCCTCGACCATATCGCAATACCACCGGACGATGCCGAGGGCTCAGGTGGGCGTTACGTCGACCCGTTGGCGACGCTGGCCTTCGCCGCGGGGATAACCCGCACCGTTCGATTGGGGGTATCGGTCCTGATTGCGCCCTATCGCGCCGCGCTTCCAACCGCGAAATGGCTCGCATCGATTCAAGAATTATCCGACGGTCGTCTTTGCGCTGGTTTCGGGGTTGGCTGGATGGCAGCCGAATTTCAGGCCCTAGGTGTCGATCGGCAAAAGCGTGGTGCCATTACCGACGACACGCTGGAAGTGATAGTAGCCTGTTTTGCCGATGACGAGGTCGAGCTCAATGGGCAACGATTCCTATTTAAACCGCGTCCCGAGCGACCGCCGGTTTTGATAGGCGGCGCCGCAGGAAATGCCATACCGCGGGTAGTCAGATACGGTGACGGGTGGATGCCGAATAGCCTGGATCCGGACGCACTCAAGGCCCCCGCGACCGAACTCATCGCGGCCATGCAGGCGGCGGGAAAATCAAGGCCCGAGATCATTCCGCTTTCGATGCTGCCACTGGAGGATATCGGCGAGGGTGCGGAACGCCTTGCGGCATTTGCAGATGCGGGTGCTACCGGTATCGATCACCCGGGTCGGTATGCGGATGTAGGCGAGTTTTGTCGCAACGCGGAGCGGATACTCGAAATTAAATCGCGAGCTGGGTACTAGTCGTTTCTGCCGGGCAAGTTTTCGTCGATAATTGCATCACCAACCTAATCCATGATGCTATCAAAGATGGTGACGCCGGAAGACCTGCAATCACACGCGCTGTTTGGCGGGGTAGGGGACGACGCGATGGCCGCGATCATACCGCTCATGCAAGAACAGACCTATCCGCAGGGAACGTATGTCGTACGCGAAGGCGATCAAGGTAGTTGTATGTATTTCATCCGCGAAGGTACGGCTGAGGTAGTCAAATATTCGCAATCGCAAGCAAAGGAGCTGCGGCTTGCGGTGTTGCACGAGGGAGAGACGTTTGGCGAGATGGAGTTAATCGATATTCAGAACCGATCTGCATCGGTTAAAGCGCTGCAGGACCTTAACACTTTGAGTTTGAGTAACGGAGACATGTACGAGATATTCGAGCGCAACCAGCAAGCCTTCATCATTATTTTGATGAATATTGCACGAGAGATTAGTAGGCGACTGCGCAAGATGGATGCCTTGGTCGCGAGCAGCCTCTATCGAGAGGCCGACGCCAGGGTTGATTCGGCCCAAACTCGATAATCGAACGCAGAACCCGTATAGCGCCACCCTTATCGCAGCCGCTTAAGCTTCGGTCCTAGCCGAACTGTGGAGACGATCGGTATAATCCGCCGTTTGCTCCGCGGTGTCCGCTCGGCGGATGAGTCTAAATAAATCACTTTGAATACCAAGAGGAATGCATTAAATGTCCGATGTAGTGAGCTACGAGCGCGACGGCGATATTGCCGTCATAACGGTAGACAATCCCCCGGTTAACGCCTTGTCGTTACCCGTCCGAGCCGGGCTAGCGAATGCATTTGCTGAATTCCAACAAGATGCAAATGCGAAAGCCGCCGTTTTGATTTGCGCCGGGCGCACCTTTATTGCGGGCGCGGATATCACAGAATTCGATAAGCCAATCGAAGATCCATGGCTGCCAACAGTTGTAGAGCAGATAGAGTCGTGCTCAAAGGTAGTCGTCGCTGCTATCCACGGTACGGCTCTGGGTGGTGGTTTCGAGACCGCGATGGCGTGCCACTATCGGTGCGCGCTTCCTTCAGCCAAGGTCGGGTTGCCTGAGGTGCTGCTTGGACTCCTTGCGGGGGCGACTGGAACCCAACGATTGCCTCGCCTTATCGGCGTTAAGGACGCGCTCGACGTCATGATTTCGGGAAAACCGATGGCGGCTCCACTGGCGCTCGAGCGTGGCGCGATCGATAAAATTGTTGATGGCGACCTTCGCACTGGTGCCATCGCCTATGCGAATAGCTTAATTAGCGACAATGCACAGCCGCGACGGATCAGTGAGATCGTGATTAACCCTGCCTCGATTCCGGACAGGTTTTTCGACGATTATCGAAAAGGCATGGCGCGTCAGACACGCGGATTTTTCGCCCCGGAGCAAATCGTGAAATGCGTGGAAGCTGCGGTGACGTTGCCATACGCCGAATCAGTAAAACGCGAAAACGAACTATTCATGACCTGCATGGCATCGACGGAGTCTAAAGCACAACGCCATTTGTTTTTTGCTGACCGGGAGATCTCGAAGATCCCCGATGTCCCGAAAGATACGCCGACCCGGTCTATTGAGAAGGTCGCGATCGTCGGTGGTGGAACGATGGGCGGCGGCATTGCCATGAATTTCGTCAACGTCGGCATGCCGGTCCAGTTAAAGGAGATCAACCAGGAGGCGCTTGACCGTGGTTTAAGCATTATTCGCGGAAACTACGAAGTCGCAGTAAAAAATGGCCGTTTGAGCGAGGCGCAGCTGGAAAAAAACATGGCCATGATCGATGGCACGCTAGATTACGCGGACATTGCCGAGGCCGATATCGTGATTGAGGCGGTATTCGAAAACATGGCCTTGAAGAAGGAAATTTTCGCGACCTTAGATCAAACCTGTAAAGCAGGCGCAATTCTGGCTTCGAATACATCAACTCTAGACATTGATGAAATTGCCGCGGCTACCCAACGACCTCAAGACGTCATTGGGCTGCACTTTTTTGCGCCGGCAAACATCATGACCCTGCTTGAGATCGTTCGAGGCGCGAAAACGTCGAAAGATGTTATCGCGACATCGATGCAGATGGCGAAGACAATTCGTAAGAGTGCTGTACTGGTAGGCTGCTGTTTCGGTTTTGTCGCGAACCGTATGTTTTTCCCCTACATTCGTGAGGCGCAATTGATGATCCTCGAAGGCATATCGCCGGAGCGGATCGATCAAGTGGCATTCGATTGGGGCATGGCAATGGGCCCTAACGGCGTGTCCGATCTTTCCGGGCTCGACGTTTTAGAAAAAGTACGCACAGAATGGACCGAGCGCCCCGATGACCCGGTCTTTTTCCGCATGATCACCAAGCTCTCCGAACAAGGTCGCATGGGGCAAAAGTCGGGCGCTGGCATCTACAAATATGAGGGCCGTAAGGCGGTTCCCGACCCCGAGGTGGCAAAGTTAGCAAAGGCAGAGGCGGAGGCCCTCGGCGTAAAGCAGATCGAGGTTTCGGACGAAGAGATCATAGAACGCTTGTTTTATTCGATGATTAACGAAGGCGCGCTGATCTTGGAAGAAGGGATAGCACTCAGGCCAAGCGATATCGACGTCGTATATGCCAATGGTTACGGCATGGGGCGCTATCGCGGCGGGCCGATGTGGTACGCCGACACTGTCGGATTGAAAAACGTTCGCGATGCGATGCTCAAATATCGCGACCGCTACGGCGATCTTTACTGGACACCGGCGCCGTTGCTCGAAGAACTTGCCAATGCTGGTAAAACATTCGACCAGTGGAATTTAGAGCGGTAGCGCAATGAAGGGGACTTGAATTCGTCCCCAGCTACGCGGTTTCGTCGATGCTTAAGCCGAGGTCTTCGACCATCGTATCGCGCATTACAAATTTTTGTATTTTGCCGGTGACGGTCATCGGGAATTCGTCAACAAAGCGAACATATGCGGGCACCTTGTAGTGCGCGATTTGTTCGCGACAATAATTCTTAATTTCATCTTCGGTTGCCGAACTGCCGTCTCGGAGTTTTACCCAGGCGGCGATTTGCTCACCGAACTTCTGATCCGGCACACCAAATACTGCGACATCTTGGACTTGGGGATGGCGGTATAAATATTCTTCTATTTCTCGTGGATAGACGTTCTCACCGCCACGAATGATCATGTCTTTGACCCGTCCGACGATGTTGCAGAAACCCTCGTCGTCGATAATGGCAAGGTCACCGGTGTGCATCCAGCCGGCTGAATCAATGGACTCTCGAGTTTTTTCTTCGTCGTTCCAATAGCCGCGCATCACGCTGTAACCACGCGTACACAACTCGCCTTTTTCACCGCATGGCACGATCTTGCCTTGCTCGTCGACAATCATTACCTCGACGTGCGGATGGATCCGGCCCACCGTCGAGACGCGCCGTTCCATCGGATCTTGAGTATCACTTTGAAAGCTAACCGGACTTGTCTCGGTCATGCCATAGGCGATCGTTACCTCATTCATGTTCATTTCTTCGAAGACGCGTTTCATTACTTCGACCGGGCAGGGAGCACCGGCCATGATCCCCGTGCGCAGGCTCGATAGGTCGTAGTCAGAAAAGTTCGCGTAGTCTAGCTCTGCAATGAACATCGTTGGGACGCCGTGCAGCGCCGTGCATTTCTCGGCTTGGATTGCTTCCAGCACCGAACCTGGTTCGAAAGCCTCGTCCGGGAATACCATCGTTGAACCATTGGTTACGCAGGTTAAGACACCCATCACCATGCCAAAGCAGTGGTATAGCGGAACTGGGATACAGAGGCGATCCGCCTCGGTGAATCGCATCGCGCGGCCAGTGAAATACCCATTGTTGACGATATTAAAATGGGTCAATGTCGCACCCTTCGGCATACCAGTGGTGCCACTGGTGAATTGGATATTGATCGGATTGTCGGGCTGCAAAGTGCTCGAGATCTCGCTCACGCGGTGCCGATCCACCTCCGTGCCAACCGCGGCAATGTCGCTAAAGCGGCGCATGCCCGGATGTTCGCGCGACGAAATGCAAATCACCGTACGCAAGTGTGGCAGTTTCGCCGCTTGCAACTCTCCGGGCTTCGAGCGTCCAAGTTCCGGCGCTAGCTTTCCGAGCAGATCAACGTAGTTCGAGGTTTTGAATTGCTCAGCAATAATGATCCCGGCGCATTCAACTTTATTAAGAGCGTATTCGAGCTCGCCCACGCGGTAAGCTGGATTTATATTAACCAGCACGAGTCCTGCCTTCGCCGTGGCGAACTGCGTGATCACCCATTCGATATTATTTGGCGACCAGATCCCGATCCGATCGTTCGGTTTGAAGCCAATTGCAAGTAAGCCCGCAGCCAGTTCATTCGCTTCATCGTTCAGTTGGGTGAAGGTCCAGCGAATGTCTTGATGCCGACAAACCACGGCCTCACGATCGGCCCAGCGTTCGGCCGCATCTTCGAGGGTCCGACCAATGGTGGTGAACTTTAAGGGCTCGGTGCTCGCGCCGTGCACGTAGCTCATTTTCTGTGATGACATGTAGCGTTCCCTAATTCAATAGCAATTACAGTTTAATCTTCAAAACGGCTCTTTAGCGACGAAGTTTCTCTACCACGCTATCGATTTTTTCCTGCATATGTTGTTCCCGGTCTGTACGGGTGCCGATCTTCATACTTGTCGAAATGCGGGGCGCGCCCATTTCATGGACTTTCTCATGACACAGCTTAACTGCCGCCATAACGTCGTCCCATTCGCCTTCGATTACCGTGCCGTATGGGTGTAACTGAAATGCTAGCTCCGCGCGTTCAATTATACGTTGGCACTCTGCGATGTATTTGGATACCGACACGCCAACACCAATCGGTACGACACAGAGATCAATCATCACGTGCATTAGAATTCCAAATGTTTTGGCGTGCGCGGATAAGGAATAACATCCCGAATATTGGTGACACCCGTGACAAACATCAGAAACCTTTCAAACCCAAGGCCGAATCCCGCGTGTGGTGCCGATCCAAAGCGCCGAGTTTCTAGATACCACCAATAATCTTGCTGCTTGAGTGAATCCGCTTCGATGCGCTGTTGTAGGCGATCGAAGCGTTCTTCTCGCTGACTGCCGCCAATGAGTTCGCCGACGTGGGGAATGAGTAGGTCCATTGCGGCGACTGTTTTCCCGTCATCATTTTCGCGCATGTAAAAGGGTTTGATCTCACGCGGCCAGTCATAGACGAACACTGGTCGTTTGAAGTGTTTCTCGGTTAAATAGCGTTCATGTTCGGATTGCAAATCGTTGCCCCAGGCGGGCGGAAATTCGAATGTCTCTTTGCTCGACGACAATATTTCGATCGCCTCCGTATAGGGCAGCCGCTCAAAATCGGCACGCTCAACTAAATCAAGGCGGGCGATGAGGTCCTTATCCACGAAGTTTGCGAAGAGCTTAATGTCTTCGGCGCGGTCGTTACGGATGAAGCCGACTAAATACCGAACCATTTCTTCCGCTAGATCCATGTCATCGTGTAGATCAGCAAAGGCGATCTCCGGTTCTATCATCCAAAACTCTGACATGTGGCGCGAGGTATTCGAATTCTCCGAGCGAAACGTTGGGCCGAAGGTGTAAACGTCGCCGAGTGCGAGACAAAATGGTTCTACAGCTAGTTGTCCAGATACAGTTAGGTGCGCTTCCTGGCCGAAAAAATCTTCACTGAAATCGGTTAATCCGTCCTTTGTTGGCACGTTCGGCAGATCGAATGTCGTAACCCGAAACATTTCTCCCGCACCTTCACAATCCGACCCGGTAATGATCGGCGTATGCACGTAGTGAAATCCACGCTCTTGGAAAAATTGATGGATCGCATAAGACAACCGCGAGCGAATGCGAAACATCGCTCCGTATTTATTCGTGCGTCCCCGAAGGTGGGCGATTGTGCGCAAGAACTCATCTGAATGCCGCTTCTTTTGCAGGGGATAGTCATCTGGGCAGGTGCCGACGACATTGAGGGTGTGTACCTGCAGCTCCCATCGCTGACCCTTGCCCGGCGATTCGACAAGATCGCCTACAATAGATACCGCGGCGCCGGTACCAATCGTTTTAACATTCGCGTAGTTTTCGATCTCCTCGTCCGCTATCGCCTGAATGCTGCTTAGGCATGAACCGTCATTGATTTCAAAAAAGGAAAATGATTTAGCGTCGCGGCGGGTGCGAACCCAGCCGCTGACCGTAATTCCATTTTGCGGGGATTTGCTTTCGAGTAGTTGGGCGATCGATGTACGCGGCGTATACATTACATTACATTCTAGGATTCCGGGTCGTAACCGAGGTTTGGCGCCAACCAGCGTTCCGCCTCGCGCTCATCCATACCCTTGCGTTTTGCGTAGTCCTGGACTTGATCGCGGTTTATTTTGCCGACCCCGAAGTAACGCGATCCGGGATGCGAGAAATACCAACCGCACACCGCTGCCGTTGGCACCATCGCGAAACTTTCGGTTAACTGCATGCCAATGTTTTCTTCCACGTCCAGTAACTGCCACAGCATCGGTTTCTCGGTATGGTCGGGACAGGCCGGGTACCCGGGTGCGGGTCGGATACCTTGGTATTTCTCGGCGATCAACTCTTCGGTGCCTAATAATTCATCGGTCGCGTAGCCCCAATATTCCCGCCGAATGATGGCATGCATCCGCTCGGCAAAGGCTTCTGCAAGTCGGTCCGCGAGGGCTTTCGCCATGATTGCATGGTAGTCGTCATGGTCGCGCTCGAACTCTTCGACCATTGAGTCGAGTCCGAAACCCGTATTCACGGCAAAGGCGCCGAGGTAATCAAGCACACCTAGATCCTTCGGTGCGACAAAGTCAGCCAGTGCGAAATTTGGTTGACCAGATTGTTTTTTGCTTTGCTGGCGCAAGGTGTGCACTACGGCAAGCTCGCCGCGACGTTCGTCTGAGCTATACAGTTCGATGTCGTCGTCGCCAATACTGTTCGCGGGATACAAGCCAATCACCGCGCGAGCCTGCAAACGTCGATTGCGGACGATGTCATCAAGCATTTCAAGTGCATCTCGGTGCAACTCTCGAGCTTGTTGGCCCACGACTTGATCATCCAATATTCTGGGGTAGCGCCCAGCAAGCTCCCAAGCGATAAAAAATGGCGTCCAATCAATGTAATCAACGAGTTCTTCTAACGGATAGTCGTTGAAGACCTCGATGCCGAGGCGTAGCGGCTTCGGCGGATCGTAACTAAGCCAATCGGTTGTGAATTTGTTACGCCTGGCCTCAGAGATTCCAATCCAATCGGCATCCGCCTGGCGCTGCTTATGTCGGTCACGCACGGTCGCGTATTCGTCGCGAATCTTGCTCACAAATCCACCGCGAAGTTCTTCGCTCAACAGCGTCGTCGTCACGCCCACGGCACGTGAAGCGTCCTTAACGTGTACGACCGGTCCGCCGCTATAAGCCGGTTCGATCTTGACCGCTGTATGAGCGCGTGACGTCGTCGCGCCGCCAATCAACAGTGGATGAGACATCTCGCGTCGTTGCATTTCACTAGCAACAAAGGCCATCTCGTCAAGAGACGGCGTGATTAGGCCGCTCAAACCGATGACGTCGGCTTCCTCTCGAATAGCTGCATCCAGGATGTCATTGCAGGCAACCATCACCCCAAGGTCGATTACCTCGAAGTTATTGCACTGGAGCACCACGCCGACGATATTCTTCCCAATATCGTGGACATCACCCTTGACGGTCGCAAGAATAATTTTCCCCGATGTTTTCGCTTCATCGCCAGGTAGTTTCGCCGCCTCGATGTAGGGCAACAGATAAGCGACTGCCTTTTTCATCACTCGCGCGCTTTTGACAACCTGTGGCAGAAACATCTTGCCGGACCCAAATAAGTCTCCGACGACGTTCATGCCGTCCATTAGTGGGCCTTCGATGACCTGGATCGGCCGTTCAAATTGTAACCGTGCCTCCTCGGTATCTTCGACGATATAGTCTGCAATACCTTTGACGAGTGCATGACCTAGTCGGTCGTGAACATCTCCTTCACGCCATTGCTCAACTTCGACTTCTTTTTTAGGTCCGTCTTTTACCGATTCGGCAAAGGTCACTAAACGGTCGGTTGCATCCGGACGTCGGTTCATTACGACGTCTTCAACGATCTCGAGAAGATCCGGCGGTATTTCATCGTAGATGCCGAGTTGCCCAGCATTAACAATTGCCATGTCCAGACCGTCTTTGAATGCATGGTAGAGAAACACAGCATGGATCGCCTCTCTCACCGGATTATTCCCGCGAAGTGAAAACGACACGTTGCTCAAACCACCGCTGACCAAGGCGTAGGGTAACCGTTGTTTGATATTGCGGGTGGCCTCAAAAAACGCCAGCGCATAATTGTTATGTTCTTCAAGCCCGGTGGCGATGGTGAGGATATTAGGATCGAAGATGATGTCTTCAGGGGGGAAATCCAACTCCTCAGTTAAAATTCGGTAGGACCTCGCGCAAATCTCAAATTTGCGCTCCGCCGTGTCGGCCTGTCCAAGTTCATCAAATGCCATCACCACAACTGCGGCGCCGTAAAGACGGATCAGCTTGGCATTCGCCCTGAACGGATCTTCACCCTCCTTTAGGCTGATGGAGTTGACCACGCCTTTACCTTGTAAACATTGGAGACCGGCCTCAATAACCTCCCACTTCGAAGAGTCGATCATGATCGGCACGCGAGAGATATCCGGATCGGCAGCAATGAGATCGACGAATTTCACCATCAAAGCCGCAGAATCGAGGAGACCCTCGTCCATATTGACGTCGATAATTTGCGCACCGTTTTCAACCTGTTGGCGAGCGACGGCGAGCGCGCCCTCTAGGTCGTTGGATTTGATTAAATTGGCGAATTTGGGTGAGCCGGTTACGTTGGTTCGTTCGCCGACGTTGACGAATCCCACCTCCGGCGTGATGTTCAGCGGCTCGAGCCCACTCAAACGGCAAATTTGTTTAACTTGTACCGGTTCGCGCGGAGGATGCTTTGAGACGGCATCGCCGATGGCACGAATATGTGCCGGCGTTGTACCGCAGCAACCCCCGACAATGTTCATAAAACCGGCAGCGGCAAACTCTTCCAATACTTCCGCCATTGCCTCTGGCGTCTCATCGTATTCGCCGAATTCGTTTGGCAGTCCTGCATTAGGATGCACACTGACGTGGGTGTCGGCGATCCGCGCCAACTCTTGCACATAAGGGCGCAGATCTGCGGCGCCTAACGCGCAATTCAGACCGATACTGAAGGGTCGCGCATGCCGCACCGAATTCCAGAATGCCTCGGTCGTTTGGCCCGTTAACGTTCTTCCGCTGCGATCGGTAATCGTGCCGGATATCATGATTGGCAAGCGCCTACCTTGCGCTTCGAATTCTTCTTCGATCGCAAATAGCGCCGCTTTCGCATTCAAGGTGTCGAAAATTGTCTCGACAAGGATCAGATCGGCGCCGCCGATGATGAGACCTCGTGCAGCCTCACGGTAACTGGTGCGCAAATCATCAAAACGTATATTGCGAAATCCGGGGTCATTGACATCAGGCGATACGGAAGCTGTGCGGTTCGTCGGCCCAATAACGCCGCAAACGTAACCAGCATGTCCCGTTTGCTCTCGATATTGATCCACCGCCTGACGCGCGAGCGCCGCTCCAGCCTCGTTTAACTCATAAGCGAGCTCGGACAATTGATAATCGGACTGCGCAATGCTGGTGGAATTAAATGTATTGGTTTCGATGATATCGGCGCCCGCATCTAGGAATGAGCGGTGAATATTTTTGATGAGGTCGGGCTTTGTTAGGGTCAGCAGATCGTTATTTCCCTTTAGATCAACCTGATGGTCACGATAACGCTCACCCCGATACGCTTGTTCGTCGAGTTTGTAATTCTGGATCTCCGTACCCATTGCGCCGTCAAGGACGAGGATGCGTTGCCTGAGTAGTTGTTCGATGTCGTGTGCGATTGAAGCCATTGAATGTACGTAAAATTGAATTCCTACAGGATTAGCGGCCGCGGCTTGCGCGTAACAATTCTTGCTGCGGACGCTGGCGAATACCGCTTGGACGCCGCTGAATAATCAATAGTGCGACAGCGATTGCGATGAGTGCTAAGTGAATTACCCAAAGGCCGATGATGGGAGACAGAATCCCTTTTTTCATCAGCGACTTACCAACTCCAAGAATATTACTATAGACAAAGTACACCGATACAGCAGTAATCAAGCCGATGTACCAGCTGGAGCCCCTGCTGGCCAATGCGATCAGTATAGCTAATATTGGCAGTAGAAGTGTCGCTATCGCCGACGCCACACGCCATTGGAACTCCGCAGAATAAACCGGGCCATCGTATTTAAATAGGTCCATCGTATGGAAGTAGTTCACATTACGGGTAAGGTCTTGTGGTGAATTATTTTCAATGCGCAGGGCGTATCGGGTGAAGCGGGTGATAACGTAATCGAGAGCACCGGGCATCCCACCATAGCTCGTACCGTCAAGAAAAACCGCGAATCGGTCCCTGGAGGTCGGCTCGACCTCGACGTAGGCTTCTTCAGACCGCATCAGACCAATGTCGGTGGTGTTCTGCACCTGCACGAACGTATTTTCCAAGGTTCGCTCATCCCCGGCGACGGTCTCCGCATAGAAAATTCTTTTGCCGCCGCTCAACTCCTTGAAGCGACCGGCCTTCACGCCGGCGATCGTCGCCTCATTTTCCGTCTGGTTGCGTATTTCAACCAGCGCTAATTCGGCGCGTGGTTCGGCATATAAGGTAATAAATGCGACGATAATCGCTGCACCAAATCCGAGCATTAATGCCCCGCTTATCAGAAGGTGGTGGCCGCCGCCGGCGGCTCTGATCGCGGTGAGTTCGAAATCTCGTTGCAGACGTATCATCGCGGTAAATACACCAAGATACAGACTCATCGGGATCAAGTCCTTGAGCGAGACGAGCATCTTCAACGATATCATTCGAAATATGTGGTCCGCCGCGATTTTACCCTCGGCGGCCTGGCCCAAATAGCTGGCGAACCGCGTGCTGAGGTAAATCAACATCAATCCGCCGATAATCATCCCGAAGGCGCGCAATATTTCCTTCATTAGATATCGCTGCAATATCATTTGGGTACCGCGAAAATCATCTCCGTGGTTACATATTTTGCATGCAGTCCGAACTCCGCCAGACGTTCGACGTGTCCGCGGCTATTTGTCATGAACACACCAGCCGCAAAACTGGGTGGGTTTCGGCGCACCTGATCCCAAGACAACACTTCCGGTGCAGATCCGGTATAGAAGTGCACCCAGTCGCGGTGCGTATTTTGTCGGCGAGGCTGCTCTAGTCGAACGGGGAATCCGCCGATCGCCAATGTCTGGGGCGGCGCCGCGAGTTCAGCACGAATTGCGGCGATCGTGTTTCGATTGTCGGTGTGCAGGCGTTCGTCTCGTTGAAGCAACAAGATCCCGACAATGGCGATCAATATGATGAACGGCACGGAGTAATGCAATCGATCGCGTGTGAGGCTGGCGATCGCCACCGCTGCCATTAGGCCTAGGACGGGGATCGCCGGATACAAATAGCGAATATCGTGATCTGGTTTCAATGCGGAGCCGATAAAAACGACGGCAAGCCATATTAGGAGCCACAAGCTATTCATCCGCGCTTCGCGGCGACTTGAGCGGTCAAAGACGTGCCGGACGGTGATTATACCGCCCCAAACCATAAACGGCAGCCATGGCCAGTAGCGTCTAGCCGGTTTGATCAAGTATTCGTCGACAATAGATTGCCATACATTTAAATGCGGGGCCGCGGACACCCGCAAGGTATCGATGCCGAACTCTGTGAATGGGCGAAGGCCGTGGAGCGCTACCAATGTCCCGTACCACACAACGATGGGCAGTAGCAGAATAGCCCACCGCCACTGCCGTCGTTCAAGCGGCTGCTGCGCCCCCAATAACCACGCATGCAACACAATCAAAGGCACTGCGGCGAAGCCCAAGGGTCCTTTGCTTAGTACCGCAATGGTCACTCCCCCGAACAACGCAGCCGGGCCCCATGACGCACGGCGATAAAACCAACCGTTTAGGGTTAGCAGAAACCCCAACATCATCAACGAATCCATCCGCATCGTTGCGGTGAATTGAACAAAGGTGCTATTTGTCAGCACAGCAAGCGCCGATAACCACGCGACCGGATGGCTCCACCATCTTCTTACCAAAATATAAGTCAAAAGGATGACACCAACCCCAGCTAGACGGGAAGTCAGCGTAACGCTGAAATTGGTCAGGCCAAATACCTTCGAAACCGCGGCACTTGTCCAAAGTACCAATGGCGGTTTAATAAAATACGCCCGATCATCGGTATAAATCAGCATTGGGTTACCGGAGTCGACAATTTCGCGAACTAGGCTCGCGTAAAAAACCGCAGTGCCATGAAGTTCCTTGATAGAAGCATCGGCGAATAACACTAAAGCGGACGCGAGAGCGAGCAGCACGAAATGCGTAACTTCCGTTGTGGTGAAGCGCACTGGAGAATTACCCATGTGAAAATTTTCAGGCATCTAATTCCTGACTATCCTCGAGCGCAAAACAATCGACATTGAAGTTAGTTTCTCGCTCCCTCACGAATTGCGCTTCTAAGCATTGTGGCCCCGATCCTGCTGGTCGCGTAGTGAATGTTTTTCCGTGTAATGGATTCGAATGCGCGACTAATAGCGCGCTTACAACCCGGTATGCGAGCTGCAGACAGGCATTGGCGGTAATCTTTTGCGGTTGGGGCGGTTCTGTACATAGCGCTTTTAGCGGAGGATGTAGTGTAACTTCTCATTAAGCTTAAGCCTAGGACCCCACCACGCGAGGCTGCTATCTGGACGGATCAATCCATTGATCAGGTGCTGGAAAAATAGGAGATAACTCTTCAAACTACCCCGCCTTTAGCGGAAGCAGAATAAGCTGGTTGCGGCAGGTTGAATTTCGCGGATGGTGTCGAAAACATTCGAATCGCACCTTTTGTTGACAGCCTTGGCGAATTGCAGTGATTGAAGACTTGATCTCCTATGAATTTAACCGTCCTCGTCCCGCTTTATAATGAAGAAGAATCTTGCCGAGAATTGGTTGAACGGATCCACAGCGCCTGCTCTGACAGTTCGCCTTTCGAAATAGTAGTTGTCGACGACGGATCGACCGATGATTCGTTTAATCGACTGACGGCGCTGGCGGACGAGTTTGTCGAATTGCGAGTAGTCAAATTCGAGACCAACGCAGGGAAATCCGCCGCACTTCACGCCGGGTTTAAAAATGCAAAAGGTGAAGTAATAGTCACTATCGATGCCGATCTGCAAAATCCTCCTGAAGAAATACCGAATTTCATGGCCGCCATCGAAAACACCGACGCTGTTTTTGGCTGGCGATCGAGGCGTCGAGAGACGCAGCTCAAGAAGCTGGCCAGTCGTTTTGCGAATCGCTTCCGCGGATTCTTTCTGGAAGATTCGGCAAATGATAGTGGATGTGGGTTCAAGGCATTTAAACACTATACGGTGAAAGACTTACCGTTGTTCAATGGTCTACATCGGTTTTTCCCGGCGCTACTAAAAATGCACGGATATCAATTTAAAGAACTAGAAATTGAGGACCACGAACGTAAATATGGGTACTCTAAATTCGGAAACCTGAAACGTACCCTTCCTGCGTTTATCGACTTATTGGCGGTGATCTGGATGAGGAATCGCATTCTTAAGTACAAAATCGAAGAGGAAATTTAGACATTAACCCCCCGGCCACATCGAATTCTTCGTCAACCAACCCGACATCTAGCACAACTACTCTTGCGCTACTCAAAGGATTAATTCTGCTCGGCACAATCGCTGCAGGCTGGTACATATTTAAGTTTAGTAATTACCATGACCAAATTACCGACCGTCAGTGGTTGCAGCAACAACTTGAATATTTTGGGATCTGGGGGCCGGTATTATTTTTTTTACTTGGCGGGCTTGCAACAGCGATAGGATTCCCCCGGCTAGTGTTGTCTGCGCTTGGCGGATTTTTGTTCGGTCTAGTTGGCGGCACGATCTACGCCTTATTCGGAACCTTAATCGGAACAGTAATTGGCTACTACTATGCGCGCTATATGGGCAAGGATTTAATAGACAAGATTTTTCCCGAGCGCCTTAAGAAGTTTGAAGCGAAATTATTTGAACGTCCTTTCGTGACAGCTTTGTTGGTGCGAAACTTACCAATAGGCAACAACACCCTGACGACTTTGTTCGGCGGTCTACGCGGCATTCCCGCTATTCCGTTTTTTCTGGGGTCCGCAGTAGGGTATTTGCCTCAAACGTTCATATTCGCACTGATCGGGAGTGGGGTGCAGAAAAGCGAGGATTATCGGATTTGGTTGAGCATCATGTTCTATCTGCTGACGATCCCCATCATTGTGTATCTAATGCGTAAATCGTTTACCACTACACAGTAACGCCAATGGCCGCCTAACTTTGACAGTGTCACTGGCCCGCATTACCCTCCGGGCTCGACTAATCTAAAAGATCTGTGCGCCAATGGGACATCGCCTATCAAAGATTTATACCCGCACTGGTGACGCTGGCACTACCGGCCTTGGCGACGGTGAGCGGGCATCAAAAACAGCGGCGCGAGTGCACGCGATGGGCGATGTTGATGAGCTGAATTCGGTGATCGGTGTGCTGCTGTCAGAAACGCTTGAGACCCGTCTGCAGGAAATTTTATTAGCAATCCAACACGATTTATTCGACCTCGGTGGAGAAATTTCAATCCCAGGATCGACACTTCTGCCAGCAACTGCGGTTGCCAGACTCGAGGCAGCTATCGATAACTGTAATGACAATCTGCCGCCGCTAAAGGAATTTATTCTTCCGGGCGGGAGCCGTCCCGCTGCGCTTTGTCACCTCGCTAGAACGGTTTGCCGGCGTGCAGAACGTGCCGTGGTTGGGCTATCGCACGCCGAAACGATCAACACGGTGCTGTTGGAATACCTGAACCGCTTATCGGATCTCCTGTTTGTGATGGCGAGAACCTTGGCGCGCGAAAACGGCGGTGAAGAGGTGTTGTGGGATCGTTCCCGTTTGACGGAAAACTCTTAGCGTTCTTGCAGTTCGAGCACGTGACCTTGGCGACGCATATCGAGCCGATTCAAAAAAGATTGCCCCAGTAAGGCCTCGCTTGGATAGCTACCATCAACAACAATGCCGTCGACTCGTTTTAGTGAAAGTGCGCGGATCATCACTTCGTCGAAGCGTACTCGGTATGCCGGGACGACCCCTGAAGCCGTTTGCACCATCGTCGGCGTCCCATCCACGCGGTAGAGTACGCCAATACGTTTCGCAATATTTTTATTGATGACAACTGCTGTCGCGCCGGTATCAACCAGGAATCGAACGCTACTGCCGTTGATTTGGCCATCAACAAAATAATGACCCCCAGAACCAGGGTATAGTTGTAGTGACTTCGCGGCGATGCCGCGGGTGTACTTTCCGACGATCTTCCCGTCTAGTCGCAGCGTTAACTCTTCGTCGTCGATTTTAATAACCGCCGACTCACTGTTTGAACTTATTAAGGTGACACCTTCGGGGCTTGTGCTGCCCGCTTTCAGAGTTCGGCGTTTACCATTAATGACGAGTACTGCTTTATTTTTAAATAGCGCCACCGCGGCCGCACGGGTCGGTTCATTCGCCTGGATATTCGACCCCAACAAGCAACAGGCCAGGGACATAACGAGAAGCGGCCGATGCCATCGAAGCGTTGGCGGAATCAATTTGCCGTACTTTCTCATGCGGTTGCCTGATAAACTCACGAGCTCGTCCAAATTTTAGGCCAACGCAAGCTCTCTGTCGCTCGGCATAATCGTCGTGCTGAGAGTTGACCGCGCTGAACACAAGTAAAGAAGCATTTCGATATGAACATAGCATGTTTGGATTTTGAAGGTGTGCTCGTCCCGGAAATCTGGATTGGGCTTGCGCAAAGAACCGGCATCGACGAATTAAAAGTCACAACTCGCGATATCCCGGACTACGATGAGTTGATGACGTACCGCCTTGGATTAATGCGGCAACACGATCTTCGTTTCAGCGACATCCAAGCTGCCGCCGATGCGCTAGAGCCGCTTGCCGGCGCGGCCGAGTTTCTTAACTGGCTGCGGACAAAGTTTCAGGTTGCAATATTATCGGATACTTTCTACGAGCTCGCCGGACCTCTCCTGCAAAAACTCGGTCATCCGATGATGCTATGCCATCGACTAGAGTTGGACACCGACGATCGCGTGATTGGTTACCGCCTGCGCCAGACTGATCCTAAACGCGCGGCGGTTAAAGCTTTTCGATCAATGAATTACACGATTGTAGCGGCCGGCGATTCTTATAACGATATCTCGATGTTGCAAGAAGCCGATTTTGGCATGTTGTTTTGTCCGCCAGAGAACGTCGTCACCGATTACCCGGAGTTCAGCGTTTCACGTACTTACGCAGAATTGCAAGAAGCCTTTATCGCGGTTTGTGCCCGCTACGCTGCGTAAACCCGTGACACTTTACCAACGCTGGAGATATCCCAATTAGCAACTGCCCATTCTAGGATTTCATCCCGGGTCTGGTCGTTTAATTTTGGCGGCGGAGCTTGTTGGAGGAATTTCAGTGCCTCGATTAATACGCGGCGACTCGATGTTGGGTCGATGGGAGTGGCTTCAGTCTGCTTACTCAGTTTTACGCCAGATTGATTTAGAACCACTGGGATGTGCACGTATTTCGGTGTGTCGAGCCCGAGAAGGCGTTGTAGATAAATCTGACGCGGTGTTGAGTCTAATAGATCGACGCCACGGACAATTTCGGTTATCCCGTCGGCCGCGTCGTCGACAACTACCGCAAGATGATAGGCGTATAAGCCGTCGGCCCGTTTGATTATGTAGTCGCCAACGTCTCGAACGAGCTGCTGGTGGTGTCGGCCCTGGAGTAGATCGTCGAAACCGATCTCGGCGCTATCGACCTTAACCCTAGTACTGCGACCAACCAACCCAGTAGCGACACCATTGCGGCAGGTGCCCGGGTAGGGCCCGTCACCGAGTTGCCTACGCGTACAGGCGCAAGCGAAAGTCTTGCCCGCACTTTCGAGTTGCTTGAGCGCGTGATCGTAGGCGCTGCTCCGATAGCGTTGATAGCGTACCTCACCATCCCATTTCAAACCCAATTCAAGCAGCGCATCAAGGATTGCTGCGCTCGCACCGACTCGCTCTCGGGGCGGATCGATATCCTCTATCCGAACGAACCACTTTCCGCCGCAGCTACGCGCCTGCAAAAAGCTCGCAAGCGCCGCGACTGCTGATCCAAAATGAAGCGGACCGGTAGGAGACGGTGCGAACCGCCCAATATAGTCCGAGGACGCTTGGACCTTAGACACGATTAACCTTCGTTTACGAGGCGCTTTGCGGTGCCAAATTGTCGAGGTAAAGCGCGGTCGCGGCTGCAACACCGGCAGGCATGGCGAGAAAGTTAATGATTGGTATCATCGTCAGTGCCATCACCATAGTGCCAAAACCAAGTGCCAATTTGCGGCGCTCGCGCATCCGATGTTTGACCGCGGGGAAGGGTTGGCCGTGATTGCCGAGTGGGCAATCGACATACTCTATCGCCATCATCCATGCGCCGAATAAAAACCATAGCGGTGCAGCGACCACATTGATGCCCGGGATGATGAATAATACCAAGCAGGGCACGGCCCATAAGGCGAAATAGGCCAATTTGCGCAGCTCCGCGCCAACTGTTCGGACGACCTCACGGCCGAGCGCAGGCCAGCTGAATGGGACGTCATTGGTTTGTCCAGTCAAATGTCGCTCGACTGCCGCAGCCAGAAACCCGTTGAATGGACTGGCGACTAGATTCGCCAAGATACTAAAACCGTAGAATACGATTACCAATGAGGCCACCGCGAATAAGGGCCATAGAAGGTAGCGTAGCCAGCTCAGCCACCCTGGTAGTAGGCTATCTAGGACGTAATCGATACCCCAGGCAAAGCATACAATCCCGGCTGAAAACAGCACGATGTTTATCAGCAGCGGGATGACGACGAATCTACGGATCTGGGGTTTGCGGATCAGCCCGAGTCCGCGCCAGATATAGCTGGCGCCGACGCGAAAGCTATTGTTGCCAGTTGCCTGTGAGTTCATGGAAGGACGACTTGCGGCGGGGCCTGCCATCCCGGTGCAGAAAATTCTGCCACGATGGTGGGGTAAGTACCGCCACGCACATTGAAGTTTGCGGTGACTCGGGCAAACCGGGGACTACAGGCGGCAATAATGTCGTCTAAGATTTGGTTCGTCAGAGCCTCGTGAAATCCCCCTTCGTCGCGAAAAGACCAGATGTAGAGTTTCAATGCTTTCAGTTCTAAACAGCTGTCATGCGGCACATATTCGAGCCGGATATGGGCAAAGTCGGGCTGGCCAGTGAGTGGGCAAAGGCAGGTGAACTCCGGTAGTTCAATGCGGATGGTGTAATCGCGTTCTGATTTCGGATTGGGAAAAGTCTCTAACTTCTTGCTTGGTTGGGTCGTCACGATCGGGGCATCTTCATTGTTCGGGGGTCGTAGTACGATACCATAGCGTCCTTTAATGAGGATTCTTCGAGCCTGCTATCGTACGAGGCGCGCGACGCTTCTACAGAGCGTGCAGAAATCCAATTCGCTGCATCGCCAGCTACACTAGAACGGGTCCGAAACGCCGTTGCCATGGGTCTTGACGGCTAGCATTAACTGTCATAGCACTTATAGTATTAATGATTGAATTTCATATAGTTATGATAATTATTTAATGTCAATTATATCATTGTGAAGTGCGATTCGCATAAGGTATGCTTCGACTCCTATGCGCATTACAAAAATTAAGCTCTCAGGCTTTAAATCTTTCGTCGATCCAACCACTTTAACGTTGCCGGGAAACCTCACTGGCGTCGTTGGTCCTAACGGCTGCGGTAAATCTAATATTATCGATGCGTTGATGTGGGTGATGGGCGAATCGTCGGCCAAACAATTGCGCGGCGATTCAATGGCAGACGTTATTTTCAACGGATCAAATTCCCGCAAGCCGGTGGGTCAAGCCTCAGTTGAACTCGTGTTCGACAACTCGGATGGCACCCTAGGTGGGCAGTACGCGGGATACGGCGAAATTGCGATTAAACGCTCAATCGGACGCGACGGCGTATCGTCCTACGAACTCAACGGTACCCGTTGCCGCCGTAAAGACGTAACCAATGTATTTCTTGGCACGGGGCTCGGAGCGCGTGGTGGCTATTCGGTCATAGAGCAGGGAATGATTTCTCGCGTCGTCGAGGCGAAGCCGGAGGAGTTGCGTGGGTTTCTGGAAGAAGCTGCGGGGATCTCGAAGTATAAAGAACGTCGCCGGGAAACCGAGAATCGCATTCGGCATACGAAGGAAAACCTAGAGCGCCTCGACGACATTCGCGAGGAAATCACCAAGCAATTGGCACACCTTCAACGTCAGGCCAAGGCCGCGGAGCGATATCAGACACTTAAGCAGGATGAACGGTTAACCGACGCCCAACTGCTTGCCTTGCGTTGGCGCGGGATCGATAGCGCTCGTGCTGAGCACCAGCGGACAACCGCCGAGATTCAAAATAAGGTAGAAGCCTCGGTAGCGGAACTGCGCCGCATTGAAGCGGATCAGACGTCGAAACGTGATGAGCAAACTGCGGCCACAGACGCATTCAATAAGGTCCAAAGCGATTTCTACGCCAAGAGCGCTGAGATTTCGCGTTTGGAACAGGCGCTCGCACATTCCGAAGAGCGGAAAACTTCATTAGCTGAAGACTTACGACGAACCCGCTCTAGTCTCGACGAGCTCACCCGGCTTTTGGACACTGACCAGAGTGCTATCACGTCGATTGATGAGGACATCGCGCGGCTTGAGCCGGACCTTGATGAGCACAATCTAACGGCCGAGAAAGCAACTCAGCGCCTTGAGGAGTCTGAGCAGCGTGCGGAGGATTGGCAGCGTGAGTGGGATGCGTTTAATTCAGAGCGCGCCGAGGCCGCACGCCTAGAGCATGCCGAACAAGTACGTCTGGAGCACCTGCAAGAAGGGATCATCGGGGCGCGCGCAAAAATGGACGGCCTGTATACCGAGCAACAGGGGATCAGTACGGTCGAATTGGAAGCCGCGACCGATGAATTGCGACAAAAGCTCCGGCTGGCGGAACAATCCCAAGACGAGCTACTTGTCAGGCGCGATGCCGTCAAGACTGAATTGCAGGACGCCCGCACACGCACTTATCAGCATGGCGATGAATTGCATGAATTACGCACTAAACTCGAAACACTGCGTGGGAAGCAGGCGGCTTTGGTTGCGCTACAAGATGCGGCTTTGGGCCAAGATCAAGGTGAATTACAGACTTGGTTGAAGGACATTGGCCTAGACGATGGCCGCTTGCTTGCTGAAGAGGTTGATATTGATCGAGGTTGGGAGATTGCCGTAGAAATGGCTCTAAAAGTTCCCCTCAGCGCAATTTGCCAACACCGTAGCGTCCAACAAGTCTTGGCCGCCGATAGCACAAAGCTACCGGCCACGACCGCAACGTTCATCGATGCCGATAATTTACCGGGCAGTGACGTCCAGCCCGGCCGCGTGAAACTATCGGATAAGGTTCGGTCCAAGTGGGGTATAGAAAGTCTGCTCGCCGGGGTGTATTCGGCCGACTCGGTTGCCGAGGCGCAGGCGCAGCGGGTGGGCCTCGGTGCGCATGAATCCGTGATCACCCGAGACGGCTACTGGCTCGGACCAAACTGGATCCAGATTTATGGCAACGCTGGTGAGCAGGCCGGTATCTTAGAGCGTGCACGAAATATCGATGAGCTAAGTAGCACCTTAGCGGTGCTTGATCAGAAAATAAATGCAGCTGAGAGCGCCTTCGATGCGGCACAACGCGACACCGAGAATGGTGAGGTACGTGAATCGGATGTCAATGAAGCCTTGGCCGACGCCATGAGCAACACAACGGAACTTAAAACCGAGTTGGCGCGACAGGAGTCCGCGCTAGAACGCCAACGCGAACGGGCGGCGGCTATAAAAGACGAAATTAGCGCACTCGAACAACAGTTCCATGGCGGAGAATCTGCGGCGGCGACGTCGCAGTCCAGCCTCCATGGCATGCGCGAAAAACTCGCCCATTTTGACGCAAATAATGAAGGTTTGCTGGCCTCACGGGCGACGATGCAACAGCAACTAGACGAAGCGCGAACCGCGTGGCGCGCGGCGCGTGAATCGCGCCACGAAATTGCGTTAAAGGTAGAAAGCCTCCGTTCAAGTAGGGATTCACTCCAGCTCGCGGTCTCGCGTAATACGGTGCAACGTGATGAACTGGCCGCGCGGGGTGCTGATTTAGAATCCGCGATTGTTTCAGCCGAGCAACCGCAGATTGATCTGCGAGAGCAGTTGGAACAGGCGCTGGCGCTGCGGATCGTGTCCGAGAATGCATTAACTGAGGCCCGTAAGACCTTGGCGACATTTGAGCACGGGATCCGCGAAAATGACGAAGCCCGACTTCGTGCAGAGCGCGTGGTCGAAGAGCAGCGAGCGATATTCGATCAGGCTCGCTTAGAACAACGCGCTATCGAGGTCCGTTTACAGGAGTTGGAATCGCGTCTAGAACAAACTGATTTCACCCTCGAAACTGCTCTTGAAGGCATTGAAGACGGTGCCGACGAGGACACTTGGCAACAACGTCTGGACCGGATCCGCAATCGGATTGACAGGCTCGGCCCGATTAACCTCGCGGCGATAGATGAATTCTCTCAATTGTCTGAACGCAAAGAATATCTCGATCAACAGCACGGCGATCTTACCCAGGCTTTAGAGACCCTAGAGGGCGCCATTCGGAAAATCGATCGAGAAACCAGAACACGATTCAAAGAAACGTTCGATAAGGTAAATATCGGCATGCAGACTATGTTCCCAACCCTGTTTGGCGGAGGGCATGCGTACCTTGAGCTGACCGGTGACGACTTGCTTGAAGCTGGCGTTGCGGTGATGGCTAGACCACCAGGCAAGCGCAACAGTAACATTCATCTGTTGTCCGGCGGCGAGAAGGCACTGACGGCGTTGGCCTTCGTGTTTTCATTGTTTGAACTTAACCCAGCGCCGTTCTGTTTATTAGACGAGGTCGACGCGCCGCTCGATGATGCAAACGTCGTGCGGCTATCGAAAATGTTAAAGTCGATGTCGCAACGAGTTCAGTTTATCTGCGTGACTCATAATAAGATCACAATGGAGATCACCGAGCAACTCGTGGGGGTTACCATGCAGGAAGCAGGAGTTTCACGGCTGGTATCAGTCAATATGGAAGAGGCGGTAGAAATGGCCGCCGCGAGCTGATCAGGGTCCATGCCTCGGGTTGTCAGCCGAACGTGACAGCTGCAGCTCGGGTCACGGTCTAGATCTCAAGCGTCATCAACTAGCAATGTTTGATTTTGTGTTTTCATTACGCACGCTGCTTTTCATCATCGGCGCGTTAATCGTTGGTGGAATATATTTTTGGGGTGGAAAAAAAAGCAGGCGAAACACGAACATTAAATATTCGCCGAGACGCGCGCAGTTCGAACCTTCAAGGCGCCGATCAGGTTCTCAAGGTGCGACAAGCATTTCCCGCGATATCGATCCCGATGTGCTAGAGCATGTCGAGCCCGACGTTCAGCCGTCCACAGCAATCATTGATGAAGTCATTGCCGCCGACGAAGCACCAATTGTAGATTTGCCGACAATTACCCGTGACGACGATCTCACCCCGCAAACGCAGCAGAAAAACACGGGCCAACTAGAACTCACGTTTGAGGCTGGGGGTGCTGTAGAAGCTACAAGCGGCAGCTCGACGGAAAAATCTCCTGAGCAAGAGGTCATCATTGCGCTTTACATCCGTGCCCCAGACGGCCACGAATTTGCGGGTCCGGCAATTGTTCGTTCGATGAATAGCGTCGGGCTGCGCTTTGGTGATATGGACATCTTCCACCACTATGGCGCCGGTGATTTGCGCACGGATGCACCACTATTTAGCGTCGCGAACATGCTTGAGCCGGGGTACTTTGATCTGCAAGACATTGACAAGCTTGCCACCCCGGGCCTCGCAATGTTCTTGCGGCTTCCGGGGCCGCTTGACGGCGCAGTAGGCTTTGAATTGTTTTTGAACACCGCACAAAGGCTGGCCGAAGCGCTCTCCGGCGATCTGTATGGCGACCCGAAGAAGCTCTTGGGCAGTACTGCTATAGATAAAATGCGGCAACTCGCCGCGCCGTTTACTAATGCCAACTGAGCAAGACGTCACGCGGATCCGCGAATTACGCGAAGAAATCGAACGGCATAATTTTCGTTACTATGTACTCGACGCACCGACGGCACTGGACCATGAATTTGATGAGTTGCTGCGCGAGCTTGAAGACCTTGAAGCCAAATACCCAGAACTAGTCACACCCGACTCGCCTACCCAACACGTTGGCGGAAAGCCCAGCACCACCTTTAACGAAATCAAACACCTGGTGCCAATGCTCTCGTTAAGCAATGCTCTTAATGAAAGCGAATTTCTTGATTTTGACCGTCGTTCACGTGAAAAACTCAATAGCGATGCGATTGAATATGTTGCTGAGACTAAGCTCGATGGTTTGGCCATTAGTTTGGTTTATGAACGCGGTGTTCTTGTGCGCGCTGCAACGCGCGGTGATGGCACGACCGGCGAAGACGTCACGCTTAATGTACTCACGATTGAATCGATCCCGCTCCACTTAAATTGTTTGGATCCACCAGTGGTCCTTGAGGTGCGCGGCGAAATATTTATTACGAAGGCGGATTTTGATCGTCTCAACAAAGAGCAAGCAGATCGCGGTGAGAAGCTTTTCATAAATCCACGCAATTCGGCGGCCGGTAGTTTGCGCCAACTCGATCCCAAAATCACCGCCGCGAGACCGCTTTCGATATATTGCTATACGGTCGGCTACGTTGAGGGTCTCGAATTGCCGGCAACGCATTGTGAGGTGCTTGAATACCTAAAGGAAATTGGCATGCCGGTATCGACAGAGACGCAACTTGTCAAAGGCGTTGATGAATGTTTCGACTACTACCGTCAGCTCGGAGAGCGTCGCGACAAGCTCGATTACGAAATTGATGGCGCGGTCTACAAGGTTAATAAGCTCCAAGATCAACAAACGCTGGGCCAGGTGGCGAAAGCGCCACGTTGGGCAATCGCCTATAAGTTTCCGCCGGAGGAGGCGACCACAACCATCAATGCTATCGATGTTCAATTAGGCCGCACTGGCCAGCTGACACCCGTTGCACGACTCGATCCGGTATTCGTCGGCGGGGTTACGATAACGAACGCAACGCTGCATAACGAAGATGAGCTGAAACGCAAAGATGTCCGGGTCGGAGATACCGTTGTCGTCAGGCGCGCGGGTGATGTCATCCCGGAGGTCGTGCGCGTTGTCATCGACAAACGGCCGAAGAACAGCGTCCCATTCACGATGCCGATTTCGGTACCAGAGCAAGAGCTGGTGCAGCGAACGCTGGCGCTTATCCATTTTGCTTCGCGGCGCGCTATGGATATTGACGGACTTGGTAACAAGATCATCGAACAACTTTGCCGTGCGAATTTAGTGAGAGACGCGTCCGACCTCTATACGGTGAGCCTCGCCTCTCTTGTATCGCTCGACCGTCTTGCGGAGAAATCTGCGGAAAATTTGCTTGCTAGTCTTGAGCGAAGTAAACAAACGACGCTTGCAAGGTTTCTATTTGCTCTCGGTATTCGCGAAATTGGTGAAACGACCGCCGCAAGCGTAGCGAATACACTTGGTTCGCTCGATGCGATTGCTGCCGCAAGTGTCGATGAGTTGCTGGCGATCCCAGATGTTGGTCCGGTGGCTTCCGCGTCAATTAGAGAGTTTTTCGATGAGCAAGAGAATCTCGAGATGATTCGGCGGTTGATGGATTGCGGCGTTCGCTGGCCGGCGGTAGAAGTTGCGGCGCCGTCGGAATCGATGTTAAGTGGCAAACGGATCGTGCTAACCGGCACCTTAGCATCGATGACCCGTGACGAGGCGCGTCAGGCGTTGATTAAACTTGGTGCAAAAGTGAGCGCTAGCGTATCGCGTAACACGGACATTGTGATTGTCGGTGCGGACGCGGGGAGCAAGGCGGATAAGGCGGCGGCGCTTGGGATTGAGATGATTGACGAGTCTGGATTGCTTGGACTACTCGAAACTTGATAGCCGCGACCACTAATTCGCGCAGGTCTCGACTCGGTTGCGGCCTAATTTTTTTGCCGCGTAAAGCCGCGAATCGGCGCGCGATAGTAGGCTTATCGGGGAGTCACCGGGACGAAACTGGGCAACGCCGGCGCTCACCGTGATGCTCGTATGGTTCGCTAACACGTCGATATCGAGCGCGGCGACAGATTGACGAATTCGTTCCGCGAGAAAATCTGCGCCTGCGCCTTCGGTATTCGTCAGAATTACGACAAACTCCTCGCCGCCATAGCGAAAAACAACGTCACTGTCGCGGGTACATTTCACAATTGTATTCGCTACGGCTCTCAGCACGACATCGCCGACGACGTGACCAAACGTATCGTTTATCGATTTAAATAAATCGATGTCGAGCATTATCAGCGACATGGCGTTCTTATGGCGCTCCGATACCAGGATTTCATGTTTGAGATAGGCATCCATGCTGGCGCGGTTATTAACGCCGGTTAACGGATCTTTCAGAGCCTGAGTCAACGCTTGCTCATACAGCAGTGCATTACGTAGCGGGTAGATCAACGCACACAGCAACACCTCTAACAGCTTTTGATCATCGTCGCTCAGCGACTTGGCGCGCGTGAATACGAGTTCGCCCAGCGACTCGCCCAATAGAGTCAACTTATAACTACACCGATTAATTTGATTGGTGCCGTCTTGGACAAGGATCTCTCGCGATCGGTTTTGATAACGGACGCTGACGTCGCGAACGATCCGCCGGACTTCGTTTGCAAACGCATGGACGACGTCCTTGACGTGCAGACTGGCTTGTAATGCAGTCGAGACACGTAACACGGTGGAATCAGAGACGAGTTTTTCCTGTGGGGATTTCCCGCCGACAATTGGCCGAAGCTGGGCCACCGCGGGAGAGATTTCTCGTCCCATCGGAAAACTGGTCGATGTGTCTGGCCGGATGGACATTCTTTGCGTGCACCAAATTACGTGAATGGAAATCCTTACGCTAAATTCGTGCCAATGTTGCTCGCTGTTTTAGATTCTTTTTCCTTCGCGGATCCGGAAGCCGAATTAAATGCTTGATTTATAAACGATAGCACGGTTTTTCGGAGATTTCTGCTAATTGTTACCCGGCCATCCGGTGGCGTCAATTCTTCGACCAGGGGGCTCCAATTTCCACGCAAACGTCAAAACCTTGCCGCCTTTCGGCCAAAAAATAATACTGCGCCGGATGTCGCGGCAATTTCATGCCGTGGGAGCGGTCAGGATGCGCCGAAATTCTCACACTATTGGCGCTGCGCTTGATCCTGTTACAGAAATTCTATTTTACGCTTGCGGTCGAAGTCTCGGGCTGCGCGTCGAGCGCAAGGCCATGTACATCGAGGCTATCCGGGCCAAGTAGAAATAAATAGGCATTAATGATGTCTTCAGGTCGCCGTAACGATGCAGGGTCTTCGGCCGGATAGGCTTGAGCGCGCATCTGCGTGCGCAGGCGGCCCGGATTCAATGAATTAACTCGGATCTTGCCCTGTTCGCCGAGTTCGTCGGCCAGTGTTTGCATCATGGCTTCGGTGGCAAATTTCGATGCTGCATAGGCACCCCAAAATGCACGCGCTTTTCGTCCAACGCCGGAACTGGTGAAAATTATTGACCCATTCGCACTCAACTCAAGCAACGGCAACATTGCCTGCAGCAGTAAAAATTGGCTATGGACGTTGATTTGAAACACGCGTGCCCAGCTTATGGCGTCGTAACTTGCTAATGGTGCCATCTCACCGAGGATCCCGGCGTTAAATACGAGACCGTCGAGGTGACCGTATCGGTCGCGCATTAAGCTCGCGACGTGCCGATAGTCCTCGACTGTGGCCCCTTCTAGATTCATGGGAATGATGGCGGGCTCAAGATAGCCGGCCGCCATGATCTCGTCGGCCACCGCCTCCATTTGCTTGACGCTGCGCGCAAGCATTACGGTTTGGGCACCGGCGGCGGCAGCCGCCAAGCAAACGGCGGATCCGATGCCGCGACTGGCGCCGGTAATCAAGACAATTCGCCCGCCGAGCGAGCTGGGCGGCGCTTGAAAGCTTGATAGACGTTCCTGAGGAGTCATTCCGAGGGCCATATTTAACTAAAATCTCCAGCGCGCAGGATTGTCCCGCGAGCATAGTTCTTGTCGTCACGATTGGGATAGTCCAGTGTGTAGTGAAGGCCGCGACTCTCTTTTCGTTTCAAGGCCGAGCGAATAATTAATTCTGCAACCTGCACTAGGTTTCTTAGCTCGATTAGATCGCCGGTGATACGGAAATTTCCGTAAAACTCACTGATTTCATTATGCAATAGATCGACACGGTTGCGGGCGCGTTCGAGCCGCTTGTTACTCCGGACGATGCCAACGTAGTCCCACATAAAGCGGCGTAACTCGTCCCAATTATGCGCAACGACAATCTCTTCATCGGCATCAGTAACCTGACTGTCGTCCCAGTCAGGAATATGGTCGGGTTGTTCAATCTTCTGCAGGTCGGACAGTATGCGTGCTGCCGCCGAATCTGCGAGGACGAGGCACTCTAGGAGAGAATTGCTGGCCATCCGATTTGCACCATGCAGTCCGGTGCAGGCGACCTCGCCGACGGCAAATAAATTATTGAGCGAAGTTCGCCCGAAAACATCTGTCACGACACCCCCGCATAAATAGTGCGCTGCCGGTACCGCGGGAATCGGGCTAGTAGTGATATCAATCCCAAACGATGCGCATCGTTCCAGGACCGTAGGAAAGTGATCGCGTAAAAATGCGGCGGGCTTATGCGTAACATCAACGAAGACGTGCTCCGCACCGGAGCGTTTCATCTCATGGTCGATTGCCCGGGCTACGATATCGCGCGGCGCGAGCTCTTGACGTTCATCGTAGTTGTGCATGAAAGGCTCACCGGACTGCAATAACAGCCGCCCACCTTCGCCACGCAACGCCTCGGTCAACAGGAATGACTTTGCCTTCGGGTGGTACAAGCAAGTCGGGTGAAATTGCACGAATTCCATGTTCGCCACCGCACATCCGGCGCGCCATGCCATCGCAATTCCATCGCCGGTCGCCACATCTGGGTTACTCGTATAGAGGTAAACTTTGCCCGCGCCGCCAGTAGTCAGCACACTGCATTTGGCGGTGATGGTCCGTACGACATTGTTGTCCAAATCGAGCACATAGGCGCCTACGCACCGATCCGGGGTAATACCGAGTTTGGCCAGTGTTATTAGGTCAACCGCCATGTAGCGTTCGAAGATGCTGATCCCAGGATGAGCGCGAACCTGTTCGACCAAAGTGGTTTCAATTGCACGACCAGTTGCGTCCGCCGCATGCACCACCCGGCGCCGGCTATGGCCCCCCTCTCTGGTCAAATGAAAGTCGATCGTCCCGTCTGGTGATTCCTGCGTCGTAAAGGGCACACCGTGGTCGATCAGCCACTGGATCCTATCGCGGCCGCGCTGGACAATGAATTCGACCACATCCACATCACACAAGCCGCCGCCGGCATCTAGGGTATCGGAGACATGGGATTCGATTGAATCCGCCTGGTCAACGACCGCCGAGACGCCACCTTGTGCATATAAGGTCGCGCTTTCCTCGATGGCTGCTTTTGACACGACTGCAACGCGTACATGCGCAGCCAAACTTAGAGCAAGGCTAAGGCCTGATGCACCGCTACCGATTACCAGCACATCGAAGTTAGATGGGGCTGTCATTAGCCCGAATCGCCCTTAATCGGTGCCGCCGACGCGATGAATGTCTGACGAACGCAACAGTTACTTGATACAATCGGTCGAAAACAACGATAACTAACCCTAATCCCGAAACTAATTGCGTATCCGATGGTCTATGCCTCTGATTACTATCCGGTGTTGCGTCCATAATACAGGGAGACGGCCCTGATGAGCGATAGCTACACCGACAAAGAGCTGGTTCAACGTGTACAGCAAGGTGACAAAAAGTCCTTTGACCTTCTTGTTCTCAAATACCAAAATCGGATCATTAAGCTGGTCTCGCGTTATGTGCGCGAGCCCAGCGACGCAATGGACGTCGCCCAGGAAGCGTTTCTTAAGGCCTATCGCGCACTACCGAATTTTCGCGGGGATAGCGCCTTTTACACCTGGCTTTATCGGATCGCCATCAATACTGCGAAGAACCACCTGGTTTCATTATCGCGCCGGCCGGCTGAGGCGCATCTTGAAAACTCAGATGGCGAACAAATGGACGTTGAGGAACTGCAAAAAGACATTGCGACTCCCGAGAATCTGTTGCTTGCTGATGAAATCAAGCACACGATATTGGACGCGATGCGCAAATTACCGGAGGATCTCAGAGTTGCCATCACTCTGCGCGAGGTCGACGGGTTGACGTATGAGGAGATCGCGGAAGCAATGGATTGTCCAATTGGGACAGTCCGCTCGAGAATCTTTCGAGCGCGAGAAGCGGTGGATCTAAAATTGAAGCCGCTGTTACAGCATTGATTAGGGCGAATGCTATGAAAACTGATCATGAATCCTTGTCTGCCGTTGTCGACGGCGAGTTAGACAAATCTGAAACCAAAGTACTACAGAGTATTGCGGTTGATGACCGATCTCGCGCCACATGGGCGCGTTACCATCTCATCGGCGATGTCCTGCGAGATAGCTTAACGGATGTCGCGCCGGCAGCATTTTCTGAAAGGCTGCGAACTGACGTCGAGCAAGAGCCGACTATGCTACTGCCGCGGGCTGTTGAACGACCTTGGTTAAAACCGGTTGCTGGATTTGCTATCGCAGCCTCAGTCGCCGCAATCGCAGTCCTCGGGATCCAACAGAACAATATCGCCCCAGGCCTTGGCGATGCGACCGAGCTAGTGGCCGATTCACCGGCATCCCTGCCGGCGCCGGTGGCGGTTACCGTGACGGACCAACAAATTGCGAAGGCGCAGGAACCACTCAATCCAGTCTCAGGTTCAATCCAGACGCAGGAACCGCTCAATCCAGCCTCAGGTTCAATCCAGACGCAGCGTCGATTAAATGGTTATTTAGTGAAATTCAATGAGCAACGTTCGAGCCTCGGTGTGCCTGGCGTTAATCCGTATGTACGCATTGTTGGCTTTGAATCTGAATAATCTCCAATTGCACCAGCGACCGATATGCGTTGGCATCGCGATAATGCTGCTGCTCTGCGCCGGCGTGCCGACGGCAACGGAATCACTCACGGCATCAGAATTGATGCAACGCATGCGGTCCGCAACCGACACCTTAAACTACGACGGCATCTTCATATATCAAAGAGGGTCGCAGATTGATGCGATGCGGGTGATCCATAAGTTCGACGGCCGCGGAGAACGTGAGCGTCTCGTGTCGCTCTCCGGCCCCCCACGAGAAGTCATTCGCGACGGCCAACGCGTTACTTGTTTCTTGGCTGATGATCGCGAGGTAAGAGTTGACAGAAGTGAACCTCGCGACTTTTTGTCGGTTGGTCTCGACGAACCGATAGAATATTTGGCGGAAAGTTACACATTCAATATTGCAGGTGAAGATCGCGTAGCTGGCAGAACGGCGACCGCCATCAACATTCTGCCAAAGGAGCGCAACCGGTACGGCTATCAACTTTGGATCGATGACGAGTCCAATTTACTGTTGAAGTCAGTGATACTGAACCGCAGCGGACAATCGCTCGAGCAAGTTCAATTTGTTCAGCTGAGCGTCAGCGAGCATCTACCGGATGCGTTGTTCGAGACCGAAATCGAAGGTGAAGGATTTACGTGGTATACGGATTCCAGCCCAGACAACTCGGCTGCTTCGGTGGTTGAAACCTCCGGCTGGGCCGTTCGATGGTTGCCGGCAGGATTTAAGATGCGCAATCATAAGGTGCAAACCATGTACGAGAGTGATATGCCCGTTAGTCATATGGTGTACTCTGACGGACTAGCTATGGTCTCAGTTTTCGTTGAAAAACTGATGGATAAATCCGACTCCCTGCAAGGCTTTTCATCAATGGGAGCGGTAAACGCGTTTAGCCGGGTTGCTGAAAATTACCAAATAACTGTTGTCGGAGAAGTACCGCTGCCGATGGTTCGTCAGATTGCAAGTTCAGTCGAACACCAGACCCATTAGCACGATAAGTTATCGATATGAGATTATCTAAATTACTGATGTTGTTGTGGCGCAAAATTCCATTCGCCGCATTCGCAGCTGTGCTCGCAACAATACTGCTAACCGCTGAAGCTGCACCTGTGAAAGGCTTGCCTGATTTTACGAAACTGGTGAACGCAAACCGCGCTGCCGTCGTGAATATCGGCACGACCGGCACCCGCCGCCCAATGCGAGAGCGCCGACCAGGGCCAACGCCACCGGAAGGCGCGCCGGGCGAAGACAATCCGCTGCAGGACTTCTTTGAACGCTTTTTCGGTGAACGGCCGCCGGGTGGAAACGGTGGTGCCCAGCCCCATTCCTCGCTTGGTTCCGGATTCATCATCTCGGAAGATGGATATGTTGTCTCGAACTATCATGTCGTACGCGAAGCAGATGAAATAATTGTCCGTCTGAGCGACCGTCGCGAATACGTCGCCAAGATTGTTGGCACCGATCCGCGGAGTGATATTGCGGTCCTTAAGGTTGAAGCAGAAAAGCCACTTCCCGCATTGAAACTCGGCAAATCGAGCAATCTCCAAGTAGGAGAGTGGGTGCTTGCGATTGGCTCACCATTTGGCTTCGATCATTCTGTAACCGCAGGTATCGTTAGCGCCAAAGGCCGCAGCCTCCCCAATGAAAACTATGTTCCATTTATCCAGACCGATGTGGCGATCAATCCAGGGAACTCGGGCGGACCTTTGTTCAATCTAAATGGCGAGGTCGTGGGGGTTAATTCGCAGATTTATAGCCGCACCGGTGGATTTATGGGGCTCTCATTCGCGATCCCGATTGATGTTGTATTAAATGTCTATACTCAGCTTCGTGAAAAAGGCACGGTCACGCGAGGCTGGCTTGGCGTGCTCATCCAAGATGTAACACGAGAATTGGCCGAGTCGTTCAAGATGAAAAAGCCTTATGGCGCTTTGGTGTCGAAGGTATTGCCCGACAGCCCTGCAGCCGCTGCTGGTTTTAAGGCGGGCGACGTCATCGTCAAGTTTAATAATCAAGAAATCGAACTTTCCGCTGAATTACCTCCGCTAGTGGGTAAGGCGGCGGTAGGTGGTAAAACGCCGGTCGAAGTGATCCGTGAAGGTACAAAGAAGCACTTGGATGTGAAAATTGGAGAGCTACCGAGCGACGACGACCTAGAGGTAGCCCATAAAGACAGTGACAAAAAGCAATCAAATAAAAGGTTGAGTGCCAGCGTGCGCGACTTGACGAACGTGGAACGGCAGAGACTCGAAGCGCCGGGAGGCGTAATGGTAGAAAGCGTTGAACCGGGTCCCGCGTTTGACGCAGGGTTGCGTGCGGGCGACATCATCTTGCAAATAAACTCCCAGACCGTCGCCAGTGCAAGCAACTTCAATAAAGTGGTTGATGGCCTCAAGGCTAATACTAGCGTCCCAGTATTAATTCATCGCCAAGGCGGGCCCTTATTTCTAGCGATGAAAATACCAGCTGACGGTTAGTTCGAACGAAGTGAAATCGCTGACGTTATTCACGCGTCAACAATGTGCGCTATGTGACAACATGGTACTTGCCCTAGAAGTACTGCGTCCGCGCTATAAATTTGCGTACGAGAAGGTCGATATTGATATTAATGACGCGTTAAAAGAGCGGTACGGCTTGCGAGTACCGGTTTTGGTGGACGGTAGACACGAAATTTGCGCCGGCCATTGCGAACCCACCATTCTCGAAGCCTATTTCTCGACGACCGCAGACCAATAAGCAAACCCATCAATCTCACCGCTCTGCATCACGCTCGGGCTGTCGCCGCTGGTCCGCGTGGGATAGAATCGCGCCGGTTAGATGTACGCACCCTTAGTCCACTCCTTAGTTAGAGGTCGAGCGCCTCTCGGTTACGCATGCAACAAATCAGAAATTTTTCGATCATTGCGCATATAGACCATGGCAAGTCGACGCTTGCCGATCGATTTATCCAGATCTGTGGTGGGCTGGAAGAACGCGAAATGGCCGAGCAAGTCCTCGATTCAATGGACCTCGAGCGCGAGCGCGGGATCACAATTAAAGCGCAGAGCGTGAGCCTTCAATATCAAGCACACAGTGGCGTGTCCTATCAGTTGAATTTCATTGACACGCCGGGCCACGTCGACTTTAGCTATGAGGTGTCACGATCGCTGGCCGCATGTGACGGTGCGCTGCTGGTTGTTGATTCATCACAAGGTGTAGAGGCGCAAACTGTCGCGAATTGCCATACTGCGGTAGATCAGGGTCTTGAAGTGATCCCAGTGCTTAACAAGATCGACCTGCCTGCTGCGGATCCCGATCGCGTCGCGCAGGAAATCGAAGACATCATAGGTATCGACTCCACCGATGCGCTAAAAATAAGCGCCAAATCCGGCGACGGCATCATCGCGTTGCTCGAGCAGCTGGTGCAGAAAGTCCCAGCACCGAGCGGTGATCCCAACGCACCACTCAAAGCACTTATAATCGACTCATGGTTCGACAATTATCTCGGCGTGGTGTCGTTAGTACGTATCGTCGATGGCGTCTTGGAAGGCGGAGCTCGGATCATGATGATGTCCATTGGCCGAGTCGTTATGGCCGATCAAGTCGGCATCTTTACGCCAAAGCGTGTGCGGAAAGATCGCTTATCTGCCGGTGAGGTAGGTTTTCTTGTTGCCGGCGTTAAGGATATTGGTGGAGCACCCGTCGGCGATACTGTAACAACCGCGCAGAATCCCGCAACAACGGCATTGCCTGGATTTCAGCAGTCGAAACCTAACGTATTCGCAGGGCTGTATCCCATCGATTCGGGTGACTATGAGGCATTTCGCGAAGCGTTAGCTAAACTTCGCTTAAACGATGCTGCATTACATTATGAACCGGAGACTTCCGAGGCGCTTGGTTTCGGTTTCCGTTGTGGTTTTCTCGGCATGTTACACATGGAGATAATTCAAGAGCGACTCGAACGCGAATACGAAATAGAACTTATTACAACTGCACCAACGGTTATCTACGAAGTTATCAGTACCGATGGCACGTCGCATTACATTGATAACCCCGCGCAGTTGCCGGCGCCCAATCTAATTGCAGAGGTGCGGGAGCCTATTATTCAGGCGGACATACTAACTCCGCAGGAATACTTAGGCGCCGTCATGAATCTTTGCATCGAAAAACGAGGGCTGCAGACAAAGCTAAATTTTCTGACGAGCCAAGTTGCAATTAGTTTCGAATTGCCGATGAGCGAAATGGTTGTAGATTTTTTCGATCGCCTGAAATCGGCGACCCGCGGTTATGCATCAATGGATTACAGTTTCATTCGCTACCAACCGGCAGACGTCGTGAAAGTTGACGTACAAATCAACGGAGAGCGAGTTGACGCATTGTCTGTCATTGTTCATCGCGAACAATCGACGCGAAAGGGCCGCGACCTGGCTAGCCGAATGCGTGAAATAATTCCGCGTCAAATGTTCGATGTTGCGATTCAAGCAGCGATTGGTTCAAAGATAATCGCGCGTGAAAATGTCAAAGCCTTACGCAAAAACGTCACGGCAAAATGTTATGGTGGCGACATTTCGCGTAAACGAAAACTGCTGGAAAAGCAAAAGGAAGGGAAAAAACGTATGAAGCGTGTTGGATCAGTCGAAATCCCACAGGAAGCCTTCATGGCTATTTTGGGCGTAGGAAACAAAAAGTGATATTTGATTTTTCGGCAATAATGGTCCTTCTCGTTGCTGGCAGCGGAGCAATCTGGGCTATAGATGCGTTATTTTTTGCGCCGAAACGATATGCGACCGCCACGGCGGCACAAAGCGCCTCCGATGCTGACGCAAAGGCAGTTGTCGGTCGGATCCCACCACCGGCGCCGCCGGTAGTTGTCGATTATGCACGGTCATTTTTTCCCGTATTTTTAATTGTCCTGATATTGAGATCGTTTATCGTCGAGCCGTTTCGGATACCGTCAGGCTCGATGATTCCGACATTACTAGTTGGCGATTTTATTTTGGTAAACAAATTCAACTACGGTATCCGCCTACCACTTATCAATAAAAAAGTGATTGAGATTGGCGCACCTGCGAGAGGCGATGTCGTTGTATTTCGATATCCACTCGATCCATCGACGCCTTATATCAAACGTGTAGTTGGCATACCTGGTGACAAAATTAATTTTCGGGACAAGCGGTTGTATATAAATGACGAAGAAATCAACTACAAGCATATTGGCACCTATGTCGGGCTCAAATCGTCCGCACAACACACGGGTTCAAAGCTGGCTGAAGAGGATCTCCTCGGTTACGACCACCAAATTTTGCTTACCCCGAGAACCCACAACCAGACCTTCGAAGGGGTAGTCCCGGCGGAAAGCTACTTCGTCCTCGGCGACAATCGCGATAACAGCAAGGATTCCCGCTATTGGGGCTATGTGCCCGATGCCAATCTGGTTGGCCGTGCATTTATGATTTGGATGAACTGGGATAATGGGCCGGAAGTAGGGCGCATCGGCTCGAAAATTCGCTAAGACCGCAGGCCTTGGCGTAGGATATCCCAACATCGAGGAAGATAGAGGAAGTTCGAATAGGTTAGGGCGACGGTGAGACGCGCAAAACGAATCAATCAGGAGGACATTATGAGTCGAAAGTATCCACAAGCAGGCGTTACCTTAAGCGGACTTATCTATGTTTGCATCATCCTCGGTATCGCAGCAGTCACTGCCATGAAACTGTTCCCACTTTACAACGAAAAAACGAAAGTCGATTTCTCCCTTGAAAAGGTTGCTAGCCAGCGCGAATCGGCGAAGATGAGCAAGAGCGAAATCGTGCGACTAATCATGCGTCAATTTGAGGTGTCGGAAGTCCGTCGGTGGTCTACTTCCGAATTCGCGAAGGTCCTAAAAATAGAAAAACTGAAAGGCGGACGGGGCAAGGTGATGAAACTACAATACGAAGTCCGCGGGCCTTTTTTTGGAGAATTGGACGTCGTTCTGAAATATGACCGGACACTAAAGCTGGGGGAGCCGGTAACGGATTAAAGACCAGTTAGAGTTCGGCAGTTCCAGTAACGACGTGGGTGACTTTCTCGATTACCGTTTTGGCGACCCCGCATTACTGCAACAAGCGCTGACCCATCGCAGTGCAAGCAGCGAAAACAATGAACGCTTGGAGTTTCTAGGCGACGCGATTCTTGGCCAAGTAATAGCGGACTACCTGTATCGCCATTTTCCAGACGCCGACGAGGGGCAGCTCACCCGCACTAGGGCTGTGCTCGTCAATAAAGATACACTTGCCTCGGTCGCACGTACGATTGATCTCGGGGAAAAAATTATTTTGGGCGAAGGGGAATTGAAGAGTGGCGGGTGGCGCCGCGATTCAATTCTGTCGAATACCCTAGAGGCGTTGATTGGCGCGATCTACTTGGACGGCGGTTTGGACGCCTGCGCCAAGCAGTTGTCGATCTGGTATGCGCCTACTTTGAGTAAGATCGACCCTGCACAGGCACACAAGGATGCAAAAACTCAGCTCCAGGAATATTTGCAAGGACGGGGCTTCCCATTACCGTCCTATGTATCGGTAGCCGTCACCGGACCAGCGCATGATCAAAGTTTCACTATTGAATGTCGTGCCGACTCAATCTCGAATCCAGTTACTGCAGAAGGTAAAAGCCGCCGTATTGCCGAGCAACGTGCGGCAGCATTGATGCTCAAATGTATTGAAAAGGCCGACGAATGAACGAGTCGAATGCTCGGTATGGAACAATCGCCATAGTCGGGCGGCCTAATGTCGGCAAATCGACCTTATTAAACAGTATTGTTGGCCAAAAGATCAGCATAACCTCGCGGAAACCTCAGACAACTTGGCAGCAAATCCTTGGGGTCATCACGATCGGCGAAGCACAAATGGTGTTTGTTGATACGCCAGGCTGGCAATATCGGCCGCAACGTCAAATAAACCGATTGATGAACCGTCAAATCAATGCCGCCCTAGGCAACGTCGACGTCGTTGTGATGGTTGCCGATGCGCGGGAGTGGCACCTCGATGACGATAACGTTATTGGCTTGTTCGAGACGATGCCGTGCCGAAAACTATTAGCGTTAAATAAGCACGACCAAGTATCGGATAAGACGCGAATGCTCCCGTTGATTGCAGACGTGGAGGCACGCCATCAGTTCGACGAGATAGTGCCGACGAATGCCCTTCGGCATGACAATGTGGATGCGCTCGTCGAATTGATCACTTCAGCATTACCAATTCAGCCACATCAGTTTCCCGACGATCAGCTAACACCACATAGTGAACGATTTTTAGTTGCTGAATTGATTCGCGAAAAATTGATCCGCGGACTGGGCGAAGAGCTTCCTTATGCCGTCTCGGTTGTAATCGAAACATTTCGCGATACCGGTGCCGCGATTGAAATAAACGCCGAGATTTGGGTGGAACGCGAGGGGCAGAAAGGGATCGTGATCGGCGCGAAAGGCGGGCGCTTAAAATCGATCGCGTCCGCTGCTCGAGTCGACATTGAAAATTTGCTGCAGCGCAAAGTTTTTCTCCAGACGTGGGTAAAGATTAAGGGTAAGTGGACCGACGATCTGAACGCACTACGAGAACTTAAGCTGACCGATTAGTACCGGATTCGCGCGTGCGCACAGAGTTACACACCACCTATGTGCTACATCGCCGCGCGTATCGTGAATCGAGTTTATTACTTGAATGCATTTCTGCGGAATACGGTAGGGTCGGCATCGTCGCCCGGGGGGCGGCGCGTGGTCGCAGGCGTGGTGGCGAATCAATGCAGGCGTTTCAGAAATATGCCGCTGCTTGGTCAGGACGCTCGGACCTCCACACGCTGACAAAACTAGAGGCAGTCGGCAAAGCCTTAAGTCTTTCTGGGCTTCGATTGTTCAGCGGCTTCTACGTCAACGAGCTGACCATGAGGTTGACCACGCGGCACGATCCGAGTCCGGATCTCTTCAAAGTCTACGAACACGCATTGTTGTCGCTGTCGGTATCTGAAGCCGCAATTGAGCCGATTTTGCGCCGCTTCGAAAAAGATCTGTTGGAAGCCTGTGGTTATGGCCTGCAATTATCGGTTGATGCTACCACCGGTGAGGAAATAGACCCATCGGGGCGCTATCACTATGTGCTCGAACATGGTCCAATGCGATTAACCGATGAGGCCGCCGGGATCGACATTGGGGGAGCAACCCTGATAGGGCTTGCGAACAACACCGATCTGATACCGTTGCAACTTAGCGAAGCGAAGAAGCTGATGCGTTTTGTTCTACATCACTATATTGGGGACCGTCCATTGGCCTCGCGCTCGTTATTCCGAAGTACCTCGGCGGCAACTCACGCAGCAGAATAGTAATGTGTGCATTGAGCTAAGGCTTGTAGCCGCTCGAGTAGCGGCGCCCCATTCGTCGTGAGCGACTAGGGATTTCGCCGAAAACTCGGTTGAGCTGCGAATTTAAGGTAGACTACGCGGCCATTTTCAGCCGCTTCTAAGGGTGCCCCCACAGTGGATTCCGCTATCCGACTTGGAGTCAACGTCGACCATGTCGCCACGATCCGTCAGGCGCGCGGGACCAGCTACCCAGACCCCGTTGAGGCGGCTTTTATCGCCGTCGAAGCGGGAGCAGACGGGATCACGGTACATCTTCGCGAGGATCGCCGTCACATTCAGGAGCGCGACGTCAATGTGCTGTGCAAGGAGCTTAGTGTTCCGGTGAACCTCGAGATGGCGGCTACCCCGGCAATGGTTGAATTTGCGATTCAGGTAGAACCGCAGAAATGCTGCATTGTTCCCGAGAAGCGCCAAGAATTAACCACCGAGGGTGGTCTTGATGTGTGTCGTGCGCGAAACGATTTGGCACCGATTTGCGCCAGGCTTGCTGATGCCGGCATTGAGGTATCGTTGTTCATTGAACCTGGGGCGGAGCAGATTGCAGCCGCAGCGACGCTTGGTGTACCGGTGATCGAATTGCATACCGGAGCGTACGCGGAAGCGCAGGATCCGGAGCGGCAATCCAGTGAGATCAACAAGCTTGCCGAAGCAACCGAACTCGCGGTCCAGGCCAATTTGCAAGTTAATGCGGGGCATGGCCTCAATTACGAGAACGTCACTTCCATCTTATCAATTTCATCGCTCATGGAGCTCAATATTGGTCATGCGATAGTCGCGCGGGCAATGTTTACCGGGATTGCGCAAGCGGTCGAGGAAATGAAACTGTTGTTGCGTAATTCCGCCTCATGATCTTCGGCATTGGGGTCGACATTGTCGAAGTGGTGCGAATTCAGCGTGCCTATGAAAGATGGGGCCAGCGATTTGCCGATAAGATCCTCGGACCTACCGAACTCGAGCACTTTAGAGGCACAAAAACCCCCATCCGATTCCTGGCGATGCGGTTTGCGGCAAAGGAGGCTGCGTCAAAAGCCCTTGGTACAGGCTTCAAGCAGGGCGTATCTCCGCGTCAAATAGAAGTGCAACACAATCGTGCTGGAAAGCCGTCTTTGGTTTTTTCGGCACACGTGGCCGACTTAATGGCGCAGCAAAATATTACCGGAAGCTTCGTCACTATGGCCGATGAACGCGACTACGCAATCGCCCATGCAATCTTAGAAACCGGGACGCATGGCACGTGAAATTAGAGCCCGATATCGAAAATCGACGAACGTTCGCGATTATTTCTCATCCTGATGCTGGTAAGACAACTGTCACTGAACGGTTGTTACTATTTGGTGGCGCAATCAATACAGCCGGCACCGTAAAAGCACGGAAAAGCCAGCGTCATGCAACTTCCGACTGGATGGAAATCGAACAGCAACGCGGCATATCGGTTACCTCGTCGGTTATGCAATTTAATTATGGCGATCGCGTAATCAACCTACTTGACACCCCGGGCCACGAAGATTTTTCAGAGGATACCTACCGCACCCTAACCGCGGTGGATTCGGCGTTGATGGTAATCGACGCCGCAAAGGGCGTCGAAGACCGTACCATCAAATTACTTGAAATTTGCCGACTACGTAAGACACCGGTAATTACGCTGATAAACAAGATGGATCGCTACGCGCGTGAATCGCTAGAATTGATTGACGAAATCGAAAACGTACTAAACATCGAATGTGCGCCGATTACCTGGCCGTTGGGGTCCGGGCAACACTTCGGCGGAACCTACCATCTTGAGCGGGAACGACTCATTCCATTCGACCGAGAACAATCCGACGATCGCGCCGTTCGTCACGATGACGGATGGGCAAGGGATGATCCGCGGGCCGCAGAGCATTTTGGTGCACAAAACCTCGTCACGCTTGAAGAGGAAATTGAGTTGATCGAAGGAGCAGGGAACGGATTTAACATTGACGCTTACCTGCAGGGGAGTCAGACGCCGGTTTTTTTCGGTTCTGCGCTTCGGAGTTTTGGGATCCGCGAGCTTCTCGACTTTTTCGTAGAAACGGCGCCGGCGCCTCAGTCCCGAGCCACAGATCAAGGAGAAGTTGATCCGCACAGCGGGCACTTCAGCGGCTTTGTATTTAAAATTCAAGCCAACATGGATCCGCAGCATCGAGATCGAATTGCGTTCCTCAGGATATGCTCTGGAAAATTCGAACAAGGGATGAAGCTTCATCACGTGCGCACGGGCCGCGACGCTGTGGTAGCGAACGCGTTGACGTTCATGGCGAGAGGCAGAGATCATACCGCCGATGCTTGGGCTGGTGACATCATCGGAATCCACAATCACGGCACGATTCAGATCGGCGATACGTTCACCGTTGGCAAATCAATGTCGTTTCACGGTGTGCCAAGCTTTGCGCCGGAACTCTTTCGGCGTGTCAGATCGACCGATCCGTTGCGCGGGAAGGCGTTACTAAAGGGCCTTACAGAATTAGGGGAAGAGGGGGCCGCCCAGGTATTCCGACTCACCAATAAAAACGAACTCGTTATTGGTGCGATCGGTGTCCTTCAATTCGACGTTGTAAGCTGGCGCCTGAAGCACGAATACAACGTCGATTGTGTATTCGAGGCCGCGCCGTACCATACCGCACGTTGGGTAGCGTGTGCGGATCAGAAAATGCTCAATAAATTTCGCAATCAGTTGGCAGATAACATCGCCATGGACGGTGGCAATTTCATCGCGTACATGGCACCGACGATGGTTAATTTGCAACTCACAGAGGAACGCTGGCCAGACGTCGAGTTCTATAAGACCCGAGAATTAAGCGCGAACAACGCGCTTGCGAAAGCCGTTTAGCGACCTAGGGTTGTCGGTTCTCGTTCGTTAGTGGTGGTGGAATGTCCTCAACAGAGCCTGCTGTGTCGGTCGGCGAGGTGGCAGAAACCGCAATTTCCGGAACCTTATTGCCGCTTGGTTGATCCTCCTGGAGGATGTTTTCTGACGACGGCTGCGGATCATTCGGGATTGATTCCGTTTCCCAAGCAGGTTTTTCGGAGCGTGTCTCGACGTTATAGTTGACTTCAGTTTCCGCCTCACTCTTGTCGACAGCCGCTGGCGGCATCGAATCGGCATAATCTTGTTTATGCTCAGCGTCGCGGCTCGCCGCCGACTCTACCGAGTCGTGCCCGCGCTTTTTCTGGGTGCCATCTTTCGCCGCGCGTGGGGCGGTGGTTTTGCGATTATTTCCGCCTTGATTGTTTGAGCGCGACGTATCCCGCCGTTGATTGCGCTGCCGTGAATTAGAATTTCCCTCGGACGAACGGCTAGAGCCATTTTTGCGCCCTGAGTCGGATGTATTACGGGCCTCGTTTCGCTGACGCGACCCAGACGGTTGCTGTCGATTATTCGACCCGCGCGATGCGTTGTTACGCCGTCCTCGATTATTCTGTCCTGCACGTTTTGGACCGTCCTGCGCCGACTTCTTAGGCGGTGGCGTAGCCTGCGTTTGTGCGTTGCCGCTGGAGCCGATTATCGCTCGCAGCCAGCGTCGGATCAGCCCTGGTTCACGTTTCGGCTTGCTTCGGCCGCGATCTGGCTTCGGAATGTTACGGCCCAGATCGCGTACTGCCGGTTGTTCCACAGTCGCCGTCGCAAGGCTTCGATGGTCAACGTTGGGGCCTTCAACGTCTTGCACCAAGTCATAACTATCGCCTTGATGGAATTTTTCCGCATCTTGGTCCCTAATTCTCTCGACTTCGTAATGCGGTGTTTCGAGGTTTTGGTTTGGGATCATCAAGACGCTCACACCCTGACGCTCTTCAATTCCAGAAATGTCTTGGCGTTTTTCGTTTAAGAGGAAGGTTGCGACATCAATCGGTACCTGCGCCGCAATTTTAGCCGTCGATTCCTTCATGGCTTCTTCTTCTATTATTCGCAACGCCGCCAGCGCCGTTGACTGTGTATTACGGATGGTGCCGACGCCTTCGCAACGCGGGCACAACTCATGAGAAGATTCTGCTAGCGACGGGCGGATCCGCTGACGCGACATCTCAAGCAGTCCAAATCGTGAAATCCGCCCGATCTGTACCCTGGCGCGGTCAATTTTGACGGCATCGCGTAGTCGGTTTTCAACCGCTCGCTGATTCTTCGAGGCCAGCATATCGATGTAATCGATCACGATTAGACCACCAAGATCCCGTAAACGTAACTGTGTCGCTATTTCATCGGCGGCCTCAAGGTTCGTTTGCAGCGCGGTATCTTCGATGTCGCTACCTTTGGTTGCCTTCGATGAGTTGATATCGATTGTGATCAGCGCTTCGGTCGGTTCAATGACGATAGATCCACCGCTGGGCAGCCTGACTTGGCGACCGAATGCGGTCTGGATCTGGGTCTCAAGCTGATAGCGCGTGAACAACGGGACACTATCGTCGTAGTGTTTAAGCTTATCTAAATTATGCGGCATTACTTGCTGCATGAACTCACGTGCTGTGTCGAATAGGGCTTGATCGTCAATCAGGATTTCCGCGATGTCTCCACGGAGATAATCGCGGATGGCGCGGATAATCACGTTTTGGTCCTGATAGATCAAAAACGGCGCTTCACGGCTAGCCGACGCGTCGTCGATGGCTTCCCATAGCTGCACCAAGTAGTCGAGGTCCCATTGCAATTCCTCGGCTGATTTTCCGACGCCGGCAGTGCGTAATATCAAACCGAGGTCGGAGGGGATCTCGAGTTCCGCCATGGCTTCGCGCGCTTCGTCACGATCATTGCCTTCAATTTGGCGCGATACACCGCCGGCCCGAGGGTTATTCGGCATTGCAACCAAATAGCGGCCAGCTAGGCTGATAAAGGTTGTCAGTGCCGCGCCCTTATTGCCACGCTCTTCTTTTTCGACTTGAACAACCAGTTCTTGCCCTTCATCGAGCACATCTTTGATATTGATGCGGTTACCCGATTTTGGTTGCTCTTTGAACAGAGCGCGGGAGACTTCTTTCAGTGGCAGGAAGCCGTGGCGTTCGGCACCATAGTCGACGAATGCAGCCTCGAGACTCGGCTCGATGCGCATAATTTTGGCTTTATAAATATTTGATTTTTTCTGTTCGCGTCCTGTTGCTTCGATGTCGAGGTCGTAAAGTCTCTGGCCATCAACCAGAGCAACGCGCAACTCTTCCGGCTGAGTCGCGTTGATCAGCATTCTTTTCATTGTAAATTTCCTAAGTTCTGGCGCTCAACTTGCCCCCGCCGTTTACCGTATTTCGTTCGTACAACGGTGTTCGTTTACACGACGGGTTTAAAGGAGCGTCCTGGCGCGGCGGCTCGAGCGGTACCGAGGCAATCTCCGCGCACAAATAATCCACTGTTCTCACTGTCCCTGCGCAGGCCTAGCAGCTTCAAAATGACCCGTACTTATGTGTCCTGACCCGATTGGCCGCCCGCGTCCCCCTGCGAGTGCGGTAGCGGCTCCTCGGCGTACGGCCGTTGTTGGCTGACGGTCCGGTACCTTCCAGTATCCGGCGCCTGTAATCTGCAACAATTTGATAGAATGTTGCCAATTTCATCGCTAACTGCTTGGCGCACCAGCATAATTGTTCTACGTAATGCGTATGCGGAAGCGCCGTCGGAATATAGCAGTGTTAAGTAACTCGGGCAATCAACGCCCGCATTAGGCGGCCTGAGCTTATGTCTAAAACTGGTGTACGCAGCATTGAAATCAGTCCTGATCAAAGCGGTCGGCGGCTTGATAATTATCTTGTGGGGGTCTTAAAAAGTGTACCAAAATCATTTATCTATAGAATAATTCGACGTGGCGAGGTGCGGGTTAATGGCTCTCGCTCGCGGCCCGATCGGAAACTCGTAGAGAAAGACGTGGTCCGTATTCCCCCAGTAATGGAGGCACCCGAGTCGGATCCGGTTATCAGTTCGACAATGCGCGCACTCATAGCCGGGGCCATTGTCTACGAAGACAACGCTGCACTTATACTCAATAAACCTGCCGGCGTGGCGGTCCACGGTGGCAGCGGATTGCGTTACGGCGCGATCGATGTCATCCGCGATCTACGTCCCGAAGATCCCGCGATTGAATTGGTACACAGGCTTGATCGGGATACCTCAGGGTGTTTGGTCTTTGCAAAGGACTACCCTAGCTTGCGCCACATACAGCGGCAAATGGCCAGTCCTGAATGCCGCAAGACTTATATTGCATTGGTCAGTGGTGAGTTTTCCGAAACATCCAACAATATCGACTATAAGCTCGCCACCTCTCGCATCGGGGGCGAGAAGACAACCGTAGTTTCAAGCGATGGGAAGCCAGCTGCAACTGAATTTACAACGCTCGAGCGGTTTGCCGGGCTATCGTTGGTTGAGGCACGAATTTCGACCGGTCGGACCCACCAAATACGTGTTCATGGGGCCGCCGCCGGTCACCCTATTGCAGGAGACAAAAAATATGGTGACGCCATCCTCAATGCCCAACTACGCAAACGCGGCCTGAATCGTATGTTCTTACACGCTCACTCAATAACCCTTACTCTCGGTCAGGCGCCCGTGCCGATCACAATCGAGGCTCCAATGCCGGATGACCTTTCTAGCTTTTTGCCCAAATTACAATGCGCCAACTAAAACTCATCGTATTCGACTGGGACGGGACCTTGATGGACTCGGAGGCCGCAATTGTTGCCGCTATTAGTCAGAGTTACCGCGATGAAGGTATGGTGGCTCCGGCGTATCAGGCAGTTAGGGCAACCATAGGCTTGAGCCTACTCGAAGCGATACAACGCCTAAGTCCGGACCTCGATCACGCGGTATGCGAGAAGCTTGTTTCAGGCTATAGGCGCAATTACACGGCGCGCTTGAAATTGCCAGCACTTTTCCCCGCGGTTCGTGAGACCTTAACCGAATTGCGGGAAACCGGATACCAGATGGCCGTCGCAACCGGCAAAAGCCAGATGGGTTTGAAGCGCGCAATCGATGGTACGGGCCTGCAAGAATATTTTGTAACGACTCGCACGGCCGATATCTGTGAACCAAAGCCGTCTCCAATGATGTTGCAAGAGATCATGGATGAGCTGGACCTTGGTCCGGACGAAGCAATAATGATTGGCGACACCGAGTATGATCTCGCAATGGCTAAGGCCGCCGGTACTCGACACGCTGGCGTCAGTTGGGGAACGCACCCTGTCAGCCGGCTACTCACTTTTGCACCGGCGTTTGTGCTAAACACATTTTGCGAATTGCCAAACGAATTGAGCCGCTTGGGTTAAATAAACGGAACATCTTATCGATATGGATAAAACGCAATGACGCCAGAAGACAATGATAAATTCGCGTCGGCATTCGCAGTGGAGGCACTGCGTGAGCAACGGCTTGCGCGAAGATGGAATAATTTATTCAAAGCATTATTCCTGCTTTACTTACTCGCCATTGCCTTAGTATCAATGCAAAAAATCTCACTGGGCTGGCTGTTCTCTGATGAGAAAATCACTGCTCTGGTAGACATTCAAGGCGTCATCGCCAGCACCACTGAGTCTAGCGCCGACCTTATCGTGACCGGGTTGCGCGCAGCATTTGAAGAGGAAAAAACGGCGGGCGTTATTATTCGGATCAATAGTCCCGGGGGTAGCCCGGTACAATCGGGCTATATAAACGATGAAATTCATCGCCTAAAGCAAAAGCACCCCGACATCCCAGTCTATGCGGTGATACAAGATGTCGGCGCGTCAGGCGGATATTATGTCGCTGTCGCGGCGGACGAAATTTATGCTGACAAATCTAGTATTGTTGGCTCCATCGGCGTGCGCATGGACGGTTTCGGATTCGTCGAGTCCATAGAGAAACTCGGTATCGAACGACGGCTGCTAACGTCAGGGGATAATAAAGGCTTCCTCGATCCGTTTTTGCCGCTCAAACAAGAAGACGTTCAGCATGTCAGCGGCGTACTGAGCGAGATTCATGAGCAGTTCATCAATACGGTAAAAAAAGGCCGGGGCGATCGACTGGTCGAGTCCCCGGATCTGTTTTCCGGTTACGTGTGGAGTGGTGAGCGCTGCTTAGAATTGGGTCTGGTTGACGCACTCGGATCAGCAAGTTTCGTCGCACGTGAAATTGTTGGGGCCAAACAGATCATCGACTTCACACCTCGACGAAATGTGCTGGACCAATTCGCGCGTCGCATCGGCGCAACGATTTCGGATAAGTTTCTAAACGCTTCGCTCGGCGTGCACTAGGCAAGCGCCATAGGCGACAACGGGATCGCGATCCTTAAATCGACCGTAGCTAGTGCTGGCATTGACCTGAGAGGCCACGTCGGCACCGAGAATCCGCAACAATTGACGCGAAAATCAGTGGTTTGAGAAGCTTTGCCCGAATTTCTGCCGCTTTTTGGCCGTGATCCTTGCACAAAGATTTTACCGGAAACGTGGATACCCTATACTACCGCGCTCGATGCCGGAGGAGTTGCCTAAATATCTCGATACGCGACGCCTAGCCGACCATCACGGAACGCTAGCGGGAGTCGTCTCACCGAGCCGTTTACGCCGGATTGGATCCCCGTTTAGTGCGATAAGCCCGGTGGCGGTCAGGTTGGATTTCCGAACGGAGGACACAAAAGGCTTACGTCTCGTCGGCGAGGTGAGCACTGTACTTACTGCGACGTGCCAACGATGTCTCGACGAGATGGAAATCGGCATCAAAAAAGCAGTGGACGTGATCTTGGTCGATTCCGCAAATCCGAGGCCACCGTTGCTTGCGCCGGAAGACGACGTGGCGAGCATCGAACAAGGAAAAATTGATATCGATCAGTTGGTGGAGGATGAACTGATCCTCGGTTGCCCGATGATTCCGCTGCACGATGACCAACAGTGTCGTGCTACGACGACCGACTCGGTAGTGACGGGAAGCGACCGTAGAAAACCATTCGAGGGGCTCGCCGATCTGATCACGAGCGCAAAAACGGATGAACCGCCCAAGCAATAGCTTGGTTAGAAACGATGAATTTTTGCAATTTGGAGACTAGTCATGGCCGTACAACAAAATAAGGCAACGCCGTCGACTCGCGGGCAGAGACGCTCGCACGACAGCTTAAAGCAAGTTGCTCTATCGGAGGATCCGACGACCGGAGAGGTCCATCGTCGACATCATGTTAGTAGTGATGGGTTCTATCGCGGCAAGCAGGTAATTCCAGACAACGATTAGCTTCGTCATTGACGGCGCAGGCTACTTCGCTTCCATAGCCAATAAATTTTCTTTCTAGGGCAATGGAGATCTCCATCGCGCTTGATGTCATGGGTGGCGACGTCGGCCTCGCGGTGACAATCCCGGCTGCTCAACTCGCGTTGAACAAGCATGCTGGATTGTCGCTGTATTTAGTCGGCCAAGAGACGGAAATTGCGAGGCATCTCGCTCGGCTAAGCAGTTCTGAACAATCCCGTTGCAATATCGTACACGCACCGCAGCAGGTCGAGATGGACGACAAGCCTTCGAGTGCACTACGTAATCGACGTGAATCATCAATGCGTTTTGCAATCGATTTAGTCAAGGACGGTCGTGCTCACGCAGCCGTCAGCGCCGGCAATACCGGTGCGCTAATGGCCATTGCGCGATTCGTTCTCAAAACTATTCCGGGGATCGATCGCCCAGCTATATGCGGACTCATGCCGGGTACTAATGGCGTAACTCACATGCTCGATCTCGGCGCGAATGTTGATTCCAGCTCCGAAGAGTTATTTCGTTTTGCGGTCATGGGCTCGGTCCTTGCGAGCGCGATAGGCGATAAGGAAAACCCGACTGTTGCGCTTCTCAATATAGGCGAGGAGGAAATAAAAGGTAACGATCGGGTCAAGCAAACTGCATCGTTGTTGGAGGCGAGTGAACTAAATTATTTTGGATTTGTGGAAGGCGACGATATTTTTAAAGGCACGGTCGACGTGGTTGTGTGCGATGGGTTTGTCGGCAATGTTGCATTGAAATCCAGCGAGGGTGTTGCCCGAATGCTGACACAGTTTGCGCGTGATGAATTTGGCCGTAACTTATTTAGAAAGTTGACTGCGATTTTCGCTAAACCCGCGTTGACCGCAATGCGCAATCGCGCAGATCCTGGGCGCTATAATGGTGCGAGTCTATTGGGCCTGAAGGGCATCGTCGTTAAGAGCCACGGCGGCGCCGATGCTGCATCGCTGGCCAATGCAATCGATGTTGCAGTTGTCGAAATTGAAAACAACGTGCCCGACCGGATAAGTGATCATATAGAAAGATTCTTGGTCGCTACTTAGAACACCATTTAATAGCCGATTTCTAAACATCTCTTATGTCAGTCAAAACTGCCTTTGTACTACCCGGCCAAGGTTCACAATCGGTGGGAATGTGCGATGCTTTGCGCCGGGACTTTCCGGCGGTCAATTCCCGATTCGAATTAGCGGCTGAAATCCTGGGTTACGACCTTGGCGCGATCATGACCGATGGCCCAATCGATAAGCTTAACCAGACGGAAACGACGCAACCAGCAATGCTGCTTGCTAGTATAGCAACTTGGGACGCTTGGCAGGCTTGTGGCGGGCCTCGGCCTGACTACTTGGCCGGACACAGTTTCGGCGAATACTCGGCCTTAGTTTGCGCGGACGCAATCCGATTTGAAGATGCCGTATTTCTCGCCGCGGAGCGTGGACGTTTCATGCAAGAGGCGGTACCGGCCGAGCGTAGTGCGGTTTACGCGGTGCTGGGTTTAGAGGAAGACGAACTTGGCGAGTTGTGCGTGCAGGCGGCTGAAAATCAGGTCGTGCAGTGCGCCAACATTAATGCGCCCGGACAAATTGTGCTGACTGGCGATCGGGAGGCTGTCGAGCGTGCCTGTGCCCTTGCCACCAAAGCTGGCGCCAAAAAAGTCATCCCATTGGCGGTCAGCGCGCCGGTGCATTGTGACCTGATGCTCCCTGCTGCAGCACGGCTCGCCGAGCACATTAACAAGATCGAAATTAGTGTGCCGGAAATTCCAGTGATCCATAATGTCGACGCCAAACCGCGCGATAATGTTGTCGGTATCCGTGATGCGCTGATCGACCAAATGGCGTCACCCGTACGTTGGCGGAACACTGTCGAGTTCTTCGCTGCGCACGGAGTCGGCAGCGCAATTGAATGTGGCCCAGGGAAGGTGTTGTCGGCACTAGTGCGGCGCACCTGTAAAGCGATTAAAACATACGCGCTGAGCGACGCAGAAAGCATCAAAGTCGTAATAGGAGAGTTACATAGCGCTAGTGACCACGGAGATCTCAGATGACTGATCGAAAATGCGCGGTTGTGACTGGCGCAAGCCGAGGAATCGGTAGAGCGATCGCAAAAGGGCTCGCTCAAGCCGGATACGTCGTGGTCGGCACGGCGACCGGTGACGTCGGCCTGCAAGCGATCGAATCAACCTTGTGCGCCGAACATTCCGGTTGCATCGCGTTAGCGTTGAATGTCACAGACGACGAATCAATCGAGCAGTTTATTGCCGATCTAGACGCACATGAAATTAAGCCGCAGGTCTTGGTAAATAATGCGGGGGTTACTCGCGATAACTTGTTATTACGCATGAAAGATGACGAATGGAATGACGTAATAGCAACAAATCTATCGGCGATATTCAAACTATCAAAACCGCTACTGCGCCCGATGCTTAAGGCGCGATTTGGGCGCATAATCAACATTGGGTCAGTTGTCGGTTCAATGGGAAACCCCGGCCAATCGAATTATGCAGCGGCAAAGGCCGGTATGATTGGATTAACGAAATCACTCGCGCGCGAAGTCGCCAATCGCGGGATCACGGTCAATGCGATCGCCCCGGGATTTATTGATACAGATATGACCCAAGCACTCACATCCGAACAGCGTGAAAAAATGCTCGCGCAAGTGCCGGCTGGACGACTTGGTGACGTTGACGAAATTGCCGCGGCGGTCGTTTTTCTGGCGTCCGATTCTGCCGGCTATATTACTGGCGAAACACTGCATATCAACGGTGGCATGCATATGATCTAAATGTCTCATTGCGGTCTCCGTACAGCGAAATCGGCAATGAGCAATTTCCGCACCACAATCACTTTATACTTTTGTTTTTAAATGGTTATTTTGCAGTACGCGCTGTCGTTGCTTGCAAGATATTTGGTTTCCACTAAACTATCACCCGCCGCAGCCCAGGCTGCAGTTGACTGGGGAGGAAGGTCAAGCAATGAGTAGCGTTCAAGAGCGTGTAAAAAAGATCGTCGTCGAACAATTAGGCGTCAAAGAAGAAGAGGTTACAGATGAGGCATCGTTCGTTGATGACCTTGGCGCCGATTCGCTGGACACCGTTGAATTGGTGATGGCATTGGAAGAAGAGTTTAAAACTGAAATACCAGACGAAGAAGCCGAAAAGATCACCACTGTCCAGCAAGCGATCGATTACATCACCGCGAACCTGGATTAAACTACAAGCTTGCATCAATTATGGAAGGCCGCGATTTCGAATAGAACGCGGCCTTTCATGTTTGTAGAGCAAGGTCCCCGAGGAAATCAATTGTGTCACGCCGAATCGTAGTTACAGGTCTAGGTGTTGTATGCCCGGTCGGTAATACAACGGAAGATTCCTGGAACAATATCGTTGCCGGTGTCAGTGGCATTGCACCGATCACCTGTATCGACACCTCAGGCTTTAACGCTAAGATTGGCGGCAACATTAAGGATTTTGATGTCGAGCAATACATAAGCAAAAAAGAAGCGCGACGGATGGACCCGTTTATCCATTACGGCCTTGCCGCCTCCGTGCAAGCGATCGATGATGCGGGTCTCGAAATTAACGATAAAAATGCCCGTCGGGTCGGCGCCTGTATCGGCTCTGGGATCGGTGGGCTTCCGGGTATTGAACAAGCCTACCAATCCTACTTAGATGGCGGGGCACGAAAGGTGTCCCCATTTTTCGTCCCCGGTAATATCATCAACATGGTTGCTGGCAACTTATCGATCCGGTACGGCTTTAAGGGGCCGAACTATGCGATGGTCACGGCTTGTTCTACCGGCGCTCATTGCATTTCAAACGCCGCACGTATGATTGAACGTGGCGATGTCGATGTGATGATAGCCGGCGGGTCGGAATTTGCCACGAGCTACACTGGGCTCGGTGGGTTTGCATCGGCTAAGGCTCTCTCAACGCGTAACGACGATCCGGAACGCGCAAGCCGACCGTGGGATCTCGAACGTGACGGTTTCGTCCTCAGCGACGGTGCGGGCATCGTGGTGTTGGAGGAATTGGAGTATGCGAAACAGCGAGGCGCGACGATTTATGCCGAGCTTGCTGGTGCTGGAATGAGCAGCGACGCGTTTCACATCACGGCACCGTCGACCGATGGAGAGGGCGCGGCATATTGTATGGAACTCGCAATCGATGACGCGGGACTCAACAAGGAGGAGGTTGACTACATCAATGCCCACGGAACCTCTACTCCAGCTGGCGACAAAGCAGAAACCGATGCGGTGAAACGCTACTTTGGAGAGCATGCGTATAAGCTCGCCATGAGTTCGACAAAATCGATGGTGGGTCACATGCTGGGTGCTGCCGGCGGCGCCGAAGCGGTATTCTCGATCTTATCGATCCGAGATCAGATCGCACCACCTACGATCAATCTGACCAATCCCGATCCGGATTGCGATCTAGATTACGTACCGAACGAGGCGCGTGAGATGAAGATCGATGTTGCAATGACGAATTCGTTTGGGTTTGGAGGCACCAACGGCACACTAGTTTTCAAACGGATTTAACGCGATCCAGGACGTCGTTAGCAAGTTCGTTCGACCAATTTCTGCCGAGCCCCGCGATGATTCTAGTGAATGGTGCTCACGCTCAAGGCGTTTCCGTACTCGACCGAGGCCTCGCTTACGGCGATGGACTATTTGAGACGCTTGCGTTGGTCGAAAACGAGATCCTTAATTGGCCGCGCCATATAGAGCGACTCCGTCTAGGCTGCGACACCTTGAATATCCCACAACCCGATTTCGCGGCCCTCGACGCGGAAGCACATGAGGTTGCTGCCGGCTTTGATCGAGCGGTGGTAAAGATCATCATTACGCGTGGTAGCGGCGGGCGCGCTTACACACCTCCCGAGAAAATTGTACCGACCCGGATCGTGACACGGCATGAGTGGCCGGACGATTACGCCGAGCGCGAGCGATCAGGGATACGCGTGTGTGTCGCCCGGCATCGACTACCTCGCCACCCGCAACTTGCGGGCCTAAAGCATTTGAATCGTCTGGACCAGGTGCTGGCGAGTTTCGACCTCACGAAGTGCGACGCTACGGAGGCACTGATGCTCGACACCAGTGATTTCGTCATTGAGGCGACGCGCTGTAACTTATTCATTGTTAGCGACGCCCGGTTGGTGACGCCGAACTTGGATAATTGCGGTGTCCGCGGTGTCATGCGCTCGGTCGTATTGCACGTTGCGGACACGCTACGGATAGGCGTGGATGAAGTAGATTTGAGGCTTGAGGATCTATACCAGGCCGACGAAGTATTCCTATGCAACGCCATCGCTGGGATCTGGCCGGTGATCGAAATCGACCAAGCACAGCGAGTTTTTTCCATCGGCGAGACCACGCGTGCCCTTCAGGCCGCTGTGCGCGCCGGCGGCTACCATCCATGAAGAAACTCCTGCAGTGGTCAATTGGGACTGCGGCGATACTGATTATATTCGTCGCGGTGGCTGCGAATTGGGTGTGGCGGGACATGCAGGCCGCCTTGGACAGACCCATAATGTTGGGTGGCCCAAGCGTATCATTTGAGATCGAGCGCGGTACCAGCTTGGCCGGGATAGCGAGGGACCTGAATGACGCAGGATGGATTAAGAACGATTTATACATTCGCCTGGAGGCTCGACGCCTTAAGATCGGCGCCAAGCTCAAGGCCGGTCTATATGAAGTTAACGACGGTAGCACTGCACGTGAACTGCTCCAGCAATTTGTACGCGGTGAGGTAAAGGTCTTTCAAATAACGTTCATCGAGGGATCGAGCTTCGCCGACATACGCACCACATTGGCGCAAAATAGGCACCTACACCAAACAATTGCGGACAAAGATGAAGCTCGGATATTGGAAGAAATCGATCCGGCACTCACGTACGCGGAAGGAGAGTTTTTCCCGTCAACCTACAATTTTTCTAGCGGCGATAGCGATATTGATATCCTGCAGCGCGCACATCAACGCAAACGCGAGTTGCTTGATTATTACTGGGCATCGCGAGACCCGGATCTGCCGTATAAATCACCGGCTGAGGCGCTTATCATGGCGTCAATTATTGAAAAAGAAACGGGCAAGGCAGATGAAAGAGCCGAAATCGCGGGCGTATTCGTGCGCAGGCTACGACTCGGCATGAAACTCCAAACCGACCCTGCCGTCATTTACGGGCTCGGCGATCAATTCGACGGCAACCTCCGCCGGATCGATTTAGAAACAGATACCACATACAACACTTATACGCGTTACGGCCTACCACCTACGCCTATCGCCATGCCCGGTGAAGGTTCAATACGCGCGGCCTTAAATCCAGCGCCGGGAAAGTTTCTATACTTCGTTGGTAAGGGCGACGGAAGCCACGCATTTTCTAAAAACCTAAAAGAACATAATGCGGCGGTGCGCCGCTTCCAGTTGTCACCGAAGCGGGCTGATCGGTGAGCCAGGCAAGATTTATCACCGTTGAGGGCATCGAGGGCGTTGGTAAATCGACCCAGTGCACGCTGCTAGCCGACGCGCTACGGCGGGATCACGATTGCGAAATTGAGCTTACTCGAGAGCCCGGCGGTACGGCACTCGGCGAGTCGATCCGAAGTATCCTGCTTGATCCCAGCCTGCCACCAATGGCTGGCACAGCAGAGCTCTTATTGATGTTCGCCGCGCGCGCCGAGCATCTCACCCGGGTCATCGATCCCGCCTTGGCAAGGGGGCGTTGGGTGATTTGCGACCGATTTACCGATGCAAGCTATGCCTATCAAGGCGGTGGTCGAGGGTTGGACCGCACCTCGATTGCGGCGCTTGAACAGTTGGTGCAGGCAGGGTTCTCCCCTGCGCTGACGGTGATCCTCGATCTCGATGTGGAATCGGCCTTACAGAGGGCCACATTGCGCGGCAAACCGGATCGCTTCGAGCAAGAACAGCGCAGTTTTTTTGAACGTGTGCGCACGAGTTATTTGGAACTAGCCAAAGCCTGGCCAGATCGAATTGTGGTAGTGGATGCTGCACCATCAGAACAAGTGGTCCACGCAGCCGTGTTGGCGATTGTGCGCGAGCGTTTGTTATGAATCCCGCTTACCCTTGGCACGCTACGCAATGGTCCGAGCTACGGCATATTGTGGGCAGCGATCGCATGGGGCACGCGTTCCTATTTAGTGGCCGACAATGGCTTGGCGTTGAGGCGCTAGCTCGCGACTTTGCACACTACATGCTGTGTGAGACAGCGGCCCGCGATGAGCGACCGTGCCATAATTGCCGCGGTTGCGCGCTGTTTGAGGCAGGGAATCATCCGGACTTCAGGGTATTAAGCCCGCTGGAACAGGGTAAGGCGATCCTGGTCGATCAGGTTCGCGACCTGGGGAATTTTTATACCCTTAAGTCGCACTACCAACGGGGCAAGATTTCTCTGATTTACCCCGCCGATGCAATGAATCGGGCGGCTGCGAATGCGATCCTTAAAGTATTAGAAGAGCCACCGCCAGACGCTCTACTACTGCTCGTGGCTCATCGTTTCAGCGCTATTCCAATGACTGTACGCAGCAGATGCGTACGCATTCCATGCGAGCGAGTTGAGACAAACAGCGCACTTGACTGGCTCACGGCCGAGCTACCGACCATGGCGCCAGAGCAAATAGGCCACCTCTTTAGTCAATCGGGTGGGGCGCCGCTAAAGGCTCTGAGTGTGGCTAATGAGGCCGGTGGTGACCATGGAGCCGATATGGTCGAGGCGATGGTTAAGCTTAAGCGGGGTCGCACACACGCGCTTAGCGAAGCTCAGGCGTTCGCGGATCTGCCAATTGGCGAGTTACTGCAGGTGATGATTTCGGTTACGACCCGGCTGATCTTAGCTCGATTCGGCTGCACTTCGTTTTATGATCAGGCCGACGTCGCCCCGGATCCAAGCTTGCAAGGACTCGCAGATCATTTAAACTTGAAGCACTTATATCGCTTTCTAGATCTACTTTTTGAAACTAGGGCGTTGCTCGCAGGACATTCAGGATTTCGCGAAGTCGATGTGGCCGAGTCACTGTGGCTGGGGTTGTCGGATGCCGTGAGCGGCGCAGCAATTTAGGAGAGGTAAATGGCCGCAAGCGGTAAAAACCCACGCCAGGGGATCTTATCGTTAACGATACGCGACAAGAGCTCGCTCTATGCCGCCTATATGCCGTTCATAAAGAATGGCGGATTATTTATCCCTACTAACAAGAGTTATAAGATCGGCGACGAAGTTTTCATGCTCTTAACGCTTACCGATAGCAAAGAAAAGTTGCCGGTTGCGGGTAGAGTCGTGTGGATCACGCCGTCCGGCGCTCAAGGCAATCGGAATGCTGGAATCGGTGTCCAATTTAGTGAGCTCGACAATGGCGCGACCCGCAACAAGATCGAAACACAGCTGGCTGGCGCCCTTAAATCAGACCGCCAAACCCATACAATGTAACGTCGGCGCCGGCTCCCACACCGGAACCCTAGTGGGGATCCCCGTGTTTGATCGGTGTCGACACGCGTGCAACTTGTAGACTCCCACTGTCATTTGCCCTTGGTGGCATCCCCGGAGCGCGGCATAGCAGATATCGTCGATAGTGCCATGGATGCCGGCGTGTCCCACATGCTGTGCGTTTGCGTGCAGTTGGAAACGTTTAGCGACGTACGCCAAGCCGCGGTAGACCACGATAACGTATTCGCCTCCGTCGGCGTGCACCCGAATACCGATGATGACGCGCGTGAACCGTCGATTGAAGAGTTGTTGGAGCTCGGCCGCGACCCGTTGGTCGTGGCGATCGGTGAGACCGGACTAGATTATTTTCGCAGTGAGGGCGATCTAGAGTGGCAACGCGATCGCTTTCGTTGTCACATCCGCGCGGCGCGCACGCTCGGCAAACCGCTAATCATTCATACCCGTGAGGCAGCAGCCGACGTTATTTCTATCTTAGATGAAGAAAACGCAAGGGACGTCGGCGGCGTGATGCATTGCTTTGTCGACGACTGGGATACGGCTGCCGCCGCGATGGACCTTGGGTTCTACATATCGATATCCGGCATTGTGACCTTTAAGTCGGCCGGCGATTTGCGCGAGGTGGCGCTACGCATACCCGCGGATCGCCTGCTCATTGAAACCGACTCGCCGTGGTTGGCCCCGGTGCCAAAACGCGGTAAACAAAACGAACCGGCCTTCGTCCGCCACACCGCTGAATTTCTGGCTGGGCTGCGCGGCGTGAGTGTCGATGATCTTGCCACGGTTACTGCTGGGAATTTTTTTAAATTATTTAATGTTAATCAACAATTAAAATAAAATACTTAATGTATTTTATAAGAAATTTGACGCCATCCAAACGAGCTGGCCTCAACTTGCTCTAGCTACTTGCAAGGCTCGCCATCGATGAACGTCGGGCTAAATAACACGACCGAGGTCATTAGCGTCCGCGCGACGCTATAATTTGTCGGCGGACATCGATTCAATATTCGACGGAGGGAACAATATGGCAGTGCAATCACTCGATCATTATTTGGTATTCGCAGGCGATCTCGAGGCGACCAAGGAATTCTACGTCGACACAATAGGACTCGAGGTTGGTTTCCGCCCCCCCTTCGAGTTTCCCGGATACTGGCTCTATATCGACGGAAAGGCTGTCGTGCACCTCGCCGCGGATGATGGCAGCGGTAATTTTGAGAAATATCTGGACAAGCCGGAGAAGGCGCCCGATGGCGGCACCGGCGCTTTGGACCATATTGCGTTTCGGTGCGGAGACATAGATGATTTTCGGGCCAGACTCGATGGCATGGATGTCCAATATAAGCATCGCGTCGTGCCCGATTTCGACCTACAGCAACTGTTCCTTGATGATCCCGACGGCCTCATGATCGAACTCAATTTTTTCGACTAAGTGCACTGAAAATTTGCAGCCAAAAACTCGGAACCCTTGGGCCTACGGCGCATCCAGCGTGCTCGATTCCGTTACTTAGTAGTGAGCGATGACAGCAATACGGGGAAGCGTTGGGGTCATTGGCGGCTCGATGGCAGGCCTGACCGTCGGTTTATTGCTGCGGCATCAAGGCTGGGATGTTCACATTTTTGAACGTAGTGGTGAGGAGCTTGCCAGCCGTGGTGCCGGCATCACACCGCACCAAGAGTTGTTCGACGCGTTCCGACAAGCTGGAGCCGATATCGAAAACGCGATGGGGGTTGAGGCGCACGGGCGTATCTTGTTCGCGCAAGACGGGGCCATCGCTGCGCAAATAGAGGCACCGCAATTATTCACTTCCTGGGGACTGTTGTACCGATTTCTACGTAAGAAATTTCCTGACGACCGCTATCACAATGGCGCAATCGTAACGAGCGTGGCAGCTAAAGATCAGGCGGCGGTGGTGAGTTTTGATGACGGATCCCATGAGACCTTCGACTGGGTCATCGGGGCCGATGGCCTACGCTCTGTCGTCCGTGAATCAGTCGCACCTGAGCTGAAATTGAGCTACACAGGCTACGTCGCATGGCGTGGCCTGGTACCCGAGTCGCTTATTCCCGCGGCTGTCAGGCAGCAACTCGAGTGTCGCATGGCGTTCTATCTACCACCGGGCGAGCACATGCTCGGCTATACAGTGGCCGGACCAAATGACAACTGTAAACCGGGGGCACGCTCTTACAATTGGGTTTGGTACCGTCCAACGCCTGCGGGGCACGCGCGCACGGAGATGTTTACCGATGTGGATGGAAATTATCAACCGGATGGTATTGCTCCGCAGCAGATCCGGGCTCGCGTAACGGCAGCAATGCGAGAGGACGCCAAACGTCTTTTGCCACCCCAATTCCAAACCGTGATCGACAAAACCGAGCAACCATTTATCCAGCCGATTGTAGAACTCGCGTGTGAAAGGCTGTTATTTAAACGAGTCGCCTTGATCGGTGATGCGGCTTTCACCGCACGACCGCACATCGGCTTTGGCGTCTCGAAGGCCGCTGCAGACGCAGCAACATTGGCGCATGCGTTCGAAAAACCCGCAGAAGACCTAGTCGCAGCGCTAATCGAGTGGGAGCACGAACGGCTCCGAGTGGGTAGTGCATTGCTCAAGCGCAGCGCAGATCTTGGCTGTTACCTGAGCGGTGCGCCGCAAACCGAACACGATGCAGCTCGTTATGAGGCGTTCCGCCAGCCCGATGTCCTGATGCGCGGGATCGCCGCAATAGACCCTTATGAATCTCTTGCCGGGTGAGGACTGATCTAGATGGCGAAAACCTTTATCGCGGGCGAAGACTATTGTGAAGTCTATGTGGAGCCGCGGCATCGATTCCACCTGCGTAATGCCTATACGAATATTTACGAGATTGAGCTGCCACATGATTGCTTCACCCAATTTCATCGGCATGCGGAGGATACGGTCTATTTCGTTATCGCCGATGCGAACGTCGAAGAATCTTTTCTAGATAAACCGTCGAAACTCACCACCGCGTCGTTTGGCGGCACCTTGTGTCGCTCGCACCGTGAAGAGCATTTAATCCATCAGGTAAAAAATATCGGCGACAACGTCATGCATATGGTGGGCGCCGAAGCGTTGCAACGCACGCCGACAGTTGGTGCCATGCCGCTAACTTTCGAGGGTTTTACCCAATCATGGGACTCAAGCAGGTTTCGGGTTTATGAAGTTCAAGCCGAGGCGGCACCCAGTCCAATAACCTTCGCTATATTTGGTCTTCTCGTCACGCTAGTCGAGACCACCGTCACTGTGATGGGGGACGGTGGATCGGCCACTGTGCGACTGGCACCGGGCTGCTTTGTGTGGATCGAGCCGCCCTATACGGTATGTCTCGATCGCACCTTTTGTGGGCTCTTCGCCGAATGGATATGAGACACTGCTTCGCTTAATTAAACTCGACGACTCTGACCTGAGTACTGCGGCGCAAGGAGGCGCCTGTGAACTATGAACGATCTTGCCCAGATAAAATCCAGTTGTGCTGACCAAGCCAGCGCGATCCTGCAAACGGTTTACGGCTACCCTGCATTTCGCGGCGATCAACTAGAGGTGATTGAAGCCACGGTCGCGGGCAACGACAGCTTGGTCTTGATGCCGACCGGCGGTGGCAAGTCGATTTGTTATCAGATACCAGCGTTGATGCGTAGCGGCGTTGCGCTGATCGTCTCGCCCTTGATTGCATTGATGCGTGACCAGGTCGTCGCCCTCCAGCAACTCGGGGTTCAGGCGGCATTTCTAAACTCATCTTTGCCATCGAATGAACAAGCCGAGGTTATCCGTCGGGTCCGCGCAGGTGATCTGGATCTCTTGTATATCGCGCCGGAGCGACTGCTCCAAACGCAAACCCTGGCCGAACTTAGTGCAACGCAAATCGGATTGATTGCAGTCGACGAAGCCCATTGCGTATCGCAATGGGGGCATGACTTCCGTGTCGACTACCTGGAACTTGGCCAGCTTGGAGAGTTGTTCCCTGGCGTACCGCGCATGGCGCTTACCGCCACCGCAGATGAACGCACTCGGGTTGAGATCGTAGAACGTCTAAATCTGCGGCAACCGCGGCGCTTCGTGAGCGGCTTCGATCGACCAAACATTCGCTATGCCGTGCATACAAAAGCGGACGCCAAACGCCAATTGCTTGGATTTCTTGAGAGCCATAAAGATGAATGCGGGATCGTCTACTGTCTTTCACGCGCAAAAGTTGAAAGTACTGCAGCATGGTTGCGCAATACGGGGATCAACGCTTACCCGTATCACGCCGGCCTCGCGGCCCAGACCCGTGCCGAGCACCAAACGCGCTTTCTCCACGAGGAAGCGGTGGTAATTGTTGCGACGATCGCGTTCGGAATGGGTATCGATAAACCGGACGTGCGCTTTGTCGCGCACCTTGATTTGCCCAAGAGCATCGAGGCCTACTATCAAGAAACCGGACGGGCCGGGCGCGATGGCGAGCCGGCAGATGCGTGGATGGTCTATGGCCTACAAGATGTCGTGCGTTTGCGCCAGATGCTCGACACCTCGCAGGCGGACGAGCGGCATAAACGGATAGAGCGACACAAATTGGATGCCTTGTTGGGTTGGTGCGAGATCACGACCTGTAGACGCCACTCGCTGCTGGCCTATTTCGGTGACGAGTCGATCGAGGCCTGTGGCAACTGCGATATTTGCCTCAATCCACCAACAACCTGGGACGCTACGCTCGCGGCGCAACAACTGCTGTCATGCATCTACCGCACTGGCCAGCGGTTTGGCGCGGGCCACGTTATTGACGTGCTCTTAGGCAAAAACACCGACAAGGTACAGCAACACGGACATGCTGCGATTAGTACATTTGGGATCGGCGCAGAGTTAAGCGCTCAGCGCTGGCGGTCAGTGTTGCGGCAGTTGATGGTTGGTGGGTTCGTGCAAGCGGATCCAGAGCGCTATGGTGCATTGGTGCTCAGCCCGCACAGCCGCCCATTGCTACGAGGCGAAATAAGCCTGCAGTTGCGTGAGGATCCGAGCTTACCTTCTGGCCGCAAACGTGAACGTCGTGAGCGAACCGTAGTCAGTAGCGGTGACGAGCCGCTATGGGCATTACTGCGAGAATGCCGTAGCCGCATTGCTAAAGAACAAAGCATCCCACCATATGCCGTATTTCACGATTCAACCTTACTTGAGATGCTCGAAGTTCGACCGTCAAATTTGGCCACGATGCGCAATATCAACGGGATTGGCGACGTGAAACTCGAACGCTACGGTGCGCAATTTCTAAAATTAATTAACCCAGTGGATAAAGACCTTGAAAGTGATGAAGACAGCCACTTTGCCCACTGACGCTTGAACACCGGAATTGACCAGAGGCGGGCCCGCGCTGCACAATTACAGGCTAGGCGTGTCCCGAATGACTGCGTCCGCTGCGCACGCTGGACTGATACCCAATAGGCACTGTGAGCGACCGTCTAGGCGGTCCTATGATTACATTGAAAACAGCGCCGTACGTACCGATGAAGAATTAATTGCGGAGAAATAAATTATGGCCGAAGTGAGATCGCAGAAAGATAACGGTAACGGAGTTGCAAACCCGCTAGTGCTCGACGCAGCCGTCATCGGGGCTGGCGTTGCCGGGCTTTATCAGCTCCATCAGCTGCGCGAGGAAGGGCTAAGTGTTAGAGCCTTCGATGCTGCTGGTGGCGTCGGCGGTACGTGGTATTGGAACTGCTACCCCGGCGCAAAATTCGATTCGGCGAGCTACATCTATCAATATTTGTTCAGTGAGGAACTGTACAAAGGTTGGAGCTGGAGCCAGAAATTCCCGGAACAACCAGAAATTGAAAGCTGGATGAACTATGTTGCAGACACGCTCGATTTGCGGCCGGACATCCAACTCAATACGACGATCAAATCAGCACACTACGACGAAGACCGCGGGCGCTGGACCCTTACGACGGACGCAGGCCAGGTCATTGACGCGCAGTTCGTGGTGTCATGCTCCGGTATGCTGTCGGCGCCAATGACCAACCTGTTCGAGGGTCAAGACAGCTTTAAAGGCGATATTTTTCACACCGCCCGCTGGCCGCGAGAGGCAGTGAATTTAAAAGGCAAGCGGGTCGGCTGTATAGGAAATGGCGCCACTGGCATCCAGGTGATCCAGACGATCGCGCCCGAGGTCGGCGAACTAAAAGTGTTCATCCGGACCCCGCAGTACGTCAACGCAATGAATAATCCGCAGTATGGGCCGGCCGAAGTTGAGGAGTACAAATCCAAGTTCGAATACTACAAAGAACGCTTGCCACACACCTTCGCCGGCTTCGAATTTGATTTTGACAACGGCACCTGGGCCGACAGTACACCCGAACAAAGGCATGAGGTGTTGGAGCGGATTTGGGAGAATGGATCACTGGAACTTTGGACCGCTTCGTTCTCGGAGTTGTTTTTCGACGAAGAAATAAACGAACAAATATCGGAATTCGTCCGCAACAAGATGCGTGAACGGCTTAAAGACAAGGACCTGTGCGATTTGCTGATTCCGACTGATTACGGCTTTGGGACCCACCGCGTGCCGCTCGAAAGCGGTTATCTCGAAGCATACCATCTGCCGCATGTCGGTATCGTCAGTGTTAAGGACAACCCAATCGCTAGAATTACACCCGAAGGCATCCAACTTACCGACGGCAGCACGTACGAATTCGACGTCATTATCCTCGCGACCGGATTCGACGCCGGCTCCGGAGCGCTTACGCGGATGGATATCCGTGGTCGCGACGACCGTTCGCTGACAGAACAGTGGCAACAGGACATCACGACAACGATGGGCCTCCAAGTCCACGGCTACCCGAACCTGTTCTTGACCGGCGCGCCGCTGTCGCCATCGGCGGCACTTTGCAACATGACCACCTGTCTACAGCAGCAAACCGAATGGATCACCAGTTGTATCAAGCATCTGCGTAATAAAGACCTGCACGTGGTCGAAGCGACCAGAGAAGCCGAGGAACAATGGGTCAAACATCACGATGACTTAGCGAACGCAACACTCGTAACAAAAACAGACTCGTGGTATATGGGATCGAACATTGAGGGCAAACCTCGACGGATGCTGTCCTATATCGGCGGGGTGGGGACCTATCGGCAGAAGTGCAGCGAAGTCGAAAGCCAGGGCTACCCTGGTTTTGAAATGCACTAAGTCGTTGCCCAGATGGGCCATAGGACACGCTACCTTTTTGTATTGCTGGACACATAACCGAGCAATGTGGCGGCACTCGCATGATTGCAATTGATCTATCTTCAGCTCAGATACCAACCGTGCTTTATCCGGCATATACTGGCGCTCTGCACAGTATTAACCGCTGTACCACACTTGCCATAAAAATGAGCCTCGGAGGTCAACGATGATCCAGATCGGTCTTTGCCAAATTGCCCAAAGCTTCGGTTACGACAACATAAGTGATGACCAGGTCTACGATGAGGAGATTGCCAACGCACTACTCGCCGAGGAACTAGGCTACGACTTGGTCTCGATGGTTGAGCATCATTTTGAAGACTACGCGCTTTGCCCAGACAATTTCGTCTATCTTGCCCATCTTGCGGCACAGACCTCGCGCATAAAGCTCATGACCGGCGCCGTTATTGTGCCGTGGCACAGTCAACCGCTGAGGATCGTCGAAAAAGCCGCGCTACTCGATCATTTGAGCAATGGGCGAATGATCCTCGGACTTGGTCGCGGCTTATCGCGGCGTGAGTACGGGCAATTCGGTATCTCGATGGACGAATCGCGTGAGCGCTTCGATGAGGCGACGCCGATGATAATGGCAGCACTTGAGAGTGGGGTTATGGAGGCGCACGACGGACGATTCTTCACGCAACCGGAGGCACAAATTCGGCCGCGGCCAACAAAAAGCTTTAAGGGACGCACGGCCCAGGTGGCGATGTCGGGAGACTCCGTCATTGAAGCGGCAAAAAACGGGTTGAAGATGATGCAGTTTGCATACAAGCCCGCCGCAGTGCATAAGCAAGAAGTTGAAACCTATGCGGAGCATTATCGAACCGAGCACAAAACAGCCCCGCCGATACCTTTCTTCGTGGATTTTTGCGTGTGCGATACAAATGCCGACCGTGCCGCTGAAAATGCAGACCGCCATGTGCGACGTTATCTGTTAAGTCTTATGCATCATTACGAGATGATGGGGGACCACTTCGCTGATGCCGAAGGCTATGAAGAATACGGCGAAGGCGCAAAAGCCATGCAGGCAGCGGGAATGGAGGCAGTAGCCGATGAGTATCTTGCCGGTCAGACCTGGGGTACGCCACAACAGATCCTCGACAAGATCCAAGCCCGCCGCGATATCCTCGGCGCTTACGACATTCTTCTAGTGACGCGCTTTGCTGGTTTGCCCTATGAAGATGTAGAACGCACCATGCGAACGTTTGCCAATGAGGTTATGCCGGAACTAAGGAGTTGGGATAGTCCGGAGACTATCGCGGCCTAATTGCGACGGATGTATAAGCGCAACGGACAGCCCGCTGCGCAAAGCTTAGACCATCATTATTACGCTATCATGCGCGCAGATTTGGCGTGTCGGCGCGCATGATGGATATGCGCATTTAACAAACCTCGAATAGACCCGCAGCGCCCATACCACCACCGATGCACATCGTCACGACGACGTTTTTCGCGCCGCGACGCTTGCCCTCGATCAATGCATGGCCGGTCAAGCGGCTACCCGTCACACCGTAGGGGTGTCCGACGGCGATTGAGCCGCCATTGACGTTTAAGCGATCGCGGGGGATCCCCAGCTTGTCCGCGCAATAGATCACCTGTACCGCAAATGCCTCATTCAGTTCCCATAGATCGATATCATCAACCTTCAGACCGACATTTTTGAGCAACTTCGGGATCGCAAATACGGGGCCGATGCCCATTTCGTCGGGTTCACAACCGGCAACCGCGAAACCACGAAAGATACCGAGTGGCTGCAGACCTTTTTGCGCGGCAAGTTTGTCACTCATGATTACTTGCGCGGAAGCACCATCGGAGAACTGACTCGCATTTCCTGCAGCGATCACGCCACCTTCGATAGCTGGTTTGATCTGCGCCACGCCTTCATAGGTCGTACCCGGACGAATACCTTCGTCTTGCGTCGCGGTAACTTCTTTTATCGTCTCAGCCCCGGTCTCCTTGTCGACCAATTTCATTTGCGTCGTGACCGGAACAATTTCGTCGTCAAATTTACCGTCCTCGCGCGCCTGCGTCGCCTTGTTCTGGCTCTCGACCCCATAACGATCTTGGTCTTCACGCGAAATCTTGTAGCGCTTGGCGACGGTTTCCGCGGTTTGTAGCATCGGCCAGTAAATCTCGGGCTTATGTTCAACCAGCCAAGCGTCGGTGAGCATATGTTGATTCATTTCGTTTTGAACGCATGAGATGGACTCGACCCCGCCGGCAACAAAGATGTCGGCCTCGCCGCTAATCACGCGCTGCGAGGCGAGTGCAACGGTCTGTAACCCGGAAGAACAAAAGCGATTCACCGTCATCCCCGACACTGTGACCGGCATTTCTGCCCGCAGTGCGATCTGCCGAGCGATGTTGGAACCGGTTGCCCCTTCTGGATTGGCGCAGCCCATGATCACGTCGTCAACCTCGCTAGGCTCAAGGCCCGCACGCTCTACCGCGGCCCCCACTGCAACGGCCCCAAGTGTCGCGCCATGCGTCATGTTGAATGATCCGCGCCAACTTTTGCACAAAGGTGTACGGGCGGTGGAAACAATAACGGCCTCGGTCATCTCAGCGATCTCCCAATCTGAACTCAGTCGGCTATGATAACCGCAAAGTGCAAGCCACTGCAGCTTGCTACACCGGATCTGAAAAGTGACAAAGGAGCAATTTGAGAGACCGAGCCTATGCTGATATTTAGACAATTATTCGACCAAGACTCGTCGACATTTACCTATGTACTCGGCGACTCTAATACGCACGAGGCGGTCATTATCGATGCCGTATTCGAACAGGCTGGGCGTGACCGCGCCTTGCTCGAGGAGCTTGGACTACAACTCGTCCATGTCGTTGATACCCATTGTCATGCGGATCATGTCACCGCTGCCTGGTTAATGAAGCACCACCTAGGTGCGCAGATTGGGATCTCCCAACATGCGGGAGTCGAAGGCGCGGACAACGCACTGGCGCATGGTGATCACGTCAGATTTGGTTCGCGATATCTCGAAGTCCGCGAGACGCCCGGCCATACTAATGGCTGCGTTACCTATGTTTTGGATGACGAGACAATGGCCTTCACCGGCGACGCCGTGCTGATCCGCGGTTGCGGCCGCACAGACTTTCAGCAAGGTGACCCAAAGGCCTTGTACCGTTCGATTCAGACTCAGATCATGGCCTTGCCCGATTCAACAAGGTTATATCCGGCCCACGATTACCGTGGCATTACGATGACCTCGGTCGCCGAAGAAAAGCAATTTAATCCGCGCTTCGGTGGGCAGATAAGCGAGCAGGATTTTGCCGGTTATATGAACAATCTGGGCTTGCCGCATCCGGGCCAAATCGATATCGCGTTACCGGCGAATCTTCGTTGCGGGCGGCCCGAGAACGATGAGATAAACGATGGGTTGCCAGCCTGGGGACCGATCAAACAGACCTTCGGCGGGGTGTGGGAGGTCGATCCGCAATGGCTGGTAGAACACCTGTCGGAAGTGCAGGTGCTCGATGTTCGTGAGAGTGATGAGTATGACGGGCCACTTGGGCACATTGCAGACGCAATCCATATCCCGCTCGGATCACTCGCCGATCGAGCTGACGAAATCGGTTCCGAGCGTCCGGTCGTCACCGTTTGCCGCTCCGCTGCGCGGTCGGCGCAAGCTATCGTATTACTCAAACGGGCAGGGATCGGTGAGGCGGCGAATTTAAGCGGCGGCATGCTGCGTTGGCGAGATCGCGGCTATCCGGTCGTTGGCGGTGTCAGTTAAACCAATGGGAGAGGCGTCGTGAGATACGCGATCACTGCGCTAGCAGTACTGATCCTCAATGCAGGATGCAGTAGCGGCGACACGAATCAAGTGCAAGCCGATCTGCCAATCGACCGCGGCAGTGTTCAGGCGGGGCAGGGCAACAGTGTGACGATGCGGGGCAAGCCGCTGGCCTTGTCCGGAAGTGGGATGATCGAAGTTGGCAAAGCCTTGCCGAGTGCGGTGATGTCATCGAACGAGCTCAAACCTGTCAACCTCACGGAGGTCAAAGGCAAGGTTCGCATCATTAGCGTGGTGCCATCGCTCGACACGCCGGCCTGCGAAAAACAAACGCACGAACTCTCTGAAGAGAACGGCGGGCTCGATGCACGCGTTGAACTGATCACAATCAGTATGGACTTACCTTTTGCCCAGTCGCGCTTCGCCGAAGCAGCGAAGATCAACAATATCACTTTTTTATCGGATTATAAAAACAGATCTTTCGGCGACAATAATGGTTTGCTAATCGAGCCGCTCGCACTGCTAGCACGCGCGGTGATCGTTACCGATAAAGACAATATCGTGCGCTACCTCCAGGTAGTGCCGGAACTCGCGGCGTTGCCTGATATGCAAGCAGCGATGGAGGCTGCGCGCGCGCTCCTTTGAGCGCACGCGATTGCCACTTAACGGAATTATCCTAGCGCCGCATGGAAAGCGGGCTACGACACACTTTCCTTGAATACCTCTGGCGGCGCTTGGTTGACCTTTGCATCCTCGGTCCAATAACGCTTCGCCCAGATCCCGTTGTAGGCCTCGCCTTCAATCGGCATGCGCCAGGTTCGAACTTCGGCATCGGCTAAGGTCAGCGAACACAAGGCGCGTGGTTGGTCGTCCGTACTATCCACATAGGCATCGGCGTCGTCGAGTGTGATGTAGCGTTTTGCAATGCGGCGATAGCGATCCCGCCAAGCGTCATCGTTGCCGACTTCATGGATGATTTCTGCTTTGCCGCGGATCACGACCTTACGATACGGCATGGCCTGCTCGTCAATACATAATGCAATACGGGGGTCGTTGCGGATGTGCTTTAGCCATTCCGAGTATTGCCGCGGTGTAAACCACATCCGACCTTCTTCGTGGACGAACCAGATCGGGGTGGATAAAGGTGCGCCACTCGGGTCAACCGTTGCAATGTTCATCATGAATCCCTGCTCCGATAGAAACGCATCACGCTCTGCATCAGTCAGTTTTGGCATTGTTGTCCTCTCATTTAGCTTCGTTGTCGTGGAGTCGTGGCGCGCCGTGTGTTGCGCGCCGATTTAGATTTTTTTACTGCGCCAGAGCCACGCTTGGTGTCGGCTTGCTCGGCGCGAGTGTGAGTTGTGCGAAACGGCTTAACGGTCTTGGCACCACGCCGACCTTCGGACCGCTCGCCCGTGCCGAGCGGTTGATAGCTCGGGACTAAATGTCGTTTGCCGTTGCCAATGAGGTCACTGCGACCCATCCGCCGCAGTGCGTCGCGCAACAGCGGCCAATTATTCGCATCGTGGTAACGCAGAAACGCCTTGTGTAGGCGCCGCACTTTAAGTCCCTTGGGTACAGCTACCGATTCGCTGTCGGGGCCGACGCGGCCAAGTGGGTTCTTGCCGGTGTGATACATCGCGGTCGCGCTCGCCATCGGTGATGGTAGAAACGCTTGTACTTGATCAGCACGATAGCGATTCCGTTTCAGCCACAGCGCGAGTTCAACCATGTCCTCGTCGCTAGTGCCTGGGTGTGCCGCGATGAAGTAGGGGATCAGGTACTGCTCTTTACCAGCTTCGGCCGAATAACGGTCGAACAACTCCTTAAATCGATAATAAGTGCCAACCCCAGGTTTCATCATCTTCGCTAACGGCCCGTCCGAGATGGCCTCGGGTGCGATCTTCAGATAACCACCAGTGTGATGTTGAGCGAGCTCCTTCACATACTCTGGCGACTCAATTGCCAAGTCGTAACGAACACCTGAGGCGATCAAGACCTTTTTGATCCCAGGTAATGAGCGTGCCCGCTGGTAAAGTTTGATCAGTGGCGCGTGGTTCGTGTTGAGGTTGGGACAGACTCCGGGGAAAACACACGACGGCCGACGACAGGCGGCTTCGATCGCCGGCGTCTTGCATGCTAAGCGATACATGTTTGCGGTTGGCCCGCCAAGATCGGAAATGACCCCGGTAAAGCCTGGCACCTCATCGCGGATCGTTTCGATTTCGCGCAGCACGGAATCTTCCGATCGATTCTGGATGATCCGACCTTCGTGTTCGGTGATGGAACAAAACGTGCAGCCGCCGAAACAACCACGTTGGATCGAGATCGAAAACCGGATCATTTCGTAGGCCGGGATCTTCGCCTCGCCGTAACTGGGATGTGGTCGTCGCTTATAAGGTAGTTCGTAGATCGCATCCATTTCCGCGGTTGTGAGCGGCAGCGGTGGCGGATTCAACCATACATCGACATCATTATGGCGCTGTACCAATGCACGCGCATTGCCAGGATTCGACTCGAGATGCACGATACGAGAGGTGTGCGCGTAGAGCACCGGGTCGCGGTTCACCTGATTAAACGCCGGTAGTCGTATCACACTGGTCGAGCGATCCGCATTCGGCACACGACCGCTGAAGCGCACAACTTTGACATTCGGTTCGAGATCGGTCGCATCGCCCGCCGGTTTTTCATTGCTTACGGCCTCCATTGCGTACGGATCGACAGCAGGGCCCACAGGCCCTGGGCGATCCAAATGCGTGGAGTCGATTTCAGTCCAACCGGGTGGCGGTTGGCGGTTAACAAAGGCGGTCCCGCGTAGGTCGGTGATATCGCTGATCGTTTCACCTGCGGCGAGCCGATGCCCGATCTCTGCCAACTGGCGCTCGGCGTTGCCAAATATGAGCAGATCGGCCTTCGCATCGATCAAGATCGACCGGCGCACCTTTTCCGACCAGTAATCAAAATGCGCAACCCGCCGCAAGCTCGCCTCGATACCACCGATGATGATCGGCACGTCCTTGAATGCCTCACGTACCCGCTGGGCGTACACGATCACGCTCCGATCGGGACGCTTGCCGGCTTCGCCCCCTGGGGTATAGGCGTCATCGCGGCGTATTTTCCGATCCGAGGTATACCGGTTAACCATCGAGTCCATGTTGCCTGCGGTAACGCCGAAAAAGAGATTGGGTCGGCCGAGTGCGCAAAAGTCGTCTGTGTTATTCCAATTCGGTTGCGCGATCATGCCAACCCGGAATCCTTGCGCCTCCAGCAGGCGCCCGACTATCGCCATGCCAAAACTTGGATGATCGACGTAGGCATCACCGCACACGATGATCACATCGCAACTATCCCAGCCGAGATCGTCCATTTCTGCTCTTGTCATTGGCAGAAACGGTGCAGGAGTTAGGCGCTCGGCCCAAAACTTTTTGTACGAAAATAGCGGCGTGGCGGGTTGCATGGCGCGTATTAGACCTTGGCAATCAGCGCAGGTCTATGCTTGCACAGCGAATCGCACCACAATAGGCATGACAGTCGCCCATCGGGCGAGGATCCGAACGGACAGCAAGTGAGGAACGACTCATGGCAAAAACGATCCCAGAGAATTTTCAAGACCTGCTCAGCAAAAAGGCCTTGGCCGATATTGCCACGATCATGCCGGATGGCACCCCGCAGGTGACACCGGTGTGGTTTGATTATGATGGTCGACACATCCGCATTAATTCGGCCAAAGGCCGCCAGAAAGATCGCAATATGCGGGCTCGGCCCGCCGTCGCCCTTGCGATTGTCGACCCGGACAATCCATACCGGTATATGCAGCTGCGCGGCGAAGTGATCGAGATCACGGCGGCGGGCGCGGACGCGCATATCGATGCGCTTTCCAACAGCTACCTTGGTAAGGACTACCCTAATCGACAGCCGGGTGAGGTGCGAGTTACCTACGTCATTAAGCTATCCAGCGTGTCTACGATGGGTTAGCGCTTGAGTGCGATGCCAGAACAATTCGAAATCAGCGTAATCGAACCGAACTTCGTCGCGGAAATTACAGACCTTAGGCTCAATTCCAAGCTGTCGAGGTCGATGGTCGACCAAATAAAAGCGGCATGGGCGCGATATCCGGTGCTGGTGTTTCCGGGTCAGCCAATGACGCCGAATGAACTTGCGGCGTTTTCGCGGCAGCTTGGTGATTTTGGCGTTGATCCATTCGTGCGGCCGATCGAAGACCACCAGCACGTGATCGAGGTGCGCCGAGAGGCTCAAGAGTCGGCCCCGATATTTGGCGCCTCATGGCACAGCGACTGGAGCTTTCAGCCTGCACCGCCGAGCGGCACGTTACTGCACGCGCAGACCATCCCGCCGTTTGGCGGCGACACCGTGTTTGCGGATTGTTACAGAGCATATGCCACACTGCCGACAGAATTAAAAAAGACACTGGCTGGCCGCGCCGCAATCCACACCGCTGCGCCGGCCTACGGGCCACAAGGACTTTTTGCGGAGGACGATGACACCCGTTCGATGAAAATAGTCGTCTCGAGCGAGGCTGAGAAATCTGAAACGCACCCGATCGTTCGAACGCACCCGCTGTCTGGCCGCCAGGCTTTGTTCATCAATCACGTCTACACCGTCGCCATTGCCGGCATGACGCGCTCGCAGAGTAGAGCCTTACTCAAATTCTTGTTCGAGCATATGACCCAGGATGATTTTGTCTATTACCATCGATGGTGCGCGGATATGCTCGTTTTATGGGACAACCGCTGTGTGGTGCATTACGCTAGCGGCGGCTATGACGGCTACCAGCGGGTTATGCACCGCACCACGCTGGCTGGCGAACGTCCGGCCTGAAGATCATTTTTGGAGACCACCGTATGACGAATGCAGCCATTATTGACCCCCATGACCTGACCTTCGACCCAGGCGACCCCTTGAACGGCAGCCTGTATTTATGCCAGGCCCGGGGTCAATCGGCCGCCGCTCTCGAGCCGATAATTGCGTGGCTGCGAAGTGCCGAATTATGGTCACAGAGCGAAGCAAAACAAGTACCAGACGACCACCGCGAGGCCTACAAAGAACAACTGCAGTTTGTTGAGGCAGTTACCTACGCCGTAGCCGGTAGTCAGCTCACGATTGCGCGCTTCGATCACGAAAAATTTCCGTCAGATCAGGGTCGCTGGGACGGCTGGAAGGCTGCGTTTGACGGGCAATACGAACGTATTTAGGAGCTTTCAATGGGTGTAATGGTAGACGGTGAATGGCATGACCAGTGGTTCGACACCAAATCGAGCGGCGGTCGGTTTATCCGCTCGGAGGCGCAGTTCCGCAACTGGATCACGTCAGATGGTAGCCCCGGCCCGAGCGGGGAAGGCGGATTTAAAGCGGAACCGGGCCGCTACCATTTATACATCGGTAATGCCTGCCCATGGGCACATCGCACGGTGATTTTTCGGGCTTTGAAGGGCCTCGAGGACTGGATCGATCTATCGATAGTGCATTGGTATATGGCCGATAACGGTTGGAGCTTTGCAGCAGGTGATGGCGTGATCCCTGATCCGATACACAATGCCAATTATGCCTATGAAATTTACCGTGCCGCCGACCCAAACTATTCCGGACGGGTAACCATTCCGATCCTGTGGGACAAGCAGAAATCGACGATTGTGAGCAACGAATCGTCAGAAATCATCCGCATGTTTAATACGGCATTTGACGGACTCGGGGCTAAACCCGGTGATTACTACCCACAGGACCTGCGTGAAGAGATCAATGCAATCAATGCCCGCGTCTACGATACGGTCAACAACGGTGTGTATAAATGCGGGTTCTCGACCAGCCAGGCCGCCTATGAAGAGGCCATACACCCCCTATTCGAGTCGCTCGATTGGCTAGAAGGCCTGCTTGCCGACCGCACTTATCTACTCGGGGACCGCTTGACCGAGGCCGATTGGCGTCTATTCACCACCCTTATTCGCTTCGATCCGGTATACGTCGGTCATTTTAAATGCAATTTCCGCCGGATCATCGATTATCCGAATCTCGCACGCTTAACCCGGTCGCTATATGACTATCCTGGCGTCGCCAACACCGTCGATATGGCACACATTAAAAATCACTACTACAGCAGCCACGAGTCGATCAATCCGAGTCGGATCGTACCGGCCGGACCGGCCGACTACATTGGCAGCGGTTGAGCTCAGCCTTTGATGAAATAAAGCGAGGATTCGTGGGTGATGAGGTTGTAATGTGCGGTTAGATCGGTGCCATTGGCGAACTCAATACATATCTCAATGCGCTCGCCGAGCTTTTTCTCCGTGACATTGTAGATTTCTTGCCCATTCACCCGGTATTCGGCACCAACGTTGCGCACGCGGTAATGCATATCGGATTCCGTTACGGGGACTTGGGCTTCTTCGGCATCTGAAACCGATAAGCCCCAGCAAACATCGTGCGTGTTCGGTGCAAGTACCACCCATTCATTGGCGTCCAATTGGATATAGATGCGCTCAGCTTGACCGCGGCATTCCCCGATGATCCATTTCTCGTGCACGCATAGGTCTTGCGGACGCAGGCCCTTAAGATCGCCGGGGCTGACCAATTTAGAAAGATCCACTAACGCCATGTAATGAAGTATAGGCACCAAACGCGCCCACATCCATTCCTATAATTAACATTAAATATATCATTCATACATTTGTTATTACAATGATTATTGTAATAACTATTGAGTTAATCTAGCTCCATTGAGGGGAGCCGTGGTGCGGCCGTCGATGCGTAATATTCATGCACAAACACAAAGTCTCGATTAGAATGCCTGGCAAATTACAGATGGGGATGTCACATGCGCTGGCGAGGGAGTCGTAGAAGCAGCAACGTAGAGGACCGCCGCGGCCGCAGGCCGATGCGAGTAGGGGGCACACCGATGAAAGGTGGTGTGGGTCTGATCGTGCTACTGCTGGCCGCCGCATACTTCGGTGTCGATCCCTCGATTATTTTAAATCAAGGCTTGCAACAAACGGGAACCGGCGCCAACGCCGGTGCACCACACAAACCAAGTGCTGCGGAGGACGAGCTTGCAGCCTTTGTATCGGTTGTTCTCGCCGACACAGAAGACACCTGGAACACCTTATTTCAAGCACAAGGGCAGCGTTATCAAGAGCCTATACTGGTCTTGTTTACCGGTGCGGTGCAATCCGCGTGCGGGCGCGGCGAAGCTGCAATGGGGCCGTTTTACTGTCCAGGCGATAACAAGGTCTACATCGATCTCAGTTTCTACCACGATCTGCGCGAACGCCACGGTGCTCCTGGTGATTTTGCCCAAGCCTACGTTGTGGCGCACGAGATTGGCCACCACGTGCAAAACCTGATGGGAATATCGAACCAGGTACATTCGCAGCGCCGCAACATGAGCAAAGCCGAGGGCAATAAACTTTCGGTAAAACAAGAGCTTCAAGCAGATTGTTTCGCGGGCCTGTGGGCGCATCATGCTAATCGCACTCGCCAGATACTAGAGCAAGGTGATGTCGAGGAGGCGATGACCGCGGCCACCGCAATCGGTGATGATCGACTGCAAAAGCAAGGGCGAGGTTATGTAACTCCGGAATCATTCACCCATGGCACCTCGAAACAGCGGGTCCGGTGGTTTCGGATGGGGTTGGATAAGGGTTCTATTGCGGCCTGCGATACGTTTAAGACGGCGGCGCTTTAGTTTTTCTTCCTTACCTTTGGACAGGACTTAACTTTCTAAAGCAACGACCGCTGTTAAGCTGCTGCAAGCTGACACCCGTATAAATCGGTCGACTTACGGCGTTCAATCGCCGTCTTTACGTCGAAACATCCGCCTCTGGACTATTTGTCAACAAACTTTACAAGTTTTGTCAGCGATTTTTGACGATGAATCCCGGAGTTCTAAGACACAGCAGGACATTAGGAGAAGATTTGTGTACAAACTTGCTACGTATATCGTATTTTTACCCTTTTCCACTGAGAATTCTTAGAAACTTTACATCCCGCACCACTGCTTTGTGCAAGTAGTTGATAAACCAAAAAATAGTTGCTTGGCTTGATTCTTGCGCGAGGTCTTATACCTAATTTCCGAGGAGTTCACCATGAGGGTTTCTAAGGGCAGGTCGTGCATAGGCCTTATAACGCTAGCATTAAGTCTGCTGGTTGCTATGCCGGCACAGGCGGTCATGGTGTATCAGACCACCTTGGACCTCAGTACACCGGTGGTGAATGTTGATTCAATCGATAAGATTGTCTACCGCTGGTCGACGACTGAAACCAGCGGGACGGTTGACCAATCCGAACTCGTTGATCTCGAAATGCAAATTTTCGCCAGCGGGGCTCTAGTCCATACTGATTCTGTCCTTGAGGACGGAACCGTGCTTTCCCCGGCTGGTATCACGCGAACCCTTGGTGATCTGTTTTGGCGCTTCGACTTAACGACAATGGTGTTGGCGCAGATGTCGAATGGCGTAGGCGATACACTCCGAGATGCGACAGACACGCAATATCGGATATCGGATGGTCTTTCATTACCTGCAGATTCCCGGGTCAATATACGTAAAACAACGGACGGAGTACAAGACTATATTGTTAGAGAAATGCTCCTCACGCAAAGTACTAAACTAGTTCCGGAGCCCACAAGTCTAGCGCTAGTGGCGCTCGGTTTGGCGGGCCTCGGCTTTAGGCGGCGAAAAGTCGTGTAAGCTCCTGCGCAAGCAAGTGCAACTGAAGCCCGCCTTGTGCGGGTTTTCTTTTGGCCACTTGAATGAACAAGTTCAAATAGCCGCGGAATATTGCCGGACACCCATCAAATGTAATGAGCGAATATTTCGGGACATCCATAATATTTTATCGTCTAAACCATTGATTACAAAACCTTACGCCGATATCGAATCGAGGCTGTCCTGGACCGTTCCTCCGATAGGATCGTGACTGTCCCAGACTCTCCCAGACTCTCAAGCACCGGGCCGCCGACTCACTGCGGAGCTGTGCCGGGTGACGCAAAAACACTGAAAACGGCGTTCAAAAGCCATCATCCTGATAGATGATGGCCACCCAACCCACGACCTCAACTAAATCCCGATGATCGATGACCAAAGACACAGGTTCAAGACGAGTTTTTCAACAGAATCAAACTGAAATCGGTCATCCAGATGAGGAAGCTGACGGTCCGATACCGACCTATTCAGCCTGGTTGCGATATCTAATACAAGTGAACGACCGATGACTCACGCGGTTTTGGCTGGGTGGACTGTCAAGATTCTTTACAGACAGAACGCTCTGAAACCCAGCAAATTCTTAGATTATTTACACAGCCACTTTTCTGGGTTGAGCCTCAATCTACGTAACTCATTGAGAATGGGTAATGTTTTCTGTTTTCGATGCAATGGCATGGTTTTTGCACCGATCTTTTGTAGGCTTTTACCGTCCAACGGAGCAGTTACAAATGTTTAGGAAACAACTTGCCGCTTTAACGCTGGCCCCAATCCTCGCCCTGATGTCATTCTCTACGCACGCCGTCTTAATGCTCGATGCTGGCTGGAATCTTGATGAGTGGTCGGGTGGTTCAACCGTATTTACTGACGATTCCTTGGACCCAGTTGCCGAAGGATACGATTTCACCTTGGTGTCGAATGCGATATTGACGATCACAGACTGTTGCGCAACAGGGGATACCTTTGACGTGTTCGACGGCGCTGCCTTACTCGGTTCGAGTGCGCTGTTGGCGGGCACTGCGTTTGGAGACGGTCTCGGAGAATTTCCCGCAGATTTTGATCCTTCTTTTGCCGACCCCGCTTTTCACGGCATTCAACTCGCACTTGGTCCTGGCTCTTATCAGTTGCGGATTCAGCTAACCGGAGGACTAAGTTTAGGGGCCCTCGGCGTGCGACTCGATACTGCGGTTGTCCCAGAGCCCACCAGCCTCGCACTTCTCGGCCTAAGTTTAGCTGGCTTGGGTTACAGTCGGAAAAGAAAAGCGTAAGAACGTCTAGACGCTGGTGATGGAAAGCCCGCCTTGTGCGGGTTTTCTTTTGCCGACAATATTTCTAGCAGAATCAGTATGGGAGATATTTCGGGACACCCATAAAAAGCTAATCTTGGGACAGGCACATATTCTGGGGTACCCACAAAATAACATCATCTAAACCATTGATTATGAGCCCGCAGGCTTAGAATGAATCGTGACCATCTCCGGCAGTTTGACTGTTGAATAGATCAGCGCCACCCTTAGCTACGCCTCAATTTGCTGCAGCATTTCGCTTTACGGATGGTGTTGTGCCCAATTCAATAGAAAAACGAGATAACTACTTCTACACGCGCTGCACCGACGAACACCTCGATTTGAATAGCGCCATACGGTGGGTGTCAGAATTATTTATTGAACATCCGAGGTTCGAGCCCGGGACGAACGTACTGTGGGATGCAACCGCGATCACGAGTAGCAGCCTGAGTTTTGGCGACATGGAGGCGTTCGGTGATTATCTGGAAACAGTCCGAGATCGGCGCGGCGGGGGCCGCTCCGGATTTGTTACTGATAACGATTTAGTTTTTGGGCTCTTCAGAACCCACGAGATGCTGAACCGCGACAAATTTGACTACGAGTATCGGGTCTTTCGAGATCTCGCGGCAGCGAGGGTTTGGGTTGAGTTCGGATAATTCAGAACTCCCCGGATCGCCACGATATCATTGATTATGAAGGATTCGCCCATATCAAATCGTGGTTATGCTGAATAGTCATAGAAAAATTTTCCGTGCACGCGGAAGTTGTAATTGCGATTTACGCATCCCCACGCTGCTCGCGCCACAGACCCAGAACTTGCTGAACGGGCCGGTCGGAGAAGCTGAAAAGAACTGCATCTTCGCTGGCCACGTGACGTTGTTCAACCCAGCTGGGCACCACGAAATGGTCGCGCTCGCGCCACTCGAAGGTGTGGTCACCAATCATAGACTTACCGGAACCCTCGACGACGCTGTAGACCGTGGCATCAGTGCTGCGGTAGGTGCACGCCTCGAAGCCCTTCGGCAAAAGCTGCATGAAGGTACCTATCGTCGGCATAGCGGATTGGCCATTGTCTGGGTTCACGTAGCGTAGCTTAAGCCCGTGACAGGGATCCCACTGTTCGGTTTTACGCATCTGCTCCAGCGCTTCGCGGGTGCGGACATAGGGGTAATTGAATACAGGGGAAGTCGGATTTTGTTGCTGATGGTCGACTGGCATCAGACCAGAACCGTAGCGGGCAATCGAATCGCCGATTGGGCGGGTGGATGGGTGGTTTTTGTCGGGGTAGGGCTCCGCGAAAGTGGCATCGAGCGTCTCGATCAGTGGAATATCAAGGCCGTCAAGCCACACCATAGGCTGCGCGGACTCATTCCCGTGATCGTGCCAGGTCCACGATGGTGTGATGACAAAATCGCCTTCCTCCATGATAGTTCTTTCGCCGTCAACGGCCGTATAGGCGCCCGACCCTTCAACGATAAACCGCAATGCCGCCTGGCTATGGCGATGCGCGGGCGCAATTTCGCCCGGCATAATGAGTTGCAAACCGGCATACAGCGATGTGGTCACCCGACTACGACCGCGCATGCCGGGATTTTCTAGAACCAGAACCCGACGTTCTGCCTCCTCGGCTGTAATCACGTCAGCCGCTTTCATTATCGTGTCTCGGATCTCCCCGTAATGCCAGATATGCGGCTGGCAGTCGCTGCTTGGCGACTTTCTGACAATCGTGTGCAGTACCTCCCACAATGGTGCCAGATGCTTCGGATCGCAGTCCTCGTTGTAATACGGGGCAAGGTCCGGCCGGACATTACTAGTAATCATGTGGTCATTCTCCTTCGAACCGGACTGGCTTTGAGCTGAGGCTAAAATTAGGAGACAGCCACAGAGCAAATTACGGGACCGTCACAAACTAAATACATCTCGAATATTACAGGACAGGCACGAAATAAGATTATCTCGAATACGAGAGGACGGGCCGGAATCTAAAGTACATAACGAAGAATATTATCGGGACTGCATAGAAACTGGATAATAATAATTATATAAATAATTAATTTAAAAGAACTATTTATGCCATAGATTATGACTGCCCTAGACCGCAAGAGGGTAGGCATCGCCCGCGGTCGTCGTTGCAACGCTATTGAATTAACCAGCCACCATGCACCATCTTGCGTTATGGCAGAATCGACGCCTGCCTGAACTATCTAGCCGGAGGAAGGCTTTCAAAATGCCATACGCGACAACCAAAGACACAGTGCGTCTTTACTACGAGGAAGCGGGTGACGGCGATGTGCTCATTTTCGTGCACGAGTACGCCGGTGATCTGCGAAGCTGGGAACCTCAGATCCGGTTTTTCTCCCGCCGCTACCGCTGCGTGGCATTTAATGCCCGTGGGTTTGCACCCTCGGATGTGCCCGCGCAACAGGACATGTACTCGCAAAAACATGCTTGCGATGACATTTTGGCGATTGTTGATCATCTCGGGATCGAAAGCGCGCATATCGTTGGCCTGTCCATGGGCGGCTTCGCAACGCTGCACTTCGGGCTCGAGCACCCCGAGCGGGCACGCTCGCTTGTCGTTGCGGGGTGTGGTTACGGGGCGGAGGGCGATAAGCGCGCGCAGTTCCAGGCCGAGGTCGAGGCTGCTGCTCAATTAATTGAGCAATCAACTGGAGAGGCGTTTGCCGAGCGCTATAGCGAGGGTCCGACCCGCGTCCAGTTTCAGAACAAGGACCCGCGAGGATGGATGGAATTTCGCGAACAGTTGGCCGAACACTCGATGCAAGGTGCTGCACTGACCATGCGCGGGGTGCAAAAGGCGCGCCCGTCGATTTTCGACCTCGAAGATAACATGCGGCACCTAAATGTGCCGACACTTATCGTGACCGGAGACGAGGACGATCCATGCCTCGTGCCGAATATTTTTATGAAACGAACCATACCATCGGCGGCCCTGAGCGTATTACCCAACGCTGGCCACACCATTAATCTCGAAGATCCGGACCGTTTCAATTCAATCGTGGCGGAATTTTTGGCCCAGGTGTCCTCGGGGCGCTGGCCGATGCGCGATCCTCGATCGACTAGCGGTTCGATTTTGGGCGTAAAATGAGCAGATCTGGCAATAACGAGCCACCTTGATTCTGCTGAAATGAAATTGTTCATCGGTAGCAAGGAAGTCGACCAACCCGCGACGCCAAGGTTTTTCAATATTCTCGACGTAGACGAGCACTCGCTGGCGCCGCAGGAGTTGCGCGTTTATCAGACCGAGAGCAACACCCGTTCCGGAAACATGCGCAATTGGGGTTTCGCCTGGTACGCCGATCATCTCTACGCGCCCAACAGAACCAAAGGCCTGGTGAAATATGACCGGGATCTGAACGTCCTAGCCAACTACTTGTTTCCTGTTGCCGGTCACACGCCCGTCGAACCAGGAAAATCAGTGCGCAATGCCGCGCAATTCGACCGCCCACACCAAGTCGCCTGTCTTGGTCGGAAAATTTATGTCTGCGACAGCGGCCATAACCTACTCAAGGTTTTCGATCCCGACACCAAGACTTTTCGGTCCATTGGCTTCGACCCACGCAAGAACTGGATAAACTCCGTCAATTTGATCGATGACGAGATCAACATCGTGTTTCATAACCACGGTTGGAGCGATCTCGTCGTGCTGGACACGGATCTCAGGCCGAAGTATGAAAAGCGCCGAATAGGGATTTGCGCCCATCATGTATGGTGGATGAACGGCGAACGTTGGACCTGTTCAAGTCGTGAGGGCACGCTGCGGGCGATTGACTCAGACAGGGTTATTCAGCTCGGCGGATACCTTCGGGGCGTCGCCATATTCGACCGCTACTTGATAGTTGGGGTCTCGCGAGAACGCAACAGTAATTCACTAGACCAACTGCTGCCGCAACCAACTACGGCACACAGGGAAATCTCCACCAGTGGACTGGTGTTCTTGGATATGAAGACGCTCTCGGTGGCCGGCACCATTGAGTTTCAGGACCTGGCAAACGCTGCCAATTACCGTATGCCGTATATCTTCGAAGTGCGTGTCGTGGATGTACTCGATGATGCCCTGCGCGTCGCCGAGCCCTTAAGTTTTGGGAACATCGAAAGATTCCTATATCTGCGGCGGACGTTAGCGGGTAATTAAACGCCGGCCCTACGCGTCAACGATTCAGCAGTTCTAAGTTCGATATAACGCAGCGGAGTCGTCCGACCATTGAGTGGATCAATGGCCTGCAATGCGGCAATCAAGGCGCTGTAATCATTAACGTCGATTTTCGACAAACGGGACTTATCGGGAGCTTGGTCATCTACGCTGTCGAGCAACATGCGTTGCGCGCTCGAAATATAGGTCCCGCGTGCCTCCTTTTTCAGTCTCGGATCCGTTGCCCAGAGCTGCTTCATCCACCGTAGGTAGTTGCAATCTTCCCGCCGGTCCCTGCGAATTGCCCTCACTGCAAGGGCGACGCGGAACAACCCCTGAAGCTTTATACGGCGGGTAAAATGGACGCAACCATTTTTGAACAACAATAGGTCGCCATTGTCGAGCGCATCACCGCCGACAGTTCGCTCGAAGCTCAGTGTTTCGCGTCCATCGGGGGTCAGTGCGTACGACGTGCCGGCGTAAACCGGCCCGGGTGCGACGGGAACCCCAACTTCAAGTGCATTGCGATTCCTCGTCTCAGCCACACCGTGCGAGGACAATATGCAGCTTTCCAACAATATCCAAAGTTGGATTGGGACCTCTTGGCCGGCGCGCAAGAACAGGGACACGTCGTTATGGGGACGTACCGGCTCTCCCAAGCCAAAAAAGAGTTCCGGTGTGTAGAGCTCGTAATCGTTTAGATGATCGGCGAGTGCCCCTAACACCTGCTGTAGCAGCGCGGGTATCGTCGCGTTCAAACCCAGCGAATAGGGGCCGTGCTTGAGACCATAGTCATTCTGGGTGCCTACTGGAAGCTGTCGATGCGCCTCGTAGACGCTTAGGTAGTAATCAAGTAGCGCCTGACGATGTTTGACTAGGAACTCACGCAGCTGGCCGTTGCGCACGACAGTTGCATCAAAATCCATCGCCTCAGACCTGGTTGCCGATTTGGATCAAAGAGGTCCATAAAGCCGCGGCGCGGGCCCGAACAGTGGGAAATTCAGGCGGTTTCATAGTGCTGATGATAGACGATTCAATTCCGAGCGGCGATCCCTACATTACTCGCGAATTTGCAAAGTCAGTGTCGCCGCATCGGCCGCTTGGACTCAATTTCGGCGGGGCAGGGTAGTGTTCGGCGATTTCGCCCACTAAGAACATAGAACGAGGCTGCTTTTCCGTCTGATTTAGCCTAATGCACATAATGACTGTCCCAGTTTTGCCAGTTTTGGTCCAGTTTTGTCCACGTTGCGCATCAATCCATCGGTTGCCGTTTAATAATCGCTCGCCACATGCAGCGGTGGCCTCAGTGGCCTGTTAAGCTGATTGCCAACATTCGGCAATATTGGGAGGTGAGAATGGCCAATCGAGTTCCGATCAATCGGTCGCTGCGCCTATTCGAAGAGCCACATCTCGGGCACAACCGGTACCACCCAGAAATCGAGCCGATCTTGGCGGTGGATGCAGGCACGGAAGTAATATTGGAAACTCGCGACGGGGTTGATGGTCAGTTGCCACCAACCGCTACAGCGGCCGATATCGCCGCATTGGACACCGGCGCCGTGCACCCGTTGACCGGACCAATATATGTCAATGGTGCGGCGCCCGGGGACGGCCTCGAAATAGAGTTTCTTGATATCGCGCCTGAGCCCACGGCATTCACTGCGATTATTCCCGGTCTCGGTTTTCTCCGAGATGTAATAGCGACGCCATTTCTAGTGCATTGGCAGATCGCCGATGGCTGGGCCACCTCGGCGCAGATCCCCGGGGTCCGGATCCCCGGCGCACCGTTTATGGGCGTCTCTGCCGTTGCCCCATCGCAAACCGAAGTCGATAACTGGCGCGAACGCGAAGCCCGCTGGGCAGACAAGGGCGGCATGGCATTGGGGCCAGATCCAGCCGGCGCGGTACCTTCCGGGTCATGCGGGCTGGCGGGACTGCGAACCTTACCGCCGCGTGAAAATGGGGGTAACTTCGATGTTAAGCAGTTAACCAAGGGGTCGAAGCTTGTATTACCGGTTTTCGTTGACGGTGGTTTGTTCTCCACCGGAGACGGGCATTTCGCCCAAGGTGACGGCGAAGTATGCGTCACGGCGGTGGAAATGGGTGCGACAGTCGCGGTCCGTTTCAAGGTCATCAAAGATCTCTACAAGACCCGCAAGTTCCGAGCGCCGGTTTTTTCGCACCAGAACTATTTCGCCGATCCAAAATACGCCGTGCCCGAACGTTTCCTGGGGGTCATGGGCATGCCGATCGATGCGGATGGCGAAAACGACGGCGAAAACCTGACCCTGGCCTGCCGCAATGCGCTGCTAAACATGATCGAATTACTCCAGGAGCGCGGATTCACGCAGGAACAAGCCTATGTGATCTGCAGTGTCGCCGTTGATCTCCGCATCAGCAATGTGGTCGATGTGCCGAACTACGTTGTCTCCGCACTGCTACCCGAGGCGATATTCGACGGCGATTGACGGCGTCGACACTTGTGCATCAGAAAATTATGGAACGTCGCGATTCCAAATTCCGTAAGTTATTGACTCCAGTGGAATTGTGGTTGACTCAATAGACCTCGACACCTATATTTGTCGGGCCGGATCGTTCGGCATGGTGTCGTTAACGACACGGTCAGTTTTGGATTTGGCTTGAACAGCACGGAACGCCGGCGAGCCATTTTCGACCGAGCCCTCCAGTAGCGTTTAACCTAACAGAACCGCAGTGCTAGGCGTGCAGGATAGGGACGCCAAGCCATCATATTCAGTTGATGTCGCCCTTCGATTTAGGTCTTCGAGGCAACATAGGAGTATCTCCGCGTGATAGCAATGCGTACCTTCCCTGTACTTGTCGTACTGATTTTCTCACCGTTCGTAGCGGACGTAGCAGCCGATGTAACTCGCGACGACCTGATCGCGTGGGTTGCCCAGGGCAGCGCGCACACCCCGCCACCAGGCGGTACAACGCTTGGCGCCGGCAGCGATGCAATAACGGCTTTTCTGCCACCTGGCTATGCGGCTGAATACGATTTCCCGGAAGTTCGCCTCGAGATCCAAACCACCGCCTCGCTAACGCCGCATCAATCCTATCTTGACGCGACACTTGCACACGCCGACAAGGCACAGCTTGCCGCCGACGGCGCCATGCTGAATTACGTCGCCGGACGACCTTTTGATCCGGCCCAATTCCACGACGTAGACGCCGAAGCGGCTGGTTATATGATTGCTTGGAATCACATACATCGCTGGCAATACTATGGGTGGCGGGCCGAAGACTTCACCATGTACTACCTGCTACCGGCCAGCAATGGTGGCCAGCTGAAAAAAGGCTTCACCGGTGGTGGCCATATTGACCGCTTCGTCTCACTGACCTATCAACGTGTCTACCTCTCCCACCTCTCTATGCTGCCGGACGCAGGTTATAAGATAGACCTCGACGACGCGAACGGCTATTTGTACAAAGATCACATGCGCTTTAGCGAGCCCTTTGACGTAAAAGGCACCGAATTCGTGATTGAGCGCGCCCAAGACCCGCACGAAGCTGACCAAATCAACTCGTATCTGCCATCTGAACGTCGCGTTCGAAGACTCTCGGCGAAAGAACGCGCCGACCGATTCATGGGCGCCGATATGACGATGGATGATTTCGAAGGGTTCTCCGGCCAAGTACTCGACTACAAGTGGCGATATCTTGGTCGTCGACAACTTCTAGCCGTGGTTGACTCAAAGGGCCCGACGCTGGCCTTTTTTGGCCCAAAAAGTCGGGTCCCCGATGACGTCTGGCAGATCAGGCCGACTTATGTGATAGAGATCATCTCCACCTGGGAAGGCCATCCATACGCTAGCAAGATCCTGTTCATCGATGAGGAGACCTACAACGTCACAGTCGGCATGGCGTTCAATCGCGACGACCAACTGTGGCGGCTAGTCAGCCCCTTGTACTGGCTTCCAGAACCTGGCGCGAACGGCACGGCGGCAATCGAAACTTCAGTTCAACGATGGGCGGCGACCGTAGCCATCGATTTTCTAGCCGATACCTCGACCATCTCGCGGGCGTTAAAGCCGACCGAAATGCCGACTATGACCGTGGCGCAAATCAAACGTCGATTCAGCGTTTCTAATCTAACCGGTGGGCGCTAATGCCGATAATTGGCGATCGGCATTTTCTATAATCTACATTAATTAACTTTAATAACTATTTAATTTACATATTTATTTAATTACGGACCTTAAATGTCCAGGGCCTGTGCCAGATCCGCAATCAGATCATCCGGGTGCTCAAGCCCAATCGAGATCCGGATCAAAGACTCCGTAATATTGAGCTTCTCGCGCAATTGGCGATCTACCCCCGAGTGGATGGTGGATGCCGGGTGACAAATCAACGATTCACTGCCACCGAGACTCACAGCAAGTCTAAATAGTCGTAACTTATTTAGCGCCGCGAATACCGCCGCACGACCGCCATCGATACTGAACGAGAAGGTCGAGCCGCCGCCGCTGCATTGGGCCTTATACACTGCCTGATAGCGTTCATCGGTGACGTGCTCCGGATGGTAGACGATGTCCACGCGTGGATGTTCGCTAAGCCACGTTGCAACCCGCGAGGCGCTCTCGGCTGCGCGATTCATACGCAGGTTTACCGTTTCCAGCGACCTGCCGATCATCCACGACGAATGTGGGCCTAATTGCGTACCGAAGGCACTGCGGGTACGTCGGATGGGATCGATTAACTCACGTCGACCGATAGCCGCACCAGCCACCAGATCGCTGTGACCACCGATATATTTTGTTAAGGAATACAACACGATATCGACGCCGTGAGCGAGCGGTTGTTGGAATACCGGTCCCAACATTGTGTTATCACACACCACAATAGGGCGTTCCCCCTGAGAGCGCTCAATTTCATCCGCAACGGTCCTCACCGCCGCAAAATCGATCAGAGTATTGGTCGGGTTGGCCGGCGTTTCTAGGAATATTACGCGTACTGGCCCGAGCGCCATCGCGTTCGCCGCTGCCGCCCGGATACCAGCCAGTGACAGACCATCCATGAACGCATGCGAGCGCAGTTGCATCGCCGCCAACACGGACGTGATTAGCGTTTCCGTGCCGCCGTATAAAGGTTGGCTGCGCAGAATTACCTGCCCGTGGGAGACCAACGCAAGCAGGGTGGTGGAGATGGCCGCCATTCCGCTGGCAAACACGGTCGCGGCCTCACCGTCCTCCAAGACCGCGAGCCGATCTTCGGCGATTTGCAGATTCGGATGGTTGAATCGCGAGTAGATGAGACCGGCATCGTCTTTTGCCTCGACGCTCGCGTTGCTGGCCAACGATTGGAAGAACTCAGCACCATCTTCGGCCGTAGGGAAGGCGAATGTCGAGGTCAGAAAAACCGGGGGCTTGACTGCACCTTCGGATAGAAACGGGTCATAGCCGTATGAAAGCATGAGCGTTTCCGGGTTAAGTTTCTGCCTTCCGATTTGTCGCTGCTTGTAATCGTGCGTGGCCATTGGGGGCCCCCACTTGTTGATTATGATGGTTAATAGACGGCCGAACCCACGCTATTGGTCGGCCGGATTGATCTTGTCTGCGTCAAGCCGCTGCTCACGCATTAAGTCCTCGACGTCTTCAATCGACGCGGCACCACTGCCTCTCAGTGCATCGAGTGCAGCGAGCGCGATGTGAGCCGGCCCGATCTCAAAATAATCCCGCAGTTGTTCGCGCGATTCGCTCAATCCAAAACCGTCAGTGCCGAGGGCCTGATAGGGACCTGGAATCCAGCGGGAGATCGACTCGGCGTAGGCCTTCATATAGTCCGAAACGCCTATGAAAACGCCAGTTTCCGAGTCGAGCAACTGCTCCAAATGCGACCGTTGTGGCGGTTCTGCGGGATGTAGCCGGTTCCAACGAGCACATGTCACTGCATCACGGTAGAGCTCGTTGAAGCTGGTTACGCTCCAGATATCGACGGCGCACCCGTATTCCTCTAACAAAGTCGCGCCAGCTAGGGCCTGCTGCATGATGCTACCGCTCGCAAGTAGGTGGACTTTGCGTGATTTATCCAAGTTTTTGCTTGCGCTGCGCAGCCGATACATGCCGCGCACAATGGCATCGCTGATATCACCTTCCGGTAGCGCTGGCATGACATAGTTTTCGTTATATAAGGTGATGTAATAAAAGATCTTTTCGTCGCGACCATACATGCGGTCGATACCGTCACGAATGATGATCGCGAGTTCGTAGGCGAAGGCCGGATCGTAACTTTTGAGATTGGGAATGGTGTTCGCAACGACTTGCGAGTGTCCATCTTGATGCTGCAGGCCTTCGCCGTTCAAGGTGCTACGTCCCGCCGTACCGCCCAGCAGAAAGCCGCGGCACATCATATCCCCGCAGGTCCAAATCATGTCGCCGACGCGCTGAAATCCAAAGATCGAATAGAACAAATAAAACGGAATCATGGGGATGCCGTGCATGGCATAGGCCGTTCCGGCGGCGAGAAACGACGCCATCGCCCCAGTTTCGCAGATCCCCTCCTGCAAAATTTGCCCATCGATGGTTTCCTTGTAGCGCAGCAGGGATTTCTGGTCGACCGGCGTATATTTCTGCCCCTCAGGCGAATAAATACCGGCGACATTGAATAGCGCATCCATGCCGAAGGTGCGCGCCTCATCGGGCACGATAGGCACCACATAACGACCCACATCTGCGTCTCGCAGTAACCGGCTGATCAAACGCACCGCGGCCGTCGTCGTCGACATGGTCCGCTCACCGCTGCCCTTGAGTAATTCGCCGAAACGCTCCAGCGGCGGAGCGCTCAGGGGAGGGCAGTCAACCGCACGCTTCGGCAAATAGCCGCCAAGCTGTTCGCGATGACGTTTTAGATATTGGATCTCCGGGCTATCCTCCGGCGGCCGGTAGAATGCCGCGGCCGCCATCTCCTGTTCACTCAATGGAATTTCAAAGGCCTTGGCGCAGGCAATACGTTCGGCTGCAGTCAAATTCTTCTTCTGATGGACCGTATTAGTCCCCTGAACGGTGGTCATGCCGTCGCCTTTTACTGTTTTGACCAATACGACGGTGGGCGACTCATGGCTGTCTACGGCTTCGGTGAACGCGGTGTAGAGCTTTTTCGGATCCTGTCCACCACGCTTGATGTCATGAATTTCCGCATCCGTGAGGGAATTCATCATGTCTGCCAGTTGCGGATTGTTCTCCACCCATAACTCGCGCTGAATATCACCTGGCGATACGGAATAGTACTGATAATCCCCATCAACGGCATTTTCCATGCGATTGCGTAATATCTGGTCGTGATCACGCGCCAGGAGGCCATCCCAGCCACTACCCCATATCACCTTGATAACATTCCAATCGGCGCCGCGAAAACTCCGCTCGAGTTCTTGGATGATCTTGCCATTACCACGTACAGGCCCATCGAGGCGTTGCAGGTTGCAGTTGATAACGAGGATCAAATTATCAAGCTTCTCACGTGCCGCAATATTAATAGTGCCCAGCACCTCCGGCTCATCCGCTTCGCCATCGCCGATGAAGCACCAGAATTTACCGCCGTTTTTTGGTTTAAGTCCCCGATTTTCTAAGTATTTAGCGAATCTTGCTTGGTAAATAACCGTCGGCGTGGACAGGCCCATGGAGGCACAGGGGACTTGCCAAAAATCCGGCATGAGGCGTGGATGGGGATAGGAGCTCAGGCCCCCCTCGTCGTTCAGTTCACGCCGGAAGTTTTTCAATTGCGCTTCACTCAAACGGCCTTCTAGATAGGCTCGCGCGTATATCCCAGGTGCGGCATGCGGCTGCGGAATAAAGACATCACCACCGTAGTCCGAGCTTGCGGTGCGGAAGAAATGATTAAACCCTACTTCCATCGTGGTTGCTGCCGACCCGAAGGTCGCGATATGACCGCCGACTCCACTACCGCTGTCGACCGCTTGGAGCACCATAGCCATCGCATTCCAGCGGATGATGTCCTCGATTCGCTTCTCAAGTGCGATATCGCCGGGGTAGGGGGGCTGCTTTTCGACGGGAATGGTATTCACATACGGGGTATTTAGCGTCGCTTCATTCAGTGGCACACCCAGCGCCAGCGCCCTGTCTTGCAACGTACGCAACAGGGCTTTTAAGCCGTCTTCGCCGTGTTCCCGATGGATATCCTCAAACGCCTCTAGCCATTCTTGCTGCTCAATTTCGAAGGAATCCTGGTGCTCGTCAGCCTGCGTCATTGGATATCGTCCCGACTACCGTTGTCACCATGATTATAGGTGAGATGCCCAGCAATTCGGTGCCAAATATGCTAATTATGTATCGCGAGATAGCACATTCGAGCAAGTATTGATTCATAACGAGATATTTATGCCAAAAGAAACCCTAGACCGTATCGACTATAGGATCCTCCATTTCATCCAAAATGACGCACGGATGACCAATGCCGAATTGGCTGAACAAGTCGGGCTATCGCCGTCTCCCTGTCTGCGTCGGGTGAAATCGCTCGAGCGCGCTGGGATCATTAAACGCTATGTGGGCATCGTTGACGCTAGCGCCGTTGGGTTGCCGATCAGCGCTTTTGTCAGCATCTCGCTGCATAACCAAGACCGCCAAGCAATTGAAACCTTCCAATCGCGGGTATCCACCTATGCGGAAGTAATGGAGTGCTATCTCATGACCGGGACATCCGATTTTCTGATGCGCGTTGTGGTTCCCGACTTACAGAGCTATGAGCGATTCGCGGATAAGTTGACCCGCATACCAGGCATCAGCAACATTCAAACCAGTTTTGCCTTAAAGCCCGTCGTCTACAAGACAGAATTACCGTTGGAGGAGGGCGTTGTGCCCGTGCCGACCGGATCATGACGACAGGCAATTCGATCGATTCGGTGATCACATCGAACTATAAGGATTATTTTTTAAAATCAAATAATTACGATTATAATGTAATGTACTTTATTAGATATTGCGATGTCCGACAATCGTACAATCGATGCGCAATTGACGACGCTCAAGCTAAACCGTCAATACCTGACATAATCGAGTGGTCGTTGGACTGCGTGGGGGAAATATTTCATGTTTGAGGCTGCGGAACTGGGGCGGACGGTATCGAAGAAAACCTACGCCGAGAAGGAACCGATTTTGCGCACCGCCTTATTGGAGGCGCAGCAAAGGCTCCGAAAATTACCGTTTCCGGTCATCATTATCGTCTCCGGCGTCGAGGGCGCGGGTAAAGGTGAGGTCGTAAACGAACTAAACCGTTGGTTTGACACTCGCGGCGTTCAAACGCACGCGTTTTGGGACGAGAGCGATGAGGAGCTTGAACGCCCCAAGTTTTGGCGTTTCTGGCGGAAATTACCACCAAAATCGACCATCGGGATCATGTTTGGCTCTTGGTACACGGAATCGATTATCGAGCGCGTCTTCCGCAATTTGAGTCGTGCCGAATTCGAGAGCGAATTGGACCGAATTTGCGAGTTTGAACGGCTATTGTCTAACGATGGCGCGCTGATAGTGAAGTTTTGGTTCCATATGACCAAAAAAACTCAACAAAAACGCCTCAAACAAGATCGCAAAAACGGTAAACCTTCACCGTTGCTAAAGGTCTTTTCAAAGAACTACGCAAGATTCAGATCGGTGTCCGAATTGGCGATACGCGCGACCGACACCGGCTTCAGCCCCTGGCACATCATCGAATCCGAAGATCGCCGGTATCGCAATCTAGCGGTCGGGGAAACGCTGTTAAGCGCTATTCGGCGTCGTTTGGATGCCCCGAATCCAACGGTGCCGCTGAGTCAGCCCGACGATTCGCTCGTCACCGATATCCCCGAAGCGTCGGCAACCTTACTCGACAAACTAGATTTAACCCCTGAATTGTCCCGGAGTGACTACGAAGACCGTCTTTCGGCGGCGCAGAATCGCCTGCGAACATTGGCGTGGCAAGCCTATAAGGCCCAAATAAACACCGTTTGCGTGTTCGAGGGTTGGGATGCCGCTGGTAAGGGTGGTGCAATCCGTCGCATCACGGGGGCCATTGATGCCCGTTTGTATCGAGTCATTTCAATCGCTGCGCCGACCGAGGAGGAACAGGCGCAGCACTACCTATGGCGGTTTTGGCGTCAGTTGCCACGCGCCGGATACTGCACGATTTACGACCGTTCGTGGTATGGGCGGGTATTAGTCGAGCGCGTGGAAGGATTCAGCGCTCACCATGAATGGTCTCGTGCATACGCCGAAATTAACGATTTCGAGCAACAACTCACCGATACCGGCACCGTGCTGCTTAAGTTCTGGCTGCACATCAGTCCGGAAAAGCAATTGCAGCGCTTTGAAGAGCGTAAACGAACGCCGTGGAAGCAACATAAAATTACCGACGAGGATTGGCGCAACCGGGACCGCTGGGACCAGTACAAACACGCCGTCAACGACATGGTGGCCCGCACCAGTACCAGCTACGCACCGTGGGTTTTGGTGCCGGCAAACGATAAATGGTTCGCTCGAGTGCATGTCGTCGAAACCTGCTGCGATCAACTTGAGGCTGCGCTCGAATAGCCGAATGAATGCTTTTGTAATATCCGGAACCGACTCTAGAAGTTAGATTAGGTTAATGTATTAACTTATTTAAATTAAAAGATAAAATAGAATAAATCTTTTATTTTGAATAGCAACAACAAATAGTCATCCCCATGGATCCCATGTACGCATACATAAGTTCGCATAATGTATATTATGTTAAATACTGGATTCACGCAGGATTCGAATCATTCATCAATTCGGTAAGTTATTGTCGCATTGCGGGCGCCGGGATAATCACCGCGTGGCTCACGGGCGATCGCTATAGAAAGTAAACTCAATCTCCACACTCGCCTGCAATGGCAAAGCGCTGACCCCGATGGATGTTCGGGCTGGGGGTCGCACCTCATCCGTGAAGACCTGCTCCCAGGCTGCGTTGATCGCCGGGAACTGGTCAAAGTCCGTGGTGTAGATAGTCGCGCTCACCATATCCTCCAAGCTGAGCGAAAAATCAGGCAAGGCTGCGGTCAAATTCGCTAGTATTTTTGCCGCTTCAGCGCCGGCACCACCATTTTCGAGCTCACCAGAATCCTTATCCAATGCAATCATTCCAGCAGTTTTATAAAACGGTCCGGCCTTTACTAGAGGGCTGTAGCGGAACCGCGGCGCGGGCAAATTTCGTGAACTCAATGCTTTGATCATGGTTTCATCCTGCGATTTGATTATTGTCCCGCGTAGTTTACGTATAGGGCGCCGTTGAGTGATAGGCACGGCTCGCATTCGAAAAGACGTTCGGAATTGCCTAGGATCCCTCGGCTACTGCAACTGTATACCAGCAAATCTCTTATCCGAGGAAACCGAGATGTATCACGAAATTGAACTTGAAATCGACGATCCCGTTGCGATTATCACCATGAATCGGCCGGATCGCTTGAATGCCATGACCACTCGCATGCTAGCCGAAATCCGCCATGCCTTGGCCGCGACTGAGACCGACGACCGGGTGGTCGGCATCATCCTAACGGGTGCCGGAAGGGGCTTTTGCGCAGGCATGGATATGGCGGCTTTGGATGACATGACTGACAACGGGCGATTTAGCATCGATACCCGCGGACTCGAGGCAGATCCCGGCGATCCGGCGATGGGCGAGGACTTTGCCACTGGGTTTACCTACATTCTATCGCTGCGCAAACCGCTCATTGCAGCAGTCAATGGCCCGTGTGCAGGTCTCGGATTTTGCTTCGCCCTCCTCTGCGATATGCGTTTTGTTGTGCGTGACGCCAAATTCTCTACGGCGTTTGCGAAACGCGGCCTGATTGCGGAGCACGCGACAAGTTGGCTACTACCGCGCCTCATTGGCAGCTCTCGGGCCTTGGATCTACTGTGGAGTGCACGGAAGTTCGACGGTGAAGAGGCGGATCGTCTGGGTCTGGTCGACCGCCTATGTGAGCCCGGCACGGCCTTAGAGCGCGCCCGTGAATACATTGGAGAACTTGCGCGGACTGCGTCGCCGACCTCACTGCAGGTCATGAAACAGCAAGTCTATCGGGACCTCATGACGCCGCTAGGCCCGGCGATGCTGGAAACGCAACGCCTCATGGACGAAAGCATAAAGCGTGACGATTTCCGGGAGGGCGTGCGTTCGTTTATTGAAGACCGCCCGCCGGCCTTTGCTCGGATTAAGGTCTAGCGTTTACCCGACCTTCACACCCTACTCGCCTCGACTAAATCGCGTGCGAAACCTCGTTAAATTCCGGCGGATCCGGGCGGGCGTTGTAGTAACGGCGCTCCGGGTACTCTTTGTGCTTGGCGCTTAATCGAAGTACCTTCAGGCCTTAGACATAGACGATGTCGGATTTCATGCTGTAGAGCACGTATAAGACTTCTTCCTTTTCACGTTGCCCGACGTTATGCATTTCCAGTGCTTGTAGAGCGTCATCGAGAACGGCAACAAATTCGTCGTTATCGATATTCATTCCAGTATGGGCCGCGCGCATCTCTTGACCGTCATAATCGTTAGGGCCGCCGGTGCCAGCAATAAAAAACGTCGCTACTTGGTGTTTGACCTTAACCGGATCGGAATCGGCATAACGCGCAGCGATGCGTGGATTGGCCATATGGATATCAACAAGATCGCTCGAAATATTTGTGATCGCTTCAGATCCACCCAGTCTTTCATAAAGGGATTTACTCATCGATTCATGCTCCTCTAGCAATTGAAAGGTCGGGAATTGCGCTAGACGATACGGCTCTGCTTATCGCCCCAATATCGATCGCGCAACAAACGCTTATATAGTTTACCGGTGGGTAGCCGAGGTAACTCGTCTTCAAAATCGACCGAACGTGGACATTTTTGCCGTGACAGATTGGCGTGGCAGTATGCGATGAGTTCTGCCTCCAGCGCATCGCCGGTCTTAAATTCCGGCATCGCCTCGATTACCGCCTTAACCTCTTCCCCCAGATCTTCGTTTGGCACACCGAACACCGCCGCATCGGCGACTTTCGGATGTGAGATCAAGAGATCCTCGCATTCCTGCGGGTAGATGTTCACGCCGCCGGAAATGATCATATAGGTCTTACGGTCGGTGAGGTACAAAAAACCATCGTCATCGACATAGCCGACGTCGCCAACCGTCGTCATGGCCCCGTCGGGCGAACAAGCCTGTGCGGTGCGAGCGGGATCGTTGTAATACTCAAATGGGGTCGCCGTTTCAAACCAAAGCGTACCAGCGGTGCCGTTTGGACACGGGTTCATGTCGTCGTCCATGACATGAACCTCACCGAGCAGCACTTTCCCAACCGAACCCGGATGTGCGAGCCATTCGGCGGAATTACACGCAGCGAAGCCTAAGCCTTCAGTTGCACCATAGTACTCATAGATGATTGGCCCCCACCAATCAATCATTTGATGCTTGATTTGTGGCGGGCATGGCGCAGCGGCATGGATGCCGATTTCCAGAGAGGACAAGTCGTAGCGGTTGCGCACGTCCTCCGGCAGTTTTAGCAAACGGCTGAACATCGTTGGTACGAGTTGGCTATGCGTTATCTGATGATTCTCGATGAGCGCCAGATATTGCTCTGGGTCGAAACGTTCCATGATGACGCAAGTGCCACCCATGCGGATCGTAAGGTTAGTCGCCGCCTGGGGCGCAGAATGGTAGAGCGGCGCTGGCGAGAGATAAACCATCCCTTCCCGGTATTGCCATATCCCGTTGAGGAAATTAAAGATCGGCAAGTTTTCATCCGGCGGCACGTCCGCCAACGGACGCAGGATCCCCTTTGGCCGGCCGGTCGTGCCCGACGAATACAACATCGCGGTGCCGAGCCGTTCGCGCGCAATTGGTGTGGTGGGATATTTTGCTATCGCTTGCGCGTAGTCCAGTGCGCTATTGCCATTGTCTCCGCCGTCGACGATTAAATGTAGTGTTACGTTCGGGCATTGCTTAAGGGCTTCGAGCACGACCTCACGCCGCGCCGCCGAGCTTATGAGAACCTGCGATTCGCTGTCGTTAACAATGAATGCCATCTCATCGGCGGTAAGGTATGAATTGATGCAGGTGTAGTACAAACCGGCACGTTCGCCGGCTGCACAGGCCTCAAGATAACAGGCATTGTTCTCCATGAAGATCGCATAGTGGTCGAGTGGTTTGAGTCCATGGTCTGCCAACAAATGGGCTAGCTGATTGGCATGGGCTTCAAACTCGGCATAAGTGATCACTTCGCCGGATTCCGCCATGATCAGACACGGCTTTTCGGGGTGGGTAATAAGATGCTTGCCTGCGTACATGTGTCTTGCGTCTACTTCGAATGGTCGCGGGCTTCGGTTACGACAGTCCTACAACAGGCACCAAGGCGCCGTGTATTGCGCGAGCGGAATCGGATCCAAGAAAACAGATCACACTTGCTAAATCGTCGGGAGCAACCCATTTCGAGTGATCCGCATCCGGCATATCCGCTCGATTCGTTGGGGTGTCGATGATGCTCGGCAATACGGCATTCACGTTGATTCCATGCGGCCGCACTTCCTTAGATAGGCTCTCAGTTAAACGCATCACAGCGCTTTTAGCCACGCAATAGGCGCCCATGTTGCCCTGCCCTTCGCGCGCCGACATGGCGCCGACATTAACTATCGCGCCGCTGTTGGCCAGCAACATCTTTGGCACCACCGCAGCGCACATATTTCGCGCCGTGGTAACGTTCATGTCGAACATCGCCTCCCACTCAGAGTCTTGGGTCTCGTACACCGCCGGGCCCATGGCGAAGCCGCCGGCCACATTAAACAGGCCGTCAACAGTATTAATCGCACCAATCGCTGCCGCGACCGCGTCCGCGTCCGCGAGATCAATAACGATCTGCTGGACACCATCGTGCTCTCGCGTAAACAAGCGATCTAGTGCGATTACTGACGCACCTGCTTTTATTGCCGATCCGACCACTGCCTGACCTAACGCGCCGTTTGCACCGGTAACAATTACCGTCTTTCCATCCAACATGGTTCCGTTCACCCACAGGTCTGATTTCGTTTCGTAGCGAAGTGTATGCCGTGATACCCGAGCGAAGCAAAACCGGTGTTAGGTTCCGTCTCGATCCCGATCCGATTCTACGGTTGAAGTTGACTCGATCACGCGGACCGCATACCCGTCCGGATCGTGCACCGTGATCGCCCTGGCGTTTGACACGGGATCCAATGCTTCGGTGCGCGCTAGCGAAGATCTAGTGGCGATCAAACTGGCCACAACCGCGTTAGCGTCGCCGGCAATAAAACTAACGCCCTCAAAGCCCGTAGTAGGCGCAACTCGATATTGGAATTCGCTAAGCTCCGTTCCCCAAATATGCTGCAGTTCTAGAACCGTGTATGGTCGCTGCCACAGCCATTCACGATTTCTCACATCATCGACATCAGCATACGGCGGTCGCTCCTCGGTGCAGGCGAGAAAGTACAAAGTAAAGCGATGCGCCTCGATTACCTGGCGCGATAGCAGTTGCATACCCAAGCCTCGGATGTAGAAGTCCAGGCTCTTTTCAGGATCCTTTACCCGTAACGTGATCTGACCAAATGTCGCCACGCAGCCAAGCCTATAGTTCGCTAGCGGCAAGCTTGGCTGGTGATTGTCGGCAAAACGATGCTGTAACAGTTCGATCGTGTACCCATCGGGATCACTGAGGTGACACAAATAGCCAACATCGTGAAACTGCTTTGGCTCACTCACTATCGTGTCAACTTCGATTAAATTTTGGCGCGCCAGATCGACATCGGCAAGTGTGATCCCAATCTTCCAATAGCCGACTTTTTCTGTACCGTGAGATGCATTGTCTATCGTTGGCTGATCCGCTCGATAGATCAGTTCCAACAGCGTTGTAGTTTGATGGCCCCGATCCCAATGGTTAATTTCCGGGTCGACGTCTGGGTGAGCAAATCCGAGGAAGTAGTGTTGAATGCGCGTCGCATCAACGGTGCTGTTCGCGTGCCCATGTAAGCTCAGGCCAAGCTTTTCTTGGTAGAACGCTAGGCTAGCTTCCGGATCGGAGATTCGTAACGTGTGATACGCGACCCGGAGTGGATTGACGGACTTATCCAAGCTGCTCGATGACAGATAGCGTTAGCGCAAGCTGTTCGCGCCTGAGTAAATGAAAATATTGAGTAGCCGCGCTTCGCATTGCCCTACCCGGTCGTTTGCGCCGGACAACATCCCGGGCATAGCGCGGGGAAGATTTCGCGGCCCCTACAACCCCGGGCGCACTATTTGGATTCTATGCCGCCGCGTCGTCGCCGTTAGGCAATGAAAGGTCCTGTTCTGCCTCGTCGCCGGTCGTGATACCGTCCGGCTCTGTTTCGGCGGCGGCGCTGAGTTCTGCTTTACGTAGCCGCTTTTCTTCTTTTTTCTGCTTCTTCGCCAGATCTCGCTGGCGTTTTGCAAACGCATAATTGGGTTTAGCCATAGGGCATTTCGTCCATTTAATCGATGATTGAGTGCGACAGGTTACGGCATTTTGCAAAACCCTGCCCTCTAACTTCATCGCGACCGGCAGCGGTGCGGCTTTTTCACCCTAGCCTCGCCCCAGTCAGAGCCGTTTTCTACGGGTGCAATAATTGCTACTCTGCGCTATCCAATCCATTGCAGATCAGCACAATGCACTACGACCTTATTATCAAGAATGGTTACGTTATCGACGGCTCGGGTGGCCCACGCATTCCCGCCGATGTCGGTATTATCGGCGATAAAATCGCGACCCTAGGGCGTATCAACGCGCCGGCCACGGAGACCATCGACGCCGAGGGTCATGTCGTAACCCCGGGGTTTGTCGACGGCCACACCCACATGGATGCACAAATTTTCTGGGATCCGATCGGCTCATCATCGTGCTACCACGGCGTGACAACCGTCATGATGGGGAACTGTGGATTTACCTTGGCGCCGTGCGCTGAGCGCGACGCCGACTTCGTCTTTCGCAATCTCGAGCGCGCCGAAGACTTGTCGCGAGATGCAATGCTCACCGGAATCAATTGGCGTTGGGAAACCTTTCCAGAATATCTAGATACTATCGATGCGTTGCCGAAAGGGATCAATTACGGTGGCTATATCGGGCACTCGGCGCTGCGTACCTATGTCATGGGTGAGCGCGCGTTTACCGAACAAGCGACTGACGATGAACTCAAGCGCATGCGGCACGAGGTACAAGAGGCGGTGCGGGCAGGTGCGATTGGGTTTTCAACTTCACGCACGAAAAACCACATCACTGCCGACGATCGCCCAGTCGCAAGTCGCATCGCCGATTGGGATGAAGTACGCGCATTAGTCAATGGAATGGGCGAACTTGGCGCCGGGATCTTTGAGTTGGCCGGCGAAGAGCCGGGGCGCAGTCCACAGCGCCAACGCGAATATTTTGATCGCTTAAAAGGCCTTGCGGTTGAATCTGGCCGGCCGTTGACCTTTGGCATGCCAAGCATCCGCATCGCACCGGAAATTTGGGCCCCATACTACGAATTGGCCAATGAAACAGCCGAAGCCGGCGGCCGGATGTTCGTCCAATCACATTCGCGCTCAATCTCCACCCTGTTATCTTTCAAATCGCATACGCCTTATGACGAATGGGAGTTTTGGTCTGAGATCCGCGCCAAGCCGCTAGACGAGCAAAAACGATTAATGTCCGATCCAGCCGTCAAGAGGCGCATGGTGGAGGTCGCGACCCAGCCCTATAGCGGTCCCCGCGTAGTGGGTGCCGAAGCGCGCCCGCCGGAATGGGACTGGCTGTACCTGTTCGACGGTATCGGTGATGAAACTGTGATGACTGAGGTCGCGGAGAAACGCGGCGTGCATCCCGCTGAAGCCATGATCGATATCGCGCTCGAGCGCGATTTCGATGTCTTCTTTCGTCAACCACTGGCGAATGAGAATCAAGACCACGTTCTCACCATGATGCGACATCCGCGTAGCGTGGTGACCTTCTCAGATTCCGGTGCACACGTCGCGCAGATCATGGATTCGTCGTTGCAAACGCACTTGCTGAGCCATTGGGTGCGAGACAAACAAGCCTTTAGCCTTGAAGAGGCCGTTCGCCTAATTACTTATGACACGGCAACCGCTTGGGGCCTGCACGACCGAGGGTTAATTCGCGAAGGGCTCAATGCAGACCTTGTCGTATTTGACCCGGAGACGATCGGGCAAAACATGCCCGAACTACTGCACGATTTACCGGCCGGCGCACCTCGCTTGAAGCAAACTGCAATCGGTATCAAAAATACGGTCGTTAACGGGCGCGTGTTGTTACAGGAAAACGAGCCCACTGGAAATCTGCCTGGCCGACTCGTGCGCGGCCCGCTTGCACAATAGAAGGCAAGCGCAAGGATCTCACAGCGCGCAGTGCGTGCTAAGAAATCGAGAACTTGTCTGACATGGTCGGACGTAGGCGATCACACCAGTAAACAGCCGCCATCGACGGCTAAGTTGATCCCGGTTACATAACCGTTTTGCATTAAAAATAAGACGGCGTGCGCGATCTCGTCCGGGCGACCAATACGTTTCATCGGCAGCTGGGCGGCCGCGTCCGCCAATATGGCGTCGCGTTGTTCTCCAAACAATTCATCAAACAACGGCGTGTCGATATAACCTGGGGTGATCGAATTTACCCGAACGGGTGCGAGATCCAATGCCAGGGCTCGCGCAAAGGCATCGATGGCCCCACACGATGCCGAGGTGACAGCCGCCCCTGGTAAAGGCCGGCGACCGGCGGTGCCCGACATGAACGTAATCGAGCCGCCAGCGCTCATTTTCATCGCCGCGTACTTAGCCGCATAGACCGCGCCCCAGAAACGTGTCTCAAGCGCTGGGCGCAAATCGTCACTGCTCGGTTCCAGGTGCGTATCGAGCACAATGGCGCCTGCGGTAATGAACAAGTGATCCAGCGACGGCAGGCTCTCAATTAACGCTCGAGTGCCGTTCTCGTCGAATGCATCTACCGCCACAGCTGTTGCACTGCTGCCAAGCGCGGTCCGTGCAGCACCGAGGCGTGTTTCGGAACGTCCGGTGATCGTTACTGTCGCGCCCTCGGCCGATGCTGCTTGTGCCGTAGCTAATCCAATACCAGAGCTCCCGCCCAAGACCAGTACGCTCGTGTCTTTCAGTGTATTTGGCATTGTTCCCCCGCCGCCACTCGTAGGCGGAATTTTAGTTGACGGTGGATTCTAGCCCATGTCGTGGCGCAAGGGTTTGGGGTTTAACCTTAAGTCGTCGGGCTACGATCGAAAAAAGTTAATCCCAACCGGCTAAATCGTAGCCGCGATCTTGTAAGCAACGCGTAACAAACGTTCTATAGGTTGAATTACCGGGGGAATCACCAAGCAGACTGTAGAGCAATGAACCCGTTGCACCAGACGCCGCACCGATTGCCGCGCCGCGGCCCGCGTGCCCAGCAATAGCCCCGCCGACGGCGCCGCTCGCCGCGCCCACGCCGGCCCCGCGCACTGTGCGTTTTGCGGTTTGATTGGCCTTACTACTGACCGTACTCGCACCGGCATTCTTGGCCAGGCGACCGCACTCGGCAATGTCGGCCTCGGCTTGCGCAGCACCCACTGCCTGGGAATGGGTGTTCGGATAAATTACGGGTTTGTTCGCCGCGCACCCAACGAGATGTAGTGACGTGGCGAGAATACATAAACGGAACCAGTTGATCATAACGCTCCCTTTCGACTTATCGCGGTCATTCGCAGTAATTACAAAGATTGCTATGTTCTATCACACGGTGCAATCAAGCTCCGGAACGACATGCATATTGTCGCAGGCGATAATGAACCGGGGATGAATATCAATGAGTCTGGCCGAACAGTAACGCTTACTAGCAATCTGCATCGTGCATCACCGCAATGCCGATATATTTGTATCGATCACGAAGCACCAGAATATTTCGTCAACAACTGATCCAGCTTATTCGCAAACTCATTGCGATCGCCTTTGCTTAATGCTGCCGGCCCCCCGGTTTCGATCCCGCTACCACGCAAGGTATCCATGAAATCGCGCATGTTGAGGCGATCTCGGATATTGTCGTCGGTGTAAAGTTCCCCACGGGGACTCAACGCGTAGCCACCCTTCTCCACTACTTCGGCAGCCAGCGGTATATCGGCGGTCACGACCAAATCGCCAGCATCGATTCGGTTTACGATCTCGTTGTCAGCGACATCGAATCCCGAACTTACGCGGAGGAATTTAATAAACGGTGACTGGGGAATCCGCAGGGTTTGATTTGCGACCAAGGTCAACTGGATTTCGGTACGCTGTGCCGCTCGGAACAAGATCTCCTTGATCACGACCGGGCAAGCGTCGGCATCGACCCATATGTTCATTATGTTCTACCCCGCTAGCGGCCACGGCACGAACCGTAGTTCTTGCGAACCACAACCCGCTTCAGGCGTAGTGCTCAGGTGGGATAGGCACCATCGGGCCATTGGGGCGGGTTAATAACTGTTCCACCGGGGTACCATTTTTAAGCCGTTCAATAAAATCTTCCGGATCAAACGCCACGCCAATAGGGTTTGAGGCATAGGCGTCACTGCGCATATAGGTATTGCCTTCCTCGGCACTGGCAAAACAATCGGCTTGGAACTCGAGTCGATTGCCGTCGGGATCGCGATAATAAAACGAGACCGTCACGCCATGGTGTACCGGCCAATATGGCGTTATGCCCTGTTCCTTTAACTCACTGTAGGTATCTAGAAGATCGCCAAGGCTCGCGTAGGTATAGGCCACATGATCAACTCCTGGCATTAACTGTCCAGCACCATCATCGTCAACTGCCGGGGTTTGTTCGTCGGGATTCACTTGCGCCAGATTGATAAAAGCGAACCGATGATGCTCTTCATCGTAGGTGAGAAAGGCAAGTAACTCGTTTTGATATTGCACCTTCGCTTGGAATACTTTTTCGTACCACTCGACCATTTCTGCGAAACGTCGTGTTCGATAAACGACATGCGCGAATTTCCTTGGTTGTGCCATCTATATTGCCTCGCTGGTTGCTACTGCACTGGTCACAACAATGTGCGGAGCTTGCTTTATCGTCTGCAAGACGACGCAATAACGCTCAGTCAATTCGATGAGTTTATCGAGCGATGCCTGTGGTGCATCCGTATCAAGCGTGAACGCTAATCGGATATCCCTCAACCCTACCGGCGCGTCCTTTGTAACCGCCAAGGTTCCACTAAAATCAAGATCGCCTTCGGCGGTCACTTTGGCATCACGCAGCGGGATCTCCAGGGCCGTCGACACGGCCCTCAGGGTTACCCCGGCGCACGCAACCAATGCCTCTAGTAACATATCTCCGGAACAAAGCTGCGTACCATCGCCACCGCTTGCCGGATGCAAACCGGCCTCCGCGATCGCGCGCCCCGTTGCAACGTTGCACACAACGCCTTCACCGAGTTGACCGCTAGCGCGCAAGGTCACGACTCCAGCTGTGGGATCTTCGCGATACCGCTCTTTCAGTGGTGCTTGTAGTTCCCGAAGTTGTTCTGCCTTCATGCCGACCTCATGGTTTCGTCTACGACAAGCTCCGATTCTGTTTTTGCGATACCTACGCTATGCCGGCATCAATCCAAAATCGTAGTGAACTTTAGAGAACGGCACCGGCAGATCATATTCGGTCGCAAGGTTTTTATCTGTAGATGGCTCAAACTTGGCCACGAGATCGGCCTTTGTCGCGAATACCGCGTCGGAATCTAGGTACTGATCCCCGTCGACAAAAATATGGGTTGTGAGCGTTTCGTACCCGGGCGCGGCGACCATGAAGTGGAGGTGTGCTGGTCGATAGGCGTGACGTCCGGCGGCGGATAACAATTTTCCGACTGGCCCGTCGGTCGGTACCGGATAGGAGGTTGGCTTTTCGGATACGAAACTAAATTCGCCGTTGTCTTTCGCCTTGATCTTCGCACGCAAATTCCATTCCGGCGCATCTGGATCCTGCACATCGTAGAGCTGATTGTTTGCGGTCTGCCAAACGTCGAGAGTCGCGCCCTTAAGCGGTTTACCCTCTGCGTCGGATACCGTGCCGGTAACCAGAACTTTCTCACCACCAATGTCACGTTTGATGATGTTGCTGCCTGATTCGACTTCCGGGGCGCCATCGACATAGAAGGGGCCGAGCACCGTCGATTCCGTACCTTTGCCGCCTTTCGGATGATTGATTGCGTCGACGACCATCGATAGTCCTAATGTGTCGGACAGTAAAATAAACTCTTGGCGTTTATCGTCGCACTTCTTGCCAGTCTCGGTAAGAAATTGTATGCCTTCAATCCACTCGGCTTCGGTTAGCTCAACTTCTTTCGCAAACGCGTGCAAATGCTTGATCAGTGCACTAAAGATCTCAGCATGGCGCGGGCTAACGGCGTTCTTCGTATAGGCCTCGACAGCAACGTCAGTTAGGTTATCCAAGGTAAAATCTTTCATCGAGTACTCCTAGGCTTCATATCTAGTACGGGCAGGCACATCCAATGGTCACTGCGATTGGTGGGACCGACACTATGCTTCGATCAAGAAAATATCAAGGTTGCTGAGCGTGGAATCGCGCTGGTTTGTCCCCTACCGGCCGGCTTATATGAACGCTGTCGGCTCCTCTTGCCCGGTGACCAAGGATCCGTACAGGCGCACAGCACTTTCATGGCTCAAAAAGCCATGGCAGTTAATCGCCGACACGTCCTGAAAAGCACGTTGTAGTGGATGATCCGGCGTCAATACGGCGCCGCCGCTGTTGAGGAATAATGCCTGCACCGCATGCATGCATTCTCGCGTCGCCCAGGTCGTATCGACGCAGGTCTTGGCGGCCAATGCCCGAGGCATCCGTCCTGATTGCTTGGCAGCATCGCGAATCACTCGGCCCGCACGATCGAGTAGCAAACGCGCAATGTCGACCCGCATTTCTGCCTCGGTCAACATAGTGTGTGCCTGTGGTGCGTTTGCACGCGCTTCACCAGTGATGGGGTAGGCTCCAGGCTTAGACAACAAGCTCTCAGTGAAATCTTGCAGTGCTTGTTCTGCAATACCAAGCCCCGGCCCACCGAGATTTAGAACTAGGATCGGCACAAACGCAGCGTTAAATGCAGGCCCGGGGTTGGAGTCCAAGCCGGGTGAAGTGCCAGCGCAGGCCGCGCCGTAGGACAATAGTCGATCCTGCGGCACGAATAGATCCGAACACGTGAGACTTAGGCTTCCCGTTGCCTGCAAGCCAGATACAAACCAATCGTCTTTTTCTTGTAGATCTTTTCCACTTACCAGCAATGCGCCGACGTCAATCAATGCATCGCTGTCATCCAACACCTGTACCCCAAGCCACGCCCAATCGCGCGCCGGCGCACCGGAGCAAAAAGGGAAACTACCGCGTTCGATCAGGAACCCACCGTCGACCGATCGGGCGATATTCTTCATCGGATTGAGCGAGGCCACGATGACCGGGCTGGGTCCGTCGGAGAATACTTCTTGTTGCACCGCATCCGGCAAAAATGCGACCAGCCAATTGTGTACCTGATAGACCGCTAGAACCCATGCTGCTGCAGAACAACCGCGCGCCAAACGCGCGACCGAGGGCAGCACCTCAACCATGTGGAGCTCATCGCCACCGAACCGTGTCGGCACATATGCCTTAAGCATGCCGGCGTCGCACATCTGCGCAACGGTATCCGCGCCGAGGCGCCGTTCAGCCGTCGCGGCGACGGTACGTGCGCCGAAAATTGGTGCTAGATCCGCGGCACTGCTAAGCAATTTGTTTGCTGCAGCACTCAAGTGCGCGACATCCATCAATAGTCCCCCTTACGTGTCCCATTCGCATCGGCCCGCGGCCAACTCACCGAAATGTTGGCCCGTTAGGCAGCGTGATAAAGCAGCGATGCCGCTATCTTCCAAGTATGTCGATATGGCCTCATGCAGCATCGGATAACGAGCTGCTTGAGGCATTTAGAGGTCGACTAGCGCAGGATCAATCCTTTAGGAATCCGATCTGCGACATCAGTTCCTGTTTATTTTGCTCGATGTTTGGTGACACCATGACGTCCATACCGAGATTCTCGAGTGGTTCGTCGCAGGTGAAGCTGGGTTTATGCGAAACCGTTGCTTCGAACATCGCGCCAGAGGGTGTGCGGATGTAGATCGAATCAAAATAACCGCGATCCTTAACATCGGAGACATCGGTATAGCCAATAGCCTCAAGGAAGAATTTCAGTTCGTCCTGGTGTTTATGACTCGCAACCTCGAAGGCCATGTGATGGATCGCACCTTCTCCGACTGTCCATGTGCCGGGTTTACGATCGGGCTCGACCTCAAAATCAACGATCGCCCCACTGCCGCCCTTACCAACCGTGTAACGGATCAGATTACGGTCATCGCCGACACGTTCGCCGCCCCAGCCGACCTGCATAAATTCTTCCATAAATTCCGCATCACGCATCGACACCCCGATTGAATGCGTGCCTCGGATCATCATCTCCGCCGGCACCGGCCCTTGCGTATGTGGCGTTCGTGGGTCATCGGCGACTGCGGCCAGGGTGTAGTTCACCCCACATGGATGTTCGAAATCGAGATAAGTCTCGCCAAAACGTTCCGTTTGCTCGACCGCAAAGCCATGCTCGGTCAGGCGTTGTTGCCAATAGTCGACCGCGCCAGGCGGAATTGACAAGGCGACGTAGCTCACCTGCCCTGAGCCCTTGCGACCCTTTACCCCGGTGTGGCGCATGGGGAAGGTCGTTACCAGAGAGCTTTCCTCGCCAGCATCGTTACCGTAATAAAGATGATAGATGGGTACTTTGCCATCATAAAAGAGCGTCTTTTTAACGCTCTTCATGCCGAGCACCTTAGTATGAAATTCGTAGTCTTCCTGGGCGCCGCCCGTCGCAATCGTGATGTGATGATGACGTAAGACGTGGGATCCTGGCGTTGCTTCTGCCATGACTGGTTTCCTCCGGTTTTCGACTTTGTTTGATGAACCTAGCATGCGGCTATACCTGCCGCAATGCGCCTGATTTCGAATTTACGGCACCCGATAGCGTGCCAAAAAAGTCTGCACTGCAGCATCCGCCTCGGCCTCAATCTCAGCCTTCTCTGGCCGGCTACGGGCGCCGACTATTTGGGCCAACACCCGATCCCACAGCAGTAGGCCTTCAAATTCCTTCGCTGCGGCCTTCGGATCCGAGACTTTCAAGATGCCCGCGCGTGTCTGCGCTTCAAAGTATTGCGCGAGGGCTGACTGGACCATCAATGGCCCTACCGCATAGTAGACTGACCCAAGCTGCGGATATTTCCATGCTGCCGAAATCGTCGCTCGCACAATCGCGATATGTTTTTCGTCAAGGAGTTGCGTTAGGGTCAGCCGCGCGTAGCGATATAGCGCTTCCTCAACGTTCATGTCTTGGAGATGAAAGGCGTGTAACGCCTGCGACAAGCCCAAGGCTGTGTCCTCGGTTAGCGCAGTAAGTAGCCCTTCCTTATTGCCAAAGTATTGGTAGATCGATGTCTTCGAGCAGGCGGCACGTTCACAAATTGCGTCTAGATTGGTTCCGTCGTAACCGCGCTCCACGATCAAATCTGCAGTTGCAGTGAGGATCGCGGTGCGTTTTTCCTCGTTTCTCGATCCCTTGGCTTTCGATAGAACAGTACTCATACGTATCGCATAAAATTAAATCTAAGCTTGTATCGCCGATTGAGAGTTTATTTTAAAATAAAATAATAATGTTATTAATCAAGAATTTATATTTATATATTAATCTTAATTCTAGACTATGCGTAAATCGAATAAGAGCGAAATATCTATCACTAAGTTTTTCGTATTGTAAAGACGTACTATACGGTATCCGAATACTGATTGGTACTGCTGCGGAACAGGCGAAAAAGTGACCACAATTAAGGACTCCAGTCATGTCCCAAAACTAACCGGGACAACTGAGCAATGCGCGGAGGGTCGCGCATCGGATGCTGCCTCGCAACAAAGTACAGGCAGTAGAGGCAGGAGCGAATTACAACAGTAGCAGTCGACAGTTTCGCGACCGGCAGTGCGCTCGCCTACCCTGCGTTAAGCGGAAGGCGGTCCGCGCCAGGTGCGAATATTAGGCAAGATTCGCAATCGGCTCGGTGCCCAATATCATTTTCGATATTGACCGGGACCCAGCAGCGAACTAGACGTGCGGACGGTGCCCGTGATATGCCTGTTCGAACAATTCACGCACACCATCGCGCGTGACCTCGGCGGCATTGCTGCATGGCGTTTCAGTAGCAATATCCGCGGCTTTGTCGAGGTCTGTCGCTGCCAGCCCTAGGTGCTGCAGATTCGTTTTCTCACTAACTTGATGCAGTAAATCGTAAATCCCGTTCGCAGCGTCGGTAACGCCAAGTGCTTCGGCGACCCGCTGAGTCCCAACTGGCACCGCGGCACTGTTATAGGCGACGGAATAGCCCAACAAGATGGCGTGCGTGTCGGCGTGGGATGTGTTGAAGCTGCCGCCAAGCGTATGACACAGGCGATGATGCAGACTGGTGATGCCCGCACCCAGGGCCGCGCCACACAGACAGGCGCCGTATAAGGCTTGGGTACGTGCCTCAATATCATGTGATTCACGGACAACCGTCGGCAAACTAGCGGCGAGCGCCCGGATCCCATCGAGCGCGAGCGCAGAGATGATCGGGTTTGGACTCGCCGCGGTGGCATTGATAACCGCTTGTGCCATCGCGTTGATACCGCTGGGTCCGGAAATGAACGCGGGCAAATCGAGCGTTAGTTCAGGATCATAGATAACAAACGTCGGCAGGACCTTGTTGTCACGACCGGTGGTCTTGCGGCCCTCCTCCGTCAATCCCCAGACATTGGTCATCTCCGAGCCGGCATAGGTTGTCGGGATCGCAATGTTCGGCAGGTCTGATTTTAACGCTAAAGCCTTACCGAGCCCGGTTGTCGAGCCACCGCCAATGGATACGGTGCAATCCACATTAAGGGATTTGGCCAAGGCCTGTGCTGCTGATACCGTCGCGATCGGAACGTGCATAACAGCCTGATCGAAGATCCCGGCGCACCGTTCACCGATAAGATCGGCCACCGCATCGCCATGATGACGTTGCTCAGGGGTTGAGAGCACCAGCGCTCGTGCCAGACCGCGGCTATCCATTTCGGCAGGAAGCCGGTTGAGCGCGCCGGCGCCGAAGATTATCTGCCACGGTAGTGCCGCGAATTCGAATTCCATAGTGTCCCCAAATCGATCCGGATTGGACTTCATTCTTTCGGTTTTTGGGGGCGAATACAATTGCCCAGCGTGAGGCGGGTATCAACTGATTTCGCCCTACCAATAGGCGTTCGAAGTGTCCCACTCGCGCTTGATATATTGGTCGACTAATTATACGGTTGGGGCGTAATCTTGCGCTGCCAGATGCTGGCACAGCGCACGATCCGACCCGATGGGGCCGACGCACAAAGTATCCAACAGTGAGTCGTTCATGAGTAAACCATTTCTACGCAATGCTTGGTATGTCGCGGCCTGGAGCTACGAGGTAGAGCAAGCTCTATTCGAGCGCACGATCATCGGCGAATCGGTCCTGTTATTTCGCAAACCCGATGGCAATCCGATTGCAATGAGCAACACATGTCCGCATCGATTTGCACCACTCGCTCGGGGGAAACTGCTCGATGGTATTGTCGAATGTCCCTATCACGGCTTGCGCTTCAACGCCGAGGGACGATGTGTCTATAACCCGCATGGCAATGGCAAGATCCCAAGTCGCGCCCGCACCACGATATTTCCCTTGATAGAAGCGCACGACATGCTGTGGATCTGGATGGGCGATCCTGCCATGGCGGACCCAGCGACGATCCCCGACTTCAGTTGCCAGAGCGATGACCGCTTCCCGACGGTCAGCGGCGTCATTGAAATGCACGCAAATTACGAACTCATCAGCGATAACCTCATGGACCTAACCCACGTCGAATTTGTCCATGAAGGTATCCTAGGCTCCGATGCTATCAAAGCCGGCGAGCATGAAATCACGCAAAGCGGCACGACGATGTATTCGAATCGCTGGTGTCCTAATGGTTTAGCACCACCTGCATGGGATGCGATGTTCGGCAATTATGGGAAGCCCGTTGACCATTGGCTGTATATGCGCTGGGACGCGCCCTGCCATATGCTGCTTGACGTTGGCATCACCCCGGCGGGGAAACCGCGCGAAGATGGGATCTGGATCTACGGGACTGATATTCTCACCCCGAAGGACGAGACCTCGACGTATTACTATTGGGCTGCATCCCGTAGCTACGACGTAGACGATCCCTCTGCCGGACAGTTATGGGAAGAAGCAATTACAGTAGCATTCGGCCAACAAGACAAGCCATTGATCGAGGCCCAACAACACATGCTCGGGCTACATGGCGCAACGGACATCGATGGGGTCGATGCCGTGATGTTGCCAACCGACGCTGGCCCCACGCGCTGTCGCAAAATCATGGATAAACTTAGGGAGACAAATACAAGCACACCTCCCGACCCGCGTAATCCGGCGCTGACAGAGCTGCTCGAAAAATCAACCGGCAACTACACCGGCAGAGTTACCCCCGTCGTTTGATCCGACAAAACGAACGAAGGTTCAATAGGAAATGGCTATGGACGAACAAACCGTATTCGCATCGATCGACAACTACACCAAAGGCGGCGTTGAGATCACGGGCAAGGATGAACCTTGGCGCTATCTATTTTCCAACATGTTCGAGGTGACCAGTAACTCGCAGCCCTGGGAACGGATTGTTGTTGCCAAAAACCTCGAATTCACCATTGAGGCGACCCGTGCAGAAGGTGAGAGCCCTTGGTATACCTGCGCGCATGACGAAACGGCCTTACTAATGCAAGGCGCGATGGAGGTCCACTTCATTAAGCCCGGCGACACCAGCGCCCTACCGCCGGAAGATAAAGAAGGTGCGGTGCGGCTTTCTGGGGAGCCGCAAGGTGCGAAAATGGGGCACATCGTCGCGTCCCGCGGCCACTTGACACTTTTGCCGGCTGGCGCTGCCTACCAATTTCGCGCTGACGGGCTCGCAATGATCTTGATCCAATCGGTTCTTGGTGACGAATCGATCGAAAAATGGGCAGAGATCTGCCAGCACTAGAGACGGCATCGCCCTCATTGCACACAACTTAATGACGAGTAGCAATTATGTCGACAGCAATTAAAGACATCGCAGACAATACGCCTATCAATACGACTGCCCATAGCGAGAGCGCACCTGATCCGCATAATGGATACCGAAAATACGCCATTGGTGGATTTAGCTTTGAGCGCGACGAGTATTTTGCGCGGATTAAAAGCCCGACGGGTACACATGTCGTCGATATTGAAAATTTCCTACGTTCGATGATGCGTGACGTCGCCTGGGGATTTTTCTACGGCTGGGTCAATTTCGATGAAGTGATTGGGACCGTCAATCATTACGGCAGCGTTGATCTCTACATGGGCACGTACAACAGCGCCTATCGCGAAGCCGGCACCGACTATACCGAGCGCTTTGACTCACAGAACCTCCTCGCCTGCTTCAAGTCGATGTTGAAAGATTGGACGAACACAGGCTTCGATCCATTCGCCGCTCCGCTGGAAACCGGTACCGCGCGCGGACCGAAAAACGGTAACAATGATGCTGCGGTCGACTTTCAGCGTGAGCTCGCCGATCGGTTTGTAACCTTGCCCGGTGATAGCGAAATACGGACCGACGAACGCGGCTTCCCGGTCAACCGACAATTTTCCGATGTAAGCCAAGAGGAACCCGAGATACATGCCGAACCCGGCTTTGAAGGTGAGATCGCGGCTTTCAATCTGTTTAAATACCTATCGAGATCGCCAGTTACCTGGAATCCTTCGATCGTATCGATCGTAAAGAACAGCGCCTATTGTCCGACGTCGGAGGAACACATTCTGCCGATTGATCATGGCAACGACCGGGTCGAGTGGTTCATTCAATTGTCCGATGAAATCTCATGGCGGGTCGGCGATAAGGACAGCGGTGCTCCTCGCGCAGTTGTTACGATGAAGGCCGGTGATGTGTCATGCATGCCGGCCGATATTCGGCACAAAGGATTTTCGCCGAAGCGCTCTATGTTGCTCGTATGGGAGAACCTGACCCCAGGGCTCGAGAAGCGCTATGAGAGCGGTGAACTCCCGCCTGTGCCCGCCGAATTTTAGACCCACCTGAGGCTTCGCCAACCTGCCCACAGGGCCTGGGAGATCTCATTGGAGAGGTCCAGAACCCCGATCCCATGTTGAACCCCATCCCGGAGACAATCAATGCTAGAAAAAACACGCCTGGTTAACCCCAAGCAGGTACGCAATCAGCTATTTATAAATGGCGAGTTTGTCGACGCACAAGACGGGGCCACTATATCAGTCTCGGATCCGCACGATTTGAGTGAGCTCACGCAGATCGCCGAGGCCAAGGCCGCAGATGTCGACAAAGCGGTCGCCGCAGCGCGAGCCGCGTTTCCCGCCTGGCGGGATATGAACCCCTCCGACCGAGGTCGACTGATTATGCAGCTAGCCGACAAAATGGAAGAGCATTTTGACGAACTAACTGAGCTTGAGAGTATCGACACCGGTCATCCGATCCGCGACACGCGCCGCTTGGATCTGCCGAGAACACTCCTTAATTTTCGTTACTTTGGTGGTCTCGCGGACAAGATAGACGGTCGACAGGTGCCCGTCGAACCAGGATTTCTAAACGTCGTTAAACGTCAACCGGTAGGGGTTGTTGGTCAAATTGTACCGTGGAATTTCCCACTAATGTTTTGCAGCTGGAAGCTTGGACCGGCACTCGCCGCGGGCAACACGGTGGTCATGAAACCATCGGAACTGACCCCGCTGACAACGCTGCGAATGGCCGAACTCATGCGTGACGTTGGCTTCCCTGCAGGCGTCGTTAATATCGTGCCCGGCTACGGCCATACCGCGGGTCAACGTCTGGCCGAGCACCCTGACGTCAATAAGATATCGTTTACAGGATCGACGGCGACCGGCCGGAAGATAATCGAAGCGTCGAGTGGAAATCTAAAGCGCGTATCGCTTGAACTCGGCGGCAAAGGGCCGAACATTGTATTCGAGGATGCGACCATTCCGGCTGCCGTCGGTGGATCGGCGTTCGCGATTTTCCACAACCAAGGACAAGCGTGCATCGCGGGTTCGCGGCTATTACTACAAGAGTCGATCGCCGACGAATTCCTCTCTAAATTTATCGGACTCGCAGAGTCGATCAAGATCGGTCATCCTTTGGATCCGGATACGGAAATGGGACCGCTGACCTCGAAGATGCATTTAGATCGAGTTCTTGGTTTTCTTGAGGTGTGCGCCAAAGAAGGCAACACGATTCTCACCGGTGGTGGACAACCGTCCGATCCCAATCTGAAAAATGGATGCTATCTACGTCCAACGATCGTCGAGGCGAAGCCTGGTGACACCGTATATCGCGAGGAAGTCTTCGGCCCATTCGTTTGCGTAACCCGGTTCAAAGACGAAGCCGAGGCAATTGAACTCGCCAACGACACTCAATACGGTCTCGGCAGCGGCCTATGGACCAACAATTTACAACGTGCACATCGAATGGCGGATGCCATTGAGGCCGGCATGGTGTGGGTGAACTCTTATAAGCGCGTCCACCCCGGATCACCTTTCGGGGGCGTTGGCCAATCTGGATTTGGGCGCGATCTCGGTATCGAATCCCTAAATGAATACACCGAGCCGAAATCGATCTGGATCAACTACGATGCGGACATCCCGCCGTTCTATCCGCGATCGTAGACAGAATCTCTGTAGAGGCATCTTTTATTCATTCGTGGAAACCAGGGGCAAACCACGTTTACCCAGAAGATAAAACGTGGTCCGTCCCCGGAAATGCATTTTCAATAATGACTTCTGCGAGGACAACCCGGCGGCGACGAGTATCCGAGCAAACAGCTCGGAAATCGTGCGTGAGGCAAAGAATAGACCAGAGTCAGATTTACGCTTCCAACAGAATAGAAAACGTGTATCCGACCCTGCTATTTAGATAGCGCACACCCGCGGTTCCCAAACGGCAAGAAACCGTTCGAAACCGATACCAACGGCGATCACATGGGCAAGTTCAACGATTTCCGGATCGGAAAACGCTTGGCGCAGGTGATCAAAAAATTCGTCATCGAGACCTTCGGGTTCGATGCCGAGTTTTTCGGCAAATTTCAACGCCAGTTTTTCACGTCGGTCTAGAATATCGCTTATTTCATAGGAACCAATTTCCGCAACCTTCGCCTGGTCCAAGCCCGGGACTGGTTCGGGCCGCATGGGCGAGCGTTGCAAGGAGGATTTTTCAACGTACGCTGAGCAGTCGTTGTTTTGGGCGATCTTAATCCGCACCAATTCCTTTAATTCGCGGTCGAGTTTCCCGTTCTCAAGCATATTCAAATAGGCCGCCCAGATCGGTTCGAACACTTCTTGTTTATGCGCGAAAATTTTCAACCCGTTCGCGTAGTTGGGATCACCTTTAAACTTCTCAACGAGAGTGGCCATCCCAGTAGACAACGCTTCGTCTTCGATTGGATTTATTACGGTCATTGCGCTACGTCCTATTCGTTAATCCCAAGCCTCTTCAGCCTTAAACACCGACAGCAAACGTCCCCAGCCGATACATACGCTGATCACAATCGACATCTCGGCGATCTCTGCATCGGAAAATTCCTCGTGCAGTAGACCAAAGAATTTATCGTCTATTGACTGATGCTCAATGCCCATTTTTTCGGCGTATTTTATCGCCAGTTTTTCACGTCGGGTCAGGATTTCACTGACTTCGTAATTCTCGAGTTCTTTGATCTTATCTTCGGTCAAACCTTTATCCATCACCGATGGATATCGCAACTTGCGTCAGGTGAAGCAGTCATTGTTTTGGGCTACTTTAATCCGCATCATTTCCTTCAAGCGCGAATCGAGCAGGCCACCTTCAAACATATCGACGTAGGCGGTCCACATTGGCTCGACAAATTCTTGGCTGTGAGCAAACACTCTAAGCCCCCGGTCGTAGGCGGGATCGAACTGCACCCGGTCCACCAGTCCCGCCATACCAGGCGTAAGTTGCTTTTCGTCGAAGGGTTCTAAGCGTGCCATGATTTCCTCCCGCGGCCCTGGATTGTGCCGCTTTGTGGGCTGACCCTACCAAGAAAGCACAGGCCAATCAAACCGTGCAATTACCGTAGGTGCGCCTCATTCTTTTCGCCAAACGCGGCCCGGCAGGCCGCTTTGCCGGCGCATCGAGGCCGTGTATCGTGGCGGTGGTACAGTATAGAGCGCTACCCTAATGGCATGGGAAACTGAAGCAATGTTCGGTTGAGCGTTAAACCCACGAGGTGAATCGCATGGCAACAAATCCGGAAACCGTATCTACCGGCCCGTCAACTGACCTGCACAAACGTGCACTTCGAGTGATGCCGGATGGCGTCGCCGCCTATGCGCAACGGCTAACGCCGGAGCCGCTCTATTTAAGTGGGGCTGAAGGCAGCCGCATCTATGACCTCGCGGGTGAGCCGTACATAGACTACATGGTCGGTGCCGGTTCGTTGGTGCTGGGGCATCGGCATCCGAAGATCGTCGCTGGGGTAGAACGAGCTCTACAGGCTGGAGTGCCGAATATTGGCGTAGCAGAAGACCAAATCGTCCTTGCCGAGCTATTGTGCCAGTACGTCCCGAGCGTCGAACGCGTCCGTTTTCTGCCGACAGGCACTGAGGCCGTCCAAGCGGCGATCCGAATTGCACGCAAAGCCACTGGGCGCACGATGATCGGCAAGTTCGAAGGTGCCTATCACGGACAATCGGAAAACGTCATGGTTTCGGTTAATGCGCAAGCGCGCGACCGGGGCGATGTTGCTGCGCCGAGTCGTGTGCCCTACCACTGTCTGTTGCCCGATCCTGTTATCGACCAGACCATGGTATTACCGTTTAATGATCTCGCCCGCACGACTGAGCTGATTGAACGGTTTGCAGATCAGATCGCACTGGTTGTCATCGAGCCGGTGCTTGGATTCGCTGGTGCGATCCCGGCTGAACAAAGCTTTCTCGAAGGCCTGCGTACGTTGACGACCCAACACGGCATCCTATTGGTGTATGACGAAGTCATCACGGGATTTCGCCTCGCCATGGGCGGCGGCCAGGAACTCTATGGCGTGTTGCCCGATCTGACTGTGCTCGGCAAAGCCATCGGCGGCGGCATGCCCATTGCAGCAGTCGGTGGGCGCCAGGACATCATGGAATGGACCTCTGTAAACAGCCACCCAGACGATTACGTATTTCAGTCGGGTACATTCAGTGCTTTTCCAATGAGCGTAGCCGCTGGCATTGCAACCATCCAGACCCTCGCAGAAGAGCGCCTGGTCGATTACACCAATGCCATGGGCGAGCTGATCCGCGATGGGCTGCGGCGTTTATGCAGTGAGCGGCGCATCGCGGCCCAGGTGACGGGGATCGGCTCAATATTCCACCTTCACTTCACGCGTGAGGAAGTACACAACGCACGGACCGCCGAGGACGCAGACCAAAACTTGATCACTGAACTGCACCGGCGAGCACTAAAGCGCGGGCTCTATTTTTATCAAGGGCGACTCGGTTGGATTTCAGCTGCACATAGTGGTGACGACATCGGCTACAGCTTGGATATTTTCGGCGCGGTTATCGATGAGATGATCGCCGAGGGTGCCTTTGACGCATTGCGGGATTAGATCCAAGCGACCTCGACATTCTAATCAGATCCATCGCAATGCCTTGCCTCTTATGGGGCCGTAGTTCTCGCTAACCGAGATTCACTGGCCGCCCCACGGATGATCAACAACATAGCGCCAGTGCCCATCCGCGTGCAGGCGCACGATTTCCGCGGTAGTGCCGCCGGCATCAAGGACTTGTCCATCAAGCCCTGTCCCGCGCAAGCGCCATTCGTTACTGAGAAGTGCGAGGTCCCCGGTACGCATCGCATAACGCGTGTCCAGGGTAATGCTGCCACCATTGGCAAGAAATCCCTCGAGCGCCACCTGGATAGCGGCCTTGCCGGTTTGGTGGGTACCGTCGGCGTTAACGAATATACCATCGTCTTCGTACAGACTCAGGAGGCCATCGAGGTCACCGGCGTTGAAATACGTCTCCCACGCGACGTGGGCAGTTGCGGGGTCAGGATCGGGTTTGGGCATTTTGGATCTCCTCGTAGTCGATTTCTAACGGCGCCAGAGATTGTTCCGTTCGTTGGAACAGTAAGATAAGTGTAGGCTTTGCGCTACTACAGCGTAAGACCTCTACGAGTAGCGCATTCGCCACAACAAAGCATTTTCACAGCAACCAAAAATAGGAATATCGATTATGAGTTCTATAGAATTATCTATTGTTAATCCATCAAAACTTTACGATCCAGCAGTAAATGGCTACAGCCACGCGGTGGTTGCCAAAGGTGGCTCTAGAATCGCTTACATAGCGGGTCAGGGTGGTGAAGATAATACTGGGGCACTTCCGCCAAAGTTTTCCGACCAAGTAGAAAATGCCTACGGCAATCTTCGCATCGTGCTTGATGATTTGAATGCGAAGCCAAATCAGGTCGTTAAACTGAATACCTATGTGGTTAATTACGATCCTTCAATGTTAGAAGATATAACACTGCACCTTACGCTACTGTTTGGCGAAGCATTGCCCGCCCAAACCTTAGTTCCCGTTCCACGCCTTGCTCTCGACGGCATGCTGTTTGAGGTTGATGCCGTGGCTATCCTTGACTGATCTGGAGACTCAAAACGCGACGCCCGTGCGAATCACGCATCGTTAGCACAATAACGAAGTGGCGATTCAAACGCGCCAAATGTCTTCAAAGGGAATAGTCCTGTCGTTGCCCCTTCTTTGGGGTTGGGCCTAGTATCCGGCATCGCAGGATTCCATATCAGATGGGGAATCATGCCAAGTCTAATAGATGCCTTAATGTCTATTACGCTGCTCGCCCCTTTCGCACTACCTAGATCACTAGTGGATAGACTCGGCATCACCGATCGGTTCCCCACGCAGGTGCACTTGGCGATTGCCGCCGTCTACTGGGCAATAGTCGCTGTACTACACTGGCGAGTGTTAGCAACGAAATCCAATCTGCTGTTCGCAATATTAGGCACCTTGATTTTGGCGTCGAGCTATCATTGGCTCAACGTTGGTGTTGGTATGATGAGCGTATAGCTGGAAAAGCTCATATAGAAACTTAACTGCTTCCGGTCGATGTGTGATCCCTTGCTTGCGATTGATCAACGCTCGACTCCCATGGCCCTTCTGGTGCGACGATAACATCTGTGGTCGGTGTAACAGAGCACAATAGAATTCGGCCATTACCAAGATCGGCCGGGTCCACCGTCGCGTAGCGCGACAATGATCGTGAGTTGACGACGGTACCTTCAAGCAACTGCGAGCGACACGTATAGCAGCGACCTTGCATGCACCCGGCACTGAGTTCGAGGCCCGCATTTTTCGCTGCGCGTAAGATTGAGATCTTCGATGGGCAGACAAAACTGGTCGTCTCTTGGGTGTTTGAGATCAACGTGACCGTGCAGCGCTCAGGTGGCGTCACGCGGTATGCTCCACGTTCATCGCCAGCTCGATAACCGCCACGGTATCGGCCGCAAGTGCTTGCTCGAGCGCTGGCGAAAACTCGGCCGTGCGCTCAACTCGGATCCCAAATGCTCCGAAGGAACGAGCGAACGCGGCAAAATCAGGATTCACTAGGTCATTGCCTATCTCGCGTCCTGGGTACTCGCGTTGCTGATGCATCTCGATAGTGCCGTATTTACGGTTATTAAAGACGAGGATGATCGGTTTCGCGCCATATTTAACCGCAGTCGCCAATTCCATACCGGTCATCAGCATGCCGCCGTCGCCAGCGCACCCAATCACCGTACGCTCCGGATGCGCTAGCGCTGTCGCAATGGCCGCCGGTACGCCGTAGCCCATGGCGCCATTTACCGGTGCGAGGAATCGTCCGGGTCGGGTATAGCGTCGATAGCGCTGCGGCCAGACAGTGAAATTTCCGGCATCGACAGTAACGATCGCATTGTTCGGGATCGACGCGTTAAGGCTAGCCATCACTTGCCCAAGATTGAGCGGACTATCGTCGTGTGGTGGTATTTCTTGGGCCAGAAAGTCCGCACGGGCGGCAGCACACCAATCGCTCTGGTGGCTTTCGGCGGGTGACAATAACTGGTCGAGCGATCCCATCACGTCTGCGATCGGCGCGGCAACGGCAATGTTCGGCGTGAAATTAAGGCCAAGCTGCCCCTCATCCGCATGGATATGGATCAAGATTTGATCGTTGCGGTCAGCAGCGGGCACTTGATAGTCCCGCGTGGTCGGTTCATCAAGACGCGCGCCGAGAACCAGCACGCAATCCGACTCGGCAACTCTTTCCCACAGCGCATCTGGGGTGCTCAATCCAAGAAAGCCGGCGTAACACGGATGGTTGTGGTCAAAGATGTCGAGGCGCCGCCATGCGGCGAATATGGGAATATGGCGGGCGCCGGCAAATCGATGTAGCTGATCGCGGGCCTGCTCATCCCAATAGCCACCGCCGACAATAATGAGTGGCCGTTCGGCTGTAGCGAGGTGCCGATCGATTGCCCTGATGGTCCCCGCATCGATTGCCGTATTAACGACTGCAGGTGGCGCAACCGGATCCGATGCGATCGAGGCGGTTAAGACATCCTCGGGGAACGCTAGCACGACCGGTCCCATGCGCCCGGAGCTTGCGATATGGAACGCGTCGGCAATTGCCCGTGGGATCGCGGCCGGGTCGTCGACTTGTTTTACGGATTTCGCAATCGGTGCAAAAAACGCCTCGAAATCGACTTCCTGAAACGACTCACGACCGATATTTCTGCGTGCGACCTGGCCGACACCTAATACCAGCGGGATCGAACCCTGCTGCGCAATATGGACCGCAATTGAGGCATTTGTCGCGCCGGGACCGCGGGTCACGAACGCGACGCCCGGGTGCCCGCTCAATTGCCCGGATGCCGCAGCCATCATCGTCGCACCGCCTTCATGGCGACACGAAATCAGATCGACTTGATCGCGTGCATCGTATAGGGCGTCGAGTACCGCGAGGTAGCTTTCGCCAGGCACGCAGAAGACTCGCCCCACGCCTTCACGAAGTAACTGGTCAACGACGAGCTGTCCACCGGTACGCATCAATGGCTGGGGATCATTTTAATTAAGTGTGCGTCTAGCCGACCGTCAGTACCGGCGTGCTTAGCTGCTCGCGATCTTCAAGGTGCCGGTGGGCAGCCGGCGCTTCTCGCAACGGAAATGTCTGCGTCGCGCGTGGCGTCACCGCGCCGCTAATGACGGCCTCGTAGAATCGCCCAGCACAAACTTCTGTTTCCGCAACCGTGGTTGCGTAGTCATCGAGCCGCGGCCGGGTTAAGTAGACCGAGCCTTGACGCGCGAGACTTAACACCTCAACCGGATCCGGAGTGCCGGACCCGTTACCATAGGCGACCATCAGCCCACGGCGCTTGACGCATTGAAGTGACGCGTTGAAGGTATCTTTGCCGACAGAGTCGTACACCACTTCACAAAGTTTTCCATCAGTAAAATCTTTTACCTTTTCAACGAATTCCGGATCCTGGTATTCAAGCACCAGCTCACAGCCTGCTGCGCGCGCCTGGTCAAAACGCGACGGTGATCCAACCGTGCCAATTACCCGTGCACCGAGTGTGCGTGCCCATTGCGCCATGATCACCCCCGTGCCGCCGGTCGCCGCATGAACAATTACATTATCGCCCGGCTGCACTGCATAGAGTCGAAACAATAAATATTCGGCTGTCATGCCACGCAACTGGGTTGCCGCGGCCAGTTCATCGGAGATCCCGAGCGGCACTTTGACCAAGGGATCTGCTTTCATCACGCGTTCCTCGGCGTAGGCGCCGATTGGTGCCGAGCCGTAGCCCACCTTATCGCCCACTTCGAATCGACTAACATTTGCGCCAAGCGCGGTGATCACACCGACGCCTTGTTGCCCAATAACCGCTGGCAATCCGACGGGATAAAGACCCGAGCGCATATAAGTATCGATATAGTTCACGCCGATCACAGTATGTCGGATGGCAACTTGATCGGGGCCGGGATCGGGCACCTCGACGGTTTCCCATAACAGTTGATCCGGCCCGCCTAGCTCGTGCAGCACAATCGCGTTCGTCATATAAAAACCTTAATATAGTGGGTGGCTTGCACCCCCGTTGGACGGCGACGCACGGCCCGGTTCCACGGAAGAGTCGTTGTATTATATGAAGAATTCGCCCGTTCATGCGCCGCGCATTTGATTTATCCTGGCAGCATGACAGGCTCGGCTTTCGCAAGCGTACGGGAGATATACGAGCGCGTTTATCATCCCAACAAATCGCCATTACGGGTTAGACTGCCGTGCTGGCATGGCGAACAACGCATAACACGAGCAAGCGCACCAAACAACACGCTGAAGGGAGCATTCAATGAGCTATATTGACGCCGTCGAAAAAACCGAGGTTCCGCATCCGCCAAAATACTATACGGCGCCATCGTTTGAGGAAGTTTGTGGGATCCCGATTGCCTACCGGCGCCAAGGTGAAGGCGAGGCAACGGTGTTCATGCACGGCGCTGGATTCACGCGTCGCTGGCTGCCAATGTACGAGATGCTCGCCGAGAACGTCGACTTAATTGCCCCCGAGTCACCGGGATTTGGTGAGACGCCAATGCCTAGTTGGTTCCGCGATTTTTCGGATCTCTCCATCATCTACGACCAGCTTTTTACCCAACTTGGCCTCGACCAGATTCATTTGATTGGTTATTCCATGGGAGGCTGGGCAGCATCGGAATTTGCAGCGTATTACCCTCGTCGATTAAAAAGCTTGACCTTGATCGTTCCCGTTGGCCTGCGACTAGAAGACAATCCCGGCGTAGATTTGTTTCAACTCGGACCAGAGGAACTCATGGATCGCCTGTTCAACGACAAAAAGGTTATGGTCGAGTTCATGGAAGGTATGGACGACTTCGACGAGGGGATCCATTTGTATTCCGAGTTCTCCGCTGCGGCCAGGCTGATGTGGGCACCACGTTACAACTTGGCACTTGAGCGCCGCCTGCAACGCCTCACTTGTCCATCAATGGTAGTGCGCGCGGAAGACGACCATTTGATCCCAAATGAAATGGCGGAAAAGTTTGCCGCGACGCTACCAAATAGTCGACTCGTGCAAATCCCGGAAACTGGCCATGAACCGTGTCTCGAACGTCCTAAAGAACTCGTGAATGAAATTGCGGGCTTTATCTCGGAGGTATCCAAATGAACGCATTACGCTTCTACGGCTTTAACCTAATGCCCTACCCTTTCATTCCGCCGACCGCGGAATTCGAATCAACCTGGGTATCACTTTCTAATAAGCATTACGAACCCGAACGTGGACGGCAACTCTATAACGAATATATCGATCAACTCGTTGCGGCCGAAAGATACGGCTTCGATGGCATCGGCGTTAACGAGCATCACGCCAATTTCTACGGCACCATGCCCTCGCCTAACATCATTGCCGCGATGCTGATTCAACGCACCAAGCACATTCCGATCGGTGTCATTGGTAACGCGATCCCCCTACACGGCAACCCACTGCGGGTGGCAGAAGAAGTTGCCATGCTCGACGTCATTTCTGGTGGACGCATCATTTCCGGCTTTGTCCGCGGCATTGGCTGCGAGTACTTCAATAACGGCGTCGCGCCTGGCGATTCGGTTGAACGTTTTTTTGAGGCCCACGATCTGATCATCAAGGCTTGGACCGACGAGGGCCCGTTTACCTGGCAGGGCGATCACTTCTATGTGCCGAACGTCAATCCGATCCCGCGACCGATTCAAGACCCCCATCCTCCGATTTGGATCCCGGGGCAAGGATCCTTGGAAACGTTGCAATTCATCGCCAAGCACAAATACACCTACATGATGGTTTTTGCACCGCAGTGGTTTACAAAGCTGGCGTTCGATGGATTGCGCGAAGAATGCAAATTGCTTGGTTACGAAGCACCGAAGTCGATGTTCAATGCCGCGGTACCCGCCTACGTCGCCGAAACCGACGAGCAGGCACATCGCGAGGCAAAAGCGCATTTGAGTTGGATCTATAACACCGGCCTCAAGATCCCTGATCAGATATTTTTTCCACCCGGCTACATGACGCAAAAATCATTCCGCAACTTCATGTCTGCACTGAACAAAGGCAAGGTTAAAAAGCAGGCGCAGCTTACGTATGACGAAATGATCAAGGACCGCTACATCATTGTCGGTTCGCCGGAAACCGTGCGTAATCAAATTGGCGAATACTGCGATGATGTTGGTGCTGGCGGTATCATTTTCGGCGGCGGAGGCATTGGACCGATGCCGAATTGGATGGTCATGAAAGGTATGCAAATATTTTCTGAAGAGGTGATGCCGGAATTCCGCGAGGCGGATGGTAAACCTGACTATCTGAGAGACGAACCACCGGCGCCGCAGACCTACTCCGAGACGGCTGCGCGGATCGGTCGTCCGCCCGAAGCTGCGCGATCGATCGTTTCCGGTAGTGACGAGTTGATCGACCATAGAGTTGCCCACTTGCCGGAGGTTATCGATGCATCGCTCGAAGCGTCTTCCAACGCTAAGCCTAAGGCATCGGCGGGCTAGCAACACTCATTGAGCTTGCGGGCGGCGTGATGCGTCGCCCTAAAACAATGTCGCGCTCGCGCCATTTAGACAGGATGCATTCTACGGCCATATGAGACATCAAAAGTGCATTTTGCTCGTGCTGTCTCTGGCCATTTCTGCGGCGAGTAATGCGACTGAACCGCCGCCACCCGGCACCGTCCTAAGTGCCGCAAATATCACCGCCTACGCTGAGTTCATCGACGAAACACTGGTCAAACTCATCGCCGATGGCGATTTCACCCTTGAGGTAACCAAAAGCGAATCGTTCCCGGTGCACCCCGAATTCGCCAAGGCAACGGAACAATACCGCGGTCAGCCGAGCTTGCCCGATGAACCCGGAATTTTGAATAACTACATTGCGGGGCGCCCGTTTCCGGAGCCGCCGGAGATCGACGATCCGCGCGCCGGCGACAAAATCGCATGGAATTTGCGTTACGCCTACGGCGGCGATTCGGGGCAGGTAGAGCCGTTCTATTGGCAATATCGCAACATGCGATCTGGCAAGATCGAGCGCGAACTTTCCTTTGCCGGTAAGACCCTACGCTTTAAGCACCGGGTCGTGATGGATCCCGTGCCGGACTTGCCGAACAATCAATCGCAGATATTTAACGGTCTGTACCTGCAAGTGCTCGATCCGTCCGATATTCGCAATACCCAGGTGCTAATTCACCGACTCGAAGACGATACGCGGCAAGAGGAAGGTTGGTTGTATCTCGGTACCCAACGCCGCGTACGCCGCCTACCGACAGGCCAGAATACCGACGCGTTTCTCGGCAGCGATATCATGATCGAGGACTTTCTCGGCTACAACGGCCGCCTCATGGATATGGAATGGCGATATCTCGGCACCGTGAAGGTGCTGATGCCGTTCTTTCGGCATAACGAACTGGATTTAAGCGATAGAGCCTTCGGGGCAGATGATTTTCGTTTCGTCGAATTTTTTGGTCAAGGCAACTGCTTCCCCAAAATACACTGGCAGTACCGCACCGCGTACCTGGTTGAGGCAGTGCCGAAATGGAAGCAGCACCCACTGTCCAAACGACTCTATTACATCGATGCTGAAACGTTCACTCCAGCCTACGGTCGTCTGTATGATAATAGCGGTAATCTATGGAAATTTGCGGTTGCAGGGTTCTCTCATCCAGATCATCACCTAACGCAAAATCGCGGTTCTCATGTGCCGGTACTTGATGCGGTAACAATGATCGACCTACAAGCACGTCACTGCACTACCCTACAAGCTCGAACGGTCGTCAACACGACTGAGAACCGTGCTTCCGATTTTGCAGTTCAGGCATTGCGAAAGAAGGGGCGGTAGAAGAATCAGCCTAGGGATCAACTAAAGTCCGTCTCATCCCGTCATCCCGTCATCCCGTCATCCCGTCATCCCGTCATCCCGTCATCCCGTCATCCCGTCATCCCGTCATCCCGTCATCCCGTCATCCCGTCATCCCGTCATCCCGTCATCTCGTCATCTCGT
>JAJFJQ010000074.1 GCA_021773835.1 Gammaproteobacteria bacterium
TCGATAGGTGTTTATTGCAGGCGACGTCCTGACAATGACTTGGAATCAAAGACAGACCGACGTTCAACTGAATATGTTTATCGAACTTCGTTCGACGGGCGTTCATTGTTCTTGACGAAAGGGGGCCTCATAGGTGTTAGACGTATTTTTCATTCATCGCTACAGTTGAATTTTCTCGTAAATATACTTTTAGAATAGCGTCTAATGTCCTTCCGCGCCGCGATCGAAAGTGGCTTCAATCGTATCGCCTAGACCTAACTCTGGACACCGGTCTATGAATGCCTTTCGGACTGCTTCAGACTGCGCTAAGTATGTCTGAGGAGTCGGCGGATTAATACAAACCCAACAATGCGGATCTTCGGTCTGATCTTCACAATACTTTGATTCTGCAATCTGAGTTGGAATTTGGGAAATACTAAAATCTTGAGTTTTTAGATCTTCGATCAATTGTTCGTTTCCATTCTCGGCATTCGCGGACGGAATGGGAACTTCATTATTAGTAGTAATCTTAATCGCTGCGAATAAAGTTGCAGAGAGACTCCCAACAACAACTAATGTCCTGAATCGATTCATTGGCGATATGTGTTACCGGATTACGTCTAACGTTGCGTTAAGCTGCGCGCCACAGAAGCCAACCGCGCAGCGCCGTAACCCTGTATCGCGTCAGCTTCAACGCCTTGTTAGATCTGCCTGCCACTTTCCTCTCCGAAACCCCGTCGACTGATGCCCTAGATTGAAAGGAGACGATCACGAAACCCGCCATATACGTCAGAACCCGTGTCCCTCAGCTTACAGCAAGGTTTAAGTGCGGAACAACGGCACAAAAATGGAAAACCGAGGCGCATTCTCACGTCAAAGCGCCGATTCAGGTGTGGCCCGCACGCATCATCGGAACGTCGGGTGCCGTTGTTATATTTCGACTTTAGTGCGCAGCAACGTTATTGGAAAGAGCTACCGGCAAGAAAAAATAAACAGGCAATCTAACGTGAAGCTAAGCTGCCGTTGAAAGCGCCGGACTGGAGCGGTAGCGCAAGGAGGACGCTGTCAACGGTCAGCTTCAGCGCCTGGTTAGATGCCTGGTGATTTTGCATTCTGCGCTATTCGTAATACATACCCAAGGATAATTGTAGGCATTCCTCCGGTGACTACCAAGGACGTGAATCCGTTCAGTGCGGAGTAGCAAATTACGACTAGAGCTGCGCCCAGAGTTAACGCAAATAAAATCCTGTTGAGAAAATCGATACGTTCGTTAAGACACAACACACTGACCAATCCGCCGATGACCAATAGGCCGACGATTGACGGCCAGAAAACGGCTCCCCACCATGCAGCAATGTTCGAGTGGTCTTGCAGCCTTTCCGGAAGCACCGATACGCTCGCAATTTCCGAGTAAAAAGCGACCGGGATCTGGAACGCAACTATAATCCCGGCGGCGAGTAACAAAACCGAGATGATGAAATCTGTACGTTTCATTGATTTCTGGCATCTAACGTTGTGCTCAGCTGCCCATTACAGCGCGCTTTGGAAATGTGAAAATATCTGCACATTGGAAAAGTGCGCTGTAATGGGTCAGCTGCAGCACCTGGTTAGGCATATTCGCCCCTATTTCTTCTTTTCCGCATCTGTTTTTTCTTGTTGTGTTTGTTCGCCGGATGTTGTGCCACCAGAAGGTTTCTGAAATGTGTTAGCAGGTTGGCTCCGTTTAACAGTTTCCGCCGCTTCGACATTTTCAGTTCGTTTTGTTGCCATATATTCACCTCCGGAATTAAGAACTGCGAAAATAATTGTCAACGCAACTGCGAGAGTGAAGAGATTCGAAACCGCTCGATTGACACGATCTATTTTTTTCGAAAGTGTCGCACTATCGTCATAAGCGTCTGGGTTCTTCTCGATATAGTAATCGTGCGCAGATTCAAGCAATTCCTTTAGGATCTGCTGCCCGTAAATCATCCCCCGCAACGTTACAATTATCGTTAATCCGAATAGTACCCAAGACAAATGTAATATCCATTGGAATTTTACGTTCTCGGGATCGACGATGTTTCCGATAAATCCGATGGAGATGGCTAGGAACCCTGCCGATAACGTGAGAATTGATCGATCGAACTGCTCGGCATTCGCTCTTTGCCCCGCGGTTAACTCGTCGCGAGTTTTTTCGTAGAGGCGTTTAAGTTCGTCATCGGAGTCCATTAAATATGCCTAACGTCGCGCTAACCTGCCCTTGATAGCACCGGACTGAAGCGGAAGCGCAAGGAGGATGCTGTCAAGGGTCAGGTTGAGCGCCTGGTTAGATGGCTGGCTCGACCGACTCCTACCAAATATCACTATGGTTCTCCTAATTCTTCCCAGAAGCTTTCGAATCGAGATTCGAACCAAACTGCAAAAACCCGAATGCCATCCCTGTAAGGAAAATGGCGAGTCCAACAACACATGTCGTGAGCAATATAGCAGCAAGCAGTTTGGTGCCGTAGGACGAAGCCATATCGGCGACAATGCTAACTAAAGCATACGTTGAAGAAGTTACTAGCATCCCGCCCGCAAAAATAAACAGAAACCAGTTGGCTTTGGCAGTATGAAGATATTTCATTCGCAACGCTGCACTATTTACCGGAGTAGCATCAATGATAGGGACGGTATCGTAGTCAAAAATGCTCTGCAACGACGCGCGTTTGAAATATCGTTTCTAGCCATCTAACGTGGCGATAACCTGCGCCGACTACCAACTAACCGCGTAGCGCCAGTAACCCTGGTCGGCGTCAGGTTCATTGCCTTGTTATATGGCGGAGTCATCATGGGTCGTGGTGCTTTCGGCATCCTCAGCGATTTCTTTCATGTCTTTGTATTCTTCCACCTGTTTCGGCATATCCATCCCTGCACAATGTTGAACGTTCGAGCGCTTATTGATATGTGGCGCCATTATTGCAAC
>JAJFJQ010000009.1 GCA_021773835.1 Gammaproteobacteria bacterium
GTCCAGGCTCGACCGCGCAACGATTTTAGATCGGTCGGTTTGGACACATTTCCGTCGATAAGCGGCGGTGCACCACCGTCGCTTTGGGGATCATCCGAGAGATCGGACGATTGAGCGCTGTCATCCGCTAACACTATCGGCGCTTCCCCGGCTTCTGAGAAGTCCATTTCGTCGGTGTCGTTGTTAGCGCGCTCATTAGGTCCAGCCGAACCCGTCTCCAAGCTATCGACACCGCCTCGTGCCGGCGGCGCTTTGAGCGCGACAAACTCGGGGACGACCACTTCTCGGTTATTCAGCTTGGCATCGAACGCCGCTCGGATCGTTTGCAAATTCGATCCCGATACCTCGGCGATCTCGTTTTCTATCGCGCCTTGCAGTACGCCGGTGTCCCACTCGGGTGCGTCGTAACGACGGCAGAGCGCAGCGAAGACCTCATCAAAGGCGCGGGCACCGCCGGTACAACGGTGTTGTTGCCAAATGTGCTGACCTGCTAATTCCACGGCGCGGATCCGCTTGACCTGAAGCTTGCCCAAGCCACCTTCGAGCGCTTGTGGTATCAGTTCGAGTAGGGTGCCGACGGCGTAGCCCATGATATAGATGATGGGATGGCTGATCCGGTACCCGGCTTTTCTAAGCTCGTCAGAAAATCGTCTTAGCGTGACCGATTTAACGTCCAATTCTTCAACGAATAACCGCTTTGCATCGTCAATGGCACGCGCTTTGTCGATAAACGTCAAACTCCCACGAAGGTCGTTCTCTCTCAGATGCGCCAATAAGACATCGGACTCGCGACGCCAGTGCCTCAACAAGCAGGGAACCTGGGAAAACCGTGCGTCACCGGTTTCGTTGAATAGCGCTTTCAGGATCAGCAGGCGGGTATTACCACCGGCGTGAACGATGTAGTTCGCGGCACCCGGCCGTTGCGTTATCACTAACGGCTGATCGAGACCATGAAGTCGTATCGAATCTTTGATCCGGTCGTATTCTGGATTAACGACATGTCGCGGATTGCGCTCGTACGGCTCGATACAGGCAAGGTCTATCGTCAACTGTGAGGCGTCCGTCGACTGTGACTCGGCGACACTCAACTGCGGTTGTGATGATTTACGGGCCACCCGTTACGCCTCGGTGAATAGACCGAAAAATATCTCTGGATGGCGAACAAGGCTTTCTCGTGGTACCAGTTCCAAGCGTTCGCTGGACTGCGCGGCAATCTGGCGACTCACTTGCTCGATGTGGGTTGCCATCTGCGGACTCGCGTATCGATGCTGCCCAGCGACTTGATAAAGGTAGGCAACGGAGTCATTACACACGCTCGCCAATTCAGCGCGCTCTCTCTTAGTCGCGTACTTTAAAAACGTCTGTAGCTTCATGTGCCTAAGTCGACAATGCCGTGTCGTCGCCGGCTCCGGGTGACTTGCTTTTCATCTATTGGCTCTCCATATCCTGAAGGTCGGTCGCCGTTCCTTAGCGACCTTGTTTCGGCAACCTTGTCCGACCGCATAAATCATCACATGAACCGGTGAGTGTTGAAGTCGAACTTCGATAGCGACGATCTGACATTAGCAACACAATTTTTGATCATCAAGCTACTGGGGAGTCGAAGTTGTTATCGTCGTGCTAAATAGTATTCACCGTCCTTTCACGACTCCGCACAACCCGAAACGCCCATCTCGTGATTTTCTACCCGACAATGACATCGATCGTTGCGATCAAAAAACTGGCCGTGTTCCCACTAGCCGGACACTTAAAAAAACTCTATTTACCTCAACGACATCGCTAACTAGCCGGGTACGTCGAGAGACCGCCGCATGGACAAAAACGCACGATTAATCAGACAACGCAGGGGTACGCGAAGGAAAACTTCCCGAAACTCATTCAGCAATTTGAGTCCGTCTATCGTACTGAAACTCGGATCCCGGTCGGCTTAAACACGCAAGCCTTTAAAGAATAAGGCGATAGCGCCGAGGAAGCCTTCCTGTAAAGGGATCGGTGAAAGGGAAGCCTCCAAATCAGTTCCGACCGAGTGCAATTGCGTGAATGGATGACAATCGCGGATCTCGGCAATTTTGATATGACAAGTCAGTACTTTCTTGTTACGTTAAATACAGCTTAGGCGCTGGAATACTGCGAATTTTCTACTGGTATTTTCGGGTTCGATACCCAGAAGCGATTTGTCTACATAACATCACTAATAATTTGCATTACAACCAATGTTTCATAACCCAAAAGTATTTATCCCACTGCTAAACATTTTCTTCTGCTCCGCTAATTTTCTCAGGTCAATATTCTCGCCTCGGCGCAATTGATCGCTGCGGGTAAGCGTTGTCCATCCGCCTGACAAAAGACGAGCTCAGAGAACTCACTCTGAAAACTCGTTATTCATTGGGGAAGAAATCCAGGCGCGCATGATCCTTAGAGACAGATGATGGACGAAATGGATATTTTCGATCGATTTAATGAACTAACTACGTACCTCCTCAGCGACTACGCGAAAGTTCACCCTAAAATCTCGGATCTAATTGGCGATACTGTAAGTATTCGAGAGGAAGTGTCTGAATATTTAGCTAGCCTAGCTATGCGATCCGACAGTGACGAACTTAAGAACATCTGTTATCAACCTTCGAAAAAAATGGCGCAAATTTCAGAGAAGATCGTCGATTTCGACCATCGGATCGGCGCTTTGGTCGAAGACTCTCGCGGTTGCTCAGATTGTCTTCAGAAATGGCGTGAAAGTAACGGTGGCCAACTCGAAGTGGTCAGCTCGGATAGCAGGCTCACTACGGAGGATGACTATATTTGCGCGAGGTTCGACTTCGCTCTACGTACGAGTGATTCCACATGGAACTATTTTGCTGCCCTGCCGAGCCTCTCACTATTCCATGCGCTTGAATCCTACAGAGATCTAAATTTGGCCTTTTTGAGGAAAAATCCAGGAAAGAGGATCGACGTTTCGGGCGGAATTAACGCTTTGTTTGAGGCACGCGCTGATGCATCGATCGATGCGGCGACTTTTAATTTTGGTTCGGCGCTACTCCGAGCTACCAACGCAGCCGTAGCGGCACGGCCAGAAATAGATGTTTCAAACTCCAAGTCTCCTGATACCCAAATTGAGAGAGTTCTTCAATTCAAGGATGCTTTGGAGAAGTTGGATGCACAGACTCACTTGGTCGCGGCCGTCTTGTCCACTGCGGAGATCGCTATTGCTAATTCCATCTCAAACATTAACGCTTGCGGAACGTTATTCACTAAGCGCCTTATTGAAATCAATGGTGGAGAACGAATGTTATCGTCATAGGCGCCGAACAATTGAAAAAGAGGCACTCCCGAACTCGCATTAATTAATAACGAATGTTTTAACTTCCGAGTTTCCGGGCTTCGTCCTAGCCCTAAACCATGTGGAATACCGCAAAAATTCCGCACCACAATTGCGTTAACCATGTTCGTATTCACTTGTTCTCTACAACGATTGTTAATTCGCCTTGCACACGTTGCAGAAACTGTAGAACCTCGTTTTCTTTGACAACGTATCCTGACGCCTTCAATACGCCTTCGAATTAAACGCCCTGGCAACGCTAACAACAAGTGTCAATAGGCCAGCCACGACATGTTCGAACATAAGCGCGGCACCAATCGCCCAATGGTATTGGTATCGCGCTTCACAATCAGCCCAAAGGAACCGCGCGTCTATGGCATGGGGAGGAGCATTGAAGAGAAGAGAAGGCTTGAAACTATTAGTCGAAGACCGTGATGCTGCAATTGGAAGTGTTAGAGCGGCGCAAATATTCGCTACCCTTGGTGTACCTGGGTTGCTGCCAGAAGCCGATCTGCGTGAGCTGAACCTTATCCCCTAGATTAAACGACAGGCTGCTTTCACCAATAACGGTCATTCAATCGAGCGGAAAATAGCGCCGCGACCGTCTCCGATGTGCCCACTATGGTCGTTGCGTCCCGTTTTCTGCGATCCTAGATCCGCCTAGCAGGTAACTGTTAGTGAATGCGGGACATGCACCCGCGGGCTACGAATATAAGTGCCCGAGCACGCGATGATTACCGTTTTGGTTTCGAGCCCGCAGGTGCGCTTGAGTTCGTCAACGAATACTCAGGGCTTGCCGTTGCACCGACTCCCATATTGGCTTCGCAGAACTCGTGCACGCATGTCCCAATACAAAATCTAGCACCGTGGGAGGTATTTGCCATGCACCAGGTGACGGATAAAATGTTCTCGGCCATCGTCGGCATCGATTGGGCCGACACCAAGCACGATATTTGTATTCAACCCGCGGACTCTGATACGCGAGAGTTCCAACGCATCGTTCATAGCCCCCAAGACATCGAGCAATGGGCGCTGTCCATTCGAGAACGCTTCAATGGCCAGGTGGCCGTTGTCCTGGAAACGTCCTATGGACCAATCGTTCATGCATTACAGAAGTACGATTTCTTCGTACTGTATCCAGTGAATCCTGCGATGCTCGCGAAGTACCGTGAGGCGTTCAACGCTTCTGGCGCGAAGGATGACCCCACCGATGCCGAACTCGCCGTCGATTTGTTTGTACGCCATCGCGAGCGGATCAATCCGCTTAAGCGGCAGAGTACGTCGATGCGTAAGTTGTCACACTTAGTCGAGAAGCGGCGCCGGTTAGTCGAAGACCGCAAGCGTTTCTCCAATCGCCTGATAAGCGCGTTAAAGCAGTATTATCCGCAACCCGTCGACTGGTTCTCGCACAAGGACACGTTGGTGTTCTGTGCGTTTATTACTCGCTGGCCAACACTGAAAAAGGTCAAACGCGCACGTCGTAGTACTTTGGTGAGTTTCTTTCGCGAGCATCGTGTCAATCGCCCGAAGCTAGTTGAGGAACGTATCGCAGCTATCCAGGCCGCTTGTCCTTTGACCGACGACCCCGCTGTCGTCGACCCGTACACGATGGAAGCACTCGCCCTGACCGAGCAGCTACGCGTGACGCTGCAACTGATCAAACGTTTTGATGACGAGATCGAAACCCTGGCCTCGCCCATTCCAGACTACGCGTTGTTTTCGAGCTTTCCCGGTGCCGGCGCGACCCTCGCGCCAAGACTCATGGTCGCGTTCGGCGAAGATCGTGAGCGCTTTGCCAACGCCGCGGAGCTTCAACGCTATACCGGGATCGCGCCTGTCACTGAGCGCAGCGGAAAGAGAACGTGGGTGCATTGGCGGTGGGCTTGTCCGACGTTCGTGCGCCAAACCTTCGTTGAATGGGCCGAGAAAACCATCTACCACTCCTATTGGGCAGGTACGTATTATCGCAAGCAACGCGAAAAAGGCGCCGCACATAACGTGGCGACACGTGCGCTAGCTTTTAAGTGGATACGCATCTTGTACCGCTGCTGGCAATCCCGAACACCCTACAACGAGACCACATATCTCAAGGCGTTGGAACGTCGCGGGGCCGAGCTCACCTCAGCAAAAAACGCTTGACGAACGGCTCAGGGCGTAAAACGGTCCTTTAGCGTTTTCTAATATACGTAGGGAAACGAAAGGGGGACGCTATCAATGATCAGCGTCGAGCACCCAGTTGAGCGTGACCTCCAACAGCATTTGTCGCGAGCGGGCGACCAATACTGGTTGAGCATCGATGTGTTTCTACGACGTCGTCGTGAAGGCACTGCAGCTAAGAAATTCTTTAAATGGCTGTTGAATGCACATCGTCAAGAACCAAGAACGATCGCGACAGATAAGCTAAAAAGCTACGGCGTAGCGCATCGTGAATTGATGTCGGATGCGGTGCATGACACGTCGCAATATTCGAACAATCGAGCCGAGCTATCGCATCAGCCGACGAGGGTGAGAGAGCGGGGTATGCGACGCTTTAAATCTGTGAAGCAAGCTCAGCGCTTTGTAAGCGTTCACGCAGAGGTCCACAACTTATTCAATCTCGGTCGGCATCTCGTATCAGCGAAGAATTATCGATTTTTTCGTTCGCGCGCATTTTCGTCTTGGAGCGCAGCTGTAGCGTAACAATTAAAACGTAGCGAAATTACGGTTGAGTTGGAAAGTTAAGTTGTCAACACCCTATTGGGAGCCACAACCCCGTGAAATCGCGTGAGATTGACGCGGGGTTTAGGGACAAGAGCGGCCAACTTGGCGATGAAGTCCATCGGCGCGAAGAGGACATGCGTCGTGAAAAATGGGCCGCACGAGGCGGCCCTTTAGAATCAATACTAAAATACCTAACTTTATATGTTTAACGTCCCTCGGTGAGGAAGTTGACGTCGTGCGTACGCTTGACCTTCGTGAATGCGGTATTCGGGAAGCTATTGCCGCGGCAGGGCACGAGCGTTCCACGTCCGTTCTGCAGGTCAATAACGTTGATGCTCTGAAAAGCAGCCTTGCGGGTTCCCGGTTGCGTCAGAGGGGCGCCAAATTTTTTCTGATTATCTTGGTACCAAGGATCCTCGGTCCACACTTTCTGGATCTGCCAGATCTTCCAGATTTGACCGCTTTGGTCAAAAGCGTTCGCATACGGCGCCTCGCCTGAATCACGATCCACGTAGAGGAACTTCTCCGAATAGGGATGTGAAGAACTCTTCGGGATCTGGCGCACGACGTCAACCGTGCGCAGTGCCCAGTTGTCAAGCGGCGCCCAACCGTTCGGGCCGTAGAAGATCGTATCGGTAGTACGTGAGCGGATGACGGCGAGGATCTTCGCCGAACCAACGTATTCCCAATTGTGCTCCATCACACGACCATTAAATCCGTAGAAATCCTCAAGGGTGTGGTCCGTACCCAGCAGGGAGTCGGATTTCACTTCTACCGAGATACGACGCACGCGGCGCAGGCTCGGGATATAGGCCCAGGAGTCGTCGGTCTTGCGCGGGTCGTTGTAGCGCAAGATGAGGAACGCGGTACCGCCGATATCGAACGGCGAGGTAAAGCCCGTATATTCACGGAACGCCGTGTTCTTCGCAAAGCCCTCACCGCCGTTCAGCTTATAGTCCGTGGACGCGAGATCGGTACGAGCGGACATCATCACACGCTGGTAAGGACCTGCCAGGACGCGTTCGAAGGTGCCGCCGCCGGTGTAATACTCGTCGTATTTGCCGCTGTTTTCGGCCATGATCGAGTGCTTGCTGTGCTCGCCGCCTTCGCGAACCCAAACCCAGTGCACTTCCTCGATTTTGAGGCCTTCGTTTTCCCAACGCCAGGTCCAGTTCCAGGCCATCTTCGAGCCGTCTTCCATGCTGCCGGGGGTGAATGTGGTCGGATCGAAAGGACGGCCCGCCGTGTAGTTTTCCAACGCGCCGTCGGCAGCGACCGTCGCCTGCCCGGCGAATTGCTCGGTGGCCGCCTTGTAGGCGTCGGACGGCGTCAGGTCGCCGGCATCTTTGATCTTCATTTCCATCCCGTCGAAGATCAGCGTTTCCTGCTGTTCCACCGGGATGAACGGCCGGATCAGATCGGCGTTCTCAAAGGTGATGGTATCGCCATCGACGAACTGAGGCGTCGCCGCCTGGTTCTCCTTGATCCATGCTCGGTGGTCATCCGGCGAAAACGCTTGCGTAACCAGCACCTGCGTCGCGAACGCCGCGGTGAGTGCGTAACAAAATAGTTTAAACATATAGATTTCCTAGAAATTATCAGTTGTCGATACAATCCGTGTATCGTTCGGTTAGTTTGGATCTACACGGGTCTGTTGCGCGGTAGAACCAGATGCCAGTCGCCTGCTACGTTCCCTCCATGCTTTTCTAAATCGTGATGGCTGTTAAACGGAAACTCAGTGCTTAAGAAACCGCAATGTTGTGCTGTACGCTCTGCCCAGCGTCAGGTATTCCTTCAAACTAGCCAACTTTGGTCGGCTATAGACATTGTTCTTTACGTAGAGTTAAATTAACAGATTCGAAGTAAAGTAGTTGTTTCCCGCAGTTTAGTCAAGCAAGGAATCGAGGCCATGAACCGATCTGAAACCAGTACGAGAGGAAAAAAGTAGAGTCAATGTCACGCTCGCGCGCGCTAATGGAACAAGAACTCATCCGCATCGGCGCGGTGCAATTTTCTCGGCACGGCTACCGGGGTACGACGCTCGACAATATCGTCTCCCAGATCGGCATCTCCCGAGTCACGTTTTATACCTATTTTGAAAGTAAGGCAGCGTTGCTGACCGCAATATTCGAAAAATCCCTGACTGACTATCGAAAAGAATTAGAAGATATTGTGGCCCGCCCTGTGTCGCGACCGGAAAAGGTGCGCCAGGCAATGGAACTGCAGATCGCTTCTCTTACCGACGAGCCCTCGCTGATGCGGTTGCTCTTTCGCGAGGAGGCCAATCTACCGGCCGAGGCAGTAAAGGTCGTGGCCAAGATGCATCGAGAAATAGATCGCTTAGTAGAAAAAGAAGTAGAAAACGGCATCCAGCGTGGCGAAGTCATTGATGAGGATCCGCGATTGCTCGTTCACGCGTTTATGGGAATGTGTAATTGGCTTTACCATTGGTATCAGCCTGGGGACACAATAAGCCCAGATGAAATTGTCAGAGTATTTACCCGGATCTTGGACTCGGGAAGTCTGACGCCCGGATCGCGCGTTAATGATACGAGTGTGACCAGCAGCTTGCGCCAGGTAGAGGCAAAACTAGGCGAGGTAGAACAGGAATTAGCCAAAGTCTCTCGTCAGCTGCAACTGCACAAACGCCGGTCGCGCAGCTGATAACAAGCGCAGACCGAGGGGGATTTATTCAGATCGCTACAACAGATCGACCTTACATGTAAATAGACACTAGTAACCTAAGCCGCCCAATTGGAGAATTGTCAATGGCACAGAAAATTCATTTTGATTTTTCGGCTAACCCGACGGATGTACTCGGCTCGGACGATCACGCAATCTACGAAACACGCATGAGGATTGCTCGGCTGGGGCGGGATTTGGGCTATGAAGCAGCCTGGGTCGCGGAGCATCATTTCACCGATTACTACGCGACCCCAAGTCCGATGATCACGCTGTCCCAGATCGCTTCGCAGTGCCCGGAATTGGGTCTTGGCACCTGCGTTTTGGTGCTGCCCTGGTATCAACCGCTGCGGTTAGCGGCCGAGATCGCGATGTTATCGAATCAAACAAACGGACATCTCTATCTCGGCGTGGGTCGCGGCACGGCACCGATGGAGCACGAGGCGTACGGTGTACCCATGCCGGACGCCCAGGGACGATTTGACGATGCGCTGGCGATCATGCGCAAGGCGTTGGCCGGAGGCACGTTTACCCATGAAGGCAAGTTCATTAGCGTCACTCGGGAGGTCGAATTGCGACCGCGGCCAAGGACCGAAAACATCACGTTTTACGGACCCTATGCCAATCCGGTTAGCGCACGCAAATACGCCGAAATGGGTCTGCCGGTATTGAACGCGGGCTATCCAAGTCCGGAAAGTCAGACCGCAAGCATCAAGGAATGGGAGAGTGTGACTGCGGAAATCGGCGGTGACACCAGTGCTGATCGGATCAACTGGGTGCCGACTGTCATTGCCGAGACCGATAAAGAAGCCTACGCAATTGCACGCGAAACAATGACCCGCTTTTTTCAATTGCAATCGCACCACTACACCGTGGACAGCACCCGTTATGACCAGATCAAAGGATACGAATCCTGGATGGCGTTATTTAATATGCTGAAAAGCCTTGGCGATCCTGACGTTCTGGAAGGGCTGCTGGAACACCTATTTGTCGGCTCTCCGGACACGGTGGCGCAGAAAATCGAACACCACATGGAAATGGGCTACAACCATTTCGTCGCGCATTGCGATCTGTATGCCTTGCCGTTCGAAAAAATCGAACGCTCGATGGTAATGTTCGCCAGCGAAGTGGCGCCGCGGTTTCAAGTCGGATTCGGCGAACGAAGAGCAGTGGCGTAGCGCGGCGAGTGGGTTCGCAACGAAAACCTGGATCAGCGATCCGGACGAGTAGTCCTCGTTCTCACAAGCTCCGCGTCTGCGGACTGATTGAATAGTTATCAACTGACGGAGTAATCATGCGTTCATTAACTTTTGCGATCATCACCGTTGCTTCGGTGCAGGCGGTCATCGCGGCGCCGACCCGCGATGACATGCTCAACTGGCTGGAAGAATACCGCTACGCGAGCGAGGGACCGGCGCCGGGGACGGTCGTCGGGATCTCGAACATTGATGAACTGGAACCTTTCTTACCACCGGGGTTTAGCGAGGAGTTTCGGTTTCCCGAGGTGGCGGTAGAGATGGAGCAAACCTACCGTTTCATACCGCCGCCGGAGTACCTCAAGGCAACTGCGCAATCCCCGGTTGCATGAACCGAAGTTCTGATTCCCTGCATCGCGACCGTATTGCGGAGCGGATGCGACGTCCCCGGAGCCTTCGGCGCGGCGGTCCTGCGATTTTTGCGGGCTGTCTGGCCGTTCTGACCAGCAGTATCTCTTCCGCGGAGCAGTTCGAGCTTGGCCCGGTCGCGTTCGACACGGGGGTCACGGCCATTTCGAGCTTTCAGACCGGAAGCGGCGTGAATTACGGCGCCGGCGCAGTCGATGATCCGGGCGACACGAAGCGTACGGTCATGGCGGCGTCGATCGAGCCCTGGGTCGAGCTCAACAGCGCACTGGGCGACTCGAGCGTCTACGCCGCTGCCAGCGGTGTGCTCGCCGGATCGTTCTTCGACGGCGAGGTGGGAGGCCTGTTCGGCCGTGGCGGCGACGAAGAGCTCGAAACAGAGCTGCTGCACGTGGGCTGGCGCAACGCAACGTTCGACGTTTCGGTGGGCGCACAGGATTACATCGTCGGTGACGGCCTGGTGATCGGGGACGGCAATCTCGATACGGGCGCCGACGACGGTCAGTACTGGCTGCTGCCGTTCAGTGCGTGGCGCAACTCGGCAATTGCGCGGATGAAAACCGACTGGCTGCGGGTCGAGACCTTCTGGTTACGGAGCGATCGTGACTTCGGCGCGGCACGGCTGGCCGGTGTAAACTTTGAGCGTGATCTCGGACAGGATCGCGGCACCCTGGGGTTCATGTTCTTCAAGATCCTGCAGGGTAACCGGCTGAATGTCGACGGCATGACGGTCTGGAACGTGCGCGGCGCCGATCTCCGGCTGCCGGCGTTAGCGGGCCTGTCGCTGTTCGGGGAGTACGTGGCGCAGCGGGGCGACGATGACGATGGCGGTGGCCGCGACAACGCCGCCGACGGATGGTACGTGGAGGCGCGCTACGGCATCGACGACTGGGAGTGGCAACCGGCGGTCCACTACCGTTACATGCGGCTATCCGGCGACGAACCCGACACCCCGGACAACGAGGAGTACCGGGGCCTGTTCTTCACCACCGCCACCCGCGGCTGGGACACGTGGTACCAGGGCGAGGTCACGGGGCAGTACCACCTGTTCAACCAGAACCAGATCACCCACATGGTGAAGCTCAACGCCGAGCCCTCGCCGCGCTGGATTCTGAATCTCTACTACTACCGTTTCGACCTGGATGAGCCGCAATATTTCGGCACGCCGCTCAGCAGTACCGACTGGTCCGACGAGGTAAACCTGATGGTCGAGTACGTTCCCAACCCGAAGTTTTACGTATTCGCGGCGCTGGCGTGGTCGACGCCCGACAGCGCGGCAAAAGCGGCGTTCGGTGACGACGATTTCCTCGTCTTCGAAACCATGCTCATCCTGAATTTCTGAGTTGGGCTGATTCCCGGGGCAGTTTACTTAATTTAAGAAAGATTTCGGGGTCAGGTCCTGAAGGCTCCCCACAAATATTGTCAAAAAATATCGTGTAAACAGCGACGTAGCGAAAAAGCGAGATTGAAGTGCACCGCGAGACGTGATCTCCTACTGATTTCCGACCAAAGAAATTAGCATCAGGAGTTCCCGCAGTGCACTTCAGCAAATTATTAAATCGAGTCTTCGTGCCCACGTCCACCGGGCTCGACAAGCGCGTCCATCGCACCTTGCTTTTGGCGTCAAAAACGCTGTGCGAGTGCAGGCACTTATCGATAGCCGGACTCGGTCGCCACCTGAGTTCAAAGGTCGCCGTCAAGCATGTCATTAAGCGAATGGACCGATTGTTCGGCAATAAGCGGTTACACAACCAGCGCCGACAACCCTACCAAGTGATGGTGCGATGGCTTGTGGGTGGTACCCCGCGGCCGGTTATTCTGGTCGATTGGTCGGGCCTGACGCGTTGCGGTGAATATCATTTCTTACGGGCTTCGGTCCCGGTCGGGGGTCGTGCTTTAGTCCTTTGGGAAAGTACCTACCCGGAAAAGATGTATTCGTCGCGTCAGGCACATCGTGAATTTATCGAAACGCTCAAGACGTTATTGCCCGAGCGATGCCAGCCTATCATCGTCACCGATGCGGGGTTTCGTAACCCGTGGTTTCGGCTCATCAAGGAACAGGGTTGGGATTTCGTCGGGCGTGTACGACACTCGACTTACTGTCGTGTTGACGAAGGCCATGAGTGGGTTGCTGCAAAAAGTTTGTACACCAAAGCCACGCGAACCGCGCGCTACGTGTTCACCGGCCTGCTGGCTAGATCGAATTCAATCGAAGGCCACTTCTATCTGTACCAAGGACAGGTCAAAAACCGGAAACATAAAAATCTTCGCGGCAAAAAGATCCAAAGCAGCGTGAGCCTGAAGCATGCTAAAGGGGGACGTGAACCGTGGTTATTGTTGAGCTCATTGCCACTCGAACAGTACACCGCGAAGCAGATTGTCTCGTTGTATCGAACGCGGATGCAGATCGAAGAAGCTTTCCGGGATCTCAAGAACACGCGCAACGGCTTCAGTTTGCGCCACTGTCGCAGCTTTTCCCAAGAGCGCCTCAATATCGCGCTGTTGATCTCTGCGATTGCGATGTTCGCCCTTTGGATTGTCGGTCAGATCGCAAAGACGATTGGCGACAGCCGTTTGTACCAAGCGAATACGATTAGTCATCGAGCCGTGTTATCGACATTCACAATCGGCTGGCAAAGTTTGAGGCGACGACAGCAATACACGAACGCCCAGATCTGTCGTGCGATGGCACAAATTCAGATGTGCGCCGCAACTGCGGGTTCAGTCGAATAATTGCGGGGATCCCTCAGGGTCAGGTCTTGCCCTTTGCTTTTCCGGGTGACCGTTAATGGTTAGGGTTATTGGACAGCCGCCACGATACGACGCTGCGGATTTTCGACGGCGTTAAAGCGGGTGTTCGATAACGCCCAGGGGAGGAAACCGCGTGGCTGTGGCTATGGGGTTTGTTTAGGCCGCGGCGTCGATGGCGGAACTGATTGCGGTGTTGGCGAGTTAACTGCCGGTGTCATAGATGGTTGCCAGAGCGGTTTTCCTGACGAATAGCGAGTTGCGGCAAATGCACTATGGGTGTCTAACTCAGGCGCAGCCATAAGCGCCCGCCACCATCGATCTGGCGCGTCTATTTTTTTTAGCATCACCACACGCGTCATGGCGGTGCTCTGACCTTTGGACTGAGTATCTCTACGATCTGTAGCGGTGTCCCGCAAGTTCGACACACGAACGTGGGTGCAGACAGCGCGGGCGTTTCAACGTCAGGTCCGTCGAGTTCGTTAGGCGAGTTCAGTGATTGACGTAATTGCGTCAAGTTATCGCGCCGCACGGGATTGGCGAGCAAACCGTAATGACGGATGCGATGGAAGCCCTTAGGTAAAACGTGGATCAAGAAGGGCCGGATAAACTCATCGGTGCTCAAGGTCATGGATTTGTATCGCACACAGTGTTTGGTGCGGTAGTCCTTGCACTGGAAGGTCACGCCACGATCATCATGGGCGATAAGTCGATGGTTGGAGATGGCGACGCGGTGGGTATAACGAGACAGATACGCGAGCACGGCTTGTGGTCCGGCAAACGGTTGCTTCGCATAGAGGTACCAGTTCGTGTGCTTGAGCGGCGCTAGGTATTGATCGAACGATGTTGTGTTGGCGAGCGGTGCCAGGTCACCGAAGAAGTGCAGTTTATTGTCACGATGCGCGTGGCGGATCGCGGCCAGGAACAAGCGCCGGAACAATCGCGACAACACGCGTACTGGGAGGAAGAACCCGGGTTTACACGGCACCCAGCGTTCGCCCTTGAGCCCACCGCCCGGCACAATGCAGTGGGCATGTGGATGATGGACGAGCGCCGAGCCCCAGGTGTGCAACACCGAGGTGATCCCGAGTTGGGCACCTAAGTGTTTCGGATCTGCAGCGATCGTCAACAGTGTTTCCGCGGAGACTCTGAGCAGCAGATCATAGACCACCGATTTATTCTGGTAGGCGATGTCGGCGATCTGTGCCGGTAGGGTGAACACCACATGGTAGTACTCGACTGGGAGTAGCTCCGCTTGCCGCGCGGCCAACCATTGCTCGGCTTTAAGTCCCTGGCACTTTGGACAATGACGGTTGCGGCACGAGTTATAAGCAATGCGGTCCTTATCGCACTGCTGGCAGTGCAAGCGGTGACCGCCGAGCACATCGGTCCGGCAGTTCTCAGTAGTGGACCCCGTTGATTGTACAAAATGTAGACGGAGATAAGTGTCTTCCTCCACTATGAGCGACAAGCTCAGGAGAGAGGCGATGAGAAGAAAGCGACGTAATCATTCCCCGGCCTTCAAGGCTAAAGTGGCTTTGGC
>JAJFJQ010000010.1 GCA_021773835.1 Gammaproteobacteria bacterium
TGATAGCGTCGTTGTTGGTTATTGTTTTCGACACACGTACCGATGATCCAGGCGACCAGTAACGCGAGCAGCGCGATAAGCAACAGCACGGCGATGCGTTGCGTGATCCGGGAGCGTGAGACTTCGAAACCCAAACCAAAACGCCCGCTTTTCAGATCGCGAAACGCCTCTTCTATTTGCATGCGCCCCGCATAGATCGAGACCACGCGCTTAGCGCGTGCACTTTGGGATGACAGAGAGGTGACGAGTAACCAAGGTTCGCGCTCCCGTGCGGCATGTTGCTCGGAGTGTTTTGAACGTGCACGTTGTCCGGCGAGTGTCCATTTGCTACGGCCGCGTTTGGGTTGCCGCACGACCACCAGACGTACACCCAAGGGATTGCTACGTGTCAGCTCGATATCGCCGAGGTCCTTCGCTTTCGTAGTCGCCTTAACATAGAGTATTTTTGCGTCGAACCACGGCTCACACGGGTCACGGTGCACCAGATGCCGATTGCGAATACGCCCGACGTAATCCCAACCGAGCGCCAGCACCTGTCTGAACCAGGGTGTGCGAAAACCCGCATCGCTCACCAATATCGGTTGGGCGGCGGCGGGTACGATCTCCTGCAGACTATCCAAGAACCGCTTATGGGTAACTCGTTTGTCTTTACCCGACAGCCTATGTACTTCCTCGTACACAGTTAGCGAACGACCCTCGATGATCAGTGATGCGCGGAGTAGGTAGTGACGCTTCGACCCATCCAGATCTGACCAATCGACTGCGATAACCGGTCGCGTGCAAGTACCGAGCATCAACTTCGCTACCGCCCTGTAGATGGATACGCGTTCAGCCTGCAAATGGTGGTTCGATAGTAGCCGGTCCATACGTTTGATCTGGTACTTCTCATCGATAAGTCCGTTAAGCCCACGGCCTAGCGCACTCACCGTTAACGCCTGCCCTTCTAACGCCGAACCGACCGCCGCATAGACCGCCTCACGACGACACTTGTGCATCGGTATTAACACACCTGAGAGCGTATTCGTTATGATTGCTTTAACCTGCATGGTGTCCTCCAGTGAACCAATTGATATCGCTATCGATCAGATCACTGGATGCCATGCAGGTTCCCTAACCCTATCTATTTGTTTTTGATCAGCTTTTCGTGGGGAGCCTTCAGACTCCGACCCCATTTTTATTACCTTGCTACACCGCTGCAGCGCGTGGCCGCTGTAGGCCAACGGTACGTTCCAGTCCGGCGGCATCGAGAGCTGCCGAGATGCGGCCGATTTCCGCAGCCGATAACTTGACGAGCGGCGGCCGCACGACCGCACGTTCCTGACGGCCCAATAAAACCAGCGCCTCCTTCATCCGGTTATGCATGTCGCCGAACGGATCACAATAGAACACTTGAGACGTGTGCCAGATCCGGTCGGCCAGCGCCTTGGCGTTTTTCAGGTCGTCGGATTTGACCGCATTGAACAACGCAACTTGCAGATCCGCGATCACCGAGCCCGCACCCGATAGCAAGCCGTTCGCACCCATGACCAGCGACGACATCAACCACGCGGAATTGGTCGATAGTACATTGACCGGGCGCGGCAGCGTTTGTAACACGCGTATATGACGTTCGTGGTCTTGTGCCGGTGACCAGTCCTTCACTGCTTGAATCGTGGGGATTTCTTCAACGAGCTTGACCAGCGTATCAAGCGAATAAGCCAGTTCGTCACCATACTGAAACACGATCAGCGGCAGATCAGTTGCATTGGCGATCATCTTAAAATGCGTCAACGCCATTTCGGGACGATGACGGATCCCACCCATACGCATTGAATGGGGTGGAAAGCACAGGAGCGCGGATGCGCCGCCGACGTCTGCCATCCGCGCGATTCGCGCCGCCTCGATGCTACCATCGGCATAGACGCCATTGATCAACGGCACCTCGTTGCCGATCTCGTCCCCAGCAATATCGAGGACTCGCGCCTGCTCGTCGAACGTACAGGCGTGAACTTCCGACGAATGTCCATTCACGGTAACGGCGGTAATACCGGCAACTGCGCCGACATAGGCGAGATGGCGCCGGGTTTCTGCTTCATCGATGGAAAAATCGTGGTTAAACGCGAGGAGCGCCGCAGGGATCACGCCGTGCGGGACGTATTCCGTATGTCGTGCCACTACCCTCTCCTTCGTCGAAATCCAATGCGAACGCGTTTAGCCGAGTTCAAGCGATCTTGACACTGTCACCCTGAACTGGACCGGCGGCACCGTCGGCATACAAGTCAGCGCCACCCGATGACAGTTCCTCATAACCGTTTATGACATCCCACGGATCCTGAAAGTCTTGCATCCAGCCAAGGAACGGCTTGTGAATGTTGTAACCCAGCAGCCGCGCGAGCTGCTCGGGCAGATTCTTCACGATATCGAGCGGCACGGAGAGATACCAGTTCTGCTCTTGGCGCAACCAACCGAGCGAGTAACCAGCAAACATCGCGATACGCCATTCATTGCTCGTCACGTTTCGTCCACCGCCGTGGTAGGTACCGCCGACAAACACACAAAACGATCCCTTAGACATCACCGCCGGTACTGTCTCGTCCTCCCGCGGCACGCGCTCATCATCCCACAGGTGACTGCCGGGAATGAGCCGAGTCGCGCCGTTGTCCTCCGTAAAATCGGTCAAGGCCCAGAATGTGCTGGTGCAGGCGTTACGCTCGCTAGGATGGGCCAGCGGATAAAGCAAATCGTCCCGATGCAGCGGCTGCGGCGTCTCGTCTGGACCGATCGCTGTTATCGAGTTGGAATTGAGCTGGTAGTTATCGCACCACGGCCCCAAGGTCAGATCCATCACTTCCAAGACTTTGTCGTGCACGAGGAAGCTACCGACGTGCTCGGTCTTGGTAATAAGCGAATGCAGCCTTTTCGTGTGGTAGCCGACGAAATCACCCTGCCCACAGGCCTTACGTCCTAGATAGGGATCGAGGTCTGCCAACATAGCGTCGATGGCGTCGTGCCGAACCGCGTCGTTGATGATCACACAGCCATCGCGTTTTAAGATCCCCGCTAGCTCGTCTTTGTCGACCGACAAGTCGACGGTCTCGATACCTCGCACGGCCATCGTAATCTCCTCTTCGAGCTGGGATGTCAGCTGATTCTATATAACGCTATTTTGGTAATTCTTCCAGCACCGGCACTAGACTTCACGCCGCTCGCCAAAGTAATGGATGACGACGGCGACACCTAACCCGAGTGCTGCTTGAACGGTAATGGCAACGATCATGCTAAGCACGATCACCGCGTCGGAAACCACGAGTTGGGCGTGACCGCCAGCGTCACTTTGGGCTGCAAAAAAAAACTGCCAGCAGGTAAGTCCTATGGCTAATGCGCCGGCAGCGAGTAGCACACTCATGCGGCGAGTGGTTCGATTCCATAGCGCGATCAGGGTAAATCCAATCACCGGAACGACCAATGTTGCGATCGGCAAGTATGTGGACACGACATTTGACCCACCGAATCCGAACTTCAGCAAGAACTGGATTGCAAACAAGGCGAGCGCAATCAAGCTCGCGTGAACAGGTGCCCAAATTAAAATGCGTTTATTGCTCGCCAAATCAGATCGCTATTTCAATAGGGCATCGAGTGGCGGCCACTTATCGGCCCACGGGCGGGCTGCCTCAAACGCCGCAGCCGCACGCAACACCATCGGATCAGCTAGATGTCCCCCCGCGATCTGTAATCCAACCGGTAGTCCATCCTCGGTGAAGCCTGCGGGCACGGTGGCCGCGGGCTGACCCGTCATGTTGAAGGGGAAGGTAAACGCCAGCCATGCAAACGGCGGTCCGATGCGGCCATCGATTTTCTCCGGGCCTTGGGTATGCAGCGCAAAAGGCGGTACCGCGAGGGTCGGCGTTAGTAGAAAGTCGTAGTTTTGCATGAAGCGCCACATTTTATTGTTCACGGCCTTCCGGGTTACGACGGCGTTTGTAAGATCCTCGGCACTCCAATCGTTATTAATAAAGTCGACCAGATGCGGTGTCATGCGGTCACCGAATTCCGCAGTCATCCGCCGCATGCCTGCTAGATCAGATTCAGCGGCAACCAAGCCCCAAAATCCGGCATAGGGATCATCGAAACCCGGATGCGCTTGTTCAACATGGCAGCCAAGCTCGCTTTCAAATACCTTTACCGCGTCGCCCACGATACGCCGGACTTCGGGATCAACGGCGGCGTAGCCCCAGTCAGCACTGTAGGCAACGCGTAGACCCTTCAGATTGGTATCTTTGAAACAAGTATTCCAATCAAATTCCGGACCCGGTAGTGAATGCCGATCTCGCGCGTCGGGGCCGGAGCCGATCACGGACAACATGAGCGCGGCATCTTCAACCGTGCGCGCGTTTGGCCCGATGTGCTCAATCGATTCCCAACTCGAGACCCCCGGGTAACGTTCGTCCTTAGTGCCGGGATACAAAGGCACTCGCCCCATCGACGCTTTCATCCCGACTATTCCGCAATGCGCAGCCGGAATACGCACCGATCCACCGCCATCGCTCGCGATCGCAAATGGTGCCATACCGGACGCTACGGCGGCCGCGGATCCAGCGCTTGATCCACCGGAGGTGCGTTCGACATTCCATGGATTACACGTCGTCGGAAACACGGGGTTATGCCCGGCGCCGCTATAGCCAAATTCGGGTACGTTTGTTTTACCGATGATGATCGCGTCAGCGGCCTTTAGCCGCTCGACCACGACATCGTCTTCATCGGGAACGAAATTTTCGTAGGCGAAAGAGCCCGAAACCGTTTTAATGCCCTCGGTACACACCAGATCTTTGATGCCGACCGGCACGCCGGCCAGTGGCCCGACTTCTTCCCCTTTTGCAATTGCCTGTTCAATCCGCATAGCCTCAGCGCGCGCAAGTTCTGGGGTCGGTGTACAGAATGCATGGATGGTCGGTTCAAGCTGATCCATGCGCGTTAGCACGGCATCGATCACCTCAGTTGGGGAGAGTTGTTTTGCGCGGATCTTTTGCGCCAACTGGGCCGCGCTCATGCGGCAGATTTCACTATCGGGCATGTCGGGTCTCCTACCGTATTACGTCCAAGGTAGCACCTTTGCTTGGTTCGGGTGCGGCGCGCGTATAGCAGGTGTTGTTATAACGCTTTTACCACCTCCGATGCACTACACTAAGGGGCACGAAATTGGGAGACCTTATTGCTATGAAAACCATAAAAACCGCTACCATCGAAATTAATTACGCCGAAGACGGACCGGCCGATGCCCCGGTACTGCTTTTTTCAAATTCGTTAGGGTCAGACTTGTCGATGTGGCAAGCTCAAGTGGATCATTTCAAAAATGACTACCGCATAGTGCGCTACGATCATCGCGGCCACGGTGGCACGGCCGTCCCCGCCGGACCGTACAGTTTCGAAGAGCTCAGCATGGATGTGGTTGCGCTGATGGATGCCCTGGGCATCGAACGCGCGCACTTCGCCGGGCTTTCGATGGGCGGCATGACCGCGCTCGGTATGGCGATAGATCACGCCGACCGCTTGCTTAGTGCGACCTCATGCAACTGCGTCGCCGGCTATACGCCGGAAGCGATCAAGGTGTGGGACGATCGCATCGCGGCAATTAGTGAAAATGGATTGGGTTCGGTGCTTGAAGGAACTATTGAACGTTGGTTTACCCAGCCGACCATCAACAGCCGACCCGATGAGATGGACGCCATTCGAAAGATGATCATGGCAACGTCTACGGACGGTTATCTCGCCTGCTGCGGGGCGTTAAAAAAATTAAATTATTTGGATCGGCTGTCGACGATTTCTACGCCAACCCTATTTATCTCCGGGACCCATGATATGGGTGCCCCCGCAGCCGCGATGAAAAATATGCATGAGCGCGTCGCTGGCTCCGGTTACGTTGAACTCGACGCGGCGCACGTCTCCAACATTGAACGGCCGGCTGAATTCAACCGTGCGTTGGGAGATTTTTTACGGTCAGTTTAGGTCGCATATTAGGACGGCGGCATCACGCGCACCACCTGCCAATCACAACACGCCTGTTGAGAAGATAAAGACAAATTTCTGGCGTACAACCAAAATTGAAACGTCTTCGTGTGTAGAGAGTTATGCCGGGTGAGTAGCAATTTCGCAGCCAAGCAGACACTGAGGGAATTTGGTTCTTTCGCCGGAGTCGGAACCCTTGCAACTAGTGTCCATTATGTTGTTCTTGTCGTCCTTGTCGAAATATTCTCAACGAATGAAACATCGGCAACGACTGTGGGTTACGTAGTAGGTGCGGCTGTTAGTTATGCATTGAATTATCGTTTTACATTTCGCAGCGCCAAGTCACATAAAACGGCGGTTATGCGATTTCTTGTAATCTACGCAGTCGGCATGGCGTTAAATTCACTAATTGTTTTTTGCTTGGTACATACATTCACATTCCACTATTTTGTTGCGCAAATCGTCGCAACGGGAATCGTGTTGTTGTGGAATTTCGTTGGAAATAAACTTTGGGCTTTCTAGTGGAGCATCAGCGAATGTTAGAATTCGATTCGTATGAATATTCAAAGCAATTGCTGATATTAATAGCAGTGCTGGCCTACAATTGACAACACATACTACGAGAATCCTACCGCCGCCTTATGGCGGTGATCGAATACATCACTACAGATTATGAAACGGTAGTTAAACCCGTGCAGCGCAAATGCTGCACTCAATGTTCTACAAGACCATCCGGAGCACCGTCGACACGTCTCAATTGTAGGTTTGAGTAGAAGTTTCGGCATAGCGGTCGCGCTAACCGCCGGCTTACATCCTGCGTAAGGAAATACTGTCGTTGTCATCGCCTCTTACATTGAACCCGTCAGAAACGGGTGGCGCATGCCAACCATCATGTCTTTGAAGCACTGACTCCGTCGGGAGCGTAAAGCGTATAAGGTGATCATGGCAACGTTTAAGGACGGTTATCTCGCCTGCTGCGGGGCGTAAAAAAAATTAAATTATTTGGATCGGCTGTCGACGATTTCTACGCCAACCCTATTCATCTCCGGGACCCATGATATGGGTGCCCCCGCAGCCGCGATGACAAATATGCATGAGCGCGTCGCTGGCTCCGGTTACGTTGAACTCGACGCGGCGCACGTCTCCAATATTGAACGTCCGGCTGAATTCAACCGTGCGTTGGGAGATTTTTTACGGTCAGTTTTCAAGAAATACCGGTTCAGGCTGGACGTACGCTAATGGATCGGATATCACGCTGTCGGGATACAGCCCGGAAATCATCGCCCATTTCCAACTGATAGAAGCATTTCTGCCAGCAGATTGGGCCAGCGTGAGCCTGTTGCACTCGTCCGTCTCCCCGATTTCTGGCGGCGGTAGCGCGGGTAATCAAACGGATATCTTCTATTACACGGCGGCCGACGTCGAAGTCGTCCCGATACCCGCAGCGCTCCCCTTGTTGGTTTCGGCGCTTGGGTTACTTGTTGTCAAAATCCGCCGAGGTAAATAGACCACAACGGAGGCAGCCGAAGGAAGGGAGTAGTGATCCTTCCTCCATCGCGGCCGCGGTGTCCCATGCGCAGGCGATGTTCCCGACCATTTGGTGAAGATTGATGGCGTCTAAATGAGTCCCAACCTTTTAGGATTCAATCCCCCTACTTGGTCGGCAGCACAAACCCCATATCGCGCTTACCACTGACGTCATAGATCTCGGCTGAGTAATGGGTGATATCACCCCGGATGTTGGCTTCACTCAACGCGGCGACCATCGTGTCCATGTAGGGATGGGTGAAGTGTGCATCGAGCGCGGCCTGATCGTCCCACACCTCGAAGATAATAGCCCGGTTGGGTGCAGTGACATCAATCGCCCAGTCGTAGATCTGCGCACCGGGTTCTTTGCGCGAATTCTCGATCGCATTCATTATCGAGTCTTTACAGCGGTCGAAGCCGCCCGGTACGAATTCGAATACAACAGCGACGATCAACATATAAATACTCCTCAGATTATTTGACGACGCATGGAATTGCGCCGTTTATTTCAATTGTTGTTGACCCCAATCTATAGCGAAAACGCAAAGATCATCGCGCTCGGATTGACGTTTTCGAGTCCCGGCACCGCTTCGATCCACCACTTCGGCATGGTGCCGCCAAGACCTACGGAAAGGGCAATGTATTGCTTGCCGTCAACGGCATAGGTGATCACCGGCGCATTTAGGCCAGAACCCGTTGGAAAGCGCCACAATTCTTCCAAGTTTTCGGCGTCATAGGCCACGACATCGCCGTCGGGTGTTGCCGTGAAGACAAGATCGCCGGCCGTCGCCAGCACCCCACTCAAAACTGGGTATTCGGTGTCGATCCGTTTTGTCATCTTGCCGGCCTTGACGTCGATCGCGACGAGGCTACCTGAGAAGCGCTCGGGATTATGCATCCCGCCGGCAGTAAACCACTCGCGCGGAATACTCTTACCGTCGTCGTCGACCGGACTCGTGGAGGTGGCATTACAACTTTCGTTCACTGGTATATAGAGGATCTGTCGATTTGGGTTATAGGCCATCGGCATCCAGTTTTTCCCGCCCATAAGCCCAGGGCAAATTAAGTCGGATTTCAGTTTGTCGCGGCTGGACGCGACGCCTGCATAGTTTTGTATTTTCGCTTCGGGGTCATAGTCGAGCGGTCGCCCGCTGTCGGGATCGATGCCTTTCGTCCAGGTAATGCGTTTGACATATGGCGTTGCATAAATGAATGAACCGTCGGCGCGGTTGATCGCGTATAGATAGCCATTGCGATCGGCGTGCAACATCATCTTATGTGACTTGTCTTTATATTCCGTATCGACGAGCACGTGTTCATTGACGCCGTCGTAATCAAACGGATCATTGGGTGTGTATTGGAAATGAAATTTGATCTCGCCGGTGTCCGGATCCACTGCGATCGTGCTGTTGGAAAATAAATTGTCGCCGGGTCGATAATGGCGGTCCCAATCCGGTCCCGGGTTGCCGACGCCCCAGTAGATCAAATCGAGCTCGCTATCGTATGACCCCGTTATCCACGTGGCACCGCCGCCGGTTTTGTATGCCTCGTGGTCATCAGCCCAGGTATCACCCCCGGGTTCGTCGGGGCTAGGGATGGTATGACGCCGCCAACGCCGCTTGCCTGAATTTAAATCTGTTGCCTCCAACCATCCGCGGATACCGAACTCGCCGCCGGACACACCCGTGATGACCATATCTTTGACGATTAAAGGCGCGACGGTAATGGTCTCACCGCTTTCCGGCGCACCGATCTGTCGTTCCCATGCGATCTCGCCAGTGTCTTTTGCGGTGGCAATGAGTCGACCATCGAGCGTGTGCGAGAGCACGAGTTTGCCCCATAGGGCGACGCCTCTGTTGTTAACGCCGCAACAGGCCACTTCGCCAGCCCAATCTTTATCCGTGCCCGGATCCATCCGCCAAACAAATTTTCCGCGCCCTTCGCCCACATCGAGTTTTGTGACGACGCCCCATCCGTCAATCGCATACATAAACCCATCTTCCACTAGCGGGGTCGCCTCAAGTCCTGCGGTCGGATGGATACCGCCGCCGTCAGTGCCGCCAAGCGCGAAGGTCCACGCAACCTTGAGATCACCGATGTTGTCGCGATTTATTTCGGCCAGACTGGAGAAATGGTGGGCGTCGTAGGTGCCATGGTGATGCAACCAGTTATTCGGTTCATTCGCGGCACCGAGCAGACGTTCGCCGGTCGTCTCGCTGATAGTTTCACCCGCGCATACGCTGCCGGCTACGCAGAAAACGGCGGTCAATAGCAACCACCGTATAAGTTTCAGAACCATCACTTTTTCTCTCCGTTTAATTGCGCTTGCGCCATGAGTTTGCAGCGCCTAGCGTCGGCGCCCCAGAATGCGACGCAATCATCATAACCCGGTGTACCGCGGCCTTGGATATCCGTTTGGATGTAATCGACGACCGCGCCGATATCGCGATCGGACAGAAAATAACGCGCACGCGGCGGTGTTGCATCGCCGAGGGACGCCGAATTCGATCCATAACACTCGCGGTTGGATCCCTTATAAGCCTTGCGATAATGATAAGGCATGTCTGTTGCCGGCCGACCACAGCGGATCACTAAGATCAGCGCCTCGCGACTCAACGGCGTGTCACGTAGTGACAACGCTAACCCACCGTAGCTGCCACCGCCGCCGCCGTGCCATTTATGGCAACCAACGCAGTTCGCTTTTTTGTAGACGGATTTACCGAGACCCGCATTCGGTTCAGCATGGATTGGCGAGGCCATGAACAACACATACAGTGAGAGTGCGAGCCTTAAGCGCACGGGCAAATGTTTTAGCAGATTAATCACGGGATCGGGTAGGCGTCCTTGTCACCACAATACTATCTTGGCAATTCACTCTCACCTTAGTGCGGCAGTTCAAACACATAGATCTGATTGCCACCACTAGGTTGATGGATGTCAGGGCTTTGCGCCGTGGTGAGCAATTTTAGAACGCCGAGCCCCGCCTGCACGGCGATATATTGGCGGCCATTAACGGCATACGACACCGGGTAACCATGGAGTCCCGCGCCGAGACGCGTTTGCCACACGAGTTTTCCGTCGGCGGTGTCAAATGCCTTCAAGTATCGATCGAGATCGCCAATAAACGTCAATCCACCGGCCGTATTCAACGCTGCAGTGACAAACATCGCGCGCTGCGTATGATGCCAGCGTTCGGTCATCGTGTTGATATCCCAGGCCGCTAGCCGCCCGAGCTTGCCGTTCGCTCCCGGCATCTCATAGACCCGCGACTCGCCGCCAAAACCACCCATACCTTCGGTCATTTCAACCTCACGCCCGACCATGTCCACACAGAGTTGAAACATCGGAAAGACTACCGCGCGAGTCGCGGGACTATACGCCGCCGACTGCCAGTTATGGCCGCCGTAAATACTTGGGCATACGGATACCGGATCACCGATCTTGGCGTCGATAATGTCCTGGCGGTAGTGCAGCCGACCAGTGCTGCGATTGAGTGGTAGAAACAAGTTTTGATAAATCGTCTCGGTAAAATCGACAAACTTTCCGGTCGCGCGCTCAAGCTTCCACAAGATGCCATCTTTACCGACCGTAACCATGAATTGGCGATCATCAAGATCGACCAACACCCGCTCAAAGCTGCTTTCCATATCCAAGGTTTCACCGGGTATGTGCTGGTAATGCCATACGATACGGCCGGATTTCGGTTCGATTGCCAAGGTGGAATTCGTGTACAGCGCCGCGTCCAAGGGTGACATACCACGGCTCGCCGCGACCCACGGCTTGGCCTGGGCGGTGCCAATAAAGAAAAGCTTTAATTTGGGATCATACGTGCCAGGCATCCACGTGTCGCCACCGGCACGCAACTCGAACGGGATATCGCCCCAGGTGGCATCGTTGGGATCATCGGGCAACGCTATCGTCGAGGTACGCCACAACTCTTTCCCAGTATCGGGATCGTGGCCTGTGATAAAGCAACCGCCTTTTTTGTAGCGCTCGCAACCGTTGATCCCGCTGATGAGCACGCCATCACCGACCACCGGACCAGAGGTATGGGTGTAACCCTGTTTATAGTCCGCCTTCACCGTACGCCACAGCTCATCGCCAGTGCGTGCGTCGAGCGCAACGAGCGCGGCATCGTAGGTGGCGAGAAACACCTTATCGCCGTAGAGCGCGATATTCTTCGTAGGCCCACCTAGGGTTTGAGATTCTGGCGGATAATCGTAGACATACTCCCAGATGAGATCGCCGGTGGCAGCGTCCAATGCCTGGATCACATTCTGCGGGTGGGTGAGAAACATTACGCCGTTGTGTACCAACGGGGTACCTTGGTTACTGCCCTCGCGCATCGTAAGCGACCAGGCCAGGGTGAGTTGTTTTACATTGTCGCGATCGATTTGATCGAGCGGGCTATAGCCTTGGCCATCTTGGGTGCGGCGCCAACTCAGCCACGCGCCCGCAGGTGGTGCGGCGAGCATGGCATCGGTAACCGGTTCGTAGTTGTCAATAGTGCGATTGACGAAACCCCGCGCCTTGTTCGCCTGATCGGCGATGACGCCGGCGTCCGACCAACTTTGGAAAATAATCGGTCCAGTGTTTTCAGCAGCCTCACGTGCCGCCGCCGCATCCCACGCGTCACCTTGAACCGCAACGCCAATGATCAGGCCGGTGTTGGGCGCAAGCTCCGTGTCGCCGGCCGCGGCCCCGTTCACTCTTAAGATGTGCGCGGTGATCGCCGTATTCACCGAAGGCTTCAACGAGTTCGGTGCGCCGGCCGGCATCTCTTCACGGATCAGCGTCTCCAAACTTGCGATCGTTTCGTTTCCCCATTTGGCAAGGAAACTGGGTCCGGCGAGTGCTGCGCCATGTCCAGTTCCGCTGAGCGCCAGGTGATGACATTCGCCGCAGTGTTTGTCGTAGTTCAATTTTCCGTTCGCAGCCTGCTGCTCGGTATAGAGCCCCTCGAGCGCAGATACTTGCGCGGCGAACATGACAGCCGCGATAAGCGGTGCGGCGATACGAAGTTGATAGACCATGATGGGATCCGCGCAGGGGGTTTCACTCAGTTTACCTAAAATTCTAAGGCGAAACAGAATGCCGCTAGGTCGGCGAGGCTCCTGAGCGGCGAACTTTCGCTTCGGCAAGTTCGCAAATGCTACGCACTATTTGATGCAACTCGTACATCGCACTCCCGCGCAAGACACAACTTTTGCGCCCGCCTTATACTAATATTTAATTCCAACAGCGAGTACCACCATGACCTCGAACGCATCTGCTGCCGACACTGTCGAACTCGACGCGCTGGAACTGCTCGTCGTGATGGACAATGAGACCGACACGCTGTCCAGCGTCGATGAAGGAATACCGCAGATACCTGAGGTCGTACATCTCGCGGCGCGCACGCCACCCTCTCGACACTTCGAGGGTCACGAGTGCAAGACCGTTTTGGACCAGATGTGCTGCGGATGCCATGGCCTTTCCGTCTTAGTAACGGGGCGGTGCAAGGACGTTGAGCATACTGTCCTGTTCGATGTCGGCCCGTACCCACAGTATTGGCTCGACAACGCCGAGCGTCTGAATATCGATCTTGCAAAGATCGAATGTTTGTTTCTTTCGCATTGGCACTTCGATCATAGTGGCGGCTTTCCCGAAGTCATCGCCGCCATCAGTAGCGCGCGCGCCAAGGCTGGTTTAGCGGAGCCCTTGATCGTTGATTTACATCCGGACCGTCCGGATCAACGCGGGGTAATGCTGCCGAGCGGGGTAATGATACTGCTACCAGTGGAGCCGGCATTCGATGAGATGAGTCGTAGCGGCGGCAAGATCGCGACGCATGCCGAAGCCCACACCTTGTGTGACGGTTTTTTCTACGCCAGCGGCGCAATCGAACGCGTAACGACCTATGAAACCGGCCTGCACGGACACCATTCGTTCTATGGCGAGGCCGGCGCGCCGGATCCCTTGATCATGGACGAACGGTATTTGCTTGCGCAGGTACGTGGGCGCGGGATCTCCGTGTTATCGGCGTGTTCCCATGCCGGTATCGTGAATGCCTGTTTGAGCGCGAAAGCGGCGTTTGGGACGGTCCCGATCGATGTCGTACTGGGTGGCTATCACCTGGCCGGCAAAGTGATGGAGGAGCGCATCGAAGAGACGATTGCCGATCTCAATACGCTGGTGCAACCCCGCGTCGTTGCACCCGGGCACTGTACCGGTTGGCGCGCCAAAGCGCGCTTAGCGGATACCTTTGCCCCAGGTCGTTATGCGCCAAGCGTCGTCGGCACGATGTATCGCCTACAGGCCGCAGCGGAGTGACAGCTTATTGTTTATGGAAATACTATCGATCCACCAAATTGCTGAACCAGCAATACCAGTTGTCCGGCCCATCGATAGTCATCCTTGTCCCAGCATCGAAGGGGGCGCTAAGCTCTCGGAAAGAAGCCATAAAAAACCAATTTGGGGGGACGGCACACAGTGAACGCGACCAGCACGCAGGCCGGCGGGGAACCGATCCCTACCCGTTTTAAACTGCACGATTGTGAAATCGTTATGCGCCGTAAAGGGGCGGGCAAAACCTTGGTGTTCTTGCACGGTGCGAGCGGCGGCAGCGCCTGGCTGCCCTTCATGGAAACGCTGTCTCGCTCCTATGACCTTATCGTGCCCGAACATCCCGGATACGGCGCATCCGACGACCCCGACTGGCTGGAGCGCATCGAAGACCTCGCGTATTTCTATCTAGATTTCCTCAAGGCCCTCGACCTCTCCGAGGTTCACCTGATGGGGCTGTCCTTGGGCGGCTGGATTGCGGCGGAATTGGCGATCCGCGACACATCGCGCCTCGCGAGCCTTACCCTGGTAGACGCCGCCGGAAACTTTATCGAAGGTGCCGAGAGTGTCGACATCTTCCTGCTGACTCCCGAGGAGCGGTTCCGCGCCACCTATTACGATCAGGACCTAGCCTTGTCTGAAATGGAACGCCTGATGACCCCCGAGAACGCGGACACAGCCATCAAGAACAACTTCACGACCGCCAAGCTCGTCTGGCAACCGCGTGCCTACAACCCCGCCATGCTCAAATGGTTGAAGCGCATAGAGCTGCCAACTTTAGTGATCTGGGGCGCCAACGACCGGGCGTTCGGACCTGAATATGCCGACAGCTATCAAGCATTGATTCCCGGTGCGGAGAAAGTCGTCATCCCGGCGTGCGGCCACGTACCCAACGTTGAGAAACCGACGGAATTTATCGCCGCCGTCGATGATTTCATCGCGCGGGTGCCCACATGAAATTCTATAACTTCCACCTAATGCCCTACGCTGACGTCGATCTCGACGCCATCGATAAAAACGGCACCGCCTGGATCAGTTTCTCCAACTCAAATTTCGACCCGATCAAGGGCGCTGCGCTTTACAACCGGTATCTCGACGAAATGGCATATTCGGACCAACTGGGTTTCGATGGCGTGATCGTCAACGAACACCATCAGACCGCCTATGGCCTGATGCCGGTTCCGGCGGTACTGGCAGGCGCGCTGTCGCGGACTGTGAAAAACGGCAAGATCGGTGTGTTGGGCCGGGCCCTACCTTTGGTCAACAACCCGCTCACCATCGCCGAGGAATACGCCATCCTCGACAACCTCACCGAGGGCCGCCTGATTGCGGGCTTCGTCCGCGGCATCGGCGCTGAATACCATTCCATGGGGATCAACCCGGCGCACTCCAAGGACCGGTTCAACGAAGCCCACGACCTGATCATCCGCGCCTGGACCGAGCCGGGACCGTTCGAGTTTGTCGGCAAGCACTATCACTTCAAATACGTCAATCCCTGGCCCCTGCCCTATCAGCAACCGCATCCGCCGATCTGGGTCCCGTCGCAAGGGTCCAGCGACACCGTCGAGTGGGCGGCTCGCATGAAATACACCTATTGTCAGACCCTGAGTCCGATCAAGTCGGTGGCGAAGGTGTTCGATGGATACCGCGCAGCCGCGGAAAAATCCGGCTACACCGCATCACCGGATCAATTGGCCTGGTCCATGTCGATGTTCATCGCCGAGACTGACGCAAAAGCGCGCGCGATGGCCAAGCCCCACATCGAAGCGTTAGTCAACCAGTTGCTCAGCATCCCGCTCCAGATGCTACTGCCGCCCGGATACACGAGCCCCGAGTCCCTCAAGAAGATCGCCGCATCTGGCGTAGTGGGACACCACAAAACTATCGACGATCTGATCGAGGAAGGCGTGGTGATCATCGGCAGCCCGGAAACCGCCCGCGAAAAACTGGAAGAATTTTCGACACTGGCGGGCTTCGGCAGCATTCTGGTCAAGACCCAGTTCGGCACCATGCCGACCGCAATGGCCCGCGACAACATCGCAGCCATCGCACGCGAGATCCTACCCAAATTCCAGGGCCGAGACGGTTAACGGCGCGACCGTATCGGAAATCGTTTTCGGTGATCGGAAACCGACAATGGGTCCATGGCTGTCATTACCCTATCGCGGGACATGAATGCCCGTAATAAAATTCCAACGACCAAAACAGATTATAGAAATACCTTGTCGGCGAAGGTGGCGGGCTGACCAGATCAGTGCAGGAGTTTTGTCATGCTTGAAGCAATGCATTATGTCGATCGAGGCCACGGTCAGCCGGTAGTTTTCAGCCATGGCACATTGATGGATTGGTCAATGTTTAACCCGCAACTGGCTGCTCTTGAAGACCGCTACCGCGTGCTGGCCTACAATCATCGCGCACGCACGGCCGATTACAATTCGCCTTATAAGCTCGATGATTTAGTCGAAGATTGTCGCGCCTTTCTAGACCAATTAGAGATCAACAAGTGTGTATTGGCGGGCATGTCCATGGGCGGCTTCATGGCGTTGGAATTCGCACTTCGTTATCCGGAACGACTGAACGGACTGATCCTCATCGCAACCTACGCGGGCGCCTACTCGGACGAGGAGCGCCAGCAGTATGGTGAAGCCTTTGCTGCGCTAAATACTGATGGCCTGGTACCTCGGCCGTTCGCCGAGTGGGTTGCCGGTCTTTGTTTCGGCCCAAGCACCCACGCCGACAACCCCGCACTCATTTCGAAATGGATGGACAAGTGGTGCGAAATACCGGCGCGCTCAGTCTACCGCGAAGCGAATTCATGGTTAGACAAACGCGACCTGACGGCAGAGCTCGAAGGTCTGTCGATTCCAAGCCTGATTGTGCATGGGCAAGAGGACGCCGTGCTGCCGCTGGCGCATGCGGCGCAACCGATGGCAGATGGTTTGTCTGACGTCGCCATGTCACCAGTCCCTAGGGCCGGCCATACCGTCAATCTGGAACAGCCGGAAACTGTCAATGTTGCTATTGATCAATTCTTGCGTAGTCGGATCGCCTAATACGGATCTAATTTAGACGCCTTTCTAAAGAACGACTGCGGAGAACGTAGGATAGGCGCTAGCGGCGAATTTTCGTCGCGCCCAAACCAGCCAGTACCGAACCTCCGGAACCGAGAGCTGATTCGGCAATAAGGTTTTCAGCTGGTGCGAACATACCGCGTGGATCGCGCGTCGGACGCAGCCCACATGCGGCTTTCCAGGCCGCTTCGCCGTGACGTTTCAGATCTACATCCGCCAGCGCGACGCTACCGAAGCCACACTCTTCCAATAGTGGGTATTGATCCGGGATTAACGGTCCACTGGCACGTAAATGACCGTGGTAGCCAACCTTGCGCAACTGCTGCGCAAGTGAAAAACCACGGCCATCAGACATCCCGGCGAAGACTATCTCGACCAAAGACAGGCGTGCTAACAAAGCGGCGTCGATTAAATCGGCCGCGTACTCGCCTGGCACTGCGGCTCCGAGGATCGCCGGCAGATCGATAGCAGGATTGGCACACAGGGCCGCATCCAGCCAATCCCAATCGACAATCATCCAATCACCGAAATCGCCTCGAGACGTCTCGCCGACTCGACGCCACTGATCGTCGAAAAATTGCCCGCCACTAATGATCGTCATAGACCACGTCGCGAAATGACGCGACCCCAGTGCGTCTCACGGTTTCCAGAAACGTTTCATCGCCTTGCCGGATCCGTTGATAGTGGTTGGTCATACTTTCAACCGCGCCGACCACGGCATCAGCATCAATCGCGGGACCGAGGCGTTCGCCAATGGCGGGTGCAGCGGAAGACTCACCGGCGAGGGTTAACTGATACATTTCGTGCCCGCCTTTTTCAACGCCAAGGATGCCGATGTGACCAACATGATGATGCCCGCAGGCATTCATGCAGCCGGAGATCTTTATCGACAATGGCCCAATTTCGCCGGCAACCGCGACGTCGCTGAAGCGAGCGGCCAAATCCTTCGCTAACGGAATAGAGCGCGCATTGGCGAGACTGCAAAAGTCGAGTCCTGGGCAAGCAATCATGTCGCTGATCAATCCCAAATTAGCCGCGCCAACACCCGCCGTATCAAGTGCATTGAATAGTCCGGGTAAATCAGACGCATGCACGTGTGGCAACACAAGGTTTTGCTCGTGCGTGATACGCAGCTCGCCGGCAGAATAGTGCTCGGCCAAATCGGCGACGCTACGCATTTCCGAAGCGCTCGCATCACCGGGCGCGCGACCTTGAGATTTGAGCGTAACCACAACCATCGCCATGTCAGCATTTTTATGTACTTGAACATTGCGCGCGAGCCATCGTTTGTAATGCTCGGTATCACGAACGACTGCCGCCTGTTCCGCAGCGGGTTGCGTGACGGGTAGCGAGAAATGTTGCTCAATGCGCTTGAGTGCCGCGAGTGCATGCACATAGTCGTCGGCGGGAATGCGCGAAAACTCCGTCTCTACTTGGTCACGAAACGCTTCGAGACCAAGGGCCTTGAGTAGAATTTTGATCCGCGCCTTGTACTTGTTGTCGCGCCGACCGTGCAGGTTATACACACGCAGTATCGCTTCAATGTAGCGCAATAGATCTTCGGCCGGTAACGCCGGGCGCAGTAGTTGGCCGATCACTGGCGTGCGACCCTGACCACCACCCACAATGATGTCATAACCAAGCTCGCCACCGTTGCGTTCAACGAGACGGATACCGATATCATGGAAAAACATCGCAGCGCGGTCGGCCGTCGAACCACTAACGGCAATCTTGAACTTGCGCGGCAGGAACGCAAATTCCGCGTGCAGCGTTGACCATTGCCTGAGTAATTCTGCTATCGGACGTGGGTCGGCCACCTCATCTGCAGCGACACCGGCGAACGCGTCACAGGTGATATTGCGGATACAGTTACCTGAGGTCTGCATCGCATGCATATCGACATCCGCAAGATCGGCTAGCACGTCGGGCACGCGATCCAATTCCAACCAGTTAAATTGGATGTTCTGCCGCGTGGTGAAATGCCCGTAACCGCGATCATAACGTTCAGCGATCACCGCAAGCTGGCGCAGCTGATGCGACGAGAGCGTGCCGTAGGGGATGGCGATCCGCAACATGTAGGCATGGCGTTGGAGGTACAAACCGTTTTGCAGGCGCAACGGCGTAAACTCGTCGTCGCTTAGCTGGCCGTTTTTGTAGCGCGTAACCTGGTCGCGAAATTGCGCAACGCGAGCCTGCACAATGTCTCGATCAACCCCGTCATAGCGATACATCTCACCCCACCTCCAGCAGCGCCGGGAACGGTGACTCGGACAATGCCAGTTCGTGCCCAAGCCGCTGGGTAAGTTGATTTGAGTCACTTCGATCCGCCAGCCCCAGCAGAATAATTGCCGGTCCGGAAAATTTTTGCGTAGTCATCTGCTGCCCGAGCTCAGCGAGATGCGTCGTTAGCACTCGTTCGTCCACTCGCGTCGCGTTTTCAATCACGGTGACCGGAGTCGCCGGATCCGCGCCATGCAGTAGCAAACGCCCCTGCACGAAACGCGCAGCGCCGATACCCATATATATCGCGCTGACGACTCCTGGTATTGCAAGCGCGCGCCAGTCCTGCTCGGCATAGCCTGCGGTGTCCTGGCCGGTAATGAGACTCAGTGCGCGGTTGCGCCCACGTCGTGTTAACGATGCCCCAATACGCGCCGCCGCCGCAGTTGCTGATGTAATACCCGGTACGATTTCGTAGCTTACACTGGCCGCTTGCAACGCATCGATTTCTTCATCCACGCGACCGAAAACCATTGGATCGCCGGACTTTAGACGCACGACCTGTTGTCCTTCGCGCGCTGCACCGACCAACGCCGCATTGATGTCGTCCTGGCGCCAGCTGTGACCGCCGGGCGTCTTACCAACCTCGAGCAACACCGCCTCACGGCGCACCAAATCAATAATGCGCTGATCAATTAGGCGGTCGTACAGCACGACGTCTGCGCGATCCAGCATTCGTCTCGCTCTAAGCGTCAACAGTTCAGGATCTCCGGGGCCCCCACCAACAATACTGACATGTCCTGTTGGGTCACTCGGTACAATGCCATCACCGAGCGTGTTATGCAGCACACGAAATGCATCATCCGCTCCGTGCCGCGCGATTAGGCGCGCGCCGATGCCGGCGAAAAAGTGTCGCCAAAACGAACGCCGCTGCGCTGCTGCAAAGCAGGTACGTACGCGTGGCCGTAGGGATGCCGCGAGCCGAGCTAGGGCACCGGTATCGATATCGAGTAATGCTTCGATTCGTGCCTTAATCTGGCGCGTCAAAAGCGGCGCCGTGCCTTCACTGCCGATCGCGACAATAATCGGATCTCGGTCCACAATGGCCGGCGAAATAAAGTCAGACATTCCGGCGTTGTCGACCGTGTTAACCAGGATGTCACGCTCCCGGCACAGCGTTGCAACGCGGCGATCTTCATTGATGTCTTCGTTGGCGATATAGACCAAACGTGCGTCGTCGAGATCACGTGGAGTCAGCCGCCGCGCGAATAATTGAATGGCATCAGATGCGGCAAGATCGCGCAATTCATCGCTTATGACAGACGCGATCACAGTCACGCGTGCTGCGCTTTTAAGCAAGGTACGTAATTTACTCAGCGCCATCCGGCCGCCGCCGGCAACTACAATGCGGCGATCCCGAACGTCAATAAAGATCGGTAGGTAATTCATCGCTCAGTTTCACTCAACGCTAGGCCGTTCATAACAAGTGCTGCAGGCCGCATTCAAGCTTGTCACCGGGCTTGGTGGGATCAACATAATCCGTGTTATTCGCAATTGCGTGACGGTCGAGATACGCATCGACATCCGCGTCGTCCCAGTAATACATCGGCGCAACCCGCAACACACCTCGATGCCCGCGCGAGACGGAGCCGAGTGTGCTGCGGTATACGGACTGATGGCGCCGTATACCGGTAAACCAAACATCCGGTGCAAAATCGTCGAATGCCCGTGTGAACGGTTCGAGTTTCATTAACTCAACGAACGCGTCGTAATGCTCATCGCCCGGACTTGGTACAGGACCACCCAATGCCGCAAACCGGCCGGCCGTCCACGTCGGCGTATAAACGTGCAGATTGAGCGACAAGCGGGTAGTTAGGTAATCAACATAGTGATAGGTCGCCGATGTGTTGTAACCCGAATCGATCCAGATCACGGGAAGGTCGGGACGCTGGGACACCAATAGGTGTAACAAGGCCGCCGACCCAGGTCGAAAGTTCGTCGTCACCAACGGCCGGGATGCCACCGCAAATGCTTGATCCAAGATCGCCTCCGGCTGTGGCGCTGCATCGCTCCCGCCGTGAAGTTCATGGACCTTGTCGATCGCCCACAGGTGCGATACCGAGGGCGTGGTGGTTACATTCATCTGGTAGGTCATCTCGCAGAATTCGATGACGCGCATTTTAAGAATGTTTATATATAATTAATAGTTATTAATTTACATATATATATTTCTTATTAGTATAAAAAGACACCAAATGGCTATAAAGCCGGCCGGATCGGTCGAGCGAAGAAAGTGCCACGCGATCGATGACGGGTGTTCTTTGTCCGTTCAGATCCGGCTGAAACCATTGCCGGACGTGCTTATAGGAGAACGCCGAGAAACTAACTGCCATCGTCGAAAACAATATTTGTGTCGCAGTTTGCAATATTTTTTATATTTTATGCTATTTTCATCGACCTTAAAATTATTACGAATTGCGACATGTCACTCCCTCAAGAAATTTTCTTAAACCCCACAACCGGTGGTGCCTGGGATACCGATGCGGTGCACGCGGTCATCGTTGCGCAAGCCAATCAATCCGACAATCAGAGTGTTAGAACGACGGAACGGGCATTGGAACAGTCCGATTTGCTGCCGAAAGCGCTCACGACGGCGGAACTCTGTGACGAGCACGATCGACCGGCCCGCTCGAGCGTCGTATCGAGCCTCGATCGGCAACTCAAGAAAAAGCGCTATCAATCGCTGATCCTGCAGTTACACCATCACGAACGCGCGGGAACGGTGTTGATGGTCAATGATGGCCGCAAGGGCCGTCGCTGGTACTTTGTCGATGAGCTAAGCTGCGAGTCCGTAACGCAAGCCTTGGTTGCCTTGTGTGCCGGCAAAAGTTCGCTGGTGTGGCCACATGGACAAATTACACCTGTCATTCGGCAATTGGTTGCTAAGCACAGCTTTCAAATGGCCCTCGATGACGGGACGCAAGTTCGCTTTGGCAGCGTCGCGTTTATGGAAACGCCGCACCCTACCGCACCCGCTAATCGACACCTACCCGGTGAGACGCTCTCACATCTGGATCGACTCGAAGCAGAAAGCATCTTCATCATCCGGGAGGTGATGGCCATCGCTGAAAACCCCGTGATGCTCTATTCGATCGGCAAAGATTCCTCCGTCATGCTGCATCTCGCTCGTAAAGCTTTCTACCCCGGACCACCGCCCTTTCCGTTGATGCACGTTGATACGCGCTGGAAATTCCAGGCGATGTATCAGTTTCGCGATGAAATGGCTAATGATTTGGGCATGGAATTACTGGTCCACATTAACCCGGAAGGCGTCGAAAAAGACATCAACCCCTTTGACCACGGTAGTTCGATTCATACCGACATCATGAAAACTCAAGGCCTCAAACAGGCCTTAGAACACCATCAGTTTGACGCGGCTTTCGGTGGCGCGCGTCGCGACGAAGAGAAAAGCCGGGCGAAGGAACGCATCTTTTCGTTCCGCAGTGAAGCCCATCGTTGGGATCCGAAAAACCAGCGACCAGAACTGTGGCATTTGTATAACGGTTTCAAGAAAAAAGGCGAGAGCATGCGGGTTTTCCCGCTGTCTAATTGGACCGAACTCGACATTTGGCAGTATATCTTCCGAGAAAATATCCCAATCGTGCCACTCTATTTTGCCGCACCGCGGCCGATAGTTGAACGAGACGGGATGCTGATCCTCGTGGATGACGACCGCATCGAGCTGTATCCAGACGAGGAAGTGCAGATCAAGAACGTTCGGTTTCGAACGCTTGGCTGTTACCCGTTGACCGGCGCGATCGAGTCGGATGCACAGGATCTCTCCGGCATCGTACTTGAACTGCTCCAAAGTAAGACAAGTGAGCGACAAGGTCGAGCGATCGATTCGGATTCCAGCGGATCGATGGAGAAAAAGAAGCAAGAGGGGTATTTCTAAATGAGCGAAGCAGAACCAATTTCTGAATATCTATCGCAGCAGTCGGACCTTGATCTATTGCGGTTCATTACCTGTGGCAGCGTCGATGACGGAAAGAGCACATTGATCGGTCGAATGCTCTACGAAGCACAACTGATTTTTGAAGATCAAATAGCGTCCCTACAAGAGGAATCAAAAAAACTTGGGACCCAGGGCGATGCGATCGATTTTGCCTTACTGGTCGACGGTCTGGCCGCAGAGCGTGAACAAGGTATCACCATCGATGTGGCTTACCGATTTTTCAATACCGATCACCGCAAGTTCATCGTCGCAGACACGCCCGGGCATGAACAATACACGCGCAACATGGTCACCGGTGCGTCGAGTGCAGATGTGGCGGTAATTCTTATTGACGCCAGTCAGGGCGTTTTGACCCAAACGCGCCGCCATTCCTTCATTGTGTCTCTACTCGGTATTCGCCACGTCGTACTCGCGGTAAATAAGATGGACCTCGTTGATTTTAACGAGGATGCCTTCCAATCCATTGTCACGGATTATAAAGCCTTCGCCGAACACCTTGAGTTTTCCGCCATTACCGCCATACCGGTATCGGCATTGCACGGCGACAACGTCACCGAACGTTCAATGCATACTGCGTGGTATACCGGCCCGACATTGCTGGGCTACCTTGAGACGGTCGAAATTGCATCGGGAAAATCGGATGCGCCATTTCGGTTTCCTGTGCAATGGGTAAACCGGCCCAACGCAGATTTTAGAGGGTACTGCGGCACAATTGCCGCGGGCCAGGTTAGTCCGGGCGATGCAGTTCGCGTTCTACCGTCCGGCGAAGTCGTCAACGTTAAAGAAGTCCTACTAGATGAAAACAAACTGGATGCTGCCGTCGCGGAGCGTGCTGTCACCTTGACCTTCGATCGCGAAATCGACATTTCCAGAGGGGATGTCATTGTCGCAGCAAATGATCCATGCGAAGTATCGGACCAATTCGAAGTTTCCTTGGTGTGGATGGATCAGGACAAAGGATTCACCGGACGATCATATTGGTTACTACTCGGCACGAACCGAGTGAATGCGACGCTGACGGACATCAAATTCAAGTACAACATTAATACTTTTGAGAAATTATCGACAAAAGCTTTGCAGCTCAACGAAATCGCTGAGGTAACGATCAACCTCGATACGCCTATCGCCTTTGAGCCGTACAAAGTTTGTAAGGAGCTCGGTGCTTTCGTACTCGTTGACCGTTACACCAACGCCACCGTAGCAGCAGGGATGATCAACTTCGCCTTAAGACGTGCTCAGAACGTGCATCGACAAGCATTGGTCGTCGATAAACAGGCGCGTCGCCGTCTGAATGGGCACAAAGCTTCGGTATTGTGGTTTACCGGATTAAGCGGATCCGGAAAGTCGACGGTCGCTAATGCGCTCGAACAAGTACTCCATGAACAGGGCATCCGAACCTACATTCTCGATGGAGACAACGTCCGCCATGGATTGAATAAGGACCTTGGGTTCACAGATGCGGATCGCATCGAAAATATTCGCCGCATCGCCGAGGTTGCGAGATTGATGGTAGACGCCGGTGTCGTGGTACTAACGGCATTCATTTCTCCATTCCGCTCAGAGCGAGACATGGCGCGCGCGATGTTCGAGGATGGTGAATTCTTGGAAGTGTTTGTGGATGTTTCGTTGGAAAAAGCGGAAGAGCGCGATCCCAAAGGACTTTATAAGAAGGCTCGGCGAGGAGAGTTACCGAATTTCACCGGTATTGATAGCGCCTATGAGGCACCGATCAATCCCGAGATCACCCTAAACACAGACACGCTGAACGTCGCTGAGAGTGTAGACAGGATTGTGGAGCAGCTTGAGCTACACGGCTAAGGAAGTCAGCACGCATGGAGTTAGAATCGCCGCTCTATCGAGAATCGCATTTAAGAAGTCTGCTAAAAGCCGCGTCCTGGCGGGTGATCGCGACTTTAACCACAGGCTTCATCGCGTATTTCATTACTGGTAACGTCGAGACGGCGCTCATGATCGGAGGCATCGAGTTTTTCATTAAATTCGTCGTCTACTATGCGCACGAACGTGCCTGGCAATTAATCCCTCGGGGTGGTATCCGTCAGCTTTACGCAAATCTCAAAGGATAAGGCTCACGATTGGGCAGGCCATGAAACCGAGCATGGGTCTACCGTAAAAAAACGCAACGGATTATCAGTAAATTGGCCCAACGACGGGCTCGGTATCGTGTTGCCGCATCAACTCGAGCAGGGCATCAGGGTCTGGCCGCTGCCCGCCTTTGGTGAGTTCAGCGAGTCCTTCAAAATATTTCTCGCGCGAATCAGCCGGGCAGAACATGATTAACAATATCAGCTGCTGGGAGCTGGTATTAGAAAAAGCATGCACGACTTCCGTAGGAACCAGCGCCGTAGTCCCTGCCTTCGCAGTTAGCGTCTCATCGCCAACGACGAGTTCAACCTCGCCCTCGACAACATAGAATATTTCCGCCGTTTCGTGATGAATATGGCGGCCCGGTCCTGCGGTGTCGGGCTCCATGACGTATTCAAATAATCCAAAATGACCGTCGGTGTTTTTACCGGTGACTTTAAAGGTACATCGAGTGCCGGTCCCGATGCTGACGTAACGCCCCTCGCCACGCTCAAGTAGGATTGCCGATTCTGGAAGCGTCACCTTGCCCTCCTAACAAACTGTATTGGCCGCGCCCATCCAACCGCACTATGACTGTTGGGCGGAAGCAAAATTTGCATGGTGTGCGCTGCTTCGGATCTATCGCGAACGTTTTGTGACGACCATCGATAGAATTAACAGCACAGTAAATAACACACTGACCAACAAGACGTGCGGCGTAAAGACGTGGTGAAGGGCCGCGGGCGGTTCCATTACGTGTCCCTCGTGTGCCATCATCATTGGCGCGAACAGAATCAGTACAGAAACAACGAATCTTTTCATAGGTAGATCCCCCGATTGTTTGTTTAGCGCACAGTTCTTATACGAGTAACTTGCTGTTCCCAGTGCAGCCGATCTCTGAGCTGTGGTTTCCATCAGTTACCGATAACGGCTCAATCAAACACCCCAGCTGTCTAGAAAATGCCAAGTCGGCTCTTCCATCATCTCGCCTAGTACTTCCATATCACCGCGCTCCGTCCTCCAAGCCAGGTACTTTTCATAATGTTGGCGACTTTCCCACAACTCTACGATAACGAGTTTGGAAGGGTCATCCTGGTCTTTGGTGATGTAGATGTTGAAGCATCCATCGAATTTGCGCGTGTCGGGCAAGACCTCAATGAATTTGTCTCTAAGTTTGTCGTGACAACCGTCTTTAATGGTGACTTCTAGTAATACATGGCAGGCCATATCTCAGCTCCGTTTGGACATCTGTTTTCAATTCTCATCGAGCTCGGAAGATTTCACAGCTAATTTCTATTTGCAAGCTTCCGGTCGCCAGCGGACTGATACAGCTGAGACAAATCCGAAACAATTCCCACGTTCACTGAAACACCACGGACACACCCGCGGTGTAATCTTAATCTCGCGATAACGTTAGCAGCACGCGGAATAATTTCAAAATTGTGCTTGCTGCTTCGTTAACCTCGATCTATTTGGAATACGGGCTTAGCCCCAGGAACACAGGAGATATGACATGTTAAACAAGATAAGCATTGTCGCACTGGTGGGATTGCTACTTTCCGCGCAAGCAGCGATCGCGGATGCGCCGCTAAAAAGCAGACTCGCGCTAGACACCGATCAAGCAAAAATTGTGACTAACATTCAGGCTAAACATCGAGAAGCAAAGCGTGGCGAACGACAATCATTAAATCGCGAAGCTCGAAAACTCCGCCGCGCACGTAACGCCAACGACAGCGAATTAATCGCGAAACAAGAAATTGTTGTTAGTCGGCTCGAAGATGTCTTACGGCAAAGAATACTCAGCGAGGACGACGAAATACGCCAGGTGTTAAATCCAGATCAGCTTAAAAAGTTCGAGCACTATCTTGTGGAACGCAACAATATGACGGGAAGCTCTAGGGATGTCTTAGTACTCAAACGGTAATTTTGGGCGCCGGAGCATTGAATACCGCATATCGGAATCGTTCGTTCGGTGGCTCACTGAACATGCACAGCCGGGATCGAAGAGCTGCCACGGCTCAATGACAGACGATTGTGCTTTCTCAAGCGATCCGGCAATGGCGCGACACCGAGGCAAGCATGACCGAATTTTCAATGCTCGCGATACGGGATCTGACAATAAGAAACGCCCTGCTTGGGATTCGCGCCATGCTTCGTCAGAAACCGAGTTAACGAAGTCATCGAATTATCAACATTCGGCGTTGGCCCCAGAAAAACATGTTCCAAGGGCACGTGGTTGGACGCATCTTTTTGCAGGAAAAATTCCATGAATGGAATCAGCATTGATCTGCCTTCGCGATACTCGATCGGTGCCTGGGAATGTTCGGTTATGATTGGCGAGACGATCCGCCACTCTTGCTCCTCATTGAATGTACCGTGCTTCAATAACGCGGCAATACGCACAAGGTCGCCTTCGACTTCTTCGAAAACATCATGGAAAGACTCGGAAGCATGGCGTTGGGATGTGTCGGTATTCTCGCCGCGCTGCGTCGCCAAGTTTTCAATGCTGGTTAGGATGGATTCGACCAGGTTTTTTTGCTTGCCGCTTTCGTAGATGCACTTACCTACTCGAAAACCTTGGGCACTGGCCGCCTGGCAAATAAGATCGGGTTGAAATCCGATACTCACGCCCCGACCGTGCGGACAGTAACCTCGCCATTGACTGAGAAGGTTTCCATCGGCGATGAATGACACAACGAACTGCAAATGTCCGTGCGTCAATCGTTGGTATATCCACTCGCGTAACTGCGACAGCAATTTCGTATGGGGAGACTGCGCTTCGATCCGTTGTGCAATATGAACGCGCAGGATATCAGCCGCATGCTTCATTTCAGCAGCATCACTAAAAAACCCGATCTCTGTAGCATGAAGCGATCCGGACGCGACAATCTTCATCAACGCGCCCAAAGACGTGTAATGGTATAGGACCTTGCTTGGTTGCTCCGCAAATAAACTGTCGACGAGCTCAGTGAGTTGCATTTGGGGATTCTAACTTTTATATCATTTTGGGACATGCAATAAACCTCGGTTGCGGGATTCATGCCTGTCCGCCAATTGTTTTCCGCCGCGAATCGGCGTCGCCGTCCGGTTACGGCGCGGATACCATTGCGTCAAAGATTGTGCCGGGCAAGGGCGATTTGCTCACAATCCGACCGGGAATTGCTAAGATCGACCGATGCACGCAGTCGGTGCCGCTCTCTTAGGGTTCGTGGTTTTTGTTCTCGGCAAATTCATTTGGGTGCTGAGACTTTGCCTAATCGCCTACTTTGCGGCGTTGTGCATACCGCTATATGGCAGTTACCGCCAATTCGCAGCCCTCGATCGTTTTGTCGCCTGGGTCAACACCCCGACTCGCCCACTACAAGATGTCCTGCGCAGTAGCTTGCCCACCGAATTCGGAAGTATCGATATTACGCCGGCACTACTGCTGGTGATATTGGTCGTGTTGTGGTCAATGCTCGAGTCGCAATGGTCGAAGTGGCGTATGAGGGCCGCATTGTTAAGGAAAACCGCCCGGCATAAGGGGCGACTATCAAAGATCCGAAAAGAGGCCCGCAAGCAAGCCGCACAGATCGATGCACTACCCCCAACACCCGAAACCTCCAATCGCGAGGAGTTACTCGAACTCTACGCCAGAACGAAGAAAGCGTTGGAGGCACAGAAACAATTCCTGGCGTTCCTGTCGATCGATGTAGTCGGTTCGACCCGCATGAAAGAGCACGAGGATGCAGCGATCGCCTCGCGAGATTTCTCACGCTACATGGCCATGGTTGACGAGGTGATCGAGCGACACGATTACCTAAAAGCGTCGTGGACACCGGATGGTGTCATGATCTGCTTTTGCGAGACGGCGCAAGCGGTTGCGGCTGGACAGGAGGTCTTACGGTCCCTCGAACGTTTCAATCGCGAAATCAAAGCCATGAGCGCTGACTTTAACGTTCGGATCGGAATAAATTCGGGGCAAGTCCTGTACGATGAAAAAGTACCGATGGAAGAGATGAGCGACCGCGTAATCGACATCGCCGGGCACCTGCAAAAATATGCACAGGAAAACTCGATTTATATCAACAAAAGAGCTGTAGACGGCGACATCGACGAGTCAGGCTTCGTGTTGGGCGACATGGAGGTCGATGGTTGCGAGGTCTTGGTGTGGAAACACGTTTGAATCGGATGAAGATTATCAAACGCGTCACCGTGATCTGCACCGGGAATATTTGTCGCAGCCCCATGGCTGAGGCGGTTTTGCGGGATAGTCTTAAGCGTTCGAACGCACATTGCGAGGTCCAGTCAGCAGGAATTGGCGCGTTGGTCGGCCATCCTGCCGACGCGGAGGCGGTCAAATTGATGGAAGAACGTGGTCTCGATCTCAGCGCTCATCGCGCAACGCAACTCACGGGGCGCAAGGGCCTCGACAGCGATCTAATTTTAGTGATGGACGCTGATCAACTTCATGCCGTGGAAGAGAATTGGCCGCTCCTGCACGGCCGCGTTTATCGCTTAGGTCATTGGGAAAAATTTGATGTCGCCGACCCCTACCAGCGAGGCGAACGTGCATTCCGCAAGTCCTTAAACGCAATCGACGCGGGTGTGGTTCGGTGGCTCGACATTATCGCGGCTTAGCTTCATTTTTACTGTTCTCGCTAGTAGGCGCACTCGCCGGCGCGATCCTCGGCACCCTTACAGATAAGTCGCTATTGAAATGGCGCCCCCCGCGCTTCGAGGCGACCATCGTTTTATTTCACCCAAGCGGATCTGGCATGTCTGACTCCGGGCGCGATTTTGTTGCCCTAAGCCTTGCTCAACCGGAATTTCTACCCAGCGCTGCGACCCGGCACGGGTGGGACGCGAATATGGCGGCGGAAGTCGCCAGCAATGTCTCGGTCGTGGCAGCTAACGCCGCTGGGCCGGTTGCTGAATTGCGCTTGTCCGGCACGGATCCAACGACGCTTGTGACGACGTTGAATTTGGTCGCCGAACGAATGATCGAGTGGCACCGAGACAAGCAAATGATGGTGTTGCAATCGCAATTGAGCGAGTTAGACGCGGCATTCGAATCTGCAAAGCGCTCTGAGGAAGATCTAGTGGCGGCACGCAGCGACGACACAAGGCTACCGTCGTCCGCGCATAGTGCCATTAGCGCCATGACCGATCTGGCACGGCAACGCCGTCAACTAGAGTTGGCAGCACGTTATCAATTACGACGCGAATCGTCTTTCGATACGCTACGGCGTCAGCAACGCTTAACCGTCGTCCTGGCCAAAGAGGCGCGACTGAACAAAAGCATCGGCGACAAAGCCGGCATCGCATCAACCCAATTTGAAAATGAACATGCCATTGCAGTGCTATCTGCCGAACGGCTTGCGGTACAGGAAACCAAAGCGCGGCTGCAACGGGAATTCGAGTCTGTCCAACCATTACAGATCGTGCAGCGCGCCGCGGTTAATCAAATCTCGCGTAGCCCCGCTCCAGCCCAATTACTTATGGCTGTTGGAAGCTTCATCGGAGCGTTGATCGGCGGCTTCGTTTGGTCAAAACGCCGCTCTTCACCTGGCAAATTGAGCGACCTTGTTGGCGTAGACTCCCGGCTACCGCCGACGATGGGCGTAATAGGAGAAACTCTTACGGAATACGGGGTACGGGAACTGCGCCCCCTAGCCGAAACCGACCCGGGGCATCTTGTTCTGGCAGGTATACACAGTCTTCACGTCGCGCTCTATGTGATGGCGCAAGAGCAAGACCGTACGGGACCGGTGGTCATCACCGAAACTGGCGAACCGCAGCATGCTGCCCACGTCGTTGCGAACCTCGCCGCCATTGCCGCGAAAGCGGGCGAGCGCGTGCTAATTGTTGAGGCCTTTAGTAGTCCAGGAATGTTGTCGCGCATTTTTACGAGTGATAAGCAAATAACAACTCCGGGTGGTGAAAAACTCGCCGCAGAGCACGCGACGGATGCACATCCGGGTACGGAGCGTATTCGTTTTTTGTTTTATGACCTGTCGACCAACGAACTCGAAGAAGAGACACTGCCGGTTATCGACGACTTCGATCGGCTCCTAATCCATGTTGGTAACGTCGCATTAGCCAGCGACTTGCTTGACGTTTACGGAACCGGCATTGGCCTGTTGGTGTGTTCAGGAAACGCGCGTCTGCCGGCATCAATTGAGGATCTAGAAGCGATACACGGCATAGTATTGTGTGACTATCGTATCGACCCGTCAGTTTATAGTTAGCCGTGCAATCCTAGCTAGGTCTCATGCGTACCACGGCAAAATGGTCCAAATAACTGAGCAGAGGTTAAATCACACAAGCTTGAAGCCGTCGGCTTCGGGATGCCTACCGACGAACTCCCGGGCCAATTCGTTGTGACGACTAATTAGCCGCGATAAATCGATCGTCTTTAACTCACCACCCTCGACAACGACTTTTCCGTTAATAATCGAAAAATCGACCTTCTCCACATGGCACAGCAACAGCGCGGCCATCGGATCGTGCACGGCGCCGCCGGCCATACCGAGTGTCTGCGTGCTAACCCCGATGAAATCTGCGGCCTTACCAATCTCTAAACTGCCGATCTCGTCGCGTCCTAATACAGCCGCGCCACCAAGTGTCGCCATCTGTAATGCTTCTTCAACGGTGAATGCCCCCGGACCATTCTGTACCCGCTGCAACAGCATTGCATTGCGTGCCTCGCCGATTGTGTGACCGCAGTCGTTGCTGGCGGAACCGTCAACGCCAATGCCGACGTTTACCCCAGCATCAAGCATCTCCCGCACCTTACAGATACCAGAGCCCAATCGCATGTTCGATGACGGGCAATGGGCGATACCGGTGCCGGTTTCGGCCGCCATTCGAATCTCCTCGGAGTTTAAAAAAATGCTGTGGGCCCACCAAACGTCGCTCCCCACCCAATTAAGTTCTTCCATATAAGCGGCCGGGCGCTGGCCAAATTCCCTGAGGCAATACACCTCTTCGTCCATGGTTTCCGCAACATGCGTATGCAATCGAACGTTTTTATGTGCCCGCGCCAGCGCCGCGGTTTCGCGCATCAGATCTTTGGTCACCGAAAATGGTGTGCACGGTGCTAGACCAATGCGGCGCATCGAGAACGGCTCCGGGTCGTGGAAGGCATCGATCACGCGCTGACAATCAGTAAGGATCTGGTCATCTGTCTGCACAATATTATCCGGCGGCAAACCGCCGTCACTTCGGCCTAAGGACATGGAGCCTCGGGTGGCATGCATGCGCACACCGATCTCTGTGGCGGCGCGCACTTGCGCATCCAAACTCACATCGTTGGTAAAAACATACAAGTGATCACTACTGGTCGTGCACCCGGATAAAACCATTTCAGCCAAGGCCGTGAGCGTACTGATGTGCACCGCTTCGTCGGTGATCTCGCCGTAGATTGGAAACAAACGCACTAACCAATCGAATAAGCCATGATCTTGTGCACCCGGTACAGCACGAAACAGCGATTGAAAGAAGTGATGATGCGTATTGACCAGGCCGGGTAGCACTATCATACCGCGCGCATCGATCACCTTGTCTGCGTTAACGGGAAGTGCCGATGTCTCATTAACTTGTTCGATGACGTTATCGCGTACAAAGATCCCGCCGTTCGCGAACTTGCGTCGCTTAGCGTCCATGGTGATTAGCATGTCTGCGTTTTTAACGAGTAAGGTGCTCATGATTGCTGCTCACAGCGTGCGATTCGCTTCATGTGTTTACCCTCGGTTCAGCAATTCGAATCTCTGTAATCGATCTAGACGTACGGGTTAAGCGTGCTTGAGTATAAGACGAATCAAGTTTGTAGTCCGAGCGCACCACTGGATGACAGTGCGCAGCTTGTACTTGCAAAGCGTCTAGCGCTTAACGGTGAGCGCCGTTTCACCGAACGAATGACTCATCCAGTTTTCTTCGTCCATTAAAAACTGATCGCCATCATCACCAAACGTTAGGTTTGCGCAAACGGAACACTCGTCGGTGTACCTCCACCGGCACCTGCTTCATCCGTCCGACGTAAGCGGTGTCACCTCACGCGCGATTTCAGGCACATCGCTCGTATCCGTTTCCGGTCCGCCGCCGCACGCACTACGCAAGGCTGGCGCGCACTCTTCAGCGAAATATTGGATCATGTCCTCAATCTCGCGTCCGGCAAATCCGGCTTTCTCGAATAGCCCCGCGAACATCAGGTCCTCGTAGCCGCAAAACTCCTTAGTGCGCATGATCATCTCGATGATCTCGTCCGGCCCACCGACCAGCGCGACCTCGGATTCGGTCAACATCTCTGCCGTTACCCGCTCGCCAACGGGGACCAGCGTGCCCTCGAAGAATGGGCCGACGTAGGCGAATTGATGTTCAAAACTGCGTTTTAGGCGGTCGTATTCACGCTTGCGATCCTGGCCAGGTAGATACAAATGGACGAAGCGTGCGATCCCTACGCCGCGTCGCTTCTCTGCGTCCCATCCGTAGCGCAACGCACCCCGGTCCAAACGATCAGGCCAACCCGCTTTTTCCGCAGCGGTGAAATAGATCTCGACATTTTTGGCGAGTTGTTCATTCGCCTCACCGACGAAGTAACCGTTGACACCATGTTCTGCGGCCCAGGTAATAGAACGCGGACTAGTCAACGGTTGCCATAATTGCGGATGCGGCTTTTGTAAGGGCTGCGGGTAGACGCTTATCTCTTTCAACTTTGTCGTGGTTGCTACGACCGGATTGCCTCCGGAGTAGAGATCCGGGCCGCCGAGATCAAGAATGTCTTCGAGACTGCGCTCAAGCCCCGGTTGTGAAAAATAGGCCTTTGTGTGCGGGTGGTTCCACTTCGTGTAGCGTGGTGGCAGCGAGAAATTTTCGCCGCGATGGGAAAACGAAGGTTCGGTCCAGGCCTTGATGAGGATCTCAAAGGCTTCCTCAAACGCCGATCGGTTGCGCTCCTGATCTTGGATGGTCGAGCCGTAGGTGCGACCGAAGGTCTCGTTTTCGCGCGGTTGATAGCCGCGGCCAATGCCGCATTCAACGCGTCCACCGCTAACAACATCGAGCATCGCAATCTGCTCGGCAAGGCGTAATGGGTGATGCCAAGTAATGATATTAGCGGCCTGTCCAAGACGGATGCGTTGCGTCTGCGAGGCGATCGCCATAGCCGACATGAGTGGATTCGGTGAGCACTCCGCGCCTTCGGGCTGAAAATGATGCTCTGTCTGGAACCAGTACTCATAACCCAGCTTGTCGGCGAGGATCCCTTGGCGGATCTGGTTGAGGATCGTGCGTTGCGCGGAGGCGTGCATCTCTGCCAAGTTGCCGTCACTGATGGCAACACCTTCCGAGTTATAGATGACCGGTAGGTCGCTCGATCCGTTATGAAAGCATCCGAGTTCTATCACGCCTAAGTCCCCCTTTATGCAGGCACGATGATGCCGCGTCGAGAAAAAGAATGCCAACGCACGGAGCAAACGCGTGTGGTGCGAGGCACCGAAGGAACGATCTATACCGTACGCAGGCTACAATCGCGGCCCACTGCAACAAAACAGGAGCTACGCGTGACAACAATCGTGATCCTCGATATTCCAGCAACACCCCAGACCCGAGATAAGGTCTTAGCAACCCTCGAAGAAGCCCTGGTTGATACACGTGCCTTTGATGGCTGTGAAGGCTTAGAACTTCTCGTCAATCAAGAAGACCCCGCAAACTTCGTCGTGTGGGAACGCTGGACATCGCGCGACCAGTACGAACGCTATCTCGCGTTTCGCCAGGCGAGTGGTTTCTCTGCGAGCTTCCGCGCGCTGTTTCCCGACCCACCGGTGATCCGTAAGTTTGATATTGGGAAAAAGTTCGACTGAGAAAAATTGCGGCACTCGCTAGGCGTCTATGAGTCGCGTCGCGTTCTACCCCAACATAAAATAACCGGTGCGATTCAAGAAACAGCGGTAGCGCACACACGATTTCGTCCCGTACTGCGTTGTTTACGTGCGGGCGTATCGGCGTACGCGTACCATGGTCGGCGCCTCCATCACGACAGTGGCCGCGGCGTCTTGCGTGCGGCCAATCGTCGATTGATGGCCATAAATTTTAAAGCGGTTTTATTTTAAAGGTTTGCCAATGCTATTACCCACCGGGACGCTTGAATTGAGCGAGGCCACGGCCATTGTGAATGCGGCATTGGCGCACGCGAGATCAGAAAATATGTCGCCGCTAGCTGTCGCCGTTGTCGACGCAACGGGCACGGTAAGGTGCCTGCAGAGCGAAGACGGCGCAGCTTTGATGCGACCCGACATCGCATATGCCAAGGCGTGGGGCTGTGTCGGACTCGGCATGTCGACACGCAAATTTTTCGATGCAGTTCAGCAGGTACCACAATTGGTTCCGGCCTTTCATTCTTTTATGGGTATTTCACAAAACCGCCTAGTGCCATCTCCCGGTGGGGTTTTTATCCTGCGCGATGATGCAGTTATCGGTGCGGTTGGCGTCTCCGGTGACCACCCTGATCGCGACGAAGCATGCGCATTCGCCGGCATTAAAGCGGCTGGATTAGAATCTCGAGTGTAGATCCCAACGAAAATGCTAGAGCGATCAGCTCGATTGTTGCTGAATAAATATCAATACATCGTCTTATTGCGATGCATCAAATTGAAACAATCTGTATCGCAATAAGGAACCCGTCGACAGTTTCTCTAAGCTTGAGCGGTGTTGACAACATGTCACAATTTCACGCGACCTACTTCACATGTTTTCGCCACTCAGGGGAGTATTTTGAATTCGCTTTCAAATAACTCGCAACGGAGCGAAACAATGGAACCGAATAACTATGAACCAGACAATTGGGAAATTGGAGACGAAACATTTGGATCATTGGATCTGAGCGAAATCTACGAAAACGATTCGACACAGTTCGATTCCGATGACGCGCTAGAGATGGGCGACTTCGTCTGGGAAGCATTCGACGCTGCAGTCAACCCAAACTATTCCGACAGTTAATCGCCGGCGGACTGGGTCGCAGGCGACGGCGGTGTGTACGCTTCGCCCCACTACCCTTTTACGACAAAGGGTGCTGAGCTTGTACCGCTTTTATTTACGCAAGTTCATGCGTTTCATGATGGGAAGGATCGCGTCTTCCATGTGATGTAGGCCACCCAAAGGATCGAAGAAGCACATCAAGATGCTCTCGATACCGACTTCATGTAGTTCGCGGATGCGCTCTGCGACCGTCTCATAACTCCCGATTATTTGCCACGCGCCAATACCGAGCGCGATGCGCAAGAACATATCCTTTCCGACACCCCCGTAGGGATCGCTGGTATCGGCACCACCTTCGAAAAACTCATCGGCATATGACATTCGTTTCATCGACTCGATGAAATTTAAGGTCGCTTCGCTGTCGACCTCGTCTTCGAGCCAACGCTTAGTTGCTTGAGCCCGCTCATCGGTTGAATCCTCTATCACGTAGACCATCGTTGCAGCACGGACCGTACGCCCGTACTCGGCGGCCTTGCGGTGGGCTTCTTCGATGCGCGTTTTGTAGCCTTCGAGCGTTGGCGCAGTAACAAACAACCAGTCCGCTTGGCGGCAGGCGAAGTCTACGCCGGCATCAGAGTTACCCGCATTCATAATTACCGGCCGCGGGCGGCTTACCGGTTTGGGGCTAACGACTCCACCATAGGACTGGTAATACTTCCCTTCGAAAACAATACGCTCGTCTTCACTCCACAGATATTTCAACAATGTCGTGAATTCGTCGGCCATCGCATAGGCTTCGTCGTGTGCAATGGGTTCCAAAAGACCAAAGGCAGCCTGCTCCCGCGCCGAATAACCGGTGACGATATTAAGACCCCAACGACCGCGCGAAATAAAATCGATTGTCGCGCCAAACTTGGCGAAGTGCAGCGGATGAAACTTATAGGTGACGTGCGCCGTCGAGAACAATCCGAGGCGTGTCGTCAACGGTGCGACTGCAGCGGCAGAAGTAAGGAAATCAATATTACTGTCGTTGTAGTCGGTTGCGCCCCCTTGACCGATCCAGCGCGCAAACGGTACCTGATATTCAAACCCGATCTGCTCGGCGAGCTGGATCAAACGTGTCGCGCGATCCCAATGCCAGAAATCCTGATAGCGCGCCGGATCCTTCAACACCCCTTTCGAAGCTGTCATGCCGCCCTTGATGTTCCAAGCGAAAAAGCCGAGTTCCATTGGTTGACCGGTCCGGGTGTCGGGTTGGCCACCTGGGTCGAAGGGGCCTTTTAAGATCTCAGCGCGTTTAAATTGATTCTTTTCCATACTCAACAATTCCTGAATTTCGCAAAATCGGACTTTCGGATAGATACAATCTGCGCCTCGTCGATAGCGATCCCATGTAGATTTCCGACCGTAACCGATAAATCATAAACTTGATGCACAAGTGTTGTCACAGCAAAATGCACCGACAGTGCCCGGCGCGCGCGCTTGCGCACGCCCAATCGGAAGAGGAAGCAACCAGCATGAGCACCACCAACGCTGTGCGCGGGGCCGCTAGTTCGCCCGATCTTGTCGCGCTACGAGCCGAAGTTTTGGCCCGAGTCGACCAAATATTGCCGGACCTTGCCCGCAGCGCCGAGCAGGCGGAGACCGATCGCGACCTCGCCCCAGAGAGTGTTGAGCTCCTCATCGAATCCGGCGCGTTACGGCTGTTCGTTCCGCGTAGATTTGGCGGCTATGAGGCCGGCTACCGGACTTACATCGATACAACCATCAAGGTTGCCACCGCCTGTGGATCGTCGGCGTGGTTATGCTTCATCACCAACCATGGCGACTGGCATACCGGCCAGATGAGCCAGAGCGTTCAGGATACCGTTTGGGCAAGCGGCCCGGCTGCTAAGGTGGGCACGCTATTGACGCCGAGCCCCGGATGGCGCGCGCAGGACGTCGAGGGCGGCATCAATGTCAGTGGTGAATGGCCCTATGCTTCCGGCAGCACATTTTCGAAATGGTCGCTGATCGCATTCCCAAAACTCGGCCCCGACGGTCAGCCGGTTGATAACATCCTCGGGCTGGTGTCTAACGATGAGGTCGAAATCAAGGATACCTGGCGGGTCGCAGGGATGGCGGCCACGGGTAGTAACACGGTCGTGGTAGACGATGTGTTCATTCCGCACGAGCACACGATGCTGATGTCCGACATGCTCGCACACCGCTTCCCCACGCCACACAAAAGCGAATCGATGTATCAAATGGATGTAGGAGCCGTATTCCACCTTGCTACCCTAGCGCCATGCGTCGGACTCGCCAAAGCTGCCTTCGATCTGACGCTCGCACGAATCACCACGAAGCCTAAGCCAATGGCCTACACCTTCTATGAAGACACGACCAAAGCACCCGCTACGCAGTTCGCGATGGCGAAGGCGGGATGGTTGATCGACACCGCACTTGAACAGACCCGCGCAACCGCCGACGCGATCGATCGGCAAGCGCGTAGCGCAAGCGCATTCTCCGGACTCGAGCGCGGCACGTTCGCGATGCGCTCGGCAATGGGCCACCGCCTATGCCGCGAGGCGATGGACCTGTTGTTGGATGTGCACGGTGCCGGCGCGTTTGCGCTGTCCAATCCGATCCAGCGCATGTGGCGCGACTTCCATATCGCGAGCCGGCACGGTTTTTCAGTGCCCGGACTCAAACATGAGATCTACGGACGCGCGCTGCTTGGTGCGGAAGAACAGCACATGGCGCCGATCGTCTGACCGCAACGGTCGGCGGGTTACACGGCAACACCGCTGGCGTACCATGACCGTGAGTTGAACTGAGGGATCTGTCATGGCGTTCCGGATCGGCATCGATATCGGTGGCACCTTTACCGACTTTACGGTTGTCGACGACAACGGCGCTGTCACTTTGTGGAAGGAAGACTCGACCCCGGAGCACCCGGTACAGGCGATAGAACGCGGTCTTGCCGCGGTCGCGGATAGCCTAAACACCGGGCTTGCTGAATTTCTACAGGGCGTAGACCTTTTCGTGCACGGTTCGACCATCGCCACCAATGCGGTCATCCAACGCAGCGGCCCACGCATCGGCCTGCTATGCACCGAAGGGTTTCGCGACATCATCCACTTGCGCGACGGCTTTAAACCAGAGCGTTTCAACATCCATCTCCGGCATCCGGTTGAATTTGTCGATCGCTATTTGCGACTCGGCGTCCGTGAACGGATCGATCACGAGGGCGCTGTTACTGAAACTTTGTCTGAAGACGACGTGCGTAAAGCGGCCGGACACTTTCGTGATGAAGATGTGGCAGCGGTGGCAATCGCCTTCCTGTGGTCGATCGTGAACCCCGACCACGAACGCCGCGCAGCGGAAATACTCGCCGAGGAGCTGCCGGGCACAAAGGTGATCTTGTCGTCAGAGGTCTTGCCTGAGATCCGAGAATGGGAACGTACCTCGGCCAGTGTATTGAGTGCATACATTTTGCCGGGCATCGACGCATATCTACGCAAGCTCGAAGCATTGCTCGAAGACGCCGGCTTTTCGCGGGCGCCGCTCATCATGCAGATCAACGGCGGCTGCGCGTCGGTTGAAGAGATCCTGCGCCGACCCGTGTTTGCGCTCGCCTCAGGCCCGGCGGCAGCGCCGGCGGCGGCGCTCCATTACGCACGCAATATTGACGCAACGAACATGATCAGCGTGGACATGGGCGGCACCAGCTTCGATGTCTGCCTGATCCGCGATGGGCGAGCCGGGATGTCGCGCACCATTCAGATCGAGCAACAACCGATCGGAGTGGCCGGCGTTGAAGTCCATTCGGTTGGCGCCGGTGGCGGTAGCATCGCTTGGATCGATAGCGGCGGAGCGCTGCGGGTTGGACCGCGCAGTGCCGGCGCAAAACCGGGTCCCGCGTGCTATGGACTGGGCGGATCGGAAGCAACCGTCACCGATGCCAACGTGGTGTTGGGATACCTCGAACCGGAGGCGTTTCTCGGCGGGCGGCGTGCATTGCGCCGCGACCTCGCCGAACGCGCAGTCATGGAACATGTGGCGGAACCGCTGGGCGTCGATCTCGCACGCGCGGCTGCAGGGATCATTGAAGTCGTCGATGCTGGTATGGTCGATGCGATCCGCGCGGTATCCATTGAACGCGGCATCGATCCACGCGGATTCATGCTCGTTGCCGGCGGCGGCGCCGGCGGTTTGCATGCGGCTCGACTTGCTCGCAAGCTCGGTATGAAACAACTTCTCGTACCACAAGAAGCAGGGACCTACTGCGCCTTTGGGATGACCGTAACCGATGTTCGCCACGACCACTCGGAACCTTTGCATACGCTGACATCGACGGCAGAACCCGCAGCGATCAACGCCCTATTTGACAGACTAGAGCGGCAGGCGCGACAGCGGCTTATCGACGATGGTTTCAGTCCGGAACAGATCACCATCGAGCGTTCGGTCGATGCACGTTATCCGAATCAGGTCCACGAGTTGACGCTAGCAATCGAATCGCCGCCGCCTTACGGTCACAATGAACTGCGGGCTATCGAGCACAGCTTCCATCGAGAACACGAACAGCGTTTTACCTATGCGCTGACCGAGTTACCGATCGAATGTTTACATTGGCGCATTACGGCGATCGGCAGAATGCCGATCGCGGCGCACGACCCACGGCCGCTCGAAAGTGACGTGGACGGACAACCGGCGTCGGGCCGGGTAGGCGAACGCGACGCCTGCGTCGCCGGCGAAGGGCAGATATCCTTCGCCATTCACCGCGCCGGCGAGCTAGGGCCCAATGCGGTGATTGATGGGCCCGCAATACTACAGGCGCCGACGACAACCGTACTGCTGATGCGCGGCGATCGGCTGCATGTACAAGCCGATCGCAGTTACCTGATCGACATAGGAGCTAACTGAAGATGAGCGTCGAATCCGATCCGATCACCTTTAGCGTGATCCTCAATCGTTTGAACGCAATCGCAAACGAGATGACCTTGACCTTGGAACAAAGCGCCTGGACGCCGATCTTGGCGCTATGCCGCGATTTCTCCTGCGCGATTTACGACGACCGGCTGCGCCAGATCGCCATGTACGACGCACTCCCGATCCACACCACCTCACTGAAGATCGTATTAAAAGAGATCGCCCGAACCTTCGAGGGTCGGGTCAACGAAGGGGATGTGTTCATGTGCAATGATCCCTATCGGGGCAACACCCACGTCGGCGATGTCGTCACCGCTTTACCCGTGTTTGTCGACGGTGAGCTACGCTTCTGGTCGGTGACCAAGGGCCACCAACTCGACATCGGCGCCTACCTTCCCTCGAGCGTCGTCGCCTCGGCCCGTAACGTATGGCAGGAGGGGCTGACTATTCCGCCGCTCAAGATCCACGATCGCGGTGAGCCGCGTGACGACGTGATCGATCTCTACCTGTCGAATGTGCGTTACCGCGAACTCCTACGCGGCGATCTTATGGCACAGTTGGGATCGATCGAGAAAGGGCGGGAACGTCTGGTGTCGCTATGTGATGAATATGGCACCGAAGTCGTGATGGCCTACGCCAACGCCATCATCGACTACGCGGACCGGCGCATGTCCGAACAACTGCAACAGATCCCGGATGGCGAGTATCGCGGCACCTGTTGGATCGACAGCGATGGCATCGATGGCTTGAATATACCGATAGAGGCAACCGTGACAGTCGCCGGTGATCAGGTCATCGTGGACTACACCGGCAGCGGGCCGCAGGGCGAAGGTAGCCTCAACGGATCCTACGCAACCAGTCAGGCCGCCGGTGCAGTGCCTTTCCTGAACTATATCGATCCTGATATTCCGCACAACGAGGGTTGCATCCAACACATCGAGGTGATCGCCCCGGTGGGTACGGTGTGCAACGCCGCCTATCCCGCGTCGACGTCGAGCGCCACCATCGTTCCCGCCGATGCGATGCAAGATGCGGTTAATAAAGCGATGGCCCATGCGGCCCCGGAATTGGTCATTGCCGGGAGTGCGCGCTGCGCGAACGTGCCACAGTTCACAGGGAGCCATGCAGCGACCGGGGAGGCTTGGGGCGTGATGTTGTTCAATGGCACGGGTGCACAAGGCGCCTCGAAGAATACCGATGGCTGGCCACTGTACGAGAGTTCGGCCGCAGCCGGCGGTCTCAAGGCGCAGTCCTTAGAGCAACTCGAACTGCTATACCCAATCAAGATCGAGTGTATGGAGATAGAAACTGATTCGATGGGCGCCGGCGAATCGATCGGTGGCGCCGGGGTGCGTCTGTCACTCGCCTCGAAGAGTGGAGAAATGGAGTGCATTACCTTTGGCGACGGTTGCAGTAATCCGCCGCACGGCACCGTCGGCGGGCGGCCTGGGATCGGCGGTGGTCAATATGTCGAGCAGCGTGACAACGGCAAGCGCCGTTACGTCTCGGCGTCGGGTCACGTACGCATTGCGCCTAACGAATTTTACGTTGGCGTCTCCACCGGTGGCGGCGGCTATGGCAATCCGCTGGAGCGTGATGCGGAACTCGTACGCCGCGATGTACGCGACGAGCTGATCAGCCGCGAGACAGCAAAGGATATATTCGGTGTGGTTGTCACGACGGATTTCAATCCAAAACTAGATGTCGCGGCCACGTCCGAACAACGCTCGAAACTCGCGCAATGCAAAGTGAATTTGGTCCATCCAACCGCACCCGCGGCGGATGCAGAAGGCGAATGGGTGCGTGCCCAGCTGCGCGAGGGTGATGTGTTCCTGAACAATCCCGTGAGCTAAAGGCGATTCAGATCACTCCCGATTCATCGCGACGTTACGATTCTTGCGCGATTCGATCGAGACTTAGCGATGCCTTTTCGATCAGTTCGTCAATTTCGCTGTGAGTGATGATCAACGGCGGCGAGACGATCATCGTATCGTAGACGGCACGCATCACTAATCCGTTTGACATACACGCTTCACGACACGCAGTACCGACGGCACCGCGTTTTTCGTCCACCCCCTCAGCGTCCTCATTGATCAATTCCAGCGCGCCCATCAGGCCAATGCTGCGCGCTTCGGCAACCAGTGGATGACTTCCGAGTTCGTTCCAACGCGCGCGAAAATAAGGCCCGAGTTCGTCGGCGACCTGTTCAACGATTTGCTCATCGCGGAGGATCCGGATATTGGCGGCCGCGACCGCACACGCCGCGGGATGCCCTGAGTAAGTGAAGCCGTGAAAGAATTCGCCGCCGCGTTCAATCAACACATCGGCCACGCGCTCGTGCACCATCACCCCCGCAATCGGCAAGTAACCGGAGGAGAGTCCTTTTGCGATCGGCATGAGATCCGGTTCGAGCCCGTAGTAGTCAGTGCCAAACCAATGGCCTAAGCGCCCGAAGCCACAGATAACCTCATCGACGACGAGTAAGATGCCGAACTTTTTACAGATGCGTTGCACCTCCGGCCAATAGGTGTCCGGGGGAATGATGACCCCGCCGGCGCCTTGCACCGGTTCGCCAATGAACGCAGCGATGCGGTCCGCTCCGAGTTCTTCAATTTTCGCCTGCAAGGCCTGTGCCGCATGCCGGCCAAAGTCTTCTCTAGAGCGCCCGTTGCCGTTGGCGTAGTGGTAAGGCGCCTCGATATGCACGATATCCGGGATCGGCAGTCCACCTTGGGTATGCATGTCTGGCATCCCACAAAGACTCGCCGCGCCGATAGTACTACCGTGGTAGGCACGCTCACGGCTGATGATCACTTTGCGCTCAGGCTGGCCCATCAAGTCCCAGTAGCGCCGAACCATGCGGATGACAGTATCGTTGGCTTCCGATCCCGAATTCGTCAGAAACGTCCGCTGCATGCCGCTCGGACTGATCTCAGCCAACAGTTCGGTCAACTCAATAGCCGGTGGGTGCGCGGTCTGGAAGAAGCTGTTGTAGTACGGCAGTTCATTCATTTGATCGCGCGCCGCATCGGCGAGCTCCTGTCGTCCATAACCAACATTGACGCACCAAAGTCCGGCCATGCCATCGAGTAGACGATTGCCGTCGGAATCCCACAGGTAGATCCCATCAGCGCGGGTGATAATGCGGCTGCTGGCCTGCTGTAGTTGTTTGTAATCCGTGAACGGATGCAGGTACGAACGGTGATCGGCATCCTGCCATGCTGCAGTAGTCTGTTTATCGGTCATCGAAGCGCCTCATCTGACCGGTCAGGCCAGTGCTGACACAGATGGTAACCTTGGCGGTGAACACGCACCAACCGGAATCGAATGCGAGCAACGCTTGGCCCCAGAAACACCATGCTAGTACTATGCGCAGGCCCAGTTCCCTGATTGAGACCATGCGACATGTTGCGCAGTGCGTGTTACATAATATTTATTGTTATCTCAGCGCTTCTAGCGATCGCCCATGCGGGCGAGCCATCCGCTACGGCACTAATGCAAAATCCAACCTCGTCATGGCTAACCAACGGCGGCAACCTATACAACCAACGCTATTCGCCGCTCACGCAGATCACGACAGAAAACGTCGGCGATCTCAAAGGCGTTTGGCGGGCGCGCCTTAACGGATCCGGGGTTGGCCCACCGTTTTCAGGCGAGGCACAACCGATCGTCCATGACGGCGTTATATACGTCATCACCGGTGCCGATGATGTGTTTGCCATCGATATTGAAACTGGTAAGTTCTTGTGGGTTTACAATTCGGGCCTCGACCCAACGATTACAACTGTCTGCTGCGGTTGGACCAGCCGTGGGGTGGCGCTCGGTGATGGGAAGATTTTTATTGGCCGCCTGGACGGACAACTAGTCGCGCTTGATATAGAAAGCGGTGCAGAAGTTTGGCGCGTGCAGGCGGAGCGATGGCAGGAAGGCTTCACCATTACCAGTGCACCGTTGTACTACGACGGTAAAATCATCACCGGGTTTTCTGGCGCCGAGTACGGCGTCCGCGGACGCGTCAAGGCATTTAGTGCGACAGATGGTGCGCTGCTGTGGACCTTCTATACGGTGCCGGCGCCGGGTGAGTTTGGGAGTGATTCGTGGCCACAAGATTCGGATGTATGGAAACGCGGCGGCGCTACCGTGTGGCAAACCCCAGCAGTCGATCCCGAACTTGGCCTCGTCTATTTTTCCACGAGCAACCCGACCCCCGCCTTCAACGGCGCCAGTCGCGCAGGCGACAATCTATTCACCGTATCGATGTTGGCGATCGATGTTGAGACGGGTGCCTACCGCTGGCATTTTCAGCAAGTGCACCACGATATATGGGATTACGATGCGTCAAGCCCGGTGGTGCTGTTTGATCTTGAGCTTGAAGGCCAACCACGTAAGGCGATCGCCGAGGCCGGCAAATCGGGCTGGGTATATATTCTTGATCGGATAACGGGTGAACCATTGCTTGGCGTCGAAGAGCGACCGGTGCTCCAAGACGAACGCCAGCGAACCGCTGCAACGCAACCAATACCGGCGGGCGACGCGTTTGTGCCGCAAGCGATGGAGATGCCGATATATGGTTATCCATTCGTGAACCAAGGGAAAATATTCACACCTTTTTGGAAGGAGCTGATTCCCATTCGGCCAAGTTCTTATGGTGGCACCACGTGGGCACCTTCGTCGTACAATCCCGAGCGCAAAAGTTTATATATTTGCGGCACCGATGTGATTGGCCTGTTTACCGGTGGCAAAGATGATGTGATCGATCCGCAGGAGCTCGTTCTAGGCGGTGAGTTTGTCTTTGACTCCCATCGAATGGGCGTGTTTGCGGCTATCGACGTTACCACTAATCGCCTCCTGTGGCGCCACCGCTGGGAGGATTTTTGCTATAGCGGCTCTGCCACCACCGCTGGTGATCTCGTATTCACCGGCCACAACGATGGCCGCTTTGTCGCGCTAGATGCGCGTGATGGGAACGTTCTATGGGAGTTTCAAACCGGCGCGGGGGTTAACGCGCCGCCCTCGGTGTTTGAACATAAGGGGGTGCAGTATGTTGTGGTGTATGCCGCCGGCGCGCTGCTCACAAACTCGCCACCCGGCGATAACGTTTGGTTGTTTTCATTAATCGGCACAATGGATGAAGTGGAGCCCGGATCATCTGGTACCACAGCTGTGGTCGGCGAGATCGATGCAGCTGCGGGTGCAGAGACTTATGTACGCTACTGCAGCCAATGCCACGGCAACAATGGTGAAGGCGGACACGGCGGTGGACCAGCGCTGACCGGGAAACTTGATCCGCAAAACATTATGTCAATTGTTAGCCGCGGTAATGACAAAATGCCGGGTTTTGGCGGTACACTCACGTTCGACCAACTGCAACAGGTGGTTGCTTACGTCCAGGCGGGTCTGAAACAGCCGTAGACTCTCGGCCGTCTCATCCATTCGACAATTCCAAACTCATCGATCAAATCTGTAGCAAATGTCAGCGACACTCGCTAATGCGCCGGTAGATCCGTGGCCACCTGCCACCCGCGCATGGACCATGATCGGCGTGATGACACTCGCCTACATTCTCTCGTTTGTTGATCGCATGATCTTCGGCTTGCTGATCACGCCGATCAGAACTGAGTTTGCGATCAACGATACGGTCTTCAGTCTACTTTACGGTTTAGGCTTTGCGTTTTTTTATACCGTCGTCGGCGTTCCGCTCGGTTGGATCGCCGATCGCTATAACCGCCGCAACCTAGCCGTACTCGGCATCGCGGCCTGGAGCATCATGACCGCAGCGTGTGGCCTCGCAAAATCATTTGGTCAGTTGGCCTTCGCGCGCATTGCGGTAGGGGTTGGTGAGGCGACCTTAACTCCTGCCACCTACTCTATGGCCGGAGATAGTTTTCCGCCACACAAGCTCGGTCGCGCGATGTCGGTGTTTGTGATTGGCTGGCCGCTCGGCATTGGTCTCGCCTTGATCATCGGCGGCTTGGTGATCCAATTTGTCGCCGATACACCGTCATACACCCTGCCGCTCGTTGGCGAGCTAAAGTCGTGGCAGATGTGTTTTTTTGTGGTTGGTTTGCCGGGCTTGCTGATCGCGGCGCTTGCTATGTTGCTGCCGGAACCAGTCCGGCGGTCACCGCCGTCGCCGCGACGAGGCGGCGCGGGCGCGTCAACGTTCGCTCATCTACGCACACACTGGCAAGCCTATACCAGCCTGACGGTGGGTTACTCGATGATCAGTGTCGTAATGAACACCTATCATCTATGGGGAGTGCAGGTATTTGTGCGTGTACATGAACTACCGGTATCAAAAGCTGGGCTTATGGTCGGCAGTGTGATTGCGATCTTGGGCACGATAGGGATCTTGTGCGGTGGATGGTTGAATGATCGGCTACGGTCAACGGGCCACCAAGATGCCGCTCTCAAAGTCGGTATTTTGGCGGCGTTATGCATGATCCCATTCGCGGCGACCGCCACTTTGGTTGATAGCGCCAGACTGGCGTTGTTGTTAATGCTGCCGATTGGGTTTTTTACGAGTTTTGGATTCGGGGCAAGCGGTGCGGCTATCGTGATGTTGACGCCCCCACAGATCCGCGGCACCGTGTCGGCCGTTTATCTCTTTGTGCTAAATATGGTCGCCATGGGGCTCGGTCCACTACTCACCGCGCTGATGAACGATCACGTCTTCCACAGCGATCTTGCAGTTGGTAAATCGGTCGCCGTGGTGGCCACCGTGGCATTGGTGTTTTCGGCATTGCTCCTGGCTTGGGGCCGTCGGCACTTTCGTGCCTTGAGTGAAATCAGTCAACAAGAGGCATTCGCAATATGATCCGTGCTGGCAGCGATATTGGTGGAACGTTTACCGACGTAATCTTGTTTGATGCAAAAAGCCAAGACATCCGTATCGCAAAGATCCCGAGTTCGGCGAATTTAGAACAAGCCGTGTTGGACGGTATCGCCGCGACCGGGAAGCAGGCAAATGAAATTGAAGTGCTGGTCCATGGATCAACGATTGTGATCAACGCGCTGCTGGAACGCAAAGGCGTTAAAACAGCGCTGGTCACGACGCAAGGGTTTCGCGACGTCTACGAAATCGGCCGTATCAACCGCCCCGATTCATTCAATGTTTTTTTTAAGAAACACGATCCCTTGGTCGCGCGTGATCTGCGCTTTGAAGTGGTTGAGCGCATGTTGCCAGACGCCGAGCTAACGCCGCTGGACCCAGCAGCCATTGAGCTGCTGATCGGTCAACTGCGCGAGCATCCGGTCGACGCGATTGCCATCATGTTGCTGCACTCATATTCCAATCCCGCGCATGAGTTGGCGTTAAAAGCGGCACTCGCGGACGCGTTCCCTAATGCCTTTATAAGTGTGTCGAGCGAACTCACTCGTGAGTACCGCGAGTACGAACGTACTTCGACTGTTGTTGCCAATGCCTATGTCGGACCGATTGTCGAACACTATCTCGGACAACTGTCCGATCATTTAAACAACCGAGGTTTCGACGGACGTTTTTACCTAATGCAATCTAACGGCGGTCTGCTCGGCGAAGACGAGGCGCGCAGGAATTGCATCGCGTTAATCGAATCGGGTCCGGCGGGCGGGGTCATCGGAACGCAACAGGTATTAGATGATCTTGGTCTGCCATCCGGGGTGGCGTTTGATATGGGTGGCACCACGGCAAAAGCCGGAGTCGTTGAAGACGGTAACCCACGTATCGGCCACCAATATTTTATCGGCTCCTACAATACTGGCTTACCCGTCTTAACGCCGGTGATGGATATCCACGAAGTAGGCACTGGCGGCGGCAGCATCGCTTCAGTGACCGCCTATGGCGAGCTTCGGGTGGGTCCGCGCAGCGCCGGAGCGATACCGGGGCCTGCTTGCTATCAGGGCGGCGGGCGTGACGCGACGGTCACGGACGCCAACGTCGTACTCGGTAGGCTGAATGTTGCGTTACCGCTAGCCGGTTCGATGCCGCTCGATGACGTAGCCGCACACGACGCACTCTGTGAGAACGTGGCTAAGCCGCTCGGAGTTTCAGTCGAACAAGCCGCGGCTGGAATCTTGCGCGTCGCCAACACCGCGATGGCCTACGCCATCAGCGCCGTCACGGTCGAGCGTGGATTGAATCCGGCCGATTTTGTTTTGGTCGCCTACGGTGGTGCAGGACCGCTGCACGCAACTCAGATTGCGCGAGAACTAGGCATTAACCAAGTCGTGATACCACCAAGCCCGGGCGTATTCAGCGCATACGGTATGTTGTTCGCCGACCCCCAGGGACACGCCTCGCGCACCCGGATCACGCGGGTGGACACCGAGGGACTCGTCGGACTCGAAAGTATTGTTGATGAATTGATCGACGAGGCCGTTGCACCTTTGGGGATCGGTTCCGGCGTGCCGGATATGCTCGAGTTTTACGCCGATATGCGTTACGTCGGACAGGAACATACTGTCAACGTGCCAATAGAACGGGACATGATTCGCAATGGCCTGGAAGCAGAGGTCAAAGCGCGCTTCGACGCAGTACATGAACGCAGCTATTCGCATAGCGCCGCGGATGAGCCTGCCGAGATTGTTACCTTGCGTTGCGTCGCTTCGCTGAGTTCAGACAAACCGAGTTTTGCCGCCGTCGCTGACGTCGCTGGCGACGCATTGCCAAATTTTGAGGCTGCGGTGTGGTTAGAGCAAGACTGTGCGGAGACAATACCGTTTTATGCTCGGCGTGACCTCGGGGCTAGACAGCGCATCGCCGGCCCTGCGGTTGTGTTTGAGGAAACTGCATCGACGCTGCTACTTAGGGGTGATAGCGCCGTGGTGCATGCGAATGGTCATCTGTTGATCGAGATTGAACAAGCAGACAACGAGTAGCGCTTATGAAGGCTAACGAGAAACTACGGGCGATTGACGCGGAAGTATTACGCCACGGCTTCATCGCTATAACCGAAGAGATGAAGATCAATCTCATGCGCACCGCCTACAACATGATCATCTACGAGGCGCTGGACTTCACCGTGGGATTGTTTGACGCCGAAGGCGACACGATTTCGATCGGTCTTGGACTGCCCATGTTCATTCGCGGCATGAGTGAGACCGTCAAGGCAACGCTGAAAGAGATCCCAATTGATGAGATGCGCCATGGCGATATTTACATCACCAATGACGCCTACATCACTGGCAGCCATTTGAATCACATCGTCTTAACGCTACCGTTGTTTGATGGCGACGAGGTGGTTGGATTTACCTCAACGATGGCGCATTGGCTCGACATCGGTGGCGTTCTCAACGGTGTCACCCGAGATATTTACTCTGAAGGATTGCAGATCCCGATCTGCAAACTATTCGATCAGCACGAGCAAAACGAATTACTAATTAAGATCATCGCGCAAAATGTACGCAACCCAGACCTTGCGCTCGGTGACTTACGCGCGCAAATCGCCGCGGTACGCACGGGCGAACGACGGTTTAACCAGATCCTAGAGCGCTACGGTCGCACTCGCGTAGTGGACGCGATGCAATTCACAATGGAGCGAAGCGCCGAACGAGCGCGCGCCGCAGTCACCGACATTCCCGATGGCCATTACGAAGCAGAATGTTTTATGGACGGCGACGGCGTTGTTGATGCGCCTATCCCGATCCATGTTGCGGTCACCGTAGCCGGCGACAAAATGACCGTGGACATGAGCGGCATCTCGCCACAAGTTCAGGGCTTCTACAACTCAGGACGCACCGCCGGACTATCCGCCGCACAGGTTGCCTTCACCTGCCTAATTGACCCGATCAGCCGCCCGATCAACGACGGTACATTTGCCGCACTAGATGTCATCCTGCCGGAGCGACGCGTTGTGAGCGCGGTAAAACCGGCCGCGATGCGCTGGTGGATGACGATACCAATGACCGTTGTCGACACGATATTCAAGGCACTGGCCCCCGCCTTGCCGCAAGGAGTACCGGCCGGACATCATGCCGATTTAGCCATTGTTGACATGAATGGGGAACATCCGCAGGGCTGCCACTTCTACCGCTGCATCGGTGGTCTGATCGGCGGCGGTTGGGGCGCTAAATGGAATGAAGACGGCATGAGTGCCACCATCTGTATCAACGACGGCGATACGCATAATGCCCCGGTCGAATCGATGGAGCTGAAATACCCGCACCTGATCGAGCGACATGCCTTGCGCGAAGATTCTGGCGGACCCGGCCAGTTCCGTGGCGGTCTTGGCGTTATACAGCAGCGCCGGGTGTTGGCCACGAGTCGCATCAACGCCCAAATTGAGCGCACCCAAGATGCACCGTGGGGCCTATTTGGCGGACAATCCGGCGCCGCGAATAAGTTGGAACTACTGCGTCGCGACGGCTCGCACGAGAATTACCCAACAGGAAAAATTCTCGATCAAGACTTATTCGAAGGTGACGCCTATATATTGTATTCCGGCGGTGGTGGCGGTTACGGCGATCCCCTGGAGCGTCCTGCCGATGCCGTGGCGGACGATGTGCGTCAGGGCTATGTTTCCGTCGCCGCGGCCGCACGGGATTACGGTGTTGTAATCGACCCAAAGACCCTTAACGTCGATGCCAACGCGACCGCTCGCCTGCGTCATTCCACGTAATTTCCTTCTTAAAGGCTGAACCAGTTCACGTTCCAGCGGTGTGATCTTGCTCAAGCGGCGCCGAGATCCTACCGTTAAACCTGCATAGGTATTTGTGAAAGGATGGTTTTTAGCCAATGTCGGTTACGGAGTCGGACGCAATACAATCGGAAAAACGTCCCCCGGTTGCGGCCAAGGAGGCCGTATGGGTATTTGAATCCAATCTCGACGGTCGCCACGGCCGCGGTGCGCCAGCAGTTGCAGTTAATTGCCACGGGGCGGAACAAGGTCATGCGAGCGGCCCGACGGGAAACGCCTATGCGCTAACCACTCGTGATGCCGAGAATGAACTGCTGGATTGGGATGCGATAAAAGACAATATTCAGGCGTTTCGTGACCACGTGAGCGCTAAGCCGGATCGCAAATTTCGGATCCTTCCAAGTTCGCACAATAAATCCGAACACGAGCACGAACGCTTCGCCGATCTCCTACGTAATGTCCCGTCAAACTGCGAGCTGCCCGGTCGAATGCTCGAGCGCTTAGAACGTCTCAATAGCGTCCGAATAATCTTTCTCGATACCAACGTAACCTTGGTTCAGGGCGAGCGTGAACAAGTATTAGATCAATACTTCGCGGCCAATGCAGGTCTGTGGAACGCGGACCATATTGAAATCGTCAGCCTTGGCGCTGCTCAATCTCTTGTCGCCAACGCTAAGTACGCTGAGGAACGCGGTTATCGTCACCGCATTATCAGCGCGGATCCCGATCTGTACGGTACTTACACCGAACAGGTGCGCGAGCAGTTGTCAGTTGCCTATTCGACCAAGCTAATATGCATCAACGATCCGACGGGCACTAGCACCGGCAATCAAGTCGGTGCATTGCATCTTGCAAATTGTGCGGGCTTACAAATCGATGAGCTTCTTATTCAGTAGTTAGATCGGAATTAATGGTATCTGCGCTAACGCTCGGAATTAGATGCGTCCACGCTGGTCAATCAGCCTAAGCTTCTAAATCGCGCACGCCGGCGGCACGATTGCATGTCGGTATCCACTCGGCGTGAGCGACATGCTAAACAGACCACTATAATGACCACAGCGATAATTGAGAGGGTAATCGTTAATGTCAGAAATGGCACATTCCGCTGCTACTAGCGGAATCATTTGGGTATTCGAATCGAGTCTCGGCGGCGAACACTCCGACGCTGCCGCCGCAATCGCCGTTAGACGACATGGCGCCAAAGATGGCGTCGGCAGCGGCGCCTCGGGGACAAGCTACGCGCTACAAACCCGCGACGACGAACATGTGCTGTTGCCTTTGAAAGAAATCGAAGAGAACGTACAAGAGTTTCGCGACTATGCAACCGCCCATCCGGAACTTAAATTTAAGATCGTCCCAGGGGCGCTGCGGAAATCTGACGAAGAACATGCCAGCTTCGCCGATTTATTACGCAATGTTCCGGCTAATTGTGAGTTGACAGGCCGCATGCTTGAAATCCTCGAGCGCTTAAAAACCGTTAGGATTATCTTGCTGGACGCCAACGTAAATTTGGTTGATACCGCGGCACGTAAACGAGCCCTTGATCAATACTTCGCCGCGAATGAGGGCCTATGGAATGCCGAACAGATCGAAATCATCAGCTTTGGTGCCGCACATACGCTAGTTGCCAATGACAAATACGCTACGGGGCGAAAGTATCTTCACCGCATTATTAACGTCGATGCAAACGTCTATGGCGACGATGCCGCCGAAGTACACGAAATATTGTCCGTCGCCTATGCGACAAAGCTAATTTGTCTCGATGATCCGAGCGGTACAAGTACGGCGGCACGAGTTAGTTCAATCCAACTTGCGGCCGGCGCCGGCCTCGAAATTGACGCCGTGCTGATCAAATAACCGGTACCGCCTATTACCGGTTGTGCGTTGAGTAGACAACAAATCACGAAAATGTCTTGATCAAGCATGCGGATGCCGCTCCTCATATCCAATCCAGCGAAGCCCTGATCTGGCCTTAGGTCGGCCGGCCCAGTTTTCTGGTGGATCGACCAATGCGCCTCGTTGCGTTACCGCAGGATCAGCTGGTTTCGTTACCGAGACCATAATCCGGTATTATTACCAGTCTCATTCACAGGGAACTCCTAGCCCCCATGGCCTGGAAGCTCAGGATCAAAGACCATAATTCCGGCACAGTATCGGAGCAGATACTGGACCAAACTTCGGCACATATCGGCCGGGATCCCAATGGTGACGTGACGCTCAAACACGACCGTGTGTCTCGACGCCACGTCGAACTACGCACCTCCACCTCAGGCACTGTGTCGGTTACCGACTCTAGTAGCAACGGTAGCTTCGTGCGCGAAGACGACAAATGGGTCCGTATTGAAGGGTCGATCGAGCTGCCGATGCCGTTCGTGCTGCGGATCGCGCATTGGACACTGAAGATTGAAGATGTGATCGCTCCCCAGCCTGTGGAGGAAGAGGCCGAGCAAACGTGGGATCAATCCGTGATGATCCCAGTCGCCAGCCTAGGACATCGGACTGAAGCGATCCTTGTGTTCGACCTTTGTGAATCGTCGCTGATAGCAAGTAAGGACGATCACATGGCCTACCACCTAAAACAAAGACTGACGCAGATCGCGGAGCCGATACTTGATGAATTTGGCCGCCGGTTTTTCAAGAGCACCGGCGACGGTTTTCTAGCAACCTTCGAAGACCCCGAGAAAGCCTTAGAAGCGGCGATCAAGGTCGAAGACCATATCCAATACAGAAATCAACGTACTTCTAATATGCCGATCCATTATCGCATTGCACTCCACTATGGAGATGTATGGGCGATTTCCGCCGGCGGCGATGACGTACATGGTAACGACGTTAACATCACCTTCCGTATCGAAGGTGTGCAGTCAGCCGCGTTCCCTAGTGTTATCGCACTATTTCCGAAAAGAGATCGAATCCTTTGCTCCGGCGCATACTATGAACGCGTGAAGGACCATGCGGCGCATTTATCGCCTGAGTACTTACACTGTGGCGCCGCTACCTTGAAAGGCATCGTTGATCCGGTCGATGTCTATTGGCTTAAAACACAGCACTCGATTGAGGATCTGGACTCAACGCTCGCCATCCGCACCGGACCATCGTCTAACTAAGCCACCACGACCCCCGCATTGCTGAAACGCACTAAAGACGTTTAACAATTCGTCGGGGCATTCACGAACGACACAATTACCCGACTCACCGGCATCGTACACATTTGTCATCAGTGTGCCGGAACGAGGGTCGGTGCGGATAATGGCCGTTGAATCCGCTCGACAAACATGTCGATAAACCCCTCCCAGTCCAAGTCATATTGCACATCCATCTGCTGCGCACCCTCGGCACCGGGCCAAATTTGACGCCCCCCGACGGAAACGCCATAGCTGATGCCGTGATCGATATTGACATCGACGTACAAGCGTTGCGTGGTGACGAGACCCGAGTCGACGACGCTCGCCATCGCAATTTGGTCGTACATATACCAAGACCTTTCAGGATTTTTTTCGAAACGACGGCCTAGTGTACTTTTCAGCAGCGCAGTCAATGGCGTCTCTATTGCCACCATTTTTTCATACCACGCCTTGGTCAAAGCGGATTTGCGAGAAACGTTTAGTGGCGATAACTCGATGCGAATACCAGAGCGGAGCGTCACCTGGGCCGCCTCCGGGTCAACCCAAAAATTGAATTCCGCATTCGGCGTGATATTGCCGGCACCGTCGGGCAGCAAGGCAATGGCGCCACCCATAATGACTAGACGTTTTACAAGGGCCGCAAATTTAGGGTGTGCACGGATCGCCGCAGCAATATTTGTCAGCGGACCGATGGCGACGATCGTTACTTGGTGCGGATTAGCCAATACGGCTCTCACTATGAAAGAAACCGCGGGCTCGTTTTCAACCAAGCTACGAGCGAAACCGCCCGGCGGCGGTGGCGGCGGGTCATCGGAGTACCATTTCCCATATTGCCTCACGGCAAAATCACTCTTAGTGTGGACCAATGGCATATCGGCCCCTTGATAAACTGGGATCGCTGGTTGATTCGCTATTTCGAGCAGGCGCAAAGCATCGGACGTGGCGCGCTCGACGCTGTCGTTGCCGGCAACAGTTGTGATTCCGAGTATTTCCAGTTCCGGCGATTGCAGCGCCAACATCACGGCCATGCTGTCGTCGGACGGCGGCATAACAAAATCGGTATCGATGATTATCGGTATTCTTGCAGCGGTCGGTACCGATAGCGCTGCGCCGGCGGTAAGCACTAATGCGCAACGAAAAAATAGTAATTGTTTGTTCACCACCTCTCCTCGTGCGGCGCGGTTCATTTGAACTCAACACGCGACTGTTATTCGTTCAGGATGATGGATAAAGTATATCGGACCTGCAACCGACCGGTGCCCGATCTAATCCTGCAAAGTTGTTTATGCATAACGTGAGCAAATTGTTAGTGGGAATGCTCATTCTGGTGGGCGTTGCAGCATGTGGTGATGCGGCACTCGACCCGCATCCATCGAAAAGTACGGACGATAGTGACCCGCGACCAGTCGTGGCGCTGATCATGAAATCCTTGGCGAATGAATTCTTCGTCACAATGGCGAATGGTGCGAGAGCCCATCAGGCGGCGCACGCGGATCAATATCGGTTGATCGTCAACGGGATCAAAAATGAAGTCGACCTAGCCGAACAAGTGGGCCTAATCGATCAAATGATCGCATCACGCGTGGATGCAATCGTTATCTCGCCGGCCGGGTCAAAAGCGCTGGTGCCTGCCTTGGCGCGCGCCGTCGACGCGGGCATCGCCGTGATCAATATCGATAATCGTCTCGACCAGGACATTCTTGCCGAATACGGCTTGGAGATCCCCTTCGTCGGGCCGGACAACTTCCTCGGCGCAAAGATGGTCGGACAATATCTGGCATCGCGTTTGAGCGAAGGCGATGAAGTCGCCATCCTAGAAGGCGTTACCACCGCATTTAACGCGGGGCGGCGCAGCGCTGGTTTCAATGAAGCGGCGGCTGAGGCCGGACTGAACGTCGTAGCCCAACAAAGCGCGCAGTGGGACCAAACGAAGGCGGTAACCGTGACCTCGGCGATCCTAGTCCAACACCCTAACTTGGTAGCCATTTTATGCGGCAACGATAATATGGCCTTGGGCGCGGCGGCCGCCGTTAATCAAGCGGGCAAGCGCGGTAAAATAATAATAGTGGGCTTCGACAACATTTCTGCAGTGCAGAACTTAATCAGGGACAAAACAATTCTCGCGACCGTTGATCAACACGCGGATTTATTGGCCGTTTTTGGTATTGAATCCGCCCTCGAAGCGCTGTCATCAACGATGCCAATTAAGGATAAATCGACGCCGGTGGACCTCATTACTAGCGAAAGCCTCGATTAACTTTCAATCATGGCAACAACTCGCCTGTCCATCTCAGGTCTATCTAAATCGTACTCAACGCCTGTCCTCAACGATGTCAACTTATCAATCAACTGCGGTGAAATTCACGCGATTGTCGGTGAGAATGGCGCCGGCAAAACGACTTTAGTCAATATTCTGGCCGGTATAACGCACAAAGATGCCGGCGAGATCATCCTGGATGGCGAGCGCTACGCGCCCAGTGGTCCAAAAGACGGATTCAATGCCGGTGTTTCTTACGCTGCCCAAGAGCTCAGTATCATCGACACACTTAGCGTCGCGGAGAATATTTGGCTAAGGGAATTACCGCACAAAATGTGCGTTATCGAAACGGCTAGGCTTGAGCAGAAGACACGTGGGTTATTGGATCTAGTCGGCCTTGATTACCTTTCTTCGAATACACCAACAGAACGCTTAAGCCTCTCAGAACGTCAGCTTATCGAGTTGGCCAAAGCCCTAGCCGCCGACGCTCGCGTGGTCATCCTGGACGAGCCGACTGCCGCGCTGGCAGGACCACAGGCCGCGCGGCTGCACGACATTATTGCGACGCGCGCGGGCAAGGGTGCGTCGATAATCTACATTAGCCACCGCTTAGGCGATGTACTCTCGGTGGCCCATACGGTATCGGTGTTGCGTGATGGGCAAGTAGTTTCGTCCGCGCCCGCCAACACCCTGACCGTGGACGATGTTATTCACCAGATGAGTGGTCAAAGTTACCCGAAGCGTGAAATTTCGCCTGGCGCGGCACACGAGAAAAAACCTGTACTCGAGGTCGACAAGGTCACGACGAAGGACCTACCCCATCCGATCAGTTGCACGTTTTACCCTGGCGAGATCGTTGGAGTCGCAGGATTAGCAGGCGCGGGCAAAAGTGAGTTTTTAAGCGCTTTGTTTGGCTTGACCAGGCTGCGTACTGGTCGAATTAGTCGCTACAGTGACGCAGGTAGCATAAACATCGACGATCCAGCTCATGCCGTACGCTCAGGCATCGGTTATTTGGGCGAAGAGCGACTATCGATGGGTTTATTCAACGGACATTCGGTTCTCGCCAATATGATGATACCCGGCATTGGCAGCTGCAGTTCATTGTCATTTTTGAACCGGGTCGCCGAACGTATTTCGAGCCAGGATCTGATCGAGCAACTCGCTATCCGGTGCGACGGCCCACAACAGCTAGTCGAACAGCTCAGTGGTGGTAACCAACAAAAGACGCTGATTGCACGGTGGCTACATTGTGGTTCTCGAATTTTGCTGCTTGACGAACCAACCAGGGGCGTTGATGTTGGGACGAAAAGCGCAATCTACGAACTGCTTTTTAATATGCGCGACGAGGGCAAAACAATCATCGTTGCCTCAAGTGATGTTGAAGAACTCATGACGCTCGGCGATCGCACGATAGTCTTTTCCGCTCGAAAACTAGTGCGCGAATTTCAACGCGATGGCTGGGCAGAGAACGATATGCTAACGGCTGCATTTCAAGAGTTTACCGATCAATCAACGGTTCGCCGAAATACCGGTGAATTACCGCAGCAAAACACCGGGCGGCCATAGCGAATGGACCGACTACGTTTCCTAAAGCAGCACCTCGAAGAAAACTTTATTGTCGCCTCGCTCATATTGCTGATCCTATTGTTCGGAACCGCATCGGATAACTTCTTCTCCGTAATAACGCTAACGACGATCCTCAATCAATTGCCGGCGTTAACCGTTATAACCGTCGGCATGACGCTCGTATTGATCGTCGGTGGTATCGATCTATCTGTCGGATCGGTGATGGGGTTTAGCGCGACCGTCGTTGGCGTCGCCACCGTTGCATGGGGCTTACCGTTGCCATTCGCGTGCATTGTGGGGCTTATGGCTGGTCTAATGTGTGGCCTCACGAACGGGATTTTAGTGTCTTATTTAGCGCTACCATCTTTCATCGTGACGCTCGGGATGCTCGAGATGGCCCGCGGGCTGGCTTACATCACCACAAATTCACAAACCGTGTATATCGGCGGCGCTATTCAAAAAATATCCTTACCGCTACCGATCATCGGCGTCTCGGCTGCATTACTCGTCGCAGTGGCGACAGTGATCGTCGCCCATTTAGCGCTCACGCGAACCGTTATGGGACGTTTTATCATCGCCATTGGGACCAACGAGCAAGCGGCACGTATGTCCGGTATCGATGCGCGTCCCTATCGACTTTGCATCCTAGCCGCATCGGGCGCTTTGGCCGGCCTTGGCGGGATCTTCAATGCAGCCTATTTAGGATCGGCAGATCCGAATGCCGGGATCGGTTTCGAGCTGTCGGCCATCGCCGCGGCCGTGATCGGAGGAACAAGTTTGATGGGTGGCCGAGGGTCTATCCTCGGCGCGTTTGCCGGGGTTCTAATAATCACGATCTTACAAAATGGCTTAGCCCAAATCGGCGTGTCGGAACCGGCTAAACGCCTCATCACAGGCGCCGTGATTATTGTTGCGGTTTTGATCGACCGCTGGCGAGGAACGCATTCGGCGTCGTAAACAACCGATCGATTAGCAAGCTAAAGCGGTACGCATTTCCGCCGGACGGCTATGGTCTTCTTCGCCTATCAACTTATCGACAGATTCGCATCGGTGCGTTAGTCCGAGCGTTTAAGTCCACTCGTACTCGGCGTGGACATTCCTGCGACAACGAAAGTCGTAAGGCGCTCAACCAATTCGTTGATGTCATCGGATTTATAGCGCCCACGCGACAGGTCGTCGAGCCGATCAACCCCAGACATCATGTACAAAAAAGCACCGATAACAAACATCATGCGCCAATAGATTTCGGCTGGGTCGATATCGGGTAACGCCCGCTCCAGTGCCGCGAGATAGCGGCGAGTGGTGATGTCATAGACTTCTCGGCGTAGACGAAAATGCATTGCGTCGGTTTCGTCGTGCACACGAGCCTGTAATCTCACGAACCGGCGGCCGCCCTCGCCGCTTTGCTTTAATTCAAATTCCGCAAGGAGATAGGCCCGCATGATCTCTTCCACCGTCGGCGGCCGCCCGGGACGCGCCTCAAGCTCGTCGAGTAATTCGTCCCAACGTTGCACAATCTGAGTACCGCGACGTTTGAATACAGTCTCAAATAATTTCTCTTTCGAGCCGAAATAATAGGTGATCAAGGCGGGGTTTACCGATGCCTTCGCACCAATAGCACGTAGTGATGTTGGCGCGTAACCTTTTTCCGAGAACGCAAGTTCCGCAACGTCGAGGATCTTCTCGCGTTTATCTGCTTTGCGGCCCGATTCGTTAGAAGGCCGCCCGGGTCTGCGGCGCGATTTTGCGGCAGTCACGACCGACAGTCGGACGCCGTCACCTGGTGTACCAAACGCGAAGTAGATCGCAACAGCGCGCTGAATGTAGATTTCCCGAACCGGCGGTCAAGGCGCAGTCGATAGGCCGTGCCGCCCAATTTGTCATTCCATGTATAACTCGGCATTTGAATAATCAGTCTGGTGTATAGAGCCTGTCGATTATGGCTGACTTCCACGCACGACCCAACCTGCGTTGACAAATTAATCGGATGAAATTCAGAACACCAACGGCTAGGCTAATGTAGCCGTCGATATTGAACGTCCGGTAGGTGGTGAATTGTTTACGCCACGTACCGAATCTAAAAGGAGCCGTAAATGGAAATTAATAATGATGCGGTGCATGCTGAGATCACAGAGGCGTTTTGGCGCTATACCAACGCTATGATTACCAACGACATCGAGGTCGTAAAGGAAATGTTCTGGGACAGCGAACATACACTTCGTTACGGTAAGGGTGAGAGTCTCTACGGAAAGGAAGCAATCGCGCGGTTTCGCGATGGGCAACGCGGGCGGCCGCTTGAAATCGATGTTACGCGGTTAGTCATCACCGCCTTCGGCCAGGATTTCGGTACGGCCAACTGCGAAATGCAGATCCAAGGGGCCGACGGCATGACTCGGATGAGCCATAGTTGGGTACGCATGGACGAAGGTTGGCGGATCGTCGCGGCACAGGTCTCAGACGCCCCACCCACCTAAAAAGGCCGCCAAAAACAGTATCGTTGGCAAATGACGCCGGTGCTGTACGGTACTCGCAGCAATAGCTGAAATACAGGCCGTGAGTGACGTTTATGGGCGCGTGGCTCGGCCAAACCCACTTCAAACGCGAATTAATTATTCGATTGATTAATAAACTTGCATTTTTACATGGCTGCGGTTTTACTAGCGGCAACTAAAGAGATTCGTGTCCACGTCAAATACCAGGCACACTGCTCAGTATTGATGCCGCTGTTGCTCCGGTAAAGGGTGTTGGACAAGCAATTTCAATGCGGTTTCAACCAGACCACTAATTTTGAAACTGTTGTTTGAAACGATTCGCTATAGAGGGCTTACCCATGCAGACCAAAATGATTGACAAACAATGGTCCGAAAAATATCCAGAAGTTGGTAAGGGCCCGGTGTCGACCGAGCCGAATATCTCTCCCGAATATTTTGAGTTGGAACGCGACCGGATCTTCCGCCGTCATTGGATCAACATGGGCCGGGTCGACGAGATACCGTCGGCAGGTAAGTACTTCGTGCGCGAACTTGAGATCTGCAAGGTATCGATTCTGGTAGTGCGGGGTAACGACGACAAGGTTCGTGCCTTTCATAATGTCTGCCCGCACCGGGGCAATACGCTAGTTTTAGATGAGCGGGGTCAATGCCCCGGCCGCTTCGGCTGCGGCTTCCACAGCTGGGCCTTCACTCCGGAGGGTGAGCTAGCGCATGTCCCCGACGAAGAAAACTTTTTCGATCTCGACAAGAGCAAATTAGGGCTCACCCCAATTCACTGCGACGTCTGGGAGGGGTTCATTTTTATCAACCTCGCGCCAGAGCCCGCCGAGACATTACGAGAATTTCTCGGCGGCGTCGCCACGCAACTCGACGGTACGCCTTTCAGCGAAATGAAATTGTTGAAAACTTATAAGGTCGAAGAGGCAGCCAATTGGAAGACCGGGCTTGACGCGCAAAACGAGCTCTACCATTTACCGTTTCAACACCGCTATACGATCGGTAACGCGTTAGTCATGAAGGACAACAAGTTTTGCCGATTCTCGAACGTGAATCTTTACAATTATCACAGCGTGTGGTCGTGTGAATACAACCCCAATGCGACACAGCTTCCGACCGAAGCGGTCATGCAGCGCGTGGACAACGCGCTCACCGACGTTCGCGTTAAGCAGCGGATCAGCGATTTCGATTGGTACTTGATCTTCCCCAATATGGCGCTACTGCTTTTCAACGGCGTGTCGGGCGATTTCTTCATGACCTACAATTTTTGGCCGATTGCGGTTGACAAATGTGTGTGGGAGATGCGCTACCATTTTCCCCCAGCGGAAAATGTCGGACAACGCTTGGCACAGGAATGGACCATTGGCCGCCTGCGCGACACACTGATGGAAGACGCATTTCAGCATGAGAAAATTCAAAAAGGCCTAGCGGCGCGCGCGCGACCGGACATGGTAATGCAGGATGAAGAAATCACTATCCGGTATTTCCACGAAGTTATTGAACGCGAAATGGCACGGGCGTAACGATGGCAACAACGCTACCTAAACCCTTCCGTGACCTTGAGCCGTATATGGCATGGTCGTTGGCGACCGAACGCGAGCGGATTGCAAAACGCGTCGCGAGCTCTATGGACGAGATCATCGAATTTCATGGTGTGATGTCGAAACGACTGGAAGAGATGGTCGAATATCTTAATCAGTATCCCTACAACGACATGCCCCCGGATGCTCAAAGCCTATGTAATTTGGCCTTGTCGCTGGTGGAAGTGTCCATGCTCGTCGAGATGTATAAAAACCCCGACAATTTGAACATGGTCGAAGCAGAACGGTTTGTAGCGTACCAATAGCACGGAGATGGCTAATTTGATTGATGGCAAAACGGCGCTGGTGACCGGCGGCGGTTCAGGGATTGGACGTTCAGCGGCAATCGCCTTTGGCGCAGCCGGTGCCAATGTCGTTGTCGCCGACGTCGACGAGGCCGGCGGCAAAGAAACGGTTTCGTTAATCGAGGCAGCATCGGGTGCGGCGACGTTCGTGACGGCCGACGTGTCGAAGGCAGGCGAGGTAGAAAGCATGGTCGATGCCGCGGTCGCGGCATACGGCAGCCTCGATTGCGCGTTCAACAACGCCGGCGTCCAGGGCGCACTCAGCCAGACGGCGGAATGCACCGAAGAGAATTGGGATCTGATCACGGGTATCAATCTCAAGGGCGTATGGTTGTGCATGAAATACGAAATCGCGCAGATGCTAAAAAACGGTGGCGGCGCTATCGTCAACAATTCGTCAAACTTCGGACTAGTCGGTTCAATCGGCATGCCCGCCTATTCAGCGGCCAAACACGGGCTGATTGGGCTCACAAAAACCGCCGCCCTCGAATATGCCCGATCGGGTATTCGGGTGAACGCAGTATGTCCGGGACCCGTGCAGACACCTTTAGTCGATAAAATTTTGAGTGCGCAACCAGACGCCGACGACATAATCGACTCAATCATCGATCGCGAACCGATCGGCCGCTTCGGCCAACCAGAAGAGATCGCAACCGCGGTCGTATGGCTGTGTTCGCCCGAGGCCAGTTTCGTTGTTGGCGCGATCCTACCGGTAGACGGCGGCTTCGTCGCAATGTGACACGTCCGTTAACTGAGCAATAACATCGTACAAACAATCTACACAACAGGAGGACTGCCATGATCGTACAAACTGCGGATGAAGGTGCTAAACACTTTGTCATCACGATGGATCAACATACCGCGCTCTCGGGCCAATTCGCCGAACACTTCGGCAACGACGAGTTTGAATCGATCAAACCTAGAGAGCAGATGCTGAAAGTGGTCACCAATCACGACATTGGTTGGCGCGAGCTAGATGCAGCGGCCTCGCGCGATCCCGCTACCGGGCTGCCGTATAACCTCGTACAGACACCGTTCGAGCAAATCGTGGCAACCAGCAAGCTGTCGCCCGACGCAAACGGTGGCACGCACCCTTACTGCGAACTGATCTCCAGCATGCATTGCTGGGGACTGTATAACGGCCGATATGGAATGTCGGACAAAGTGTTGCTGGACATGCTGGCCGACGAGAACAGAGTCACGGCGGATACCATGCTCGACAAAGAAAAAGCGCGTCAGGACCGACTTAAAGAGAAGCTAAAAGCGGATCCCGAAACCGCCGAGTGGGTTGAAGAGGAACATCTTTTCCAGAACTATAAACAACTTCAGTTCTTCGATACCTTGGCGCTGTACTTCAACTGCGTACAAGAAAGCGAACGCCAAGAAGCTTGCTATTCACATATTCCGATGAGCGCGGCCAAAGATACAAACGTCGACATCAAACCCCTCGGGGATGGCACCTATTCGATCAGCCCGTTTCCCTTCGATACCAATGGTGTCGAGATGTCGTTTAGCGGGCGTTACCTCGCACCCGTTGACAGCGGCGATGATGTGCGTGAGCAATTAGAGGCGGCGCCTGTCACGACCCAGTCGTTCCGGCTCGTCGCTGCCTAGGACGCCATTCGCTTAATTATAAAGGGCGATCGGCACGATATTTCGTGTCCGATCGTCAACACTGTTGGGCCAAACTCCGATCCAGCATGGCGCCGACGACAACTGGTGACGATCGAAATCTGGCCTCTTACTCCATGTAGATGAGGCTCGCGCCGCCAGATCCGTCAGCGCTAAAAACACCGGGAGGGGAAATTATGGAAAGCGTAGTGATTACACCAATGTACGCCGCGATACTCGGCATTATTTTGCTCGTCTTAAGTATTCGGGTAGTCGCGGTTGTTCGGGCAAAGGGCCAAGTGGGATATGGCGACGGCGGTAACCCGGATTTCAATCTGGTCGTCCGTGGCCAAGGCAACTTTATCGAGTACGTCCCACTGGCAGTAATTTTGATTGGTTTTGCCGAGTCCGGTGGGACCGGCGCCATGTGGATCCATGGGATGGGCGCGGCGCTTGTCATTGGCCGTATACTGCACCCGATGGGCCTGACGAATGAAGCCGGCGTCAACCCACTACGCTTCATCGGTACCAACCTCACCTGGATAACAATATTGGTGGCGTCGATTTTGGTTTTGGCTAATACATTTTGATCGCCACCGTACGGCGCCAGCGCCAAGCCGAGCGCTGTTGAAGGTACCGTGGAAATACGATCGCCCTTAATTCGAATTACCTATTTGGCGCTAATCGACGTTAAACCAATCAACGTCGATTGGTGCAGGTGTAATGACCTCACGTTGCTCATCTAATCGTCGTTCTAGGTAGTCTGTAAGTGGTCGTGGCGGGAGGTGCTTGTATGGCAGCCACCATTGTTGCCCGCCTTCTGACAAGAGAATGGATAAGTACACATTTTCGACCGCAGAAAATAACGCCTCCTCCAATATCCCATTCTTATGCATGACCAGGACTTGGTAGAAGCCACTGGTTAGCAACTGCATCTTGGAATGAAAAACGGCTTTCTCGTTGCGAGATAACGAATCAAACTGGTTCAATCCGTTGCGGAAATTCTCTGCATTTACCGTATCCGATGTCGCCCCAGCCCAAGCGTTCACAAACTGCTTGATCGCTTCCCTAACGCCCTGAACAGTCTCCTGGCGATTGCCATTCCGAACCTGGATGGCAAGGTAGATCAGCGAGACTATCAAGCCAATTGCGGAAACTATGTCGGCGATAACACTCCAGTCTTGAAACGTCATTAATTAATCTCCAAAGGCTGCTGGACAATTGGATAGTTTAGGCGCTTCGGCCAATGACCGTTACCACCGAGCCGCAACGGCCCCACTATCGCGTGGTCTGCGAAATTGGATTCGAGTCCTGTACCCGGATCGCCCGCTTAACTTATGGCAGCAATAAAGTCAAACATGAAGTGCCCCACGAATTCTTGAAAGATTTCTTACTCCATGCAGGTCCCCTAACAACCGACACGGGAACTTACGCGTCGTCGACAAGATGCGGCTAGCCGGCAATCGGGGTGCCATGTAATATGGTTGGAAATACGGAATAACGCTGGTCCAACCTACGCACTAGCCGTTACTCGGTTAACAACAAAAAACCATCTGGAGGAAGTTATGTCATTACCATTACCTAGAACCGCAATAATCGCGTTCGCATTAACAACTCTGTCGTCATCCGCACATGCGGCATTCGAGTACGCGCTCAATGCTTTTAGTGTGGCGGGCAGTGGATTCACGGATTTTGCGGAAGACTTTGACGATGGCGTTATCGATCCGCCTGCGTTCGCTAATGCAGGCACCACGCCAACCGTGTCGGGAGGTCATGCATTGTTCGATAGCACGGATCCTGGGCAATTACCCCCGGGTTCATTTCCGCCATTGATGCGTTTCGAAGGCGTTGGCGGCTTTGGCGAATCTATCACGGACGAAGGAGCCGGCACACTTACGGTAACTGCACATTTCCGTAACGACGTCGCGTCCATTGCCGCAGCACCATTTGGTGCGAGTTTCGGTATCTCTTATGCGTCGTTTAACGCCACTGGCTTTGCTCAAGCCATCGGGCTAATCGTCCAGAAAGATACCGACGACGTCGTCTCGGTATTTTTTATCAATGACGATTTTAGTTCGCCGCTCGCGGGCATTACGGATACGGCCGCGGGCTCAAATCCAATCGGCTCGCCAACAGGTGATATTATTCTTAGATTGGTGCTCGACCAAATGACTAACGAAGTGACACCGCAATATAGTATCAATGGCGGTACCGCTGACACAGACTTCATTAAATTTGTCGACTGGGTCGACAACGCTGGCGGCGCCCAGACCCTAATTTTTGACGATAGCTTCGGACCCGTTCCTAGTAGTTTCGGCATCGGGCCGGTCCCCATACCCGCCGCCGTCTGGCTGTTTGGCTCTGCACTGGGCTTACTCGGCTGGAGGGCGCGCAAAGCACGCTAACGGTCCTCAATTAATCGAGATTGAAAACCCGCTTCTCGCGGGTTTTCTTTTGCCCGAATAGCGCTGCAAGGCGATGCTGTCTCCGCTCCCAATTCTATCTATACCAGTCAAATGCCGCTTCGAGCCCGATTGCCTAACGCAGATAGGATGCTGACTGCGGGATCGGATGAGAGCTATAACTATTTACCGCAAGCGCCGATTCACGAGAGATGATTCTTACGGTTTCCCGCCAACCACAATGTCTAATAGATAAGGCTTATCCGATTGCAGCGCCCTTCGCATAGCGCCAGCCACGTCCGCGGCATCCGTAACAACCTCTCCTTTCATACCCATGCCATTGGCCATTGCAGAAAAATCCATAGTCGGCTCCGTTAGATCCATGTGCGGATAGGGTTTATCCGAGACGATATCAAAGCGACGTCGATAGATATCCAAGTTGTGCTTGAGCACGCGATACTCGCGATTCGAAAGGATCACGAAAATGATCGGTAGTTGGTGATGTTGTGCGGTCCATAATGCCTGGATACTGTACATGGCGGAGCCATCACCCGAGATCGCAATGACACGTCTATCTGGACACGCGACCTGTGTACCGAGTGCGCCTGCGACCCCTTGGCCAATACCACCGCCTCGTCCCGCGAAATAATCGCCGGGTCGTAGCAGATCAAATTGGTTCGCCACATCGCCAAAGGCCGTAATCGACTCGTCGACAATGATCGCGTCGTTCGGCGTTACTTGGGCTATCTCGTGCAACGCCCTGAGTGGTGCCATGGGCGTCTTATCCCATACCTTTTCTAAGTCGGCTTGGGCACGTTGGGCGGCGAGATCCCGCTCTTCGGTGAGCGCGGCATTGCGGCGCTCCGCGCCATCGTGATACGACTTATCGGCTGTCGACAGCGCGGCCACGAGCGTTGAAACCGCGTTTTGTAAATCACCGGTAATGCCGAGATCTAAAGGGAAGTTGAAGGCGAGCTGTTGGTCATTGTTTTCGATCTGAACGATTTTCGCCCCTGGCGGGAACGGGCTAATGTCATCGTGCCAGATGTCTTCAAAAAACGGTCCGCCTAGGAGCAAAATGAGATCGTGTTCCGCCAGTAATGTAGCGGTGTCTTTGGCCGTGAACGGTACGCGCCCGCGGTTGCTCGGATGACTACTCGGAAATGATAATTGCGCGCGTAGCCCTTCACGATACACTGCAGCACCGATCACCTCAGCTAAGGCAACGACATCATCAAAGGCCCCCGCGCGTGCCGGATCATCGCCCGCGACGATACCCGGATTCTCGCTCGCCAGGATGAGATCGCGAGCTTCATCGATAGCGGTTGCACTTGCCACTGCCGCATTTAAGCGACCCGATGTTGTCGCGCCAATCGTAGTCTCCTGCTCCATAACGTTCACCGGTAACGCAATAAAGACCGGGCCCTTTGGATGTTCGTTCGCGATCTTAAAGGCCCGTTGCATCAACGGACCTATCTCGTCGGCGCTATTCGGTTCAGCACTGAATTTCGTCACGGGCCGCGCCATGGCAACAAGATCGTGAGATAAAAGCGGATCACGTAGTCGCATCCGCGTATCCTGCTGACCGGCGGTAATCACAACCGGAGAATTTGACTTAAGGGCGGCATACATCATGCCGATCGCGTTACCAAGACCCGGCGCTACATGTAGATTTACCACTGCCGCCTTACCACTTGCCTGGGCGTAAAAATTCGCCGCCCCGACCGCAACACCTTCATGCAAAGCGACGTAGTATTCGAGCTGCGGGTAATCTATCAGGCGATCGAGCAACGAGTTCTCAGTCGTACCGGGGTTACCGAAGATGCACTCGACATCGTGAGCCACCAACGACTCCATAAATACCTGCCCCCCACGCATAGCGTCCCCCTCAAGTGATGAATTTGGAATGGCCGGATACTGTCCGGTCTTGCTGTGTGCCTCGAATTGTAGCGCCACTCGGTGCTAGCGTCAGAAACTTTATGACTGCGATTGTCGAGTTCTTAGCAAACGCGACTTCGCCGCAATCAACAGCGCCCTGGAGTAAAGTTTGTGGAAACAGAGCATCAGAGCAAACACGCTGCCCAAACGCCGTCGATGCGATTTTCCCGCTATTACGGCGACTACCGCAGAACCAAAATAGAGGCTTGTCTTTGGACTTGATCCGGAACTCGCCTCGATGCTCATAAACCAAGATCGAGTTCGGCCTCGATAATCGCACATAAGCAACTCACGCTCGGATCGCTTCTCGACCCGCCAGGCGGCAAACTCGGTAATTACCCCATCCGCAAGTTGCTTCGCTTGCTCGTCGGTCGACGGCTTGGCGACCAACATACTTAAAATCAGCCGTTCAAGTCGAAACAGCCATGAAGTATAGAACGCGCACACGAACTCCGCTTGGCTGACACGCTGTGCAATGTCGATTCGATAACAATCGGTATAACCCGCAGGGTCGACCGCGTAGTCGCCAAGCAAGGTATTAGCTGGAAGGGTGCAGCGTAGGAGCGTTAGTCTTCTCCATAATCGTTGGTGCCGCGGATGGACAGGGGCATTTCATCCCACGTTTATGCTAGGCAACGACGTTTTCGAACTAACACCATGAGGCCGGATACAAACAACCAAAGGGCTGCCGGGATCGGCACCGGGGCGCTGGAGACAATACTAGAGAGCAATGGGTCCTCGCCACTGAACGAATACCCTGCAGGCAATATTATCGAGAGCGAAGCGCTGTTTGAAAAATCGACCGCACCGGCGGCGGCCAGAACGTCGAAGCCGTCGGTCATGTCCGTATCGGTGATATCTGGAGATGGGCCAGCGCCTCCAATCATGACCCCTGCAAGAGAGAACGAGTCGCCGATCGTCAGTGGGAAAGTCAAGCGTAAAATCGCGTCTAGATTTTCCAATGTCGCACTGATGACTTCTGCCGATGCACCGTCGAACTCCATCGAACCGCCGCCCCCCAATACGGAAGAGACAGAGCTGCCGAAAATCGTATCAACCGGAGCACCGGGGTCTGCGATTGCCGGGGATGAAAAGGTTAACACCGACTGATAAATCATCCCGGTTGGGATCGTTGTAGCAAAATTGAGCGTCGTCGCGGTGAGATCGGCGCCTAAAAATAAGGTCGGCGAGCCATCGGTAATGATAAATTCGCCATCAAACGCCATTTCGACTGTCACATCCACGGTATCGGACCCGCCCGTCCCTGGCCCGACAAGAAAGGTATCAAGGGAAAATATCGCACCGACCCCGCTGCCTCCTGCTGCATCGATGTCTGCATACGTTTGGTCACTTGCGAGGCTATATTCCGCGTAACCTTGGACCACACCGGTTGTTGTATCGACCAGAATACTCGTCACGGAGTTATATCCAGCATCGGTCATAACCGGAACCCGCAATGGGTTGAAATCGATTACGGAACCGTCTTCGACCGAGTCCGTCTCGTCTCCACCCGCCGGGGTTGCTGGACTTCTAGATGCTTCGCCAAATGAATATGCGTTTTGGCTTAACGCAATTAGGCAAACGGAAATTACAACTAATGCGAGTATGGTCGAATTCGTTTTTTTCAATTTGATCGCTCCCTGAATAGCTTGTTCCATTGAATCTCGAGTCGGTGTGACTGCGTAGACCGCAAAAAGATTGGGCACCCCGGCCTAAGACCCGTTGATCGAAAACGATATCATATAATTCATCGCAGCCCGATCAATTCTGTCGTGTATTTTCTAATCGCTCTAGGGATCCCGGAATGCCTGGATTTCCCCCAGCAATAATTATCACGCAGCCGTCGGTTGGTTCCGATTATTGATCAAATCCATGACCTGTTGCGGGCCGATTGGCGTGACCATCGGCACGAGCTTTCCCTCATAGTCCGACAAGGCATCTGCAAGTGCGTTGGATAAAGCGATATGGATCGATAACATCGCCGATTCCCCGGCACCTTTGAAGCCCCCCTCCGTGCCAGGCGATGGTGTCACGACATGCGCACACTCGATGTCGGGGATTGTCATCGCATTCGGTAGCAAGAAATCCATAAACGAAGCGTTCTTGAGTTGGCCATTTTCATCGTAGTCCAAGGATTCCAACAAACCCATACCGATACCCTGAGAGACACCGCCGCGCATTTGCCCGTCGACAACTTTCGGGTTGATCATATTGCCGCAATCTTCGACCGCAACGATGCGCTTCACATCGATCTTACCCGTTTGCGGATCAAGTTCGATGAAAACTGCGTGCGAACCGTTGGCGTACGCTGCCGGGGGGTCGTAATGCCGGGTCGAACTCAAGGTAGGTTCAATTTCGTCTTCGTCCGGCCGGCTAAAGCGGTCGAAATACGTGATGTAGGCAATTTCAGCCACAGTCATACTCCGATCGGGTGATCCTTTGACGAAGATATTCCCCTGGTCGATGGTTAAATCGGCCGGGTTCGCTTCCATCACATGGGCTGCGATTTTAAGCAGTTTATTTCGCACGTCGGTCGCCGCGCGAATGATGGTCCCGCCACCGATTACTGCGCTACGACTCGCGAACGTTCCCATCCCATAGGCGCCGGTGGCGGTGTCGCCGTCGAGCACGACCACGTCTTCGATGCGCACGCCTAGCGTCTCTGCGGCGACTTGTGCCAGCGTCGTCTTCAGGCCTTGCCCATGGCTAAACTGCCCGCTTCTGACGGTGACTTTCCCGGTTGGATCCATCTCCACGGTAGAAGTGTCGTGTAGCGTTCCGGGTAATCCACTTTCTGCCGCGGTCCGGCTCCCCCAATTCGTCGGCTCGACAAAAAACGAAATCCCAACGCCTCTGAGTCTACCGTCGGCCGTTAGCTGTGGTTTCTTCTTTTCGTTGAGATAATCCGATATTTCCATGCACGTATCCAAGACCTTGTGGTAATCACCGCTGTCATAGACTTGCTTGGTTGCACTGGTATAGGGAAAGTCTTCTTTGCGAATAAAATTCTTACGGTAGATGTCGGTGATATCGAGGCCTAATAATTTCGCGCCCTTGGTCAGCACCATCTCACGTGCGTAACAGCCAGCCGACCAGCCGACGCCGCGATAGCCTCCGGTCACCACTTTGTTCGTCATTGCGACAACCGTTTCATAGCTAACGTTCTGTACCGTGAACGCGCCCGGTGATCCGTTGTTGCCGACGACGGACTCGATCAAACCGGACCACGGATAGACCGAATAGGCACCGGAATCTCCAATGTTCTTGGTCTTCATGCCAACGATCGTGCCATCGGTCTTGAAGGCTATTTGAACGTACATCGTGCACTGCTTCGCGTGCGCCGTGCTAAGCAGATGCTCACGGCGATCTTCAGTCCATTTCACGGGCTTCCTGATCTCCATTGCGAGCCACGGTAGGATGAAGTCTTCCGCAAAAAAATGTGCCTTTTGCCCGAATCCACCACCGACGGTGGGTGCGACGACCCTTATCGTCTGTTCAGGAATACCGAGATTAGCCGCGAGATAGGTGCGCAACGGATACGGCATCTGCGTTGACGACCACACCGTCAGTGTTTCATCCCAATCCCTATTTGCGACAATGCCACGGGTTTCTATCGGCGCGGCGGAGGTCCGTCCGGTTGCGATCTTTTCGCTGACCACGAGGTCGGCCTCGGCGAAGGCCTTATCGACATCCCCGTTACTATACGAATCGCTGTAGTAGATGTTACTCCCGAGATCTTCATGCAGTAGCGTCGCGTCGGGTTCCATCGCTTGTTCAACGTCGTTGTATGCCGGCAAGGTTTCATATTCGACGGAAATCAAGTCGACGATATCTTCCGCGATATATCGACTTGGCGCGACGACAACGGCAATGATCTCCCCAACAAAGCGCACCTTATGCTTGGCTATGAACGGCAGTGTCACTGGTTTCAGCGTACCCCGGGCATGTGGCGGCACCGTTGTTACGCCAGAGTCAAAATCCTCCGCAGTAATAATGCGAATGCAATCCGGATGCTGTAGGGCCCGATCGAGATTCAGGTTTTTGATCAGTGCGTGTGCATGAGTACTTCTGAAGAAGGCGACTTCAAGCATACCGGACAATTTAATGTCATCGACATATTTGGCCTGCCCCATCAAGATCTGCGGATCTTCACTACGTTTACGTGGGACGCCGATATACTTGGTCACGCCGGTCATGGTCGCGGATTGGTTCATTGGCACGCTCCTCCATTACCACCACATTGTACTCTCCGCGGGTGTCGAGGCTAATCACTAGTGCAGGACGACGTCACTCATAGCCCAACAAGACCGCTTGCGGGGTATAATGGCCGGCTCGACTAAGGAGCTGGAGCCCCTCATGAATGCAATGACCGACCTCCTCCGTGAAACGATCGGGGAAGTTGATTTCGACCCGGAAGCATTGAAGGCGAAATACCTACTCGAACGGGATAAACGTCTACGCGAGGACGCAAACGACCAGTACATCGAAGTCACCGGTGACTATTCCAATTACGTCGACGATCCGTACGCAGAAGCGATTGATCGCGAGCCATTATTCGATGACGTTGAGTTCGTCATCATCGGCGGCGGCTTTGGTGGCCTAATGATGGGCGGCCGACTACGCGAGGCGGGCTTTGAGCAAATTCGGATCATCGAACAGGGTGGTGATTTCGGAGGCACGTGGTACTGGAACCGCTACCCAGGGGCTATGTGCGACGTCGAATCGTATTGCTATATGCCGATGCTGGAGGAGTTGAACTATATCCCCAAACACAAGTACTCATATGCACCCGAGATCATGGCACATGCCCAGAATATCGCGCGGCATTACAACTTATACGAAGACGCGCTTTTACAAACGACCGTCACCTCAATGGTGTGGGATGGCGCCATCGATAAGTGGGTCATCGAAACCGACCGCGGCGACCGTATGCACGCACGCTACGTGACCCTGGCAAATGGCCCGCTAAGCCGTCCGAAACTACCCGGCATACCAGGCATCAATTCGTTCAAAGGCCACACCTTTCATACAAGCCGTTGGGACTATGACTACACCGGCGGCAACAGCAATGGCAATCTGGACAAATTGGCAGATAAAACAATCGGAATCATTGGCACGGGCGCTACCGCGGTACAGTGCATCCCGCACCTCGGCGCTTCGGCCAAACAACTTTACGTTTTCCAACGTACGCCGTCGTCGGTCGACGTCCGGAATAATCGTGAAACCGATCCTGCCTGGGCTGAGTCACTCGAGCCCGGTTGGCAGGAGCGACGCACATCGAACTTCAATATCCTGGTGAGCGGTGGCGATCAGGATGAAGACTTAGTGTCGGACGGTTGGACGGACATCTTTCGTAACCTGACCGGTGTGGCAGCAAAAACAGCATCGCGAAAACTCGGTCGCAGGCTCACAGCGAGCGAAAAGGCCGTGTTGCTAGAACTTGCCGATTATCAAAAAATGAATACTGTACGTGCCCGCGCAGAAGCGGTCGTCGAAGACCCTACGGTGGCGGAAAAACTAAAGCCCTGGTACCGGCAGTTCTGTAAACGACCCTGTTTTCACGATGAATATCTCCCCACCTTTAATCGACCGAACGTTGAACTAGTTGATTCGAATGGTCGGGGTGTTGAGCGACTCACCGAAAACAGCGTCGTTGTTAACGGTAAGGAGTATCCGGTCGACTGCTTAATCTTCGCCACGGGCTTCGAAGTCGGTACAACGTACACGCGACGCGCGGGTTTCGACATTGTCGGCAAGGACGGGCAGATCTTAAGTCAGAAATGGGAACAAGGACTACGTACCTTGCACGGCCTACAAACGAACGGCTTCCCAAACTGCTTTTTCCTCGGCTTCACCCAAAGCGCCGTTACAGTCAACGTACCGCAATCGCTGAACGAGCAAGCTCGCCACGTCACCTATATCCTTGGCCAAGTGCAGGCGCGCGGTGCGACCACGGTGGAGGCAACCCTAGAAGGTGAAGCCGGATGGGTTGCGGAGATGAATAGCAAGGCCAAGATGGGCGAACAATTTCGCGCCGAGTGCACCCCCGGTTACTACAACAATGAAGGCAAGAGCGGCAACCCAAATGGTTTTTTCTCGTTCGCCTACGGTGCCGGACCGCTACGCTTCTTCGAGATCCTCAATGAATGGCGTGAGAGCGGCGAACTCGACGGCTGCGATATCCGTTAGATTTGCTACGCAAACGTCGATTGAATCTTAGGCACTAAAAAGTTGCGCGAATTCGCGCAAACTCTCGACGCTATGACCGCTGATAAATTCATCACAGTAGGGGCGTGCTGTCGCCATCCCTAGTGCCAGTGGTTCATAGTTGGCGTCACCTTTTAATGGATTTATCCACACCACCGACTTCGCTCGATTAGAAATTTTGGCCATTGCGTGATCCAATACGTCGACCTCGCCCGTATCCCAGCCGTCACTCATGACCACCACGACGGATTTTGAGGTGACCAGCGAGCCGTACGAATCGACTAATTCCTTTAGGCACGCGCCAATCTTCGTTCCACCCGACCAGCCAGAAAAATGCAGTGACACAGCGTCCAGCATGGCGTGAAAATTCTTCATGCGAAAGTATTCGGTCAAGGGCTGTAGTGTCGTACTAAATACCAAAACCTCAACATTGAAATGGCGATTTTGGTTTAGAAAAAATAGAAAATTCAGCAAAAACCTACTGTACACCTCCATTGAACCACTTACGTCGACGACGATCACAAGTCGAGTATGTGTGAGCAACTTCTTTTTATAGTGCCAATTGATAATCTCACCGTCGAACTTAGCGCTATCACGCACGCTGGATCGTAGATCGATTATGCCGCCGCGTTTTGCTAATTTGGTTTTACGCCGGGCGGCCGAAACATACTTTTTAGCGATCTGCTCCAATACTGCGAGAATGGCGGGATATTCTTCTTCCGGCATGTAGCGAAAATCTTTGTGATGGTCGACTTCGGCTACGGAGTAGCCTTCAATCTCAGCGAGTTCCTCATCGTCTTCGCCAGAAGACGATTCATCCGTGCCCTCACGCCGTTTTACCGTGATAACTTGGTCTTTTTCAGGCTCATCAATATCGTTCTGCGCATCTGCCGCGGAAGAGAGGTATGACTCCAAGAGCAGCTCGAACAATTGCTTCAAATGAAATAAGTCTTCTTTGCGATTGATCAGCGTGATGCGATAGATCCACATCAAGCGCGTATGGTTGACCGCCCGCAAAGACAAGATCGCCCGCGTGCAGGCGATCGTCTGGAAGGTCCCGAGTTGAATACCGTTTTTGCGTAGATAACGGAATAATCTTAGAGAAAAATCGATCGTGGTCTCGACCGAATCAAATGTGCCGGCCATCAGAGCGGTTGATTACCCGCCTTCGCAAGTAAGGGGTCGAGCGTCTCGGTTTTCAATTTTGCGATGTCGCGCCGGTCTTTCAACAAACACCCAACGGTATTTTCTACTGCCTTACGGTCCACTGTCGTGGCGCCGGTCGCTTGCAGTGCCCTGCTCCAATCGACCGCCTCTGACAGCCCTGGCACTTTATTCAGATCCTGCTCACGTAAGGCTTGAACGAATTGCGCCGCCTTCGCCGCCAACTCGACATCGAGTTCGGGGACTTTAAGCTGAATAACCTCCAATTCCTTGGCGTAATTCGGATAGTCCATCCATAGATACAGGCATCGCCGGCGCAAGGCGTCCGACAACTCGCGCGTCCGATTCGAGGTTAAAATGATATAGGGTTTGAACTTGGCCTTAACCGATCCCAACTCCGGGATCGTTAGTTGATACTCGGCCAAGGTTTCTAGCAGAAGTGCCTCGAATTCCTCGTCTGCGCGATCGATCTCGTCAATCAACAAGACGACACGCTGATTCGCCATTAATGCCGTGGAGATCGGTCGATAAGAGAGATATTCTTCGCTATAGAAATCGCTGATCCCGACCTCAGTCTTATTTTGCAATTCGTGCAGCCGCACACTTAGGATTTGCTTTTGGTAATTCCACTCGTACAAGGCCGAATTGAAATCCAAACCCTCATAACACTGCAAACGAATGAGTTCGGTTTTTTTTAGTTTAGCGAGAACATGCGCGATTTCGGTCTTGCCGACTCCTGCTTCACCCTCGATCAGGATCGGCTTGTCGAGCTCTTCGGCCAAAAATAAAGCAGTCGCAATCTCCTCATCGGCAATATAGCCGTTGCGTCTGAGTTCTTCGACCGTATCGTCGGTCAGGTCGTCCACGGATACACGCCCGATTTATGTTGTGATGGATCCAACTTGTGTTCGCCTTACCGGGCTTGTGGTTGGTTAACGTTGTTGATCAAGTCCATCACCTGTTGTGGACCGATAGGGGTAACCATTGGTACCAAAGGCCCGTCATACTCGGACAATGCATCGGCCAGTGCATTCGACAATGCGATATGCACCGACAACATCGCGGCTTCGCCAGCGCCCTTGAATCCACCTTCGGTGTAGGGCGAGGGTGTCACGATGTGGGCGCATTCGATGTCCGGTAGGGTCGTGGCATTGGGGATCAGAAAATCCATAAACGACGCGTTCTTAAGCTGGCCGCTCTCATCGTATTCCAAAGATTCCAATAGCCCCATCCCAAGGCCTTGAGACGCGCCGCCACGCATTTGTCCGTCGACGACTTTTGGGTTGATCATATTGCCGCAGTCTTCGACGGCAACAATGCGTTTGATATCAAGCTTGCCCGTAAGCGGGTCCAACTCGATATGGACTGCGTGCGAGCCGTTGGCATAAGCGGCCGGCGGATCGTAATGCCGCGTTGCGCTCAAGGTCGGTTCGACCTCGTCTTCGTCTGGTCTAGCAAACCGGTCGTAGAAGGTGATGTAGGCAATCTCGGCGACTGTCATACTTCTATCGGGCGATCCTTTGACGTAGATCTTTCCTTCATCAATTTCCAAGTCGGCCGCATTCGCCTCCATGACGTGAGCAGCGATGGTCAGCAACTTATTACGAACATCGGTCGCCGCGCGGATGACCGAGCCACCGCCGATCACGGCGCTACGGCTGGCAAACGTCCCCATCCCATAGGCGCCGGTCGCCGTATCACCATCGAGCACGACGACGTCCTCGAACGGCACCCCGAGTGTCTCGGCGGCAACTTGCGCTAAGGTAGTTTTTAACCCTTGGCCGTGGCTAAACTGTCCACTTCTGACAGTAACTTTTCCGGTTGGATCCATCTCTACGGTAGTCGTGTCGTGTAAGGTCGCCGGAAAACCGCTCTCCTCGGCCGATCGACTACCCCAGTTCGTTTGCTCAACGAAAAACGCAATCCCGACACCCTTCAGTTTCCCATCTTCGGTTGCGCGAGATTGTTTCTTCGTGCTCGCGTAATCGGACAGCTCCAAGCACTTTTCCAGCACCTTGTGATAATCGCCGCTGTCATAGGTTTGGTTGGTAGAGGTGGTATAGGGGAATTCGTCGTGGCGGATGAAATTTTTGCGATAGATATCGACGATATCCAAGTTCAGCAAGCGCGCCGCTTTGGTCATCACCATCTCGCGCGCATAGCAGCCGGCAGACCAGCCAACCCCGCGATACGCCCCGGTGGACATCTTATTTGTCAAACAAATCACCGTCTCAAAGCTGATGTTTGGTACGGTAAATGCACCGGGTGCACCATTGTTTGCAGCGACCGATTCGATCAATCCCGACCACGGATATTGCGAATAGGCACCGGAATCGCCGATGTTTTTGATCTTCATCCCGACCATCGTGCCATCTTTGTTAAACGCGATACTCATATAGATGGTGCATTGCTTCGCATGGGCCGCGCTCAATAGATGTTCGCGCCGATCCTCGACCCACTTGACCGGTTTTTTGATCTCTTTTGCGATCCACGGCAGGATGAATTCGTCCGGGAAAAAATGCGCCTTCTGACCGAAGCCGCCGCCAACTGTGGGTGCGACTACCCTGATCGTTTGCTCCGGTATACCGAGATTTACGGCAATTGACGTACGTAATGGATACGGCATCTGTGTCGATGACCACACCGTCAAGGTGTCGTCCCAACCCCAGGTTGCCATAACGCCCCGCGTTTCCATCGGTGCGGCGGAGGTACGACCAGTTGCGATTTTCTCACTTACGACAAGGTCAGCTTCTGCGAAAGCCTTGTCGACATCACCGTTACTGAAAGAGTCGGCGTAATAGATGTTGCTCTCGAGGTCTTCATGAATCAGAGCGGCGTCCGGCTGCATCGCATCCTCAACGTCGTTATAAGCCGGCAACGTCTCGTAATCGACTTCGATCAAATCAACGATGTCTTCAGCGATGTAGCGACTCGGCGCGACTACGGCGGCGATGATTTCACCCACGAAACGTACCTTGTCTTTCGCGAGGAAAGGCATCAATACAGGATGTAGGGTGCCGCGCGTCCCCGGAAAAAATGTCGTCGCCCCGGCACTAAACTCATTGTTTGTAAAAATATGGTGACAGTCGGGATGCGCCTTCGCCGCATCGAGTTTGAGATTCTTTATGCGCGCGTGGGCATGGGTACTTCTGAAAAAGGCAACCTCTAAGGTTCCCGGCAGTTTGATATCGTCGACATACTTTGCCTGCCCCATCAAAATCTGCGGGTCCTCGGTGCGCTTTCTAGGAACCCCGATATGTTTGGTTACACCAGCTATTTCAATTGGTTTCTTCATCGCGCTAAACCTCGTCTAAGCCTTTGCAGTGCCGGAAGATATCGCGGCTTCGGCCGCCGCAACGACCGAGTCGACGATGTCATGGTAGCCAGTGCACCGGCACAAATTGCCGGACAATGCCTCGCGGATCTCGTCGCGGTTCGGTTTGGGGTTGTGTTTAAGAAAGGCCTTCATACTCATCAGGATCCCTGGAGTGCAGAAACCACATTGCAGACCTTGGTTTTCCCAAAATGCATTTTGTAGCGGACTCAGCTCGCCATTCGTATCTAAAGATTCAACCGTCTCTATCGCTTTGCCTTCCGCCTGCAGTGCGAACGTCAAACAGGAGCGTACGGGAAGTCCGTCCATTAGGATTGTGCAAGACCCACAAATACCATGTTCACAACCAACGTGTGTCCCGGTAAGGTCAAGGTGGTGCCGGATAAAATCGGATAGGAGTGTTCGCGGTTCGATCTCCCTATCGTAGGTGACCCCATTGACATTAAGACTGATCTTTTTCTTATCAACCATGTTGAACTCCTTAACTGGCGGCCTGCGCCCGAGAGAGGGCGTCTGCCAAGGCTCTAACCGTTAGCACTTCGGCAACGTTGCCGCGATATTCATCTGTCACATGCACGTCGCTTTCCGCATCGACGACCTCACTAACCTTTTTAGCGGCCTCCGCGAATAACGCATCAGAGCAACTCTGCCCGAGCAAAGCATCCTCGACTTCCGTGGCGCGCACCGGGGTCGACGCAACGCCGAACAAAACCACGCGCGCAAAACTACATTTCCCGCCGTCGTCTAGAGCGATAATCGCGGCGCTGCCAACAAGCGCGAAATCACCGGCGCGACGCGCGACTTCATGCAGTCCCCAACCGCTGTTTTCCGGTGGCGCCTTAAATAAAATCGAGATGAGAACTTCGTCGCTTTGCAGCGCTGTCGTCATGTACGTGATAAAAAAATCTTCAGCGGCCATAACCTGCTTATCTGATGCGCTTTGTATTTCAAATTCAGCATCTAACAGCAACGACATTGCCGGCAATTCGGACGCCGGATCCGCGTTTACAATACTGCCGCCTACGGTCCCTTTGTTGCGGATCTGAAAATGCGCAATGTGCTCCAGCGCATTCGCGAGTACCGGCAGCCGCCGCCGCACAACGGGATCATGCTCGGCAATCGCCTGCGTCGTCGTGGCTTTAATGCGAACGCCATCCGATTCATCGGTAATTTCGCTCGGTGAGTCGATGTTACTGATGTCGATCAGAAATTGGGGTCGAGCCAAGCGGTAATTCATCGCTGCGATGAGACTTTGTCCACCGGCTAGGATCTTTGCGTCGTCGCCATGCGCGCGCAACAATTCGCACGCGTGATCTAGGCTCGTTGCCCTAAAATACTCAAAATTAGCTGGTTTCATATCGGTTAACCTTGTGCTGATTCGATCTGCTTTTCGTCGAATAGGTTTTTCATCTCGTCATTCAATGCCTTGAAAAACTGCTTTGCCATATACTTCGAGATCCCGGTCATCACGCGCCCGCCGATACCCGCGATCAAACCGCCAACTTCAGCGTCGCACGACCAACGCATCAGCGTCCCACGTTCGACCGGATCCAAATAGCAATCCACCTTCATGTTGATATAGCCTGGTGTCCCCGCACCCTCACCGTCTAGGACATAGTGGTGTGGAAACTCCACATCGGTTACACGAACTTTCCCTTCGTAGTCACCTTTGATCGCAGCCACCCCGAGAGAGACGGCCACGAGGTAACCGCCTTCACCATCCGGCACCATAGATTTGCACCCGGGGATGGTTTTAATGAGGATGTCGATGTCGTGCAGCGCCGTCCACACGTCGCGCGGTTCGTAGAGAAAGTCTGCAGTGCCTTCGAGCTTCATATTGGGCCACTCTGATTATCGTTCTATGTTATGCCATTCCGCAGCATGACGGCGACAGTGCGCAACGCGCGGTTGTACCATGCTTGGCTTGCGCCTGAGTCTTGCCGGAAATCGACGGAACGTACTGGCCACCTATGGCGATGGTTGAATCGTGTGCAAGCTGCAAGGATGTCGTCGATCGACCGACCGCGAAATTTATTAATTCGTCGGGTAAATAAATCTTAATCTTTGTGTACATATGGCGCAAGCGGTGGTGGCGCCGCTATCGCGCGCGAATACATCAGACCAATTCGGATGGTTAGCCGGCGCATTAGTCGATAAACATCGAACTGACCGATTGACCCGTACTGATGCGGTTAATGCTCTCTGCAATTAATTCCGCGACTGTTAGTTGTCGGATCGCCTCACACGCGTGTCCCCGCTCGGTCAGCGGAATCGTGTCGGTTACCACCAATTCATCCAGGCTCGATTGCGAGACGTTGTCGATCGCCGGCCCCGACAAGACCGGATGCGTACAATACGCCACCACACGCTTGGCGCCGTTCTCCTTTAAGGCATCTGCTGCCTTGCATAGCGTTCCCGCGGTATCGACCATGTCATCGACGATGACGCAACTGCGGCCGTCAACGTCGCCGATAATATTCATCACCTTGGCCTCATTCGCGCGCGGTCGGCGTTTGTCGATGATTGCTAGATCGGCGTTATCAAGATGACTCGCCACGGCGCGGGCCCTGACGACGCCACCCACATCGGGTGAGACGATGATGAGATCCGGATATTCGTGCTTCCAAATGTCACCGAGCAGAACCGGCGAGGCATAGATATTATCCATGGGCATATCAAAAAAGCCCTGGATCTGCTCGGCGTGTAGATCGAGCGTCACCACCCGGTCGGTACCAACGGTCGAGATCATATTCGCGACCACCTTGGCGGTGATCGGAACACGTGCGGAGCGAGGCCGGCGGTCTTGACGGGCATAACCGAGGTAGGGGACAACCGCGGTGATATAGGCCGCCGACGCACGCCGCAAGGCATCGATCAAGACCAGCATCTCGATCAAATTATCGTTCGTCGGCTGGCAAATTGACTGCAATACGAATACGTCGCGCCCGCGGACGTTTTCTTCAATTTCGACGTTAATCTCGCCGTCGCTAAAGCGTCCCACTGCCGCCTTTCCAAGTTTGACCTGCAGGTGCCCAGCCACTGCGCGCGCCAGCGCGGGGTTAGAATTGCCAGCAAACAGCATCATTGTCGAGTCGTCGAGCATACGCCTAGCTTCCATAGGTGGAGGTGTTTACGTTCTGATCAATTACGTACGTCACGCGCAATTACTCACGCGTTTCCATACCGACTTAAGCCTTCAAACAACAAGTCGTAGAAACCGTTGGCATCCACCGTGTGGATCCAATTAACGTTCGGTGGACGATCGGTAACGTGCCAAAAATCCACAGAGGTATGTCCGATTGTCAATTCGGACTGGGTCTCTACGCTTAGGTTACAGCGCTTGCCTTGGAATAATTCCGGTTTCAACAAATACGCGACGGTGCAGGGATCATGTAAGGGTGCGCCATTGGATCCATATTTCGCGGAATCAAACTTATTATAAAAATCCAGCATGGCGGCCGCGGCACGTCCGGGCTCGCTACCAATCGCGCGCAGACGATCTCTGCGTTCTTTGGTCGATAACACTTGATGAGTGGCGTCCAGCCCCATGACAGTAATTGGTACACCGCTGCGAAACACCCGATCTGCGGCCTGCGGGTCCACGAGAATATTGAATTCCGCCGACGGCGAAATATTGCCACCCTCACGCATCGCCCCGCCCATAAGCACAACCTCGGCCACACCGTTTCGTATAGCAGGTTCCTTTGCAAATGCAGTTGCGATATTGGTTAATGGGCCCATGAGCACCAACGTGATCGGTGCATCCGTCACACCTAGTAAGGCCTCGATAATGAAATCCACCGCATGTGCTTGCCCCAGCATCGCTCGGGGCTCGACGATAGGGATCCCGTCAATGCCGGTCTTACCGTGCACCTTCTCCGCGGTTACTAATTGACGTTCAAGCGGTTTCTCACAGCCAGCATAAACTACGATATCGTCGCGGCCGGCGATGTCGCACATCAATCGTGCATTTCTCGTGGTGAGATCTAGTTGAACGTTGCCGGCAACGGTCGTAATACCGAGGATATCGAGTTCGTCTGTGCAGGACATTGCAAGAAGCAACGCAATTGCATCGTCCTGTCCGGGATCACAATCGATGATTATTGGCAGTTTTTCCACCTAGTGGCTCCCCACACGCCAATAGTTATCCAGCTCACGATCTGCAGTTCGGCCGGTGCGGACGAAGCTGCACGTCGCATGCAACCGTCGATAGCGCGAAACGTGGTTCAAGTTTGACTCGCCAGGCCAGTCCGTTGGCTGTTCGCACGCGAACGGTAATTGTGACTATAAATTCAGGTCGTGGCACGTTTAATAAACGTTTCTAGCTTGGAATCATAATGGATTGTCCCATATGTTCAAGCCATTGATCCGGCGCTAGGTGTAACGCTCGCGCGACGAAAATTACTGGCGTCGACCAGAATTGAGCATTTCTGCATAATATCGGTATTGTCAATCAGTTATGCTTAACGTTTGATTGAGTAAAATCATTTTCGCGTCCAAATCAAGGATGTTTCAGCCACTTCCGGGTTGCGCTTCGCCGGTCCGGCCCGTCAAGACCAAGTGCCTTGACGACCATTTATGCCTCGACTAATGTAGAAACGAATATAACAATGCGAGATCCGCGGAATCGGGATACCAAGCTTGATCGGTTCTCATCGACTGGAGCGCACATGTGACCGCGTAAGCAGGCACGAGGCGGTTACCGAATATATAACTAGAATTTGCGATACCGCGCGGAGTGGATCGTGACCAAGCGGCATGTCTAGTTGCCCAATCCACAAAGTAGGCTGTCCCATTCCCCCCAATTGGAGGCAAGTGTCAAATGAGTTCAAGCAAATCCTCAACGCTACGTGTATTGGTCGTCGGCGAATCCTGGATCAAGCATATTATTCACCTAAAAGGTTTCGACGAATTTCACTCGACGGAATACGAAGAAGGTGCCGGGATTTTTCTTGGTGCGCTCGCTGATGCCGGCTACGACATCACCTATATACGCGCGCATGAGGTATCGATGCGCTTTCCAACAACACGCGCCGAGCTCGACAAGTTCGACGTGGTCATCTTGAGCGATATTGGATCAAATTCATTCCTGTTGTGCGATGAGACTTGGCATCGTTCGGAACGCACGGTAAATAGGCTGAGCTTGATCGCCGACTATGTCGAAGGTGGCGGTGGTCTCTTGATGGCCGGCGGCTATATGTCGTTCACTGGCATCGACGGGCGCGCGCGTTATCAAGCGACACCGCTGGCAGCGGTGCTGCCAGTCAGCATGCTTGATCGTGACGACCGTGTGGAGGCGCCTGAAGGTATCGTCGCGACGTTTCGGCACCCTGAACACCCGGCACTTGGCGGCACACCTGCGGAGTGGCCGATCCTGCTTGGTTATAATCAATTGAAGGGAAAACCAGGGGCGACCGTGATCGCGGAATACAACGGTGACGCGTTGCTTACTGTCGATACTGTTGGCAGCGGGCGGGCGGTGGCCTTCGCCTCGGATGTCGCGCCGCATTGGGCGCCGCCTGAGTTCATGGCGTGGCCTCATTACGCAAAACTATGGGCCTCCATCGTATCTTGGGCTGCCGGCGGTAGCGACAACTAGACGATGACAATATCTCGATTAACGTCGAGTCAACGCCCGACAATGAAAGACGTCGCGGTGCGCGCGAACGTGTCCGTAAGTACGGTTAGCTACGTGTTGAACGGCACCGGTCCCGTCAGCGCCGATCGTCGAGCACGGGTACTCAACGCCGTACGCGAGCTGGACTACATACCGAACGAGTCGGCGCGCAATTTGAAGCGACAATCGGCCTCGACTATCGGACTCGTCGTACCGGATTTGTCTAACCAGTTCTTTACGCTACTCGCTAGTGGCGCGGCGCACGCGGCGGCCGAGCGCGATGTGCTGGTCGTACTGTGCAGTTCCGAAAGTACCGAAGAAGCGGAATCCAGTAATGCTCGGCTGCTAAGGAGTCAACGTGTTGATGGGGTCGTCTATCTCACTGGCTTTGACGAGTCGCCAACGTCTCTACTCAAACTCCAATCACTCGGACCTGTCGTACTAGTCGACGAGCGTGTTCCGGGGGCCGACCTGCCGGCGGTACTCGCGGACGGTCGACGTGGCGCACGTGACGTGGCGGCACATGTAGTTGGTCTTGGCCATAAGCGCTTTGCCTGTATTGCGGGACCGACCGCATTGTGGACCGCCGAACAACGCCTAGCCGGCTATCGTGAAGCGCTAGCGCTCGGCGGTCTTGACCCTGACCGCATGGAAGTCGTGATCGGTGACTACCGAATGAATTCGGGCTTTAGATTAGCCAAACAGGTATTAGATGTCCCAGTGCATCGGCGACCGACGGCGTTGCTGTGCGCGAACGACATGATGGCGATTGGCGCACTCGAATATTGTCGCGCCAGTGGCCTCGACGTGCCCGGAGATGTGAGCGTGGTCGGCTTCGACGATGTGCCGATGGCACCGCTTCTTTCTCCAAGACTTACCACAGTGCGTCAACCAGCGCGGGAAATGGGGGTGCACGCAGCAGAATTGCTCTTGGATCTTATTCGCGGTGACGCTAAACCCGACGCGCCGAAGTCGTTTCCGGTCGAAGTGATCGTGCGTGAATCTGCGGCACCGCCTCGGAGTTTGTGGACAAATGGCTGAACGCGTTGTAGTTGTTGGGGCGATCAACACTGACTTTGTGATTTCGGCGTCGCGTCTACCGGCGCCGGGTGAAACCGTTGTTGGTGGTGGCTTGCAAACCTTTGGCGGCGGTAAGGGCGCCAACGCAGCGGTCGCGGCAGCACGGGTGGGGGCTCGCGTGTCACTTATTGGTGCGGTTGGTGCAGATGATTCAGGCAAACGCGCACTGGACGAACTTTCGCGCGATAAAGTCGATACCAGCGGTGTCGCCGTACTCGACGATGAGCCGACTGGCGCGGCGCTGATCGTGGTGGATGCCAATGGGGAGAACCAAATAGCACTCGGACCGGGCGCCAATGGCGCTGTGTCAGCGGAGCATGTGCGTACTGCATTATCGACACTGCTCCCGACTACCGATGTTGTCTTAGTCAGCACGGAAATTCCGTTGGCCGCTGTCAGGGCGGCGATTGAAACAACGACCGAGGCGAGGGTGCAATGCGTTCTGAATCCCGCACCTGTGATAGCTAGACTCGTCGACGTGCTACCGCTGCGCCCGATACTAACGCCAAACGAAATCGAACTTGGGGATCTAGCGCGCGCATTCTCCGGGGCCGTAGCGCCTGCAGGCGAAGACAAAATTCTAAATCAACTTCATCGTGTCGGCGAACAAACGCAAAGTCCGGTTATTGTCACCCTCGGTGGTGACGGTTGCGCAGTGCGTCTGGCGAATGGTGAGGTTGAACGGATCCCAGCTCGAGGCGCCAATTCGGTCGTCGATACAACTGGCGCGGGTGACACATTCAACGGGGTATTCGCCGCCCGCTTGGCGGCCGGCGATGCCATTATGATTGCGATCAAAACTGCTGTTGTCGCCGCTTCGATATCAGTCTCAGCCGTTGGGGCTCGACCGGGTATGCCGAACGCTGCTGCAATAGCCGGTGTGTTTCGCGAGTGAATAAACATGCATTTTTGCAAGGAGAGTTCGGTGACGACGACACAAGCAATAGCGAGAATGAGAACGCAAATTTTCCGACGATGCTTAGAAGGAGGTAGTTAATGGCCGCTTCACGCAGTCGCGCAAAATCGAAAGGGGCTGAGATACGGGCCTCGGTGCAAATACGCGAAAACCGATTTCCACGTCACATCGCACACACCGATATCGCGGCAATGCCACGATACCGTTTTGTTAAAGGGATGGAGAGCGGGATATTTATCTCGCGCGAACACGATGAGTCGAGGTTTTATAGCCAAGGTCTGTGTTTCCACGACGCTGACATGGATGACCTCGTGTGGGATGAAGTGAGTTGGGACGAGGCGTTTTACTGCATGAAGGGCCAGCTCGTCGTGATTGTGGAGGATGTCGAAGGCAATGCTGCAACATTCACTATCGACGAAGGTGATCATTTCTGGGCGCCGGCCGGTTACAAATACACCTTGCGCGCTTCCGGGGTCGATTCAATTAACTTCTGGACGATGGCACCGGTCTTGCACAGCGGCTGGCGCGATACCGGCGATCCTGCGGGGCCCGCCTACAGCGATATGCTATCTAATACCGGTAAACCACCGAAAAAAACCAGTCGGAAAAGGAAACGATAAGATGCCTGTCACGCAATCAGATATTGCGCCGTTGACCGGCGCGGCGCTCTGGGGCTACCTAGAAAAAGCCACGACAATGCGGCTTGCTACTGTCACCGGTAGACAAGCGATAGAAGTCTCTCCCGTATGGTTTGTGGTCAGGCGGGAGACGATCTACTTTCCGATCGATCCGACCGTTGGAGATCCAGGTCGCGCGGCCACGCCAGCGTCACGACACCTACCCGCGTTGGATTCCAACAACGCGAAAGTGTCTGCCGTTATCGATGATGGAGAGGATTTGACGAACTTCCGCGGTGTACAGGTGGCGGGTAAGGCCACGCCCGTAGCAGGTGCGAAACTCACCGAAGAGTTGCTTGACTTGACGCTGGAAAAATATTTCTACATTGGACACCCACATTTAGAACACTATTTAAGCCGCGGCGCGCTCGAGTTGCGCCGCTGGTTTTGCTTGGTTCCCGACCGCATGGATGGTTGGGATCGACGGCTATTACCGCAGCCGCCGATTTTGGAACGCAGAATTCTCCCACCTCACTTAAGAGGCAACAAATGAGCGACCCAGCCGACCCATCAGGGAACAGGCTGCTGTTGTTGGTTTAAAACGATATCGATATCAGAAGGAGGAAGTGGCTATGAGCGCCAAAGAGCAGTTAGAAGCGAGTCCGCAACGCTATCCGAAGGTAATGCCCGCCGATGAGATCGAAGCGATGCCACGCTTGGAATTCAATACGGGTATCGATACGGGAATTTTTATTTCACAAGAACGCGAGGATGCTCGTTATTTCAGGCAAGGCGTTTGCTATGCCAAGGCCGATCACGAGCCAGTCCACTGGACTCAATCGAATTTCGATGAGGCACAGTATTGTATCTCTGGGATGATCCGCCTAAGAGTGGAGGACGCCGCCGGCAAGGTGGTCGTGCTAGAGGCGCAGCCGGGGGACAACATCTACCTGCCTGCGGGATATACCTATACGCTCGAGGCAACCGGGGTCGAATATACCTTCCTATGGACCAGTGGTCCGTCGAACCGGCCGGGAATTGTCGAGGCGCCGGGTTATAGCAAACAGCTACGCGCATTGCGTTGAGGGAGTACTAACATGGCATTAATAGAAAGCACGCAATTCGTCGAAGTTACGGCCAGCATGGCCGCGCCGCTGCGGGGTAAGAAACGCTGGGCCTATCTCGAACGCCAAAAAACATTCCGCCTGGCGACGACGAACGAGGACGGGTCAATTTATCTCTCGTCTTTATGGTATGTGATACAAAACGAGACCATTTATCTACCAGTCGATGCGGCCGGAAAGCATGGCGTTAATTTCGAAGCGCAACGGAATCTAGCCGGACTTGTCGATAGCGGTGACGAATTTTCAACCGTGGCTGGCGTGCGGATTTTCGGATCGATCGAAGTGGTAGACGACCCCGCCTTGTTTGATGCGTTACAAGACCTTGTATTCGAAAAGTACTTTTACGCCGGCCACCCCTACGCGGAACATTACTTTGCGTTCGGGAATACTGTCGGACGCAAGTACTACGCCCTTACGCCAACAAAAATGATCGGCTGGGATTCGCGTGAAATTTCGCCGCCGCAGGCTGTAGAAGCGCGCCTGCTTCCAGACTTCGTAACCGACCGGCGTATTTGATAGAAGTGCGATACCCCGACCTTCATTGGCCGGGACATCATCTACGTTTGCATAGCATCTGATCAAGAGGGTCAAACATGGGTTTCGACAACATCATCATCAACACCGACAATTACAAGCATTGTCACTACTCCTTGTACCCGCCTGGCACCGAGTATATCTCTAGTTACGTCGAGTCCCGCGGCGGCGAATTTCAATCGACGCTGTTCGTTGGACTACAGGCGTTTCTGCGCGAATACCTCATGCATCCAATCACATTGGAAGATATTGACGAAGCGGAATTCATCGAGCGTGAACAGGGCATGCACTTCAATCGTGATCTGTGGCTCGGTGTCTTAAACGACCATGGCGGATATCTGCCGGTCGAGATCGAGGCGGTCCCGGAAGGGACGGTAGTGCCACCAAGAAATGTTTTAGTGCAGCTCATCAATACCGATCCGAAATACTGGTGGGTGACGAGCTTTTTTGAGACCGCGTTGCTGCGGGCGATTTGGTATCCAACCACGATTGGAACGATCAGTTGGCTTGCGAAACAGGTGATCCGCGATGCGCTCGAAAACACATCTGATAACCCGCAAGTATTGCGCCACATGCTGCATGATTACGGTGCACGCGGTGTAAGCTCGCAAGAGTCCGCCGCGCTTGGCGGCTTAGCCCATTTAGTCAATTTTAGTCAGAGCGACACGGTGCCGGGCATCATTGCAGCGAAGCGTTACTATAATGCTGGCCACGTGTCGAACTCGGGCCCGAACTCAGAACATGCTGGATTTTGTGCGTGGGGCAAGGAGAATGAAGCGGCTGCGTTGCGCAACATGCTTGAAATGTACAAAGACAACGGCGTAGCCCTCCTACTAACAGACACCTACGACCATGAAAATTGTGTCAAAAACATCATCGGCGGCGAACTCAAGGAAGCGATTCAAAATTTCCCGGGTCTGGTCGGTGCACGACCGGATTCCGGTGACGTTGTGCAGGTAACCGCCGACACGACCGAATGGCTGATGGACGCATTTGGCTACGAGACCAATTCCAAAGGTTTCAAAGTGCTGCCGCCGTACCTCCGTGTGGTGCAGGGAGACGGGGTAAACTTTTATGCGCTACCCGAGATCTTCATCGAACTTGAACGTCGCGGTTTTTCTGCGGAGAACGCAATATTCGGCATGGGTGGCGGCTTATTGCAGCATCACAACCGCGATACAATGAATTTTGGCCAGAAGGCGAACGCAGTCTGCGTGAACGGCGTGTGGCGCGATATCTTCAAATCACCTACCGGGTCGGAAATGAAGGTTTCGAAAAAAGGTCGGCTCGCACTCAAATACGAAAACGGGATCCACACAACAGTACCGCGAGATTCGATCAAGCCTGAAGAAAATGAACTCGTACCGGTATTTCGTAATGGCAAGTTGCTCAAGAAATGGGACTTCACCGAAGTGATCGAAAGAAGCGAACGGGAGTATCCGGAATCTTATTACAGCGATGTGGTGAAGCCATTACGCGAAGCACGCAGTGCAAGCGGCGCTAAGTCGTCCGCGGGATAATAAGGACCCCATATTATGAGCTGCCTGCATGTCTTCGACATGGATGGAACCCTATTGATCGGATCAGCCTGCATAGAAATATCGCGTGCCGTTGGCTTCTATGAGGAGAACGTCGCGATCCAAGACGCCTGGACAGACGGAAAACTTAGCGACAGCGGGTATTGGGAAAACTGCCTCCCACTTTGGAGCGGGTTGTCGGAAAAGCAGATCGATAAGGCCTTCGCCGACACTCAATGGCTCGATGGTGTCGAATCCGTCCTCCGCGACATTCAGGCCCGCGACGAGCACAGCATTACTATTTCGCAGTCGCCCCGATTTTTTGTCGAGCGGCTCAAGGCGTGGGGACTTGGCGAGGCGTTTGGCGCCGAGGTTACCCCCGGGAATGCCGCCGGCGCTGAACAGATGGTTTCTAGTGAAGATAAACTCAAAATCACAAATCGCCGACTTCGCGAGCTCGGACTCTCCATTGATGAGTGCGTGGTCTATGGCGATTCCAATTCTGATCTCGCGCTGTTCGAGAACCTCCGACATACCGTCGCTGTCAATGCCGAAGAGCGGATCCGAAAACTCGCGAGCGCCACCTATGACGGGGGCGATTTGTGGGACGCCTATATGGCCGGCCGCAAACTATTGGATTAACCAATAGGCTAGCCGGGAGCGCCAGATTTCGGTTACTTTATACTCATAATGCGAAATGACAGCGAGGTGCAGATAGATGGCTGAAGCAATTGCGCGATCAAAAACGGCAGAGACACTCGCCGATGCAAGCTCCGGGGAACGTGACAAGAGCCGCCGTGAGACAATCATCCGCTTCGGTAGCGCCTGGGCCGCAGGCGATGTCGATGGTTTGATGAGTCTGATGAGTGATCAGCCACGTTATCGGGGATCAACAGGTCCCGAGCCCGGGATCGAATTTGTCGGATCGGAACAAGTTCGTGCCGCCTTCGAACGGATCGCTGGACCCAATGCAGGATCACCGCCTGCTGAACCCGCCCCACCGCCTGAGATGTATTTTTTCGAGGATCGAGCGCTCGCCTTCTGGCGTCTTAAATTTCCTGGCTCTGATTGCTTAGTGGAAGGTGTCGATGTGATGACATTCACGGACGATGGGCGCATCGCGGTCAAGGATGCCTACCGCAAGGCGTTCAGTTAAATGCCAGGCTGCCGGTAGGATCTATCTTATTTTGCGCTAGAGATTCCGCGCGAATTCCGCTGAATTCTTTCGGCGTGACACGTCTATACCCGCGTCTACAAAGGTGCCATCATGGCCGTGCCGCCTCACCCGAGATGCGGACCCGAACGGACCTTTGATTTCGATGACCGATAAGCTCGACGGATCGCAATCTACGACCCTACGCCAGACACCACTGCACGCGTTGCACCAGGAACTGGGTGCGAAGTTCGCCCCATTCGCAGGGTTCTCGATGCCGATCGAATACGGCAACGGCCTCAAGCACGAGCACTTACATGTGCGCGAAGCCGCGGGACTATTCGATGTATCGCACATGGGCCAAATCGCGATCCGTGGACCGCGAGTCATAGAGGATATTGAAGGCCTCGTGCCGAGCGACATCACGGCGCTCAAACCATTTAGACAGCGCTACTCGGTGTTGACCAATGAGCGGGGCGGGATCATCGACGATGTCATGGTCACGCACCTACCAGAGCAAATGTTTGTCGTGGTTAACGCTGCAAACATTACACAAGACCTCACCCACATCACCGAACGCCTAGCGCCCAATAATTCGATTGAGCTATTAGAAGACCGCGCCCTACTCGCGATTCAAGGTCCAAGCGCCGCTGCGTGCCTCGCCAAATGGGCGCCGGACATTGCGAAACTCGAATTCTTGCAAGCCGGCTACTTTCACTTCGGCGACGTTGAATGTCTCGTCCACCGGTGCGGATACACCGGCTGCGACGGATTCGAACTGTCACTCGGCGCAAACGAGGCAGCATCGTTTGCAAGCATGCTGCTCGAAGACGAGACCTTAGAGCCCATTGGACTCGGCGCGCGCGACAGCTTACGCCTCGAGGCGGGGCTGTGCCTTGCCGGGGTCGACTTCGATGCAGCTACAACCCCGGTGGAAGCCGCGCTCGAATGGGTAATTGCGCGCAAGTATCGATCGGAACCGCAAACGGCACCGCGATTTCCTGGCGCAGAACAGATCCTGAAACAACTTAGCGATGGCGCCGAGCGCAGACGGATCGGACTGACCTCGACGGGGCGCGCGCCAGTGCGTGCCGGCACCTCGCTGCTATACGATGGACGTGAGGTCGGTCATGTTACCAGCGGCAGCTTTGGACCATCGTTCGGGGGACCGGTCGCGATGGGCTACACCGACACTAAACTGGCCGCCCTCGGGACTAAGATGACCGTCGAGATCCGAGGACGCGTACACGAACTTCAAGTCACAAAGCTACCATTTGTGGCGACCACCTATTACAAGCCGTGAACAAAGGAGGACCTACGTCGTGAGTGCACTGCAATATACCACCGAGCACGAGTGGCTTCTGATAGAAGGATCGAATGCTACTGTTGGCATTTCGGATTATGCGCAGGAACAACTTGGCGACGTCGTCTACGTTGAACTGCCCGAGATTGGCCAATCCTTCGGCCAAGGCGATAACGTTGGGGTCGTCGAGTCGGTGAAAGCGGTGGGCGAAATCTATATGCCGATTGCCGGCACGATCGAAGCGATCAATAGCCGACTAGAAGATGAGCCAGAGCTGGTCAACTCGGAACCAACTGCTGCCGGTTGGTTGTTCAAGGTCACGCTTGACGGTCAAGCCGATCTCGACGGACTGATGGATGAGTCGGCCTATCTAGAATTTATCGCCACTCTTTAACACCGCTAACAACATCGTCCAGCGCTGCCGCGCAACACAAACCACAAGGATCAGTAATGTCGAACATGCCTGAATCTTTAAGCAGTTTGGAGACATCCGGCGATTTTATTCGGCGCCATATCGGCCCGGACACTGCGCAAATCGCCGAGATGGTCGAATCACTTGGCCTAGAGAAACTCGACGATGTCGTCGAGCGCGCTATTCCCGCCACGATCGTGTCTACCAAGCCATTCGCATTGCGCGAGACCATCAGTGAGCAAGAAGTGATCGCCGATCTCAATCGTATGTGTCAACGCAATCAAATCTTTGTGTCGATGATCGGTATGGGTTACTACGACACCATCTTGCCGGAGGTGATCAAACGTAACGTCCTCGAAAACCCCGGATGGTATACCGCATACACACCGTACCAGGCCGAGATCAGCCAGGGTCGGTTGGAGGCCGTACTCAATTTTCAGCAGATGGTGAGTGATCTCTCGGCCATGGAGATTGCAAATGCGTCGGTATTGGATGAAGCGACTGCCGCGGCCGAAGCAATGGCGATGGCGCGCCGGCTCTCGAAGTCCGACTCCAATATTTTCATTGTCGACCCCGAATGCCATCCGCAGACCATTGCAGTTGTAAAAACACGTGCGAACTCGTTTGGCTACCAATTGGAAATCGCCGAGCCATCCACGGCTCTTGAAACGACGGCCGCTTTCGGTGTGTTACTGCAATACCCAGGCTCTGGCGGATCGATACGGGATATCGAACCGGAAATAACAGCAGCCCATGAGCAAGGCGCAATTGTAACCGTCGCATCTGACTTGCTCGCGTTGTGCCTATTAAAGCCGCCGGGCGAATTGGGCGCCGATATTGTCGTTGGTAGCGCACAGCGATTTGGCGTACCGATGGGCTATGGCGGCCCCCATGCTGGATTCTTTGCGACACGGGAGAAATATATCCGCTCGATGCCTGGTCGGGTGATCGGCGTCTCTATCGATAGCGAGGGACGACGCGCACTACGTATGGCGCTGCAAACCCGTGAACAACACATTCGACGCGAACGTGCAACGAGCAACATCTGCACCTCACAAGTATTGCTCGCAGTGATCGCGAGTTTCTATGCCATCTATCATGGTCCACACGGACTCAAAATGATCGCCGGGCGGGTACATCGTTTAATGCAGATCTGCGCCGCCGGACTCGAACAACTCGACTACAAGATTGCAACGCAGGCGTATTTCGATACGGTAACTGTGCGCACCCCGAACCAGGCGATCTCGCTTGCGGCAAAGGCGCGCGAGCAGCGTATCAATCTACGGGTTATTGATGGGGATACCATAGGCATAGCATTCGACGAAGTCACGAGTCGAGAAAATGTTGAAACCCTGTGGCGAGTATTCGCGCGTAGCAGCGCAGTCGTTATCGACATCGATACGATCGACGCGACAATCGACGATTGCATCCCAATGGGTCTACGACGTACGAGCACTTTTCTCATCCACCCGGTGTTCGACCTCTACCATAGTGAAACAGAAATGATGCGCTACATGCGCAAACTTGCGCGCCGCGACATTGCGCTAGATCGCGCCATGATTCCATTGGGTTCGTGCACGATGAAACTCAATGCGGCAACCGAGCTTCAGGCCTTGTCGTATCCGGAATTTAATGCTCTACATCCGTTCGCGCCGTTGGAGCAAGCGCAAGGTTATCGGCAGCTGATCGAAGAATTGGAAGGGATGCTATGTGACCTGACAGGGTTCGCGGCGTTTTCCTTACAACCCAATGCCGGATCTCAAGGCGAATACGCCGGTCTGCTAACAATCCGTAGATACCATGAGATCCGAGGTGAGACCGCGCGCAAGATCTGTCTCATCCCTGCTTCAGCGCATGGTACCAATCCAGCGAGCGCGGTGATGGCCGGCATGAAAGTCGTTGTCGTCAAATGCGATGACGACGGCAATATCGATATCGCCGATCTTGAGGCGCGAGCGACCAAGCATCGCAAGGAGCTCGCGGCATTAATGGTCACCTACCCTTCGACGCATGGGGTGTTCGAAGAATCCATCGCGACGGTTTGCGACATCGTCCATCGCAACGGCGGGCAGGTCTACATGGATGGCGCAAACTTTAATGCACTCGTGGGTATCGGCAGGCCGGCCGAGTACGGCGCCGACGTTATGCATGTGAATTTGCACAAAACGTTTGCGATACCGCATGGCGGTGGTGGTCCCGGTATGGGTCCAATCGGGGTGCAGGAACATCTAGTCGGTTTCCTACCTGATCATCCAGTCGTTCCGGGGGTCAACCCGGCGGCCCACAAAGATGGCACCATAGGAACGGTATCCGCCGCACCATGGGGCTCGGCGAGCATACTGACCATCTCCTGGGCGTACATCTCAATGATGGGGGCAAGCGGTTTGCGCCGTGCGACCATGGTCGCGATCCTCGCTGCAAACTACATAGCAAACCGCCTTAAGGCCGACTACCCAATTCTCTACACCGGGCAAAACGGCATGGTCGCGCATGAATGCATTATCGATCTTCGCGCTATCAAAGCCGCTTGCGGGGTGAGTGTAGACGACGTCGCTAAACGACTAGTCGATTATGGATTTCACGCACCAACGATGTCGTTCCCAGTCGCAGACACATTGATGATTGAACCGACGGAAAGTGAGAATAAACGCGAGATTGATCGATTTTGCGACGCGATGATCGCGATCCGAGCCGAAATAGCCGCAATAGAGAATGGGGAATCTCACCCAACTGATAACTTATTACACAACGCGCCACACACATATCGAATGCTACTGGCGCGTACTTGGGAAAAACCCTACTCACCGGAGCAGGCGTTTTTCCCTCATGACAGCCTGCATGATGACAAGTATTGGCCACCGGTTGCCCGGATTGACAACGTCCACGGCGACAAAAACCTAATGTGCAGCTGCCCGCCGATGGAGATGTATTCAGATTAAATTAATTGACGCGAGGTCTGTTCAATACGCGTTAGAGGTAAAATCGGCGTCGAAATCGTCGGACATGATCGACTCCCAATAGTACTTCGGCACCTCTTGCTCTGAACGAGCAATGAGTTCTTTAAAGTGCTGCCGTTTAATCAACTTACCATTGCGGAACACGGGCTCGAGCAGATTCTCGCTTTCCGGCACAGAATCGCGTGGCACGGTTTTGTAGTCGCCGTTTTCCTTCACCAGCGCAAGACGCCCGGCCTTGGATTCTTTAAGCCCCGAGTCAGACGGTTTTTTGTTGACGGCGCGCCATTCTCCATTGACCTTCGCCGCATTGGCTTTCATCGCGAAATGCATCGAGTCCCGATTGACCTGTTGCAGTAGTCCGCCGCCCATGCCGAAACCAACATTCTCCGCAGAAAGCTTCCGCTTATGCATCTCTTTATAGATATCTTTAAGGCTGTTGATGTTGATCCCGTCACCTTGGCAGATGCGAAGGCATGAGGGCAGCACTTTGTAACCCTTGGTGTTGACCTCGTGGCCAAAGCTCTCCATCAACCACTCGATCGAATCTGCGACGACGGTTGGCGGGTGGCCCGAGTCCGGGCGAACAAAAATTGGGGATTTTGCATTCTCGACTAAGGACTTTAACTCTTTGCCCCAAATATTCTTGATCGCATTCTCTAGATCATACGAGTCGGAGACGACGACGATATATGGCCAGCCGTCATAGGCCTCGACTAAATTGCGATAGGCATCGGCTTCGTGGTCTTTGCCCCAAGCAGTGATCGTGGAGTGTTCCGCGGAAGGACTTGAAATACCGGTCGCCGGCATTCCGTAATAGCGCATGGCGGCTACCGAACCCGCCATAGTATCGGTCTGGTGGAAATTGACAAGATGGGCCATGCCCCCAACCGCGGCAGACATTTGAGAGCTAACCCCCCGCGCACCGTAGTCGTGCAACAGCGCGCGAATGATCCCTTCAGGATCATCTGCGCTCTCTATCAACGCTTGTCGAATGATCTGTTTACACATCCAACTCAAGGTGCAAACAGTCGACGGATACCAGACCCCACGCAAAAAAGCGGTCTCTATGAAGCTTGTGACCCAATAGTATTTCGGATCGGTATTGACGATCTGCACCATCACATTCCGTACCGGGATCACGGTTCCTTCAGGAATTGCTTCGATCTCAACGGGCAGATATCCATCATAGTCATTGAGGACGCCCATCCAACCTTCCCGATAAAAGGGAATTTCATGCCACTCGCAAACCAATTCAGCTTCATCGATGTCCGCCAGCGTGATTGGCTTCATCAAATATTCCATGATGAAGGCCTGCAGTCCCATATGCACAACGGCAGGAAATGGACCGCCGCGCGCTTCGATATAGCTCGAAATATATTCGGTTCCGGGTGGGTATTGAATGTAGTGAGAATGCTTATAGCAGTCCGTGTTGAGAAGTATATTGCCTAAATCACCCATTTTATTCATGACATCTGACACGTAACCTGCTCCCGTAGTTGGCAATGAAATTAGTGACCGTGAACACATTCCCGACGTTTTTTTGGTCTTCGGGATACGACCTACTTATTTACGCCTTATTCGAGACGCACTTCTGCCGGATGGCTCTGCCGACCTGCTAAGAGCCGTAGAATTCTCCATCCGATGGTAGCTGTAATCAGTCCGGAATCCGCGACTAGGCGTCACCCCATATTAATCGCGTGTATAAAGCCTCTGGTAACGTACTCTTTCGGTCTAGCTGGTGTCAACTGAGGGTTTTTATTTGCCAGTTCAGCGGCTTATGCACACCTCACCATCGACGTCCGGGGTCCGAGACTGCCACAGCAACATCAATTTCGAGCACAAATGTCGAGCAATTTCTGATGCTTTGATTTTGCTCAATTGTCCTCTAGTTGGGCGACGATGAGGTCCAAGGCTTCGGCCACTGCAGCCAAGCGCACCTCGTTGCGTGAACCCGCTAGAACGACTCGGCGTTCCGTCGTAGGTTTCCCGCTACTTGCCGCTGCAAAATAGCAAGTCCCGACGGGATCGCGATCGTTACCGCCCCCCGGTCCGGCATATCCAGTCACAGCTACGCACACGCCGGCGGTTGAGTTATCGAGACCGCCTTGCGCTAGACCTTTAGTGACCTCGGCACTAACCACGCCATGTTGCTTCGATACCTCATCAGGTACGCCGAGACCAGTTGTCTTGGCAATCGTGTGATAGAGCACAAAGCCTCTCTCGAAAACTGCCGAGGCACCCGGCACCGAGGTCAAACACGCTGAGACGAGTCCCGCAGTACAAGTTTCGACCGTCGCAATCCGCACATCGGCGGCCTTGGCCACGTCTAATGCCCGCGATGCCTTACTTAAAAGTTCGCTCGAGAATTCCATATTGCACCTCGCATTAACTACACCAACGTCTTTTTATACGCGACCAAACACTAAGCAAATTTCAATGCATCTCCTGCAAATGATCTGGCCGCTTCAGCCGGATCTTTGGCGCCATAAATGGCGCGGCCGATAACTGCGTAGGCATTGCAGCCCTTTGCCACTTTGAATGTGTCATGGATATTGCCCCCAAGCGGCCCGATACCGGGAATAAAGATGCTCGGATTGGACACTCGCTCGGGTAGCCTTTTCGCGTGGTGACGTACCTTCTTAGCGTTATTACCAGGCACGATAAAATGCGTCGCGCCTGCGTCAATCGCACGATCAAAGATCTTGTCTAAGGAATTATTGACGACATAGCCGCCGCCGCGCGCATTGTAGTCTTCTAGTGGCAGATCGCCACCAACCACCGGCAGTAATCCATTGTTGATCGCCTCACCAACGAACCGGTCAACTGCTCTGGGGCCTGCCAAGGGAAATAGAATCAATCCGTCGACACCGGCATCTTTGCATACGGCGGCAAACTTCCCCGCCATATCAGGCACATCCGGTCCGGCTTTCTGATGGTCATAGAGGATCGGGAGATCAGTGACCTCGCGCAGATCAGCTACCGCTGCCTTTAGGCCCGCGCTCAGTGTCAACGTAAGACCAAGCTTGTACGCGACAACACCCTCAACGTTGGTCGTCGCTTCGATTAACGATTTAGCCGCATCCATGGATTCGATATCGAGCGCAGGTACGACGCCATGCGTCGTCGCCATTTTAACGACCTTCTTTTTCCTCGACTTTATTGTCGTCCGTTTTGTTTTTGCCTTCGCCTTTGCCATGTCCACTCACCTAATAATTATTATCGCTGTGGTTCGCCAACTCGCTACGGCCTGTTGCCAACTGTTACACTATTTCGTTCGCCGTTGCTCAATCGGCGTACCCACAGGGGGTTGCCGCATTTTATCGATAACCGGGATACCGTCTTTAATAATCATGCGCAGCCGATCTCGCTCCTGCAGTAGTTTGATATCGCTCAATGGATCGCCGTCGACGATCAATACATCCGCCCTACACCCGGGTTTTAGCGTACCCAAGTCTGGTCGTTCGATGCACTCAGAGGCACGTTGCGTGGCCGAGATGATTGCCTCCATCGGCGACATGCCGAGCCAATCAACCATATATTCGAACTCGACTAAGTTTTCGCCAGTCATCAGGCGATGCGACTGATCCGTACCAAAGGCTACATTCAATCCCCGCTTCACTGCGTCTTGCCATAGCGGAACGTGTTGTTTCATTTTCGTAAGGATTTGCTGATCCTTCTCGTCTTCATTCGCAAGCTGTTGATCGCTCCAACCTGCGTCTTGCGTACGCTTTTTAACGGACTCCGGCACGAGCGCTAAGGTAGGCACCCACCACGTGCCGTGCTCGATCATCGTATCGACACATTCCTCGTCAATAAACCAACCATGTTCAACAGAATGAACACCCGCAGCCAAGGCATTCTTGATGCCGTTTAATCCTTCCGCATGTACCGCGACCTTTTTGCCCTTGCGCGCCGCCTCCTCGACTGCAACGCGGAGCTCCGTCACCGTGAATTGTGATTCATCCCAATGATCGGTAAACGACGTAATGCCGCCCGTCGAACAAATCTTGACGAAATCCGCACCCATCATGAGGACTTGCCGCACTAAGGCGCGCACGGCGTCGGCGCCGTCTGCGATCGGGTCCGGTAACCAGGTTCTTTTTGGAAGACGCATGCCGGCCGGCACCCAGTAATCCGAATGTCCGCCCGTTTGCGAGATCATAATCACGCAGATCAATAATCGCGGCCCTAGAATTATTCCTTCAGCAACCGATTCACGAAAGCCGGCGTCGGCACCACCCATGTCCCGAGCGGTCGTAACACCACAGGCTATCGTCTCAGCCAGGATCTCGGTAGAACGCAGAACGTTGTAGGTTGGTGTGTTGAGCAGGTGTTGGCGAACATCTCTTGCGCGATAGGTCGAATGCAAGTGGGCATCGATGATCCCAGGCATGACGGTGTGCCCGTCGGCCTCGATCATTTCTGCATCGCGCGGGACGGAAACCGATTTGCTGGGGCCAGCTGCGACAATATTTCCGTCTTCGACGACTACCACGCTGTCTGCGATCGGATCGGGGCTACATCCGTCGATCAGAGTGCCGCCGGCGATGACAGTTTTCATTATAAAACCCGCGAATTTCTCCCCAATCAGTTACAGTACACATTGAGATATCTATTGTCTACCGTAGCTCTTGGCCGGTAATTTATTGATAAAGCGACGGCTGACGATAAGGATACATGACGATCAAATTAGCGAGATATTTGATCACCGAGTGCATCGCGATGTGAATATCGAGGCTCAATGGTGTGAAGATTGGCGGCGCTCTACTGCGACCAACGGAGGCGACCTTAGCGATGACAGAATCCGAATGCGATGCCTTTCTACGCGAGATCCGGATCGGCACCCTTTGTACCTTAAACAAAGACGGCTCACCGAATGCAGTCCCTCTGTGGTACGAATGGGACGGCGAGAAGATCCGCCTCTTTTCGTCCCGCGATACGGGCAAGGTTCGACGACTCGCAAACGACCCACGTGCCTGTTTCAGCGTCGAGGATCCGGTTGGCGTGACAGAAGCCTGGGTAACCGTAGAAGGTACGGTAGAGATCCTCGATCAAGGCGGTAAAGAACTTGCAGTAAAGCTCGCTGGTATTTACTACGAAGGCGAGCAAAGGACCGAAACGATGGCCCGCTGGAGCCAGAAAGAAGATTGGGTATTGCTTGAACTCACGCCGAGCCGGATCCGAAGTATTTAGGTACGCGCATACGGCGCGTTAAGATAATTAAGCGAGTACGAGATGCTAAAATCCTACGTGAGTATTTGTGGTGTACGCACGCGAGACCAAGCTCAAGGTTTGCGAAAATTGTTCGCGCAACAGCACTACACAACGCACATAGGTGCACTCGGTTTTGTCACCAGTACCGATAGCTTGACCGGGCGGCGATTTCCGCAATTCTTAACCCTGCCCGAATTGCTTCCGTTGCTGGAAAAATCACCCTCCGAAAATATTATTCACCACTGTTCGTCCAAGGCTGAAAATATTGCGCAAGAAGTGGAACAGATCTTGAGCTATGGAGAAATCTACGAAAAAGGGCTTTGTCGCGCCGTACAGTTGAACAACGGCCTGGTCGCAGTGGAAACGCTAAAGAGGATCAAAGAACGCTACGAAGACCTTCACATTGTGCTTTCAATTGATAAAGAGGCGATGAGTAACCCGAAGTTAATTGCAGAGATAAACGATCGGAAGCACTATCTCACCTACTTTCTCATCGACCCGTCCTACGGCACCGGCACGCCATTCGACGTGCAACAGTGCGCCGAAATCTTTCAGCAGCTGGTGGACAATTTTCCGCATCTAATCGGCGGTTTTGCCGGCGGACTCAATTCCGATACGGTCACGGGGGTCGCGCAGGAAATTCAAAAAAACAATATTCAAAGCTTTAGCCTGTGTGTAGATTCCGGCGTGCGCGGAACGAATGGATGTGATCTCGAGAAAGCCGCTACCTATTTACACAAAGTCACTACCGCACTAAAGGTTACCTAACGTTCACATCGCGGTTCGATTGCAATTCGAGCGGACGTCATCCCCGCGTTGCGTCTGCTACGCCCCAAACCTCGACGTTTGAGTCGTCCGCATGCAGATGTGGCTGCGGCACAATCGTTAGCGGCGGCAGCGGCCCGGCAACGCAGTCATCGAGCGCCTCAACTAGGCGATGGGTTTGTTCAGCACTGCCATCCGAGGCGAAGTAGCAAACGAGTAGGCGGAGGTCGCTGCTGGTTGCATCAAAGGCACGCAGAATGTCATCGATGTAACTCATGACAAAATGGGTTTGCGCGATGACATCCCCAGGATGCATGGCGCGACCCGTGTTGGCGTTCGATTCCCACGGTACCTGGCCGCCGGTCCAAATCATATTCCTGAGCCGGATACCTTGACGGTAAGGTACCGGGATCGGCCAATCCCAAACCCGCTTCGGCCATCGATCCTCTCGCGGAATGTACTTGTCGAAACCATTCCAAAGCTCACGCATACCGAGTACCTCGACTTTTGTCAGCGCGCCTTCCGGACGTAGCGCGTGACAGGGTACGACGGTAGCGACCGCGGCGGGCTCGCGAAAGTAAGACGCCCGGATCCGAGCCATCGCGGCCCAATCTGCCATGGTCGTGCCAAAATAGTAGCCTTCTTTCTTGATTGCATCCTGAAACGTCGCGCCGAGCTCTGCTTGGATCGCTTCGAGCCGTGACATCACGGCATGCGTTTGCGCGCGTCCGTCGCTCGCCTCGATTGTTTCCCCGTCCGTGCCAGCGGCAGTTTGGCCGCCGACGGCGTAGAACTCACCCGCGCGCAGACCGTCGGTAACAACGGGTGTATTGAACTTCGGAGCAAAAGCTTGCGGAACAGGCCGGGTCACTACGCGTACATCATCATGCACGCGCCAACCCCTGATCGCGATCGCTTGGAGCTGGATCTCTTGTCCCTGCCAGGGTTGGTACGGCACCGGATTAAGCGTCATCACGGGCGCTGGCCCACCGTCAATCGCGTTACTCAATGCAGCGCGCAACGACCACTCGTCGACGGCGCTGTCGCGATAGAACGCCTTTAAGCGGACGATGTCTTCGAGGCTACACGACTCTGCGGCGAGCGCTTGCGCGACGTTATCCAGTGCGCCTGCAAGTTGGGTATTGAGATCTCCGGGATGACGGATCGATCCGAGCGCATCGAAGTCGCCGGCGCCGCCAACGAAGGTCAACGGTCCAGCGCAGCCCGCTAGCCGGTGCGTGCGCTCGGTGGGAAGCCGCCAGCTCAAATGTCGCTACTTGAAGTGCGGAATGATCTTTTTGCCCCACAATTCGATCTGCTCTTTGATCTCTTCTTGGGACTCGAGGCCGACGAGGTAGACGACGAAGCGGCCGACGCCAATCTTCTCAAGTTCACGCAGCTTGTCGATACAGTTCTGCGGACTACCGAGCACACAGAATCGATCGACCATTTCGTCGGTGATGATCTGCTTGTGTTTTTCCGAGTGTTGTCCATGCAGCGTCCAGTCATGGTCGCCCCACCAGTCTTCCCGTTCGAGCAGCCACTCGAAGCCTTTGATCAAAGTCGGCGGTAACTTTTCAGGGCCGTAGGTAACCAACAAATGCCACACGAGATTCGTCAGGATCTCGGGTTCCCAGCGACACCGGTCCCGCGCCTTCGCCATGTCGTCTGAAACGTATGCACCAATGCTAACTTCGAACTCGACTGGGTCACGCCCGGCCTTTTTTGCGGACGCTTGGACGTGTTCGTTCATCCACTGGACAGCGCCTAGCTCGGCGCATTCGGTAGTGGCGATGTCGCCCAGGCGCCCAGCAAGCCGCGCGCCGCGCGGGCCAAACAGACTAATGGCGATCGGCACCTCCCGGTCGGCCCAAGAGAGCGTGACCGGACCGGGCGCGCCCTCGGTTTCTACTGGGTTACCGCGCATCCAGTTACGAATGTCATGGATCGATTGTTCGTAGTCCTTCCACGACGCCGGATGCCAGCCGAGCATCTTGACCGCGCTATCGCCGCGACCGAGCCCGAGAACTGCACGGCCTTCGGAGAGGTTATCGATTGTTGCCATTGCCGCCGCGGTCACGCTCGGATGGCGGGTCAGTGGATTTGTCACGAACGGACCCATTTGCACCGTCTTCGTTTTCATCGCGGCGATCCCGAAGTACGGATAGATCTCCATGAAGTTGTAAGGAGAGTCCCACAAACCAACGAAGGTGAATCCGTGTTTCTCGGCTTCGGTAAATCCATACATGACGTCGTCGACGTCTCTCGTTGTAACCATGCACAAACCGAAATCCATCGTCACGTACCTCCGCTTTAGGGCCAATTTGGATTCGGCTCTTACGACCGATTTATGCGATCAAGCTACGTTGATACCGATTCATCGTCAAGCGATTCGCGGAGGTACGACGACGTGCTCAAATGCACTAATCAAGGCGAAAAATAGCAACATGAAATACGCATATCGACGACACCCGGATAGCAAATTGTATACAAGCTTATGTCAATTCGCGGATGAACATCTGCGCGCGTTTCATGACACATCGAACAAATTTTACGGTAAAATTCGCATTTGTAAGCTGGGACAAAAACCATGCAGCGAAGTGACGGCTGCTTTATTTCGATCGCGTTTTGTTGCGTCTTTCTCCCGACCATCGTCCACGCTTTCGAGCCACATGCCATCGGCGCTTGGACCTTAACGCCGAGCTTAGAGACGCGCTTCGGCCTGCAATACGGCAACAACATCAATTTCGGCCTCGGCGCCCTGGACCATTTGGGAGAAACGAACCGGTCCAGCGCCTCACTTTCTTTTGAGCCGGCGCTAAATCTGGAGCATCCGTTTCTCGGTGGGACGTTTTTCAGTAACGTTTCGGTCGTTGGCGCGACTAACGTGCTCGATGGTGAAATTTCAGGACAGTTTGCGCGCAGCGGCCAATCGAGGGTCGATATCGACTTAGCTCACGTCGGTTGGCGCAATGAAACCATAAGCATCACGGTCGGCCCGCAGCTCTTACTCATTGGCGACGGGCTCGTCATAGGCGACGGCGTTTTCGATCTCGGCTCGGAACAGGGTCAGTTTTGGATCGCACCATTCGACGCATGGAAGAACGCAGCCGTATTGAAAGTATCCGGCAACCATGTTCACGCAGATGCGTTCTGGCTGCGGGCGGCCGGCGCCTTTGGGGATTCACGGCTCTACGGCCTCAATCTTGAAAATGTCGATACGCGCTTTGGCCGTTTTGGCGCCATGTATATCGACATCTTCAGCGGCAATCAACTCAATTTTGATGGGATAGAGGCGTGGAACCTTCGCGCCCTAGACGTTGCGGTACCTTACGTGCCGCAACTCAAGTTATTCGCAGAGGTCGTGCTGCAGCTCGGAGAAGATAAGGATGGCGGCGGACAAGATAACGAAGGACTCGGCTGGTACATCGAAACCGCATATACGCTTGACCATCTTCCATGGACCACCATCCTGACCTACCGCTACGCGCGTTTTTCCGGCAATGAACTCGACACCCTATCGAATGAAGAATATCGCTCACTATATTTCGGATTTTATGCGCGCGAGTGGGACACCTTCTACCAAGGCGAAATCGCAGGGGAATATCATTTATTCAACACCAACCAAGTTACCCAATTTGTGAAATTTAGAACCTTCCCCACCGAACAGTACGCCTTGACTTTTTATTATTTTCAACACGACCTCGAAGAACGAAATTATTACGGTACGCCCGTCACGAGCAGCGATTGGGCCGATGAGATCAACGCCGGCGTGGAATATTTCGGCGGGAAGAACAACAATATTTATATCTATGCCGGAGTCGCGTGGTCAACGCCCAACCAGGCGGCAAATGAGATCTTTGGTACCGAAGATTTCGCGGTGGTGCAAACTTGGATGTCGTTTAAGTTCTAGCGGTGCTCTACACCGTCGCCATCATTCAGGCGAGCGCGAGTATTTCCGTCAGCATGCGAACGAACTTCTCACGATCGGCGCTGAGCGCGACCTGTGCTGTAGGTGTGGCTTTTGCCCAGTCACCGGGGCGGAGATCCACGACCGTCTGACCGTCGTCCTTACCACCTGGGTTCACGATTACATCGAGCGGCGTGTGATGTACTTGCTGAAGCACGCTCGGATCGAGCACGGCACAGATGACCAAGGCATCGTGGATCGGTCCGGCCTGCAACTTAGACCCCAGTTCGGTGCCACGGGCAATGCGGCGCATGGCGAGTTTACCGGCGCCTTCGCCGCCACGCGTGCCAAGATCAATCAGCGCCTGACATTCGTCGCGCTTGATGTGGGCCGAATGAGTGGCGTCTAACGGGACCATCGTCACTTTTTTGATCCCGGCGTTCAGCACGATGCGGGCGGCCTCAGGATCCTTCCAAACATTAAACTCGGCGCACGGCGAGATATTTCCCGGCCCAATCGCGCCACCCATAAAGATCATCTCCTCGATCTTTCCGACGATGCGCGGTTCCATTCGAATTGCCAACGCAATATTTGTCATCGGACCGACTGGACACAACACGATATCTCCTGCCGAAGCCATTAGCGTCTCGATCAACCACCCAACAGCATGTTGTTCTTGTGGTTGCGAGGTAGCCGCGGGCAGATCGAGATCGCTGCCTTCTATCGTTTCAATGAGGTCGTAGATCCACTCCGGGTCCCGCCGCTCGTGGTCGATAAACGACAGTAGCGGATCGGCTGCACCGCGGTATACGGGAATATCGAGCTGCAACCAATCGACTACCCTCAGCGCATTGGGCACCGTAACATCGAGTGGCCGGTTGCCATGGGTAACGCTCACCCCGAGTAAATCGATATCGGGCGACAGCGCCGCAAGCATGATCGCGACCGCGTCATCGCGTCCGGGATCTACATCAAGGATAACTTTCCGGGGCATCGTGTTTACCTCTGAGACGGCCACCAACGTCTAGTATATGCCGTACGGGATAGTGTCGCGTCGTTGGAATCGATCATTACTTTGCGTACATAGAAGCCGCGCGAACTTGCTTGCATACAATCGGTATTTGTCGTCGATTTAGTCCTCCTAAAAAGGCGTTGTTCGTCATATACTCCACACTCGCTCATCTTAGAATTCAAAACTATTCGGAGGGGAGATCGCCCATGCACAAAATGTTACGAACGACACAAAAGATCGCGATGGTATCGCTTACGGCAGCGCTGATGATCAGCTGCTCAGAAGAACCAGACCGATCGACGAAACACCAGCTACCACCGGCGGGACAACCCGCGGCGGATGCGGCGCCGTCAGCCTCGGCGTCAACCGCTACAGCAACCGCGCCGAAGAAAGTAATTCCGAAGGTGAAAAAAGAAGAGCGCGATGTGCGCGTGCCAATTCTCGTATACGATGAAATGGATGCTAGCGAGGAAATTGGTTGGGATAAGGTCGATGGTCCAGTTTCTGACTATAAACATGCGACCTGGCCGGGAGAATGTGCTGCAGAAGGTGTACCGCAGTGTAAAGAAACCTACTACGGTCAGTGGTGCCAAGATTCCTGCGGCAACGTATGGGGTGTTATAGAACTTGTCACCGGTGATGTGTGCGCGCGCAGGGCGGACGTAAAGCTCTGTAGCGAATGGTAATTTATCCTAAGCACCCGCTAAACAATGTTTACGTGTCAGCGGCGCTTCCACGCGTGACCCGGCACTGTATAGCAACTACCCTCGAAACCGGCGCCTAGCTGCCAACATGGCAGCTAGGCGCGCGCGTTTTAACTGCTACGACATTTCGCGCGAGCCGGGCTATTCCACGATCGTTTGGGCCACTTCCGTCGTTTGTTGGTTATTCGAACGGGCCGATGCGAATCGACGCCAACCCGATCGGCATTGGACAATCGATTGTCTTGATGAAGAACTACCAGATGCAAACGGGAGATGAAGTCGCTGGAGTATTCTTGCTACTGAACAGCAAGTGATCGCTTAATCCAGCGGTTCAACCGGATCGGAGGTTCAGCCGCGCAAGCGTTGCGCGGCTGATTCCTGTTCGCTACGTTATCAGCCAGACTATCTGGCGTGATTTATTAGCAACGTTTAGAACGTAAACTTCAACTCCGCAAACGCCGAACTGGTCCGCTTAAACTGCCCAAAGAAGGATTCTTTTTGTCCCTGGATCACGTTGAGACCTACGCGGCCGGAAAAGCGGCTATTGAAGCTGTAGCCAACGACACCACGCATCCAAGTAGACCGCTGCCAGCCACCCAATTCGTGCAGGCCGAACAGTTCGACATGCAGCGTCTTACCGGGTAAGAAGTCATTGAACATGAACAAGGTTATGACATCCCGAACTCGTTTACGCATGCCGATGAACATGTCGGTTTGCCCACCGATGACGTAGCCTTCGCGCCCGCAGTGCGGTTGCAATGAACAGGCGGCCGAAGTCAAGCCCGTTGATACGCCCGGACCTGGATCGCGCAGTATTTCGTCACGCCACCATTGGAAAGACGTGAACCACGGGGTCTTGATAAAGCTCTTAGGTCCAATGTAGAGGTATTGGTCGAGCCCGATCAAGGTTTGTAGTTGATTGGCTTCGTGAGTTGCGAAGTCTGCCTCATAGAATTTGTTGCCTATGTTATAGGACATCTCGCCACGAAGAACCGTACCTTGAAACTGACCCGGTAGGAACATCAGGGCCTTATCAAACGAGAAGCCGACAAGTTGATACCGATGCCGATCTAAGTCTATGCCACCAGACGGAATGCCTCCACCCGGATTGCGCGCATGCGCGAAGGGAAACGCAAAACCAAACGGGCTACGTCCACGTAGTTCGTAGAATGGTATGTCCTCGTACAGATAGGCGTAGTGAAACGAGTAGGTCATGTCCGATAGCGGTCCGACGTCATCACCGGTCTTGGCCCGCCAGCGAACGAAGACCTCGGATTTATCAAAAGCATCCCCGTCGCGATACTTATCACCGTCAAAGAATTCGGTGTTTGTCGCGCCGGTTCCAAAAAAATCACCACCAGCCGGAAAAAGCGACTCAGACTCATTGATGATCTGGTTGGCAAAGTCGACCACACCCAAGGTCCACGGGTGCTGCCCTTCTTCTTTGTTGTTAATGCCCGGGAAGTACGCTGGTCTGTAGTCGAGATTCCAGATGACCTGCAGTTCCTTTTGAATACCGCCTGGTAGCCAATCCACCCGGGTCAGGTCGTACTTTATATTGATCATCCACTGCGGGATCATGAAGCGCTCTTGCTCGAACGTCAGGGGATTGCGGAAATTGCGCGGCGTGACCACGTCAAGGACGGTCACACCATCGGAACGGCCCCAGGTCGCGATTTGCCGTCCAGCGCGGATGAACAGCGGGTGGTAGTTAAAATCCAAATACGCCTCTCTGACCAACGGGTCCCATCTATCGTTGAGATTATCCTGTACGTTGGTTTCCCAAGCCTCAGAGAGCCGGCCATTCTTGTTGTTGATATCGTACATCGCATCGTAGAACGGCCGCAGCTTTACCACCGGTGTTATATGTGGGATACCGCGATAGACCATCTCGATCAGGACTTCCGTGCGCAGTGCGGTCAGATTGTCGAACCTATCGCGATTCGGCGTGCCCTGGGTCGAACCCCCAATCATCGACGGGGCCAAGAAAACGCCGGGCACCCCCGGATTAAGGGAGAACTCTACCGGATCGCTGTCATCCGAATTCCACTGACCTTCGGCCAGAACGAAGATCTCACCACTGACCTCCAGATTGCCGAATTCCATACGGGCGAAAGCGCCGCTGGACCAAACAACCAATGCCATAAAAGCAATCGCTAAGACTGCCCCGATACTGCGTCGACTCGTGTTGCTCATGAGTACTCCCCCCGGATTAACAATTGACGCCATAAGTAATTACTCTCGACTCCCAACTCTGCAAACTCAACTACCAGCTGCAGCTGAGCTTTGCACCGTTGGGTCCAACGCTTCCTCGCTTGGAGGTGTGCTGTCCCCCTCGTCGAGTCCGCGCGTTAAAAAGCCTGGCTTAACCATGCTCCAAACCACTGGAGCTGCAAAGAAGCTAAGCAAAAATGTTGTAAGTAGTATCAGCGCCATGCTGAAACCAACATAACCGACATACAACGGCACCACAGAAACAGCTAGACAGCCTGCGAACAATGCCGTGAAAGAAAAGATTAAAGGCTCACGCACGAGCGTAAAAGCATCGAACAGCGCACGGTGAAAGTTTCGATCCTTCGGATATTCTTCGCGAAAACGGAACAGCAAGTACACCTCGGCGTCGATACCGACGCCACTCGCTATCGCGAGGGCTGCGGTTACATTCGAATTAAACTCGATACCCAATAGGTGGATAAACATCATCCACACCACGATTCCGGCGGCCAGTGGAAACATCAGCAAGATCGGGCCAGTCAGGGAACGCAGCATCAGCGCAGCCGCGACGTAAGATGCGAGCGCGCTAAACAAGGTCGCCAGTACCATCCATTTCTTGATCGAATTATTAAAGGCGCCGGCGATACCGACGTTACCCGCAGACATTCTTAAACCGACTTGCAACTGTACGGCATTCCAATGCTGATCGAGGTAATCATTCGCCATCCTGATTAGCTTCGCAACGGTCTTAGGGCTGGTATCGGTCACGTAGGCGGTCAGCACTGTGTTCTGAAAGGCGGGATCGACCACGAAGTCGAACGCGCCCGGGGTGCCCGAGGTTAAGAAATACAGCGCCTCGTTGACGGCCACTTGCGCGCGGCCTTCGAGCTCGGCCGTCTCGTTCGTCGGGATCGCAAAGAACTTATCCTGATCCTCGTTCAGAAAACGATTCATTATCTTAACGTAGAACGGCAATCCAATTACGGCCGAGACCTCTTCCGCCTCGGTCAGGTGTTGCGCCACCCCATCCAGTGCGACCAATGCCTCTGGCGTCTTGATGTCACCCGGGGTAGCACCCGTCGCCAGCATCGTCATCGTGTAGACGCCGCCGAAACGCCGCGTGATCTCTTGCTCCATCTGATAGAGGGCGTTTTCCTCCCACGACTTCGTCAAGTAGTTATGCACGGCATAGGTATTGTTTTGTCCGGTCTCTATCTCGTCGGCGAGAAAGCGTCCTACGCCCGTGTCCCCGCCGAATGGGATCGATGTCCAAATACTCAGCGAGACGGCAACGAGAACGCCCGACAAAGCGAGCACCGTCCACTGCGCGGTACGGTTGTAGATCAATGGGCGTACGATTACCGCGGTTACCCGGTAGACAAAGCCACTGGCGCTGGCGCGACCCTCTTCCGCACGCACAACGGCCTTTTGCACGCTTTGTGCAGGCATCAACGACAGCAGAGCCACCATAAAGGTGGGAATGATAAAGATGATCGATATGAGTCCGAGGGCCGTGACCTGGCCGAGAATACGAACGTTGTCAAACGGCACGAATGACAGAACGACAAACGCCATCAGATCGGTGATCAGTACGACGATCAGCGGTCGCATCATGTGAATCAGCGTGTGCTTTAAACCTTCCTCGATCGTACGATTTTCCCGCATCTCGTCGGTCAATAGGCGCTTGATAAAAAGTACGCTATGCGACGCGGCAACGGCGAGAATAATAAACGGCGCCAATAGGGCCGCCGACGAGGTGAGCACGTCACCCTCTATTACGCGCTGAAATCCGAACGCCCACAGCGACGCCATTATTCCAACGAAAATTGGTGGAAACACACCGACGATAGAGCGGAACGCAAACATCAATACGATCATGATGCCGGCTAATACGAGTAAGAAAGCGTAAAAAATATACGGTAGACCGTCGCTGTTAACCCACCCAATCAGGATCGGCGAACCCGCCGCAGTGACGGTGTGCGTGCCATCGTTTTCCGGCTCGATGATCCGTTGCACCTCTTTATAGATAGAGATTGGATCGGTGACTGGAAGTTGAATTCCTTCAAGCACGTCTTGCAGACCCGTGCGGAAATCGGCTTGGATAATAACCGCGCTGCCGTCTTGTGAGACGAGCCCGTTTTTTAGTGCCGCGTTGTTTTGGATCCCGAAGCGAGTTCGCTCAAGTTCCTCAGGTGTCTCCGGGGCTCCGGTAGCGTTCGCGAACAGGATCCCGGCGTCTAGGACATCTTCACTGCCCTTCAGGTAACGTGAATTGATCGTCGACAGTGAACGTAGCGCGTAGGGGATCACCCCATGCACTTCGCGGAGCTTGTCGGTGATCCGCTTCACCATCAAAAGGGTGTCGTGCTGCACGATGGTTTCGCCATCGTTGCGCGCGATCATAATCGTCACCAGATTCGCACCGCCGAACATGCGCATCAGGTCTTCGTTCAACACGACCGCCCGATCGTCTTTCGGCGGCCAACGATTCGGATCGTCGTATATCTTTAAAGTGGAGGCAAAATAGGCGGCGCCGAGCGTAACAGCTAGCGTTATCAGCAAAAACACTACCCGGTGGCGGACTAAGACTGTTGCAAGGCGTTCCATTCAAAATCCTTCGATATAGATTGTCCGGCGGGGCACGGCATCTAGGCTCCGAACCCACGGGGCGATTCGTGCTGGACCGGCTCTTCGCTGCGTGCGCGGGAGCCGGTCCATACGTACCTACTTACTTAACTGTAAAAAGTGGTAAGAGACCTATTGCCAGAATAGGATCTTTCGTACCGGCTCTTTACTCAAGTTATCGACGTTAACGACGTCGCGTGGGATCGTCTTTTCGTTGATCCAAAACTTGTTCATGTACCAGGACATCGAAAAGCCACTCAACGGCTCATAGAAGTGCTCTCCACCCCAAATCAACTGCCAATCTTCAAGCTCTTCGTTGGCGTTCTGCAGGCGTGGATCCGAATGCGCGACCGAGCGACGGTTGGACCGTGTACGGGTGATCTCGCCTTTTGAATTGAAGATCTCCTCATACCAGCTGCTGCCGGTCATGATCCCAATGACCCGGCGCTGCTTGGCGTACCAGTAATCGGGCGAATCCGGAACGATCTCGATGACCTGGGAAGGCTCACACACACCATCGATGCCCCAGTTAACTTTTTCGCCGTGGGTTCGATCTTCGCCCACCCGATGACCAAACTCGTTATCGGGCCGGCCCGCGTAAAGCTCGCTGCCGACAATGTTGTATTGGATATCCGGGAACGGCTTGACCTGTGGGAAGTCTTCCCAACGGGCGATTGCGCCGGGGATGATGTCTTGTCTCGCAGCCTGCGGTAGACGACGGACGCGGCGCGCTGCCGGGGTGTATAGGAACTCGTCGTTAAACTTCTCGCCGTAGTAGATGGTGGTCGAGATGCCAAGTCCACGGAAATCGTTCGGCGCGACGAAAGTAAACATGTAGCGCGCACGGACCTTGCCGATCAGACCTTTTGGCAGACCATCGGTATTAATGCGATAGGCCAGCATCCATTCATGTAAGGTCTTGTTGCGCTCGGTGCCATCGGGAGACGACAGATCAATATTCCAGTCGGTGATGTAATTCTGGCCAAACTCATTGAAGTAGAGCGCCGTGTACGAGCGATCGTGAAGTTCTCTGCCATCGAACGCCTCGCGTTCTTTAAGCGTGTTCTCCCACGGGTAGGGCAAACCTTCCTGTGCCCAGCGCATGTAGATGTTCGGTCCGACATCTAAGTAATCGCTTGGGTGCCACGGCTTCGGCTTCCACAGGGCTTCCTCGTCGCCCCACTTACACACGAAGGTGCCAGGCTCGTCACCTGGGGTCACCGAATAGGGTTTACCTAAAATCATCGTCTCTTCAGCGATTGCGGACAACGGCGCGACGAGGGCTAGCACTAGCAGATAAAGTGCAATCGCGGCGGAAGTGCCGATCCAGGTTGGTTTGATCATGAGATAGCCTCCAGTGGTTATCAATAAATGATGACGTTTCGCGGCGGGATCAACGAGCCTATTGCACACACATCCTCTCCCGACAGCGCGGTTTAGTCCCCACTCAGTATGTTGTTAAATTCCTACTTATTTTTATTAAACGACCGATTAAATGACGTCGAAGCCAGAGTATCTTACGATACCGCCTAGTTGACAAGCGTATTTTGCGAATTCAGGCGATTTCTGATGCGGATTCAGACGGTCTGATCTTACTGATGTTAAGACAAATTCTCGCTGTTGGCGGACAGGCTGGGTAATTATAGTTGTTGTTAAAACACAACAACTATAAACGATTCAACTTAAAGTGCGGGGTTTCCGGCTGATCTTGATGCAACCGTCCCCTTCGAGTGCCCGGTTAGCTCAAACTTTATAAAGTTTGCGACCTCGGCTTGGCGGCGTGTTATCCCGCCAGATCTTTTTTGCTAACCGAAGGCCGGAGGGTTGACGAGATTAAGCGAGATTGCCTCAGCCAAGCAGCTAATGGATCGACTCAAAGTGAAATCGACAACGTCTTTCTACTATCAGATGGTATGTAACTAAAATAATCTATCCCTCTTGGTCTGATCGGCCATTTGATTTGCGCACCATGTTCCGCAGCGTCGGCCGTGACGATCGATATTGCAACAACTGTCTGAACGCTGCAGCAATCGACCGGAATAAAATCGACCACTCACTGCTTGCACAACCGCCCTGCTGGTCGCGATCCATTGCCATACCATAGGGACCTTTTGACGTGTGTACAGATGGAAGAACCTACCTTATAGTTGGCGAAAATAATCAAGCCCGACGGACCCGCCGATGAAAGAACCAGCATCGCAGCGCGCAGCGCCTGTTGTAGCTACCGAGCAGATGCTAACCGGCTCCAGCAGATCCCGAGCGGTCCTGACATACAACAGACTACGCACAAGGTTCCGATGCTTTGCAACTGCAAAGCGTGGTCTTGGTAGTTCTAGGTGAAACAATATTAGCTAGCAAGCAAGGTGGTTGCGCATGACGATCGGAGACAGAGTTCCTCGTGGCGATGGGCCGGAAAAAGTAACCGGCCAAGCAAAATACACCGCTGATATCACCATGACCGGCATGCTGCATGCGCGGTTTTTATACGCCGAACGACCGCGCGCGCGGATCATCGGAATCGACACAGCTGCGGCAAAAGCGCTACCCGGGGTGTTCGCCGTAATTACCCAAGATGACATGCTTGACGTGCGTTACGGTTTCTTTGTCAAAGACCGAACCGTGTTCGCCACCGATGAAGTTCGGTTCGAGGCCGAAGTTGTCGCCGCGGTTGCTGCATTAACGCCCGAGATTGCAGCCGAGGCAGTGCGGTTAATCGAAGTGGACTACGAGGACCTCGAACCCATCCTCGATGTCGAGGATGCGCTGCGAGACGACGTGGACTTAGTGCATGCGGGATTTGCCTCCTACGAGCAGATGGCAGGGGTTGATCGCGATCGCAACGACTGCGCCCACATGACCTCCGTTAAAGGTGACGTCGATGCGGGCTTCGCCGAAGCCGATGTTGTCGTCAGTGCCCGCTATCGCAGCGACATGTCGCACGCGGCGCCGATAGAGCCCCATGCCGTTATCGCCGAATGGCAAGGTGAGCGGGTAACGATCTGGTCGACCAGTCAAGTACCGTTTCCGGCCCGCTCCCAGGTTGCGCGAACGCTCGGGATCCCAGAAAGCAACGTCCGTATCATCGTGCCACATCTTGGCGGCGGCTTTGGTGGCAAGTGCGACGTCCATTTCGAGACGCACATTGCAGCACTCGCTAAGGTGACCCGACGCCCGGTCAAGCTCGTGTTCACTCGGCGCGAAGAGTTTCTTGCCACCGACAAACCGCGGCATGCCGCAATCATTGACCTTGAAACCGGGGTGCGCAACGACGGCACGATCACCGCCCGTCGCGCCAAAATTATTCTCGACGGCGGCGCCTATTCCGGCGACAGTCACTTCGCTAGTGAGATCAGCATAATGATGCTACAGGGTCCGTATCGGATCCCGAATCTCAGCGCCGAAGTCCATACTGTCTACACCAACCGCACACCAAGTGGATCGGTGCGCGCGCCAGGCGCGCCGCAAACGGTTTGGGCAGTTGAACAACATACCGAGGAGATCGCCGCGCAGCTCGGCATGGATCCAATTGACTTCCGGCGCAAGAATCTCGTTGAAGACGGCGACACCGGACAGACCGGTCAGCGCTTTGATAACCCAAACGCGGCCGCATGTTTGGAGCGCGCGCTCGAAATGGCTGGATACGGCCAAGAACTACCAGAAGGTGAAGCATTCGGCGTGTCCTGCGGTTGGTGGTTCTCACTGCCAGTGGCGTCCGGCGCCTATGTCAAACTCAATGCCGACGGCAGCGGCACGATCGTGACCGGTGCGCAAGAAAATGGCAGCGGATCGGTAATGGGGATGCCGGCGCTCGCCGCTGAAGAACTCGGCATGGCCCCGGAACAATTTTCCATCGTCTATCAAGACACCAGTGCGGGTCCCTTCGATCTCGGCAGCGCCGGGAGTCAGACGACAATGAACAACGGCAGGGCGGTGATCGACGCCGCCCGACAAGTGCGCGATGAGCTGTTGCAACTCGCCGCGCATACTTTGGAAGCGGCCGTTGACGATCTCGAACTCGTCGATGGCGCGGTGCGTGTGCGTGGTGCGCCAACCGTCGCGGTTACGATTGGCGAACTCGCAGCGCAAGCGCACGGCGGCGAACTCTTACTCGGCAAAGGATCGGGGCAGCCGCTGCCAATGCCTGAACACGACGCCAGTGAATGTGTCGGGCGTTTGTTCTATCCGGCCTTCGCGCATCCCTCGTTTTTCTGCCACGTCGGTCGGATCCGGGTTGATCAGGACACCGGTGTCGTCCAAGTGCTCGATTGGTCTGCCGCGTTCGACTTCGGCACGATCCTCAATCCGATTGGGGCCGAAGGACAAGTCGAAGGCGGCACCGTACAAGGCATCGGATTCGGCCTGTTAGAAGGCAGCATCTACAAGGATGGACATCAACAGAATGCCTCGTTACTGGAGTACAAACTGCAAACTGCGATCGACGCGCCACCGATCAAAATTGCCTTTGTCGGTGGACCGGCACCGGCTGGCCCGCATGGTGCACGCGCTATTGGCGAGCCCCCGGTGGTTGGACCCCCTGCCGCATTAGCGAATGGAATTGCGGCCGCGACCGGCGCCCGGGTTCGGCATTTACCAATGACACCGGAACGTGTGTGGGAAAGCATGCAAGCAACGGGGGTAAATTAAATGGCAGCGCGGCAATATTTCGCGCCTAACAGCGTAGACGAGGCACTACAGGTAATAGGTCGGCACGGCCGAATTGGGGTGGTAGCTGGCGGCACCGACGCCGTTGTCGGTCATCGATCCGGCAAAAGTCCGCTAGCTGACGCCATCGTCGGCATTCACCGACTGCAAGATCTGAACGGGATCAAAGTTGCCAACGACGGGGGCCTATGCATTGGCGCACTAACGAGCTACGCGTCGCTATTGTCCTCGAACGAAGTCTTGGAGCGTTATACCGCACTGGCTGATGCAAGCGCGATCGTGGGCTCATGCGCTACCCGCAATGTCGGCACGCTTGGTGGCAATATCGTAAATGCTTCACCAGCGATGGACACTGGCGCCCCACTGTTGGTATTTGATGCGGTAACTGAACTGCGCTCGCAGGCGCGCACACGCCAGCTACCGATTGCCGAGTTGTGGACGGGCCCCGGCCAATCTGTAGTCGCAGACGACGAACTGCTGGTGTCCGTGACCTTACCGTCATTGCCACCGCAATCAGGCAGTGCCTATCTGCGACTAGAATACCGCCGCGCGATGGAGATTGCCGTGGTTGGGGTGGCTGTACAAATCACGCTTGGTGCAGATGGCGTCGTCGCCGCGGCCTCGATCGCTTTGGCAGCCGTCGGTCCGACATGCTTCTTAGTTGATGCAGCAGGGAACGCGATAGTCGGTCGCTCCTTAGATGAATCAAGCACTGCCGAGGCCGCTGCGGCCGCCGCCGATGCGGCAAGACCAATCTCCGATAATCGGGCGAGCGAAAATTATCGACGCCAAATGGTCTCTGTCGTCACCGGCAGAGCTATACAGGTCGCCGCAGCGCGTGCCGCTGGTCGCACCGTCAACATTCCCGCCAGCCAACGATGGCGCGAAGCCACTCAATAATGAGGACCTGGTCTAATGATCAATCCACTTAGTTTGTCGGTAAACGGCGTGCCCTACACAGCCGCAATTGAACCGCACCGAACGCTGCTCAGCGTGTTGCGCGAAGAGTTCGGCATCACCGGGCCCAAAGAAGGTTGCGACGACTCCGAGTGCGGCGCCTGTATGGTGCTGATCGACGGCGAACCGACAAACGCTTGCTGCTACCTCGCGCTGCAGGCCGAAGACCGGGAGATAACGACGATCGAGGGCATTTCCGATAGTCCGGTCGGCAGCCGGATCCAAGCACGAATGCTCGAAGACGGCGGCATCCAATGCGGGTTTTGCACCCCTGGGATCGTCGTCATGGCCACCGCATTGTTGTCGTCAAACCCAAACCCGAACGAAGAAGAAATCAGAAATGCACTCGCCGGCAATCTTTGCCGTTGCACTGGTTATCAAAAGATCGTGGCCGCCGTGTCCAAGGCTGCAGGCGACCTGGAATGAACAACGAGCGTATCTCACCGGTCGGGCTGGTACTCGGCAGCCATATGCCGCCGGAGCTGATTGCGCCAACCGCGCGTCTCGCCGAAGAGACTGGTTATGGCGAACTGTGGTTCTCCGAGGATTGCTTTTTTGCCGGCGGTGCCTCCGGCGTTACGGCGGCGTTGGCCGCGACCGAACGGCTGCCGGTAGAGCTCGGCATCGTCTCGGCGGTTACCCGGCATCCAGCTATCAACGCGATGGAGTTCGCCACGATCGCGCGCATGTTTCCGGATCGCTTTGTTCCCGGGATCGGCCTTGGCGTGCCCGCGTGGCTCGACCAGATGGGTCTCGGTCAGCGTTACGCGCTGACCGCCGTACGTGAGTGTATAACGTCTATCCGTCGCTTATTGGACGGCGAAGAACTTACCGAAGTCGGTAAAGTATTCTCGTTTGATCAAGTAAAGCTAACGCATGGGCCCGACAGATATGTGCCGATCGTTGCCGGCATGGTCAACGAGAAAGGCTTGCGCCTATCGGGCGAAGTCGCAGACGGCACCGTGCTATCGGTATTGGCGAGCCCGGCCTATATCGCCTGGGCCTGCGACCAAATCAAGGCAGGCGCCGCATCGCGTTCAGCCGATGCCGAGAACCGGGTATCCACCTTCGTCATTTTCTCAGTCGACCCAGATGGCAAGAAGGCAAAGGCTGCGGTGCGTGACGCCATCGCCTTTTATCTCGCGGCAATTCCAGACACAGATCTGACCCGGGTCTATGGCAATCGTGACGAAGTTGTTGAGCTGTTGCGCACCGAAGGTGCCGACGGATTAGCCCGGGCGATGCCTGATAGTTGGGTGGAAGACCTCGCGGTTGCCGGTACACCAGATGAATGCGCGGAAAAGATCCAGGCGCAACTCACCGCCGGATCTGACTCGGTCGGCCTATGGTTGTTTCCGGTTGACGACGGCGAGCGGATCGCGCGCCTGGCCGCGGCGGAAGTGCTACCGCGTATAAAAACTAACTGATCAATACCTAACGGGAGCGAGGAATAACATGGCACAGCGCGTTTTTTTCCTAAACACCTTGCACGATGGCGTAACCCCCGACGAGTACGAAAGTTGGGTGCGGCAAGTAGACTACCCACTCGCCCGAGGTCTCGCGGAGATCAACAGCTACGTTGTCACCCGCATCGATGGGCATTTGGGCGGCGACGATCCGAAACCATTTCAATACCTCGAGGTAATCGAGGTAACCAACGTCGACGAGTACCGCGCCATGATGGAATCCAGCGCCGAGTTTAAGGGACTGATAGAGGAGTTCTCGAAGTACGTGGCAACCACCGTCGCCCTCTATGGCGAAGTTATCGACGATTAATTGCTGTTTTCCAGCGATCTTCGGCCACAAGCTTCTCGACTGGATATTTTTATTCATAGAGGTCAATAAGAGATGAAACCAGCTCCATTTGCCTATCACGTCCCGAACACGATCGATGAAGCGCTTGCGATCCTCGGCAATGACCCCGACGGCTCAAGGCTATTGGCCGGCGGCCAAAGTCTGGTGCCGATGCTCAATCTACGCTTGGCGAATTTCGATAACCTGATCGACATCAATCATATCTCTGGGCTCGACCATATTCGGATCGAATCGGATAGTCTGGTGATAGGCGCACTAACACGGCAGTACGACGTTGCACACAACGATGATGTTCGTAACCGGTTGCCGGTGTTATCCAACGCGCTCGCACACATCGCCCATACCGCTATCTCCAATCGGGGGACGATCGTTGGCAGTCTTTGTCATGCGGATCCGGCGGCGGAACTACCGGCTGTATTGACTGCAGTCGGCGGCGAGCTTGTAGTGCAAAGCGCCGCCGGCACCCGCACCATTCGTGCGAACGATTTTTTCAACTCAAGTTTCACCACCGCAATTAACCCAAACGAAGTCGCCACCGAGGTAAGATTTGACCTCGCCGGCGGTACAAGCGGATGGTCATTCGAAGAAGTAGCACGACGTCACGGGGATTTTGCGCTGGTTGGGGTTGTGATCCAGATGACGCTAGAAAAGAACGCTATTAGCGATGTTCGAATTGTCGTATTCGGTGTTGCAGCGACGCCGCAGCGGATAACCGACGCCGAAAAACGGCTCATCGGCCAGACGCTCAATGACGCCACGCTTGATCAAGCGGTCGCGGATGTCGCCGCCGCCTTGAGTCCACCGGACGATATCCACGCCACGGCCCAATACCGACGACACGTAGCTGGGGTCCTGGTCCGGCGTGGACTGCTACGGGCGCTCGAAGACGCAAACTCAAGCGCATGAGCGCAACACCATCGACAGCATCTCGATGCTGTTTGACAAATTTTGGAGCGAACTGAAATGGCCACAACAAAACATGCGGTTGACCTCACCGTAAACGGTGAATCGGCACAGGTCATGGTCGAGGCACGGCGAACCCTGGCCGATGTCTTGCGTGAAGAGCTCGGCCTTACCGGCACCAAGCTCGGTTGCGAGCACGGTGTGTGTGGCGCATGTACCGTGATCGTCGATGGCCGCACCGCGCGTTCTTGTTTAATGTTCGCGGTCCAAGCGAACGGGTGCGAGATCACAACGGTCGAGGGCCTCGACACGGATGGAAAACTTGATTTCGTGCAACAGGCATTTACCGAAAACCATGGACTGCAGTGTGGTTTCTGCACCCCTGGTGTTCTCATGTCAGTGCATTCGTTCTTAAAGAACAACCCAAACCCTAGCGAAGAAGAAATCCGGATCGAACTAAGCGGCAATATCTGCCGCTGTACCGGTTATCAAAATATCGTCAAATCCATCGCGGCAGCCGCCGCCGCAAGTCGATAACGACACCTCGGGAGATAATACTGATGGATAAGGTAACGTCTGCTGTACGACTGCCAAAAGATCGATCCATTCGCAAAGGCAAATGGATTGGTGCGCGGGTGCAACGAGTGGAGGACCCGCGCTTTCTCACTGGCAGCGCGAAGTATGTTGCCGACCTCACGCTACCGCGCATGGTGCATGCCGTGTTTGTACGCTCCCCTCACGCGCACGCGTACATCGTCTCGATCGATAAATCCGTCTTGCCAGGACTTGGCAAAACCGCGTTCGCGTTTACTGGTGAAGACATGCGCGAGGTACCGGCGCTGATCGATGTCGTGACCTTAGAAACTTTGTTGAAGACGCCGCAGCATAGCTTGGCGCTCGGCAAAGTACGTTTCGCTGGTGAGGCGGTCGCCATCGTCGCGCACGCCGATAGGTATATTGCAGAAGACCTGGCCGAGCTGCTTGGCCAGGCGATTGAATACGATATATTGGATCCCGTACCTGATGTCGCGGCCGCCAGTAAGACTGACGCCGCGCTACTGCATCCCGATATCGGCACCAACGAGGTCTACCGAGAGACCGAAACCCACGGTGACATCGACGGTGCCTTTAAGGCCGCCGACCAAAGCTTCTCGCTCCGGTTCCACCACAATCGCTACGAGGCGGCGCCGATGGAGACGCGTGGCGTATTGGCAAACTACGAGCGCCCCGATAGTCAGTTAACGGTTTGGTCGTCGACACAGATGCCACACTTTTTAGGCTCAATAATCTCTGGCAAGCTCGGCCTGCCGGCGCAACGTGTGCGCGTGATTGCGCCCGAGGTTGGCGGCGGCTTCGGCCAGAAGATGTGTACCTCCCCAGAAGAGATCGTTGTCCCGTGGGTCGCGCTACAACTCGGGCGTCCGGTACGCTGGATTGAGGATCGTCGAGAACACTTGCTGTCGGCGACACACGCCAAGGAGCAATACGTCAACCTTGATGTCGCGGTCAAAAACGACGGCAAGATACTTGGCATCAAGGGCGAATTTATCGGCGACGGCGGTGGATATTCGTTCAACACCGAAAGCGCCTTGATCGAGCCGGCGTTGGCAGCCAAGGCGTTTCCCGGCCCTTATCGGCTCGAGTGCTACGAAGAAACAGTCGCCGCATCTTTAACGAACAAGAGTCCGGCCGCCGCCTACCGCGGCGTCGGGTGGACGGCATCTAACGCCGCACGCGAGATCGTGATCGATGAGATCGCGCGCGGCCTGGACATCGATCCGGCCGACATGCGTCGCATGAATATGCTCGACGCCGACGAACTCCCCTACAAGAGCATTACGGGTCAAATCTATGACAGCGGTAGTTATAAAGAGTCGCTCGACAAAGCGCTCGACGCGATCGACTACCCCGCGTTCCGCGCGGAGCAGCAACGCTTGCGTGGCGAAGGGCGCTATACCGGCGTTGGTATCAGCTGTTATGTAGAACAGACCGCTTGGGGCAGTGATTCATCCGCCCAAGCGGGTACCCCACTCCCCTCGCACGACAACTCCACCGTAACGATGGACCCTGGCGGCAAGGTGACGATTGGCACCAGTGTTTCGGGGCACGGCCAAGGCCACGAGACTTCGCTCGCCCAAGTTGCGGCGGATGGGCTTGGTATCGACATCGCCGATGTGCGGGTACTGCACGGCGACACGCTCACGTCACCCTACGGGCTCGGCACTTATGCCAGCCGCAGTGCCGTGATCGGCGGCGCAACCGTTGCCCGAGCCGCAGCCGACGTGCGCGAGCAAGTCTTGCGCGTCGCGGGGAAGCTGTTCGAGGCGAGTCCCGAAGACCTGCTCATTGAAGACGGCATCATCTCGGTCGCGGGCGCGCCATCGTTATCGAAGACGATGGAGGAGGTTGCCTTCGCAGCCTATTGGGATGGAGGCTTGCGTGACGAGGAGCCGGGCGAAAACCACCAGCCATTGCTCTCTTCTACCCGCTTCTACGACCCGCCGGCCACCTATTCAAACGGTTGTGTCGTCGTGCTCACCGAGGTCGATACCGATACCGGGGTTGTGAAATTAGATCGCGTGGTCGTGGTTGAGGACTGTGGCACCGTGATCAACCCCATGATCGTCGACGGCCAAGTGCACGGCGCGATCATGCAAGGGATCGGGGGCGCGCTGCTCGAGCATTTGATCTACGACGCGGACGGTCAGCCACTGACGACGACGTATATGGATTACCTAGTCCCTACCGCGATGGGCATGCCCAACATGGAGGTACACCATCTGGAAACGCCGTCACCGTTCAGTATCGGTGGCATCAAAGGTATGGGAGAAGGCGGTCAGGTGGCGGCGCCGGCGGCGGTGGCTAACGCGGTTGCCGATGCGCTCGCACCGTTTGGCGCGCGCATCACACATTTTCCACTCAGCCCGGACAACGTCCTGCGGATGATCGGCAAGATTGCGTGACTATAGGCGTGCTGTGCGAACGATGCGGTCGACGTCAGTCTAGACTAATCCTCGCGGATCCGAAGGAGGCCCCACTGGTCGACCCAGAGCCGCTGCCCCGGTAATACCAGCGTCGTGGTCGTATTCTCTTCGACTACAGCCGGCCCCTGCAGTTCGATGCCTTGAGCCAATCGCTCGCGGCTATAAATCGTGGCGTCGCGCGGGCCCGATTCATCAAACCACACAGATCGCTGCCCACGCACCGCATTATCCTTTGCACCGGTCGCCAGCACTGGCGGTGCAATCGGTGGCATCGGCGCTTCGACTTCTGCTGCCAGATGGTAAGTGACTAACTCGACCGGCGAATCGTTTAAGCGAAACGTGAAGGCGCGTTCGTGGGCACGGTGGAATCCTTGCAAGATATCGTCAATATCCTGTGTGTCGAGGTCGACATCGGTCACCACCGAGTGTTCTTGTCCTTGGTAACGCATCGCAAGCTTCGTCGACACCGCTAAGGCCTTACCAAGCTTTTGCTCCAGGTCGAAATACTCCTTCGCCTCACGGATCATTTTTTCGAACACATTACGGATGTCCGACATCTTCAACGCGTCGATTGTGGCGAGCGTGGTCAGCGCGATATCACGACGCGGTGGCGTTGCAAGCATTCCCCAGGCGGAGAAGATCCCAGCGTGTCGCGGAATTAGGATCTCGCGCACCCCTACTTCACGCGCAAGTGCTCCCGCGTGCATGGGGCCACCACCGCCACAGGCGAGCAAGGTAAAATCACGCGAATCGTGACCGCGTTGCACCGTAATGAGTTTGAGCGCATTAACCATGTCGGCCTCGGCGATACGATTAACCGCGAGTGCCGTCTCCTCAACGGTGCGACCGAGCGGTTCGGCTAGGCTCTGCATCGCATCGCGGGCTCGAGTTTCATCGAGTTCGAATAACCCACCACTGAATGTGCGGGCATCGAGTACGCCGGTGATCAGTTTCGCATCCGTGACCGTTGGCAACTCGCCACCGCGGGCATAACACGCAGGACCTGGATCTGCGCCCGCACTTTGCGGACCGACCCGGATCATTCCGGCGTCGTCCAAGCGTGCGATCGATCCGCCGCCGGCACCCACCTCAACGATATCCACCACTGGTACCTTGATCGGATAACCCGGCCACAAACGTGTGAGACCGAGTCGGTATTCCGAATCAAGTTTCGCCACGCCGCCTTCGATCAGCGAGCATTTAGCCGTCGTACCGCCGACGTCGAAGTAGATGATATTTGGGGCGTCACATTGTCGCCCGAGATACGCGGCACCACTCACACCCCCTGCTGGACCCGACTCGACCAAAGTGATCGGATGGGTCTTGGCACGCTCAAAGTTGGTCGAACCAACATTCGATTGCATGGCGTTGAGTTCACACTCGATCCCCGCGTCTCGCGCAAGGTCGCCGAGCCGGCTTAGGTATCCCGCCATCAATGGCTGGACATAGGCGTTAAGAACCGCCGTATTGGTACGCTCGTATTCGCGCCACTCGCGGGTAATTTCATGCGAAGCGGTGACTGCAACACCGGGTAGCGCCGCACGTAGTTGCGCCGCCGCAGCACGCTCGTGCTTGGGTTCGCGATAGGCGTGCAAAAAAGCAACGGCAACCGCTTCAACGCCGGCCACTTTGCACGCCTCGGCGGCTTTCTCAACATCGTCCAACTCAAGCGGCCGGACGACATTGCCGCTGGCATCAAGGCGCTCGCGCACTTCGAAACGGAGATGGCGTGGCACGAAACTTTCCGGCGATCGGAATTGTAGGTTATACAGATCGGGGCGGTTGCCGCGCCCGATCTCAAGCACGTCGCGAAAACCGGCCGTGGTAACCAATGCAGTACGCGCACCTTTGCGCTCCGTTATGGCATTAATAACCGTGGTGCCGCCGTGAATAAAGAAGGCAACGCTATGCGGATCGATTTTGGCAGCTCGGATCACATCCATCACGCCGATGGCAGGGTCCGCCGGTGTAGTTAAGACCTTAGCAACTTCGAGTTCACCAGAAGTCTCATCGAGATACACGAGGTCGGTAAAGGTGCCACCGACATCGGTGGCGAGACGACCACTACGCTCAGACAACGCTCGACAGCCTTGTAGGATCTAGTCCGTAGTCTGCCACCGCATCTTCGACCGCGATATAACCGTTTACGACGTCACTTTCCACCGCCTCTATCGGACGCTCACTCGGATCGCCCCAACCACCGCCGCCACCTGTGCAGATCCGAACCGTGTCTCCTTGCGCTAGGGCCATCTGTTTGATCCGAGCGATGCGTTTTGAACCGGACGCAGACGTCACATCGACGTAGTTAACCGAGCCCTGTGTGCCGCCGCCGACACTCCACGGGCGTTCTTGCGAGCGGCCGAGACTGCCATGCAGATACGCAGCGTCGGTTAGGATTTCGTATTCACGCACGACACCAAAGCCACCGCGATGGCGGCCCGCACCGGATCCGTCACCCACGTTCAAAGAATACTCGCGCACCCGCAGCGGCAATATTGCCTCCAACAATTCGACGGAATAGTTGAAGGTGTCGCCGTCGGTCGAGGCGATCAATGCACTCGCGCCATCGCGGGACTCGGTTGCACCCCAACCGCCATGTTGCGGCTCGATGTGCACAAACAGATCGTCGCTATCGGGGCGCTGGCCATAGAGATAGGTTGCACACAGGCTCATATAACTACCCGCACTGAAACGATTTGAGGCGAGCGGCGCCAGCGCCTTCCATACGAGCTCTGAGGCCTGCGATGATCCTTCGTAATACCAACCGACCGGAGACGGCGACTCTGCGCTGAACACGGTACCGCCAGGAATTTCGATCTCGAGCGGACGAAACCAACCGTCGTTGGATGGCGCGTGGGGTGCGACGAGTGCTTTAAATACGGTCTTCACTGCTGAGAGCAAGGCACCGCGAGAGCAATTGATCGGCCCTCCACGCGCAGGCGCACTGCCGGTGAAGTCGACCGACACCTGATCACCGTCGATCTTAACTGCAACACACACCGGGATCTGTTCGTCCGATACACCATCGCCGTCGATGACATCGGTCGCTTCATACACGCCGTCCGGCAACAAGGCGACGGCGTTCCGACACCGGCGTTCGCTTAAGGAAAGAATGGATTCGAAAACATTCTTAACAGCGACTGCACCGTAGCGCCCGCAGATCGCTGCAAGACGTCGTTCCCCAATCCGGGTGGCCGCGAGCTCGGCATTGAGATCGCCCAAAGCAAGCAACGGTAGCCTGACGTTTACGCGGATCAAATCGGCTATCTCTGGGAGCAGCTCGCCGTTTTCGCACAATCGCATACCCGGTAAACGCAGGCCTTCCTGAAAGGTGTCGACCGCGTCGGGTGGCAGACTACCAGGGATCGCGCCACCGACATCAAGCCAATGCGCCACTGAAATAGAGTAGGCAATGATCTCGTTATCAACAAAAATCGGTTGTACGACCGCCATATCGCAGGAGTGTGTGCCACCTTCAAACGGATCGTTGGTGATAAAGGCATCGCCTGGACGAATGCGCCCGGCAAACTTTCTTGAGATGAAACGTACTTGTGCCGAGAAGGTGCCAGTGAACAAGGTCAAGCCGTTACTCTGCGCAATCAGTTCTCCGTTGGCATCGCAGATCCCACAAGCGAAATCCAATACCTCATAGATCACTGGGCTCATACTCGTGCGCGCGAGGACGACACCCATCTCGTCCACGGCCGCGAGCAACTTTCCTTCTATGATTTCAAGATCGGCAAGAGCGGCAGTCATGTCGGCTGAGTCTAGACCCTTGTCGGCGTACAATCCATCACTAATAAGTGCAATTAGATCAGCCGACGGACGCAATCGCACTGGTAACAATTAAAATATCGACCACAACAATGTCCCCTGAAAACGCTACCGGAAAATGTTGCCATTAACCTGATCATGAAAAATTCCCTTTCCGATTTTTCTCGTGAACCGGTGCCCGCCGGATCGCGCCGCAGTGTCATTTGGATAGCAGCGACATCATCGGCGTGGCTCGTCGCGGTCACGACGCTGTTCACTGGCGGCGCACTGGCGGACGACCTCGACATCACGAAGATCACCGTCGCCATCGTTGTCGGTATGACCATTATCGGCATCGTCGGTTACGGCATGGGTCGCCTCGGCGCGACCTTCCATGTCTCAACAACCATGTTGGCGAAAAACACCTTCGGGACCCTTGGTGCGGCGATCCTCGGTGTCATTCTCGCCTTAACATTGGGCATTGGCTGGTTCGCCTGGCAACTATCATTTTTCGCCACCACCTTGCGCGAAATATTGCCTGACGCACCGTGGGCAAATCCCACCTATTCGATCGTATGGGCTGGGACCTTGATGACGATGACCGCATTTGGCGGTTTTAGGTGGCTCGCATGGCTAAGTATCGTCGCCGTGCCGTTGGTGCTTGCAGTAGCGGGCTTTGGCATCTATCTCGCCTTGGGAAATTCAGACCCGGCACCCGTCGCCCCCGTTGCAACAAAGATCGGTGCCTTAACCATGATGACCGGCATTACCGCGGTCGTCGGTAGCGCAATTTTCGGTGCGGTAGTCGTGGCTGATATTTCTCGTTATTCGAGGAATGCGAATTCTGGTGGGTTAGCGGTCGGCTTAGGCTACGCCGGTGGCGGAACGATCGTCATGATCGCCGGTGCAATCATGGCCGAATATGCCAGCGTCCCTGGGGTGACTGCCGCCGCCAATGTCCCGGCCGCAATGAACGCACTTGGCATGGGATATTGGGCATTCATTGTTCTGTTGCTTGCTCAATGGACAACGAACGACAGTAATTTGTATTCGGGGTCGTTAGGGCTAGCAGGCGTCGTGCCATTCCCGAAGCCGTATCTCGTACTCGCTATGGGTGTATTGGGAATAGCAATCGCCTCTATTGGGATCGAGAATTTTTTTGTGCCTTACCTGGTGTTTTTAGGTACGTTCATGCCGCCGGTGGCGGGGGTCATTATTGTCGACTACTATGTGTTTCGAATGCGTGGAAAGCAAACACCCGAGTTCGATAGTGTCCACCAGGGAGAGACCGTTCACTGGCTCGCCTGTGGTGCGGTCGTTCTCGGCGGTATTGCCGCTCAGCAACTTGCGAAATTGGGGTCCATTCTTGGCGCCGCATCGGTCACTTCATTTTTATTCGGCGGCCTGTTTTACTTTTTGCCGAAAGTCTTAATTCGTTCCGATACATCATGATTGACTTCAATCAATCAAGAAAACCGATCGCGGATCAAAATCTCTTCCATTCCGAGGCGCCCAGGCCTAGGCCACGGCAGTTTCGCACCTTGCCAGGCTAAAACATCGGCGCGGATTTCTTTTCGGATCTCGGGGTCTTGCACCAGCACAAAGCGCCAATGCTGGATGTTAAAACAGGTAGGCGACATGCTGTATTACTGCGCCGAAATGCAACGTCGATGACGCGCTTGAGATGAAACCCACTGGTTACAGTCGACCAGTTAATTTGTGACCAACTGCATCGCCCTGCATGCTAGCATCACCCTAACAGAACATCACAACCGATCGCACAACATCGCATCGTTTAGGCAACACTTGGACAAACTCAATGCACGCAAAAGAACCTGTCATACGCGATTACCCTCTGATAGTGGCATCGCCGAAGATGCGGCTGCTAATGCTTATAATCACGATGGTCATGATGCAAACGACGATCGCCGCGCCAACCCGCGATGACGTACTCGGATGGTTAGAAGAATATCGCTATGCGCATGACGGCCCAACAGCGGGCACGATCGTTCGGGTTGATGATCTTGAGATGCTAAAACCCTTCGTCGTCCCCGGGTTTTTCGACGAAATGCAGTTTCCGGAAATTGCCGTTGAGATCGAGCAGGCCTATCACTTCGAAGCACCGGCAAGTTACCAGGAAGCGACTATGAAGGGCGGTGACCGTGCCAGTCTCGGCACGGACGGAGCGCTTGAGAACTACGCTGCCGGGTTGCCTTTCTCGCATCCCAGAATCACCGCTGCCACACCTGCTGACGCGGGCCAAATGGTCGCGTGGAATCACATCCACCGCTGGCAATACTATGGTTATAAATCGGCTGAAATGCGCATCAATCTGGTGCGCCCGACAACTGCCGGCGAGCGGGGCGTGCTGTCTCCAGGGCTCGAAGGCGGCGGCACCGTCGATCGTTTTATGACGACGTCCTACCACCGGGTGTATCTCAGCCGACTCGCGATGCTTCCGGATCAGGCGTATCGGATCGATCTCGATGACGCAGAACGGCTGTTGTGGAAAGACTTTTTCGAATTCTTCGAGCCGTTCGACATCAAGGGTACTAAGTTCGTGATCGAACGCGCCTTTGCCAACCAAGACGACCAAGTGAATTCCTACCTGCCGACCCAGCGGCGGGTGCGGCGCCTATCGGCGAAAGAACGTGCGGATTCATTCATGGGCACCGATTTTACCTTCGACGATTTCGCGGTCTTCTCGGGGCGTGTGTTCGATTTTAAATGGACTTACCTCGGGCAAAAGTCGATCTTGCTGGTGGCAAATTCGAAACACGAGAACGCCAAGTTTTACGGACCCAGCAGCCGCATCCCGAGCGACCGTTGGCAAGTACGGCCGTGTTATGTGGTGGAGTTGAGCCCGGTGTGGAAAGACCACCCCTACGCTAGCCGCATTATGTTCATCGACATGGAAAACTTCGAAGCGACCTTCGCATCGATCTTCGACCACGACGACAAGTTATGGAAGTCGCTTTATACCGTGATGCAAGCGCCGCAAGATGATGGTGGAAGCACCGCCGACCTTGAAAAATCCGTCGTCGACTGGCGCTCTTCAATTTCAGTCGACCATAAGAACAACCGTGGGTCGGTCGCGATCGGGCGGCCCGTTTCGCATCCGACTATGAGCGCGTCGAAGGTCAGACAAACCTTCGACGTTTCTAATCTTACAAGCGGGCGTTAGTCGAAATTGGTATATCGTGTTTAACGACGTCCGTACCGGAGGCCTGTGATGAAATTTGGATTCTTAACCGAGGGTGATACCCCGCCTGGGGCATCGGCAGCAAACCGCTTGCATGAGGTGATTCGCGAAGCACAGTTTTGCGATGAAATGAATTTTGATTTTTGGGGTAGTTCTGAACAGCACTTTACGGATCCGGTAGCCACGATCTCAGCGCCTGAGGTTTTATACGGCGCGGTAGCTCAGGCCACGAGCCGGATCAAATTGCGCAGCATGTCGACGGTGCTGCTGCACTTTAATCATCCAATTCGATCGGCTGAACGTTTGGCAACACTCGATATCCTCTCTCGTGGCCGCATGCAATTCGGTACCGCTCGGGGTAACAATGCGGGCGCCGTAAAAGCCTTTGAGATAGATGCCGATGGCACCCGGGGCGAGTGGCTCGAAACGCTTGAGGTCATCGTCAAGGCTCTCACGACGCACGAGATGGAACATCACGGCGAGTTCTACAACATCGAGCCAACGATCGTTTGTCCCCGGCTCTACCAACCGCAATTTCCCGAGATCCATGTAGCCGCAACCAGCCTGGAAACGCATATCGAAGCCGGCAAAATGGGGATCGGCGTTATGAACGCGTCGCCGTTCGCGTGGGACTATTTAGAAGATTGCATCAAGGCCTATAGAGATGCCTTAAAAGAGGCGAAGCCGCTACCAGGGGTTGGGATCACGAGTACGATTTCGTTAGGCGTGTTCGGGGTGCATTGTGCACGCACGCGAGCGCTCGCACTCGAGGAAGCGCGCCCATCTTCGTTGGGATTTGCGAAATTTCTGATGAGTTTCTATGGTGCGATCAGTGAGACCAGTCCGGGCTACGCGTATCTCGCCGGGGTCAAGGACACGCTCGGGGATCGTGCCGACGATTTGCCTTATTTAGTCGATGCGCTGCCGTGGTTCCTGGTCGGTGCACCAGATGACATCATCAAACGGATCCGCGAATTCGAAGCAATGGGGATCGACGAAGTGATCCTACGTATGGACGGGCATGGCCACCATAAAATTATGGAGAGCATCGAAATGTTCGGTAAATACGTGCTGCCCGAATTCCAAAACCCCGGCAATATTGTCCGCGGCGGTGGGTACGAAGAGTACGGCGTGGAGTCGCCGCCCTATATGTTGTGATCCTGGTGCAAGCGTTGAAACTCAGTCGCTGTGATCAATAAAGATGTTCTTTTCTTCGGTATACAACTCCAGCGCGCGCATACTCAGTTCGCGCCCTAGACCTGATTTCTTGTGACCGCCAAACGGGGCGAATAATCCATAACGGCTAGCGCTACCGTGCGAATTAACTGAGACCATGCCGCATTGCAGGGCGCGCGCGACCCGTATAGCCTTACCACCATCGCGCGACCAGACCGAGGCGTTTAAGCCATACTCATTGTCATTGGCCATTGCGATCGCATGGGCCTCGTCATCAAATGGGATCACGACCACGACCGGTCCAAAAATTTCTTCGCGCGCCGCCTGCATATCGTTAGTCGCGTTCGCAAGAATCGTCGGTGAGAAGTAATGTCCTTGTGCCAAGTTGACTGGCCGGTCACCACCACACAGCACATTAGCGCCCTCGGCAACGGCGCCATCGACATAGTCTTTGACCGTGCGCCAACTCGAACTCGATATCAGCGGTCCCATGTTGGTGTCATCCGCCATCGGATCGCCTACGCGGAACAATTCGGTCGCCGTCACTAAACGCTCGGTAAATTCCTCAAGTACGCCACGTTCGACAAACAATCGGGTACGAGCGGAACAACTTTGACCGGCATTGCCAAAAGCACCAAACACCGCCGCGGTAGCAGCTTTGTCCAGGTCGGCATCAGAAAAAACGATATTTGGGCTTTTACCACCGAGCTCCAAGGATACGCGTTTGATGTCGTCGGCCGATTGTTTTACCAATTCTGCGCCAGTGCGTGTCTCCCCGGTAAACGCAATCTTGTTGACCATTGGGTGGCGCGCAATCGTGTTACCCAATTCGCCCCCGGGTCCCGGCAACACGTTTAACACCCCGGCCGGTACGCCTGCCGCGAGTGCGATCTGCCCCAAGATAAGGCTTGTGACCGGCGTATGGCTTGCCGGTTTTAGAATAAGCGAGCACCCACACGCCAGAGCCGGCGCAGTTTTCCAAGAAGCCGCCAACAACGGAAAGTTCCACGGCGTAATTTGCGCAACGACGCCGATCGGTTCGCGCAAGGTAAAATCCAGGACATCCGCACCCATTGGGATCGTATTGCCAAAAAACTTATCGGCAGCACCGGCGTAGTACTCGAACACCCGCGCACTCGCATCCACTTCATTACGAGAGTTGGCCAAGATCTTACCGCCACAACGGGTTTCGAGTTCGGCGAGCTCATCAAACCGACCTCGAATGCCATCGGCAATTGCTTGCAATATACGACCACGTGCAAAAGGGGCGAGCCGCGGCCAAGGTCCTTGGTCAAAAGCCGTTCTTGCAGCGAGCGCGGCTGCTTCCAGATCCGCGACGCCGGCGCGGGCGACTTCGGCAACAAGCGATTCTGTCGCCGGATCATTGACCACGAACGTGCCGCCTTGCGCGGCATCGCGCAGTTCGCCGCCAATAAGAAGTTGGTAATTACCACTCGTCAATGTCATTGGTAGATTCATCTCTTGTTGGCGGAGCTTGGTCGGATATAACTTCCTGCAACCACGACACTAGATCGTCGGCGATAATATGTACATGATCGCCTACCGTCCCATGACTAAATTCGGATGAATTACGGACCCAAACCGTCGTCATCCCAAGCGCCGCTGCCGGACGTAAATTATCGGGCACGTCTTCGATAAAGGCGATCGAGGATGGATCACCACCCACGGCTTGCGCAACTCGATAGTAGGCCGCGACTTTGGGCTTCGGCGCATAGTCCGCCGCCACGATGTCGAAAATGGCATCAAATTGCGCCGCACATCCAAGACGATTTAACACCCGATCCGCGTGGTCGGCAGTACCATTAGTAAAAACAAACTTACGACCGGGCAGCTTTTCCAGAGCGAGATTAAGTGCCGGGCTCGATTCGACCACCAAATAATCGACGTCATGAATGTACTCAAAGTACACCTCCGGCGTCACACCGTGATGTTTAATCAATCCATGCAACGGCGTCCCGTACTCCCGCATGTAGGCTGTTTGTAGTTCACGAGCTTGTTCCTTTGACGTACCTAAGAGCTCACAAAACAGGCGTTGCGCCTGGTTCGACATTTGCCGTTGTAAATTGCAGGTAGCCGGGTACAGCGTGTTGTCCAAGTCGAACAACCAATTTTTGATATGTCGCAGCGGCGGAGTGCTCACCGCGGGAACGTGAACAATGATCTTACGCGGGGCGGATACTATGGTGTCGCTTCATTCGCTACTGACGCGACAGTAGCGTCCGGCGGCGCCAGGATGATCTCCTCGATAGTCACATCCTTTAGTTTACCCTTACTCGAGACATACATCATGACGGTGCGGCCGGGAAATTCGAAGGTGATTGTATAGACCTCGTAGCGAGGGTTTGTATCGATGCTCATCGAAACCTTCGCGTTTTCGCCATACATGTCAGCGTCGATCGAACCCAACAGCGCCATTCCAAGTTCACGGACGGCCTCGCCCTCAAACGCGCCGGCATCGCGACTGGCCCAAATCAATGTGCCGTCGCGGAACTGGACAATGCCGTGATGTATGTCAACGTCGTCTTTGTCGACAACCTCGAGCACATCAGGCCGGATTTCAATCAACTGGTACTTTTCTTCCAACTGCGGTCGCAGTGTCTTCTCTAAGTCACCAACCTTGACCGCGAATTCGCCGATCATAAAGTCGCCAGCTGCCGCCGTGGTACATGCGAACAGAGCTAAGAGACCGATTATTAGAAAGCGCATCGTGGGATCCTCCTCAGAGGCGTTCACCGGATCGAGAGGGAGGCTAGTATAAGAAGAACAAAGCCTATTTTTCAAGGATGCAATACCATTACACCTTTAGTGGGAGAACGATCAAATGACGGAACGGGTATTTCACCGAGTGTGTGTGTTCTCGGGATCACGATTTGGTAGCGATCCTGCTTTCAAGCAGGCTGCCAGTGAACTGGGAGCGACCTTAGCAGAGCACGAGATTGAACTCGTTTATGGCGGAGGTAGTGTGGGATTAATGGGTGTCATCGCCGACTCAATTCTGAGTCGTGGTGGTCGTGCGACGGGCGTGATACCAGAATTTCTCGCTACCAAGGAATTGATGCATAAAGGACTAAGCGAGGTCTTTGTCACGCAAGATATGCACACACGCAAAGCGAAAATGGCTGAACTCAGCGACGCCTTCATTGCCATGCCTGGCGGATTAGGCACCTTCGAAGAGTTGTTCGAAATGGTTACCTGGGCGCAACTCGGCGTGCATGAAAAACCGATCGGTTTATTGAACACCAAAGGCTTTTACCAACCACTGCTCGATATGATCGAACACACAATCGATGCTGGTTTTATTCACGACAGTCATCGACAGTTATTAGTTGCCGAACAAGATCCATCCAGGCTGCTATCAAGACTTCAGAATCAACCGGCACTGAATTTCCAAAAAGTTACAGATCTTAATCGGACTTAGCGCTCGCCCCCGATATGTCTGTAGAAACGTATTCGGAACAGGTACAAATCTCGGCGAGCGAATAGCTTGTACCTGCCCGGAACACACATCCCACTTTCCGTATCGAGTACTGCCCTCAAGCGAAAAGGTCGGTCGACGCAATCGAGTCTGCAGCAATTTTCATCACGTCATTCTCTGCATTGAAGGAATCGCCAAGGATATCAATCGTACCAACCGTCGTATCGGCGCCGTCTTTTAGGGTAACCAATGTGTGGCCATCCAAGTCGTCAAACAACAAGGTTAGATCATTGGACACCAACAGCTTGTCTTGACCGGAGCGAAAGTCTCTTACTACGTCCAATCCGAGCGAAGCACCTTCGATGGATTCGAACACAAAATGGTCCCTGCCGCGCCCGCCAGTTAAATCATCGTCGCCAGCGCCGCCAACGAGAATATCTTTTCCACGCCCGCCTTCAATTTCATCCGCGCCGGCGCCACCAACGATGATGTCGTTGCCGCGACCGCCCGAAATGACGTCGTCGCCCGCACCGCCGTCGATCTTGTCGTGTCCAGATCCACCGTCGATATCGTCGTTCCCATTACCCGCGCGAATAGTGTCGCGCCCGCGACCGCCGTCGATAACATCCGCGCCGTCGCCACTATTTATATTGTCACTGCCACGCCCGCCATCAACGACATCGTTACCCGCGCCGCTGTTAATCGTATCGCGACCTTTACCGCCGCTAATGTCATCGTCTCCCGCTTGAGTTGTTATGCTGTCGTTGCCGCGACCGCCATCGATCTCATTATCGCCAGACCCGCCATTAATCATGTCGTTGCCGGATCCGCCCGAGATTTCATCGTCGCCCTCACCGCCATCCAGCTTATCGCTGCCGCGACCACCATCGATCACGTCTGCGCCATTCCCACCACTTATCGTATCGGCACCTCGCCCGCCGTCGATTTCATCGTCGCCCGAACCACCCAGTAACTCATCCGCGCCGCGCGTGCCGACAATAACTAGGTCTTCCTCGGTCGGTGCTTCATCTACCGGAGGTTCGTCCACCGGGGGTTCGTCTACCGGAGGTTCGTCCACTGGAGGCTCGTCTACCGGGGGGCCATCTACCGGAGGCTCGTCTACCGGAGGCTCGTCTACCGGAGGTTCGTCTACCGGAGGTTCGTCCACCGGAGGTTCGTCCACTGGAGGCTCGTCCACCGGAGGGCCATCTACCGGAGGGCCATCTACCGGAGGCTCGTCTACCGGAGGCTCGTCCACCGGAGGGCCATCTACCGGAGGCTCGTCTACCGGAGGTTCGTCTACCGGAGGTTCGTCTACCGGAGGTTCGTCCGACGTTGCAATGTAGTCGAGCGATCCAGCGGCTAGCTTAAACGCCTCCGCACCGTAGATCTCACGGTCCAAAACCACAAGGTCATCGATAGCGCCATCGAAGAAGTAGCGCAGATCATTGAGCGTGCCGCTGCTACGGTTCATCGTACTCGCACCGAACACCATCGATTCCGTATTACCAGTCATCCCCAGCGCGAACTCCGGACGACCCGAGAGGTCTTCTACATCCTCCAACTGTCCGTTCAAATAGAACGCCGCTTGTCCCGCATCAAACGTGAACGCAAAGTGGTATTCCTCGCCCGCCACGATATGTTCGATGTTCTTCGCTTTTAGATAAACACTCTGCGTCGTCGATTGATAACGAACATCTACACAACCGTGATCGTCGATCCAAGCCGTCAGGTGACCGCCGTCCACATACCCACTCGCATCCTTCGAAAACAACACCTGCTTTCCATCCCCAGGCGTGTCCGCGATAAAACTGAATGCAACAGTGCCTGCCGTCTGCGCCAATCCCGTCGCGCGTCCCTCATGCGCAACATTTACATACGCACCCGGCTCGCCAACCACACTCGGGCCGTCGTCACCGTTCCCCGTGAACGTCATCATGTCCAATTCCGGATGTGATAACTCGTCGATCACCGCTACCGCCACCGGCACGTCGTCCGGTACGTTGCTCGCATACCTGAACAGCCCACTGTCTTCAAATGGGTTCGAACTGAACAGCTCCGGATTCTCGATCACCTCACCCAGATTCCCTTCCGCATCACGTGAGTCGTAACCAATAAACTCCGAACCATCCGACAAGATGCTCGTCTTTAACTCACCACTCGGCGCTAAGGCCTCTTGAAGCTCATCTACCGTCTCTACGATCCCATGCGTTACCTTCGATTCACGCACGATGTCATCTGCATTCACCAAATCACCGTGCACGACGATCTGACCCAACAGATCTTCTGTGTGCGCGCCACCACCCGCACCTTGCTTCGAATACACCGTGATCACCGATATCGCTTCATCATCAACACCATCACCATCGGTGTCGATCAAGCGGTGCTCCACTACCGGCGTCGCTGTGTGACCGATGATCGCGATCGTATCTTCGTCGGCGTCATAGTCCGCGATCGTGTCGATCCCGAACATATCCACCCAGTGGTCGTGTACCTCGTCGTTCTCACCCGCGACCCCGGCCCAGTCGATCCGGCGGTCGTCTTCAACGTGCTCTAAGATGATGTCCCGCTTCGCGTTGATCTGCGGATTGAACAGGAATGTATCGCGCCCTGCACCACCGACCATGATGTCATCGCCCACCAGCGGCTGGTCTTCCCAACCGTACAGTTTCTGGCGCTCGGGGTTCACCTCGTTATCTGGATCGCCCCGCGTCGGCTCGCCGATCACCAACTGACCGATACGTTGTTCACCCGAATCCGAACGGCTCACCAGCAAGTCATCACCATCACCACCCAACAACAGATCTGAGCCACGACCGCCTTCGAGCACATCGTCTTCACTGCCACCGATGAGAATATCGTTACCGTAGCCACCGACAAGCTCATCGCTACCGGCACCGCCAATCAGTTCATCGTCACCACCTTCTCCATACAGGACATCGTTACCCGCACCACCGTCGATGACATCGTTACCGGCCAACATCGGTTGTGGACCGGACGGTGCTGTTAACGCATCACCCGGACCTTCGGTGAACAACTGCCACACCTGCGCCGCATCCAGGGCTGCATCTGGCATGAACCCACCCCACAAGCCAAAGTCCGCTATCGCGCCATCGAAGGCGTCGTCTAGATCATCGGAATCAGCGGCGAACGCCGCTGGGGTGTCGTTGTTCTTCGTGGCGGAGGTATCCGTGCCAAGTAGCCACGGTTCTTCGTTTTGCAGAATATAGGCTTCGGTCGCCTGAGCCGGCGAATCGAGATTGCCCTCTTTGCGCACCCAGGCGTAATCCGGAACAGCGACCCCATCAACGTAGACGGTGATACCGTCTTCGGTGAAGGACACGGCAAGGTGCGTCCATTGTCCCTCACTCAAATAGGCCTCCGAGGACTCCCACGCCTTATTGCTGCCACCGTCACCCTCGGCAAAACGTAGGAAAACCCGGCCATTATCCTGATGCCCGAGCCTAAAATGTCCGCCATCGCCGGTGCCGGATTGATCCTTGGACAAGACGATCGCCTGCCCTTTTGAAACCACATCCGGTTGCACCCAAAGCGACACTGTCCCTTGAGTCACTTCCATGATCGGATCATGGGAGATGAACCCGAAGGTATCTTCGCCATTAAACGCTAGAGCGCCATCTGCAGTTCCATCGGGACCCGGCCGCGTCACTGGATCCGTTTGTTGGACTGCACTGCCACCGACTAATTGATACGCCGTCGCGTCAGATCCGCCGCGTTCATCCCCGAATACGCCCTCGGCACCAATGTCGAATCCCCAAAACGCCAACGCACCGGGCAGGCCAACAACACTCGTCGGCTCATCACCATTGATAGTATCGGATCCCGGGGTACCTGGGAGGAGATCGGACGATGCCGGTGTAAACCCTAAGGGTTCAAAGTGGGCTCGGCTATTTTGAAAAGTGATCGGTCCTTCGCTTGTATCATCCATCACTGCGATTCCTCCGTGAAATCGTTCCTTGTGTACGCGACTGTCTGCGTTCGCCGACAATCTCCATTAACGCTTACACAGCGTTAGCGTTTTACTTCCGTGTCACAGCGAATCGATTAAAAATTTCGATTGCTTAACGTGCGGCGGTAGTATGAAACTTCTTAACAATAATTTACTTGACTCTCATCACAAATATTTAGCCTGATGTGAAAGTTTTACTGCTCTCTCATCGCGCGATAAAAACTTCGCTGCACCGGACGGAAGATGTATTCCACCGTTGTTTGTTCACCGGTGATGATCATCACCTCCGCCTGCATCCCTGCCGACAGTTCCAATTCTTTTTCAATCGTCACCGCAATATCTGGCAAGGTCACGCGCGCAAGGTAGTAGGGGTTTCCAGTGCGCTCATCGGTGAGTCGATCCGCAGAGACGGACGCCACAACGCCGGTGAGTGGCGCCACAGTACGTCGATTGAATGCCGTTAAAACAACCTCCGCCTCCATACCGGGGACCACAGAATCGATATCGATCGGGTTCACCCGTGCCTCAACGACCAGTTCTTCTTCGTCGGGCACGATGTCCATTAGCGACTCACCAGCGCCAATCACGCCACCGATCGTATGCACTTGTAAGTTCACGATCGTCCCATTCAGTGGCGCCGTAATATTGGTTCGATGCAGCACGTCTTCGGCCGCGTGGATACGTTCATCGAGATCCGAAAACGACGTTTTGACCTCACGTAGTTGTGCGACGACCTCGTTGAGGATGGTCGTGCGTAGCTCGAGGATTTTTAACTTTTCTTCTTCAATACTCTGTTTTATTCGAGCGATCGCTGCACGTTGTTGACTGCGATTCCCGGAAACCTCTGAACGCTCACGTTTCAGCTCGATGATCCGCTGCATACCCGTGAGTTTTCGTGCGAATAATTTTTCCTGCGCGGCGAGCTCTTCGTCGATCAGCTTAAGCTGTGTGCCTTGCGCATTGATTTGGCCGTGCAAACCAGTCATCTCTTCCCGGAACTGGGTAATTCGGTTCTCTAAGATCCCTTGTTCACCCGCAAGTGCGCGGCGTCGCGCATTAAAGATGTTCAGTTCGCCCTTGATGGCATTCGAAACATCTTTCGAGGTGTTTTGATCGGCAAAGTCGATTTCATCGCGTCCATCACGCTCGGCTTCCAAGCGCGCAGCCAATGCGCGCACAGCCTCATGGCGGATCCGAAGCTGTGCCAAATTCGCCTTTACCTGAGTCGTATCCAGCTGGATCAATGTTTGACCCGCGCTTACTGATTGACCTTCTTGGACAAGGATTTTTGCGACGATACCACCTTCCAAATGCTGCACCGTCTTGCGGTAGCTCTCGACGCTCAACACACCCGGCGCAACGGCGGCGCTTTGCAGCGGCGCGGTAGCAGCCCACCCTCCGAAGCCAACAAAAAACACTAAGACAATGGTGGCGCCGACGATAACGACAGGTCGCATCGCTTGCAGTGCAGTAGCAGGAGGTGTCGCATTTTCGTCGTTGGATTTAGGCATTTTCGACCGCCTTGATATTCGGAACAATTGGGGTCGGAGCAGACGTCGGCACCGGGCGCGTGATCTTTGCCAGCACAGCATCCTTCGGTCCGCTTAGTTGTACTTGACCGTCGATCAAGATGAGTAAGGCGTCAACGTGTCGGATGACGTTTGGTTGATGCGCGATAACAATTACGGTAGTTCCTTGCGCTTTAAGTGTCGCGAAAGCGTTGATCAGGGCGTCGAGTCCCATTTGGTCAAGATTCGAATTCGGCTCGTCTAATACGACCAAACTCGGGCCACCATATATCGCACGGGCGAGACCGATACGCTGTCGCTGACCAGCCGACAATGCGGCGCCACCTTCGCCGATTTCAGTTTCGTAAGCATCCGGCAGCCGCAGAATCATCTCGTGCACACCAGCAAGCTTGGCCGCTTCAAGGATCGCGTCGGGATCGCCTTCGCCAAGTCGCGCGATGTTCTCGCGCACGGTTCCGGCAAATAACTCGATATCTTGTGGGAGATAGCCCAAATGTTGTCCGCGATCGTTGGAGTCCCAAGTTGCGACATCAACACCGTCGAGGCGCACATGCCCCAATCGTGGTTTGAGATTTCCGATCAATAGGCGCGCCAGGGTGGTTTTGCCCGCAGCAGACGGTCCGGTTATCGCTAGTACCTGGCCGGCCTGGAGTTCAAAGCTCACGTCCTTCAGGGTCGGTTCGCCGGAGTCGCCATGACGATAGGTAATCCCTTCGACAGTGACGATACCGCGCGGTTTTGGCAGCGCCATTGGCTCGCGCTGCTGCGCCGACATTTCGATGCGCTCTCGCAATCGCTGATAGGCACCACGCGCCGTCACCAGGCCTTTCCAAGAGCCGATCGCTTGATCGACCGGGGCCAGCGCACGACCTAGCAGAATAGTCCCGGCGACCATGCCACCGGGCGACAATTGATTGCTGATAACAAGCCACGCACCAATGCCAAGCATCGCAGTTTGCAATCCCAAGCGGCAGAACTTCGAGGTCGCCGTTATAACCCCGCTGCGCGCGTTGGCTTGCGACTGCAGTGCCTGTGCCAATTGTTGATGCTGGCTCCAACGTCGCGACATCTGCTTGAACATCCCCATGGCGTGGATAACATCGGCATTGCGTACCGCAGATTCCGCGTGCTCCATCGCCTTGATTTGCATGGCATTGGAACGTTGCAGCGCGTTGCGAGTTGCCAGTTCGTTAGCAACGGCCAAAGCCATCAACACAACCGCGCCACCGAGCGCGACCCATCCAAGTACCGGATGGAGCAAGAAGATGACCCCCAAAAACAATGGGATCCACGGTGCATCCATGATTGGAAACATCGAGGGTCCGCTGAGAAATGCACGGACGTTGGCCAAATCTCGCAAACCCTGGGTTGTCGGTCCAGATTTCGATTTGAGCCGCTCTTCAACGCTTTCACGTAGAACCAGTCCAGCCAGCCGATCATCGAACCAGGCGCTCATTTTGTTTAAGCCAAAGCTGCGCACACCCTCGAGGCACGCAAGCGCGAACAGGGCAACCGCTGCAATGAGGGAGAGGACGACGAGTGTATCGATACTCTGGCTACTGAGGACCCGATCGAAGACTTGGAGCATGTACAACGGTGCGGTGAGCATCAGCAGGTTGATGAACGCGCTAAAAACCGCGATTGCAATAAAAGCCCCGCGTAAACCCTCTATCGTCGTCCGAAATTCGTTCTGCATGTGGGTTTCCCTTCCACTAATCAACCATCCTGGTGCAGCGCGCCTTGAGTGCGGCGAGCGATAATGTCGCGCATGCGCTCGTGATCTATAAAATAGACAGGTGTTAACAAAGTTTCACGCCCGAAGTGCGACGATTGGACAATGCTCACAGGTTTCGGATGCGGCACTTGCAGTTTTCGAAAAACTAAAATACGCGCCTCGTTGATTAGAATTGACGTAAAGTATCGAAATGAAAATCCGATTTGCAGTTAGCCCACCGCGGTCCGCACTGGAAGATGCCGCATTTCCACTGTATTTAGAAGAATGCGAGCGCCTCGGGTTTGATACCGTGTGGTTATCCGATATCCCACTTGGCGGCCTCGGTGATCCGCTAATCAGCCTGACATTTGCCGCGGCCCAAACCGCGCGTTTGAAGCTCGGCGCAAATTTGGTCCCACTCGGTCGCCATCCATTGTGGTTGGCAAAACAACTCGCTCAGCTCGATCGAATGTCGCGCGGTCGCCTACTCGTCTCATTCGTACCAGGCCTCGGACAACCGGCTGAGCGCAAGGCGCTTGGCTATGCGACCGGCAATCGCGGCAAAGTCGTCGATGAAATGATTACTTTGATGCGCCGTTGGTGGGCGGGCGAAACAGTAACTGAGCATTGGCGTGGATTGGACTTCGAGGATATCGCGCTTGAGCCGAGGCCGATGCAGGAACCACTCGAAGTGTGGCTTGGTGGGATCAGTAAAATGGCGCTAGAACGCACCGCCAACCTCGCCGATGGCTGGCTCACCTCTGCAGCGACCCCACCGGAGGCCGGCGCTGGACGCAATGCGATCGAGCGACGCGCACTGGAACTCGGACGCGTCGTTGACGCCGACCATTTTGGGATCAGTATTCCGTATTGCTTAGAGGATCCGTCAGAGACCGCACTGAGTAGTTTGCGGCAACGGCGCAAGGACCGCGACCTAACCAATATCGTCGCCGTCGGCGCGGATGACTTACAACGTTTGGCTAGCGCCCATATAGATGAGGGACTAAGTAAGTTTGTCGTGCGTCCACTCGATGCGTTGTCGCCTACCGCACCCTGGCGTGATGATTTGCGCTGGTTGGCCGACGCGGTATTACCCTTACAAAACTGATCCGATATTTGCACGCGACGCGCGCATGATATGGCGATTTGAGTACTGGCTATTGACGATGATCCTGCAGCGCGGTGATGTACAAGTCCTCGACTTTCTTCCGCGCCCAAGGGGTTCTACGCAGAAATTTTAAACTCGATGCGACCGACGGATCGCTGTTGAAGCAGCGAATGTCGATCCGCTTGCCCAGCTCAATCCAGCCATAACGTTCAACCAAGCTGTTAACAATCTGCTCCAGCGTAATGCCATGCAATGGGTTATTAGCCTGTTGCTCATTCATGAAACGATTTTTGCTCGATTCAATGGAACCTAGGCTTCATCCGCTTGATCGATGTTGATCGCGCCGGCATTACGATCGTTAAAGGTTTCTAAATCTAATGCGCCCTCACTCTTCGCGATAATACAGGTCACCGTACAATCGCCGGTAACATTGCAAGCGGTACGCATCATATCGAGGATCCGGTCCACCCCTATGATTAAAGCGATTCCTTCAACGGGTAGCCCGACCTGATTCAACACCATGGTTAACATGATGAGACCAACGCCGGGTACGGCTGCCGTACCAATCGACGCCAATGTAGCGGTTAAGACAACCATCAAATAATTTGCCAACGTCAGATCGACGCCGTAGACATTCGCAATGAATACCGTCGCCACTCCCTGCATGATCGCCGTGCCGTCCATATTAATGGTTGCGCCTAGGGGTACGGTGAATGACGCCACAGCGTTGTCCACGCCCAACTTGGCCTCGGCGGTACGTAAGGTGACGGGGATCGTTGCGGCACTGCTAGCAGTGGAAAATGCGAACGTCGCGGGGTCGCGCATTTTGCGCAAAAATATAAACGGATTGAGGTTTGCGAAAGTTTTTAGCAGCGTGGGATAAACAACGAGTGCATGCAATCCGAGCGCGCACATCAGCGTCAGAAAGTAGCCTAATAGCGGCAAAATCAATTCGATCCCTTGCGTCGCGAAAGTTCGAGCGATCAACGCAAACACACCATACGGCGCGAGGCGCATGATGATCTCGACCATCTTCATGATTACCACGTCGAGATCATTAAATACGTTGAGAACGTGTCGACCCCGCTCTCCAGACATCGTAATAGCTATGCCGAATAGCAGCGCAAACACGATGATTTGCAACATATTACCCGAAGCCATCGCCGACACTGGATTGGACGGCACCATGTTAATGATCACGTCGGCCAACGGTGGCGCTTCGCGTCCGGTGAATTCTGCCGTCGTACTACCAATCTCGAAGCCTGCACCCGGACCAACGCTCACCGCCAAAGTCAACGCTATGGAAACCGCGATCATTGTGGTGCCAAGGTACAAGGAGATCGCCTTAATACTCATACGCCCTAAAGCGGTCAAATCCCCGAGCGAGGTAACGCCGCCGACGAGTGACACGAATACTAACGGCACGACCAGCATCTTTAACGACGCAATGAAAATTGCGCCAACCACATACAGCAATCCGTTAATGAAATAGTCATTAACGATTGCGACGTCGACAAAAAGCAGATTTACGACAACGCCAAGGAGCGCGCCTGCGCCCATTGCAATCATGATTTTTTGCGTCAGATTTTGCATGATCTCTCCGCACGCGAATTGGTATTCGAGCGGCGCCCGAGTCGTAGCGCGGCCGGTGCATTTCTATTGTTGGCAACAATGTTATCGTAGATGGATAGCTTAGGATCACTCGGGCATACTTTAATTCGATCGCCTAGAAGATGAGTCGTCTTTTAGCGGCCGCAATGCGACGGAGGGCAGGTGATGAGGCTATATCGATATTGGGTCAAGGAGACGGCAACTATCCCCGTTGATGGCGAGCCCTTAGAAATCCATTGCTATGGGCACTCCAATGATTCGATTGCTAGGGCGAAAGACAATGCGCTAGAGCAGGCGGCCGCGGTTCAGAAGAAAATCGAGGAAAACCGCGGTCCGCGTGGCGCTTATGAAGTTGCTATCCGAGAGGAAATCATCGACGAAATTGACCGCCACAACATCATCTCGCGTAATCGATATGGCGCATTGGTGTTGAACTCTGAAAATGTTGTCTTTGTCGACATCGACGAACCGCGGATTGGATTTTGGAAACGACTTTTTGGAAATAAAAATAGATCCAAGAAACAGCAGATGCTGGTGATGATTGAGCAACAAGCGTCGCGCGATGCATACGATGGACTAGGGATACGGGTGTATGAAACGCGCGCTGGGATGCGTCTCATTATCACCGGCCGAAAATATACCGCGGGATCCGATGAGTCGCAGAAACTGCTTCGTGATTTCAACGCCGATCCGTTGTATGCAGTGCTGTGCAGCAAACAGCAATGCTACCGTGCACGACTTACCCCAAAACCGTATCGCATGCGGCTCAAGGCGCATCGATTCAGCTACCCGCGAACGGAACAGGAGCAACAAGCAGTTGAACAATGGCTTGAGACTTACGCACAAGCGTCTGATCGGTTTGCGACATGTAAATTCGTTAAAGCATTGGGCCGGCCAAGCCGCAATGCGGTCATCAATTATCACGACAATGTCACTAAGGCACATGAGTCAATGACGCTCGCCTAAGCCCTTTGAACTAGCACATCAATCCAGATTGTTCTTATACTCAAGGGACGCACGCATTTCGCACAATTTGAGAAGTTGGGAATGACCACGCCTGGAAAGCTTTACCTGTGATCCTAGATCTTGAAGGGCCGAAACGTGCCTTATGAATCCACCGAGTGCGCCGAACTCATCGCGGCGCGGCGTCTCGTACCAGCGATTGCCGAGCGCGCGATGGTCGCCGAACAGGATCGGCGTCTAGCACCGGCAACCGTTCAGGCAATGGCCGACGCCGGCCTCGTGCAAATGGCGATCCCGAAGGCATACGGCGGTCTCGAAAGTCGCTTGGTCGATACCTTGCAAGTAATCGAGGAGATCTCCTACGCAGATGCATCCGCCGGTTGGTGTTTGATGAATTATCAAACTACGGCCTTCGGTTCAGCACTGCTACCACCATCTGCTGCGAAGGCAATCTTTGCCGGTTCTGACCGCGCCGTGCCAGCCGGGGTGCTGAAACCAACTGGACGCGGACGATTCGTCGACGGCGGGATGCATGTCAACGGACGTTGGGCCTTTGCTTCTGGCTGTGACAACGCAAACTGGTTACTCGGCACGGTGGTGATAACGAACGACCAAGACGAACCCCAATTCAACCCGGATGGCACACCGCAGATACTATTGCCGTTTTTCGCACGGGATCAATTTGAGATCCTCGACACCTGGCATGTCTCAGGACTGCGCGCGAGCGGTAGCCACGATGTCGAGGTTCGCAGCGCATTGGTACCCGAAGGCCACTGGTTAAGCCTCACCGATCCGCCACTCGTTAGCGGCACGCTATTTGAATTTCCTATCGTCAGTACCTTCCCGCCTGCCGTCGCTGCCGTCGCGCTTGGGGTTGCGCGCGCGGCCTTCGAGTGTTTTGTCGAGCTTGCACGTAGCAAAGTGCCGGTTGGCGGCACAACGCCATTGCGTGAACTCGGATCTGCGCAGATTGACATCGCCCGCGCGGAGGCCTTAACTGATTCAGCGCGCAGTTATATGTACGAAACGGTGACGGCCTTATGGACGATGGTCGAGCAGGGACAGCCTGCCACAATTGACGCGCGACGCCGCGTCCGGCTTGCTGGGATCCACGCTGCGGCTACCGCCGCCAACGCGGTCGACCTGCTGTACAACGCGGCGGGCGCCTCGTCGATTGCCAATAGCTGTCCGTTGCAAAGGCATTTTCGCGACGTACATGTGGTAACCCAGCACATGCATGTCAGTGGTGCGGGCTACGAGCGGATGGGGAAACTTCTACTCACAGACGTCCTCGACGGACTGTTGTAGCGCGGCTACGCGGCCACAGAAGCCATACTCAATGGCGTTAGACTTTCGCTAGCAACGCTTCCACTTCCTTGCGCGATGCCATGCCTGCCGTCCACTCGAACGTGCCGTGCTCGAGCATTTCCTTACCTGCGCTAAGCACCGCGTTGATACTCACCCAATTTAGCGCGCTACCGACACTGATCCGTTTAGCGCCTGCTTCGGCAAAGTCGGCAACACTCGCGCCCTGAAAAAATACCGAGAGAACATTAAATGGTTTATCAATTGCGGCAGTCACCTGTCGGACTTGGGCGAGCGAGTTGAGACCCGGCGCATAGAGCACGTGCGCGCCTGCCTTTGAGAATGCCTGTAGGCGCTTGATCGTATCGTCGAGATCATCAACGCCACGCAGCAGGTTCTCGGCGCGAGCGGTTAGTTGCATTGGGATCGCCAACGATGCGACCGCCTCCGCTGCCGCTTGGACTCGCTCTAGCGCAAGATTGAAATCGTACAGCGTTTGCGCATCGCGGCTAAAATCCTCGACCGAGCAGCCAGCAACACCGGTTTCGGCGATGCGACAGACATTCTTCGCTACGGTACTGGGATCGTCCGCAAATCCATTTTCGAAATCGACATTAATCGGGATTGACGTTGCCTCTGCGAGACGGGCGCAATGCTCGAGCTTATCTTCCAAGGTAACTTCACCGTCGGCGCAACCGATCGCATTGGCCAAACCCGCGCTTGTGGTGGCGAGTGCGTCGAAGCCAAGCGCTTCAAGCAGCCTGGCGGATCCGACATCCCAGGGATTGGGTATCAGGAAAGCACCATCGCGTTGATGCAAATCGATGAATCGCGCGCATTTTTCGGCTTGACTAGGCATTGGCATTCCTCAATTCAATCGTGACCGTATTGGCTGCAGATCAAGCCTTCACAATGTGTTCGGTATAGACGCCACGGACATCCATTTCGTAGTCGAGCCCGGCGACCGGCGGCCGCGCATAGAACCACGTCAGGCCTAAGGCCGCCGCACCGCGGGCTACGATCTCATCGGCTAGAAACGGGTGCAGATCATGAACGGTATAGGCATGGGTTGCGGTCGAAGTTTTCCAAGCCGCGTCCAGCGCAGACATCCGACTCTCCATCGTATCCAGCACATACAGCGCCTTTTCTCGCATGGCATCGGCGGAATTATCGCCCCGTCGGATAATGCGCTCCGCATAGGTGCCTGGGCCTTCTGGTACTTCTGCCGAGCCGGCGATAACAAAGCTTGGCGGCGACGCATCGCTTGCGGGAACGGTATAACTAAACGCGTGAAAACTCGGACCCGCCGGCCGGCCGATCTCGGGACAGACATTGGATCTCGCAACCGGGTTTTCATCATCGGCGAACAGTCCCCAACGCTCTAGCGTGCCGACGTAGACCCGGTTGAAATCGACAAAGCCCTGTTCGGAAAACGGCTCAGGCGAACGTAGCTCGCAGGCACAAAACGCCGTGTAGGGCCGCCCGATCCCGTCTAGGTGTGCTTCGATGCGCTTGAACCCTTCGTCTAAGGCCACCGGTCGGGTAAACCTAACCCGTTCGATCGCAAACCCCGGCTCTGCGGCTACCCCACCGGAATATTGAAAGGGCCCACGAATGTAGCGGTAGCCTCCCGGCTCGAAAGTTGCAATCTCTGCCATAGCTAGTGCCTCTAGGTGCTGCGTAACAATTTGAGTCCGCCAGAGTAACGACGGCGTCGCCGATGATCAATCACACCCTCGGCGAACTATACGTGACGATCTTCCATGAGCCGGTTAATGCATGCATCGAGCGTTTCGGTCGCGATCTCGCCCCGCTCGAACAACGAGCAACAAAGATTCGCGGCAGCCGCAGGTTCAGGTGAGCGTAGCCGAAATAACTCTAACGCCGCTCCGCTGCCCACGGCGATATCGCGTAACACTAAAGGACTTAGCATCGCGGCAGTTTCCAACACCGGGCATTGAGCGACGTTATGAATTGCCGTGAGTAATTTGGGTCCAATAAATTGCGGCGGCATTGGACCATGATTTTTCATGAGTAGTCGCTCGGCGGTCTCGATATAAAAATTCAAAAACGAATTTCCCGAACAAAACATTAGGAATGCATTGTGCACCTTGATATGCGCCTTGAGCTTAGCCGGATTGCTACGATCCGCTTGGATCCAAACTTCGCGTCCCAGAGCGTAACTTTCATCGGGCAATATAAAACCGGCCGGATCGAAAATTAAAAAGTCCGCATCGCACCAAATCACGCGTTCGAAACCTTCATTCATATACGATTGAATAGCCCTTATGCGGGCGAGGTCTGTTGCAACTATTCGTTGAGGTCCAGTTTTCTCTAGCAGCGAAGTGGGAACATAGTCGAACAAGTCATCGTGCATAAAATGATACTGAAAATTATGTAACTCGCACCACCGCTCAACCGATCCGATGCAGGTAAGTAACCACTCATTAGGCAATGGATCCTTGTGGGATTGTAGGACAAGGGTATCGGGCATTTATTGAGGTGTCTCGTCGCACCATCGAGCGAATTAAGGTGAACCAATCTAGCACAGACATAGCTACCTGAACCCCCCGGTCACTCGGTCTTCCATCTGCAAAAAATATTCAATCCCACTGGGTCTGAAGCGCCGGTCAACATAGGAAATTCCATTAACAATATCCGCACAAAACATGTCACTTGCATATTGGACCGATCGGTTCTAAATTAAGCATATAAGTGACCACCCATGCGCCAATCCGCAGTCTTCCAGAAGGGGAAATACGATGACCACTGAAATTTCGATGCTAATCGCGGCGACCGGCGTGCTCGGCGCAACAATCATTGCACAGGCGACCCATTTGATGTTCGCATTCCCGCCAATGGCAACAATGGGTACTCGCGATGAGCTCAAACTCACGACACTAGCAGAACGACTACAGCGTCTTGTGCACAATCATCTTGAAGGGACCGCGCTATTCATACCGCTTGTGGTTGCGATTTCATTGACCGGCGCCACTGTTGAGGCAAACGGGATCCATTGGGGCAGTGCACCACTTAGCGCGCTCGGCGCGCAAGTTTTCGCCGCCAGCCGCGTCGTCCATGCGGTGACCTATGGGTTAGGTATTCCAGTCATCCGTTCTCTAGCTTGGATGGTTGGGATGACGGGGCTCGTTATGATGGTTATTGCGTTGTTCTAAAAACTCATCGACAGATAATTAATTTCCGCGAGCTGATTCGCCGCAATAAAGCAATCCGCGCATTCCCAAAGCCATGCCAACCGATTTTTCCTGTCTTGGCGATTCCCGGACAGCTGTGGTGGCCCGTCATCATTGACTATTTGATAAACATATCAGTATCCCAACGCAAGATCCTGAATAATTTGCGTCCTTTTCGAAGTTGGCCCGTCTTATAGGGCTGATAGCTCTTTTAACCTATAGAGGGAATTTCGATGAGATTACAATTAGCGTTGAATGTTCGGGACCTTGGAGAAGCCGTGACCTACTATTCGAAATTGTTTGATGCAAAGCCGCATAAACAGCGAGAGGGGTACGCAAATTTTGCTATCGAGGAGCCACCGTTAAAGCTAGTCCTGTTCGAAGACCCAAACGCACACCAGCGGCTAAATCACCTCGGTGTCGAGGTGTTCGATGAGGATCAGATCGAAACTGCTTCGAAACGACTTTCTCAACAAGGCGTGCTTGATGAGGTGCAACGCGATGAGACCTGTTGCCATGCTACCCAGAACAAACTCTGGTCGAACGAGCCGCAAGGGCTGCGCTGGGAGTGGTACCGGATCACCGATGATGATCCAACCGAGTCCACCGAAGCTCAAGCTTCAAGGTGTTGCGAAAGCGTTCAGAACGAGGGGACTTGCTGCGTCCGTGCAGAGGTTTAATGCTAAGGTAGATAGATGCACGCGATGGATGAGGAAGGAGAGGCATCTGCGGACACGACAGAAGAGTGGCATGCCGTGGCCGCGCGCTTGCGTCGGTTTTTGCGAAACCGGGTAGACCCAGGTTCCGTTGACGATTTGCTCGGCGACATCCTATTGCGCTTAGTGGAACATCAACAGTCACTTAAAGCGGCGGACAACCCATCTGCATGGATATACCGAGTCGCGGCGAATGCGGTGACCGATCATTATCGGCGCCGCGCCACGGAGGAACGCGTGATTGCATCAACCGCGGCCGACGACGCGCCGGACATTCCATCGCCGTCGCTTGTTGAAAGCTCCGCTGAGATGGAACTGGCTAAGTGCCTAGACCCGTTAATACGGACACTACCGGTGTCCTATGCACAGGCCCTGTATCTAACCGATATAGAAGGGCTCTCGCAGGTCGAAGCGGCTCAGCAACTTGGTTTGTCCACGTCAGGCATGAAGTCGCGAGTCCAACGTGGGCGCGCGCGACTGAAAAAGACCTTGCTCCGATGTTGTCAAGTTTACCTCGACAAGAAAGGCCGCGTAGCTGATTACGAACCACACTCAGGAAAGTGCTGCTGAGACCGGTCTGATAATCATAACCTGTGCGATTCAGCTAGTGCTACGCTTCTCCGGGTACGGGAACGTCGTCGTAATCGATCTCAACATTGTCCATGTCGATAAACGATACTGAGAATCCGGCGGTATTTTCGGCCTCGAATGTTTCAATCAAGTGACCTTCTATTACCTCGCGTGACATTAGCGTTTGCTCTTCCACTTTACTTTCTCCTCTAGCGTCAAAATTGACGAGTTTGTGTGTTCATTCGATGGTGAAAGTATGGACTAGCAATGTAATCTGGGTGTTTCTGCTGTGGCAGTGAATTGTTTCAGTTTGGTAACAAGCGGCTGGCCCGGCCGAGCAACCACGGATTCACATGACAGCGGTAAGGTCTGCAATTTCATGTTTAACCAAGGCCTCAAAAGACTGCGGTCTTCCGATCCCGTAGCCCTGGGCATAATCAACACCGATCACCCGTAACACATCCATGATCTCATCGTTCTCGACGAATTCCGCGATGGTCTTCATCCCCATTACGTGACCAATCTCATTGATCGATTTCACCATCGCACGGTGTATCGGGTCGTCTACGATATCTTTGACAAAGGCACCGTCAATTTTCAAATAATCGACCGGAAGTGTTTTTAAATAGGCAAATGAGGATAAGCCGCTGCCAAAATCATCCAGCGCGAATCGGCAACCATATTCTTTAAGCGTCGCGATAAACGTCGTCGCGGTGCTCAGATTCGCAATTGCTGCCGTCTCGGTGATTTCAAAACAGATTTTCGCGCCAGCAATCCCCGATTTGTCGAGTTCCGTGACAATGAAGTCCAAGAATTCTAGGTTGCTCAATGACTGTCCTGAAAGGTTTATCGAAATACAACTAATCTGAGTTAGAAACCCTGGATTACTAATCAACACATCAAGGGCTTTCGTAACGACCCAAGTATCCAACTGCGTTATCACGCTATAGCGCTCTGCCGCCGGTAGGAATGCCCCAGGCGGAATGAGTTGCCCGTCCCCTTCGTCCAGTCTGATGAGCAGCTCATAGTGAATATGGTCACAACCTTCCACGGGCATTATGGCCTGCGCGAAAAGGCAGAAACGGTCTTCGTCTAGCGCCCGCTGAACTCGTGTTACCCATTGCATTTCGCCATGACGTCTCGCCAGTTCGATATCTTCCGGACAGTACACATGCACGCGGTTTCGCCCGAGGTCCTTAGCCATGTAACAAGCAGCATCTGCGCGCCTTAATAGCTCCTGAATAGTGGGCGTTTCGCTAGTTATTTCTACCAAGCCAATGCTTACTCCTACCCGAAATACGCGGTCCTCCCAATTAAATTGAAAATTTTGTACCGCCTCTTGCATAGAGCTTACCGCCCGATGGGCTTGGTCCACCGTGCAGTGTTCCATTAACACACCAAACTCATCACCACCGAGACGCGCTACGGTGTCTCGTTTACGTATCCCTTGTCGTAGTACCGCGCTGATTTGGCGCAGCATCTCGTCTCCCGCGGCATGTCCGCAGGTATCGTTGACGACCTTGAACTGATCCAAATCGATGTAGCACATCGCATGTTCGGACTGGTCTCTGCCAATGCTATCGAACAGTTGTTTCAGATGTCGTTCAAACTCCCTCCGATTTACTAGGCCCGTTAAAGCGTCATGGGTCGCCTGATAGGTGATTTTTTCAGCCAGACGTCGCGTTTCAGTGATGTCTTCACATACGATCAACGCCACCGGCCGACCATCTATATCGTTGACTACTCGGGCGGTCTCACGCATATAGATAACAGAGCCGTTTTGGCAGGTTTTTCTCAGTTCCCAGTTGCGCGTCGACCCAGGCGTCTCGAAGCATTGTCGTAGGTATTCTTCGGCCGCCGTTCGATCTTCATCAAAGGTTATGGAGACCGCCGGCTTGCTGACGAGTTCGTCCTTCGAATAACCAAGTTGGTCAAGCGCGAATTGATTAACGGAGACTATGACGCCGTATTCATCAACGGCATAAAGCATAATTGGATTGTTGTCGTACAGTGCGCGAAATCGCTCCTCACTACTACGCAACGCTACTTCCACTTGCTTGCGCTCAGTAATGTCTTGCACTGTGCCCATTATTCGCCTTACGACGTCATGCTCGCCGACGTTCACTTCCGCTTGGCCATGGACGGTCCGGATCTCGCCGCTTGGCCGAATGATGCGATACTCCATGTAGAAGATGTCGTGCCGTTCCACGGTATCGGCAAGCGCGTCTTTTATCGCTGCTACGTCTTCAGGATGAACGTAATCGAACACAGAATCATAGTGTAAGGTGATCGACTGGGGGTCGATCCCCATGATCCTAAAGAGTTCATCCGACCAGGTGATCACACCCTCTTCAACATCCCACTCCCAACTGCCTATATTCGCCAAACGTTGCGCTTCGGTCAGAATGAATTCGCTTTTGCGTAATGCGTCCTCGGCCTGTTTTCGCTCAGTTATGTCCCTTCCTATCGACACAACGAATTTCTCACCATCCATTTCTATTATCGAGAACGACATCGACATGGGTATCGCGTGACCGCCTTTGGCGCGATATTCGATCTCGTTTTCGGAAACGGTACCGTTACGCTCGATTTCTTTGATTAGAGAGGGCCTATTTTCGGGATTCCGCCAAAAATTTAATTCAAGTACGGTTTTTCCCAGAACTTCTTCCGCGCTATAGCCAAATGTCTTGATAAATGCGGGGTTAACGTAGGAAATCAAGCCGTCGTCAGAGCGGCTGATTATTACCGTGTCCGGCGTCGCGTTTAGGATCTTTGATAACGGATCGTCTTTCATCGTAACTCCCACCTCAAGCCCATTGTCTGGTGCAATCAGGCGCGCCCGCGGAATACCAAGATCGAGTTTAAGCCCGCAATCGGAAACGACGACGTCCATGACCGAGACCAACGTTGACTAGCCAACAGGAGTACGTTCCCATAGCTTTCTCGAGGACATAAGGACGGCATCAACCCATGGCATCCGCCACAAGCTTCAATTCGACATGTCGTCTCTCACCCGGACCCCGTTCCGTGAATTCCAGGCACCTCGTGTAGCGGCACTATTTAGGCAAAGTTTAAATTTTTGGGCGCTGGTGCCGGTAATTTGGCACCTAGGGGAGCTGCGGGTGCAGCGTATAACGCTATATAACTTAGAGAGGGCATGCTACGCCCACATAATTTGTCCGCACGAGCGAGATCCCAGGAATGGGCGGCGGCTGTTGGATCTGAATAATCTCGTCCCACACATGTCCGAATCCGGCACGCTCGAACAACTCGCTGGGATTGCGGGTCGAATGGCACCCACCGAGTAGACGGGACCAAATGGGGTTCAAACGGTGCTGCCAGCGTCGCATTCGTTCCGAGGTAGCCAAACCGTGTTCGACATAAAGCAGTCGTCCGTCCTTTTTCAACACGCGTCGCATACCCCGAAGCGCGCGTTGTCGTACCACCGGAGACTCGTACCGCTACCGTAGCCCACCTCGAGGACGCGGCCCATGGCTCGAGGGATCACCTTCGCGCGTTGCTGTACAAATCCTTCGTGTCCACAGATCCCATCAATGATGCGCGGAAGTATTCGATTCTCGTAATATCCCATAACGTAAAATGTGGCCAGAGGTGATCCATGAGAGCTAAAGGTCTTGCGCGGCAGTCATTGGTAGTTTGATAAACATACCTCGGCTGACCAATTAGCCTACTCGTCTTTAGGCCGATACGTAGTATTGTTCGTCGCTCGGTACGGGAACGTCGACATAATTAATTTCAACGTTTTCGATTTCGACGAAAGATACCGAGAAGCCGGCGGTGTTCTCAACCGCGTAGGTTTCGACCAGGTGACCTTCAATAACTTCGCGTGACATTAACGTTTGTTCATCCATTTTACTTCCTCCTCGATTATCAGGATTAACGGGTTCTTTGCTGTTTCGATGGTGAAAGTATGGACTGCCATTGTAGTTAGGGTGTTTCTGCTTTGGCGGTGAATTGTTTCAAATTGGTAACAGCATTTTCGGCTGGCTGAGCAATAGTGCATTCTGTCAACGGCTCGCTTAAAGCCTAGGTTTTAAGCGGCTTTCAGGGCTATCGTCGTGCTGCTATTAGACGAGATTGCGGTACAAATTCTTCCTTCTGCGTCACGGCCATTTTAAATTTCAGGCAATATACACATGGTTTTCGTGTAGGTTATGCCTACCTCGCGAGCGTGACGTACGGCTCCGGTGGCCAACTGATGTATGCTTGCTCTAACGACGATAATCTATGAAATTGCAATTCCTATCTCGACGTTACGCATTCTACGCATTCGTTGCACTAGCACTATTAACTTGCATGGCTGTCGCAGTTGAGAGCGATATCGACTCCACTATAGATCCTGCATTAGAAAATTTACCCGGTGCGGATTCTGAGATCACCCGTCTTGATTGCACTGCTGTTATGTCACCGAGTATCGATAACCACGGGCGACCGGCCGGCGGCATGTGTACAGAATGTATGTGTAATAACGGTCAACGGATGCCGATGTTTCTTTGTGATAAAGGGCACTATCCGACGGAATGTAAGAACAAGTCACAGGAACTCCACGCTCCAAAGCGGCACGGCCACCTAGATCAAAGGGCGATTTGATAACTCAATTTATCAAGCGTCAGATGATCAAAAATGCTCGGCTCAAATTCGTGGATCGATCTTCCCGGGGAATTGCCTTGGTTGAGGCAATCCACGCCCCCTCACGATAGGCAGAGTTGACATCCGGGTTAAGCCATTAACTCAGTAAGTTCCCCGAATTTCTAGCGTCGCGCCTCAAGGGCTTTCGCCAGCGCTGGGTAATCATCGGCGACAATGTCATGGATCGGGTTCGGCTCCGGGTCGGGCGGGCCGTCGTTGCCCCACTCTCGGGGGCGCTTCACAAAGGCCGTTTTGAACCCTTGTTTTTTGGCGGCGTCTAGATCGAAATTATGGCAGGCGACCATGCAGATATTGGACGGGTCCAACTGCAGATAGTGCGCCACCGTGTCATAGGCTTCGGGCAACACCTTGTACTTGCCGATCGCTTCGCAGCTGAACACGGCGTCCCACGAGAGACCGTTACGCCGCGCGGTGTCCATAATGATTCGAAAACTCAGAATTGTGAACGACGCACATATAAAGTGCTCCCGAAGCTGCGGCAGAACAGGGGGGAAGTCCGACCAGCATTCGAAATTGTGGGGCGCGTCATAGGCGATCGCATGACGCTCCGCCTCGCTGAACGCGTCCAGCCCGTGTTCCGCAATCACTTCATCGAGCGCCATGCGGTGCCCACCGTCGAAATTGTACGTCGGCGGCGTGTGCTCGCCGAGGTTTAGCATCTTACCGAGGCTTTTGCGGCGGATGTCATTTGTAATGTCGTGCCAGTTACGCTCCAAACGATGAGCGGCACCCGTTTTGGTCAGGATGGTCTTGAATCCGGTATGCCAATCCAAAATGGTACCGCCGGTATCGAATGTCAGGGCGCGGATGCCTGATATGCTCATGCCAAAATCCTCGTGTCAGAAAACGTACGCGATCATTGGGAACTCTAGTGCTGCGGGATTATATGCACGAATGAGTTGTGCTTTTCGTTCTCCCGTGCCTCCCATTTTTCGAATTGTATCGGTTTATGGCAAAGTATCGGCATGGACTCGATAGAAGCGCGCCCAGTATTTCCAAACGTCGAGATGAATCTCGTGCGCAAATCAGCGCCCGCGGTAGCGACGGTGATCTCAAATGAGTTGTGTATGGCCGGAAAGTCGGCAAGCTTCGTCAAGCATCTGGTACTCGATGTCACGGGTACGCCATTCGAAAATCGTTTTATCGCGGGACAATCATTCGGGGTGATCGCGCCTGGCACTAACGCGAAAGGGAAGCCACACAAAGTTCGGCTGTATTCGTTGGCTTGCCCGGGATGGGGAGAAGACGGTGACGGCAGGCAAATTTCTACCACCCCAAAGCGACTGATCGATGAAAACCGGCCTCAGAACAATAATGATGACGCGGACGACCATCGCTTGTTCCTTGGGGTCTGTAGCAATTATCTCGGTGATCTTAAACCCGGCGATAAAGTGAATATCACCGGACCGAACGGGCAACGATTCCTGCTGCCGCTAGAACCGGAGCTTCACGACTACTTATTCCTCGCAACCGGAACGGGCATTGCACCCTTCCGCGGCATGCTGATGGAGCTTCTAGAGTCGCGGGCCGGCCCGTGCCGTTCACGCATCGACCTAGTAATGGGAGCGGCGTACTCCTCGGATCTGCTCTACCACGATTACTTCCTGGCACTCGAAAAGGAACATGAAAATTTTCACTATCACACGGCCATCAGTCGCGAACCCAGCGAGGAGAATAACAAGGGCTTATATGTCGATGGGTTGATCGAGCGGGACTTCGCCTATTTCGCTCCGGCCCTAGCAAATCCGCGAACACTGATGTACGTCTGCGGATTAGAAGGAATGCGCTACGGTATGGTGCGCTTGCTCGCCAGCCACAAACTCGGCGCCGGTTACTTTCGTGCTGACGAAACAATCAGCAAGCGCGATTCCGCTCAATGGACCGCGAGTGACATCCGCAGACACGTGAAGGCCGGAGCGCGTAGCTTTCTCGAAGTGTATTAGGCCATATGCGATCGCTCACCAAAACGTTAAGTTTCGATGCAGCGGTACGCGTTGACTAATTAACTTTTTACTGCCCCCACTTGTTTGCTACCAGTAATGACGTCGTCCAACAGATCGATCAATACCTCCACGCTATCGAGCAACCGTGGGCTCGGCCGGCTAAAGTGTTCGTCGCCGTCTAATAGATGGATTGTCAAATCCGCCGGTACGGGATCTTGATCAGCGCGCATCGCCGTGAAGCCACAACAGGCTGCGATGATGACATCCGCTTCGGCCCGTCGCACATCACTCCAGGAAACCTCGTAAGAGGGGTCACCGGGCTGAGCCAGCACACTGTTGCAACCGAGTAAGCCAATCAAATCAGGCATCCAGTGTCCTGCGGCAAACGGCGGCATTAACCAGTCTAGAAACGCAACCCTTAATGGGTTCGATTGGGCGAAGCGTCCGTGTAACCGATCGAACGTGTTCTCCCAAGAATCGATCAACTTCACCGCCTCATTCTCACGTTTGATCGCCGCACCAACGTCTCGAAATCCATCTGGGATGTCGTTTAGGCCAAACGGCATTAAGTTAACCAACAGCGGTCGACTTGGCAGGTTACAAACAGCATCTTCTACGTCACCGGACGGTACGGCACATACATCACAAAGCGACTGGCTAATCACAACATCAGGCGCTAGCTGCTCAAGACGCGCGATATCGAGATCGTATAAAGGGGCCCCAGTACCCTTAACCTCCGCATCAATGGTTGCGCTCGGTGCCGCAAGATCGAGGCGGGTGCTTGTAAGCGCGGGCAGGTGCGACCAGGTCGTGCCACAACTGTGGCTTACCCCGACGAGTTCGTCACCCGCACCGAGCGCAACGACGATATCGGTGGCACTAGGAAGTAGCGATGCAATCCGCACGATATTGCTCTAACAAAATATTAAACCGGACACCAAGGTACCCACGGTTCATATACAGCGCAACTCAACAAATTCGACAGCCGCCGCTTATCCCCAGATATCCGCGGTTATGCTCTGGTACCAGCCCACAGCGTAGCTCGCTTCAGCACTGCGGAATGCAGTGTCTGCATCCTTCGGACTGATCCCGCCCGCCCCCTCGACAGAGACGATCCCTTCAGCTCCGGCTCGGTACACCGCCGCCACCGATATACCGTAATCCGGTCCGACCAGGCTATAACAGGTGTTGCTGTAAGACGGTTCCGGCATCTCCAGGCCGGACAGGCTCGCTGCGATTGACGTCGCGCAAACCTTGCCCTGGCTGCTCGCGGCGAAGCCTGACTTTGGCATCGGGTTGGCGACCGCGGCATCACCGATGACATAGATGTCCTTATGCACGGCAGATTCAAAAGTACGCTGGTCCACCGCGCACCAGCCACCATCGCCTGCAAGACCCGCGACTTGTGCAATCGCACCGGCCTTCTGAGGGGGGATCATATTGATCACATCGCCGGTCTGGGGATCGCCGAAGGTCGGGTGAACGGTCATTGACCGAACATCGACGGCCTCAATGGCCCCACCTTCGGATTCCGGGATCCATTCGATCATCCCTGGATAGAGCGCCTTCCAGCCCTGTTCGAACAAGGGCCGCTTCGAGAACGTGTCCTTCGCGTCATAAATCAGGATCTTCGACCTTGGCTTGGCCTGTTTGAGGTAGTGGGCAATCATACTGGCCCGTTCATACGGTCCCGGTGGACAACGGAATGGGTTGCGTGGCGCCGCAATGATGACCACCCCGCCGTTAGGCATCGCCTCGAGTTGTTTGCGTAGTTGCAGTGTTTGTGGCCCGGCTTTCCAAGCGTGAGGCATTTGCTCGCTAGCAGCCTCGTCATAACCGTCGATCGCCCCCCACTGAAAATCGATCCCCGGAGACACCACCAGCTTGTCGTACGTTAAAGTGGACCCGGCGCTCAGCGCGACTGTCTTGGCCGCGGGGTCAATGGTGCTTGCACGGTCCTGGATCACCTCTACGCCGTGCGCGTCCCTCAACGCATCATAGTGATGGGTGATGAAGTCGATGTCGTAGAGGCCACCCAATACGGCATTGCTAAACGGGCAGGTTACGAAACTTGATTCGCGCTCGACCAATGTGACTGTTATTGCCGGCGCGATCCGGCGCAGATACTTCGCGCAAGTAGCCCCCCCAAATCCACCACCGATGATCACGACCCGGCCGGCGGACTGCCCGCCACCGGCGACGATCGGCCACGCTGCCATTGACGAGACGGCACCGGCGCTGCCGATCAATTCGATGAAATGCCTGCGAGTGGAATGTCTCATGACTGCACCGCCTCGTTGTTCATTTCTGTTTGCCGAGGTGGGTCGCGATGAGTTGAATTTCTTCGTCTGAGTATCCCTTCGCGTGCCGTCCCATTACGGTCGAGCGTCGCTTCCCGGAACGAAAATCCTCCAACATGACGCGGAGGTCCTCCGCCGTCTTCCCGGCAATCGCGGGGATCGCGCCGGGGCTTCGCCCTTCGGGCCCGTGACAACTGGCGCAGGATGCGCTGAGTATGGCGCCGCGGTTCAGCGCTTCGTCAGCGGTCGCGGGGTAAATCACTACGCCTGCCAGGGTAGCCGCTGTAATGATCAAGGTATGGATCGGTCTTTGCATCGTACGAACCCCTCATTGCGGCTGTCCGGATAGCCTCAACAACAGACTAGCAGAGTTTAGAAATTCCGCACGACTTGACCAATTACCGGTTGCGGTTCAGCAAATGTTCGGACAAATCGAAACTATGACAAAATATTCCTGGCCGCCGGCGTCCCTTAACGCTGCTCACCGGAGAGAAGACGATGCGAATCCGCAGAACGATGATCCTTGAGACCGGCCTCGCGGTTCTAGCGCTCGTTGGTATGCCGGGGATGTTGCGCGCTGCTTCTTGGCCAAAAAAAGCTTTTGAATGGGCCGCGGCAAAGGATGCGCTCGTCAGCCTGTATGGCACCGATACTACATCGCCTTCCGATCGGATCGAATTGTCGGCACCGCTTGTCGCGGAAAACGGCGCGATCGTACCGATATCGATCCAGACTACGCTAGAAGGTGTCCGCTCGATCAGCATCGTGGTCGAAAAGAACCCGCGTCCGCTGGCAGCAACGTTTGAATTTCTAGAAGGAACGATCCCCGCGATCGATTGCCGCATCAAAATGGCTGAAAGCTCCCCGGTTATGGTCGTCGTCCAAACGCCGGCTGGCCTGTTCAGCAGCGTTAAGAAGGTGACCGTCACGGTGGGCGGCTGCGGCCAAGCGCATTCCGGCTGAGATCACCGGCACAACCATGGGCAACACAATCAAAGTCAAAGCTAAACTCAAAGGCGACGTCGCCGACGTCAAGTGCCTGGTCGTCCATCCAATGGAAACTGGCGCCCGACATGATCCGGATTCCGGTGAGCTAGTGCCGCGACACCACATCACACAATTGTCGTTCGCACTCAACGGCAGATCTGTTCTGATCGCAAACTGCAGCACCGCGGTCTCGAAAAACCCTTACTTTAGATTCAGCTTTGCCGGCGCCGCCGCCGGCGATAGGCTCTCGGTCACGTGGGAAGACATCAAAGGAAAGTCTGATTCGATCGAAACGATACTGGGGTGACGAATGGAGTGGTCCGCCGTTTACAAAGTCGCAACACTCGCGTTTATGATCGGCGCGCTGTTCGGCGCGGTCGCGAATAAAACGAATTTCTGCGCAATGGGCGCCGTTGCCGATTGGGTTAATTTCGGCGACAAGAACCGCCTTCGCGCGTGGTTTCTCGCACTCGGCATCGCGATCCTTATGAGCCAGGGACTACAGGTCTTTGGTCTGGTGAATCTAGCCGAAACGCGTTATCTAAGCACCGACTTCCGCTGGTTGGGCTATCTGCTCGGGGGCGGACTTTTCGGGATCGGCATGACGCTGGCTTCGGGCTGTGGCCAGCGGACGCTGGTTCGCGCCGGCGGCGGAAATCTCAAGTCGCTCGTGGTCATCGTGTTTCTCGGGTTAACGGCCTACATGACAATGCGCGGCGTGTTGGCGATCGTGCGGGTCGAACTGATCCAACAGGCAGATATCGACCTGCGCGGGGCAGGCATCGTCGATCAGGGTATTGGCACTTTGATCGCCGCCGCCGCAGGCCTCGAAAGCGTAACCTTGGTCAATCGGATAGTCGCGGCGCTAATTGGCGGCGGACTGATCACCTACGCGTTCTGGAGTGCAACCTTCCGGCGAAGCTTCAATGATGTACTCGCCGGCGTAATCATCGGCTTGATCATTCCCGCAGGCTGGTACGTGACCGGGATGATCGGGTTCGACGACTTCGAGCCGGTTCCTCTGGAATCTTGGTCGTTTGTCGCGCCGACGGCCGAGGCACTCCAGTATTTAATGACCTTCACTGGGTCCACCATTAGCTTCGGGGTCGCCGCTGTGGGTGGTGTTGTGTTCGGATCATTTATCTATTCGGTCTGCGCGCGAAAGTTTCGCATCGAGGCCTTTATCGAGCCTAATGACATGGTGCGCCACATCGTCGGCGGGGTGATGATGGGATTCGGCGGGGTGTTGGCCATGGGTTGCACCATCGGACAAGGCATCACCGGCATGTCGACACTCGCACTAGGCTCTCTAATGGCAATGGTAGCCATCATATTTGGCAGCGCGCTGACGATGAAGGTCCAGTATTATTTGCTCGACGAGTTGGGCATTGTCGCGGCCCTGAGACATGCCCTCGCCGATATGAACCTAGCCCCGCGACGCACCGACCAACGGCCCTAACGTTGATAAACGGAACCGGGCCAATGATATGTTTAGCCGCCTGAGACCGTAATTACCCGTCGCTTTTCTCCGCAGATTCAATAAATCCACTCCAGACCGGGACAGTACGCAGCTCATAACCTTCGTTTAAATCCCAGATCGAAACTAGATCCTGCATTGCCGAGCTTCGGTCATCTCCGGCCTTAAGGACACGCCACAGATAGGTGAATGCAGACGCTCGCGCATTCAGATAGCAATGGACAAGCACACGTTTGCCTTTCGCCTTTTCCATCACCGATAGAAATGTTTCCAGATCGGACAACGGCGGATCGTCCCAATTAACTGGAATGTGCACATAATCGATTCCGAGCTGCCGAATCAGATCGCCTTCGTCCGCATAGGCACCAGGCTCGGTCACAGGCGCCAAATTGATAACGAGTTCAATATCGGCTTCCGCTAATGCTGGCAATTGGTCCATAGTCGGTTGGCCCGACGACGCTAAGTACGGACCGTACTCAAAGTAATTGACCAGTTCTAACAAACCGATCTCTTCATTCGCTGCGGTTTGAGAGCACCAGAGGGTGCCCACGAGTAAAAGTCTTGTTAGCTTGCTCACGTATCGAGGACTCTGCATATATTTCGGCCGCCTAAAGTAACACAACGACCGCAAGTGGCTATCGGTAGCCCACTAGACCGGCGCCGGAAAATAGATCCATGGCAAGACCCAACTCAATACTGCCCACATGAGCAACGTTAGCGGAATGCCGACCCGGGCAAAGTCACCAAACCTGTATCCACCTGCGTTCATCACGAGTAGATTCGTCTTATACGCCATCGGCGTGGCAAAACTCATATTCGCGCCAAACATCACGGCGAGTACAAACGCCTCCGGTGGTAGTTGTAGCTGATGCGCGATAGTTATCGCGATCGGAGTGCCGATGACCGCTGCTGCGTTGTTCGACAACACATTCGTCATTGCCGCCATCAACAACAACAGACCACTGACCATCACAGGCGGCGATGCGCCCTCGAATAAGTAAAGGAAGCCGTAGGCAACCACCTCCGCCCCGCCGGTAACGGATAATGCCTGACCAAGCGCAAGACTCACGACGACGATTAAAATCACCGGGATGCTCAAAGCCTGCGGAATATCACGCCAGCTCAAGCACGAAGTGAGCAGCATCGCGAGCACGCCCATTACCGCGCTAACGGCAATCGGCAGTAATCCGATCGCCGTCAACGTTACCACCCCTAACATGATCGAGATCGCAAGACGCGCTCGTCGATCAAACGGCAGATCTATCGTCGCATCAAGAACAAGCAATTCACCGTCGCGCTTGAGCTCGCCGATTTTGTCACGCGCACCTTGTACAAGCAGCACATCGCCACGCTCAAGTACGACTTCTCCGATGCCGCGAGGCATCGCGTCGATAGCGCGTCCGGCGCGATGAATGGCAAGCGTCACGAGGTCATAGCGATCGGCGAAGCGGATGCTTTTCATCGTTCCGCCGACCAGCGGCGATCCTTCAGCAATAACGACCTCCGCAATTTGTTGATCTTCAGCGGCGATCGGGTTGTCATCACCAACCGGCTTCCCGCTGATGTATAGTTTTGCCTCCAGTACCGTTTCAAACTCTTTCAGGCGCGATGGTGAGTCAGTTATGGACAAACGATCACCCGCCTGCAGCACGGCATCGGGTAGCGGCACGGTAAACGCATATTCTGTTTTACGGATCCGCTTGACGACCATTTCGCCATCAGTCTTTTTTAGCACTTCGGATAAGGTCTTGCCGTCGGCATAGCTACCTGGGGGGATATTCAACTGCGCGGTAAACACACGTGGCGACATATCGCTCATGAGAGGCATACGTTGCGGTAGTATGTACGGCGCCAGCAACCACAAATATACAATCCCAATACCGCCTGCGATCATTGCGGGCACGGCAAAATCGAACATGCCGAAACGCGCTAAGCCAAGGTCGGCGGCGACGCTAACCACTAGTAGATTAGTCGATGTGCCGATGCTGGTACCCATACCGCCGAGTAAGGTTGCGAACCCCATGGGCATTAGCATGCCAGAGGTCGATGCTTTCGTGCGTTGCGCGACGCTGAGTAACACCGGGATCAACAAGACCACCACAGGCGTATTGTTGACGAACGCACTTAGTATTGCGGCGGCGATCAATGTCGCCAGCAGCGATAGCTTTGGACTCATACTCCACGAGTGGGCCAATTTCCGACCGAGCGGTTCGAGTGCACCGGTGCGCACCAAACCGTGCCCAATGATCATTAACCCGCATACGGCTACAAGCGCCTCGTGCCCGAACCCCGAATAGAAGGCAACGATCGGTAGCGCGCGGCCATTAACTTCAAACGGGAACACAGCGAACCCTACCGAGATCACAACCAACACCAGAAGTGATGAGGTTTCCAGCGGAATGCGCTTACGCGTGAACAAAACCAGCGCCACTACGGTAAGCGCTAACACAGCCCAAGTGTGCACACTGGCATTTGCAAGAGAGTCCGAAGCGGTCATCGCACTATTTTCTGATGGACGTCGTGATACGGGGGTAAGGTGATAGTGTACTTAAATTGGGACTTCGGCGAGTTAGATTCGCCGTATCGTGGCGCAAAGCGGACGCCGATAAAATGACATGGGCGGTCCATAATCTACCGCGCAGCGGTGCCCCTCATTTCATAATTGTCGTTGGTCGGCCCGATGCGTGTGGCTTATAGTACATTTCGACCACTAGGTTCACGCCAACCATCAAAACTAAGGAGCCCCATTATGGCTACGCCCGCAGTTGAAATGACCGGCAAGACTGGAAACCTCACACCAGCCGAGAACAAAGACCGTTACCGTAAGCTTTACATCGACGACCTCTGGAACGGCGGCAATCTAGACATCCTGCCTGAAATCATTCACAAGGACACCTATTATCACCCGCCGAGTTTTCAGGACCCGACAAGGTACGACGATATGGCTGGGATCATCCAGGGATTTCACAACGCATTTCCTAACGGATCGTTTTCGTTCGTCATCGATGAAATGATCGCTGAAGACGATCTCGTGTTTGTGCAACTGTCGTTTGAAGGGAAACAGCACGACGAGTTTTGCGGTGTGCCGTCGTCCGGTAAGACCCTAAAGTTCACCGTCGCGGGCTGGTACCGCTTTAAGGAAGGTCGGATCATTGAGTGCCGCAAGTATAACGTGGGTGACAATCACGATTTCATCTCTGCAATGGGAATACGCGAGCAACTCGGCAACTGAACAGTACAAACGGAGTCAGTATCCTACAAAAGACAGAACAGACCTCTCAGACTTCTTTTCGTAGCAGCATAATAGTCGCTGGGTTTACTCCTGCTGAGCCGCTGTGGCCGCACCGGCTAACAACGCCTGCAGCGCGTCGTGCGAGTACAACTTACCCGCCACAACGACCGCTGAAATTTTTTGGGTATTGCGGATGTCGGCAATGGGGTTCGCGTCGAGGAGGACTAGATCGGCAAGCTTGCCTGCTTCAACGGTCCCGAGTTGGTCGAGCTGTTCAAAGTATTCGGCAGGATTGCGGGTTGCCGCCTGTAGCGCCTCCAGCGGAGTCAATCCCGCCTCGACCAACAACACCAACTCTTCATGCAGCGAATAACCTGGAAACGTGTACGGCACGGGAGTATCCGTTCCCGCCAAGAAGCGTACCCCTGCCTCATGCAAGCTCTGAGTGAGCTCAAATTGACGCCGGAAGAATTCTTTCCCCATGGCGATATCCTCATCCGACCTATCTTTCATGCGCCTCTCTTTCATTTCGCCCCACGTCCGGAAAGTCTCTGGCGGTATATATTGCAGTCGCGGATCCTTCGGGAAGCTATTTTCATCGAGGTGCCACGCGCCGCGTATCCAGACGAACGTCGGACAGTACCAAGTACCGCTGCTGGCGATTCGGGCGAAAAGTGTTTTTGCTTTCTGCGGACTATAACTATTCAAAACCCGTTGCAGCACGGCCTTTTTTGCCGATAGGTACAGGTCAACGACGGTCAATTCGTTAGTCAGCGCCGCCTCTTCGGTGGAACTGCCGCGTAGCAAACCGAAAGAGTGCTCGATACTGCGTTGCCCCCCCTCCGCCACCTCGGCCGCAGTGACCTTATTTGGCACATGCCCGGCTACTGCCATGTCCTGTCGTCGCGCCTCTTCCAAAACAGCAAAGTACGCCTCCCGGGGGATCAGCGACTGGACTTTGATGAAATCTGCACCTTGTTGCTTCAGCTCTTGAACTACCCGGCGCGCCTCAGTCGGATCCGGGATCCCAATAGACTCCGGAAAGGGTGGGTTTGGACCATCGAGCATCGGGCCGGAAGCGATGATCCGGGGGCCAATTAATTTGCCCGCAGATATCTCCTCGCGCCATTGAACTAGCAAGTCCAGATCTCCACCCATGTCCCGCACGCCTGTTATACCGAGCGCAATTAACATTGGGAGAAAACTATCTCGCCCGCCAGGCAATGCTTTCGGATACGCCAAATGAGTGTGCATATCCCATAGTCCCGGAATAAGGAATTTTCCGGAGGCATCAATGATCTTGACCGATGGCCCTTGGGCGATGGGAGTAGCGTCCGTCTCGCCTACCGCCTGAATGCGATCGTTTTCGATAATAACCGTCATGTCAGGCTGAGCGGGTGCCCCTGTCGCGTCGATGACAGTGACGTTGGTAAAGACAAGGGAGGAAGGCGCAACGCTGGGTTGTTCCGCCGGCGCAGTCGATGACACAACAAACCCGACCACATACACCGCGATCACGAAGTAGTTCATAGGATCCTCCCTTCGTTTGTATGGCGCTTAGATAGGATATAGCGCCAATTCGACCGACAGCACGCGTCCGTCGCCACCTGCAATCGGGCGTCGAGTCTGAGCTTACCCCAAATAAAACGGATATGAAAAGTTAGCGGTTTAGCGTGCTTCGAATTCGACGAGTGCCCGATGGTCTAAGAAGACCGTTACGACTTTATTCAATTGCGTTATCCCATGGTCGCTATTGAGTCGCGTAGCGTCTGCACGAAGTCTACGCCATAAGGCGAGTGGCCCGCATCGGGCACAACGATTAATTTAGCCGACTCGATCGCGCCAGCCACCTGCTCTGCGCCACTTAGCGGGCAAATCCAATCCGAAGCACCATGAACCAGCACCACGGGCAGCGTAGTTAACGCGCTCGGGTTGACCAACAAATGACCCTGTGGGAGAAAACTCTTATTCGCCCAATAGTGAAGGTAGACCTTGGCGCGGCCTACCATGCCTGCATCAATCTCATCGAGCGTCATCATCGGTAGTGTCTCTGGGTCTGGGCCTTTCAAGCCGGCTTCCAGCGCCCACACAGCATAGGTCGCCTCCAGTTGATCTGTTCGGTTTGGCGACAAACTCTTAAGATAATAAGCATTGATAGGATCAGCGCGATCGCCGGGATCGAGCGCCCTCATGACAGCATGGTGGCGCTTGGGCAAAAGCCGGGCACGCTCCTCTAGGATCCATCTAGTCTGATGGTCATGGCGATTCGATAAGCCCGCCAGCACCAGCCCGCTACAGGCCCTTGGATGGTTTTGACTATAAAGAACTCCAAGACAGGCGCCCCAGGACACGCCGAAGGCCAGCCAGCGGCCGATACCCAAGTAGCGCCGCAGTTTTTCAATATCATCAAGCAAATCTTGCAAAGTGTTTCTAAACGTCCCGACTACCGCCTTCGATTGTCCACTGCCACGCTGATCGAACATGACAACTCGATGCATTCGCGGATCAAAAAACGTGAGATGCCGGGGATTCATGCCGGAACCGGGACCACCGTGCAATGCGATCACCGGCGCCGCGTCCGGCCGGCCGAAAGAGCACCAAAAAAGCGTGTGGGAGCCGCCAACATTGAGCAAGCCTGACGTAGTCGACACATTTCGCCACGCAGCTGGTACTTCCCGGTCAGTCAGTGGCTTCTCTGCTACGCCGAAAGGCGTTCAACTATTTTCGGAGTTTGGTAATCGAGTTGGCTGGCCGAATTTATTGACTTCGTGACGAATGGTGAGGTCATGGCACGAATGAGTGCGCTGTAGTCGAGTTGGAAGGTCATTTCTGTACCGATGGGCACGATATCAACTGCAGACGACGTCGTGATCAGATGGTCGCTGCTACATCCGAGTATCTCGGTGCCATCGGGTGGCCTCAAGCCGTGCGGATCAATATCTTGAATGCCTATCGCCAAGATGGTTTGCACGATGTCACCATGATTAATCGGTACCGAACACTGTCCGAAGGCACTTTGCGCAAGATTGCCGGTAGGCATTGTCGGTTTTAGCTTCGACTCGATTACCTCGGCAACAAGCGAGATTGCATCCGTATGCAGTCCATCGATTGGGTTTCGATATAGGGTTTCACGACCTAGCAGAATTGATTCGCCCAATCGAAGATCGTTGACCAGCCCGGTATCCGTGCCACTGAACGCCCAATTTAGATTCGCCGAATTTCCACCGGATACCGTTTCGATTGAGATATCGAATGTCGCTTCCATTGACGCCGCCAGCTCGGACAATATTCGCATGTTGGCATCGTCTGGCGATGCACCGCTTCGACAGGCCAGATTAGTCCCGATCCCCTTGAGCACGATGTTTGGCAGGCTGAGCGTCTCACTAACAACCGCAAGCAGATCGGCCGGCATGATACCTTCGCGCAGATCGCCAAGCTCGACCATGAGCATAACCGCGTGCGTTCGCCCCATCGCGCATGCTTCGCGCGAAAGACGTCTGACAACATCGACCTCGGTGTTAAAACTGACGTCCGCACTCATCACAACCCGCTTCGCCTGACTCAGCATCGGTGAACGGATCAGGGACATGCGCGCTTGAACGTGTGCCAAACGCATTGCTTCGATATTTTCAATACGTGCGTCGCCCAAATCGCACACGCCACCTTCCAACATTGCGCGAGCGATTTCAGGCGAGCCGAGCGTCGCCTTGGTCACGCCGGTCACCGCGATCCCATGCCCGGCCAGCCGATCGACTAGCGTGCGCGCGTTGTGGCTGATTTTCTCGAGGTCTATTTCCAGGCGCGGCAAGGACATCACGCCGCTACGGGTGGCAATACCTTCGCCAGTTCCGGGAACGCGAGAAAGACCATTTCTACCAGTCGGTCGGTAGAACCGCTCAGCGCATCGGTCGTCGGGATGCCGAGCTCGTTCTCATATTGCCTAATCGCCGAGCTTACTTCCGCGTCGCTCATATTTTCGTGGTTTATCGTCATACCGATCACCTTGGTTTCGGCAAACGTCTCGATCAGTTTTATTTCGGTAGCCGGTATTGGCATGCTCATCTGTGCGAAATCGCAACGATTCCGGCGTGCCGGTGCATGCTGCAATACCACACCATCGGGACTGGCTCCACGAAGTATGAATGACGATGTCGAAAACGCGGGGTGACTCAAGGCACCCTGCCCTTCAATAAGGATCACGTCAGGGCGTTCGACTACGAAAGCCTTCACGATCGTTGCTTCAAGTTCGCCGGCACAGAACTGCGACGGGATTGCGTCAAGCGCGATGCCGTAGCGAGCACCCTGGATCAAACCTGTCTGGCCGGTTCCAATCATTACGGTTTTCACGCCACACCGGTTGAGCGCCTGCGCCAGAATCATCGCGGTGGTGCGCTTACCTATCGCGCAATCAGTACCTAGCACCGCAATGCGCGGACATGTCACCCGGTCGATATCACCGGTAAAAATATGCAGGTCTTTTTTGTCCGGCGGTTTGCGCACGTCGAAGATCTCGACATTGCTCGCTTTGCAAGCAGCCTTGAATACCGGATCGTCATTGAGAAATTCGTGAAGCCCATTGATGATGTTCATTCCGTGGCTGATGGCCTCGAGCACCAGGCTTCGCTCACGTAATGAAAGCATGCCACTTGAAGGGGCCATGCCGAAGATAAAGTATTCAGGTACGGTCACCACATTGGCGAGAGCATCTGCGAGATCGCGCCTTATTGGGATTGAATTGGGTTTACCATCGAGCACCGTACCCGCATCGAGGCCTGCCTTTGTACTATCAATTACCGACAGTATTTCGTAGCGCTCAGAGTGTCGAACGAGCCCGTTCGCGGTCTTGCCGTCAATAGCGCCAAAATTTGCTTCGCAATAAACGATTGCAGTGGCGATCGGAATTCGGCTGCCGCTGCATCGAACAGGCGCGCCAGCGCTTGCGTGAATTGCGGCAACAGGGGATGGTTTCGAAAGTCGGGAGACTCGTTCCATAGTCGATCCTTGAGGTTGGGGCTCAGAGGAGGCGACGGGATCGTGCCGGCCAGAGTTGGCCGAAAGTCAACGAGTAGTCCCACTAAGGTGGCTAATCGCCCGAACAATTTCGGGCGGGAGTGCATTACCGGGCCACTATAGCACGTATCCCCTCGATCACTTGTTTTGGCATGGAAAGTAGGTGAGAAATGCGGGACAGACCACGTTTAATCGTCTGGAGAAACAGGGTCTGTCCCTGATTTTCTTAGAAGCCTCCTATAAAAATGGATTCGACCAATCGCATTCATTGGAGTCTAAAAATGCCGCTCGAAACTTAAGGTTTCCTCAATCGAAATGCTTGTATGTAACAACATGAACGAAGTCTTTCCGAGTCTCGATCAATCGCCTAGTTTTACGCATCCGTTACCCATATTTACAGTGCTGTCGCGCATACTTTTCATGGAATCATTGATGAACCGTCGGGCATCAAATGCTCGACTTCAAGAATAGGGGAAACGCCATGAAGAACATCGTTCTAGTACTTATTATTTTTGTGGGTGGTGTCGCATCCGCTGATGCCAGTGCGAATCGGAGAGGACATCATCGTATTGACCACTTACCCAAAGGGCATTACGCAGTCACTCACAGTAATAAATCTTATTTCTTCAATGCTGGGCGATGGTATCGGCATGACGGTAGGGCCTACATTTCCATCGTCGCACCAATCGGAGCAAGAGTGTCTACCTTGCCTCGTGGCTATTTGAGTTTCGGCATTGGGCTGAACCGATACTTCTATCTTGGCGGCACGTATTACCGCCAGATCCCTAGTGGATACGAAGTCATCGAAAAACCCGCCGAAGCCGAAAAAGTGCTAGCGACTACGGGATCAGATCGACTAGTCATCTATCCGGCAGGCGGCCAACCCCCGGAACAAGTGAAACGCGATCGATACGAATGCCACGTTTGGTCAGCACAAGAAACCGGATACGACCCGAGCTCAGCTGACGCGGACCCGGCCTATCGCTCGGATTACAATCGCGGGCTCGGTGCGTGCCTCACTGCTCGGAGCTATGTCGTGAATTAGTTGACGAGACGCCGAGTATTGTACGAACGGAAGCGTGGATAAGCAGAGCGCATTTGAACGGCGAGTTCTTGAGGCCTTACATGACTCAGAAAACGAGCTGCCTCAGCATATACTGAGGCGCCTCGCAGAAGCGCGAAGACGTGCATTGGCTAAATCTTCTCAAGATCGGAAGGTTCTACCGCCGCCTTGATAAGATAATCCAACTTAAAGGACGCTAACGAAAAGATCTTTTTGCTACGTAGCCTCTTTCATTGCGCGCACGGTAAAAGCAGCAGCAAGCGCCAGGCCGCCACCAAGCCAAAGCACACTGCGGACACCAATCTCGTCCGCTGCAAAACCACCAAGCAGCGCACCAAACGCAATCGCGAAATTGAACATCGCTGCAAATAGCGCCGACGCCATTTCAGGTACCGTCGGTGCTGCACGATTCATCCACGTCTGCAGGCTCACCGATACACCGCCGTAAGCGAGCCCCCAAAGAAAAAGCAATATTATTGCGGGAAGCACTGCTACTCCGAGTATTGCCATCAGCAAAAGTACAACGCTGAGGGCAATCGTGATGCAAAGAAGCGCGCGCCGTATATCGCGCGAAGCCGCCGGACCGGCGAGGAAATTCCCTATCACACCGGCAACCCCATAAATGGATAAAAGCGGGCCTATTAATGCCGCACTGATCCCTGCAAGTTCCTGCAAAATCGGCCGTACAAATGTGAACGCAGTAAAGTGACCTGTCACGAAGCAAAACGTGATAATTACGCCGATCCGTACGTTTGTGTTACTAAGCAATCGATAAAGTGTGAGCAAGGTAATCGACTGCGCAACCGGCAATCGCGGAAGCGCGGCAAATAGCAACGCAAACGTTACGGCACTAACAACGGCCATGCCGAAAAAGGCGGAGCGCCAACCGTTTACATCGCCAAGCAGCGTGCCTAGCGGAACACCTAATACCGATGCGACTGCCACGCCACCAAAAATTATTGACATTGCACGTCCAACGGCTGGACCAGCGACAAGACGCCCGGCAAGCGGCCCTACAACGGGGAAAAAACCGCCAATGGAAATCCCAACCAATACGCGCGATGCGAGAAGAACTGCAAAGTTAGAGGCGTAGGCTGAGAGCAAATTCGCTATGGTGAGCAACGCGATGAGCGTGCATAAAATGATACGGCGGTCGGTACGCCCAGATGCAGCTGAAAATAGCAGCGCCGCAAGCGCGGCAACGATCCCCGGAAGCGTAACCGTTAACCCTGCCGTGCCGATCGAAACATTAAGGTCTGTGGCGATCGTGGTTAAAAGACCGACCGGCAATAACTGCGCGGTGACGAGTGAAAAGGTCGCTGCCCCAAGCGCGTACACGGCAAACCAATAGGGGAGCGACGGAATCTCACCTGCGTCAAGACCCACTTCGTTTTCGTCAGCCATTAACTATCCTGCGGATACGTCACACAAATTAAGCGATACCTACCTACTCCGCATTTGACTACGCTTCGAGGAAAACAGCTAGTGTCACAAATCTCCGCGTTGAATCAGGCCCTCAACCGCCATCCCCATATCCATGCGTTCTCCTTGCCACTTTGGGGTAAGCGTTTCCGCGGAAACGTCTATGCCGGCATCCTTGGCAATCGATTCAACATTAGTACCCGGCGCGGTAAGCGCAGGCACGTCCGGGATCCAGATATCGCCCGGCGTAAAGAACAAGACCTTCCCATCGTCGCGGGTGGTCACCTTAAAACCATCCTCATGGATCAATCGATGGTGATGCCGACACAGTAAAACCAAATTCCGAACACACGTTTCACCGCCATCTGCCCAATGCTGAAGATGGTGTGCATCGAGGTGGCGGACGTTTGTGCATCCGGGGAAACGGCATCCTTTATCGCGGTGTTCCAATGCGCGTCGTATTGACGGCGGCACCGTACGAGATTTGCGGCCAATGTTAAGCGGGTTGTCTTGTGCATCGGTTTCTAACTCAATTATCGTGGCATCGCAGGCGATGCGCCGCGCCGTGTCCCGACATAAACCAGGACCGTGCTGTAATTCCGCTCCATCAACACCACTCATTTTCTTCAATGCCTCTCTATTAACATGCACCAACACTTGGTAGCGCTCTGCCTGGCGCGATGGTTTGGTATTGCTAGTTAAATAATCTCCGGCGATGTTTCCTAACGCATCTGCACGTCGGGCAGCATACGGTTTCTCCGGCAGAGACGTTTCCGCGGAAACGTTATCGTTGAATTGTTGATCGTCGATCTCATCAACCGCACATTCCAGCGCTTTTAACACCAATGCACCACACTCCGCCGGTAAGCGCGCCTTGATAACTAACGAGCCGTCATCATCCCAATACCAGTTCAACTCACGCATGGTATGTGCCTCATTGGCGACCTTCGCCGACTCATTGTGCCGCACGCGCCGAAAACTGCGGACCAAGTCCTCCACGTGTGACGCCGTCCCATGACGGGCGATCATCAACAAATAGTCTTCGTTGTCGGAATCCGCGATCCGGGTCATTGCGCGCACTTTCGAATAACTCACCTCGCCTCGAGCAAATGCCTCGCGGATCAAAGGCAGCATCGCCAATGCACGTGCGACCCTTACTTTCTCACGCGCCGCACCGAGACCGATCCCGCATTGCCAGTTCAACCAATGGGCACACGACTTAACGCCCCAGTCGCCCCACGCTTCTCGGCGGTCGAGTTCGGCAATTAGGTCGAGTAAGCGCGCGGTAGCTACAGTAATGCACGCGGCAAGCTCAGTGATGGCATCTTGTAGGGATTCTTTGGACAGGTGTTCCGGGTGAGGGGCAACAAAACGAACGGATTCCATATGACTTCTCGGATAATTATTAATACTGTTATTATAAACAGTATTCTAGTACAGAGCTACCGCTAACAGGCTAATTTAATTGAGTAATATTAATAATTAGTAGAGCAAGGGACACCCACGGAGGCATCACGCCGCAGATCGTTATTTGTGAGGATATCGGGGACAGACCACGTTTTATCGCCTAAGGAAACGTGGTCTGTCCCCGATATCCTTTCGATCGACGTTGTTCGTGTTCGGCGGATATAGGTATTTTGTCCCTGGATTTCTTGGGTCATTTGTGGAAGTGCAGCGGCTTAAATAGTAATCGTTAAACAACACAACGACGTGCTACAACTTAAGGGGCAGTACCAGAATGAAAAATTTATTGGCATTAAGTTTAACCCTTACCCTAATAGCTTGCAGTCAAACGCCGCCACCAACAGACAACACAGGTAACACGCCTGAAGCAGTTGTATTAAACGCATACACTCTAATGTTTGAAGGTAATTACGACGCTGCTGAAGCACTGTTTGATAAACGATTAACAGCTTCCATATTCACACCGACCCACCCCGAGAACTTCGAAAGCTTCTACACGAAACAGATTGAACCCTGGACACAAGCCAACCTGAGGACCAAATTGATTGGCAATAAATACAACCCTAATGTCTGGCGAGTTCGTATCTGGTCCGAAGATGGTAGGGGTGACGAGAACCATCCTGGTGCCGTCCACGACCTTGCTCAGATCGATGGTAAATGGTTCTTTGTGAACTGGTCGGATTATCCGAAAGGATAGAAATTTAGGAGAACACCCAAATGAACACTCTTCGTACACTCTTCGCTGTGCTCATTGTGAGTACAACCATTGGTTGCGGTGAACAAGCACCACAATTCATGGTTGAACAATCCACTGAAAAACAGACTGAGCGGCTAGAACTTATCAATCGACTGGCTAAAGAAGATGTGTTTCCTAAGGTCACCTTCGCAGACAACGGCCCATTACTATTTGTTGGCTCAGCCTTTGATGGATTAGACGCCGCAACGAAGGTTGCATATGTGAAAGAGATCCATGCTTATGGATACAATGAAAAGCGAGGTCTCTTCCCAGCAAGACTTCGAGACTTTAAAACTGGCAGCACAGTCGGTGAATACCACCCTGACACTGGACTAATCCTAGAATAACAACGTCAGCGTAAACTTTGGGAAATCAGTTGCCTGCCCTATTTTTTTTCCTTAAAGATTAATGCCCAATAGAATGAAAAGTAGGCGACAAATGACAGCCATCAAAGACGAACTCTAGCGTTTTGGGTGCATTACTATTTTTTGGTCTCTTCGGCTTCGCATGCCTCGCTCTTCTGCGTTGGCTCATCAATTCCTGCCGTGTTCATTGGAAGACCTGGCACGTCGAGCCCACCCTCATCCAAAAATTTTTGCTGGTCGTCTCAGCCGTGCTTCATCTAATTGGTATCGCTGCGTGGCTGGTGATGGCGCTAACAACGTTAGGAGCCATCGGCGATCAACTTAGTCCAGGTGGCCCTGCGCCTTATTTCCTGATGCCCTGGTTCACCGGGTTTTTCATTTTGGGTATCGCTAACTTTTTTGCAGAGAGTCTGGATGCTTTGGTGCGACGGGACTACGCTCACTTAATACATGGTGCAGCTGAGAATAAACCTGACCAGGATTGAAAAATCCTGGAAAAAACTCCGACCCTGAAGGCTCCCCACGAAAAGCTGATCAAAAACAAATAGATAGGGTTAGGGAACCTGCATGGCATCCAGTGATCTGATCGATAGCGATATCAATTGGTTCACTGGAGG